>NZ_JAKOEN010000017.1:110353-113877 GCF_022355455.1 Pseudomonas sp. KSR10 | reverse complement strand
GGGTTATGAGCCCGACGAGCTACCAGACTGCTCCATCCCGCGTCTGTGGGGCGGCATTCTACAGCTTTCAGTGGTGCTGTCACGGCTTAATTGGACGAAAGCGTATTTTCTTCAAGCATTTAGCGAAACGTTGATGCCGGACTTCGCAGTCACGGCGCGAATTCGCCGCTCTTGTGACGCGTCGTGGCTGGGCCGGTGATGGTAGCGAGCGATTCGCAACATCCCCCAGAGCATGGCCAGTGCGGCGGCACTCCAGCCGACGACCATCAAAAGGATTACCAGTGCGGGTGCGATCATTGTTGGATTCCTTTCTAACCCGAGATCTACGGCTCTCGATAGGTCGGACCCCAGGTTCGGCTCAACGGTTCCGCTTGCCATTGGTCGGTGACGCTGACCGATAGCGCACGGCTGGTCTTTTGGATTGCCTAAAAAGAGTGTCGCGACTCAGTAGAAGGAGGGAGGTATGCGGACCTACTTGCTAATCGCGTTTGGATCCGTGGCCGGGCTCGCTGCGATGACAGGCGTTGCCGCTGCGCAGGTTGACCCAGCTGCAATCGAGTTGGCACAGAACACCGGCGCTGCTGATCGCAGCTTGGGTAACGGTTCCATGGGGCTGGGTGAGGGCATCGAGCGATTACCCGAACGTCGCGAAGCCGGGCGCGACGAACGTGAAGGCCCACGAAGCAAGGCCCACGGCGAATCAGGTCACGGCGACAACGATATCGATATGGAGCATCACCCTCGCCGGACCTTGGGCGATCAGGATGACGATTGATCGAACCGACGAAAGTGGAGAAGAGCATGCTGAATAAAGTTCTGTTGATGAGTGCTGGTTTGATGGTCGTCTCTGGCATCGCGCTGGCCGACGCGGATGGCGACCTGTCCAATCCGTCCACCACGGGGACCGATGCGATGGAGCAGCCATCGTCCGAGATCCGGGATCCTGCACAGAACCAGCGGGACGGTATGGTCGACCGTGACGGAGAGATGGACAGTGACTCCGAATTAGGCACGATGGGCACCGGGGCTACGGGCACAACTGGTGGTATGGGGGCAACGACAGGAACCGATACCATCGAAGACCGCGACGACGAAACGGACCCATAGGACGCCAGGCGGCGTCAGCCGGACCGTTCCTAAGTGCCCGCCGGCTCCGTACAATGCGGTGCTTTTCAGAGCGGACCGTTTTTGATGCAAATTGCTTTGGCACCGATGGAAGGCCTGGTCGATGAAATCCTGCGCGATGTGCTGACCGGCATCGGCGGCGTCGACTGGTGCGTGACCGAATTCATTCGAGTGTCCGATCGTCTGCTACCTCCATCCAGTTTCCGCAAGCTTGCACCTGAGCTCGACAACGATGCGAAAACCCGTACCGGCACACCGCTGCGAGTGCAATTGCTGGGCTCCGATCCGCTTTGCCTGGCCGACAATGCCGCATTCGCCTGTACCCTCGGCGCGCCTGCCATCGACCTCAACTTCGGCTGTCCGGCCAAGACCGTGAACAAGTCTCGTGGCGGTGCCGTGCTGCTCAAGGAACCCGAATTGCTACATGCGATTCTGTCTGAGGTGCGCAAAGCGGTTCCGGCACATATTCCAGTCACTGCAAAGATGCGTTTGGGTTTCGATAGCCCGGATGGCGCGCTCGATTGCGCCCGGGCACTGGTCGACGGCGGCGCAGAGCAACTGGTGGTGCATGCGAGGACCAAGGTCGACGGCTATAAGCCGCCGGCGCATTGGGAATGGGTGGCCAGGGTTCGGGATGTGGTCGCGGTGCCAGTGTTTGCCAACGGCGATATCTGGTCGTTGGAGGATTGGCGCCGCTGTCGCGAAGTCAGCGGCGTCGAGGACATCATGTTGGGCCGCGGGCTGGTCTGTCGGCCGGATCTGGCGCGTCAGATCAGCGCGGCGAAGCGGGGTGTGACGGTCGAGCCGATGAGCTGGGATGACGTTCAGCCGCTGCTCGCTGACTTCTGGATGCAGGCACGGCGCAAGATCTCTCCACGCTACGCACCGGGTCGGCTCAAACAGTGGCTGTCCATGCTCACCCGCAGCTATCCACAAGCGGTTTCGCTGTTCGCCCAGCTGCGGCGCGAGAACGATTGCGAGCGACTCGACGCCCTGTTGGGGCTCGACAGCTCCGCGCCGGGTTTCGAAGTAGCCGTCTGAACTGGGCTTCCGGCGGTGGGGCTAGCGCCCACCGCTGATGTCCAGCAGCGCACCGCTGGCGTAGCTGGCCTTTTCGCTGGCGAGCCAGAGTATCGCTTCGGCCACCTCTTCAGCCTCGCCACCACGGCCCATGGGCACGCTGGACCGGACCCGCTCGACGCGTCCCGGCTCGCCACCGCTGGCGTGAATGTCGGTGTTGATCACGCCTGGTCGCACGGCGTTGACTCGAATGCCTTCGGCGGCCACCTCCTTGGCCAGACCAAGGGTCATGCTGTCGATTGCGCCCTTGGCTGCCGCATAATCAATGTATTCGTTTGGCGCGCCGAGCTTCGCTGCGATCGACGAGACATTGATGATGGCGCCGCCGTTGCCACCGTAGCGGGTGGACATGCGTTTCACAGCCTCACGCGCACAGAGAAAACTACCGGTCACATTGACCGAGAACACACGCATCAGTCGCGCCGCATCCATTTCATCCAGGCGCATCTGGCGCTCTAGCATGCCGGCGTTGTTGACCAGTACGTCGAGCCTGCCGAACTCATCATCGATTGCGGCGAACAGGTTCGCGATCTGCGCCTCGTCAGCCACGTCGGCGGCGATCGCGATGGCTCGCGTGCCGTTACGTTGAAGCTCTTCGAGTAGTTGCTGTGCGGCGTCCTGGCGGCGGTGGAAATTCAGACACAGCGAGTAACCTTCGCTCGCTGCAAGCCTGGCAGTAGCGGCACCTATCCCTCGGCTGGCACCCGTGATCAACATGACTTTGGACATTTAAAACTCCGACGAACGGTCTTGAAAAACAACGGGCGGTTCCTATCTAGGGCATTACAGGATGCCGAATTCGGGTCCTGTAGTAACCACTCGCTGAATATCAGGAGATAGCAAAATGACTAGTTTTTCGATGGCTCCATTGTTCCGCCAATCCATTGGCTTCGATCGTTTCAACGATCTGTTCGAGTCCGCATTGCGTAACGACGCTAGCAGCTCGTTTCCACCTTACAACGTGGAAAAGCACGGCGATGATCAGTACCGCATCATCGTAGCAGCCGCCGGATTCCAAGAATCCGATCTGGACCTGCAGGTTGAGCGTGGCGTGCTGACCATCAGTGGCGGCAAGCGCGAAAACGGAGGTGACAATGTTACCTACCTGCACCAGGGCATTGCTCAGCGCGCGTTCAAGCTCTCGTTCCGCCTCGCCGACCATATAGAGGTCAAGGGCGCCGCGCTCAACAACGGGCTGTTGAGCATCGAGCTCGAACGCGTCGTACCGGAAGAGGCCAAACCCAAGCGCATCCCGATCAACGGCGAACGCCTGGCGCTGGAAGAGGCCTGACCGCGAAAGGAGGGCGTCGAGGCGCCCT
>NZ_JAKOEN010000017.1:0-110328 GCF_022355455.1 Pseudomonas sp. KSR10 | reverse complement strand
AATAAATGACGACCCCCGCCGATATGGCGGGGCTTCGTTTCTCTGGCCCGCTAACCGGTCAGGTCGTCGGGTGCGATATCAGAAGCTCACTGAACTCGGCCAACGGCAATGGGCGACTGAACAGATAACCCTGATAAAGATAACAGCCTTGCAATTGCAGCAGGTCGAGCTGTGCCTGCTGTTCGACGCCTTCGGCAATCACTTCCAATTCCAGGCTCCTGGCCATCGCGACGATGGCACGGATGATCTCAGCGTCGTTGGGATCATCCAGCGCGTCTCGAACGAAGGACTGGTCGATCTTCAGCAGATTCACGGGCAGGCGCTTCAGATAGGTAAGCGAGGAGTAGCCGGTACCGAAGTCGTCCATGGCGAAACTTACGCCATGCCGGCAAAGGCGACGCATCTTGGCGATGGTGTCGTCCAGATTGTGGATCACGATGCCTTCGGTGATTTCCAGCTTGATCATCTTGTGCGGAAGCCCGCTGGTCTTCAGCGCCTCGAGGATGCGCTCGACGAATTCGCTCTGCCGGAACTGGCGGGGGCTGATATTGACGCAAAGGCTGAAATGATCGGCATGTACGAGACCGCTGGCCAGTAGCGATGCACCGATTCGACAGGCTTCCTTTATGACCCAGTTGCCGACCTCGACAATCAAGCCGCTTTCTTCCAACACGTCGATGAACTGGGCGGGGGAGCGTGGGGTGTGCGCTGGCTGATGCCAACGTAGCAGGACTTCCGCGCCGATCACCGCACCGGAACGCGCGTTCACCTGGGGTTGCAGCTGTAGCTCGAATTCGTGACGCTGCAGCGCCAGCCGTAACTCGCTCTCCAGTTTCATGCGGGCAACGGCGGCTTCCTGCATCGTCGTGCGGAACAGCTGAATGGCATTGCGTCCGGCGTCCTTGGCTCGGTAGAGCGCGATGTCGGCGCGCTTCAGCAGATCGGCCGGCGTCTCGCCGTGATCAGGCATCAGGGCGATGCCAATGCTCGGCGTGACCTGCAGCCGATTACCCTCGAAAATCATGGGCTCGGCGAGCAGCGTGCGCAGTTTTTCGGCCACCTGGCGAACATGACGAGTCACCTCCGAGCGGCGACCGCTCAGCCCGGTCAATAACACGACGAATTCGTCGCCACCGAGGCGGGCGACCGTGTCTTCCTGACGGGTGCTGGCTTCGAGGCGAGCCGTGATCATCTTCAATACGGCATCGCCCACCGGATGCCCGAGTGAATCATTGATGTGTTTGAAGTGGTCAAGATCAAGAAACAGCAAGGCGCCGCGCAGATTGTGTCGTTTGTGCAGGGAAGTCTGCTGCGTCAGGCGATCCATCAGCATGGCGCGGTTGGGCAGATTGGTCAGCGGGTCGTGATACGCCAAGTGATGAATCTGCGCGTGGGCAGCCTTCAGCTGGCTGATGTCCCGTGCCGATAGCAATAGACAGGCGGTGTCGTTGAGTTCGATCGGTTCAATCGAGACCTCGATGTGTTTGGGGTTGCCGTAACGATCTTGTCCGATCATTTCCCAATTGGCCACGCGGCCGTCGCGATTGAGACGTTCGAGCAGCGCTTGGCGCTGCGTACCGGGCCAGACGCCCAGTTCGGTGGACGTGCGGCCGATCGCTTCCTCTGGACGGTAGCCGGAAAGGCGATGGAAGCCTTCGTTGACTTCGATGAAACGTCCCGTGCTGCGCTCGCTGATAATGATGGCGTCTGGGCTCGAATGAAACGCCATGGCGAATTTGGCCTCGCTGACCTTCAGCGCCGCCTCGGCCTGCTGGCGCTTGGTGATGTCGCGGAAGGTCGTGACGATGCACAGCCGTCGATCGATTCGGATGAAGCGGCTGGAGACCACGCAGGTGACGACATGGCCGTCCTTGGTGCGAAATTGCGCCTCGGCATTTTCCAGATGCTGGTCGCGAGTCAGCTGTTGGTAGAGCGCCTGTCGCTGTGCCTCGTCGCGCCAGATGCCTACTTCCGGGGCCGAGCGGCCGATGATGTCGCCGCCCTCCCAGCCGAATACGGCGGTGAAGCTCGGATTGACGTCGACGAAGACACCGTCGCGGATGCGCGAGAGCGCAATGGGGTCGGGGCTGCCTTGGAACAATGCAGAAAATTTCGCTTCGGATGCGGCAAGGTGCTGTTCACGCAGGACGCGTTCGGTGGCGTCGATGATGATGCCGACCATCCGCAGCGGCGCGCCGTGCTCGTCACGATACAGCTTTGCCGTGCTCTCCAGATGGCGGGCGGTGCCATCGGTGTGCTCCGCCTGATAGGTCGTCTGGTAGATTTGGCGTCGGCCTGCGAGCAGATCGCTGTATGCCTCGCGCATGGTCTGACGGTTTTTGGCCGCGACGGAGCGGAAAAACTCGCGGAATGCCCCATTGAAGGGACCGTCGACGATGCCGTGCAGCTCGGAGGCCCGGGTGGACGCATAGAGGCGATCGCTGGGAATGTGCCATTCCCAGTTGCCCAGCTCTGCCGATTCGAGTGTCAACTCGAGCCGCTCCTGGCTGTCTTCGAGGGCCTGGGCCTGAAGATGCTGATCGGTGATGTCGCGGATGATGCCGACTATCATCGAAGGTGGCGTGCCGCTGTCTTGCCGCTGCCCATCGATTTCCAGCCAGCGCACGCTGGCGTCCGGCCAACGCACCCGATGACGAAAGCTGAAGCGTGACTCGCCGCCCTTCAGTACCGAGCGGACAATGGCGTCGACATGAGGGCGGTCCTCCGCAGCGATGAGCGTTAGGTAATAATCGAGGCTAATTTCGACGAGCGGTTCGGTGAGCCCGAAAAGCAGGCCCGTACCGATTGACCAATGCACGATGCCGCATGACAAGTCCCAGGACCATACGCCGACTCCCGCACCGTCGAGCACCGATAGCAGGCGAGAGGCATCCTGCCAGGGGTTTTCCGCTTCATGTGCGGTAGCGTTCTGAAGCGGCTCAGGAGGAAGCATAAAAGGCCTCGATCGGAAGGATCAGGGAATCGCGGATCGGGCGATGACAGGCGATTCTCATGGGCGCTCTGACGATCTTGTTCTTGTGCCGCGAACTTATCCGTAGCTGATGGCAGAGTGCAAGTGCGGTTAGTCGGCATCCAACAGCGCCATGAAGGCTTTCGCCGCGTTCGACAGGGTGCGCTCGGTGTGGGTGATGTAGCCGAGTTGCCGTGACAGCTGAACGCCCGCCAGTGGCAAACGCACCACCTGATCATCGAGCATTGTGCGCGGCAGCACACTCCAGGCGATGCCGATGGACACCATCATTTTGATCGTCTCCATGTAATTGGTGCTCATCGCGATATTCGGGATGAGGCCTTCGCGCTCGAACAACCGTTGCGCAATATGGTGGGTAAAGGTATTGCCGCCCGGAAATACCGCCGGATAACCGGCAATGTCCGCCAGCGTGATCTCGCGTTTTTGTGCCAGGGGATGCTCGGGGGCCACCACGAAGTCGAGTGGATCATCCCAGACCTTGTGGGCGCGAACCGGAGCCGCCGTTTTGGGTGCCAGGGTGATCACCGCGAGTTCGGCGCGCCCGTGCAGGACTTCCTCATAGGCGATTTCCGAATCGAGAAAACGGATATCCAGATTCACGCGTGGGTGGGCGCGAGTGAAGGCCCTCAGCAAGGGCGGCAAACGGTGCAGACCGATGTGGTGGCTGGTCGCCAGACTCAGTCGCCCGCTGACGTCGCCGTTGAGGTTGGTCAGCGCGCGGCGGGTATCGTCCAGCACGTTGAGAATCTGATAGGCCCGTGGAAGCAGGGCTCTGCCTGCTTCAGTGAGACCGATCTCGCGTCCGAGACGATCGAACAGCCGTACGTTCAACTGTGATTCCAGCGCAGCCAGTCGTTTGCTCACGGCCGGTTGGGTCAGATGCAGGCGCTCGGCGGCCAGAGAAAAACTCCCCGTTTCGGCGATGGCGAGAAAGGCGTTGAGGTTGGCAAGGTCCATTGGTTGTCTCCCGGAAGGTCGGGTAAGGCGCGTTATTACTGGACTAGGAACAGCGTACCGCTATTCCTATATGGAATGCGTTAGATGAAAAATATGAATTTGAGTAATTCGACGCAACCCCCTAGCATCAACCCCATAAGCAAAAGGGCTTTAGCCCAACGCACTGATGAGGAAAGTCCGATGGCCGGCAAAACGCTCTACGACAAGCTCTGGGAAATGCACGAGGTCAAGCGCCGTGACGATGGCTCGTCCCTGATCTACATCGACCGTCATATCCTGCACGAAGTGACCTCACCGCAGGCATTCGAAGGGCTTCGCCTGGCAGGGCGCAAGCCATGGCGCATCGACGCCAATATCGCGACTCCCGATCACAACGTGCCGACCACCAAGGGCGAACGTCAGGGCGGCCTGGAAGCCATCGCCGACGAAGTCTCGCGTATCCAGGTACAAACGCTGGACGAAAACTGCGACGACTTCGGCATTCTCGAATTCAAGATGAACGATGTTCGCCAAGGCATCGTCCATGTCATCGGGCCGGAGCAGGGCGCGACGTTGCCGGGCATGACGGTCGTCTGTGGCGACTCGCATACCTCCACCCACGGTGCATTCGCCGCGCTGGCGCATGGGATCGGTACTTCCGAGGTCGAGCATGTACTCGCGACCCAGTGCCTGGTCGCCAAAAAGATGAAGAACATGCAGGTGCGCGTCGAAGGTAAGTTGCCTTTCGGCGTGACCGCCAAGGACATCGTCCTGGCGGTGATCGGCAAGATCGGCACCGCCGGAGGCAACGGCCATGCATTGGAGTTCGCCGGTAGCGCCATTCGCGAACTGTCGATGGAAGGGCGCATGACCATCTGCAACATGTCCATCGAGGCCGGCGCACGCGTAGGTATGGTGGCGGCGGACGAGAAGACGATCGCTTACGTCGAAGGTCGCCCATTCGCGCCTAAGGGCGCTGATTGGGACAATGCCGTCGAGCTCTGGAAGAGTTTGGTGTCCGACGACGACGCGGTATTCGACACGGTCGTCGAGCTGAATGCCGAAGAAATCAAACCGCAGGTCAGTTGGGGAACGTCGCCCGAGATGGTTCTGGCAGTCGACCAGCATGTGCCTGATCCGGCGGCCGAAGCTGATCCGGTCAAGCGCGATTCCATCACCCGAGCGCTGAAGTACATGGGCCTGCGTGCCAACCAGCCGATCACCGATATTCAACTCGACCGCGTCTTCATCGGCTCCTGCACCAACTCGCGTATCGAAGACCTGCGCGCCGCTGCCGAAGTGGCCAAGGGCCGCAAGGTGGCGGCTACGGTGAAGCAAGCGATGGTCGTGCCAGGTTCCGGGCTGGTCAAGCAACAGGCCGAGGCGGAAGGGCTCGACAAGATCTTTCTCGAAGCTGGCTTCGAGTGGCGTGAGCCCGGTTGTTCCATGTGTTTGGCGATGAACCCCGACAAGCTGGGCAGCGGCGAGCATTGCGCGTCCACTTCCAACCGCAATTTCGAAGGGCGGCAGGGCGCTGGCGGACGGACTCATCTGGTGAGCCCGGCGATGGCTGCCGCCGCCGCGGTGACCGGTCGTTTCGTCGATGTTCGTGATTTGATCCAGGCCTGAGGAGACCGACATGAAAGCATTCACCCAGCACACCGGTCTCGTCGCGCCACTCGATCGCGCCAACGTCGATACCGATCAGATCATTCCGAAGCAGTTTCTCAAGTCGATCAAGCGTACCGGTTTCGGTCAGAACCTGTTCGACGAGTGGCGCTATCTGGACGTGGGTCAGCCCAATCAGGATTGCTCGAGTCGTCCGGTAAACCAGGAATTCGTATTGAATTTTCCTCGTTACCAAAACGCCAGCGTTCTGCTCGCGCGTGAAAACTTCGGCTGTGGTTCGTCCCGTGAGCATGCACCCTGGGCGCTCGAAGAGTACGGCTTCCGCGCGATTATCGCGCCGAGCTTTGCCGACATTTTCTACAACAACAGTTTCAAGAACGGCCTGCTGCCGATCGTGCTGAAGGAAGAAGAGGTCGATGCGCTGTTCGAGCAGGCCGAGGCCACCGAGGGCTATCAGCTCACCGTGGATCTGGCGGCGCAGACGGTAACGCGCCCGGATGGCGTGCAGTACAGCTTCGAGGTCGACGCGTTTCGCAAGCACTGCCTGCTCAACGGTCTGGATGATATCGGCCTCACGTTGCAGGACGCAGATGCCATCAAGGCCTTCGAGATCCGGCATCAGCAAAGCCAGCCCTGGCTGTTCGGCGCGATCAAGTGAGAAGGTGACGATGAAGCGTTTTCATATCGCCCTGGCGGTGGATGACCTTGATGATTCAATTGCTGACTATAGCCGCCGGCTAGGTCAGTCGGCTGATGTGGTGGTTCCCGGCCGGTACGCAATGTGGCGGACCGATCAGCTGAACTTCTCCATCAACCAGCAGACTGGGCATGGCGGCCAGCTGCGCCATGTCGGCTTCGAGGACGATGGAGTGCAAGGCTTCTCCAGCGAGACGGACGTCAACGACCTGATTTGGGAGTCTTTTTCTGCCGACGAGCAGGATAGACGCATCAAAGCGATGTACGGTCAGCCGGTCTCCTCACAGATTCCAGGTGGTCGCGATGGCGACCGCCCCACTGAATAACTCGAGAAAACATGATGAGCAAACAGATTCTGATTCTTCCCGGCGACGGTATCGGACCGGAAATCATGGCCGAGGCGGTCAAGGTGCTGGAGCTGGCCAACGACAAGTTCCAGCTCGACTTCCAGCTCAGCTACGACGAGCTGGGCGGGGCCGCGGTCGATAAATACGGCGTGCCCCTGGCCGACGAGACCTTGGAGCGTGCCCGTGCTGCCGACGCCATCCTGCTCGGCGCGGTGGGCGGGCCAAAGTGGGACACCATCGATCCCGCCATCCGTCCTGAGCGCGGGCTGCTGAAAATCCGTTCGCAACTGGGTTTGTTCGGCAACCTGCGTCCTGCGCTGCTGTACCCGCAGCTGGCCGAGGCTTCCAGCCTGAAGCCGGAGATCGTGGCCGGGCTGGATATCCTTATCGTCCGTGAACTGACCGGCGGTATCTATTTCGGTCAGCCGCGCGAGAGCAAGGTGCTGGAAAACGGCGAGCGCATGGCCTTCGATACCCTGCCTTACAGCGAGAGCGAGATCCGCCGGATCGCCAGGGTCGGTTTCGACATGGCCCGCGTGCGTGGCAAGAAGCTCTGCTCGGTGGACAAGGCCAACGTCCTGGCGTCCAGCCAGCTGTGGCGCGCCGTGGTGGAAGAGGTTGCGAAGGACTACCCGGATGTCGAACTCAGCCATATGTACGTCGACAACGCAGCGATGCAGCTGGTGCGCGCACCGAAGCAGTTCGACGTGATCGTGACCGACAACATGTTCGGCGACATCCTGTCGGACGAAGCTTCCATGCTGACCGGCTCGATCGGCATGCTGCCGTCTGCTTCACTGGATTCGAACAACAAGGGCATGTACGAGCCCTGCCACGGCTCGGCCCCGGATATCGCAGGCCAGGGCATCGCCAACCCGTTGGCAACCATTCTTTCGGTTTCGATGATGCTGCGTTACAGCTTCAACCAAGTCGCGGCCGCGGACGCCATCGAGCAGGCCGTCAGCAATGTTCTCGACGAGGGGCTGCGTACAGGCGATATCTGGTCCGACGGCTGCAAGAAGGCCAATACTCAGGCAATGGGTGACGCAGTAGTCGCGGCGCTCGCGAAGTTGTAATCTCTCGGGTCCCATTGCACCGGCCGTTGACAGAGCTTGCGGGCGACGGCTAGGCGGAAGACGCCGAGTGATGGCGAGGCGTTGCGGTGCCACGGCACGGCGCGCCCTCGCTTTCGAACCCGAAAGCGTATTTTGTTATCGACGGCCTGCCAGGCGGGCCACATATATATAGGTAGTTGCGATGAAACGTGTAGGTCTGATCGGTTGGCGCGGTATGGTCGGTTCCGTGCTCATGCAGCGAATGCTGGAAGAGCGGGATTTCGACCTTATCGAGCCAGTGTTCTTCACCACCTCCAACGTAGGCGGTCAGGGCCCGTCGATCGGCAAGGACACCGCGCCGCTGAAGGACGCCTACAGCATCGATGAGCTGAAATCCCTCGATGTGATCCTCACCTGCCAGGGTGGCGACTACACCAGCGAAATTTTCCCCAAGCTGCGCGAAGCGGGCTGGAAAGGCTACTGGATCGATGCGGCTTCGACGTTGCGCATGCAAGACGACGCGGTCATCGTGCTCGATCCGGTCAATCGCAAGGTCATCGACCATCAGCTTGACGCCGGCACCCTCAACTACATTGGCGGCAATTGCACCGTCAGCCTGATGCTGATGGGGCTTGGCGGCTTGTTCGAACATGGGCTGGTCGACTGGATGAGCGCCATGACCTACCAGGCTGCCTCCGGTGCCGGCGCGCAGAACATGCGTGAGCTGATCAAGCAGATGGGCAGCATTAATGCCTCGGTTGCCAACGAGCTTGCAGACCCGGCCAGCGCAATCCTGGAAATCGATCGCAAGGTCGCCGAGTGTCAACGCTCCGAAGCTTTCCCCGTGGATAACTTCGGCGTTCCGCTTGCTGGTAGTTTGATTCCCTACATCGACAAAGAACTGCCGAACGGGCAGAGCCGGGAAGAATGGAAGGCTCAGGCGGAAACCAACAAGATTCTCGGTCGTTTCAAAAGCCCGATTCCAGTGGACGGTATCTGTGTACGCGTGGGCGCGATGCGCTGCCACAGCCAGGCGTTGACCATCAAGCTGAATAAAGACGTGCCCATCTCGGATATCGAGGGGCTGATCAGTCAGCATAATCCCTGGGTTAAGCTCGTCCCGAACCACCGTGACGCCAGTATGCAGGAGCTGAGTCCGACCTCAGTGACCGGTACCTTGAGTGTTCCCGTTGGCCGCCTTCGCAAGCTGAATATGGGCTCGCATTACCTGGGCGCGTTCACCGTTGGCGATCAGCTGCTCTGGGGTGCTGCCGAGCCGTTGCGCCGCATGCTGCGTATTCTTTTGGAGCGATAAGCCGAAAGAAAAGAAACACTAGAAGCGCCTCGGCACTGCCGCGGCGCTTTTTTTGTGTCGGAAGCTAAAGGTGCTGCGGTGTTTTTTGGGGAGGAACTCCGCGCGACGGTTCGTCGGGTTAAGCCTTAATGGTTCTGCGCGAGGGGCGGTATCGGCTACAGTGATGCCCTTTCGATTGCGGGCGTTTCCGCTGTGGCCGATCCAGTCATGGCTATCCTCGGACGGTAGAGCGTCGGGGTGCTCGGTTGGGCTGAATGGCGTATGGCGAGCCTCTAGCGGCCGGGATGACTTGGCGGCGACATGTCTTGCTGAAGTGCGCGGGCTAATTTGTGGATTGTGTCTGATAACGTGCGAAAAGGCGCGGCAGGCAATGCCGCACGGTCTGGTGAGTTGTTGATAAAACACTATCTGTAAAAGATACTTACTGGAAATTCGAAGAACTATTCTAGCTAACGACGCTGTTTAGGCTTATCGCTGACGGGGGGAACCGCCACCTGGCGGGCGCGGGCAGTGACTATAAGACCCTCTCGAACATCCGAGAAAAGTTAAAAAACAAGGATTTACATAATGGTTCGGGTTCGCAATCTGGTACTGGCAATCGCGGCTGCTACCGCGCTGACTTCCGAAATGGCTTATGCGCTGGGGCTGGGAGAGGTCACGCTGAAGTCCGCGCTGAATCAACCGCTGGTGGCTGAAATCGAACTGCTGGACGCGAAAACTTTGGCGCCGGGTGAGGTGGTTCCGGTTCTGGCATCCGCTGAAGATTTCAATAGGGCGGGTGTAGACCGGCAGTATTTTCTGACGGACCTTACCTTTACCCCTGTATTGCGCCCTGACGGTAAAAGCATCATTCGGGTGTCGTCGACCAAGCCGGTTCGCGAACCCTACCTGAACTTTCTTATCGAAGTGCTCTGGCCCAGTGGCCGTCTCCTGCGTGAATACACCTTGCTGCTGGATCCGCCGCTGTACTCTCCGGAGATCGCTGCCGCCGTTGCACCTCAGCTACCGATTGCGACCCCCTCGTCCCGTCCCGTCTCGACTCCGCGGCCGGCAAGCCCGGCTGCTCCGGTATCCGCTAGCCCGTCCGCGCAGCCAAGTAACGAATACAAGGTCACGCCCAACGACACGCTTTGGGAAATTGCAGAGCGCGCGCGGCAGGGCGGCACCGTACATCAGACCATGCTGGCCATTCAGGACCTGAACCCGAACGCGTTCATTGGCGGCAATATCAATCGGATGAAGAATGGCCAAGTGCTGCGCTTGCCGAACGCCGAGCAGATTGGTAGCCGTTCGCAAGCTGAGGCTATTCAGCAGGTTGCGCAACAGAATGCCAGCTGGCGTCAGGCTGCTGGCTCGACTGTCGCGGGGGCGCGTCAGCTCGACGCCACGAAGCGCGGGTCGGCCGGGGCCGCACCTTCTCGCAGCGAGCAGGGCGATAGCTTGCGACTGGTTGCGCCGGAAGCAGGGAAGTCCACCACTGGCAGCGATGCCGGAACGGGGGGTGACGCGGCAGCATTGCGCGACAAACTTTCCGTTGCCGAGGAAAGCCTCGATTCCAGTCGTCGAGAGAACCTGGATCTCAAGGACCGTCTCAACGACCTACAGGGTCAGCTGGACAAACTGCAGCGCTTGATGCAGCTCAAGGATGACCAGCTTGCCAAACTACAGGCTCAGTTGGCGACTGGAGGGGAGCCGGCAGCGGGCACCGAGGCGTCTGTAAATCCTCCGGTCGACGAGATTGAGTCAAACACACCTGTTGCACCGGAAGCGACTGAAGTCGCGCCAGAGACAGAAACCGAGTCCGAGACTACTGCTGACGCTTCGGCGTCGCAGGTACCTCAGAACGAAGCAATAGCACCCCAGGAGCCGGCCGCTCAGCCGCCTGCGGCTCCTGTCGCGCCGGTTGCAGATGCTCAGGCGCCCGAAAGCGACAGCTACGTCGATGAACTGTTGGGAAATCCCGTACTGCTCGGTGTCTTGGGGGGCAGTGCGCTGCTGCTGTTGCTGGTCGGTTTGATGGCTTTGTCGCGCCGCAACGCCATGAAAGAAGCCGAGCTGCAGGAAAGTCTGCTGGCCGATGACGCGCCGGACGCGTTTTACGTAGCGCAGCATGACCTCGATTCGCCGGATGTCGAACCGGCCGATCGCAGCACTGAGGGTGCCGACACGCATTCGGCGGACTCGCTTGCAGCGGCTAGCAACGATCCGCTTGCCGAAGCCGATATTTATATCGCCTATGGTCGTTTCAATCAGGCCGCGGACCTGCTGCAAAATGCATTGAACGATGAGCCGCAGCGCAGTGACCTGCGCCTCAAACTTATGGAAGTCTATGCCGAACTCGGCGATCGCGAGGGCTTCGCTCGGCAAGAGGCGGAACTTCGTGATATTGGCGGCTCTACCGCCGCTATAGAGCAGACCAAGGCCAGATACCCGGCGATGGCTGCTGCCGCGGGGGCAGGTATTGCGGCAGCCTCGGCGAGTACCAATGACTTCGACAGTTTCAGCCTGGACGATCTTGAGCTTGAACAGCCTGCGCCAGCCACAGATCAAAGCGCGGACAACAGTTTTGATTTGAGCCTGGACGATCTTGAGTTGGACGACGACCTGGCCGGTACGACCGCGCCGGCTAATCAGGCCACAGAGGAACTGGACGAGCTCAATTTCGACGAACTCAACCTCGACGCGACCCAAGAGCAGGGCGCAGACGACTTCTCTTTCGATCTGAACGAATCGTCCAAGTCGGATGAGGTTTCTCTTGAGGACGAGCTGGCCGGCTTCTCGCTCGATCTCGATGATCAGCCCGCCACTACCGATCGCAATGACGAATTGATGACCGGCCTCGAAGAGGAAGCGTCCAAGTCCGAGCCGCTCGAGCCGGCCGATGATTTTGATTTCGAACTTTCTGACTCCGCACAGCCGGCTGATATGCCTGAGGAGTTCGACCTATCGCTGGCTGACGAGGCTGCCGAAGAAACAACCTCTGCGCGCTTTAACTCAGAATTGGATGAGGTCGAGGCCGAGCTAGACGACCTCTCGCGACACGTTGAGCCGGTCGATCTTCCCGAGCAGCCAGCGGGTACGATCGCGCCCGTCGAGGCAGCATCGGACGCTTTGGACGATGATTTCGATTTCTTCTCAGATACTGATGAAACCACTACGAAGCTTGACCTTGCTCGCGCCTACATCGATATGGGTGATGCGGAAGGTGCTCGCGACATTCTCGATGAGGTTATGAGCGAGGGTAGCGATGCCCAGCAGCAAGAGGCGCGAGATATGCTCGCCAAACTAGCCTGACCATGACTGATGCAGTATCTGAAGCGGCAGCCCCATCGGCTGCCGCTGACGTTTTCAGAATCGCCCTCGGGGTTGAATACAAAGGTTCACGCTACCGCGGATTCCAACGACAGCGCGATGGTGTGCCGTCTGTTCAGCTCTCGCTGGAAAGTGCACTGAGTAAAGTTGCTGGTGGTCATCCGGTCGTGCTGAGTTGTGCGGGGCGTACCGACGCGCTCGTACATGCCTGCGGCCAGGTGGTGCATTTCGACACGCCAGTGAACCGCTCCATGCATGCTTGGGTCATGGGTGCGAACATGAACCTGCCGGGCGATATCAGTGTCACCTGGGCCAAGGAGATGCCGAAAACCTTCGATGCGCGTTTCAGTGCCATGGCCCGTCGCTATCGCTATGTGATTTACAACGATCAGATCCGTCCCGCGCATCTTGCCGAAGAGGTGACCTGGAATCATCGCCCGCTGGATGTCGCGCTGATGCGCGAAGCGGCCAAGGCGTTTGTCGGGACCCACGATTTCAGCGCTTTTCGGGCGCGCCAGTGCCAGGCGAAATCGCCGATCAAAACGATTCATCATCTGGAGTTGCTTGAGTATGGGCGGCTCATCGTGATCGATGTCCGCGCCAATGCTTTTCTGCACCATATGGTGCGCAACTTCGCTGGTGTGCTGATGACCATCGGCGCGGGGGAACGGCCGGTGGAGTGGGCCAGGAAGGTGCTGGAGTCGCGGGTTAGGCGGACCGGTGGAGTGACGGCTCATCCTTATGGCCTGTATCTGGTTCAGGTGGATTATCCGGAGCAGTTCCAATTGCCTGAACGCTATCTCGGGCCGCATTTTCTGTCTGGCTTGCCGGATGTCCGAAATCAACGAACCTAAGGTCAGGAAACCGGCAGGCGCAGAAGGGGCAGGAGCTGTCGTCCTGACGCCGACTGGCACAGCAATGCAGGTTGCAGCCTGTGGCGCTTTTGTTACCATCCAGCGTCTTTCTTCGCAGGTACCTGCCGTTGCCTATCGTTCGTAGCAAGATATGTGGAATTACCCGTATCGAGGACGCGCTTGTCGCTGCCGAAGCGGGAGCGGACGCTATCGGCCTGGTGTTCTATGCCAAGAGCCCGCGCGCGGTAGGCATCGAGCAGGCGCGTGCGATCATTGCCGCTTTGCCACCTTTTGTCACAACCGTAGGCTTGTTCGTCAATGCATCGCGTTGCGAGCTCAATGAATTACTCGATGCCGTGCCGCTGGATATGCTGCAATTTCATGGTGACGAAACACCGGCTGATTGCGAGGGCTTTCACCGCCCATGGTACAAGGCGCTCAGAGTCCAGCCGGGCGAAGACATTCGCGCGCAGGCCGTTCGTTATGCCGGGGCTAGCGCCATTTTGCTCGATACTTTCGTGGCAGGTGTTCCAGGTGGAACGGGCGAAGTGTTCGACTGGTCGCTGATTCCAGCAGATCTGCCCAAGCCGCTGATACTCGCTGGCGGACTATCCCCTCAGAACGTTCAACAGGCTGTGGCCGGAGTGCGCCCGTTCGCCGTCGATGTCAGTGGTGGAGTGGAGTCAAGCAAGGGCATCAAGGATGTCGAAAAGGTGCGTGAGTTCATTCGTCTGGTAAGGACGGCGATGTGACGAACCGATGGGCATTGCCGTCCAGTTACCATTCGCTGGATTGGCGGGCCCGCCATTGATACCCGCCTGTTAAGGGTGGCGGCTCAAGTTTCAGCGACAGCGCCCCCTCTGGGCTATCGCCTACGCGACGTGGTGAGCTCCAATGGAGACGGTCGCAACGATAAATTTCCGGTGCGTGCAGTTGTTACGCACGGGACTGACAAGCTGTGGAGAATAAAAGCATGAGCAACTGGCTGGTAGACAAGCTGATCCCTTCGATCATGCGCTCGGAAACGCAGAAAAGCTCAGTGCCCGAAGGCCTGTGGCACAAATGCCCGTCATGCGAGGCGGTTCTGTATCGTCCGGAGTTGGAGAAAACACTGGATGTCTGCCCGAAGTGTCAGCATCACATGCGTATCGACGCGCGTACGCGTCTGGACATCTTTCTTGACAAGGAAGGACGCGAAGAGATCGCGGCCGACCTCGAGCCTGTTGATCGATTGAAGTTTCGCGATAGCAAAAAGTACAAGGACCGTCTCTCCGCTGCCCAGAAGCAGACGGGCGAAAAGGATGCACTGATTGCCATGCGCGGGACCTTGATGCGTATGCCGGTCGTGGCCTGTGCATTTGAGTTCTCCTTCATGGGAGGCTCCATGGGCGCTATTGTCGGAGAGCGCTTCGTTCGCGCCGCCAATGCCGCGCTTGAACAGCGTTGCCCTCTGGTCTGTTTTGCCGCGTCCGGCGGGGCCCGGATGCAGGAGGCACTGATCTCGCTTATGCAGATGGCCAAGACTTCTGCGGTGCTGGCACGGATGCGCGAAGAGGGGCTGCCGTTCATTTCCGTCCTTACCGATCCGGTTTATGGCGGCGTATCGGCGAGTCTGGCCATGCTGGGCGATGTGATCGTTGCCGAGCCCAAGGCATTGATCGGCTTCGCGGGGCCGCGCGTGATCGAGCAGACGGTGCGCGAAAAGCTCCCAGAAGGTTTCCAGCGCAGCGAGTTCCTGCTGGATCACGGCGCCATCGATCTGATCATCCCGCGCGCCGAGTTGCGTGCTCGTCTGTCGCGTTTGCTTGCTCAGCTGCAACAGCTGCCTACGCCAGCGGAGCCGGCTCTGGTGACGGCTAGCGCATGACCCGGCGGAGCCTGCAGGACTGGCTCGAGTATCTCGAGCAGCTGCACCCTACCGCCATTGATATGGGGCTCGATCGCTGCCGTGCGGTGGCGACAAGGCTTGGGCTGACACGCCCGGCTCCTCAGGTCGTTACGGTCACGGGTACAAATGGTAAAGGCTCGACCTGCGCCTTTATCGCCCAGATGTTGGCGGGGCAGGGCAAGACAGTGGGTGTTTACAGCTCACCGCATCTGTTGCGCTACAACGAGCGCGTTCGCCTTGGCGGCGTGGACGCCAGCGACGAAGCGCTTTGTGATGCCTTCGAGGCGGTTGAACAGGCCCGTGGCTCCGTTTCCCTGACCTATTTCGAGATGGGTACGCTCGCCGCCTTCTGGCTGTTCGAGCGTGAGGCACTGGATGCCGTAGTACTGGAGGTCGGACTTGGTGGCCGCCTCGATGCGGTGAACCTGGTCGATGCCGATGTGGCGGTGGTTACTAACGTCGGCCTGGATCATGCCGAGTGGCTAGGCTCTACGCGTGAGAGCGTGGCTTTCGAAAAGGCTGGCATATTTCGCTCTGCTAAACCCGCCGTATGCGGTGATTCCTCGCCGCCAGAGTCGATGCTGGAGTACGCGAATCAGTCTGCCGTGCCGTTGCTGGTACGTGGGCTCGATTTCGATCTGGTGAGAGAAGCCACCTGTTGGCACTGGTATGGCAAGGATGGGGCAGGTAACGCCCTGGAGCTGCGAAATCTGCCATTGCTCAGGTTGCCGCTGGAAAACGCAGCAGTTGCATTGCAGGCGTTTGCATTGCTCGAGCCGTCCTGGCGTCCTGCGCCGCTCATCCAAGCATTACGGGATACGCGTATTACCGGGCGTCTGGACCAGCGGACGATTCGCTGGAAGGGGCGAGAGTTAGTGATATTGCTCGACGTGGGGCACAACCCTCACGCGGCTGCCTATCTGGCTACGCAACTCCGGCAGCAGCCGAAATCCGGTCGCCGACTTGCAGTGTTCGGCTTACTAGCTGACAAGGATTTGTCAGGTGTGATCGACGAACTGCGCCCGGTCGTGGACAGCTGGGCGGTTGCGCCATTGGCGACGTCTCGCTCGCGCTCCGCAGCGGAGCTGAGTTCGTCATTGAAGGAACGGGGCGCGACCGTCACTATCTACCCCGGAATATCCCAAGCACTCGAGCAGCAGTGTGATCAGGCCGCGGAGGGGGATGAGATATTGCTGTTCGGATCTTTTTATTGCGTGGCTGAAGCGCTGACATGGCTTGAGCGATACGCAACGGGTGGAGGACATGCTCTTGGTGGATAGAGGTTTACTTCAGCGTATCGTCGGTGCGCTGGTGCTTGTTGCGCTAGCCGTGATATTCGTCCCGATGCTATTCAATCGTGATGATGCTGGCCGGCAGGTTGCCGTAGATGCGCCGCAAATGCCTGAGGCGCCCGCTGCGCCTGCGATCGAGACGCGACCTGTCGAGGTCCCGGAGCCGCAGATAGAGCCCTTCCCTGAAGAGTATGAAATTATCGACGAGGCACAGCCGACAACCGAGGCTGATGCGCCGGCGGCCCCCATTAGTCCAGCCCCTGTCGAGCCGCCGCCGGTGCCTCCGGTAGCGACTGAACCAGCAACCGTCAAAGCGCCGGCCTCCGTGCCGGCCGCGCCCGAAGAGAAACGACTGGATGCGGCGAACCTTCCGGTCAGCTGGTCGGTGCAACTGGCCAGTCTTTCCAGCCGCGAGAACGCCGACAAGCTGCAGAAAACGCTGCGGTCTCAGGGCTATAACGCCTATATACGCACCGCGGATGGAATGAATCGTGTTTTCGTCGGGCCTTTGGTGGAACGGGCGGAAGCCAATCGTTTGCGTGACCAGCTGCAGCGGCAGCAGAAACTGAACGGGTTCGTTGTGCGTTTCAAGCCTGAACAGGGCTGAAGTCGCTCTGCATCGGCCGTCGACAGGCTTACCTGCCGGTGGCTAGCCCGCTGCCGGCAAGAGCGAATTCGCGGTGCTTACTCCGTGGCGGGCGCTCTGCTAAAATACGCCGCCTTTCTTCTTTGCAGGAAACCCCGTGACGCTCACCTGGGTCGATTGGGCGTTTATCGCCGTTGTGGTCATCTCCAGTCTGATCAGCTTGAAGCGCGGTTTCGTTAAGGAAGCGCTTTCCCTGCTCACCTGGATCATTGCAGGTGTTGTCGCCTGGATGTTCGGTGGTGCGCTGTCGCACCATCTTGCAGAGTTCATCAGTACCCCATCCTTTCAAGTCATCGCGGCCTGCGTGATTCTGTTCGTTGTGACCTTGCTGGTAGGGGCGCTGATCAATTTCCTCATCGGTGAGCTGGTTCGGGTGACCGGACTGTCCGGCACGGATCGCTTTCTCGGAATGGTGTTTGGTGCGGCCCGAGGTGGACTGCTGATCGTAGTGCTGGTGGGGCTTCTCAGCCTTGCGCCTGTACAGCAGGACCCCTGGTGGCGCGAATCGACATTGCTGCCGCATTTTCTGTTGGTTGCCGATTGGTCAAAAAACCTGATTCTCGGGTTTGGAAGCCAATGGGTAGCCGGCTCGCTCGACGCTTCCGGTTGAGATGAGCATTCTTTACAACGGGCGTGCTGGAGGCTTTCAAGCCTGCGCCATGTCCGGATCAGCCTGTAATAACTGAGAGGTTCCTTGCATGTGTGGCATTGTCGGCATCGTCGGTAAGTCAAACGTCAATCAGGCGTTGTATGACGCGCTTACCGTACTGCAACACCGTGGGCAGGATGCAGCCGGAATCGTGACCAGCGACGGCGGCAAGCTGTTCCTGCGCAAGGACAACGGGTTGGTTCGCGACGTCTTTCAGCAGCGCCACATGCAGCGCCTGGTCGGTAACATGGGCATCGGCCATGTACGTTATCCGACTGCCGGCAGCTCCAGCTCGGCGGAGGCGCAGCCGTTCTATGTGAACTCGCCCTACGGCATCACCCTGGCGCACAACGGCAATTTGACCAACGTCGACCAGTTGACCAAAGAGATCTACGAGTCCGACCTGCGCCACGTGAACACTAACTCCGACTCGGAGGTGTTGCTCAACGTGTTCGCGCACGAGCTGGCCGTGCGTGGCAAGCTGCAACCCACCGAGGAAGACGTATTCGCCGCAGTGGCCAAGGTGCACGAGCGCTGCGTGGGTGGCTATGCGGTCGTGGCGATGGTGACCGGCTATGGCATCGTCGGTTTTCGTGATCCGCATGCCATTCGCCCGATCGTGTTCGGCCAGCGTCATACGGATCAAGGCGTCGAATACATGATCGCTTCCGAAAGCGTCGCACTGGACGTGCTGGGCTTCTCGCTGATCCGCGATCTGGCTCCGGGCGAGGCCGTCTACATCACTGCAGACGGCAAGTTGCACACTCGCCAGTGCGCACCGAATCCTCATTATGCCCCGTGCATTTTCGAGCACGTCTATCTGGCGCGTTCGGACTCCCTGATGGACGGCGTTTCGGTGTACAAGGCGCGTCTGCGGATGGGTGAGAAGCTCGCCGACAAGATTCTCCGTGAGCGCCCGGATCACGATATCGATGTGGTGATTCCGATTCCCGATACCAGCCGCACGGCAGCGTTGGAGCTGGCCAATCGCCTGGGTGTAAAGTTCCGCGAAGGCTTCGTCAAGAACCGCTACATCGGTCGAACCTTCATCATGCCGGGCCAGGCCGCGCGCAAGAAGTCGGTACGCCAGAAGCTCAACGCCATCGACCTCGAGTTCCGTGGCAAGAACGTCATGCTGGTGGACGACTCCATCGTTCGCGGTACCACTTGCAAGCAAATCATTCAGATGGCCCGCGAAGCGGGGGCGAAGAACGTCTATTTCTGTTCCGCCGCACCTGCTGTTCGCTATCCGAACGTCTATGGCATCGACATGCCCAGTGCGCACGAACTCATCGCGCATAATCGCAGCACCGAAGAGGTCGCAGAGCTGATCGGCGCCGACTGGCTAATCTATCAGGATCTGCCTGACCTGATCGAAGCGGTCGGCGGCGGCAAGGTGAAGATAGAGAATTTCGATTGCGCTGTGTTCGACGGCAAATATGTGACCGGTGATATCGACGATGTCTATTTGCACAAGATCGAGCAGGCCCGCAACGACCTGAGCAAGAACAAGGGCGTTGCAGGCAGTGCAATCATCGACCTGTATAACAACTGATCGACAACCCGGCGGCTCGGCCGCCTCGGCTCAGGGTGAAAAGACTATGACAACTGACTGGGACGCTGGCCGTCTGGACAGTGACTTGTCCGACGCAGGCATGGATACATTGGCCGTTCGTGCGGGCCAGCATCGTTCGCCCGAGGGTGAGCACGGCGAGCCGTTGTTCTTCACCTCCAGCTACGTGTTCCGCAGTGCTGCAGACGCCGCTGCACGTTTTGCCGGTGAGGTGCCGGGGAATGTCTATTCGCGCTACACCAACCCTACTGTGCGAGCATTCGAAGAGCGCATCGCCGCCATGGAAGGCGCCGAGCAGGCCGTAGCGACCGCCTCCGGTATGGCCGCGATTCTGGCGACGGTTATGAGCCTATGCTCGGCTGGCGACCACGTGCTGGTTTCGCGGAGCGTGTTTGGTGCAACGGTCTCGCTGTTCGAAAAGTATCTTAAGCGCTTCGGTCTTCAGGTCGACTACGTTCCGCTCACGGACGTGGGTGTTTGGGAACCTGCATTCAAGCCCAATACCAAGCTGGTCTTTGTTGAATCGCCGTCGAACCCCTTGGCTGAACTGGTCGATATCGAGGCGTTGGCTGAGCTCTGCCACGCCAAGGGCGCCATGCTGGCCGTGGACAACTGCTTCTGCACACCGGTGCTGCAGCAGCCATTGGCGCTCGGTGCTGATATCGTCATTCATTCCGCAACCAAGTACATCGACGGGCAGGGACGCTGCCTGGGGGGCGTGGTTGCCGGGCGATCCGAGCAGATGAAAGAAGTGGTGGGTTTTCTGCGCACAGCTGGCCCGACGCTGAGCCCTTTCAATGCGTGGGTCTTCCTTAAGGGATTGGAGACCTTGCGGCTGCGCATGCAGGCCCACTGCGCCAATGCACAGGTGTTGGCCGAGTGGCTCGAACAACAGCCGGGCATTGAAAAGGTGTATTACGCCGGTCTGCCCAGCCACCCGCAACACGAGCTGGCCAAGCGTCAGCAGAAAGGCTTCGGAGCGGTGTTGAGTTTCGAGGTGGCGGGGGGTAAGGATAGTGCATGGCGTTTCATCGATGCGACCCGCCTGGTCTCTATCACCGCCAATCTGGGCGACAGTAAGACCACCATCACCCACCCGGGGACAACCACCCATGGCCGTCTTTCCCCTGAAGATCGCGCCACCGCTGGTATCCGCGATAGCCTGGTTCGCGTAGCGGTGGGCCTGGAAGACGTGGCAGATCTTAAGGCTGATCTCGCCCGAGGGTTGGCCGCGCTCTGATGTAGAGAACAGGCGCTCTGAAAAACCGTCTCGGATTGACGAACCCCGCTAATTGCGGGGTTTCGCTTTTAAGGACAGGCTAGTTAAAGGCGCCGGCGATCAGCATCAGCCGTCCCATCAATTGTCAGTGGTTTCGAAGTTGACCACGAAACCATCCAGACGCTGTTCCTCGGATAGCTGGTCGCGAAGCTGACTGGCTTCCTGACGCTGATCGACTGGACCGACGAAGACGCGATGGGTGCGGCCTGTCGTTCTTGTATAGGTATCGAAGCCTTCGGTCGCCAGCTTTTGCTCCAGTGTCGCGGCGCTATCGCGGTTCTGAAAACTGGCGACCTGTACGGCCCAGCCCGAACGTGTCGACGATGACCGCTCCTGAGGTTGTGCCTGTGGCGTGAAGGTTTGTGGCGCTCGTTGCGTTGCGGGGGCTTTAGGCACTTCGCGACGTTGTTCCGGCTCGTTGGATCGAAGGTCGATGGCTGGTGCCGGCTGGCCCTGACCGTCAAACAGTCGCTCCGGCGTGGCCGGAAGAATGCTTGGGCTGTCCGAGTCAGTTTCGATGACCCGGATGTCGCTGTACTTTTTACCGGAAAGTGCTGCCAGTCCTGCGCGATCACGAATGACTGTCGGTCGCAGGAAAACCATCAGGTTGCGCTTGACGTGGGTTTCCTGGGTGGAGCGAAACAGTCCACCGATCAGTGGAATGTCGCCAAGCAACGGGACTTTGGAGTTGGTCTGGGTCACATCGTCCTGAATCAGCCCGCCGAGGACAATCACCTGGCCGTCTTCGGCAAGAATAGTGCTCTTGATCGAACGCTTGTTGGTCACCAGGTCGACGGCCTGCGCTGACAGGCTTGCCGATGGAGCAATTGATGAGATTTCCTGCTCGATCTCCAGGCGCAGGGTTGCGCCGTCATTGATATGCGGCACGACCTTGAGCGTTACGCCGATATCCTCTCGCTCGATGGTCGTGAATGGGTTGTTGGCCCCGGACGAATCGGTCGTGTAGCTGCCAGTCTGAAAAGGAACGTTCTGCCCGACGAGGATTTCCGCTTCCTGGTTATCCAGCGTCAGCAGGCTTGGGGTCGATAGCAGGTTGCTCTTGCTGTTAGCGGAAAGTGCAGTGATCAAGGCGCCGAAGCTACGCGTGCCTAGTCCAATGATGGCGCCGTCGGGAAGTCTGTCAGGGATCTCATCCTCTCTCATCGCAGTTAGCACGCTGCCGACGGAAATGCCGGTATTGCCGAAATTGACTCCGCCGATGCCACCGGTGCCGCCGCGCGCATCCACGGCCCACTGCACGCCAAGCGCGTCGGTGATATCGCCGGAGACTTCGACGATGGCGGCTTCGACCATGACTTGGGCGCGTGGAATGTCCAGTTGGCGCACGATCGATTCGAGGGTGCCGATCAGCTCGGGCTCGGCGAGCATGACGAGAGCATTGAGGCTTTCATCGGCACGGATGAGGATGTTCTGTTGCCGGCTGCTTTGAGCTTCGCCGTCGGCAGGGGCTGCGAGACCCTCGGAGATGTCTCCGAGGGTCTCGGCCAGGGCTTTCGCATCGTTGTGGCGCAGGCGGATAACTCGTGTGTTGGCCGAGCGGGTGCTTGGCGTATCGAGCGTCTTCGCCAGATTGGCGAGCTTCTGTCGCGCCTGCTCCGGCCCGGTAAAAATCAGCCGATTGGTGCGCGAGTCAGCGATGATCTGGGCACCTGCGGTATCGCGGGCTTCACCCCGGGCCAGCGTGTTGCGCAGCACTTCGGCGATATCCACGGCCCAGCCGTACTGCAGGTTCACCACGCTGTGGTCGTCGGTTTGAGCGCGGTCGAGCTGGCGGACCAGGTCCTCTATACGTGCGATGTTGGCGCTGCGATCGCTGATGATCAGCGCATTGGCAGAGCTGACGGCGGCGAGATGACCATATTGGGGCACCAATGGGCGAATCAGCGGAATCAGTTCGGTAGCGGATGTGTGCTGGACCTGAATCACGCGGGTCTCCAGTAAATCACCGCCGGTCGGGCCCCCTCCGGCCTCGGATTTCGCTTCGGCATTCGGCACGATTCGTGCGACTTCGCCCTGCGTGAGCACGCTGTAGCCATGTGTCGCCATGACCGAGAGGAATAGCTGATAGACCTCCGACAGCGAGAGCGTTGTCGACGACACCACGCTGACTTGGCCCTTTACGCGCGGATCGACGATAAAGGTCTGTCCGGTCAGTTGGCTGATCTGATCAACGAAGGCCCGGATATCGGCATCCTTGAGATTGATCGTCCAGCCGTCCTGTTGGGTTTCGCTCGGCTCGATTCCGGGGTCGGCCGCTAGCACAGGCAGAGGGGCGGCGAGCAGACCGGCGGCGAGCAAGGCAATGAGCGGGCGGGAGGAAAAAGGCAGCATCGGTCAGTTGTCTTCCGTGGGCTGTTCGTCGGAGGGCATGGTATCTGGCGGGCTGTTTGCCCCTTCCATCTGTTGGCGGAGCGCTTCCATCTGCTGCTGAAGCATCTCCGCTTGCGGGTCTGGTTGATTCATTTCTGCCGGTTCACTGTAGTCCGGCAGATTATCGGGTACGGCTGTCGCGGAGCGAACGCTGGGAAAATACAGACTTTCAACGCGCCCGCCGCGCAGTATTTCGACTCTGTCTGGATGAACGCTGTGCAGGCGCACCCCCGATTCCAGTTCTTGTTCGACCCGATACAGCTGCGGCGGCTGGCCGCTTAACTGGATGATTGCGGTGGAGCGAGCCGGATCAGCATGAACGAAACTGCCCAGCAAGGTTAGATCAGAACTCGATGCATCGGGGCTATAGCGTTGGCCTGCTGTTGTCGCTGGTGTGCCGAACAGGCTTTCCATGCGTTGCAGGTCCGGTACGACTCCAGCGGGCTGGTTGCTGTCCGTGGTGGCTGCTGCCGGCGCCTGGGTAAGCTGAAGCCATGTCCTTATCTGGCCGGCAAGGTAGAAGCCGAAGAGCACGACGATAGCTGCGCTGACGATTAGAGGCGCATGTTGGCGAAATTTCTGCAGTGCTGCGGGGGAAGCCAAACTAGGCACTCCGTGAAGCTAAGTGATGACGGCATGGTCGCTGGATCACGTAGGCAGTTGTGATATCTACGAACGGCCAGGCGTCCTGGCAGTCTAGACCGGGACCATGACAAGAAGCACCTGAGTATGCCAGTGCAACTGACTGTTTTTCAGGCAAAAGGTGCCCTATGGACGGCGATTCCTCTTCATGACCTCCCGTAGTCGGTATTTTTTAAGAAAATTACCTGGCACGCTGTTGACTTGATTGAAGTGGGTGCGTAAATTGCGCGCCTCGCAAGGCGATCAGCCGGTTGGTATCACGGTTGACTCTTACGATTCGGACGAACAGTCCGGCCGACGCGCAGCGGTAGTTCAGTCGGTTAGAATACCGGCCTGTCACGCCGGGGGTCGCGGGTTCGAGTCCCGTCCGCTGCGCCACATTTGCTTCCAAGTCCATTGAGCGACTGGAATTCTCGCTAAAAGCGGCCTTATGGCCGCTTTTTTCGTTCTATATCGCCGCTTCCTGCACTCGTCTGGCGCGGGCAGATTTTTCGTCCCTTCTTACTTGATAACGGCGCAGCGCCGATCTTCGATCCGCTGGCTATCGGGGACCTTCCAATCTCGCTATTGCGAAGGCCTCCCGAGCCCCTTGAAGTAGCGCTGATCCAGTTTGCTCCGCTATACGCGGCGACCTGTCACAGCGACCCGAGCGCACCCTTGTGTTTTCCTGCTGTCATTAATGCGTGATGACATCAACAGGCCAGGGGCAAGCGGCTAACTGACGAGGGGTTTTTAATGTTCGGTCTGGAAGCTCTCGAGCTTGCGCGGATTCAATTCGCTTTCACCATTTCCTTCCACATCATCTTTCCGGCGATCACCATCGGACTGGCGAGCTTTCTGGCCGTGCTGGAAGGGCTGTGGTTGAAGACCAGGCGCCAGGTGTACCGCGACCTCTATCATTTCTGGCTGAAGATTTTTGCCGTTAATTTTGGCATGGGGGTGGTTTCCGGTATCGTCATGGCCTATCAGTTCGGCACCAACTGGAGCGCCTTCTCGGAGTTTGCCGGCAGCGTCACCGGGCCGTTGCTGGCGTACGAGGTGCTCACCGCGTTCTTCCTGGAGGCGGGGTTTCTCGGCGTCATGTTGTTCGGCTGGAATCGCGTCGGCCCCGGTCTGCACTTCTTCTCCACGCTGATGGTGGCCGTCGGCACACTGATTTCCACATTCTGGATTCTTGCCTCGAACAGCTGGATGCACACCCCTCAGGGCCACGAGATCATCGATGGCATCGTGGTGCCGGTGGACTGGTTCGCCATCGTGTTCAACCCCTCCTTTCCCTACCGGCTGACGCACATGGCGATTGCCGCGTTCCTCGCCACGGCGTTCATGGTGGGCGCCTCCGCGGCCTGGCATCTGTTGCGTGGGCGAGACAACCCTGCGGTCCGCAAGATGCTGTCCATGGCGATGTGGATGGCGTTGCTGGTGGCGCCGATCCAGGCATTGGTCGGTGACTTCCACGGCCTCAACACGCTGGAATACCAACCGGCAAAAATCGCCGCCATGGAAGGACATTGGGATAACTCCTCAGGCGAGCCAACGCCTCTGTTGCTGTTCGGCTGGCCTGACATGGAGCGTGAAGAGACGCGTTACAAGGTGGAGATTCCCTATCTGGGCAGCCTGATCCTCAAGCACAGCTTGACCGAGCCGATTCCGGCGCTGAAGGATTTTCCGCCAGAGGACAGACCCAACTCGACCATCGTGTTCTGGACGTTTCGCGTGATGGTCGCGCTGGGCTTTCTGATGATCTTCACCGGCTTGTGGAGCCTCCTGCTGCGACGAAGCGGTCGGCTGTACCAGTCACGTGCCTTTCTACGACTTGCGTTGTGCATGGGTCCCTCCGGAATCCTCGCGATTCTGGCCGGCTGGTTCACCACGGAAATCGGCCGCCAGCCTTGGGTGATTTATGGGCTGATGCGGACTGCAGACGCCGTTTCCAATCACGGCACCGAGCAGCTCGGCCTGACGCTGGCGATGTTCGTTCTGATCTACTTCGCGGTGTTCGGAATCGGTTTCGTCTATGTGTTGCGGCTGATTGCAAAGGGCCCCGTTACCAACGAGGGCAACGAGAAGGGCGCTGGTGGGCCCGGCGAGAAGCGGACGCCGATGCGACCGCTCTCGGCTGCCGACGAGGCGATTCCACACGAACACGGCGATCAACTGGGCGAGAGGAATTGAATATGGGTGTCGATCTTTCGCTGATCTGGGCCGTCATCATCATCTTCGGCATCATGATGTACGTGGTGATGGACGGCTTCGACCTGGGTATCGGGATCCTTTTCCCGTTCCTCGCCGACAGTTCCGAGCGCGACGTGGCGATGAATACCGTGGCGCCGATCTGGGATGGCAACGAAACCTGGTTGGTGCTGGGTGGCGCCGGGCTGTTCGCCGCGTTTCCGCTGGCCTATTCGGTGGTGCTTTCCGCGTTGTACCTGCCGATCATCTTCATGCTGATGGGCCTGATCTTCCGCGGCGTGGCCTTCGAATTCCGCTTCAAGGCGAGCGTCGCGCGCCAACATATCTGGGACAAGGCGTTCGTCGGTGGTTCATTGGCGGCGACCTTCTTCCAGGGCGTCGCGCTGGGCGCATTCATTCATGGGTTTCCGGTCGCCGATCGCGCCTATGCAGGGGGACCTCTGGATTGGTTGACGCCGTTCTCGGTGTTCTGCGGCGTGGCGCTGATTGCTGCCTATGCCTTGTTGGGCTGCACGTGGCTGATCATGAAAACCGAGGGTGAACTGCAGCGACGGATGCACGACATCGGCACGCCACTGGTCTGGGCGGTATTGGCGGTGACCGGCATCGTGAGTATATGGACGCCTTTAACACATCCGGACATCGCCGAGCGCTGGTTCAGCATGCCGAACCTGGTCCTCTTCATGCCGGTGCCCATCCTCGTGTTGCTGTGCACGTTCGGACTGCTGCGATCTATCGCGCGTTACGCCCACTACGCGCCGTTCCTGTTCACCCTGGCGCTCATATTCCTTGGCTACAGCGGCCTTGGCATCAGCCTCTGGCCGAACATCATCCCGCCATCGGTCAGTATCTGGGAGGCTGCCTCGCCACCGCAGAGCCAGGGTTTCACTCTGGTGGGGGCGCTGCTGATCATCCCTTTGATCCTGATGTACACCGCATGGAGCTATTACGTGTTCCGCGGCAAGGTCAGCGCAGAGGATGGCTATCACTAGTCGTCTCGTTATGGAGCCCACGATGCAGAAGAAGCCCGAAAGCAGTGCGCCAGGACCGAAGCCGTTATGGCAGCGCATGACCTGGCTCGTGCTGATTTGGTCTGCCAGTGTGCTGGCGCTCGGGGTGGTCGCCTGGCTGCTGCGTCAGTTCATGACAGCCGCTGGCCTGGCGACCCCATGAGTGCACCAAGCGGCTCTGCAACGGCGGTTGTAGCCATGTGCGGCGATTGGGCGCGTTGTGGCTGTTGAGAGGTTGGGCTATTCAGTCGTAAGTGCCAGCGTGGGGCGGTTCATGTTTTCGTCATGTCTCCGCGGTAGCTTGCTGGCATGGACTTTGTTAGCACCGGTAGCAGCTGTTGAAAAACGCAGGCGAGGCGTCTTGCCAACGCAATGGGATTTCGACGGTTTGGCAGACCCCAGCAAGAGGAGCGCTCCTATGGATGACTATCAGGACGAGATACTCGAATGGCACGCCGCAGAGCAGGACGGTCCTGAGCCGGCCGACGACGCCTTCGAGCTTTAAGACGGCCACTGGCGTTTCGCTGCAGCACGACGAAACGTCAGCGGATCAATCAGCGCGCCGCTGCGCGCGCCGATATTCCCCCGGTGTTTGTCCGCTCCAGCGTTTGAACGCGCGTTGAAAGGCTTCCGCCGAGGAAAATCCCAGTAGCCAGGCTATCTCGCCGAAAGCGGATTCGGTATCCCGTATGTAGGCCATTGCCAGGTCGCGTCGTGTGTCGTTGAGAATGGCCCGATAGCTGGTGCCTTCTTCCTCGAGCTTGCGACGCAGGGTCCAGGGTGGCAGCTGCAAGCGGCTGGCGATCTGCTGCAGATCGGGTTCTTGGCCCTTGAGCATCGGCCCTAGGAGTTGGGTGACCCGCTCGCGCAGGCTGCGGGTACGGGTGCGCTGCTCCAGCTCCGCCTCGCAGAGCTCCAACAGCTGGCGCCAGGTGCCAGGGCAATGTTCCGGGTTGCGCAAAGCCAGCGTGGCTCTGTCCAATCGCAGCTGATTGTGTTCGGCCGCGAACTCCACCGGTTTCGTGAAGAACGTCTCGTAGGAAGTTGCGTAGATGGGGCGCTCGAACTCGATGTGTACCGCCACGGGTACCAGCGGGGAAGCGGCCACCGTGCTCAGCTGAGTGATCCAGCTCGCCAATACCGTATCCACGACGAACCGGTTGTAGCTGTTGTAGGGGCTGATCGAATAGAACCGCAGCCAGGCTCCTTTGGCATCCTCGTGGAACCCGGAGGCGCCGCGGTAGTTGGATGCATACAGCGGTTCATAGCGGATCAGCGCGCGGGCGGCTTCTCGAACGGTCGGCGCCTGGGTTGATGTCACCCCGACCAGACCAAGATGCCCGGCCTTGCGCAATCGTCCCATCTCCAGGCCCAGGCTCGGGTCGCCAGTCAATTGTATGGCGGCATGGCCGAGGCGCATGTAACGCGGGATCGAAAGCCGGGCACGCGGTTCCGAGAGGCGCGCGGGATCCAGCCCGTAAGCATCGAGCAGCGGTTGCGGATCGATCTGCTTTGCTAGCAGGGCGCTGCTCAGGCTATGCACGAAGCCAACCGAGAGATCACCCAGGCGCACTCGCTGCCGATTCATGGTCGGTCCGGTAGCCACAGGTTGGTCAGTTGCACCGGCTCGTTGTAGCGTTGGCGGACAGGGCGCCGCGGAGAGCCGACCAAGTTCCACGGCAAACCGAGGGTACGTACCTCCATGCGCGGCAGGGTGGTCTGTGGCGGGTTGCTGGCTGCGCAGGTAACCGGCGGATCATCGCGCGCGCCAGGCAGAGCGAGTAGATCGGCATCGGCTGGCGGTGACCGAGTGTATCCATCGCAGCCGATCAGCACCGCTAGACGTCCGGCGGGTGTCAGCAGCGCGGACGACGGTGCATCCGGGGCCTGACTATAGCGGCGTTCGTAGCGGCTGAGCCCCATCTTGTACTGCAGCGGTCCGATGGGTTCGCCGTCGGCGGCAAAACTCAGACTGACCTGGCGAAGCGGGCCATCGCCGATCTGCAGGCGTCCTTCCTCAAGGCGCGGCTCGGGGAGCACGATGGAACCTGCGACCAGCGTCACTCCGTAATCACGGGCAAGGCCGCCGAATATGCGCTGATAGTCATCGGCCATCTGCCGGCCCTTGATTTTCAGAACGGCCTCGGTGCGGTGGTCTTCACCCTCGTTATCGAGCAGCGCTCGAAGGTACGTCCATGGATTGCTCAGCGCCATCCAGTGCATGGCGTCGCGCAACGTGCGCGCCTGCTGCACTTCAGGTTTTTCTCCCAGGGCAAACAGCCCGGTGCCGACGTGTTCCGGCAGCACGACGATAGTGCGCGAGTCCAGTAGGCCGGCATCGCGTGCCTGGTTGAGATAAGTGGTGAATTTCAGTTGCAGCCGTTCTCTGCTCTGGTAGTCAGCCGGCGTCAGGCGGGTTTCCACGCCGAGCAGATTGCCAGCAGGGCCTGGCTGCCCGTGGCTGTTGATCGGCAGGATGCGCAGATCGGACAGCAGCGGGCCACTGCGCCGGTCGCGCGTCCAGTCCAGGTAGAGGCTGAGCGCGACGAGGACGAGTACCGTCAGGCCGAATAGTTTGCTGTAGGTGCGCATGACTGAGGTTGGTTAAACGTGTGGGAGGAGACTAGAGACATGCCCGATGATTGCCAAGTGTTTTTGCGCGATAGGGTCAGGCAGTTGTCAGTTTCGATCATTGAGCGAGGCGCAGCGCCTGTTTATCTTCACGACACAGTGACCGCGACCCCACGAGGCGTGGCATTCCTACCGTTGACCCTGGGCCGCTGTGACCGTGCCGCCTGATCGAGGAACGAACATGACCGCTTTTCCGCACCTGCTGGCTCCGCTGGATCTGGGCTTCACCACCTTGCGTAATCGCACGCTTATGGGCTCTATGCACACCGGTCTTGAGGAGATGCCCAACGGATTCGAGCGTATGGCTGCATTCTTTGCCGAACGCGCCCGTGGCGGCGTCGGCCTGATCGTTACCGGCGGGGTGGGGCCCAACGAAGAGGGTTCGGTGCGGGCCGGTGCCGCCAAACTGTCGACGGGCGAGGAGGCCGAAGAGCACAAGATCGTTACCCAGGCCGTGCATGAGGCAGGTGGCAAGATCTGCATGCAGATTCTTCATGCCGGGCGTTATGCCTACAGTCCACAGCTGGTCGCACCGAGCGCCATTCAGGCCCCGATCAACCCCTTCACGCCGCGTGAGTTGGATGAAGAGGGCATCGAAAAGCAGATTCGCGACTTCGTCAATTGCGCCAGCCTGGCGAAGCAGGCCGGCTATGACGGCGTCGAAATTATGGGGTCGGAAGGCTACTTCATCAACCAGTTCCTCGTCGCGCATACCAACCACCGCACCGACCGTTGGGGCGGCTGCTATGAAAATCGCATGCGTCTACCTGTGGAGATCGTGCGGCGTGTGAGAGAGGCCGTGGGGCCGGAGTTCATCATCATCTATCGCCTGTCGATGCTCGACCTGATGGAAGGCGGCAGTATCTGGGAGGAGGCGGTGCAGTTGGCCAAGGCCATCGAGCAGGCCGGCGCGACACTGATCAACACAGGCATCGGCTGGCACGAGGCGCGTATCCCGACCATCGCTACAAAGGTGCCGCGTGCGGCGTTCACCAAGGTGACCGCCAAGCTACGTGGCGAAGTCGGTATCCCTCTGGTGACTACCAACCGCATCAACACACCGGAAGTCGCCGAACAGGTGCTGGCTGAAGGCGATGCAGACATGGTGTCGATGGCACGACCCTTTCTGGCCGATCCGGATTTCGTCAACAAAGCGGCGGCCGATCGCAGCGATACCATCAATACCTGCATCGGTTGCAACCAGGCCTGCCTCGACCATACGTTCAGTGGCAAATTGACCACCTGCCTGGTCAATCCGCGCGCCTGCTACGAAACCGAGCTGAACTACATTCCTACCGCGTCAGTGAAGAAAATCGCGGTCGTTGGCGCCGGCCCGGCGGGGTTGTCGGCCGCGACCGTCGCCGCCGAGCGTGGCCATCAGGTGACCTTGTTCGACTCGGCCAGCGAGATCGGCGGCCAGTTCAACGTCGCCAAACGTGTACCAGGCAAGGAAGAGTTCTACGAAACCTTGCGTTACTTCAACAGCAAGCTCGAGAGCACCGGTGTCGATGTCCGCCTGGATACCCGCGTCAGTGCGGCGGACCTGCTGAACGGCGGCTATGACGAGATCATCCTCGCCACCGGTATCGCACCGCGCACACCGCAGATCCCAGGCATCGAGCATCCGATGGTGATGAGTTACCTCGACGCGATTCTGCAACGCAAACCCGTTGGGCAGCGCGTCGCGGTGATCGGCGCCGGCGGCATCGGCTTCGACGTTTCTGAATTCATCACCCATCAAGGTCAGTCGACCAGCTTGGACCGTGAAGCGTTCTGGAAGGAGTGGGGCATAGACCTCGGGCTCGAGGCGCGTGGCGGCGTCGCCGGAATCCAGCCGGCACCGCACGCACCGGCGCGTCAGGTCTATCTTCTGCAGCGCAAGAAGTCCAAGGTCGGCAATGGTCTGGGCAAGACCACCGGCTGGATTCATCGCACTGGCCTGAAGAACAAGCAGGTGCAGATGATCAGCGCTGTGGAGTATCTCAAAGTGGACGATCAGGGCCTGCATATTCGTGTCGCCGACGGCGAGCCTCAGGCGTTGCCAGTGGATACCGTGATCGTTTGTGCAGGACAGGACCCACTGCGTGAGTTGCAGGCTGAGCTCGAGGCAGGGGGTGCCAAGGTGCACCTGATCGGTGGCGCGGACGTGGCCGCCGAACTCGATGCCAAGCGGGCCATCAACCAGGGCTCGCGTCTCGCGGCTGAACTCTGAGTATCCAGGCCCCGCTACTAGCGGGGCTTTTTTCTTGCGCAACAAAGGAGCTCCGCATGAATACTTCCCTCGCGATGCAGCCGGCCGTTGCTGCGACTGTGCAGCGCTGGCATCGGATGATCGACGCCCAGGATCTCCAGCAACTACCGGAGCTGCTGCATCCGCGGGCGGTGTTCCGTTCGCCGATGGCTTTCAAACCCTACGAGAGCGCAGTGGCGGTCAATCTGATCCTCAATACCGTGGTAACGGTATTCGAAGACTTTGAATACCATCGCCAGTTGGTCAGTCCCGATGGCTTGAACGTCGTGCTGGAATTCAGCGCACGCGTCGGTGATCGACAGCTCAAGGGCATCGACATGATCCGTTTCGATGAATCTGGACTGATCACCGATTTTGAAGTCATGGTGCGTCCAATGAGCGGCCTGCAGGCGCTCGGCGAGGAGATGGGCAGGCGCCTGGCGCCTCAGCTTGCCGCGCTGACGCGGTGATCGTCCACCTCCGATGCCGCCATAGTTTGCTGGTTGCACCTCGCTGCGAATAAGCATGCCGACTCGCTGCCAACCCAGTCACATCGCCCGCTGCGGTTTTTCCCCTAAACTTGCGCCAACCATGGGATGGCGGCGTCGGTGCGGTTGCTGTCTCGGAATTTTCGCTGGCCGATCAAGCCGTTGAGGGTGCGAGCATGCAGATCAAACCGCAGACGGTCGAAGCCGTGCTGTTCTTCAACGATGACGGCGTCTGCAAGGAAATGCTCTATCCGGAATTCGAGGCGATGCTCGATGGGGTCGTGAGCATGCCCGAATTCGCCGATCAGCAGATGCGCGTCGCCTATGTACTGATCAACACCCGCTTGCAGGTTCGCGCGGCGGTGTTCTTCTATCTCGATTTCAACGAAGACGGTTCGGCTGACAGTGGCTGGAACATTCCGCTGCGCAATTTGGCCGAACGTACCGGGCGCGGGCCCGATCTGGGCGCGGGCCCCATTCGCCTGGCCTGCCGCAGTCAGTGCCCGGTCTCCTGGTACCAGATGCATCTCTGGGATCCGGAACTGACCCAGAGCAAGAATCACCTCGTCATGCTGCGCGATCGGGTCAGGCGCAACCAGCTTGGTCTTCTGGTCGAGGAAGAACAGCCTCAGACGGTACCGGCCGAGCGACTGCAGATGGTCGCCGAAGACACCTGGTACGCGGCTGATTCGGCCAAGCAAACCGCCACCCGACGGGCAGAGAAACTGGAACAGGAACAACGGCTGAAGGCCGCGCAACTGATCAAGCAGCAGCGTCTGCGCATCGCCAATCTTGAGCAGCAGCGCGAGGCCGACATCACCAGGTTGCGCGAACTGGCCGCACAGCAGCATGCCAAGCTGCAGGACGAGCTTGCCCAGTTGCGTCAGGAGCTGGTGCACAAAGAGCAGCTTGCCGCAGACCTGCGGGCACAGCTCAACGAACAGGCTGAAGGCTTTCAGAAAACCCGCGAAGAGATGAGCCGACAGCTCCGTGCGTTGGAACACAATAGCCGCGCCGAAGCGCAGGCTGCACGTGCGCAGTTCGATGACGAACTACAGCGGCAAGTCGCAGCAGCCGTGGCTGAGTACAAGGAGCAAGTATCCATACGCGACGTCGAACTGGCCTACCGCAACGAACTGGATAGCCAGTTACAGGAAGAAATCGAGCAGCTCCAGAAGCAACGTGATGCGCTCATCGAGCAGAGTGGTGAGCGCTCCCTGGAACGTCTTTCAGCGCTTGGCGTGGCGTTCATGGCCTACCATCCCGGTGCCGGTCACCTGACTATTCCACTTTCTGATATGGCCGGTTATCAGCAAAACCCGCTCGCCTATGCTGCGGCTAAATGCGCGGTCTCCGAAGAGCAGTACGGTCAGTGGGTTCAGCATTATCAGCAGCCCACCTGCATTGCCACGCTGTCCAGCGGAGAACGCTGCAATATGCCGTTGGACAAAGTGGAGTCGCCGGGGCGTTTCGTCATTGGACATTCCAACTGCTGTGCCAGGCATCGATCGCAGGACCGGCTACGCACGGGTAGCTGATGCACGTGCCTGCACTTTCAGCGTTTTCCCCAGAGGCTGTGCCTGCGCCGTTGCACACCGTCGACTTACCCTGGCTGCAGCGAGCGAACATACAGCTCGCCGTGTTGCGCCTGGATGTGATCGATCCCGAGTTGTCTGGAAACAAGTGGTTCAAACTCGTCCATCACCTGCACGCAGCCCAGGCGGCCGATGCGCCAGGACTGATCAGCCTCGGCGGTCCGCATTCCAACCATCTTCACGCGCTGGCCGCCGCGGCCAAGCGCTTCGGGCTTGCCAGCGTTGGCCTGTTGCGCGGGCATCCCCAGCGAACCGCGACAGTAGAGGATCTGCAGGGCTTCGGCATGCAGCTGCACTGGCTGGGTTACGCGGGCTACAGGGCGCGGCATCAGCCGGACTTCTTTGACGTCTGGCGCCAGCGTTACCCGGACTATCACTGCATACCTGAAGGTGGCGGTGGATTGGCGGGTGCCCTGGGTTGCGCGCCCTTGGTGCTCCGCGTACGGGAGCAGCTTGCCGCGCTTAGCTGGGACGACTACGACGGCTGGTGGTTGGCTGCTGGCACCGGAACGACGCTGGCCGGGTTGGTGATGGGTGAGGCGGAGCAGGGTAACCGATGGGTATATGGGGCGCTGGCGGGGCCACCGTCTCACGGCGTCACGCAAGAGGTCGACCGACTGCTGGGTGAGGCCGGTGTCGTCTCCGCAAATTATCAGCTGATCGATGCGAGTCGCGGTGGTTTCGGCCAATTCGACGAGACTCTGGCTCGCTTCATGGTCGAAACCGAGCGGGCGGCCGAGCTACCTCTGGAGCCGGTTTATACAGCTAAAGCGATGATGGCATTGCGCCTTTATGTGGAGCGCGGTTATTTTGCGACCGGCACGCGGCTCATCTTCGTGCACACCGGTGGCCTGCAGGGTCGGCGGGCTGCCCAGGCACAGCTGGACGAGCTGCTGCGCTGAACTTCTGTACTTGGAATCCATGGATGAACAAGCCGTTACTCCCCGATCAGATACGCAGTCTGACTCCGCTCAATGCGCTCTCGCCTCGTCAGTTGCAATCGCTGCGTGACCAGTTGATCCCTCGCCCGCTGCTCGCCAACCAGTGGCTGTTCGATGGCGAGACCGAGCTCGGGTCGAGTTATTTCCTGCTAACCGGTTCGCTGTCCATGCAAGGCGCGGACGGCGTGGCTTGGCGAATGTTCGCTGGCTCTCCAGAAAGCTGCCATGTGTTCAGTGCCGGTAGCCGGCTGATTCAGGTACAGGCGCTGGAAGACTCCAGTGTGCTGGTAGTCGATAGCGCACTGTTGGATCGTTCGTTAGCCTGGCATCAGAGCCATTCCGATCTGCTTCTCCAGCTGGCGACCACTGGTGAGCTGACCGAATGGCTCGAGGAACTGCTGGAAAATCCGTTGTTCGCCAAGGTGCCGGCGGAAAACGTGCGGAGCATGTTGGGCAAGCTCGAGGCAATCGAGTTGCCTGCCGGCCATGTGTTACTGCATGAAGGCGATGCCGGAGATTGCTGTTACTTCCTAAAAAGCGGCCGTGCGGAAGTGATGATCGGCTTTGATAGCGACGAGCAGGTAGTGGCTGAGTTGGGCGTCGGTGCCTGTGTCGGCGAAGAAGCCTTGCTGACCGAGAGCCCGCGCAACGCCACTGTGACCTTGCTCGAAGAGTCCTGTGTGCTGCGTCTGGCGCGGCAGGATTTCATTGCCCTGCTGAAGGCGCCAGTGGTAGCCGAGCTAGGGCTGGCGCAGGCCAACGAACTGGTCGCTCAAGGCGCGCAATGGCTGGATGTCCGACTGCTGGACGAATACCAGCGTGGCCATGCGCTGCAGGCGCTGAACATGCCGCTGCATCTGTTACGCCTGAAAGCGCGCCTGCTGAAGCAAGATCGGGTCTATCTGTGTTACTGCGACAGCGGCAAGCGTAGCGCCAGCGCGGTCTTTCTGCTGACCCAGCTGGGCTTCACCGCCTATCCGTTGCGCGACGGGCTCGATGCCCTGTCGGCGGAGGAGTATGCGGCCTTGCTGTGCGAGCAGGGCAGTGGCTATCTAGCGCGTTCCGGCGGGCGTACCGAGCGTAGCGGCTGATGATCGGAGTCAGGTTGCGCTTGCCGCCCATTAGAACAGCGCGGCAACCACCCAGCCGGCAATGCCACCGGCCAGCACCACCAGCCAGGGGGGCAGCTTCCAGACCATCAGGGCGACCAGGGCGATCAGCGCCAGGGTAAAGTCGCCAGGGCCAAATATCGCGTTGGTCCAGACCGGGTTGTACAGTGCCGCCAGCAGCAGGCCGACCACCGCCGCGTTCACCCCAACCAACGCCGCCTGTACTTGGCGATTGGCGCGCAGCCGATCCCAAAAAGGGATCACACCGAATACCAGCAGAAACGAAGGAATGAATACCGCGACGAGGCATAAACCTGCGCTCACCAGACGGGTGCCTCCCTCGTTCATCGATCCACCGAGAAAGGCGGAAAAGGTGAACAGCGGCCCCGGTACTGCTTGGGCGGCTCCGTAGCCCGCGAGAAAGGTGTCGTTGCTGACCCAGCCGTTGGGAACGACCTCGGCCTGTAGCAGTGGAAGCACCACATGACCACCGCCGAACACCAGCGCGCCGGTGCGATAGAAGGTATCGAGCAATGCCAGCCATTGGTTGGTCGAGGCGAGTGCCAGAACGGGCAGCACGATTAGCAGGGCGAAGAATGCCAGTAGAAACAGGCTGGCTGCTGAGCGACCCGCATAGAAATGCAATGGAGTCGAAGGGGCTTGCATCGCCGGGCGAAACACCAACAATCCAAACACGCCTGCCAGCGCGATGACGCCGAGTTGTGCCCAGGCGTTGGGTAGGACCAATACCGCGCAGGCCGCCAGCAGCGCGACGATCCTGCGCGCGCCATCGGTACACAGGGTCCGCGCCATGCCCCAGACTGCCTGAGCCACGACCGCTACCGCGACGATTTTCAGGCCATGCAGGAACCCTTCCGGAACGGCATCGCCCCAGTTGGCGATGCCGAGGGCGAACAGTGTCAGCGCAATCGCCGAGGGCAGGGTAAAGCCGGCCCAGGCGGCGAGCGAGCCGCGGTAACCGCCACGCAACAGGCCGATGGCGATACCGACCTGGCTGCTGGCGGGGCCGGGGAGAAACTGGCAGAGCGCGACCAGATCGGCATACCGCGCCTCATCCAGCCAGTGGCGGCGGTTGACGAATTCTTCGCGGAAGTAGCCGAGATGGGCGACCGGACCGCCAAACGAGGTCAGCCCCAGGCGCAGGAACACCAAAAATATCGTCCAGGCGGTCGAACGCTGTCGGTGGTCTGAGGTAAGGGACATGGAAGCTTCTGCTGTTGGCGTGGACACGTCGGCTGGCCTGGCAGTATGCGATAGACGGATGACAGTTTGGCGGCAACGCCGCGTCAATCATCCCGGCCAGCTATCGGGTACCACGAACAGGCGCTCGCGCTCGACCCAGCGGCCGTCCGTATCCTGCTCAAGGCGTGCCATGAGCCTCGCCTGCTTGCCGTTGACTTCGGCTATCCAGCGCTCGATTTCCTCGGCTGACCAAGACTGGCTGCCGTCCAGCTGTGCCGGTGCCAACCAGGCCTGACGGCGCAGCGGCTGCCAGCGTGTCGCGCCATCGGCCACTGTCGCGTTCACCCAATCGCGCTGCCGTAGCCAATGTCCATCGAGATGCAGCGGATGGGCCCCGGCCGGTGGCTCGCACCCGGACGACCACGGCTGAAACAGATAACCGCCAAGCCAGAGGGCACTGTCGATTTCGCTGCAGGTCAACTCGGCGAGAAGCGCCTTCGCAGCTGCGCTCGACGAGAGTTGCAGCTGATGCTCGCAGAGTCTTTGAAGTTTGATGTCCAGTCGGTCATGGCTGCCGGGCCCTAGCCAGTGATCGTGCCGACGGCGGTCACCTGCTTCCAGGCCCAGGTAGAACTTCACCGCCAACTCGACATGATGGACGCCTTCGGCGTCGTGCAGGATCAGATCCAGTTCGCCCAGCGTATGACCTCCCTGGCGGATCGGCAGATTGGCCACCAGCAGCTCGACGTCCGGCGCCTGACCCAGCGCGAACTGCCAGAGGCGCTCGTAATACAGGCCCAACCGGCGGATGCTGTGTTGTGCCAGCCACGCCTCGAGCACAGTCGGCTGGCCGTCGTGCGACAGCAGCCAGTCGGCAAGCTCGCCGGGGTGAGAGGCCCAGCGACTGGCTGCGAACGGGTGTCGCTGCGGGGCCGGCGTATCGCTCAGCAGGGGAGGCGACATCAGCACCCACGCGAGATCCCGCACCTGAGGGTGCAGCAATCGGGGCATCAATTCAGCAAGATAAGACGGGCTCATGCAACAAGCATAGCCGGGATGGTTTGCTGCCACTTCGAGCTTTCGCCCATAATCCCTGCGCCGCGTCGCAACGGGATTCCGGGCAGCGCGCGGCGTTGAACTCAATCGCGCCCGCGCGACACCAATCTAGTGCCTGTTACGCTTCGGCCGGCCTGCGCCCCGATGCACGCCCGCCCGTTACCAGCCACGCCTATCAGGGAGCTTCAATGGATCAGTTCCGCAATATCGGCATCATTGGCCGCCTGGGCAGTTCCCAGGTGCTGGATACCATTCGCCGGCTGAAGCGGTTCCTCGTAGAGCGCCATCTGCATGTCATTCTCGAGGAGAATATCGCAGAGGTGCTGCCGGGCCATGGCATGCAGACCTCGTCGCGGCAGAGGCTGGGCGAGTCCTGTGACCTGGTCATCGTGGTCGGAGGTGATGGCAGCCTGCTCGGTGCTGCACGGGCGATGGCCAGGCACCGTGTTCCGGTGCTGGGAATCAACCGTGGCAGCCTGGGTTTCCTCACCGATATTCGTCCCGACGATCTGGAAGAAAAGGTCGCCGAAGTGCTTAGTGGGCAGTACACCCTGGAGAACCGCTTCCTGCTCGAGGCCCAAGTGCGGCGCTTCGAAGAGTCCATCGGCGAGGGTGACGCGCTCAATGATGTGGTGCTGCATCCCGGCAAGTCGACGCGGATGATCGAATTCGAACTGTACATCGACGGCCAGTTCGTCTGTAGCCAAAAAGCCGACGGGCTGATCGTCGCCACGCCGACCGGCTCTACGGCTTATTCGCTGTCCGCCGGCGGGCCGATCATGCATCCGCGTCTGGATGCCATCGTCATCGTGCCGATGTATCCGCACACCTTGTCCAGCCGCCCGATTGTGGTGGATGGCAACAGCGAGCTGAAAATCGTGGTCTCACCGAACATGCAGATCTATCCGCAAGTATCGTGTGACGGCCAGAACCATTTCACCTGTGCGCCAGGCGATACCGTCACCGTGCGCAAGAAGCCGCAGAAGCTGCACCTGATTCACCCGCTTGACCACAACTATTACGAGGTGTGCCGTACCAAGCTTGGCTGGGGCAGTCGCCTTGGTGGAGGGGAATAGTGATTGTCGATCCGGAGCGCAGCTACGACCTCATCGGGGACGTGCACGGTTGCGCCCATACTCTGGAACGTCTGCTCGAGCAGCTCGGTTACAGCCGGCGCGGGGGCATCTGGCAGCACCCGCGGCGGCAAGTGATCTTCCTTGGCGACATCATCGACCGCGGCCCGCGCATCCGTGAGGCGCTGCACCTGGTGCACGACATGGCCGAGGCGGGGCAGGCCCACTGCATCATGGGCAATCACGAGTTCAATGCGCTGGGGTGGTACACGCCGGCCCCGCCGGAGAGCGGCAAGACCTTCGTCCGCGAACATTCGCCCCGCTATGAGATGCTGCTGCAGCAGACCTTTCAGCAGTTCGAGCATTATCCGGAGGAATGGGGGGCGTTTCGCGAATGGCTCATGGAGCTGCCGCTATTTCTTCAGTGTGAGCGCTTCCGTGTGGTTCACGCCTGCTGGGATAACACGGTGATCGGCCAGTTGCGCCAGCGCCTGCAGCAAGGACGGGTCGATCCCGAGTTTCTGCGTGACGCTGCCTTTGCTGATGGGTTTGCCGCCAAGGCGCTGGATCGTCTGCTGCGTGGCACCGATATGCCACTGCCGGAAGGTCTGACGCTGACCAGCGCCGAGGGTTTTACCCGCAGTTTCTTCCGCACCAAATTCTGGGAAGAGAACCCAAAGACTTACGGCGATATCGTGTTTCAGCCCGACGGCCTGCCGGAGAAGGCGGCGCGCCTGCCGCTCAGCGAAAGCCAGAAGAGCCGCCTGTTCCTGTACGGTCCCGACGAGCCGCTGTTGTTCGTTGGGCATTACTGGCGTAGCGGCGAACCCGCGCCCATACGGCATAACCTGGCTTGCCTGGATTACAGCGCGGTGAAATACGGCAAGCTGGTAGCCTACCGACTAGACGATGAAACCCGACTCGACCCAGCGAAGTTCGTCTGGGTGAATGTGGAGCGCTGAATGATCGTCGTAGAGGCGTTGCGTCTGCCGTTGTCGGAAGATCTGAGTGGCTTCATCGCATTGCTGCGGCGTCTGCAGGTGCCCTGCCGGGTCTCGGAAGAGGCGGGCGAACAGGTGCTGAGGGTGCCGGCAGAAACGGCTGAGCAGGTCCGTGAGCTCTATCAGCGCTATCCGCAAGGGGATGGAACGGTCGTCGCCGAGCAGCCGCCGCGGCGGGGAGGTGGGTTCTTCGCCAGCCTACGGCGTAGCCCGCTGACAGCGATGATGTTACTGCTGACGTTGTTTGCGGCGGCCACCACCATGCTGGGCGAGAATTTCGAGACCATCCGCTGGTTCAGCTTCAGCGATTTTCGCATCGACGGCGAATACGCCTATTTCGCCACCCTCGAACAGACCCTGGCCGAAGGTCAATGGTGGCGGCTGATCACGCCGATCTTCGTGCACTTTGGCTTTCTACATCTGGCGATGAATTCCATGTGGTACTGGGAGCTCGGGCGGCGTATCGAATATCGACAGGGTGCATTGATGCTGTTGGGGTTGACCCTACTGTTCGGCGTTGTCTCCAACCTGTCGCAATATACGTTTGGCGGTCCCGGCATTTTCGGCGGGCTCTCCGGTGTGCTCTATGGATTGCTGGGGCATTGCTGGTTGTTTCAGAAACTGTCGCCGGGCGAGGCCTACCGACTGCCACCCGGTGTGGTGGTGCTGATGTTGATCTGGCTGGTGGTGTGTCTGAGCGGCGTGGTCGATGTGCTCAGTTTTGGCGCGCTGGCGATCGCCAACGCGGCCCATGTCGGTGGGCTGGCCGCCGGCTGCCTGACCGGTTTCCTCGGTGGGCTGCTATCGCGTCGCAGGGCGGCGGGCCGGCGCAACTGAAAGGCTGATCGGGTTTTCCCTAAAGCGGCGGCGCTCGGTAGAATGTCCGCTTGTTCTCCGGGAGCCGGCCATGTCGTCCTTTATCGAAGCCATCGAAAACATTACCCCCGAAATCTACGAAAACCTCAAAACCGCCGTCGAGCTGGGCAAGTGGAGCGACGGCCGCAAGCTGACGCCCGAGCAGAAGGAAACCTGTCTCGGCGCGATGATCGCCTGGGAAATGAAGAACCTCCCCGAAGAGCAGCGCACCGGCTACATGGGTGGCCAGGAGTGCGCCTCCAAGAGCAAGAACAAGGCGCCGATCGACACCAGTCTGTTCGCCCCGGCTTCTGGAACGCGACACTGATGCTTGAACTCGGACGCGGCGCCCTGAGCAAGATGTCGGTTCAGCTCGGCGCGCCGGCGCAGTACTCGTTCCGTCTCGATGAACACCGGGTGCCGGTCAACCCGCTGATCGGCAAGACCCTGCGGCTGGAATATCTCGGCGCCATTCATTGCAGCCATTGTGGACGCAAGACCAACAAGAGCTTCAGCCAGGGGTATTGCTATCCCTGCTTCAAGAAGCTGCCGCAGTGCGACATCTGCATCATGAGCCCGGAAAAATGCCACCACGACTTCGGCACCTGCCGCGATCCGCAGTGGGGCATGGATTTCTGCATGACCGACCATGTGGTGTACCTCGCCAACTCGTCGGGCATCAAGGTGGGCATCACCCGCGCCACGCAATTGCCGACGCGCTGGCTTGACCAGGGCGCGAGCCAGGCGCTGCCGATCATGCGCGTCGCGACCCGACAGCAGTCCGGCATGGTCGAAGACCTATTGCGCAGCCAGGTGGCCGATCGCACCAACTGGCGCGCGCTGCTCAAGGGCGATGCCGAGCCCATCGACCTGATGGTGATTCGCGAGCAGATCTTCGATGCCTGTGCCGATGGCCTGCGAGATCTGCAGCAGCGCTATGGACTGCAAGCGATCCAGCCAATGGCGGATGCCGAGGTGCTGGAAATCCGCTACCCCGTCGAGGCCTATCCCACCAAGATTGTCAGTCTAGACTTGGAAAAGACCCCCGTCGTAGAAGGCACCCTGCGCGGTATCAAGGGTCAATACCTGATCCTCGACACAGGCGTGATCAACATTCGCAAGTTCACCGCTTACCAGGTGGCCGCAAGCTGCACGCCGTAAACCCAAGCTTGTAGGTGGATTCAGCTTCATCGATTCACCAAACGAACCATTCACTCGCAGCTTCAAGCTCGCAGCTTGAAGCTGCCTCGAAGAGGCCAACCCAATGCGCACCGAACAACCGAAAGTCATTCATCTCAAGGATTACCAGGCGCCTGAGTACCTGATCGATGAAACCCATTTGACCTTCGAGCTCTACGAGGACCGTACCCTGGTCCATGCGCAACTGGTAATGCGCCGCAACCCGGATGCGGGCGCTGGGCTGCCGCGGCTCGAGCTGCACGGCCAGGATCTGGAGCTGCTCTCACTGTCGATCAATGACCGGCCACTTGGCCTTGGCGATTACGAGGTGGCTGGGGAATGCCTGACGCTGCAACCTGACGCGGCCAGCTTCACCCTCGACAGCAGCGTGGTAATCCACCCCGAGAGCAATACCGCGCTGGAAGGCCTCTACAAATCCGGCAGCATGTTCTGCACCCAGTGCGAGGCCGAGGGGTTCCGCAAGATCACCTATTACCTCGACCGTCCGGACGTGATGAGCAAGTTCACCACCACGGTCAGCGCCGAGAAACAGGCCTATCCAATCCTGCTGTCCAACGGTAACCCGCTCGCCAGTGGAGAAGAGGATGATGGTCGTCATTGGGTGACCTGGGAAGATCCGTTCAAAAAGCCTGCCTACCTGTTCGCCCTGGTGGCCGGCGATCTTTGGTGCGTCGAGGACAGCTTCACCACCATGAGCGGGCGCGACGTGGCGCTGCGCATCTATGTCGAGCCTGAGAACATCGACAAGTGCCAGCACGCCATGGACAGCCTGAAGAAGTCGATGAGGTGGGACGAAGAGGCCTACGGTCGCGAGTACGACCTGGACATCTTCATGATCGTTGCGGTCAACGACTTCAACATGGGTGCGATGGAGAACAAGGGCCTCAACATCTTCAACTCCAGCGCCGTGCTGGCGCGTGCCGAAACCGCTACCGACGCCGCTCACCAGCGGGTAGAAGCGATCGTCGCCCATGAATATTTCCACAACTGGTCGGGCAACCGCGTCACCTGTCGCGACTGGTTTCAGCTGTCGCTGAAGGAAGGCTTCACGGTTTTCCGTGATTCGCAATTCAGCGCCGACATGAATTCGCCGACCGTCAAGCGCGTCGAAGACGTCTCCTACTTGCGTACGCACCAGTTCGCCGAGGATGCCGGCCCGATGGCCCACTCGGTGCGCCCGGAGTCCTTCATCGAGATCTCCAACTTCTATACCCTGACCGTCTATGAGAAGGGCGCCGAAGTGGTGCGCATGATTCAGACACTGGTGGGCGAGGAGGGCTTTCGCAAGGGCAGCGACCTCTACTTCGAGCGGCATGACGGCCAGGCCGTTACCGTCGATGATTTCGTCCAAGCCATGGAAGATGCCAACGGCGCCGATCTGACGCAGTTCAAGCGCTGGTACAGCCAGGCAGGCACACCGCGTCTGGCGGTCAGCGAGCAATACGATGACGCCAACAAGAGCTATACGCTGACCTTCCGTCAGAGCTGTCCGCCAACACCGGGGCAGAGCGAGAAGCTGGCGTTCGTGATTCCGGTTTCGCTGGGCCTGCTCGATAGCCAAGGCGCGGAAATTGCGCTACGCCTGCAGGGCGAAAGTGCGGCGGTCGGGACCACCCGCGTGCTCGCGGTCGACCAGCCCGAGCAGAGTTTCACATTCGTCGACGTTCCCGAGCAGCCGCTGCCCTCGTTGCTCCGCGGTTTCTCGGCACCGGTGAAGCTGGAGTTTCCCTACAGCCGTGATCAGCTGATGTTCCTCATGCAGCACGATTCCGACGGGTTCAACCGCTGGGAGGCGGGGCAGCAGCTGTCCGTGCAGGTACTGCAGGAGATGATCGGTCAGCACCAGCGCGGCGAAGCGCTGCACCTGGATCAGCGTCTGGTCGAGGCGCTGCGCAGCCTGCTGCAGGACGAGTCACTCGATCCCGCCATGGTTGCCGAAATGCTCTCGCTGCCCAGTGAAGCCTACCTCACCGAGATCAGCGAAGTGGCCGATGTCGATGCCATCCATGCGGCGCGTGAGTTCGCCCGAGAGCGCATCGCCACCGCGTTGTTCGATCTGCTCTGGAAGCGTTATCAAGCCAATCGTGAGGTCTCTCGGCAGACGCCTTACGTGGCCGAGGCTGGCCACTTCGCCCGTCGCGCGCTGCAGAACATCGCGCTGTCCTACCTGATGCTCAGCCGCAAGCCCGAGGTGGTCGCCGCCTGTGTCGAACAGTTCGACCAGGCGGACAACATGACCGAGCGTCTGACCGCATTGGCGGTGTTAGTCAATTCCGACTTCGCTGCCGAGCGCGACAAGGCGCTGGAAGCCTTCGCCGAGCACTTCAAGGATAACCCGCTGGTGATGGATCAGTGGTTCAGCGTGCAGGCCGGCAACACCCAGCCGGGCGGCCTGGAGCGCGTCCAGCAGCTGATGCAACATCCGGCGTTCACGCTGAAGAACCCGAACAAGGTTCGTGCGCTGATCGGGGCTTTCGCCAACCAGAACCTGGTCAACTTCCATCGGGAGGACGGTGCCGGCTATCACTTCCTCGCCGATCAGGTCATCGTGCTGAACACCCTCAATCCGCAAATCGCCTCGCGCCTTCTTGCGCCGCTGACCCGCTGGCGCAAGTACGATGCCAGTCGCCAAGGCCTGATGAAGGCCGAACTGGAGCGCATTCTAGCCTCGGGCGAATTGTCCAGCGATGTCTACGAGGTGGTCAGCAAGAGCCTTGCTTGACGCACTGACCGCGTGAGCCGGGCCAACGAAATGAGATGACCCGAAACGACAATCCCGCGCATCGTCGCGGGATTGTCGTTTTCGAAGTCCTGAAACCCTTCTTCGAAGCGGAACGCGTCGCGCGGCGAAGCCCCGTGCCATAAGGCATGCCTATCGGACAACATCAATCAGCCCGGCTTAACAAAACATAACGTCCAGACAATTGCCGGCGCTTTCGAAAGCCCTATAGCATGGCCCAGCCTGATATCAAATCAGGCCTTACCTAATAAGAATAAAGGGGGTATGTATGAGTGAGCCCGTCATGTGGCGCACCCAGTTCGGCCGTGCGACAGAAGCACTTCGCAAGCCGATGTTCAGCTCGTCGCTGGTGAGAACACTCTCGCTCTACAGTGTTGTGCTCTCCACTCTGGTACTGATCGCTGCACCGGCTCATGCACAAAGCGCCACGGAGCCCGGCACTCGCTATGCGATCGAATCGCAAAAAGCCGCATCCTCACTTCTTCTTGATATTGCCTATGCCGGCTCGCGTTTGGTGGCTGCAGGGGACCGGGGGCACATCCTTTATTCCGATGACGGAGGCGCCACTTGGTCGCAGGCCAAGGTGCCCACCCGTCAACTGCTCACTGCCGTGTATTTCGCCGATGACAAACATGGCTGGGCGGTCGGCCATGACGCGTTGATTCTGGCGACCAGTGACGGCGGCGAGACCTGGACGCGGCAGTACGAAAACCGCGAAGGCGAGGTGCCGCTGCTCGACGTCTGGTTCGAAAGCCCGCAACACGGCTTCGCGACCGGCGCATACGGCGTGCTGCTGGAAACCACCGACGGTGGCCAGAACTGGGAAGACGTCGCCGACCGCCTCGATAACGAGGACGGCACGCACCTCAACGCCATCGCAGAAATTCCTGGCTCCGGTCTATTCATCGTCGGCGAAATGGGCGGCATGTTCCGTTCCACTGATGCGGGCGAAACCTGGGAGCGTGTCGAATCGCCTTATCAAGGTTCCTTCTTCGGCGTGGTCGCTGGCGGCGAGCCTGGCGTGGTCGTGGCATTCGGCCTGCGCGGGCACCTGTTCCGCTCCACCGATTTCGGTGACAGCTGGCAGCCGATCGAGTTGCTCGACGGGGGCGAGCCGATCGAGTCGGGGCTCGCGGACGGCAATCTGCTACCCGATGGGCGCATCGTGGTGGTAGGCCACGGCGGCACCGTGCTCAGCAGCGAGGACAAAGGGCAGAGTTTCAAGCTATTCAGTCGACCGGATCGGCGCTCGCTGTCAGGCGTCGTCGCCAACCCGGATGGCAACCTGGTCCTCGTCGGGCAGAGCGGCGTCAGGGTCGTTTCGCCGAGCGGCGCGAACCTGCCCGTAAAACAACAATAAGCCGGAGCCACCATGACCAAGCATCAACAGAAACCGGCCTCTTTCCTCGAGCGCCTGATCTTCAACAATCGACCGGCAGTGATCCTTATCTGCCTGTTGGTCAGCGTGTTCCTGTTCTACCAGGCTGCCCAGGTTCGTCCTTCGACCAGTTTCGAAAAGATGATCCCGCTGGGGCATCCCTACATTCAGAACATGCTCCAGCATCGCGATGACCTGGCCAACCTGGGCAACACGGTGCGGATTTCCGTCGCGGCGAAGGATGGCGACATCTTCTCCAAGGAATACATGGAAACGCTGCGTCAGATCCATGACGAGGTGTTCTACATTCAAGGCGTCGACCGCTCCAACATGAAGTCGCTGTGGAGTCCGAGCGTCCGCTGGACCGAGGTGACAGAGCAGGGCTTCGCCGGCGGTGAGGTGATCCCACAGACCTATGACGGGTCGCCACAGAGTCTTGGCGATCTGCGCAGCAACATCCTCAAATCCGGCCAGATCGGCCGCCTGGTGGCGAACGACTTCAAATCCAGCATCATTGATGTGCCGCTGATGGAGTCCTATTCGGACCCGGATGACCGCAGCAAGCTGATCAAGCTCGACTACCAGAAGTTCTCCCATGAGCTGGAAGAGAAGATTCGCGACAAGTACGAGGCGCAAAACCCGAACGTCGAGATCCACATCATCGGTTTCGCCAAAAAGGTCGGCGATCTGATCGATGGTCTGGTCGGTGTTGCCCTGTTCTTCTTCGTCGCCATCGGCATCACCCTGGCTCTGCTGCTGTGGTTTACCCGCTGCTTCAAAAGCACCATTGCGGTGGTGGTCACCACCCTGATCGCGGTGATCTGGCAGCTCGGCCTGCTTCACACGCTCGGTTTCGGCCTCGATCCGTACTCGATGCTGGTGCCGTTCCTGGTCTTTGCGATCGGTATTTCCCACGGGGTGCAGAAGATCAACGGTATCGCCATGGCGTCCGGCGAAACCGATGATCCGCTGTCCGCCGCGCGCATGGCGTTCCGCCAACTGTTCATCCCCGGCATGGTGGCGCTGGCATCCGACGCGGTCGGCTTCGTTACGCTGCTGCTGATCGATATCGGGGTGATCCGAGAGCTGGCCATCGGCGCGTCGCTGGGCGTGGCGGTGATCATCCTGACCAACCTGATCCTGCTGCCGGTAGCGATCTCCTACATGGGCATCAGCCGGCGCGCGGTCAAGCAGGCCCGCGACGAAGCGGCTCGAAACCATCCGTTCTGGCGCTTGCTGTCGAACTTCGCCAATCCGGTGGTTGCGCCGATTTCCATCGTCATCGCCTTGCTGGCGGTCGGTGGCGGCCTTTGGTACGGCCAGAACCTGAAGATCGGCGATCTCGATCAGGGCGCCCCGGAGCTGCATCCGGACTCTCGCTACAACCTCGATAACGATTTCGTGATCCGCAACTACTCCACCAGCTCCGACGTGCTGGTGGTGATGGTCAAGACCGCCCCTGAAGGCTGTGCCCATTACGACACGCTCGCCGCCATGGACGAGCTGATGTGGAAAATGGAAAACACCGAAGGCGTGCAATCGGCGGTTTCGATGGTCACCGTGGCGCGGCAGAGCATCAAGGGCATGAACGAGGGCAGCCTGAAGTGGGAAACGCTGTCGCGTAACCAGTTCGTCCTCAACAGCTCCATCGCCCGCGCCGAAGGCATGTACAACAGCGACTGCTCGTTGGCTCCGGTCCTGGTGTTCCTCAACGATCACAAGGCCGAAACGCTGGAACACGTGGTCTCCGCAGCACGGGAATTCGCCGAGGAAAACAACCGCGAAGGGCTGGAGTTCGTTCTTGCCGCCGGTAACGCTGGTATCGAGGCGGCCACCAACGAGGTCATTGCCGCATCTGAAACCACCATGCTGATTGCGGTGTATGCCGCGGTAAGTTTCATGTGCCTGCTGACCTTCCGCTCCGTGGCGGCGACACTCTGCGTGATCCTGCCGTTGGTGCTGACCTCCATCCTCGGCAACGCCTTGATGGCGTTCATGGGAATCGGCGTGAAGGTAGCGACGCTGCCGGTGATCGCCTTGGGCGTGGGTATCGGTGTCGACTATGGCATCTACATCTACAGCCGTCTGGAGTCCTACCTGCGTCAGGGCATGACGCTGCAGGAAGCCTACTACCAAACCCTGAAATCCACCGGCAAGGCGGTGATTTTCACCGGCATCTGCCTGGCGATCGGCGTGTTCACCTGGGTCTTCTCGGCAATCAAGTTCCAGGCCGACATGGGCCTGATGCTGACCTTCATGTTCCTCTGGAACATGGTCGGCGCGATCTGGCTGCTGCCGGCACTGGCACGCTTCCTGATCAAGCCGGAGAAGCTGCGGCACAAGGCGTGATACTCAAGCGGCAAATAAGAACCGCGGCCCTAGGGTCGCGGTTTTTTTTGGCTGGGAGAAAGGGGCACTGATGGATGCTCGCCCGCAAAAGCGGGGGGAGCGATCATTGATGCGGGCGCGTGGCGAGCGGCCCTCTCGCTTTTCGTGAAGGTGGCAGGGCTTAGGCTGTCTGGCTCAGTATCTGGGTTACGGCCTGCGCCGCCACGTCGCCGATGACCAGGATTGCCGGGCTCTTGAGCATGAAGCGGGTCGCGTCGGTGCACATCGCACCCAGGTCCGAGCGGCATTCGCGCTGCTGTGGCAGGGAGGCGTTTTCAATCATGGCCACCGGTGTACTCGCCGGCAGCCCGCCCTCGATCAGACCGGTCTGTACCTGCTGCAAGCTGCTCACGCCCATGTAGACGACCAGCGTCGTGCCGGTCTTCGCCAGTGCATGCCATTCGGGGCTGCTGCCGTCGAGCGTGTGCGCGGTGATCAGCGTCACGCCGCGGGCAATACCGCGCTGCGTCAGGGATATCCCGCACTGGGTGGCGCCCGCCAGCCCGGCGGTGATGCCATTGACCATTTCGACTTCTATGCCGCGCTGGGCCAGCCATTCGGCCTCTTCGCCGCCGCGGCCGAAGATGCACGGATCGCCGCCTTTCAGGCGTACCACGCATTTCCCCTGACGGGCGTAGCGCAGCATCAGCCGGTGAATGAAGGCCTGAGGCGTCGAGCGGCAGCCGCCGCGCTTGCCCACTGGAATCACCCGTGCGCTCGGGCAATGTTCGAGCACGGCAGGATTGACCAGATCGTCGATCAGCACCACCTGCGCCTCGCCCATGGCGCGCACGGCCTTGAGTGTCAGGAGTTCCGGGTCACCAGGACCTGCGCCCACCAGCCAGACTTTTGCGCTCATGCTTCCACCTCTCGTGCTGCTGTGGTCGTGTCGGTAATGCGTTGTGCATCACCGGTTCTGCTCTCTTACCGTTCAAGCCACCGCTGGCTGTTTCACCAGCAGTCGCTTGATTTCCGGTACGCAGGAGCCGCAGCTGGTGCCGCAGCCCAGTTCCTTCTTCAAACCATTGAGATCGAGCCCCCGGTCGATGCCGGCACAGATCGCCTCCTGACTGACGTTCATGCAGTTGCACAGCGTTTTGCCAGCCTTGAACTCGCTCCCACCTGGGGGAGTGCTCAACGGCGCTAGCATCCAGCGGCGCAGGGCGGCATCGGCCTTGCCGTCCTGCCAGAGGTTTTTCAGCCAGTGGCGCGCGGCCGTCTCACCGGAAAGACTCAGGGCTACGATGCGGCCCTCCTCGATCCTGACCCGCTTGCCGACCGCGCGCCGCGGATCGTCGTAGGCCACCACAGGCCCGTTGTCGAGCCCCAGCAGCTGATCGAATCGCGCCAGCAGCTCGGCGCTGGGCGCCTCGATGCAGGCTGCTCGGACCACCAACGCCGGACGCTCACGGCCGGCCAGGCTGAAGCTGGCGTACGCAAAACCGTCGAACAACGGACGCAGGGCTTCGAAGCGCCGCTGCACCGTGCCTTCCACCAGGGCGAAGAATTGCCAGGGCAGCTCGACCGTCTCCACTTCGACTCCGGCGTGCTTGAGTTCGGGTTGTTTCGACAGCGGGTCGAAGGCGGGCAGGGTAAGGACATTCACGCCCAATCCCTTGAGAAAGCGATCGCCCCAGTGCATGGGCAGGAACGCCTGCCCGACCCGCAGGTTGTCGTCTTTCCGCACTGGCAGCACCAGTTGACCGCGACGGCCACGGACACGGACCAGCTGACCGTCGAGCAGACGACGGCGGCGCATGTCGTCGGCGTTCATGCCAAGGACCGCTTCTTCCACATGACCGAATAACCGCGCGGCGGTGCCGGTGCGGCTCATGCCGTGCCAGTGGTCGCGCAGACGGCCCGTGTTGAGGATCAGCGGAAAGCGCGCTTCGCGCTTTTCCTGCGGGGCCTGGTAATGCTCGGCGAGAAAGCGTGCCCGGCCATTTGCGGTCGGAAACACACCGTCGCCGTAGAGCCGCGGCGTACCTTGCGTGCTGCCGGCAGGGAAGGGCCACTGTTGCGGGCCGAGCTGGTCGATCAGCGCATGGCTGAGCCCGGACAGATCCAGATCTCGACCCTGGGTGAGCGGCTTGTATTCCTCGAACAGCGCAGCGGCTGTATCGAACGCGAACAGGCTGTCCTGACCGGGACGCAGGAGGCCTTCCAGCCGACGGGCGAAATCGCAGGTGATCGACCAGTCGGCGCGCGCCTCGCCAGGTGCCGGGATGGCGGCGCGCACGTGGCTGACGCGGCGCTCGGAGTTGGTCACCGTGCCTTCCTTCTCGCCCCAGCTGGCGGCGGGCAGAAGCAAGTCCGCGTAGCGACAGGTCTCGGTGGTGAAGAAGGCTTCCTGAACCACGACGAAGGGGCAAGCGGCCAGTGCTTCGTGGATCTTCTGCTGGTCCGGCATGGACTGAGCTGGGTTGGTGCAGGCGATCCACAGCGCCTTGATCCGCCCGGTGTGGACGGCGTCGAACAATTCGATGGCGGACAGTCCGGTGGTTTCGGGCAGCCTGTCGACACCCCAGTAAGCCGCCACTTCGGCACGATGCGCCGGGTTGCCGGCTTCGCGGTGGCCGGGCAGCAGATTGGACAAGCTGCCGGTTTCGCGGCCGCCCATGGCGTTGGGCTGGCCGGTGAGCGAGAAGGGCCCGGCGCCGGTGCGGCCGATCTGTCCGGTGGCCAGATGCAGATTGATCAGGGCGCTGTTCTTGGTACTGCCTGAACTCGACTGGTTCACGCCCATGCACCAGAGCGACAGGAAGCTCGGCGCATTGCCGATCAACCGCGCGCAGCTTTGCAGTTCGTTCACGCTGATGCCGCACAGATCGGCGACCATCGACGGGTTGTAGTCGCGTGCCAGGTTCTTCAAATCATCGAAGCCGTCGGTGTGCGCATCAATGAAGTCCCGGTCGATCCAACCTTCCCACAGCAGCAGATGCAGAATGCCGTGGAACAAGGCGACATCCGTCCCCGGCAGAATGCCGAGGTGCAAATCGGCCAGCTCGCAGGTGTCGGTGCGGCGAGGGTCGACGACGATGACCTTCATGTCCGGCCGCTTCGCCTTGGCCTCTTCCAGGCGGCGGAACAATACCGGGTGGGCGTAGGCCATGTTGCTACCAACGATCAGCACGCAGTCGCTCTGCTCGATGTCCTCGTAGCTGCAGGGCGGGGCGTCGGCGCCGAGGCTGCGTTTGTAGCCGACCACCGCCGAAGACATGCACAGGCGGGAGTTGGAGTCGATGTTATGGGTGCCGACCAGCGCGCGGGCGAGCTTGTTGAACGCGTAGTAGTCCTCGGTCAGCAGCTGGCCGGAGATGTAGAAGGCGACGCTGTCGGGGCCGTGTTCGGCGATGGTCTCGGCGAATACGGTGGCGGCGTGGTCCAGGGCGGTGTCCCAGCCGGTGCGGGCACGTGCCAGCCCCTTGCCCAGGCGCAGCTCGGGATACAACGCGCGGGCGTCAAGATCGCCGGTCAGGTGCAGGGTCGAGCCTTTGCTGCACAGCTTGCCGAAGTTGGCCGGGTGGCTCGGGTCGCCGGCGACATCGAGGATGCGCTCGCCGTCGTGCTCGATCAGTACCCCGCAGCCCACGCCGCAGTAGCAGCAGGTCGAGGCGGTTGTCTGGCGCATGGCGTCGTCTCCTGGCAATTCGTTCATGGATGGGCTCGCTAGCGCTGCAGTCAGGCGCACTCAGTTGCGCTATTCAGCGAAAGCAGCACGCGGCCGTTCTCGACGCGGACTTCATGGCGGTGTGCGCAACCCACGTCGGGCGCCACGGCTTCGCCGCTGTCCAGGTTGATCTGCCAGTTGTGTAGCGGGCAGGCGACCTGCTTGCCGAAGACGATGCCCTGCGACAGCGGACCTCCCTTGTGCGGGCAGCGGTCGTCCAGAGCGAATACCTGGTCATCGGCGGTGCGGAACACCGCGATGTCACCTTTGGGGCCGGCGACGATGCGTGCGCCGAGCGGGTTGATCTCGTCCAGGGAACAGATGTCGAACCAGGTCATGGTGATTTCCTCGAATGGCAGGCGGTTTCGGTCGAGCATGGGTTTCAGGCAGGCGCGATCGATTTGAGCTGGATCGTTTCGTATTCCTTTTTCAGCGACTGCTCGGCGATGGCCTTCTTCCAGCCGTCACCCTCGAAGCTCAGCGAGTACATCAGGCGCTGACTCAGGGCCTTGCGCCGGGCTTCGTCTTCCAGAACGATCTTCTTGATGTAGTCCAGCCCTACGCGCTGCATGTAGTGCACGGTGCGCTCGAGGTAGAAGGCTTCTTCACGGTACAGCTGGAGGAAAGCGAAGCTGTATTCGGCGACTTCCTCGGTCGTCTTGACCTTGACGAAGAACTCCCCGGCCTCGGTCTTGATGCCACCGTTGCCACCGATGTACAGCTCCCAGCCGGAATCCACGCCGATGATGCCGACGTCCTTGATGCCGGATTCGGCGCAGTTGCGCGGGCAGGCGGAGACGGCGAGCTTGACCTTGTGCGGCGAGTACATGCCGAACAAGGCTTTTTCCAGTTCAATGCCCAGTTGCGTCGAGTTCTGTGTGCCGAAGCGGCAGAACTCCTGCCCGACGCAGGTCTTCACGGTACGGATGGATTTCCCATAGGCATGGCCGTCGGGCATGTCCAGGTCCTTCCAGACGTTCGGCAGATCATCCTTCTTGATCCCCAGCAGGTCGATGCGCTGGCCGCCGGTGACCTTTACCATCGGCACCTGATATTTGTCGGCGACGTCGGCGATGCGGCGCAGCTCGGCGGCATTGGTCACGCCGCCGAACATCCTCGGAACCACGGAGTAGGTGCCGTCCTTCTGGATGTTGGCGTGGGCGCGCTCGTTGATGAAACGCGACTGCGGGTCGTCCTTGGCCTCGCCGGGCCAGGTGGAGATCAGGTAGTAGTTCAGCGCAGGGCGGCAGGTCGCGCAGCCATTGGGTGTGTGCCAGTCCATGAACGCCATGGCGTCCGGAACGGTCAGCAGGTGATGGTCGCGGATGGCCTTGCGCACCTGGCCATGGTTGAGGTCGCTACAGCCACAGATGGCCTTCTCGCTTTTCGGTTTGACGTCCGCCGCACCACCGACGGTGTTCATCAGGATCTGCTCGACCAGCCCGGCACAGGAGCCGCAGGAGCTAGCGGCCTTGGTGTGCTTCTTCACGTCATCGACGGAAAACAAACCATGTTCCTGGATCGCCTTGACGATGGTGCCTTTGCACACGCCGTTGCAGCCGCAGACCTCCATGCTGTCGGGCATCGCCATGGCCTTGTTCTGACCCTGGTGGCCGGTGTCACCGATGGCGCCCTCGCCAAACATCAAGTGGTCGCGGATCTGCGCCACGTTGTGGTTTTCACGGACCTGTCGGAAGTACCAGCCGCCATCGGCGGTGTCGCCGTAGAGGCAGGCGCCGACGAGGATGTCGTCCTTGATCACCAGTTTTTTGTACACGCCGCCGATGGGGTCGGAGAGGGTGATGGTTTCGGTACCTTCGCCGCCGTTGAAGTCGCCAGCGGAAAACAGGTCGATTCCGGTGACCTTGAGCTTGGTCGAGGTCACCGAGCCGAGATAGCGCGAAAAGCCGAGCATCGCCAGATGGTTGGCGCAGACCTTGGCCTGTTCGAACAAGGGCGCCACCAGGCCGTAGGCGGTGCCGCGGTGATTGGCGCATTCGCCGACCGCATACACCCGCGGATCGTAAGTTTGCAGGGTGTCATTGACCAGAATCCCGCGGTTGCACGGGATGCCGGCCTTCTCAGCCAGCTCGCTGTTGGGACGGATACCGGCGGCCATCACCACCAGACCGGCATCGATTACCTCGCCATCGGCGAAGCGCACGGCGCGGACTCGGCCCTGCCCGTCGCCGATCAGCTCGGCGGTCTGTTTCGGCATCTTGAAGCTCAGGCCTCGGCTTTCGAGCGCCTGCTGCAGCAGCGTTCCGGCGGTCTTGTCGAGCTGACGCTCCATCGGCCATTCGCCGATGTGCACAACGGTCACGTCCATGCCACGCAGCTTCAGACCGTTGGCCGCTTCTAGGCCCAACAGCCCGCCGCCGATGACCACGGCATGCTTGTGGGTCTTGGCGGCGTCCATCATCGCCTGGGTGTCGGCGATGTCGCGGTAGCCGATCACGCCTTCCAGGTCATTGCCAGGGATCGGCAGGATGAAGGGGTTGGAGCCAGTCGCGATGAGCAGGCGGTCGTAGTCGGCCTCGCTGCCGTCCTCGGCGATGACGCGGCGCTTGGCGCGATCGATCTGTACCACCTTGCGGTTGAGCATCAGGCGGATGTTGTGTTCGGCGTACCAATCGAGGTCGTTGAGCACGATCTCTTCGAAGGTCTGCTCACCCGCGAGCACGGGCGAGAGCAGAATGCGGTTGTAGTTGGGGTGGGGCTCGGCGCCGAAGACGGTGATATCATAAAGGTCGGGGGCGAGCTTGAGCAGTTCTTCCAGGGTGCGGACCCCGGCCATGCCGTTGCCGATCATCACCAGTTTGAGTTTTTTCATGCTGTTCTCCGCGCCGGGCCGGGGGGCTGATCGCCGTCTGGCCATGCCGTTGAAAATCCAACAACGAAAAAGGCGTCCCACTGGTTACCCAGTGAGGACGCCTTTGTCCTTGTCTTCCGTATTCGGAGCCCGGCCCTCTACGTTGAAGGCCCGGCTTGGTGTTGAACCTGACAATGCAGGGCCTGTGCCAAGCCCGTACGTCCTTGGTTTTCAGGCGTTTGGACGGGGTGTCAGGGCCCGATCCGGATGATTCCTGCACCCATATGATGCGCACCGCGCAGCCCTGGTGCAGCTGAACCCATCGGGGAAGAGCAATTGGCCGTTGACAGCAGCCGTGTCGCTTTTTTATTGTTTCGCCCATGCGCCGATTTAGTCAGCTACTTGCGGGGCGCCTGGAGCCGAAGGCTTCGAAATACCGCTAAAGCGCTGGTTCGGTGTCGCCTCCCACCGCTGCCCAGCGGAATCCTCGAGGCGGGAAATCCCCGATGAATGCACTGCAACGCGCTCCTCTACGCCTGGCCCCGATCACCAGTGGGCTGGTTCGCAGCAACCCGAAAATCCTCCTTGGCGGTAGCCACCAACCCTCGCTGCTGCGTTACCTGGACGGCTGGCCCAAGCGCTGGGGCAAGCCGCGTGCGTTTCTCGTGCAGTTCACCGGTGCCGATGAGTCGCTGGCGCATTTCGCCGCGGACAGTTTCGATCTGGCCGTGATTCAGGCACCCAGCCGCGAGCGCCTCGATGAATGCGTGCACGAGCTGACACGTGTTGCGCGCCAAGGCTTGATCGTTCGACGCTGATCGGGCTTGCCAATCAGTCTGCCTGCTAACCGCCTTTGCCCAGCCAGACCAGCAAGATCAGGTTGACCAGCAGCGAGAGCAGGGCGAGGCCGCGCCAGACCTTCAAGGGCTCTCGTTCGAGCAACGGCAGTGCAGGCGCGCTACCGGTCAGGCGTTCGCCCTGTTCCAAGGTCAGCAGCCATTCTTCGGCCGTTTCGAATCGCTGCGCGGGCTCCATTGCAACGGCGCGCTTGAGCATGTCATCCAGCCACTGGGGCAGGTCGGGGCGATAGCGACTGGCCGGGACCGGGATGCCAAAGCGCGGGCGTTGGAAGGCTTCCACCTCGCCGTAGGGATAGTGGCCGGTGAGCAGGTGGTAGAGGGTTACCCCGGCGGCGTAAAGATCTTGTTCTCGGCTCGGCGCGACGCCGGCGAAGGCCTCCGGAGCGATATAGCTCGGCGTACCCGGCAGGCTATGCGGCAGGTCCTGCGACAGACCCGGACAATAGGCCAGGCCGAAATCCAGCAGACGCAGCTCGCCGTCTTCACTCAAATGAAGGTTTTCCGGCTTGATGTCGCGATGCAGGATATTGCGCCGATGCAGCATCCCCAGCGCACGGATCAGGCGTGGCGCCAGTTGCAACCAGTCGGGTAGCGCCATTGGGCCCTGTTGGCCGAACTGCTGAGCGAGGGTCTGGCCGCTGTATTCGCGCTGCACGTAGTACAGGTGCTGGCGTTGCGGCAGGCCGTGTGTTTCGGGAAAGTGTCGTCCGGCGACGCGGCGCAGAAACCACTCTTCCTGCAGCAGCGCAGGGCCGGCGTCCGGTTCGTCATCGCGGCTGGGTGGCAGCGTCTTGAGAATCCAGGGGTGACCCTGTTGATCGCTGACCCGATAGACCAGCGATTGCCGCGACTCGGCCAACAGCGCCTCGACGGTCCAGCCTTCGAACAGCTGCCCCGGTCTCAGCTTTGGCGGCAGGGGCCAGTCCGCCAGTTGCGCGAGTGAGTCGGCCAGCGCTGCTTCAGGCAGCTCGTCGACCCGTAGCAGCAATGCGCTGGCATTGTCCTGGCTGCCGCTCTGGTGAGAGAGGTTGACCAGTGCCTTGGCTGCGTTGGATAGATCAGGCTCGGCACCGAGGATGTTCCGTAGATCGCTCTCGGCGATGCTGGCCCAGATGCCGTCGGTGAGCAGCATGAAGGTTTCGCCGAGACGCAGTTCGCCGTCGAGGTAGTCCACTACCAGATGCTGATCCAGCCCCATGGAACGCTTGAGCACGTGCTGCATGTTCGGCTGTTCCCAGACATGGTCTTCGCTCAACCGTTGCAGCTCACCGTCGAGCCAGCGGTAGGCGCGGCAGTCGCCCACATGAGCGAGGGTGAAACGACGGCCGCGCAGCACCAGTGCGGTCAATGTCGTTAGCAGCGGCTGCCCGCCACCGTTGGCCTGCAGCCAGCGATTGTGGGCGACCAACAACCGATCGAGCGATTGAGCGACGGTCCAGGTTTCCGGCGTGGCGTAGTAGTCCGTCGCCAGCGCCTGCAAGGTGGCCCGTGCCGCCAGGCCGCCATCGGCACACTGGCTGACGCCATCGGCAATGGCGAACAGTGCGCCTTTGCTTGCGGCCAGACCCGGTGTGGGTGTGACGATGCGCAGTGCGTCCTGGTTCTCTTGGCGTGGTCCGGTGGCAGTGGCTTCGCCGAACGAAAACTGCAAGGGCATGAAGGCATCACTCCGGATGGCGCGCGGGTAGGTGGATGAACGACATCGGCAGGCCCTGTGAGGCCCGCCTACTGATCGCCAGTCTGAAATCAGACCCGTGCGACCGTCATCGCGGCAGAGCCCCAGGTGGTTCTCCAGCGACGCTTGACGCCATAGAGGCCAAACCAGGCCAGCGCACCCAGGCTGGCGAACAACCAGAGGCCCATCTGATAGTCACCCGTGGCCTGCTTGACGGCGCCCAGTCCTGCAGTGAGCAGGAAGCCTCCGATGCCGCCCGCCATGCCGACCAGCCCGGTCATCACGCCGATTTCCTTGTTGAAGCGCTGCGGCACCAGCTGAAACACCGCACCATTACCCGCGCCGAGGCTGAGCATCGCGACCACGAATAGCGCCAGTGCAGCTGTCGAGCTCGGCAAGTTGAAGCCCACGACGAACAGGCAGACAGCCGCAACCGTATACATCAGCAGCAGCGAGCGGATGCCGCCGATGCGATCGGCCAGTGCACCACCCAGCGGGCGCAGCATGCTGCCGGCGAACACGCAGGCGGCGGTGTAATAGCCGGCCTTGACCGGATCGAAGGCGTATTGGTCGTGGAAGTAGCCGGGCAGGGTGCTGGCCAGGCCAAGGAAGCCGCCGAATGTCACGCTGTAGAAAAACATGAACCACCAGCTGTCGCGGTCCCCGAGCGCTTTCATATAGTCGGCGAAGGATTTCGGCGCAGGACGGTTCGGTGCGTTCTTGGCCTGAGTGGCGAAGATGATCAGCACCAGCACCAGCGGAATCAGCGCCAGGCCGAATACGTTGCTCCAGCCAACCATCGTCGCCAGCACCGGTGCGAACAGTGCCGCGAAAACGGTACCTGAGTTGCCTGCACCGGCGATGCCCATGGCCTTGCCCTGGTGCTGCGGCGGATACCACTGCGAGGCCAGCGGCAGCGCGACGGCGAAGGAGGCGCCGGCCATGCCGAGGAAGAGCCCCAGCAGCAAAGCCTGCTCATAGCTGTGGATGCCATTGAGCCAGGCAACGAACAACGCGACGATCACCACGATCTGCCCGAACAGCCCGGCCGCCTTCGGCGAGGTGCGGTCGGCCAGCATGCCTAGCACGAGACGTAGAACGGCACCGGAGAGGATCGGCGTAGCTACCATGAAGGCACGCTGTTGGGTGGTCAGGCCGAGATCTGCCGCGATCTGCACGCCCAGCGGACCGAGCACGTACCAGACCATGAAACTCAAATCGAAGTAGAGAAAGGCGCAGAGCAGCGTCGGCGTATGGCCGGATTTCCAGAAACTCGTATTCATCGAACACCTCACTAGACAAGGGCAACCGACGCGCTGAAACGGGCGACGGAGAATGCGATGGGCCCCACCCGGATTCGGTGTGGGACCGCGTGAAACTGTTGCGAGCCGCTGAGTCGTTGCCGCTCGCGCCCCGGTCCTTGGGGCAAAAAAAAAGCGCCGCGAAACCGCCGTCAGTCTCGACGGGGCAACGCGACGCCTTTGTCATGTCTGTGAGTAACCGCCTTTGGCTACCTGTCTCGAAGTAAGCAGAAGCTGTGCCAACAGCCGAAGCTGTCGGTTTCAGCCGTCTGCGGGACCTTCAGTGGAATGTTGCCCGGGTGCAAGCGCGCGCCGTTGGTGCGCCGTGCTTCGAAGTGGGGCGCGTCAGGCGATGCTATGACGAATGCCTTGCAGGCGTTCATCGATGATCGGGGTGATCAACGCGTAACATTCGGCTGGCGCCAGGCTGACCCGCGGTGCGTCAATCAGGTTGCACTCCAGGTGCTCGATGAGGTTGCGCAGGCTGTCGCCGCTGATCGGGTCGGTGAGGCGCAGGCAGAGATAGCGCATCTGGATCTGCATATCCAACGGGCACTTTTCGAAGTTGGCTGCACGCACTGCCAGGCCGCGTAAGCGTCCGAGGTCTTCCAGTGCGCGACAGGCCTCGCACAGACCGGACACCTGAGGATTGCCTTGAAAGGCAAGGCGCAGTTCAAGCACATGAATGCTTTCGAGCAATTGCTCGATCAGGATGCAGTGCGGTTCGAACTCCGCCGGGTTCTGGCGGATCTGTTGCCACAGGCCGCGCATCGCGGGCCGGTTTTCCTCGCCTTTCCACTCCTGCCAGAGCCGGTCGATATGGCTCGCAACCTCCAACCGCTGCGCGGCTGCTGCGGCATCAGATTGGCCGCCCAGGCCACGGTGTTTCTGCACGAACTGAAGAATCTCCAGCGAATGCTGCAGCGCCTGGACATCGGTTGCGCTGAGGCGCTTGCGATGACGCTCGGCTGCAACGCGGCTGAGATGGTTGCCGAGCAGCACCAGGCAGGCGGCCAGTGTCAGGGCGATAGATACTTCCATGGTCAGGCTTCCGTACGGCTGAGACGAGTGAGGTAGAGGGTCAGGCTGTGCAGCTCTTGGGCCTGGGTACGCTGGCGCTCGACGCCGGCTTCGACGTGATCGAGCTGGTCGCGCAACAGGCGGTTGCCGTGTCGCTGCTCTTCGAGGGCCGTTTGCAGATGATCGAGTTCGGCCAGGCTCAGCTGGCTGCGCCGCGCCAACTGATCGAGTTCGGTGGCTAATGCACTGCTTTGCTCGCTGCTTTGCTCGAGTAATTGCTGGTGCTGGACGACCTCGGCCTCGACGCGACGAACCGCGTTGCCGGTCGTGGCCACCACGCGGGTGATGTCTTGGGCCGCGCAGTCGCTGGTCAGCGCCAGTTGGCGAACTTCGTCGGCCACCACGGCGAAACCGCGACCGTGCTCGCCGGCTCGCGCCGCTTCGATGGACGCATTCAGGGCGAGCAGCTGGGTCTGCTTCGCGACGTTCTGGATGCTCAGTGCGGCTTTGCCGACGGCGGCCGTGTCCTGCAACAGCTGGCCGACCGCATCCGAGGTGCGCTGCATGCTCTGGCGCACCTCGGTCATGCGGACGCTGACCGACATCGCGTTGTCGCGGCCGGCCTGGCTTTGCCGGTGGGTGTCGGCAAAGGCTTGCATGGCTTGCTGGCCCAGTGTGCGGACCTGCTCAAGGTTGCGGCTCAGCGCCTTGCTGGCCTCGGTCATCGCCAGCACTCGCTCGCCTTGGCCGATACTGCTGTGCTCGGCGATTCCGGCCATGCGCTCCAGGGCATCGCTGGCGAACTGCACTTCACTTCGTAAACGTTCGCTGCGCAGCGATTGAGCGCCAACGGTGGCGACCAGATCCTCACGGGGCTCGTTGAGCCCCTGCTGCTGGCCGAGCATTGCCAGCAAATGCTCACTGTGGCGCTGATGTGCGCGGCGTTTGCGCTGTTGGGTCAGTTGCAGACCTGCAGCGATGCAGGCGAGGGCCAGCGACAGCAGCTGCTGCTGCCACAGTCCCGCAATGCAGGCCATGGCCCAGGCGGCGAGCAGTAGCCAATCCATGTATGACTGCAGGGCGGCCTTTGTCGCGTGTGGCACGGCGTGCGCCGGGCGCGTGCTGTTCAAAGCTCTGTCCATGCTCGTGATCCTTTCTCGATTACCTTCCTGGTGAGTTGTCAGGCCGCCGGCCGCTGCTGGCGCTGGTAAAGGAACTCCAGAACCTGCGCCCGGTAGGCGTGGTACTGAGCGTCGTGGGCCAGGCTCATGCGGTCGCGCGGATGCTTGAGCTCGACGCGCAGGGTCTCGCCGATGGTTGCGGAGGGCCCGTTGGTCATCATCACGATGCGGTCGGAAAGCAGCACCGCTTCGTCGACGTCGTGGGTGATCATGATCACCGTGTTGCCGAGGTCGGCGTGGATCTCCATCAGCGAGTCCTGCAGATGCGCGCGGGTCAGCGCATCGAGGGCGCCGAAGGGTTCGTCCATCAGCAGCACCTTGGGCTGCATGGCCAGCGCGCGGGCGATGCCGATGCGCTGTTTCATACCGCCGGAGATCTCGCTCGGGCGTTTATCGCGGGCGTGGGTCATGTGCACCAGCTCGAGGTTGTGCTCGATCCAGTCGCGCATCTCGCGCCGGCTTTTGCGACCCTTGAAGACTTCCCGCACCGCCAGCTCGACGTTCTCGTAGCAGGAGAGCCAGGGCAGCAGGCTGTGGTTCTGGAACACCACGGCACGCTCCGGGCCGGGCTCGTTGACCTCACGGCCGTCGAGAATGACGCCGCCGGTGGTGGACTGATACAACCCGGCGACGATGTTCAGCACCGTCGACTTGCCGCAGCCGGAGTGGCCGATCAGCGAGACGAATTCGCCCTTGGCGATGCGCAGGTTGACGTTCTGCAGGGCGCGATAGAGGCCCTTGTCGGTGGGGAAGCTGATGCCGACGGCGGTGAGTTCGAGATGGGTATTGTTCATGGTGATTCCTCAGCGCAGGTCTGCGTTCTTGTCCCAGCTCACGCGGCGCTGGAGCATCAGCATGATGCGATCCAGGGCGAAGCCGATCAGGCCGATGACGATCACCGCGACCATGATTCGGCCGAGCGAATTGGAACTGCCGTTCTGGAACTCGTCCCAGATGAATTTCCCGAGACCGGGGTTCTGCGCCAGCATTTCCGCGGCAATCAGCACCATCCAGCCGGTCGCCAGCGACAGGCGCAGGCCGGTGAAGATCATCGGAATGGCGGCGGGCAGGACGATGCGGCGTACATGACTCAGCGGTGACAAGCGCAGCACCCGGCTGACGTTCTGCAGGTCCTTGTCGAGGTTGGCCACGCCGACCGTGGTGTTGATCACCGTCGGCCACAGGCAACACAGCGCGACTGTAAGCGCTGAGGTAACGAAGGATTTCGCCATCAGCGGGTCTTCGCTGATGTACACGGCGCTGACCACCATGGTCACCAGCGGCAGCCAGGCCAGCGGCGACACCGGTTTGAAGATCTGGATCAGCGGATTAACCGCGCTGTACACCGTCTTGCTCAAACCGCAGACGATGCCCAGCGGGACCGCGATCAGCGAGGCGATGGCAAAGCCGGTCATCACCGTGTAGAGGCTGGTGATGATCTGTCCAAAAAAGGTCGGCTTGCCGGTGTATGGGCGGATCTTCACGTCGGCGTCGGGGTTCTTCGCCAGTTTCGCGGCGTTGCGTTCTTCCTGGCGCTGGTAGAAGGCTTCGGCTTTTTCCTGCGACTCGATATGGGCATCGACCAGCCCGTTGAACTGCTCGGCCACCTGGCTCGGGCCGGGAAATTGACCGAGACTGGTCTGGATGTTCGATGCCACCAACTGCCAGAACAGCAGGAAGGCGAAGATGCCTACCAGCGGCATGATCACCTGCGGCAGCCAGCGTTTGAGCCGGGCCTGACGACCTGCCTCAAGCGTTTCCTTAATGCTTTTTGCGACGGCGGGATTGCTCATTGACATGTCCTCTCCGGGTATCGGGAGCCGCAACGGCTCCCATGGGCGGAATCAGAGCGTGGTATCGCCTTTCAGGCCGATCGCGAACTGTTCGAGGTAAGCGTTGGGCGTTTGCCCGTCGTAGGTGATGCCGTCGATGGTGTCGGCCAGCGGCTCGCGGATACCGTCCTCGTCGGGCGGCGGTATGTCGCTCGCGTTGAGCAGGCCGTCGGCGATCAGCTCCGCCGCGGCCTCGCGATAGATTTGCGGGTGGTAGACGCGCTTGGCCATGTCCAGATACCAGCTGTCCGGCTTGGCCTCGGCGATCTGTCCCCAGCGGCGCATCTGCGTCAGGTACCAGATGGCGTCGGAGTAGTAGGGGTAGGTCGCGTGGTAGCGGAAGAACACGTTGAAGTCCGGCACGTCGCGCTTGTCGCCTTTTTCGAACTCGAAGGTGCCGGTCATGGAGTTGGCGATGACTTTGGCATCGGCGCCGACATATTCGGGGCGAGAGAGAATTTCCACCGCTTCCTGACGATTGGCGTTGTTGTCTTCATCGAGCCATTTGCCGGCGCGGATCAGCGCCTTGACCAGACGCTTGTGGGTTTCGGGGTTTGCTTCGGCCCAGGCCTTGGAGACGCCGAAGACCTTTTCCGACATGTTCTTGCGGATCGCGTAGTCGGCCACCACCGGCACGCCGATGCCCTTGAACACCGCTTGCTGATTCCAAGGCTCGCCGACGCTGTATCCATGGATAGTGCCGGCTTCCATGGTCGAGGGCATCTGCGGTGGCGGGGTTACCGAGAGCAACGCCTGGGCGTCGATCTGCCCGCTGATGTCGCCCTTGTTCGGTGCGTAGTAGCCAGGATGGATACCGCCGGCGGCGAGCCAGTAGCGCAGCTCGTAGTTGTGCGTCGAAACCGGGAACACCATGCCCAGGTTGAACGATTTCCCGCTGGCATTGAGCTGCTCGATCACCGGCTTGAGCGCGTCGGCCTTGATCGGATGCTGCGGTTTGCCGTCGACCATGGTCACGTTGGGCTTCATCTGCTCCCAGATCGCGTTGGACAAGGTGATGGCGTTGCCATTGAGGTCCATGGTGAAGGCCGTGATGATCTCCGCCTTGGTGCCGAAGCCGATGGTGGCGCCGATTGGCTGGCCGGAGAGCATGTGCGCGCCGTCCAGTTCGCCGTCGATGACGCGGTCCAGCAAGACCTTCCAGTTCGCCTGGGCCTCAAGCGTGACGTAGAGGCCTTCGTTCTCGAAAAAGCCCTTCTCGTAGGCGATCGCCAGGGGTGCCATGTCGGTGAGCTTGATAAAGCCGAGCTTGAGTTCTTCCTTTTCCGGTTCGGCCGCCCAGGCGGTCATCGGCACCAACTGCAGCAGGGCGGAGCAGCCCACGCTGGCCACAAGGGTCTTCAGCAGTGTACGGCGGGTCTTGCGCATGATTTATCCCTCAATCGCGAAACGAAAAAAGGCGTAACGGACGCCGCCTCTGCATGAGCAGAGCGAGCACCGTTGACGCCTTTGTCAATTCGTCCCGACCACCGCCGTTGGCGACCCGAAGACGTGGTAATGGGGAAGTAGCAAGCGGCTTGCCAGAGCGCAAGATTTTCCTTTTATTATTTTTATTTATATAAAAATCAGTAGCTTGTATAAGATGCGGTACGCTCGATACGGTGTCATCCGAGCGTTCAGCCAGCTGCGAGGTCGTGGCTGGCCCGATTGCCGTGCAGTGACGAGCCGATGAAGCGCCGTTTTGGTTCAGGGCGGAACGCGCGCCAAATCGCCCTGAGGATTTGTCTGCGACTCTGAAAAAAAACAAAACCCGCCAAGTTGGCGGGGCTCGTTGTCGTGTCAGGAGCCGGTGCTGCTAGCCTGAATTGCTGCCCAGCAGATCGTTCATCGCGATGATCTGTTCGGCCACCTGGATAAGCTTCTGCTGGCGGCTCATGGCCTGGCGCCGCATGAGGGTGTAGGCCTCTTCCTCGTTGCAGCTGCGCATCTTCATCAGCATGCCCTTGGCCAGTTCAATGCGCTTGCGTTCGACCAGTTGCTGATCGCGTGCATGCAACTGTGCGCGGATCGCCTGGTCGCTCTCGAAGCGGGCCATGGCGACATCGAGGATGGGTTTCAGGCGCTGGGCCTGGATGCCTTCGACGATGTAGGCGCTGACGCCGGCGCGGATCGCCTGGCGCATGGCGTCTGGGTTGCTGTCGTCGGTGAACATGACGATGGGGCGGGGCTGGTCGCGGGTGACCATCACCACCTGCTCCATCACGTCGCGGCCGGGGGAATCGGTGTCGATCAGTACCACATCGGGGCGTATGGCCTCGACCCGCTCGGGAAGGTCGATGGTCAGGCCGGATTCCTCGATAACCTCGAAGCCGGCTTCTATAAGGGCGGTTCGCAGGCGGCCGACCTTGCGTGGGGTGTCGTCGATCAGGAGGACGCGAAGCATGGCTGTCTCCCTTAGCAGAGTACTGGAGGCACGGCGGAATCCGCCAAAGCATGCAGGGCGAAACTGCGGGCGTAGGCGGCCGGGTCGCTGCCATTCCAGCGGCTGCCGTCCATCAGCAGAGCGCTGCGCATGAGGGTGTCGGGCAGGGGGATATTCAGCGCTGTCGCCGCATCGCGATAGAGACTGGTCTGCTGCACGTTTTGAGCAACGGCAAGGTAATCGGGGTCTTCGCGCAGCAGGCCCCAGCGCCGTAGCTGGGTCATGAACCACAGACCGTCGGAATGGTAGGGCATGTTCACTTCACCGTTACCGAAGAAGCGAAGTGGATGCTTGTCCAACCAGGCGTGGCCAAGGCCGTCCTCATATTGGCCGAGAAAACGCGGCTCGATGGCCGCTACCGGTGCATCGACGTACTCGCTGCCGGCGATCAGGTGCGCGGTGCTGCGCCGATTCTCCTGGCTCTCGTCGATGAAGCGGCTCGCCTCGAGGACGGCCATGACCAGCGCGCGGGCGGTGTTGGGATTCTCCTCGACAAAGGCACGGGTGCAGCCCAGAACCTTTTCCGGGTGGTCGGGCCAGATCGATTGGCTTGTCGCCAGCGTAAACCCCATGTCCTCCTGGATCGCCTGGGCGCCCCAGGGCTCTCCGGCGCAGAAGCCGTCGATGCGTCGTGCCCGCAGGTGTGCAACCATCTGTGAGGGCGGCACCACCAGGGTGCGCACATCTTTCAGCGGGTGGATGCCGTAGGCCGCCAGCCAGTAGTAGAGCCAGAGGGCATGCGTACCGGTGGGGAAGGTCTGGGCCAAGGTGAGTTTTGCACCGCTCTGGCGCACGCACGTACTGAGTGCCTCCGGATCGGTCACGCCCGCCGCCTTGAGCGTGCTCGACAGGCTGATGCTCTGGCCGTTCTGGGCCAGGCCCATGAGCACCGCCATGTTCACCGGTGCGCTACCGCCAATGCCCAGATGCACGGCGTAGATCAGCCCGTACAGACCATGAGCGGCATCCAGTTCACCTTCGATCAGCTTGTCTCGCACGTTGGACCACGACGCCTGGCGCTGCAGGTTGAGCGTCAGGCCGTAAGGCTGCGCGAAGCCCTGGGTGGCAGCGACGATCAGTGAGGCGGCATCGGTCAGAGCCATGAAGCCTAGGTTGACGACGCGCTTTTCCGGTGCATCGCTGCCTGCGACCCAGGCCAGCGGATCAGGTCGCGAGGGTGTGTTGGGATGGGGCATGCTGGCGGGACCTTTGGCAATGCTGGGCGCGCGTATCGCGTATCGCCGTGGAGCAGCGATCGGCGCGCAGGGAAATCATATGCGAGGCAAAGCAAGCCACATGCCAAAGGAGTGAGCATCGATGCAAGCCCACCGGTGCTTCCGGGTGCCTGCTTGTGCTTCAGCGACCGGCCCGATGTGCTCAGGCTGCCTGGCGCAGCGATGAGGGTTAGCGTGGATATAGCGGTGGCAAGGCGCCGGTTTCCTGCTCGCTGGTTTCGGGCTGCGCAGTCGGCAGGCTCTGGATGGCCTGCCACAGCGCTTCACCCTGCCAGCGCTGGCCGGTCTCGCTGTAGAGCGCACCATTCAGGCCATCGAGTGCGTCTGATAAAGGGACGAAGCGTGCGGCCATGTCGGCCAAGGTTTCAGGTTGCTGACGCGCCCAGGCGTCGAGCGCGTGACGAGTCGCCTGGGTATCGTTGGCCAGGCATGCGCGTTTGAGGTCGTCGAGCAGGCTGCGGGGCGTGGGGCCGCTCTGAACGGTGCGAATCACCGCCGGCTGACTGCGGGCTCGCAGCCATAGGCCGAAACCGAGCAGGGTGGTCAGGGCCAGCACGGCGCTGCTCAGCTGCCATGGCCACAGCCGGTGCGCCTGGGCTTGCGGTTGCGGTGTATCGGCGTTTTCTTGCGAGGGCTGCTGAAGCTCGGGGTTGTCTGCAATCTGCAGCGCTCGTTCGGGGAGTGCGCTGCGCTCCAGTCGGTCTTCGACGGTGTTCCACCAGACCAGCTCCACGGGCGGCAGAACAAGATCACCGGCTCGCGTCGCCACCAGCGCCTCACGCTGTTCGCGGCTGCCGTTGACGCCATCTTCGCTGACCGCATCGTTCAGGCTCGGTTGGTCGGGATAGCGGCGCAGTCCTGGAACCGTTGGCGATTCGACCGGGGGCAGCTGCGCACTGGACAGACCCTCTGCTTTCACCAGCAGGCTGCGTGTCAGCGCCTCGCCGAGTTGTGCATCCTGCGGCTGCGGGCTCCAGGCTTCGACCAGGGTCAGATTGGTCGCCGGGAGCCAGGGGGCATCGGCGGGGTATTCGGCCGGCTTGGGTTTGACCTGCAGTGGGATCTCCGGCGATTTCACTTGAGTGGATTTGCCGAAGCGAGAGCCATAGTAGTCGCCATTGCCGGCGACCGTAGTTGCGCTGAACAGCTGAGCAGGAATACTCAGCGTGCCGCTTTTCTGCGGAAACAGCGCATAGCGGATTTCGATCACGCCATGACGAATGCCGTTGATGTCTTTTTCGTAGGTCCGCGGCTCGCCGAGCCGCTCGACCAACGCGTCGCTCATCTTCAAGGGCGAGAGCGTGCTGTCGTCATAGAGCGATACGGAATGGTAAATGCGCAGGGTCAGCACCACCTGCGCTTGTACATAGACACTGTCGTGATCGAGGCTGGAGTCGATGAATATCGGGGCGAGCGTATCGCCACCCCCGGGGCTGGGTTCGGTGACGTTGAGGGTGATCGGCTCGCTGCGCCAGTCGCCCAGCTGCAGCGGTGGAATGATCACGTAGCCGGTTTGCCGGGGCTGCAGGGTGATCAGCCAACGGGTGATTGCGCGCGCCTCGCCGTTGGCCCCGGATAGCTGGTTGTCCTGACGGGTACCGAGCACCTTGAAGAGACCCTCGAGTGGCTGCAGGTCGGGTTTGCCGAATACGGTGGCGTCCGCGGTTTCGAGTGTCAGCTCGACCATTTCGTCCAGGCTCAATTGCGTGCGGTCGACCCGGGCGATCAACGCAGCGGCATTCGCCTGGAAACCGAGCAGGAGCAAAAACACCAGTGCCGTCAGCCGCTTCATCGATTCATTTCCTGGCGCTTGCGTTGTTCGTAAAGAAATTTGCGGCGCAGCAGCTCGCCGGGGTTGTCGGGAATCTTGCGCAGCCACTGGTTCATCGCTTGGTCCTGCTCTGGATCGAAAGGCGCTTCCCGGGGCTGAGCAAGCGCTTCGTCTGCTTCGTCCTGTTCGTCTGGCACAGGGGATTCGGTTGGCGCAGCGTCTGCTGCATCGTTGCCCTTGCTGGAATCGTCCTGGCCGGATGCGTCGGGCGCGTCAGGCTGAGCAGCAGTGGCGCTGTTGCTCGATGACTTCTGCTCGGTTTGGCGAGCCTCTGGCGGTTCATCCTGCGCGGGCTCGTTCGAGGTCTGCTCTTGCTCCTGACGTTGACGCAGGGCGGCTTCAACGGTGGCTTTGTTGCGACGGGCCGGTTCCAGCTCCGGGTCGAGCTCCAATGCCTGATCATAGGCTTCTATGGCCGCTTCCAGTTCCTCATTGCGCGCCAGTGCATTACCACGGTTGTAATGGTCCGCTGCGGTATCGCCTTTGGCGAACTGCTTGGCGGCACCGGCAAAGTCACCCGCCTGGTAGCGGGCGTAGCCTTGCCATTGAGGGTCTTCGAAGCGCTCCGCTGCCTCGGCTGGACGTTGGGCTTCCAGCAGTCGCATGCCTTGCTGATCCGGCCGTAGCCATAGGTCCTGCATGCTCAGTGCGCTGGCGGGTTGCGGTATGACGATCAACAGCGGCAGGCAGAAAAGCCAACCGCGGCGCCCTCCACACGCGGCCAGCAACAGCAGCGGCAACAGCAGCCAGTAGCCTTGATCGAGCCAGGTATCGAGACGGGTCGAGTCATCCTGAGTCACTAGCGCGCCGCTGCGCTCCAGCAAACCGAGGCCTGCTAAGTCGCTGTCATCGATACGTGCCTGCTGATAGCGGCCTTCGATGCTGTTCGCGAAGCGGCGCATCGCGCCGTCATCCAACCGTGGGATCAGAATGGCGCCCGTTTCGTCCTTGAGGAAGCTGCCATCTTCGTTGGCGATGGGGGCGCCTTGCGCGGTACCGACGCCCAGAATAAGCAGTTGCTGATCGCTGTCCTCGAGCACGCTACGAATCGCGGTGCGCTCCTGTTCGTTCAGGCTGCTGCCGATCAACAGCAACCGACCGCGCCCATTCGCCCCTCGTGCAAGGAGTTCGATGCCATGCGCCACGGCCAGCTCCGCGCGGTGGCCGGGCTCCGGCATCAGGTCAGGCTGGAGGGCATCCAGTAGGTTCTGCGTCGTGGCGATATCGTTGGACAGCGGCACCAGGGTATGGGCGCTTCCGGCGAATGCCACTACCGCGGTTTGGGCATCGTCACGCGTGTGCAGCAGATCGAGAATCTTGCGCTTGGCCTGCTCCAGGCGATTGGGGCGGACATCGGCCGCGAGCATGGCCGGCGTGGTTTCCAGCAGTATCACCAGCGGATCGACACGTGACAGGTTGGGCTGTTCGGCATGCTGCCAACTCGGCCCCAGCAGCGCCACGCAGGCAAGCAGCCAGGCCGTACCGAGCAGCAGCCAGGGACGCCTGCTGTTGCGCAATTTGCCACGTGTCAGCAACGCAGCATGAAAGGCTTCGGGCAACAGGCGCTGCCAGCGGCCAATCTGCCGTTGACGATGCCAGAGTCGCCACAGCAGCCAGGCGAGTAGCGGCAGGATCAACAGCCAGAAGGGCCTGAGCACGTGGGGCAGCGCGTCGATCACAGCTGCTCCCCGCGCCAGATGAGGCGTTGCAATGCCGGCCTCCAGAGGCTGTTCGCCACCAGCAGCAGGCTGATCAACAATGCCGCTGACAGTGGCCAGACGTAGAGCGCATCGGCGACGCGTGCCTGGGCCGGCTGTTGTGCGGCCGGTTCGAGCTGATCGAGCGTGTCGCCAATGGCCTTCAGCTCGCTGCTCAAGCGTGCTCGGAAGTAATCGCCGCCAGTTCGCTCGGCAATTGCCCGCAGGGTTGGTTCGTCCAGCTCGGCACCCACGAAGCCGAAGCGCTGAAGTACGCCGCCAGCCTCCGCATCAGAGCCAATGCCGATGGTATGTATCCTGACGCCTTCTTCTGCAGCGAGGCGAGCGGCCAGCAGCGGGTCGAGCTCTCCGCCGTTGTTGGCACCGTCCGTGATCAACACCAGCACTCGGCTTTGCGCCGGACGCTCGCGCAGCCGCTTGATCGCCAGGCCGATGGCATCGCCGATGGCGGTGTTGCCGCCGGCGATACCGATCGCGGCCTCGTCGAGCCAGGTGCGCACGGTCTGTCGGTCGAAGGTCAGCGGTGCCTGCAGGTAGGCTTTGCTGCCGAAGAGAATCAGTCCGACGCGGTCGCCACGCCGCTCGATGATGAAATTGCCGAGCAGATGCTTGACCAGTTCCAGCCGACTGACCTCGTCGCCCTCCCATTGCATGTCCGGGTAGTCCATCGAGCCGGAGACGTCTACAGCCAGCAGCAGATCACGACCACTGGTGGGCAGCGGCAGGGGTTCGCCGAGCCATTGCGGCCGGGCGGCGGCCAATAACAGCAGCAACCAGACCACCAGATAGGGAAGTTGTTGACGCCACGCGGGAAGCGCGACGCCGGCGCGACGGCCGGCCAGCGGTTCCAGTTCTCCGATGAAACTGACCTTCAGCGCGGCATCGCCGCTGTCGGCGGCCGGCAGCAGCCAGCGCAACACCCAGGGTAGCGGCAGCAGGAGAAAAATCCACGGCCACGCCAGCTCAAACATGCTTGCGAATCCAGATCTGCACGGCCTGCTCCAAACCCTGGATGGCCTTGTCGTCCAGTTGGCATTCGGCGCGGTAAACCCCTTCGACCAGCACCATCCAGCGCGTCAGGCCGGCTGCCGGGCAACGACTGTCGAGAAACGCCAGCCAGGCACGGCCGGTGAGCGTATGCGGGTGATCGTCCGGATAGCGGGTGCGACAGAGGCGTTTAAGCAGCCCGTTGAGCTGCTGCAGCCACTGATTGGCCGGCTGGCCCCCGTAGGGCTTGTTCAACTGAGCGAGCTCGTCCAATGCGATCTGCCGCTGGGGGTCGACGGGCACTTCGGCTTCGACTTTCGCTCGTTGTCGCCGTTGCCATGGGCGCAAACGCAGTAGCAGAAGTACGCTGAGCATCAGCGCGGCGACGAACCACCAGCCGGGCGCCGGAGGCCACCCACTGATCGGGGCGGGTGCGATCAGCGGCTCGAGCTGATCAAGGGAACTCATCGATGCGCTCCGGGATGTTGCACGCTGAGGTGCTCGCGTAGCTGGTCGACCAGATCACGCTGGGTATCCAGCGGCATCAGTGGCAGCCGCAGACGATCGGCCAGGCGCCGCCAGCGGGCGGTGCGGGCTTCGCCCTGGAGTCGGTAGGCCTGGCGGATGGCCGCATCGTGGCTGTCCAGTTCCAACCGCGCGCCGAACTGGGCAAAGCGCAACAGGCCGGCGGCAGGTAAGGCATGGTCGAGCGGATCGAATACCGGGACCAGTAACAGGTCGACGTGGCGGGCGAGCAGGCTCAGCTGCTGTTCAGCGGCATCGCTCAGGGCGCGCTCGTCACAGATGATCACCGCCAGGCTGCCGGGACGCAGCACTTCGCGAGCGCGTCTCAATGCCAGCCCGAAGGCATCCGCATCGCTGCTCTGGTCGGCACTCAACCCGGTATTGGCGCGGGCCAGACGATCGAGTAGTTGAAGCAGACTCTGCTTGCTGCGTCGAGGTTTGATCTCATGGTGTTCGCCGTGGCCGAACACCAGCCCACCGACACGGTCGTTATGGCTCAGTGCGGCCCAGCCGACCAGACTCGCCGCCTGCGCGGCGAGCACGGATTTGAAGGCCAGGCCGCTACCGAAGAACAATCGCGAGCTCTGTTCCACAAGGATATAAATGGGCCGCTCGCGCTCCTCGTGGAACAGTTTGGTGTGCGGTTCCTGAGTGCGCGCCGTTACCCGCCAGTCGATGGTGCGGACATCATCGCCCGCCTGATAGATACGCACCTGATCGAAGTCCACCCCGCGTCCGCGGAGCTTCGAATGATGCAACCCGACCAGTGGACTGCGACGGTGCGGACTGGAGAACAACGGGACTTCGCGAACCCGATGACGAATATCGATCAGCTCGGCCAGGCTCACGTGAACTCCCTCGCCGGGCGAGGGCGGAGCGTGGCGGGCGACCGACGGCAAGGGGGGCATCAGGCCACCGCCACGACGTCGAGGATGCGCTGCAGCACCCGATCCTGGTCGATGCCGGCGGCTTCTGCTTCGAACGAGAGAATCAGGCGATGGCGCAGCACGTCGAATAGCATGGCCTGAATGTCTTCCGGGCTGACGAAATCGCGGCCCGCGAGCCAAGCGTGGGCGCGGGCACAGCGATCCAGCGAAATCGAGCCACGGGGGCTGGCACCGTAGGCGATCCAGCCGGCCAGCTCGGCGTCGAACTTGGCGGGGGTGCGGGTCGCCATCACCAGCTGCACCAGGTATTCCTCCACCGCATCGGCCATGTACAGGCCGAGGATTTCCTTGCGCGCGGCGAAGATCGCCTGCTGCGAGACACGGTGGTCGGGCGGTGTCTCGCCGTGAATGGCCTCGCCACGGGCCTGCTGCAAAATACGTCGCTCCACTGAGGCATCGGGGAAGCCGAGCTTCACATGTAGCAGGAAGCGATCGAGCTGCGCTTCGGGCAGGGGGTAGGTGCCTTCCTGTTCGATGGGGTTCTGCGTGGCCATCACCAGAAACAGCGGCGACAGGTCGTAGGTGCTGCGGCCGACACTGACCTGGCGCTCGGCCATGGCTTCGAGCAGCGCCGACTGCACTTTCGCCGGGGCGCGGTTGATTTCGTCGGCCAGCACCAGGTTGTGAAAGATGGGGCCCTGCTGAAAAACGAAGCTGCCGGTTTCCGGACGGTAGATCTCCGTTCCGGTGATATCGGCTGGAAGCAGATCGGGGGTGAACTGGATGCGATGGAACTCGGCTTCGAGGCCGCCTGCCAGTTCTTTGATCGCGCGGGTTTTGGCCAGGCCCGGGGCGCCTTCGACGAGTAAATGGCCGTCGGCCAGCAATGCGATCAGCAGCCGCTCGATGAGCCGTTCCTGGCCAAGAATCTGAGTTGAAAGAAACTGTCGCAGCGCGACTATTGCTTCACGGTGGTCCATCGCGGGGCTCTTCTGCTGGGGCGTGTCTGGGCGGGCGCTCGACGGTCACGACTTTAATTCATTTGCCGAGCGACAGGCTATGCGCGGCTCGGCAACTTCGTCACACCAGGGTTGGCCGACCGCAACTCAGGGAGGGGGTATGCCTCTATCGTCACATTGACAAATTAAATGTGACGGCACAGCCGCTGGCGACGCCAGACAAGGGAGGCACGCGTGAATGCAATCCGTGTCTTCTGAACTAACGTTGAACTTACACGTTGCGTTGCCAGTCAGGTGCCGCGACTGCCTTAGTCGAATTCAAAGCCAGAATGGAGCGAAAAAATGGCGTTCTTTACAGCTGCCAGCAAAGCCGACTTTCAGCAACAACTGCAAGTGGCGTTGGCGCAGCATGTCGACGAGAAACTTCTGCCACAAGTGGGACTTTTCGCCGAGCAATTCTTCGGGATCGTTGCGCTGCCCGAGCTCACCGAGCGGCGCATGACCGATCTGGTCGGTTCGACGCTGGCCAGTTGGCGTCTGCTGGAGCGTTTCGATCCGGGCAGCCCGGAAGTTCACGTGTTCAACCCTGACTATGAGAAACATGGATGGCAATCGACCCATAGCGTGGTCGAGGTGCTGCATCCGGATATGCCGTTCCTGGTTGACTCGGTGCGGATGGAGCTGACCCGCCGCGGCTACGCGATCCACACCCTGCAGAACAGCGTGCTGCAGGTCCGCCGGGATGCCGATGGCAGCTTGGTTGAATTGTTGCCCAAAGGCAGTTCCGGCGAAGGCAGCGAAGCCGAGTCGCTGATATTCGTCGAGATCGATCGCTGCGCCAACGCCGCTGCCTTGCGCGAATTGGAGCAGTCGCTGCATGGCGTGCTCGCCGACGTCCGGATCACCGTGAATGATTTCCCGTCGATGAAGGCCAAGGCCGAGGAACACTACGCCCGGCTGAGCGCGTCACAGCAACAGGGCGGTGACGAGCAACTGGTCGAGATCATGGATTTCATGCGCTGGCTCGCTGACGATCACTTCACGTTCCTCGGCTATGAGGAGTTCGTCGTAGTAGACCAGGGCGAAGGCGGTCGCATCGTCTATGACGAGTCTTCGCTGCTGGGATTGTCACGCACTTTGCGTACAGGCCTGGAGGAACATGATCAGCTGATCATGCCGCCGGCTTTGGCCTATTTGCGTCAGCCGTTACTGCTGTCATTCGCCAAGGCGGCCACACCCAGCCGGGTTCACCGGCCAGCCTACCCGGATTTCGTCTCCATTCGGGAGTTCGACGAGCAAGGCCGTGTGGTCAAGGAGTGCCGCTTCCTTGGTCTCTTTACCTCTTCGGTCTACACCCAGAGTGTGCGCCGAATCCCCTATATCCGTAGCAAGGTTGCAGAGGTCGTCGAGCATTCCCATTTCGACGATTCAGCACACCTGGCCAAGGAACTGATTCAGGTCCTCGAAGTGCTGCCGCGCGACGAACTGTTCCAGATGACCATCGAGCAGCTCTTCGACACGGCGATCGCCATCGTGCAGATCCAGGAGCGCAACAAACTGCGTTTGTTCCTGCGCATCGATCCCTATGGCCGTTTCTGCTATTGCCTGGCGTACGTGCCGCGTGACAGCTATTCGACCGAAACGCGATTGCGCATCCAGCAGGTTCTGGTCGATCGGCTGGAAGCCAGCGATTGCGAATTCTCCACCTATTTCTCCGAATCGGTATTGATCCGCGTGCAGTTCCTGCTACGCCTGGATCCGAACAAGCAGGTCCAGTTCGATCCGGTGCAGTTGGAGCGGGAAGTAGTGCAAGCCTGCCGCACCTGGCAGGACGATTACTCCAGCGTGGTAGTCGAGCGTTTCGGCGAAGCGCAGGGAACCGGCATCCTCGCCGATTTCCCCAAGGGTTTCCCGGCCGGCTACCGTGAGCGCTTCGCTCCGCATTCGGCTGCCGTCGACATGCAGCACGTGCTCAGCCTGAACGAAGAGCGGCCGCTGGTGATGAGCTTTTACCAGCCGATCACGGCGGTGGAAAACCGCCTGCACTGCAAGCTCTATCACCTGAACACGCCGCTGCCTTTGTCGGACATGCTGCCCATTCTGGAGAACCTCGGCCTGCGGGTGCTGGGTGAGTTTCCATTCCATCTGCGGCGCAAGGACGGGCGCGAATACTGGATTCACGATTTCGCCTTCACCTATGCCGAAGGTCTGGAAATCGACCTGATGGAAATCAATGAACCGCTGCAGGATGCGTTCATTCATATCCATAACGGCCAGGCGGAAAACGATGCGTTCAACCGGCTGGTGCTCACCGCGGGCCTTACCTGGCGCGAAGTGGCTTTGTTGCGGGCCTATGGGCGCTATCTCAAGCAGATTCGCATGGGCTTCGATCTGGGCTATATCGCCAGCGCGCTCGTCAATCACACCGATATCGCCCGTGAACTGGTGCGCTTGTTCAAGACGCGCTTCTACCTTGCCCGCAAGCTCGGCGAAGAGGATCTGGCGGACAAGCAGGCACGGCTCGAGCAGGCAATCATCACCGCTCTGGATGACGTCGCTGTGCTCAACGAGGACCGCATCCTGCGCCGCTATCTGGCGCTGATCAAAGCGACCCTGCGGACCAACTTCTACCAGACTGATGCCAGCGGCAAACCGAAAAGCTACTTCAGCTTCAAGCTCGATCCGCGCTCAATCCCGGAGATGCCACGGCCAGCGCCGAAATTCGAAATCTTCGTGTACTCGCCGCGTGTTGAAGGCGTGCATCTGCGTGGCGGCAAGGTGGCGCGCGGCGGGCTGCGCTGGTCGGATCGCGAAGAAGATTACCGCACCGAAGTGCTGGGGCTGGTCAAGGCGCAGCAGGTGAAGAACGCCATCATTGTGCCGGGCGGGGCCAAAGGTGGTTTCGTACCGCGCCGGCTGCCGACAAGCGGCTCGCGAGATGAAGTGCTGGCCGAAGGCATCGCCTGCTACCGCATCTTTATCAGCGGGTTGCTGGATATCACCGACAACCTCAAGGACGGCAATGTCGTGCCGCCGGCCAATGTGCTGCGTTACGACGAAGACGACCCTTATCTCGTGGTGGCAGCCGACAAGGGCACCGCGACCTTTTCCGATATTGCCAACGGCATTGCCGCAGAGTACGACTTCTGGCTGGGCGATGCCTTTGCCTCTGGCGGCTCGGCAGGTTACGACCACAAGAAGATGGGTATCACCGCCAAGGGCGCCTGGGTCTCGGTCCAGCGACATTTCCGTGAGCGCGGGATCGACGTTCAACGTGACCCGGTCAGCGTGATCGGTATCGGCGACATGGCCGGCGACGTATTCGGCAACGGTCTGTTGATGTCCGAGACGCTTCAACTGGTCGCCGCGTTCAACCACCTGCACATCTTCATCGATCCTGATCCGGATGCAGCGCGCAGTTTCATCGAGCGCAAGCGTCTATTCGATCTGCCGCGTTCCTCCTGGACAGATTACGATGCTTCGCTGATCTCGGCGGGCGGCGGCGTTTTCCCGCGTTCGGCCAAGCGCATTGCGATCACGCCGCAGATGAAGGCACGGTTCGAGATCGAAGCTGACCAGCTGACCCCGGCCGAGTTGATCCACGCGTTGCTCAAGGCGCCGGTGGATCTGCTCTGGAACGGCGGCATCGGCACGTACGTCAAGAGCAGCTTGGAGAGCCATGCGGATGTCGGCGACAAGGCCAACGACGTGTTGCGCGTCAACGGCAACGAGCTGCGTGCGAAAGTGATCGGCGAGGGCGGAAACCTGGGGATCACCCAGCTGGGTCGCGTCGAATACTGCCTGCACGGCGGCGCGGCGAATACCGACTTCATCGACAACGCCGGTGGGGTCAACTGTTCGGACCATGAAGTCAACATCAAGATCCTGCTCAACGAGATCGTCAGCGCCGGCGATATGACTGGAAAGCAGCGCAATCAGCTGCTGTTCGAGATGACCGACGCGGTAGCCGAGCTGGTGCTGCATGACAACTACAAGCAAACCCAGGCGCTCTCACAGGCGGAACACCGCGCTCGCGAGGGCGGGGGTGAATACAAACGGCTGATCAGCGCCCTCGAAGCCGACGGGCTGCTGGACCGTGCGCTTGAGTTCCTGCCCAACGATGACGCGCTCGCCGAGCGCGCAAACCAAGGCAAGGGCCTGACGCGCGCGGAGCTGTCGGTGCTCATCTCGTATAGCAAGATCGATCTGAAGGACGCGCTGCTGCAATCTCGCGTGCCGGATGACGCCTATCTGGCGCGAGAAATGGAAAGTGCGTTCCCGCAGCTGCTGGCTGAGCAGTATCGCCCGGCGATGCTACAGCACCGCCTCAAGCGCGAAATCGTCAGCACTCAGATCGCCAACGACCTGATCAACAACATGGGCATCACTTTCGTTCAACGGCTCCGAGAAGCGACCGGCGTGAGCGCTGCGAACGTTGCCGGCGCTTATGTGATCGTTCGTGACGTTTTCCATCTGCCGCACTGGTTCCGTCAGATCGAGGCGCTGGATTACAAGGTCCCGGCCGAACTCCAGCTCAACCTCATGGAGGAACTCATGCGGCTGGGCCGCCGCGCGACCCGCTGGTTCCTGCGCAACCGCCGCAACGAGCTGGATGCGGCGCGTGACGTCGGGCATTTCGGCCCACGTGTGGCGGCGCTCGGGCTGAAGCTCGATTCATTGTTGCAAGGTGGAACGCGTGAGCTCTGGCAGGCCCGTTACGAGCGGTATACGGAAGCAGGCGTCCCCGAACTGTTGGCGCGAATGGTGGCCGGTACCAACCATCTGTACACGCTGCTGCCCATTCTGGAAGCCGCTGATGAAACCGGTCAGCCCCCGGCTGATGTGGCGGCGGCCTATTTTGCCGTTGGCGGCGCGCTGGAGCTGCCTTGGTATCTGCAGCAGATCACCGGGTTGCCGGTCGAAAACAACTGGCAGGCGTTGGCACGGGAAGGTTTCCGCGATGATCTCGACAGCCAGCAGCGCGCCATCACCGTGTCGGTGCTGCAGATGAGCGACGCGCCTGACGATCTGGATGCCCGGGTTCAGCTCTGGCTGGAACAGCGGGAATATCAGGTCGAGCGTTGGCGGCGGATGTTGGTCGAGCTGCGCGGTGCAAGCAGCGTCGACTATGCCATGTACGCCGTCGCTGGGCGTGAGCTGCAGGATCTGGCGCTGGACAGCGCACGACGTTAATGACCAATCAGCCGCCTGATGTTTAGGGCGGTGATCGGTTGACAAGTAAAACGCCGGTGCGTTGCACCGGCGTTTTGCGTTCAGCTGTGGGTGTCAGAGGCGCGCAACGCGCCAGTGTGCGGCCTGGCGTTGGGTCGCCAGTCACGATCAGTCCGCTTGCGCCGTCCGGTTGCCAAGGCGGAATCTGGTGATTTGGGGCAAGCCGCGCAGATAGCGAACCAAGTCGGGCGCGCCGGCAAGCTTGAGCCCTTCGCCGAGGGCATTGGCGGCGGGTTGTTGCTTGTCGAGCAGAAGCAGCTCGGAGTTGTTGGCGTTGCGTAGCAGCGTCAAGCGCGCGTAAGGGATCTTCGCATCAAGCAGCAGGCCCATAAACTCGCGATCGTCCCAGGCTTGCGCCGGCATGGTCACAGCGTGGTATTCGCTGTCCAGCGCCTGCAGTCCCGCTGCATCGAGCCGGTAGTCGGTCAGCTCGCAGGGCAGGTTCACCTCAAGCCCTCGTAGCCGCGCATAGGCAATGGCACAGGCGAAGGCTTCGGCATGATGTTCTCCCGACCAGTAAATTCGCTCGCCGAGCCAGCTCGCCTGACGAAGCTCGATCGGAGCCTGGGTCTTGAAGTCGGGCAGGGCGGCGGTAATGGTCCGCACGAAGTCCCGGTAACTGATCACGCGCAACTGGCGGCACGCCTGGGTGGCGGCAAAGGCTTCGAACGTCGGATAGATAGTGCCATCGATGCTCTGCCCGCCGAGGCCGTCAATCTGCCGAAGGTCGAGTGCTGGATGGGCGCTCTGCTCTCGGCGCACGAGCCGCGTCAAGGCCGCGCGAGCTTTTGCCTTGTCTTCCTGGATCGGTCCGGAAAGCGCGCTTCTGGGAAGATCGACGAATCGCTGTAGGCAGGGTCCGTCGTGCCAAAAGATGCTCGGCGTCGGCTCGGAGAGCGGAGCGAAGGGCAACTGGATTTGGCTGGCGCGTTCAAGGATCTGGCGCGGCGATTTGCCGGTCAGTCCGAGGCGCTGAGCAAATTTGACGATTCGGGAGGTCACGGGCGGCATCGGCTCGGGCAAGTTCATCATTGTAGATGAACACGTAGGACAACGGCTGGAGTGTGGCAGAGCCGACGAAGTCGTGCACCGTGTTTGCCGAGCTTTTGTTCTGGATTGAGAGGTTCGGATAGCCTTGGTTTGCCACTGGTTAAGTGCCAATGTGGCAGAATCGCTGTGCTGATCATTGAGGAGCCTCCATGCCAAGCCTCGTGCTGGATATTGCGCTGCCTGCAGAAAAACTGCTGGCTGTCTATCAGGGGCGCGCTAATCGTATCCTAATCAAGAGCCGGGAAGGGACGAGCGTCAGCTTGCCGGCATATCACCTGCGACCCTTTCTGACATCTGTTGGGATATTTGGTTCATTCGAGATGGAATTTGCTCCGGAAGGCAAGCTGATTCGCTTGCGCCGCCTTGATTAGGCGACCTCTCAGAGAGTGGTTCCACATGGTTGGGCTTTACGTTCAACCCGCTGAAAATGCCCCCCGCCTGCTATACTCCCGCGCCACACTTTCCAGGATCTAGGCTACGTATGTATAACCTGGCCCGCCAGCTGCTATTCAAATTCACTCCCGAGACTTCCCATGAGCTCTCGCTCGATCTTATCGGCGCGGGCGGCCGTCTGGGGCTTAATGCCATGCTCAACAAGGCGCCGGCCGGCTTGCCGGTGCGAGTGATGGGATTGGACTTTCCCAACCCTGTGGGGCTGGCGGCCGGACTGGACAAGAATGGCGAGGCGATCCATGGCATGTCCCAGTTGGGGTTCGGCTTTGTCGAAGTGGGCACCGTGACGCCGAGGCCGCAGCCGGGCAATCCGAAGCCGCGCATCTTTCGCCTGCCCGAAGCCGAAGCCATCATCAACCGCATGGGCTTCAACAATCATGGGGTCGACGCGCTGTTGCAAAGAGTCGATGCGGCTCGTTTCAAAGGCATTCTGGGCATCAATATCGGTAAGAACTTCGATACGCCCGTCGATCGCGCCCAGAATGATTATTTGTTGTGCCTGGACAAGGTCTACCACCAGGCAAGCTACGTCACTGTGAACGTCAGCTCACCGAATACACCAGGGCTGCGCAGCCTGCAGTTCGGTGACTCCCTCAAGCAGCTGCTCGACGCGCTTGGGCAGCGCCGTGAGGATCTCGAGGTGCTGCACGGCAAGCGTGTACCGCTGGCCATCAAGATCGCGCCGGACATGACCGATGAGGAAACCGCATTGGTCGCCGAAGCTGTATTTCAAGCCGGGATGGACGCCATCATCGCGACCAATACGACACTCGGTCGTGACGGTGTCGCCGGGCTTGCCCACGCTGACGAAACTGGCGGACTGTCAGGGGCGCCGGTGCGCGAAAAAAGTACCCACACGGTTAGAGTTCTGGCTGAAACGCTGGCGGGCCGTTTGCCGATCATCGCTGTCGGTGGCATCACCGAAGGGCGGCATGCGGCGGAGAAGATCGAGGCCGGCGCGAGTTTGGTGCAGCTGTATACGGGCTTTATCTACAAGGGGCCAGCACTGATACGCGAGACGGTGGATGCCATCGCAGCGCTGCAATCTCGGAAGGAAGTGAATCGCTGATCTATTTGCTCGGTGGGGCTCCCTGAGGGAGCCCCGGGCTTCAAGCCCGCCGCCCGGGTGGGGCGTGCCAGTTGAAGTCGGTGTGATCGTGTCAGCCGACTGCGTGAAGTTCGTTCAATCGATGAAGACCGGCCGCACCGGTCAGACCGTCCCAGTTGTCGCCGCGGCCCTCTCGCCAGCCGTTAATCCAGGCTTGGCGTACTTCGGGATGAGAAAAAGGACAGAGATCGCGAGATTTGCCGTGTATGCCATGCTGATAACCGCGTAGAAATGCTCGTTCCATCGGATCACGCTTGAGTCTTCTCATTGGGTATTGCCCTCAGTGGTTGACTGGTGTTCCTGTATGACCTCCTAGAGGTCGGCAGATAGACTGCCAACGAAGCCCGCTGCCGGCGTGGCGAGCCTCTGCCGAACATCGTTGCGATGCCGGGTTGAGTCGAGTTCTAACCCAAATGGTTCCGATGCGGGAATGATCGTTTTGTAATAAGCAAGTAACCAAACCGTAGTGGTGCCCATAAGGCACGCGAGACGCGCGTCTCGCGATGTCTGCCTCCGCACTGTTGCCGCTGCTTCGCGACGAATGCAGTCGGAACCGCGCAACTATCGAAGAGAGATCCGGTATGGCTATCCGACCGGGTCGCACAATTCTGGACATGTCATGACTGATCGCCACGAACTTATCCTCACCTGCCCCAAGGGGCTGGAAGGCTTGTTGCTCGAAGAGGCCATTGGCCTCGGACTTGAGGAGGCACGCGAACAGACCGCTGCCATTCGCGGCTTCGCCGGCATGGAGGTTGCGTATCGGTTGTGCCTCTGGTCGCGCCTGGCCAACCGGGTTCTGCTGGTGATCGACCGTTTCGCAACAGTGAATGCCGAAACGCTTTATGAAGGCGTCCACCGGATCGACTGGGCGGAGCATCTGGAAGCGACTGGCAGCCTGGCTGTTGAATTCAGCGGTCACGGATCGGGAATCGACAATACTCACTTCGGTGCGCTGAAGGTCAAGGACGCGATCGTAGATCGCCTGCGAACGGCGTCCGGCGAGCGCCCGAGCGTCGACAAGCTGAGTCCGGACCTTCGCGTTCATCTGCGTCTCGACCGCGGGCAGGCGGTTCTTTCATTGGATCTTTCCGGACACAGTCTCCACCAGCGCGGTTACCGTCTGCAGCAGGGTGCCGCGCCACTGAAGGAGAACCTGGCGGCGGCCGTGCTGATCCGTGCGGGCTGGCCCCGTATCGCCGCAGCGGGCGGCGCGCTGACGGACCCGATGTGCGGCGTCGGCACCTTTCTTATCGAAGGCGCCCTGATGGCCGCTGATGTCGCGCCCAACTTGCGTCGTGAACGGTGGGGATTCAGCGCTTGGTTGGGGCATGTTCCGGCTATCTGGAACCGGTTGCATGCCGAAGCGCAGGCCCGCGCTGAAGCGGGCCTGGCCCAAAAGCCGCTGTGGATACGGGGCTACGAGGCGGATCCGCGGTTGATACAGCCGGCCAAGAACAATATCGAGCGCGCCGGTCTGACCAGTTGGATTCGCGTGTATCAGGGCGACGTGGCGACCTTTGAACCTCGTCCCGACCAGAACCAGAAGGGCTTGGTGATCTGCAACCCGCCCTATGGCGAGCGGCTGGGCGATGAGGCGAGCCTGGTCTACCTCTATCAGAATCTCGGTGAACGCCTGCGACAGGCCTGCCTCGGCTGGGAGGCTGCCGTACTGACGTCGGCGCCGGACCTCGGTAAGCGCATGGGTATCCGCAGTCACAAGCAATACGCCTTCTGGAATGGCGCGCTGCCGTGCAAGCTGTTGCTGATCAAGGTCGAGCTGGATCAGTTCGTGACCGGGCAGCGTAAGGCTTCGGCTGAGAGCAAGATCGAGGAGCAACCCGCCGCGGAGCTGGCGCGCCTCAGTGAAGGTGGTCAGATGTTCGCCAACCGGCTGCAGAAAAACCTGAAGCTGCTCGGCAAATGGGCACGAAAAGAAGATATTCAGTGCTACCGGCTATACGACGCCGACATGCCTGAATATGCGTTGGCCATCGATCTGTATGGTGATTGGGTGCATGTGCAGGAGTACGCCCCCCCACGCTCGATCGACCCGGAGAAAGCCCAGGCGCGGCTGTACGACGCGCTGGGAGCGATTCCTCAAGCGTTGGGTATTTCCCGCGATCGGGTGGTGGTCAAACGCCGAGAGCGGCAGAGCGGGACGCGCCAGTACGAGCGGCAGGCCAGCCAGGGCGAGTTCCTCGAAGTGAGAGAGGGCGACGTCAAGTTGCTGGTGAACCTGACCGACTATCTCGATACAGGGCTATTCCTCGATCATCGTCCGCTTCGCCTGCGCCTCGCTCGCGAAGCGGCTGGCAAGCGCTTTCTGAACCTATATTGCTACACGGCAACGGCAACTGTGCATGCGGCCAAGGGCGGCGCTCGCAGCACTACCAGCGTCGATCTGTCGAAGACCTACCTGGACTGGGCGCGGCGCAACCTGGCTTTGAACGGCTTGTCCGATCGGCAACGTCTGGAGCAGGCCGATGTGATGACTTGGCTCGAGGAGGATCGTGGCGAGTACGATCTGATCTTTATCGACCCGCCCACCTTCTCCAACTCCAAACGCATGGAAGGCATCTTCGATGTCCAACGTGATCATGTTGCATTGCTCGACCTCGCCATGGCGCGGTTGGCTGCCGGCGGTACGCTTTATTTTTCCAACAATTTCCGCAAGTTCGCGCTCGATGCGGGCGTCGCCGAGCGTTACGCCGTGGAGGAAATCACCGGCGCGACGTTAGACGAGGATTTTCGGCGCAACAGCAAGATACATCGGGCCTGGAAACTCCAGGCGCGTTGACCGGCGATTCGTAAGCGTTTGGCTGCACAGCGATGCGAGTACGTATTGGGTGGCCGACGCTCTGCGATGGAGTGGCGCTGATGCATGAACCGACGGCCGGCGGCCTTCGACCGCCGGCACGCATGGATTAGCGTTGCGCGGTGCTTTCGTTGCTCGGGCGGTTGTAGAGACTGACCAGCACCTGATCCAGTATCGAGGAGGCACCCCATGGACGCGGGTGATTGAGGATGGCCACAACAGCCCAGGTATTGCCATCGTTGTCGCGGCTATAGCCGGCGATCGCCCGCACCGTATTCAGCGTTCCGGTCTTGATATGTGCCTTGCCAGCCACGCCGGTGTTGTGCAGACGCTTGCGCATGGTGCCGTCTATGGCCGCGAGCGGCATCGAGGAAATAAACTCCGCCGCGTACGGGCTCTGCCAGGCCGCCTGCAACAGGCTGGCCAGTTCCCGTGCACTGACGCGCTCGGCACGCGACAGGCCGGAGCCGTTCTCGATGACCAGATGCGGTGATATCAATCCCTTTTTCGCCAGCCACTGGCGGATCACGCGCTGCGCGGCTTTCGAGTCATCGGTATCCGTTTCGTTACGGAACTCGGCGCCCAGGCTCAGGAATAGTTGCCGCGCCATGGTGTTGTTGCTGTATTTGTTGATGTCGCGAATGATTTCCGCCAGATCCGGTGAATAGGCGCGAGCGATCATGCGAGCATTCTTGGGTACCTGGGCGACTCGGTCGTTACCCAGGATGCTGCCGCCCAATTCATTCCAGATTGCCCGGACGGCACCTGCGGCGTAGCGCTGATGATCGAGCAGAGACAGGTAAGTCTGGCCGCTGCATCCGGCTGGAAGTTTGCCGGTGACCACGACCGTCACGCCGTCAGCCTCCTCGATCGGGTTGTAGCGAATGTCAGGCCAGCCGGGACATTTGGCTTTGGGCAGTGCCTGTATGCGATTGTCGACGCGAACCGTGGCGATCGGCGGCTCGACCATGACGTTTACCCTGCCGTCATCGTTGCGGGCGATGAAGCGAAGCGCCTTGAGATTGACCAGCAAAGAATCCGGCCCCACCAGGAAGGGCTTGTTCTTGTCGTTGCCGTCGTCATCGAAAATCGGCAACGTCGGTTGCACGAAGTGGCTGCGGTCGAGGATCAGATCGCCAGTAACGGTCTGGACGCCATTGGCGCGCAGATCGCGCAGCAACAGCCAGAGCTTCTCCATGTTGAGCTTGGGATCACCGCCACCCTTGAGGTAAAGGTTTCCGTTGAGCGTGCCGCTCTCAATAGGCCCGTCAGCATAGAATTCCGTCTTCCACTGATGGTTGGGGCCCAGCAGTTCCAGCGCAGCGTAGGTCGTGACCAACTTCATGGTCGAGGCGGGGTTGACCGACACATCGGCATTCACAAAGGTCGGCGACGCATTACTGTTGAGCGGCAACATCACGACGGACAGCGCGCTGCTTTCTATCTTGTTCGCCTTAAGCGCCTGTGCCACTCGGGGTGGCAGGGTCTGATTGACGGTCTCGGCGAAGGTTGTAAACGCCAACGGTAGCGTCAGCGTGGCGGCCGCGATACGGCCGAGCAATTTGTTGATGACTCTGTGCCGAGCAGCTGGAACAGAGAGACTGGAAATCAGCGACATTGAAGTTCCCTACTGCGTTCAGGGAAAAAAGGCGGGCTCATTATGCCCACGTCTAAGAAGTGACGTGCTTCTCATCCGACAAGCGTAGCTGGCGACCTGCGGTCCCTGCAAAAAGAATCCGCAGTTGCCATTGATTTGAACGAATAGGGTGACAGACTGCTGCCTGTAATCGCACAAGCGCGGCGTTGCTGTTAGAGTGCGCGCCGTCATCACGTTGGAAAAAGGACCGATTCAATGGCTACCAATCGCTCGCGCCGCCTGCGCAAAAAACTCTGTGTCGATGAATTCCAGGAACTGGGTTTCGAAGTCAATCTGACCTACCGTGACGGTCTTGACGCGTCGGCAGTCGACGGCTTTCTCGAAGCTTTCCTGAACGAAGCTATCGAAGCCAACGGTCTAGGCTATATCGGTGGTGAGGATTATGGTTTTGTATGCTTGGCCAGTCGTGGCTCGGTTAACGAAGAGCAGCGCGGTCAAGTCGAGGCGTGGCTGAAGGGCCGCAACGAACTAGCCGAATTCAACGTAAGCCCGTTGATGGATGTCTGGTATCCGGAAAACGAGATCAACGCTAAGGCGTGATCGAGTCGTTCCTGTCCTGATCGGTCGCGGTTGTTTGCCTGGATTTGCGCAATGCAATCCGGGCAATCAACCGGCGTAGCCCGTACATCAGCGTAGTTACGCCCAGCGCTACACCCACCCCAATGGCCGCATTGGTCAGGCGTATCTGCGGCAATTCCCAATCGTGCGCCAGGGTTTCTGCCAACAGCAAAAAGCTCAGTGTCGTCTGCAGGACGAATAGCCCGTAGTGATGTGCCTGGAAAGCCCGACTCAGCATCACCAGTGGCAGCATGATCATCACCATCATCGGCGGATCGGCCAGGCTGTGGCCCATATAGATCAGTACCGCTGCCGCGCAGAAAATTCCGATGCCAGCTTGCAGAGCGCGAACGAGGCTGTGCTGCAAATCCATTTGCAAGCTTGTGAAGACTGCCAGCGTCAGCCAATAACCTCGTGGAAGCTCGGCAAGGGTCACGATCAGGCCACCGGTGGCCGCTGCGAGTATGTAAGTCAGGGCATGGAGCCGCCATTGGTGAATCGGAGTACGCCGCGCACGGCGCCGTAGCACTTTCATCAAGCTGAATAGCCGAGGCATGTACGGCCACATGCGCAAGCCATGCATGCCGCGTAGCCCGAATGCCAGCAGGGTGACCCAAAGACCTCCCAAAGCGAACAGTACGGCGATTGCCTGGGGATTGTTGAAATCGCCGATTCCGTGCTGCCCCTGGCCAAGGCACAGGCAGATCGCCAGGCCGATCCCGAGCTTGCCGGCCTCACTGCCATAGCGCTGCAGCCATGCCAATAACAGGCCGTAGAAGGCAAACAGACCAAGACTGACCAGAGGGTGCGTCGCCGACCAGAATCCGAGCGCGGCGCTACCGGCACCGAGGCCGATCAATAGCAGCATTCGTAGCATGCCGAGGCGGTGCAGCGGGTTCGCTTTGGCCGCCTGGAAAGCCCCGACAGTGGCCCATAGGAAGCCGGGATGACCGCTGAACAACCCGAGCAGAAGCGGCAGTGCACAGCCGAGGCCGGCTACGGTTGCTGCGCCCCAGGCGGGGCGGCCAGGCTGCCAGCCGACGATTATCCACAGTGGTTTTTTCATCTGACTCACGTCGGGCTCGAGCGTCCGGTCATTTCGCCGGCCATCTCGGTCGCATAGCTGTCAGTCATGCCGGCAATGAAGTCGATCATCCGTATGAAAGACTGATACAACGGCCAGTCAGGATTCGGCGCATTGCTACCAAGCAGGTCCAGTATGCGACGATTCTTGAAGGACGGTGTACGTCCGCCATGCTGCTCCAAGGCGGCACCACAGAAGGCGTTAAGGAGAATTTCGAGCGTGGTATAGGCGCCAATCTCGTGAAGCGTCTTGCGCTTGTCTTGAAAGATCTTTTCCCGCGCCATGGCTTTGGCTTGCACTACGCACTGTTTGGCTGGGCCGTGCATATGCTCGACCAGATCTCCGGCGAGTTTTCCAGTCAGCAGCGCCTGCTGCTGCTCGACGAAGGCACGTGCCGCGGCGTTGGTCAGATGTTCGATGGCCTTTCCTCTGAGAATGGCCAGCTTGCGCCTGCGCGAATCCTTGGGACCGAGTTGCCGGTAGGTCTCTGGCAGGTCGTCGCCCACCAGATTCAACAGCAGGGCCTCGACCTCGGCGTAATCGAGCAGGTCCATTTCGAGGCCATCTTCCAGATCGATGAGGCCGTAACAGATATCGTCTGCCGCCTCCATCAGATAGACCAGCGGATGACGCGCCCAGCGCTGCTCATCCAGCTTCGGCAGGCCGAGCTTCGAGGCGATTTGCTCGAGCAGAGGCAGCTCGCTCTGGTAGCAGCCAAACTTGTGCTTCTTGTAGCCGAGCGCCTCGGCATGACGCGATGTCCACGGATACTTGAGGTAGGTGCCAAGCGTTGCATAGGTCAGCCGGGTGCCACCGTCGAACTGGTGGTACTCGAGCTGTGTAAGCACTCTGAAGCCTTGCGCGTTGCCCTCGAAGTTCAAGAAATCGGCTCGTTCAGCATCGCTCATGCTATCCAGCCAGCCACGTCCGGCCGCCTGTTGAAACCAATGGCGAATCGCATCTTCCCCCGAGTGGCCGAACGGGGGATTGCCTATATCGTGAGCGAGGCAGGCTGACTGGATGATCATCCCTAGATCAGCCGGACTGCACCATTCCGGCATGTCGTCACGCAACACTTCTCCCACACGCATGCCGAGAGAGCGTCCGACGCAGCTCACTTCCAGCGAATGAGTGAGGCGGGTATGTATGTGGTCGTTGCTGGAGACGGGGTGCACTTGGGTCTTGCGCCCAAGTCGACGGAACGCTCCAGAGAAGATAATCCTGTCATGATCCTTGTGAAACGGGCTTCGACCAAGCTCTTCGTTGCTGTGAACGGATTTACCGAGCCGTTCACGATTAAGCAGGGTATGCCAATCCAAAGAGCAACCTCCTTGATGTCGCAGTGGGGCCGATGTGCCAGGCGCAATAACACGACCGGCAGCTAGCGCCGCAGCGTGTCCGTCGAGTGCATTCATCACATGGCGCCAGCCTACAGCACTTGCCGACTGCTAAACCATACGCGCATCGCATGGCGGGGCAGTCAAGCTGCACTGCCTGCCAACATCAGGCCTTCTCGGAATTTTGCGCCGGCTAATGCCGCATCTTACGGATAATCGGATATAGCAGAAGGCCCAATCGAGCCAGTTTGCCTACCTTTCCAAGGCGACGACCAAACAGAGCGAGCGCCATGGTCGTCGCTACCACCACGGGGCCCCTCTGTACAGTATGTTCGGACGCGGCACCGCGGTTCGCGACCATCTGCTTGATTCGCTGAAAAGGATGGGCGAGTGGTTGCGAGTGATAAAGGAGTTGTTGGCGGTTCATCTCCATGCGCAACCGAACCAGATCCTTGCGCATGGCGAGGTCGCTGGAACTACTAAGGGGAAAGCTCATGGCAATAGACGCTCCCGATTGCGGGCCAGCTCCTCGACCGTTGCCTGGAAGGGCGAAGCGCTCTCTTTGGCGAGGCGAGTTGCGCGGCTAATACATGCTGCCAGGCACACTGCGTACAGCACGCAGAGCACCAGGATCGCTGCGATAGGGTTGCTGTCCCAGAACGCGATGACGATCGCGGCCGATAGCCCTACCAAGATCAGCAAACCGAGGATGAGGGCGATACTGGCGAGAAGAAAAAGCTTGAACACTCGGACTCTTTCTTCCTGGATTTCTATCCCGACCAGCTCCAAATGCCCTTGCAACAGATCAACAAGCGCGCCGCCCATTTTCTTGAGGGAGGGCGCTGGTGCTTCATCGGCGTGCTTGGTTTCCATTGAATCCATACCCCACATCAGCGGCGGGTAATCAAGCCAAAGAGAAAACCGACCCCTGCCGCGATACCGATCGATTGCCATGGATGGGTATGGACATACTCCTCGGTGCACTGGATAGCTGCCTGACTCTGCTCACGCAACGTACCTTCCTGTTCCTTGAGCATTTGACGGGCGCGGCTGAGGTTGGCGTTGATCTTGCCGCGCAACTCTTCGGTCTGTGCACCTGCGGTCTCTTGCGTGTGCTTCAACAGGCGCTCGGTGTCTCCGATCAAGGTGTGGAATTCTTCAATGAGTGCGTTCTGAGCGGCTTGGAGGTTGCGGCGGTGTGCGGACTTGTCGAACAACGGTGCGGAGGTTCCCATGGATGCATCGGGGATTGGCGTTTCGTCACTGGTGCCGAAAGTGGATTCGGTAGACATCTGCAGCTCCTCTTCAGTCTCGCTGGAACAAAAGGTCCCAGTGCCTCAAGTTTCGAGCACGCTGATAGCGCAAGGTTCCCGCTCCGTTTGACTCGTTTTACCGTCAGTTTGCGTTCAGGCGTTGAACCCGCTCGCAGTGATGGTTCGTGTTTGATATATGCGCAAAAAAAAAAACCCGCCGAAGCGGGTTTTCTATCTACTGCACTTGCATGCGGTAGCCGCTATTACATCAGCGGGATGGTGTAGCTGACGATAAAGCGGGTCTGATCGATCTCACGACCGTCGCCGCGGTAGGTGCCGTTACGCAGCTTGACACCAAGATTCTTCAGCGCGCCACTTTGCATGACATAGCCGATATCGGTATCACGCTCCCACTCTTCGCCGTTGCCGTTGGCGCCGGCATCGGTGCCTTTCACGTAACGGGTCATGAAGGTCAGGCCCGGCACGCCCATGGCGGCAAAGTTGTAGTCATAGCGGACCTGCCACGACTTTTCGTCCGGATCGGCGAAGGTGGGGTCGATCATGACGTAGTTCACCAGGAACGCGTCGCCACCATTTAGGTAGGGATAACCGGTATTACCGCTCATGTCCTGATAGGCCGCACCGAATGCGTGGCCGCCCAGGCTATAGGTGAACATCGCGCCGAATGCCTTGTTGTCGACGTTGGTGTTGCCATCGTCGGTGGAGCGGGCGTAGCGAATGTCGCTCTTGAACGATTGCTTCTCGCCCAGCGGCATTACGTGAACCAGGTTGAAGATATGTTGCTTGTAGTTCTTGTCCAGGTTGCCGTAGTCGTACGAAGTCGTCAGTTCCTTATTCCACTGATACTTCAAGCTGGCGAAATCGAACTTATCAGAAGCTACACCACCAGCCCCTCCATTGGACATTGTCATGTCAGCAAAACCGGCTTCGCTGCGCAAGCTGGTTTCGGTCATGCGGCCGAGGTTGACGGTTAGGCCATCGATTTCCTGAGAGGTCAGCATGCCACCGCGAAAAGTCTGTGGCAGCAGGCGCGAGTCGCTCGGCAGGATAGTTGGCAGCTTCGGAATCATCTCGCCGATTTTTAGCGTGGTCTGGGAGATTCGAGCTTTCGCGGCGCCGCCGATGCGGCCGTAATCGTCCGGAGCGTAGCCATCGTCATTGGTAGGCAGAAGGCCGGAACCGGTGCGGTCGGGACTGGAATCGAGCTTCAGGCCCAGCAGGCCAATCGCATCTACACCAAATCCAACAGTGCCTTCGGTAAAGCCTGATTCGTATTTGAAGATAAAGCCTTGTGCCCATTCTTCGATTTTGGACTGGCCGGCGCCGTCATGACGGTTATCACCGTTGAAGTAGAAGTTGCGCAGTTCCAGGCTGGCTTTGCTGTCCTTCAAGAACTCAGCTTGAGCCATAGTAGGAATGGCCAGTGTTGCTCCCAGAGTGGCTAGGGCCACGCCCCGGGCGATTGGGGTCTTGAGCATTTCTTATTTCTCCTCGTTGGATGATGCTCTGAAGTCGCTCTTACGGCGCCATGCAATAAAGCACTACATAAGTAATTGAGCCCTTAGACCTTAGTCTTTAAGGCTTAAGCATGAAAGTGTCGGTTAAACCGTTCGGCGGTTATGTCTACTTCAGTTGAAGCCTGGCATCAACTGCTGCTGCCGATACGCGTCGACACATCCGGCCCAGTGGCTCTGCGGCCGCTTGGGTTGCCGCATCCTAGCGGTTTGCCAGCGTCTCGTCGATTCCCTAAATCAAACCATCGTTTGAGTGGGGTGAAGGTCACACTTTTTCTAACTGAGTAATCCGAAAGGACGAGGCTGGCAGTTCCCAGCTGCATCATGTCTGGCCTGCTAGAATTGCATGGCCTGTTCTAGTGAGTCGTACTTATGTATCTGCCTGAATGCCAGTTGTTTGGAACGCTGGGTTGCCACCTCTGTGAGCAGGCCGAGGCGGAGCTTCTGTCGCTAGTGGAAAACGGGCTGCTGGTAGAGTTGTTGGATATAGCCGACCGCCCTGAGTGGGTCGATGATTACGGCCTACGTATACCTGTGTTGCGGCGAGTGGATACGGGCGCCGAGCTGGATTGGCCATTTGAAGCAGAGCAGGTTGTATGGTTTTTGCAGCGATAGAAGCAAGGCAGGCTAGTCGAAGGAGTATCGCGGAGCGGGTGCAAGGGTGTGTTCGTGAGGTGCGCTAAGGGGCAGCGGGCCTGACCGATTAAACGAATCCAGACGCGGAGGTTTCGGCCCAAATACAAAAAAACCGGCCAGAGGCCGGTTTTTTTGCATCAGACCTATTCAGTCTGATGCCGGGATTTGGTCGGAGCGACTGGATTCGAACCAGCGACCTTCTCGTCCCGAACGAGACGCGCTACCAAGCTGCGCTACGCTCCGAAGATGGCGCGCATTTTACAGAAAAAGTTTTGCTTCACAAGCGTTTAGCGAATGCTTTTTTGACGGTGCCGGGCAGTGTGCTCGACACCGAAGAGCGGGGTGGTTACAGCTCCTTGACAGTACGAACTTGATCCTTGTTAACCCTGCCTGGCTTACCGTCGATGCCTTCGAATTCGTAGAAGCCGGCGTCCTCGTCATATTCCGGACGGTCCAGCGTCTGGATTTCTCGACCATCGTTGAGTGTGATGACGCTGGGGCTCGAACAGCCCGTAAGAAGGGCCAGTCCAACCAGCAATGCCAAGGCGGGTCCGGTTGCTGCACGCATGATAAGTCTCCTCTGAGTAGTTGCGTCTGTGACGGCAATCGCCGACGCTAAGTTCCCTGTGGAGGTGCTCGCTCCGAAAGCAGCTCAGGCGAGTTCAGATTGGCTAGCCGAGGATCGTCTGCGTCGAGGTCAAGGGCTTGTGCACCCAGCTCCAACAGTATCTTGCGGTTGCTGCGTTCTCCCGCATGCCAGGCAATTTCGATGGCAGGTGCCAGATCGCTCGGAATGACGCAGAACAGCGGTTCCCATTGCGTGTCACCCCTAGCCATTACGGCCTTCCCCGGCTCCGCTCGAGCGCTCTTGTACAGCTGTATAAGCAGCGCCTCGTCTATCAGCGGAGCATCGCACGGCAATACCATGAGCCAGTGGTGGCGAGCCGCCGCGAGGCCTGCTCGTATACCGGCAAGCGGCCCAGGAAAATCAGGCTCGTCGTCACAAACCAATCGATCGGCAAAGGCCGCGTAACGCTGTTGGTTGCGGTTGCAGGAGACGAGCAAGTCATCCGTCAGTGGCCGCGCGATGCGATACGGCCACGCCACGAGCGGTTTGCCATGCCACTCAACCAATCCCTTGTCCTGCCCGCCCATTCGTTGTCCGCGGCCACCAGCCAGCAGCAAAATCGAGCAATCAGCAAGCCTGCGCTGTTGCATCAAATGCTCCGCCAAAAGCCTGTGATATAACACCCAAAATTGAGTCCAACAACCGGGAAGCCTGTATGAGCCATCTTGCTGATCAATCCTTTGTTCCGTTGAATATTGCTGTCCTGACAGTTAGCGACACCCGTTCGCGTGAAACCGATACCTCAGGGCAGCTTCTCGTCGACCGGCTCCTGGCTGCCGGGCATCGACTGGCTTCTCGAGTACTGCTCAAGGACGATCTGTACCGCATTCGTGCGCAAGTAGCGAACTGGATCGCCGAGGACGAAGTACAAGTTGTACTGATTACCGGAGGTACAGGTTTTACCGGGCGCGACAGCACCCCGGAAGCGGTGAGCTGCTTGCTGGACAAGCAGGTCGACGGCTTCGGTGAGCTGTTTCGCCAAATATCCGTTTCCGATATCGGCAGTTCCACCATCCAGTCGCGAGCGGTGGCCGGACTGTCGAACTCGACGCTGGTCTGCTGCCTACCCGGCTCGACCAATGCCTGCCGGACCGCCTGGGATGGCATTCTTGCCGAGCAGCTCGATGCGCGTCATCGTCCGTGCAATTTCGTGCCGCATCTCAAGCAGGCCGAACCCTGCGAGAGCCGCGCATGAAAGCGGGTGAGCCGCCAGCGCTGATGCCGGTAGAGCAGGCGCTTGAAGCACTGCTCAATCTGGCGGAGGCCACTCAGATTGATGGCGTCGAAAGCGTGCCGATCGATGATGCGGTTGGTCGGATACTCGCTGAACCCTTGATCGCGAAGCTGGACTTGCCGCCATGGCCGAACAGCGCCATGGATGGCTATGCCCTGCGAGAAGCCGATTTGTGTGGGCAGCCACTACGGGTCAGCCAGAAGATTTTTGCCGGCACTCAACCCGCACCTCTGGAACCAGGTAGCTGCGCTCGGATTTTCACCGGCGCGCCGATGCCGGAAGGTGCCGATAGCGTGGAGATGCAGGAAAACGTCGAGGTGCTCGATGATGGCCGAGTGCGTTTTGCCGTGCCGGTGCGGCAGGGGCAACACGTCCGTCCTCAGGGTGGCGAGGCGCGGTCGGGTGACGAGGTCCTGGCAGCGGGTGTGCGGCTGGGGGCGATTGAGTTGGGGCTTGCCGCTTCACTGGGTGTCTCGCAGCTGAACGTGAGTCGAAAACTCAAGGTCGCGCTGCTTTCTACCGGAGATGAGTTGGTCGAGCCGGGCGAAACGCTGCAGCCAGGACAGATCTACAACAGCAATCGCGTGCTATTGCGCCACTGGTTGCAGCGTTTGGGGTGCGATGTCATCGATGCCGGCATCGTGCCGGACGACCTCGCGCGGGTTCATCAATGCCTTGCGGGTCTGCACGAGGTAGATCTGATTCTTTCCACGGGTGGCGTGTCGGTCGGCGAAGCCGACTTTCTAGGAAGAGTTCTGCAGGAAGAGGGCGAGCTAACGCTCTGGAAGTTGGCGATCAAGCCAGGCAAGCCGTTGACCTGCGGTAGTTATCGCGGCGTAGCGGTCATTGGTTTGCCCGGCAATCCGGCCTCCACGCTGGTCACCTTTGGTTTGCTGGCGCGGTCTTATCTGTTGCGCAGGATGGGGGTGACGGAGGTCGAACCGTTAAGTTTTCCAGTGCCTGCGGGCTTCAGCTGGAACAAACCTGGCAAGCGCCGCGAATACCTTAGGGCGCGCCTCGAATCGGGCAGGGCGGTGCTATATGCCAACCAGAGCTCGTCGATTCTGCGCAGCGCAGCCTGGGCGGATGGGTTGGTCGAGGTGCGTGAACATAGTCAACTGAAGGAGGGGGATCCCGTACGCTTTATTTCTTTTGCTGAGTTGCTGGGCTAAGACCCAATTGCCTGAGGCTGTCCGGATGGAAGCCACGTATGAATGGCTCTGGCGCATTACGTCGGATAAATAGGGTAGCTGGGTACCGGCAACAAACTGATCGCATTTCTCACTGTCTACCTTTCCCGTCCGCGCCAGCTGTGGCTGCGATGTGCCTGGTACCCCAAAACAAGGAGAATGTGATGCAGGAGAGAAATGCCTGGGTCGATTATGCCAAAGCCATTGGAATCATCTTGGTGGTCTACGGACATGTTGCACGCGGGGTGTTCAATGCTGGCTTGCCAATAGAGGAAGACCGCTATCTTCTCGTCGATAGCATCATTTACAGCTTTCACATGCCGTTGTTTTTCTTTTTGTCGGGTTTGTTCTTTTACGATTCGCTGATGAAACGCGGAAAGACGGGGCTGATCACCAACAAGGTCGATACCGTCGTCTATCCCTTTATCGTCTGGTCGTTACTGCAAGGCTCGATTGAGGTGGTGTTGTCGAACTACACGAATGGAGAGGTCACCTTAGGGCAGGTGTTCTCGTTGCTCTGGTCGCCGCGGGCGCAGTTCTGGTTTCTCTATGCGCTGTTTCTGGTTTTCGTGGTCTGCTCCTTTGTCTATGCCAAGGCTGATCGTCGCTACTTCCTGCCGATACTGCTGGCATTCAGCGCCTTCTATGTCTTCAAGCAAGACCTCGCGATGGGCAATGTTGGCAGCTTCATCTTGGGCAATGCCGTATTTTTTGCGCTTGGCGTCTGGTTTAACGAGATCAAGGCGTATTTTTTGACCCGCTTCGTTCCGCTCACCTTGCTGTTCGGAACGCTATTCGTAATCGGTCAGTATCTGTTCCACATCACGTTTGGCTTGAACTGGGAAGTCGGTGGCTTGCCGGTACTTGTGCTGGCGACTGTTTCGATCTTTTTCGTGATTGCGCTATCGATGTGGTTAGGGCAGGTTCGGATGGAGTGGCTACTGTTCATTGGCGCTTCCTCAATGACCATTTACCTGATGCACATTCTCGCCGGAAGCGGTATTAGGGTAATCCTCAGCAGCTTCTTGGGTGTTGATTCCATCCCTGTGCATCTCGTGCTTGGGACGCTGATCGGCCTAATTGCACCGTTGCTGGCTCAAGCCATCATTACGCGTTATGACCTGTACTGGCTGTTGGTACCGCCGAAATCATTCTCTGCGACCAGCCTACGGACGCGCAGGGTGGTCGCGCACTGACCCCAGCGCGTTGCGCCTTGGTTGCAGCAGGCGCTGCAGGCTATCGATGCGGCGCCCGGTCATGCGGAGGGTTAGAAGGACGATGCTGCGGCTTAGCCGCAGCCAATCCGCTGAATTTCCAACGATTCGTCAGTCGTGAGTGTTAGCCGTTGCGCGTTGTATTCCAGCGTGACGACGTCTCCTGGTCGGAGGATGCGGGCTATGGCTGCCCCACTTTGTTGGCGTGCCTGTTCAAGCAATGCTGGGCTTGCATGTTTCCCGACCAGCGCCTGAACAGCCCCGGCGTTGCATCGCCCGGTTGTGTCCTGTGGCGTTTGCATCGAATCGGATGTTGATGACTGGCAGCCAAGGAGGATGGCGCCGTACAACATCAGAGTGATTGATCGAATGGCCTGCATGTTCGTTCTCCCTTGTATCGTGATCGTTTGGGGGGATGGGCGGTGGGTGGTTGAAATCCTCCTTTTGCTGAAACCTTAGCGTACGAGGGAACTGGCGGAACAGCGGCACCGTCTTAACTTTGGTGGCCCCTGACAATCGCGCGGGGCTGACGAATAAAAAGATTAAGGAGTTCCGCCATGTTCAATTCGTCCGTTATGAAGCGTGTAGCCAGCCTGCTGGCCGCGATGCACTTCATGCTGTTCGCGCAAATCCCGCTGGCCCAGGCGACAATGATCGGCACCCCGGAAATCATTGCCGAGCAGCAACAGCAAGTGGACCGCCAGCAGCTGCTGACGATGCTCGAGGACAAAGACGTCCAGAAAAAGCTGATCTCCATGGGTGTCGACCGCGATCAGGTTGAGCAGCGAATCAACAGCTTGACGCCGGCGGAACTCGCGCAGTTCAACCAGCAACTGGATCAGGCGCCAGCCGGTGCCGGAGTCGTCGGAATCATCGTTCTGTTCCTGGTGATCTTTATCATCACCGATCTGCTTTGCGCGACTAACATCTTCAACTTCGTCCACTGTATCAACCGTTGATGCAGCGACTGGTCCTGCTGTTTGCCGTAATCCTTCTCGGGGCGTGCGCGCGGACTCCAATCGTACCGGTTGGGTCCGCGGGGCTTCCCGAGCGGGTTGAGCTGGACGAGGTCCCATTCTTTCCCCAGGAAGATTATCAGGGCGGGCCCGCCGCGCTCGCCACGATGCTTACCCAGCGTGGCGTCGATACACAACCGGAACAGCTCGTCAAACGCGTTTATCTTCCCCAGCGCAAAGGTAGCCTACAGGTTGAAATGGTCGCGGCTGCGAGGGCCCACGATCTGCTGGTCTACCCGTTGGAGCCACGCCTAGAAGCGGTGCTGAGTGAGGTGGCGGCAGGAAATCCCGTCCTGGTGCTGCAGAACCTTGCTTTCGATCGCTGGCCTCAATGGCATTTTGCAGTTGTGGTGGGGTATGACCTGGCTGCGCAGACTCTCGTGCTGCGCTCCGGGACCACTCGGCGCTGGACCGGAAGTTTTCGTCAGTTCGAGCGCAGTTGGGCCAAGGGTAAGCGGTGGGCAGTGGTAACGGTTGCGCCCGATCAATTGCCGCGTACCGCTCAGGAAACGGTCTGGCTGAAGGCTGCGAATGACCTTGAGCAAACCGGCCACAATGATGCGGCGCTAAAAGCCTACGAAACGGCTGCACAACGTTGGTCGAGCGGCTTGTCATGGTTCGTACTGGCCAACGCTCGGTACGCACAAGGCGACAAGCCTGCGGCGGAGCGCGCCCTGAGGGCCAGCGTCCAGCGTGACAACGCTTTCGCGCCTGGTTGGTTTAACCTGTCGCAAGTGTTGGCCGAGCGGGGGTGTCGTACTCAGGCATCAGCAGCACGCTCATGTGCGGTGCAGCTGGCGCCGAAGGACGAGCGATTCAAGGCGGGGTTACCTAGGGGGCAAGAAGAGTCCGGCGCTTGCGATGCGGCTCCGCCATGTCCCGTTAGGTGATACGTCAGAAGCCGATTCTGTCACGCAGACTGTAATAGAGCGCGCCGAGAGCACTCAGCGGCGCGCTGAATGTTTGTCCTCCGGGAAACGGATAGTGCGGCAAACTGGCAAAAGCATCGAAGCGCTCAGCCTGCCCTCGCAAGGCCTCGGCAATGACTTTCCCGGCGACATGGGTGTAGGTGACGCCATGACCGCTGCATCCTTGGGAGTAGTAAAGATTGCCATCGAGCCGACCGACCTGGGGTAAGCGCGATAGCGTCATTAGAAAATTGCCAGTCCAGGCGAACTCCGTCTTGATGCCTTGCAACTGCGGAAACGTCTTGAGCATCTTCGGTCGGATGATCGAGTCGATATCGGCCGGATCGCGTGCGCCATATACCACTCCACCCCCATAAATCAGACGTTTATCGGCGGAAAGACGGAAGTAGTCCAACAAATAGTTGCAGTCCTCGACGCAGTAATCCTGGGGCAGCAGCGTTGCCGCGAGTTCAGGATCGAGCGGCTCGGTGGCGATGACTTGAGTGCCGCAGGGCATGGATTTGGCTGCTAGTTCAGGAACCAGTCCACCCAGATAGGCATTCCCGGCAACGACCACGAATTTAGCGGTTACTTGGCCGTGCTGGGTGTGTACTCGCGGCGTGTTTCCTCGATCGATACGGATTGCTGGGCTTTGTTCATAGATGACGCCGCCGAGGGATTCGACCGCTGCTGCTTCGCCGAGCGCAAGGTTGAGTGGGTGGATATGGCCGCCGCCGTGATCCAGCATTCCGCCGATGTATCGCTCGCATGCGACGACGTTTCGAATGCCGTCGTGGTCGAGCAGTTCGAGTCGATCGTAGCCGTAGCGCTCCCAAAGGGTCTTCTGAGCCTCGAGGTGGTGCATCTGTTTGATGTTGAAAGCGGCGAATACGCCTCCGTTCTTCAAATCGCAGTCAATGCCATAGCGCGCTACTCGCTCCCGGATAATCTGCCCGCCCTCGAATGCCATCGCCCCGATCAATCGTGCTTCGTCACGACCAGCACTGCGCTCGACGGTATCGATATCGCGGCTGTAGCTGTTAACGATCTGTCCACCGTTGCGCCCGGACGCGCCGAAACCGACCTTCGCGGCTTCAAGGACGATGACACGGAAACCTTGCTCAAGCAGGAACAGGGCGGTCGATAGCCCGGTGTAGCCGGCGCCAATCACGCAGACGTCAGTCTCGACATCGCATCCCAGGGCGGTGCGAACAGGCGCCGGGTTCGCCGAAGCCGCGTAATAGGATGACGGGTAGGGAGTGTGCGACATTCTGTTTGCCCTGTTTTGAATATTTGACGCTGATGCTATCGCTACAGGACTTCCTATGCCATAGCGGTGCGAGAGACTTTTTGGAATCCAAAAATTACGTATATCAGTGGCTTAGCGAAAAAAGCGCTTGACTCTCTCAGGCGTATCTCTAAAATGCGCGTCCATCGGAGGCACATAGCTCAGTTGGTTAGAGCACCACCTTGACATGGTGGGGGTCGTTGGTTCGAATCCAATTGTGCCTACCAATTCCGAAAAGGGTCGCGCTAGCGACCCTTTTTTTTATGCCTTGCTTGTCAGTGCGGCGGCTTTCTGAAAGCATCCGTGCTCCATATATTTCCAGTGACTTCGATCCGGATCGATCAGCTTTAGTGCTCCTGCCACCGTGCGGCAGGTTATTCGATGGATCGCTTTCCTGGCTCATCCCAACCCACGTGGCCTTTGGTAGGGGTCACCACTAGGAGAGGAGGCGCCATGCCCACCATTACTCTTCCTGACGGCAGTCAGCGTTCTTTCGATAATCCCGTTTCCGTCGCAGAGGTGGCTCAATCAATTGGCGCAGGTCTCGCCAAGGCTACTCTGGCGGGCAAAGTAGACGGTCGATTGGTTGATGCTTGTGATCTGATCGAGCGCGACGCGAGCCTGCAGATCATCACGCCTAAGGATGAAGAGGGGCTGGAGATCATTCGTCACTCCTGTGCGCACCTGGTTGGGCATGCGGTCAAGCAGCTATATCCGTCTGCCAAGATGGTGATTGGGCCGGTGATCGCAGAGGGCTTTTATTACGATATCGCCTTCGAGCGGCCGTTTACGCCGGATGATATGGCTGCGATCGAGCAGCGAATGAAAGAACTGATCGATACTGAATACGACGTGATCAAAAAGGTCACGCCGCGTGCTGACGTGATCGAGGTATTCCGGTCGCGCGGTGAGGATTACAAGCTGCGCCTAGTCGAGGATATGCCGGACGAGCAGGCAATGGGGCTGTACTACCACGAAGAATATGTCGACATGTGCCGTGGCCCGCACGTGCCGAATACCCGATTCCTCAAGTCCTTCAAGTTGACCAAGTTGTCTGGTGCCTATTGGCGTGGCGATGCGAAGAACGAGCAGCTGCAACGCATCTACGGTACCGCGTGGGCGGACAAGAAGCAGCTTGCCGCCTACATCCAGCGAATTGAAGAGGCCGAGAAGCGCGACCACCGCAAGATTGGCAAGCGCCTGGATCTGTTCCATACCCAAGAAGAAGCACCGGGGATGGTCTTCTGGCACCCGAATGGCTGGACTCTGTATCAGGTGCTCGAGCAGTACATGCGCGGCGTGCAGCGCGAAAATGGCTATCAGGAGATTCGGACTCCGCAGGTCGTTGATCGCAGCCTGTGGGAAAAGTCTGGACACTGGGCGAACTACGCCGAAAACATGTTCACGACCGAGTCGGAAAGTCGCGACTACGCGATCAAGCCGATGAACTGCCCTTGTCACGTGCAAGTTTATAACCAAGGGCTGAAAAGTTATCGCGAACTGCCACTTCGCCTTGCCGAATTCGGGGCGTGCCACCGCAACGAGCCTTCCGGTGCTTTGCACGGCATCATGCGAGTGCGTGGCTTTACTCAGGATGATGCGCATATCTTCTGTACAGAAGAGCAGATGCAGTCCGAGTCCGCTGCGTTTATCAAGCTGACCCAGGCGGTGTACGCGGATTTCGGTTTCGACAACATTGAATTGAAGCTGTCGACCCGGCCAGAAAAGCGAGTTGGCTCCGATGAGCTGTGGGATCGCGCCGAGGCGGCGCTCGCTGCTGCGCTGGATAGCGCTGGACTGCCTTATGACTTGCAGCCAGGTGAAGGCGCGTTCTACGGGCCGAAGATCGAGTTTTCGCTGAAGGATTGTCTGGGGCGCGTATGGCAGTGCGGAACGCTGCAGCTTGATTTCAATCTGCCGATTCGCCTGGGTGCCGAGTACGTCAGCGAGAATAATGACCGCCAGCATCCGGTCATGCTGCATCGTGCCATTCTTGGCTCGTTCGAGCGATTCATCGGAATTCTCATCGAGCATTACGAAGGCGCTTTCCCTGCCTGGCTGGCTCCAACTCAGGCCGTGGTGATGAATATCACCGACAAGCAGGCTGATTTCGCACTGGAAGTGGAGAAAACGCTTAACCAAAGCGGCTTCCGTGCCAAGTCCGACTTGAGAAACGAGAAGATCGGCTTTAAAATCCGCGAGCATACCTTGCTCAAGGTTCCCTATCTTCTGGTTATCGGAGACAGGGAAGTCGAGACACGATCCGTTGCTGTGCGCACCCGCGAGGGCGTTGATCTGGGGTCCATGCCCCTTGATCAGTTCGCCGCGTTGCTTGCACAAGCGGTTTCCCGGCGTGGTCGCCAAGAATTGGAGTAATCACTATTAAGCGTGAAATGAGACAGGATAAACGAGCTGCACCCAAGGCCCCGATCAACGAGAATATCTCGGCACGCGAGGTTCGCTTAATTGGGGCAGAGGGCGAGCAGATTGGCATCGTCTCGATTGATGAAGCGCTGCGAGTAGCTGAAGAAGCCAAGCTGGATCTGGTGGAAATTTCCGCCGATGCAATTCCTCCTGTATGCCGGATCATGGATTACGGCAAGCACCTGTTCGAGAAGAAAAAGCAGGTCGCAGCAGCGAAGAAGAACCAGAAGCAGATTCAGGTTAAAGAAGTAAAGTTTCGTCCAGGGACGGAAGAGGGGGACTACCAGGTCAAGCTACGCAACCTGGTGCGTTTCCTGAGTGACGGGGACAGGGCCAAGGTTTCGTTGAGATTCCGCGGCCGTGAGATGGCGCATCAGGAGCTGGGGATGGAACTGTTGAAGCGGGTCGAAGGTGACCTTGCTGAATACGGTTCGGTCGAACAGCATCCGAAGATGGAAGGACGCCAGCTGATCATGGTCATCGCTCCCAAGAAGAAAAAGTAACCACCAGGGCACTGGCAGGCCTTGCGGTTATTTGAAATCACCCACAATGTGGAGTACCGAACATGCCAAAGATGAAGACTAAAAGTGGTGCTGCGAAGCGCTTCAAGAAGACTGCTAACGGCTACAAGCACAAGCACGCTTTCAAGAGCCACATCCTGACCAAAATGTCTACCAAGCGTAAGCGTCAGCTGCGTGGTACATCTCTGATGCACCCGTCTGACAACGCAAAAGTAGAGCGCATGCTGCGCGTTCGTTAATTCGGTCAAGACTCAGAGGAATAACTCATGGCTCGTGTTAAGCGTGGCGTCGTCGCTCGTCGCCGTCACAAGAAAATTCTGAAACTCGCCAAAGGCTACTACGGCGCTCGTTCGCGTGTGTTCCGTGTTGCCAAGCAGGCGGTGATCAAGGCTGGCCAATATGCCTACCGTGACCGCCGTCAGCGGAAGCGTCAGTTCCGCGCTCTTTGGATCGCTCGTATCAACGCCGGCGCTCGTGTAAATGGTCTGTCCTACAGCCGTTTCATCGCTGGCCTGAAAAAAGCGGCTATCGAGATCGACCGTAAGGTTCTGGCCGAGTTAGCAGTGAACGAAAAAGCAGCTTTTGCTGCCATTGTCGAAAAAGCCAAAGCTTCTCTGGCCTAAGCCCATCGACAATCGAATCTTCGGATTCGTAGCGTCACCGATAGGGGAAGAGCCTTGTGCTCTTCCCCTATTTCGTATCTGAAGGGGCATTTGCAAAAATGCACCTCGCGTACAGCCTGAGTGCTGATCGTCTGGTGCGGTTCTGCAAGAACCTCTGGAGGTTGTACATGGAAAACCTGGATGCACTGGTCTCGCAAGCGCTTGAGGCGGTGCAACATAGTCAAGACATCAACGCCCTGGAGCAAATCCGGGTTCAGTATCTCGGCAAGAAAGGCGAGCTGACCCAAGTCATGCAGACGCTGGGCAAACTGTCTGCGGATGAGCGCCCCAAGGCCGGTGCGCTCATCAATGCGGCGAAGAGCCGCGTTCAGGATGAGTTGAATGCCAAGAAGGCGGATCTTGAGCAAGCTGCGCTGAGCGCCAAGCTCGCCGCCGAGCGGATCGATGTGACATTGCCAGGACGGGGAGAGGCCTCCGGTGGACTGCATCCGGTGACGCGAACACTCGAGCGGATCGAACAGTTCTTCAGCCACATCGGCTATAGCGTTGCCGAGGGCCCTGAGGTCGAAGACGACTACCACAACTTCGAAGCGCTCAATATCCCCGGCCATCATCCAGCCCGGGCGATGCACGACACCTTCTATTTCAACGCCAACATGCTGTTGCGTACCCATACCTCGCCGGTTCAGGTGCGCACGATGGAGTCGCAGCAGCCGCCTATCCGCATTGTTTGTCCGGGGCGTGTTTACCGATGCGACTCGGATATCACCCATTCGCCTATGTTTCATCAGGTCGAAGGCTTGCTCGTCGATGAGGGCATTAGCTTTGCGGATCTGAAGGGCACAATCGAGCAGTTCTTACGGGTGTTCTTCGAAAAGCCGCTGGGCGTCCGTTTCCGGCCCTCGTTCTTTCCGTTCACCGAGCCGTCGGCCGAAGTGGACATGCAGTGCGTCATGTGCAGCGGAAAGGGATGTCGCGTCTGCAAACAGACCGGTTGGCTCGAGGTGATGGGCTGCGGCATGGTGCATCCGAATGTGCTGCGCATGTCCGGTATCGATCCGGAGAAATATCAGGGTTTCGCTTTCGGTATGGGAGCCGAGCGGCTTGCCATGCTGCGTTATGGCGTCAACGACTTACGCCTGTTCTTCGATAACGACCTGAGGTTCCTGGCGCAATTCCGCTAGGCCAGAGTCCAGTCAAAGAAATACTAGGAGAGCAGGATGAAATTCAGCGAGCAGTGGTTGCGTACGTGGGTCAATCCGCAAGTTTCCCGTGAGGAACTGGTAGCGCGGCTGTCGATGGTAGGCCTCGAAGTGGATGCGGTCACCCCCGTGGCTGGTGAGTTCAGTGGCGTTATCGTGGGCGAGGTGCTGAGCACCGAGCAACATCCGGATGCGGACAAGCTGCGCGTCTGCCAGGTCAGCAACGGCAGCGAAACCTTTCAGGTAGTCTGTGGTGCGCCCAATGTGCGCCAGGGGCTGAAGATTCCTTTTGCGCTGATCGGCGCGCAGCTGCCGGGCGACTTCAAGATCAAGAAAGCGAAGCTTCGCGGCGTCGAATCCAACGGCATGCTCTGCTCGGAAACCGAGTTGCAGGTTGGTACAGACGACAGTGGACTGATGGAGCTGGCTGGTGATGCCCCCGTTGGTAGCGATCTTCGAGTGTATCTCGGCCTGGATGATGCGAGCATCGAGATAGGCTTGACGCCAAACCGTGGCGACTGCCTCTCTATCGCGGGGCTTGCGCGTGAGGTAGGCGCCATCTACGGCGCGAAGGTCGCTCCAGTCGATATCGTTCCGGTGGCTGCGAGCCACGATGAGGTACGTCCCGTAGAGGTGTTGGCGCCCACAGCTTGTCCGCGCTACCTCGGACGCGTGATTCGTAATGTGGACCTGTCGCGACCCACTCCGCTGTGGATGGTCGAGCGGTTGCGTCGTTCCGATATCCGCAGTATTGATGCGGTGGTAGATGTCACCAACTACGTGATGCTTGAACTTGGGCAGCCGCTGCACGCATTCGACCTAGCCGAGATTCAAGGAGGGATCAGGGTTCGGATGGCTGAGGATCAGGAGAAACTCGTCCTGCTTGATGGGCAGGAAGTGACTCTGCGCAGCGATACCTTGGTCATCGCCGACCACCAGCGTGCCCTCGCGATTGCTGGGGTCATGGGGGGTGAGCACAGCGGTGTGAGTGCCGCGACACAGGATCTGTTCCTGGAGAGTGCCTTCTTCGACACCATTGCCCTTGCCGGCAAGGCGCGCTCCTATGGTCTACATACCGACGCCTCGCATCGCTACGAGCGAGGGGTTGATTCCCAGCTGGCCCGTAGGGCCATGGAGCGGGCTACTGTGCTGCTGCTGGAGATAGTCGGCGGCAGCGCCGGGCCCGTAATCGAAGTCGCTAGCGAAGCCGATCTCCCCCGCGTTGCACCGGTTCTGTTGCGCAAGGATCGGATAGAACAGATGCTGGGGTTAAGCATGGCGGGCGATCAGGTCGTCTCGCTATTGTCAGCGCTGGGTCTGGGTGTTGCTGAGCTGGGAGATGAGTCTTGGGAAGTCAGCGTGCCCAGCCACCGATTCGATATCAGCCTCGAAGTAGATCTGATCGAGGAATTGGGCCGTCTGTATGGTTACGACCGCTTACCGGTGCGTTATCCCCAGGCACGTCTGGCCCCCGAAGCCAACCCTGAATCCCGAGCCGAGTTGCCCGCTCTGCGTCGCTTGCTGGTTGCCCGTGGCTACCAGGAAGCGATCACCTACAGCTTCATCGATCCGAAAATGTTCGAGCTGTTTAGCCCTGGTGTCGAGCCGCTGCAATTGGCCAACCCGATTTCCTCGGACATGGCGGCGATGCGCGCGACGCTATGGCCAGGGTTGATCAAGGCATTGCAATACAACCTGAACCGGCAACAGACGCGGGTGCGTCTGTTCGAGAGCGGCCTACGTTTTGTCGGTCAGCTTGGCGAGTTGAAGCAGGAGCCGATGTTGGCAGGTGTCATCACCGGCAGCCGTTTGCCGGAGGGTTGGGGCAACGATAGAGCCGCAGCTGACTTCTATGACATGAAAGCCGACGTAGAAGCCTTACTCGGGTATGCCGGTGACTCTGTCTCCTATCGCTTTTCCGCCGCCGAGCATCCTGCTTTACATCCTGGACAGACTGCTCGAATCGAGCGGGAAGGGCGTCTGGTCGGCTATATCGGAAGTCTTCATCCTGAACTGGCCGCCACGCTGGGTATCGATCAGCCCGTCTATCTGTTCGAGCTGCTGGTCGCAGAAATCAGCGAGGGCCGGCTACCGCGTTTCAGTGAGCTATCCCGCTTCCCTGAAGTGCGTCGCGACCTGGCGATTCTGGTGGCACGTGAAGTTCCGGCTGACGATGTGTTGCTATGCATTCGTAGGGCCGCAGGCGAGAACCTGACAGACCTCAAGCTATTTGATGTCTATCAGGGTAAAGGTATTGATCCTCTTAGCAAAAGTGTGGCAGTCGGCTTGACCTGGCAACACCCTTCGCGCACTCTAAACGACGATGAGGTGAGTGGTGCGATGCAGCAAATCCTCTCCTCCCTGGAAGAAAGGTTCAACGCCACGTTAAGGAAATAGCGTATGGGGGCTCTGACGAAAGCTGAAATGGCGGAACGTCTATATGAAGAGCTAGGCTTGAATAAGCGCGAGGCCAAGGAACTGGTCGAACTGTTTTTCGAGGAAATTCGACAGGCGCTCGAGCATAACGAGCAGGTGAAGTTGTCCGGTTTCGGCAACTTCGATCTGCGCGATAAGCGACAGCGCCCTGGGCGCAACCCGAAAACCGGTGAGGAAATCCCGATCACGGCGCGTCGTGTCGTGACATTCCGGCCAGGGCAAAAACTAAAAGCCAGAGTCGAAGCCTATGCTGGAACCAAGTCATAACGACGAATTGCCAACGATACCTGGCAAACGCTACTTCACCATCGGTGAGGTCAGTGAGCTGTGTGCGGTCAAACCGCATGTGCTGCGTTATTGGGAGCAGGAGTTTCCGCAACTCAATCCTGTGAAGCGTCGCGGTAATCGGCGCTATTACCAGCGGCAGGACGTGCTAATGATCCGGCAGATTCGGTCATTGCTATATGAGCAAGGCTTCACGATCGGCGGCGCTCGGCAGCGGATGTCCGGTGACGAGGCTCGTGAGGACACAACGCAGTACAAGCAACTGATCCGACAAATGATCACCGAGCTTGAAGATGTGCTTCAGGTGCTCAAGAACTAACTACTTGGCATAAAAAACTTTCACATATTCAGTCGCTTAATGTATAGTTCGATCCGCTTCCAGCCGAGCTGAAAGCATCGTCGGGGCGTAGCGCAGCCTGGTAGCGCACTTGCATGGGGTGCAAGGGGTCGAGTGTTCGAATCACTCCGTCCCGACCAAAAAACTTCACGATTTAGGCCAGTTCAGAGATGAGCTGGCCTTTTTCGTTTTAGACGGTTTTTACGGGACTTTAATCCGGCCTCTTTCCTCGTTATCGCCAGCGTCGATCTTGCTGTTGAGGCGTGAAGCCCTAGCGTGGCCTGCGCTCGATGGCCGGTCAGAGCCCTGTATCCGATGATAGGGACGGCTCAGACCGATCCTGCTTACGGAACGCCTGGGGGGATAGCCCCATGAGGCGCTTGAAGAACCGGGAAAAGTAGGCCGCCTCCGAGAATCCGAGTCCTTCGGCGATCTGTTTGGCACTGAGTGCGGTGTAGAGCAGCTGTCGTTTTGCTTCGAGCAGCAAACGTTGATGGATTACCTGCTGTGCGGTACAACCAGCGAACCGACGTGTCAGGTTGTTCAGGTGTGCAGGCGTGATGCCGATGCGGTGCGCATACTGCTCAATAGAGAGCTGCTCGCGAAAGTGTGCCTCGACCAACGCAGAAAATGCCTGCAGATGGTCCAGTCCGGGCAATGGGCGCTCCCGCTGCCGATCATGTGCCTGTCGCCGCAACCAGGTTACGACAAGGCCGATCAGCGAGTGAAGCTGCAGTTCCCGTGCTGGGGCTGGGCAAAGGTATTCGCGATTGATGGCTTCGAAGAGCCCATCGAGATATTGCAGATCATCGCCGATGGGGTGGAGGGCGGCCGTAGCGAGAATGGGTTGGGGTGCGGCGAGCTGTTCCTCGAGCACCCTGGCCAACGGAGCTGCCAATGTGATGACATAGCCCTCTATTTGGTCGGAAAATTGGAAACCGTGGATGCACAGCGGCGGCACTACTTGAATTGCCGGATGTTCCAGCCGGGTTTGCGCTCCTTCAATCTCGATCACGGCCCAGCCGCTGCGAACGTACAGCAATTGCACCAGATCGCCATGCCGATGGGGCTTGATTTCCCAATCGTGCAGGCGACTGCGCTCTGGGATCGATTCGCAATGCAGTAGATCCGGTGCGGTCCACTCAAGACGGTCACCGTAGAGCTTGAACACCGGAACGCTCGCCGGACGGGCTTCCATGACGTGGCCTCTGCGCAAAGCGTTGACGCTAGCACCGCCAGCAGGCACTGCCCAGCCTGCCGGGTCACTCGATCGGCTCATAGGGCAGGCCTACGTAGTTTTCCGCGATGCTGGTCAGCCCGGCGACGGTACTGGTGTAGTACTCCAGCTCGCTCTGCTGGATGCGCTGACTAAAACCGTCGGTATCCGGGAAGCGATGCAGCAACGAGGTCATCCACCAGGAGAAGCGTTCGGCTTTCCATACGCGCCGCAGGCAGATAGGTGAATAGCGGCTGACGAGGTCGTGTCGACCTTCTTGGAATACTTTGCAGAGGATCCGGTACAGCGTGCTGACATCGCTTGCCGCGAGGTTCAATCCTTTCGCGCCGGTGGGTGGAACAATATGCGCGGCATCGCCGACGAGGAACAGCCGGCCGTATTGCATGGGTTCGGTCACGAAACTGCGCAGCGGGGCGATACTCTTTTCCAGCGAGGGGCCGGTCACCAACTGGGCGGCGATATCTTCAGGTAGACGGCACTTGAGCTCTTTCCAGAAACGCTCATCCGACCAGTCCTTCACATGTTCATCCAGACCTATTTGCAGGTAATAGCGTGAACGGGTGGTGGAGCGCATGCTGCACAAGGCGAAGCCGCGCTCATGGTTGGCGTAGATCAGCTCTTCATGCACCGGAGGCGTATCGCTGAGCAGCCCTAGCCAGCCGAACGGATAGACCCGCTCGAAGATTTCCAAGGCATAGCTGGGGATGGTCTTGCGCGAGACGCCGTGAAACCCGTCGCATCCGGCGACGTAGTCGCAGTCCAGACGCAGCTGTTCGCCGTTGTGCGTGAAGGTGACATAGGGCGCATCGGATTTCAGATCGTGTAGCTGCACGTCGCTCGCTTCGTAGAACGCCGGGGCACCGCTGTCGCGACGGGCGACCATCAGGTCTCGGGTCACTTCGGTCTGGCCGTAGACCATGACCGTATCTCCACCCGTAAGAGTTTTCAGATCGATCCGTTCGCGTCGTCCAGCGAAGGCCAACTCGACACCTTCGTGGACAATTCCTTCGCGGTCCATGCGTTCGGCAACACCGGCCTCTTGCATCAGATCGACCAAGCCCTGCTCAAGCACTCCTGCTCGGATGCGACCCAGCACATAGGCCGCGCTCTGGCGCTCGATGATCACATTAGAAATGCCTGCCTTATGTAAGAGCTGGCCGAGTAATAGGCCGGACGGGCCTGCGCCGATGATGGCAACATTGGTTCTCATGAATGGCCTCTCGTTATTGTTCGCGCGTGTTGCGCCTATTGATTCGAGATGACGGACATTCTTGCTGCACCGACGGGCCCAAGTTAATGGCCATACCCGGCTTTAACTTGGACTTTTATAAACTGCGTTCGGTAATCGGACAGGCTCGTTACGGCCCTTGAGCCGACTACGGCCGATGTCGAGCTGATATGACTGCACTCAACCAAAGGGGGCTTCATCCTTCAGGTCGCTGCCGCCGTGTGTTGCAGTCAAGTGATTTGCATAAGCGACTCGGTAACGGTCCTATAAAAAAGCCCGTCACGAGGACGGGCGAAAGTTTCCGCAACAGGAGCGA
>NZ_JAKOEN010000016.1:64092-252214 GCF_022355455.1 Pseudomonas sp. KSR10 | reverse complement strand
ATTATAGGCACTCACAAAACCACGTCAACGGTTGTTTTCAGTTTTGTTTCAATCAATAGATCGCACTCGCTTCGCCCTGCCGCGGCCAGCGAGCTTTCTTTCTACCGATGGCAACCGTGCCAGCAGCAGAACAGCAGCAACCGTGGCGTAAAGCGCCCAGCGCCCAGCGTCAGCTCGCACGACCCATAACATGTGCAGCAGCACAATCAGGACAATCGGATAAACGATCCGATGCAGTTTCTTCCAGCGCTTGCCGAGCTTGCGCATGCTCCCACGGTTGGACGTAGCGGCGAGTGCCGACAACCCCAGCAGCGCAATCGCGCCCACGGCGATATAGGGCCGCTCGACGAGTTCAGCCGTGAAGCCGGTGAAGTCGAGCCCCAGCAAAAAATACAGATAGGCCGAGACGTGCAGTACTGCATAGGCAAACGACCACAGCCCCAGCTGGCGACGGAATGCGATCCATCCGGACCAGCCTGTGAGTCGCTGCAACGGCGTCATTGCGAGCGAGCACAGCAGCATCACCAGAGCGCCTTGCCCCAAGTTGTCCACCAGCACCTTGCCAGGGTCGGGCCCCAGTGCCGCGATAGCCCCCAAGTACACCCAATAGCAAGGCACGCTCGCCGCGGCCAGGAACAACAGCAGCCGCCACCATGGGCAGCGCATCAATAGTCCTTGCTCAGATCCATTCCGGCGTACAGGCTCGAAACTTCATCGGCATATCCATTGAATGCAAGCGTTGCCCTGACGTTGGGACTGAACAAACTACCGGGCAGTCGTCGCTCCCTCGCCTGAGACCATCGAGGATGGGAGACGTCGGGATTTACGTTGGCATAGAAGCCATATTCCTGAGGCGCCATTGTCTGCCAAGTGGTTGCCGGCTGCTCCCGAACGAAGCTGATGCGCACAATGGACTTGATGCTCTTGAAACCATACTTCCATGGAACAATCAGGCGCAGGGGCGCGCCATTCTGGTTGGGCAGTACGCGACCATACATGCCGACCACCATCAAACTCAGCGGATGCATCGCTTCGTCCATCCTCAACCCCTCGACGTAGGGCCAGTCGATCAGCGAAAAACCCGTACGCATTCCTGGCATTTGCTCGGGCCTGGCCAGGGTCTCGAAACGCACGAACTTAGCGTTGGAGGTGGGCTCGAGGCGGCGGACCAGTTCAGCTAGCGGAAAGCCCAGCCACGGGATGACCATCGACCACGCCTCGACGCAACGCAAGCGATAGATACGCTCCTCGAGCCGGGGCGCCGCAAACAGGTCTTCGACGGAGTAGGCCCCCGGGTTCGCTACTTCACCATCGACCATGACCGTCCAGGGCTCAGTGACGAGCTTGGGCGCATGAGCTGCGGGATCGCCCTTGTCCGGGCCGAATTCATAGAAGTTGTTGTAGTGCGTCGCATCGCGATAGGGCGTGATGGCCTCGCCTTTGGCGACAACGGCTTCCCAACGCGCCTCACCGCGCTTGGCATCGAACCAAGCAGGCGCATCGTCCGCGTCGACACCTTCGTACCGCCCTTCCTGCGCGCAGGCCATCAGCGGCAAGCCCGCGCAGGCGACAGACAGCGCAGCCCCTTGCATGACCTGCCGGCGATTCAGATAAAGCGCTTCGGGGGTCACCTCGGATTCATGGCAATCGCTGCGACGAGGGATCTTGATAAGCATGATGTGCTCCGCTGCCTTAGGCCTGGGCCATTCAATAGACAGCGGATCACTCTGGAAATCAACTCTCGACGCGTTTGCGACGACGCATCAGGAATTGCACAGGCCCGGAAGCGGCATAGGCAAGGAAGATCAATAGCAGGATACGCGGCGGATCGCTGAACACTACGGCGAAGACCAGGACCACCACCAGGATCGCCACGAAGGGCACCCGCCCTTTGAGATCCAGGTCCTTGAAGCTGTAGTACTTGATGTTGCTGACCATCAACAGGCCGGCCAGGGCGACCAACAGAGCAAACAGCATCACCACGGCGATCGGCAGATCCGCGCCGCGGATGCCCGGCTCGTCCAGCGCCCACACCGCCCACACCGAGCCGGCAACTACACCGGCGGCCGCCGGGCTGGCCAGGCCGATGAACCAGCGCTTGTCGACTTTCCCGATCTGCGTGTTGAACCGTGCAAGACGCAGCGCCGCGCATGCCACATAAATGAACGCGACGGTAAGCCCGACATTGCCCAATCCCGACAACGCCCATTCATAAGCCAGTACGGCGGGTGCGAGACCGAAGGCGACCATGTCCGACAGCGAATCGTATTCGGCACCGAAAGCACTCTGGGTGTTGGTCAAGCGCGCCACCCGGCCATCCAGACTATCGAGCACCATCGCCACGAATACCGTGGCGGCAGCGACATAAAAGTTGCCGTTGATCGCCGTGATAATGCAGAAGAAACCGGCGAAGAGGTTGGCCGTGGTGAACAGGTTGGGGAGCAAGTAAATGCCGCGATGACGCACTTTGCGCCCTTCGGAATCCTGGATTTCTTCGACATGCTCGTCGATCGGCAGCAAGCTCTCCGGCTCGACTGGCTTGTTCGGCTCTTCGGGATGCTCACTCATGTAGTTTTTACCTTACAGCAGGTGTGAATGATTTCGACAGACCCCGGCACTGCGGGTTCAGCCAGGCGCCGGCAGCGGTTTTATACCAGAAGCCAGCAGATCCAATGAAAAAACGCGGCCGAGGCCGCGTTCTTTTTTCAAGCAGGATCGCTATCAGTTCTTGCTCTTGTCCACGATCTTGTTGGCAGCGATCCACGGCATCATGGAACGCAGCTTCTCACCAACCACTTCGATGCCGTGAGCGGCATTGTTGCGGCGGTAGGCAGTCATCGACGGATAGTTGGCAGCGCCTTCGGTGATGAACATCTTGGCGTATTCACCGTCCTGAATGCGCTTAAGTGCGTTGCGCATCGAGGCACGGGATTCGGCGTTAATGACCTCCGGGCCGGTCACGTACTCACCATACTCGGCGTTGTTGGAGATCGAATAATTCATGTTGGCGATGCCACCTTCGAACATCAGGTCGACGATCAGCTTCAGCTCGTGCAAGCACTCGAAATAGGCCATTTCCGGCGCGTAGCCCGCTTCGACCAGTGTTTCGAAGCCGGCCTTGACCAGCTCGACGCAACCACCGCAGAGAACGGCTTGCTCGCCGAACAGGTCGGTTTCGGTTTCGTCCTTGAAGGTCGTCTCGATGATGCCGGTACGGCCACCGCCAACACCTGAGGCGTAGGACAGCGCAACGTTCTTGGCATTACCGGAGGCATCCTGGTAGATGGCGATCAGATCGGGGATGCCGCCGCCCTTGACGAACTCGGAACGCACGGTGTGGCCTGGAGCCTTCGGCGCGATCATGATCACGTCGAGGTCAGCACGCGGCACGACCTGGTTGTAATGGATCGAGAAGCCGTGAGCGAAGGCCAGGGTAGCGCCCTTCTTCAGGTTCGGCTCGATCTCGTCACGGTACAGGCGGCCCTGGAACTCGTCCGGGGTAAGGATCATCACCACATCGGCAGCTGCAACAGCAGCTGCAACATTGTCGACCTTCAGACCGTGAGCTTCGGCCTTGGCAACCGATGGCGAGCCCGCACGTAGACCTACAGTGACATCAACACCTGAATCCTTCAGGTTGCAGGCATGCGCATGACCCTGGGAGCCGTAACCGATGATCGCAACCTTCTTGCCCTGGATGATGGAGAGGTCGCAATCTTTATCGTAGAAAACTTTCATGGAATTACCCCTGTTACTGGCCGGTCGGGCCATTCATTAAATTGGTTAGATGCTCAGCACTTTGTCGCCACGGGAAATCCCGGTAACACCGCTGCGCACGACTTCCAGGATCGACGCGGTACCGACCGCCTGGATGAAACTGTCCAGCTTGTCGGTCGTACCGGCCAGCTGGATGGTGTACACATTGGCCGTCACATCGACGATCTGGCCGCGGAAGATGTCCGTGGTGCGCTTGACCTCAGCGCGTTGCGCGCCGGTGGCCTTCACTTTGATCAGCATCAGCTCACGCTCGATGTGAGCGCTTTCCGACAGATCCACCAACTTGACCACCTCGATCAGCTTGTTGAGGTTCTTGGTGATCTGCTCGATCACCTCCTCGTGACCAGCGGTGGTCAGCGTCAAGCGCGAAAGGGTTGGGTCTTCGGTCGGCGCGACGGTCAGGCTTTCGATGTTGTAGTTGCGCTGCGAGAACAGTCCAACCACACGGGACAATGCACCCGGTTCGTTTTCCATCAGCAGGGAAATGATGTGTCTCATGATCAGGTCCGCTCCGTCTTGCTGAGCCACATGTCGCGCATCGCGCCGTCTTTGATTTGCATCGGGTACACATGCTCACTGGTGTCGACGGCGATATCGAGGAAGACCAGGCGGTCCTTCATGGCGAAGGCCTCTTCCATCTTCGGCTTGAGATCTTTGAGGTCGGTAATGCGCATCCCCACGTGCCCATAGGCCTCGACCAGTTTGACGAAGTCCGGCAGGGATTCCATGTAGGAGTGCGAGTAGCGGCTGTTGTACTGCATATCTTGCCATTGGCGAACCATGCCCAGCGCACCGTTGTTGAGATTGACGATCTTCACCGGCAGGTCGTATTGCAGGCAGGTCGACAGCTCCTGGATGTTCATCTGGATGCTGCCCTCGCCGGTCACGCAGGCGACGTCGGCTTCGGGGAAGTTGAGCTTGGCCCCCATGGCGGCAGGGAAGCCGAAGCCCATGGTGCCGAGACCACCCGAGTTGAGCCAGCGGTTGGGCTTGTCGAACCGGTAGTATTGGGACGCGAACATCTGGTGCTGGCCGACATCGGAGGCGACATAGGCCTCGCCGCGGGTCACCTCGCACAGGGTTTCGATGACCGCTTGCGGCTTGATGATGGTGCCGTCGCCCTTGTCATAGGGGAACAGGCCGCGGTTGCCGCGCCACTCCTCGATCTGCTTCCACCAGCTGGCAACGGTATCGGCGTTTGGCGTCTGGCCGATTTCCTTGACGATGGCGACCATTTCGGTAAGCACGCTGTCCACCGGGCCGACGATCGGGATGTCGGCCTTGATGGTCTTGGAGATGGAGGCCGGATCGATATCGATATGGATGATTTTGGCATTCGGGCAGAACTTGGTCGCGCCGTTGATCACGCGATCATCGAAGCGCGCGCCGACCGCCAAAATCACATCGGAATGATGCATCGCAAGGTTCGCGGTGTAGCTACCATGCATGCCGAGCATGCCGACGAACTGACGATCGCTACCCGGATAGCAGCCCAGGCCCATCAGAGTATTGGTTACCGGCAGATTGAGCATCTTCGCCAGCTCGGTGAGCTGTGATGATGCCCCGCCCATGATCACGCCACCGCCAGCGTAGATGATCGGCCGTTTGGCGGAGAGCAGCAGTTCCGCCGCCTTGCGAATCTGCCCGGAGTGGCCGCGTACCGCCGGGCTGTAGGAGCGCAGCTTGGCCTTTTTCGGATAGACGTACTCGAACTTCTCGGCGGGGTTGGTCATGTCCTTCGGAATGTCCACGACAACCGGGCCGGGACGTCCAGACTGAGCGAGATAGAACGCTTTCTTCATCACCTCGGGAATTTCCGAAGGATGCTTGATCATGAAGCTGTGTTTAACGATTGGCCGGGAAATACCGATCATGTCGGTTTCCTGGAACGCATCGGTGCCGACCATGTTGCTGGCGACCTGCCCCGAGATCACCACCATTGGAATCGAATCCATATAGGCAGTAGCGATGCCGGTGATGGCATTGGTAGCGCCTGGGCCGGAGGTCACCAGGACGACGCCCGCCTTGCCGGTCGCGCGCGCATAGCCGTCTGCCATGTGAGTAGCGGCTTGTTCATGGCGAACGAGGATGTGCGTGACTTCCTTTTCCTTGAACAGCGCATCGTAGATGTGCAGCAAGGCGCCGCCCGGATAACCGTAGATGTACTTAACGCCTTCGTCACGCAAGAAGCGGACGACCATTTCAGCGCCGGATAAAAGTTCCACGTTGTTCACCTCTAGAACGCCAGATAGCCGCCCCGCGTCGGACCGGCCAGAAATAGGTTTACTGCGAGACAGCGCATGAGCGACGGTGGTCGCCGACTACGTCAGCTGCTGACTAGCAAGTATTAGGAGAACCCCAAAGTGTTGCGGGGCGCTCCTCCCAGCGCGAGGTAACGCGTTGCGGGTGTTACAAGTCGGCGCGGGTGTGCACCTCATGATTGACTGAACGACCCGTTTAACCGGTCGATCAGAACAGCAAGCATGGAATTGTTCGGATTAGGCTCAGCCAAGTCAAGCCCACTGTTGGTCTTCGGGCTGTTTCAGCTGTGATCCAGCGCAGAATGGAGTCGCTCGGGTTTTGCGTATAGTAGCGGCTTGGTTCTGCATCCACAGAAGGGATTAGCATGCGTTTGACGATTCTCGCGGGCGGCCTGCTGCTTGCATTGAGCAGCAGTGTCATGGCTGGCCAGGTTTACAAGTGGGTGGATGCTCAAGGCGTCACCCATTTCGGCGCGCAGCCACCGCAGGGCCAATCCGCCGAAACACTCAACACAGCGACACCGCCCCCCAGACCTGCCGCGGCAGAGGCCGCTGCGCCTGTAGAATCCGAGCCGGCGGGCGAATCGGAACAGCGCAAGATCGATCGTCAGGTGAAGCAGCAGGTAGCCGAACAGGAAGCGGAGCGGCAGCGCTACTGCACAACGTTGCGGACCAATCTAGCGCAATTGCAGAACAATCCGCGTGTACGCGTCGAAGAGAAAGGTGAAGTGCGCCGGCTAAATGAAGAGGAACGTCAGGCGCGCATCAGCGAGACCCGGCAAAAGATCACCGAGACCTGCAATTAAGGCAACGGATCGAACGCCAGCTCTTCGGCTGGTGTTCGTCATTTATCGCCGCGACTGATCAGCAAATCGAAGGTTTCCAGCGCCTGCAGCAGGCCGGCCATTTGCTGCGACCGGCCCCGATAGACCACCTCAGCCATCGCCAGAATCCCCGAAACGGTCGGTAGCCCCTCATCGCGTTCCAGGATCACCTTCATCCTGGGCAGAAAAATCCACTGCAACCACTGCTCGAACGACAAGGTATCGACGCAGAACGGCTCCTGGCTGGCGAGCGCCTGGGCATCCGGCGGCGACGAGGCCCATAAGTCATGCACGCGCAACTCACGTTCGATGAGCAGCAACTGATCAGCCAGCTCGGCAACGCGGCGATCCATCACATCGCCACCTTGGCGCGCTCGCGGGCCTGCGCGGCACCCGCTGTATTACCCTGGCGCTCACGGGCCTGGGCGATTAGCTCCCATAGACTCGCCTGCAACGCGGGCCGGCCGCTGGCATAGCTCAGTCCCCGTCGAGAAAGCTGTTCGGCTTGCACGGCGTCGCCTTGGGCCAGGCGTACCTGAGCCAGACGATAAAGCACCTGAGGCTCCCGCGGAGCAATCCGCTGAGCGCGCTCAAGACTGGAGGCGGCACCGTTCAGGTCACCCCCGCCTTGTTGCTGCTGAGCCGTTGTAAGCAATGCCAATACCGGCCCATCAAGCCGTTCGTCAGCCGACAGCGTTCCGCTATTCGAGGGGATGCCGCTGGGCATGGACTGGCTTGGTGCAGGTGTCGGGGCCGGTTGCGGCGCGGTCCACTGACCAGGCGCACCAGGTACCGGATCCGTGCTTCTGGAGAATGCAGCATCCGGCGCCGCGAAGACCTGCAACGGCTCCGAATTCTGCTGCGGCACCATGACCATGACGCTTGAATCTTGCGTAGGTTGCGCTGCGGAAACAGACGGACCAGGAGTGCGATAAGGCTGCCGTGCCGAGACCTCCTCCGACACCGGCGCACCCGAATCGACGACGGGTATCGCCCCTCGCTTAACCGTCGCGCACCCCTGCACCAGTACCGCGACCGCCACAACCATCATCCATTGCTTGCTCAATACTCGAACCTCTTGAAATTCCATTAACCTGGGACCACTCAGGGCAACCAACCGCGAACCCAATCCATGACCGATTCAGCTGGGGCTCGAATACCGCAACCAGGCCCCGGCGCGGGCTCGCTGCCGCGGATATAGGGAATCTGTACGGCGTCAGGGCAATTTTCCAACGTACCCTGCCCGGTTTGCGCATCCACCCAAGCCAGCTCGACGTTCTCGGGCAACGGCATCTGCAGCGGTAATGGATCAGCCCGACGCATGAAATCCGCCCAGATCTGCAATGCCCCGGTTGCGCCGGTCAGCGAAGTCTTGCCGTTATCATCACGACCTAGCCAAACCACTGCCAAAAGGTCCTGACTGAACCCGGCAAACCAGCTATCACGTGAGTCGTTGGTGGTACCCGTCTTACCTGCCAGCGCCAACGACTTCGGCACGTAATTGTAGGCCGAGCGCCCCGTGCCTTCGAGCATGACGCGCCGCATGGCGTATTGTGTCAGATAGATCGCACCGGCATCGAAACGCTGCTCGATCTTGAACGGATAGCGACTGAGCGGCTCACCGTCAGCCGCCACAACGCTGCGAATACCGCGCAGCGGCGTATTGAAGCCGCCATTGGCGAGCGTCTGGTACATGCCGGCGACCTCGATCGGTCGCAGACCACCGGCCCCCAGCAGCATCGACGGATAAGCCGGCCACTGCGGCGAAGCGCCCAATCGCTCAAGTGTTTTCAACACATGAGGGACTCCGAGATCGAGCCCCAAGCGCGCGGTGGACAGATTGTAGGAGTTGGCCAGCGCCTGGTAGAGATAAACCGTGCCGTGAGCGGTGCGCCCATAATTCTGAGGCTTCCAGACTTGGCCGTCGGCGCCCTTGACCGAGAACGGTTCGTCATCCAACAGAGTGGTCAGGGTGTACTGACTAGGCTTTTCCAGCGCCGCGAGATAGATAGCCGGTTTGATTAGCGATCCGATGGGTCGCGACGCATCCAGCGCCCGATTGAACCCGGCGAAGCCCGGCTGACGACTGCCCAGCATCGCCTGAAGTTCTCCGGTTTCCGGATTGGTCACCAGCATCGCTCCTTCGACGCCCTCTGCCGCTTTGCCAAGACGCTTCAATGTTTCCGTCATGGCCTGCTCGGCCTTGCGCTGGAGGATCGGATCGAAGCTGGTGAACACCCTCAATCCTTCCTCGGTCAAATCCTCGTCGCGGTAATCCTCGCGCAGCTGGCGTTTGACCAGATCGAGGAACGCCGGATAGGAGCTGTCGGCAAGGCTACCCCGCTGCGTGACGCCAAGTGGCGTCTGCCGAGCCGCTGCAGCTTCTTCTGGCGTCAAAACCTGCTGTTCTTCCAATAGGTCGAGCACAAGATTTCGACGCTCTAAGGCTCGCTCCGGATGACGTCGCGGGTTGTAGTAGGTCGGCCCCTTCACCATGCCGACCAGCAGCGCGATGTGCTGCACTTTCAATTCGGCGAGCGGACGACCGAAGAAATACTGGCTGGCCAATCCAAACCCATGAATGGACCGTCGGCCGTCCTGACCGAGAAACACCTCATTGAGGTAGGCCTCGAGAATCTCATTCTTGTCGTAATGCAGCTCCAGTAGCACTGCCATCATCGCCTCGGTGGCTTTGCGGCTGAGGCTGCGCTCGTTGGTCAAATAGAAATTTTTGACCAACTGCTGGGTCAGCGTACTGCCACCCTGGCGCACTTCGCCGGCAGTGAGATTGACCCAGACAGCCCGTGCGATGGACTTAGGCGACACGCCGAAGTGATCAAAAAATTCTCTATCCTCGACGGCAACCAGCGTTTCAGCAAGGTAAGGCGGTGCCTGGTCGAGCCTGATGAGAATTCGGTCCTCGTTGTGCGCAGGATACAGCCCGCCGATGGTGACGGGCTCAAGCCGCGCCACCGGAAGCGCTCCCCCGTCGCTGCGTGTTAGTCCGGCCACGAAGTCGCCGGAAAAACGCACCCGAATACGCTGTGACTCTTCGGCCCCTTCGTAAAACCGGAATCCGCGGGTATGCATTTCCACCGCGTTGGCGGCCACCGACATGCTTCCAGGACCATTAACAGCCTTTTCGCGGCGATACCCCAACGCGTCGAGTTCGGTCAGGAAATCTTCCTTGGCGAGCTTCTGCCCAACGAAGAGCTCGAGAGGCCTTGCATAAACCGTAGCGGGAATGGTCCAGCGCTTGCCGGAAAACTTCTCCTGCACCACGGCATCGAGGTATACGGCCACGCCGGCTAATACCACCAGGCCCACGATGGAGAGCTTGATCATCCAGCCCAGCCAGGGACGGGCGCCACCGGAACGGCGTTTGGAACGGGAACGAGAGGAGCGTGCTTTAGTCATGGCGGCGCATTATACGCACTTTGATTTACTCGGCAGACGGCCTCTTGGCGGTTTGCAGGCACCGCGCGTAAAGACATAATGGACCGTTTTCCGAGTGTGTGATCCGCGTCGCGATTGCTCACACGCCCCGCCCAACAATCTGCAAGGAATGACCGTGAGCCAAGCATTGATCGCCGCGTTGCAAAATCCGGCCCTCTATCCCCACCCGGTCGACGGTTTCAGGATCATCGAAACCCACATCTCCTGGGTCATCCTCACCGGAGCCTATGCCTATAAGATGAAAAAGCCGGTGGATTTCGGCTTTCTCAACTTCACCAACCTGGCGGATCGCAAGCATTTCTGCGAAGAAGAACTGCGCCTGAACCAACGCATGGCACCGGACTTGTATCTGCGTGTCCTGCCCATTACCGGCAGCATCGACGCCCCGGTGATCGACGGGGACGGCGAGCCGATCGAGTACCTCCTGCAAATGCGGGAATTCCCACAGACACAGTTGATGGCCGAAGTGCAGGCTCGGGGCGAACTGACCGACGCGCATATCGACGCTCTCGCCGAACAAATCGCCCAGTTCCACCTGAGCATTCCGCAGGTGCCGGCCGAGCACCCTCTGAACAGTGCCGAGGCGATCGTGGCGCCAATGCGGCAGAACTTCGAGCAGATCCGTCCGTTGCTGACCGAGCAATCCGATCTGCAACAGCTCGACGCGCTGTTCGACTGGACCGAAACGAGTATCGCCCGTTTGCAGCCACTGCTGGCACAGCGCACCCAGCAGGGCTTTATCCGCGAATGCCACGGTGACCTGCATCTGGGCAACGCCACCCTCATCAATGATCGGGTGGTGTTGTTCGATTGCATTGAGTTCAACGAGCCCTTCCGCCTGATCGACATCGCCTCCGACGCGGCCTTCCTGGCGATGGACCTGGAGGACCGCGGACTGAAATGCCAGGCGCGACGCTTCATTAACGGTTGGCTGGAACGTACCGGTGATTACGCCGCGCTCGAATTGCTCAACCTCTACAAAGCCTATCGGGCACTGGTCCGCGCAAAGGTCAACCTGTTCCGACTGCATCAGGAAGAAGATGCGGTACAGCGCCGAGTGATCCTGCGTCAGTACCGTGGCTACGCCAATCTGGCAGAGAGCTATAGCGCCATTCCGTCTCGCTTCCTCGCCATCACTCACGGCGTGTCGGCAGTAGGCAAGAGCCAGGTCGCGCTGCGCCTGGTCGAGGCGCTGAGGGCGATCAGGTTACGCTCGGATGTCGAACGCAAGCGATTGCATGGCGAGCAACCAGAAGCCCTCGCAGCCGAACTGGATGCTGGTATTTACAGCACGGAAGCTGGCGACGCTACCTATCATCGCCTGCATATGCTGGCCGAGACGGCCCTCAACGCAGGCTTTTCGGTGGTCATCGATGCGACCTACCTCAAGCAACAATATCGCCAGGCGGCCTGGCAGGTCGCTGAATCGACCGGCGTGCCTTTCATGATTCTGACCTGCGAGGCGCCGAATGCGGTTATCGAACAATGGCTCGCCCAACGGCAAGCCCAAGGCGGCGATCCCTCCGATGCGACCATGGCTGTGATCAAGGCGCAGCAGGCATCGCGAGACCCGCTGAGCGAAAGCGAGCAACTGCTCAACCGACAAATCGATACGCCCGAGGCCGGCAGTCTCGACGCGCTGGTCAGTGCGATTCGCCAACGGCTGCCAGGGCTCTAGCGCTTGGGTTGACGCAATCGCGTCGGACGTAACCAGCAGTGTCCAAGCACCGCCGAGGGCAGAACCCGGCGGTGGTTCTATACTTCGACAGGTCTGTCTATGGAAGTCGACCATGCCGCATCGCGTTCTGCCGCCTGTTTTGCCGGACCGCCACCATGAGTGACAGCGTCCGGCTTTTCTCGATTCGATCCGTCGATTACGCTCAATTCCGCCCGTCTTATCCGGAGAGCCTGTTCAGTTGGCTCGCCGAGCAGTGCCCGCGCACACGCTGTGCTCTCGACGTGGCCGCGGGTAGCGGTCAGGCGACGCTCCCTCTGTTAGGGCATTTCGACCGTGTTCTTAGCTGCGATGCCAGCCCCGATCAACTGAGCGGCAGCGCCGACTGGCAATCGGTGCAGCGCTTCGCCGCCCAGGCCGAGCGGCTGCCGCTGTGCGATGGACGAGTCGATCTGATGGTCGTCGCACAAGCGCTGCACTGGTTTGCAACCCCTGCATTTTTTGCCGAGGCGAAGCGAGTGCTCGACTCGAACGGCCTGTTCTGCGCGTGGTGCTACAGCCTACTTCGCATCGATCCCGCACTGGACGAGGTCATCAGTCGCCTGCATGGCGAAACGTTACAGGGTTACTGGCCACGAGGCCGTGAAAGCGTCGATGCGGGCTATCAGGACATCCGGGCTCCGTTCGAAACGATCGAGCCCCCGGAATTCGCCATCGAAGTCCATTGGAACCTGCCCCAGTTGCTTGGCTATCTGCGCACCTGGTCGGCCGTCAAACAATGGCAGCAAGCCTACGACATGGATCCGGTGGCTCAGTTGGAACCCGACCTTGCGCAGCGATGGGGCGACCCGGAGCGGCAACGCAGGATTCGCTGGCCGCTTCATTTTCTCGCCGGCTATCCGGGCCGATAGGAGCGAGCATGCACGACGAGTTGCTGACCCTGAGAAATCTCGGCAAGACATCCGCACAATGGCTGCACGCCTCCGGCATCCACACGGCCGAGGACCTGCGCCGACTCGGCGCGGTCAGCGCTTACCAGGCGGTCAAGTCGCGAGGGTTCAGCGCATCGCGCGTGCTGCTTTATGCCATTGAAGGTGCACTGCGGGACATCAACTGGAAGGAACTGCCAGATGCACTGAAGAGCGAGCTAAACCAGCACCTGGCAAGTTGCGATCACCGAGACAAGAGCTAGCTCACAACCTCTGCGCGGCATGATTTACTCTAGGCTGCTGCGATCTTATTGTGAGCACGCGCATCGCTCTACCTTTGTGAGCCCGCTTGTCCAAGGACTGCCGTCATGTATCTACTCGGGGAACAACCGGCTTACGCCGATCAGCTGATCAACCGTCTGCAGGGGATCCCCGCGCAACTGCTAGAAGGCCTGACACCTTCTGCTCCGCCTATCGAGGTCAAAGGCTCCGATGATCTGACAGCCGCGCTACCCGAGCAGCAACTTTTCATCATCGAAAGCGGACTTCTACATGCGCTTGTGGATGAAAAACCACTGTTCTACATGCAGGAAGGGGATCTTCTCGGGCTGCGCCAGGGTATCGAACTGCCGGTATGCCGCTATCGCAGCGACGAATCGATTCGCCTGATTCCCTATTCTCGCAGCGCTGTATTTCAACATATCCATGCCGATCAACGCCGTCAGGAGCTCTTTACCCAGTACCTCATTGGCCAGACGGCGCTGTTATCCGATGCGCTGGCGCGACTCAAACAACCCGAAATCCACCCCACCACCGGATTCCAGCATTTCGCCGCTGGCGAAGAACTGATTCGCCAAGGCGATGACGCGGACAACGTCTTCATCATCATCGAAGGGCATGCCGAAGCGATTGTCGACGGACAGAAAGTCGGCGACGTCCAGCGCGATGAAATTTTCGGCGCCATGGCGGTATTCACCCAGGAAAAGCGCAGCGCCACCGTTGTTGCTACCTCGGCCTGCACCGTCATGCTGATTCCCAAGGACCAGTTCCTCAGCCTGATGCAGAGCAATCCGAAAATTGCTCACAGCCTGATAGAAAGCATGGCCCGGCGTATCGACTTGCTCAACAAGGAAGTCACCCAGCTGCGCTTGCCGCTCACTGCATAACCCACGAAAGGGTCAGCACTGAGCGATGCGAATTTATTTCGCATCAGCTATTGACGACTGAATGAGAATTGTTATTATTAGCACCACTGGTCGCAAGATCAGCCGGTAAGCTGGAAGGCCAGGCAGTTGGACTTTCAGGTTATCTCCTCATCAGGCTAATCACGGTTTTGACCCGGCTCTTGCCGGGTCTTTTTTTTGTCTCGCATAAAGCCTGGCGGATCAGATCTTGCGAAAGCGCAGGATGATCGAGCACAGCTGCTCCGCACGATTCGATATAGGCGCCGCTTGACCGTCATTCAGCCGTTCCGCGGAGCCCGGCACAATAATCTTGCTGCGGCTGAGCTGGAGTAAACCAGACGAAATCGGCCTGCTCTGCCTGTAGATCCTCGCCCACTTCCGCAAGGATCAACACACGGGTACTGCGGATATCGCCCTGATCTGCCAGATACAGGGGGATCCCCAAGTCACGCCGCACGTGAAAAGCACCAGCCATTAGTATCGCCGGCTTCGGCGCTGCATCCAGCCGCTCGGCCATTCGCCGGTCACGTTGCTGTTGCACGGCAAGCATTGCTGGCAGTTGTGCTTCGGGCAGTAGGTCGCAGTGGGAAATCCGAATTTGCGTCAACAACTCTTTGCGTACATGTTCAGTCGCCGCGGCACCGGTCACTGTCGGTGCGCGACGGTAAATGTCGCTGATCTCGGCGCGATCCAGATTCGCCGCAAGCACTGGATAGGGTTGTGCTAGCGCATACTCGACCAGCGGCCCGTACAGCTTCCAATCCCACCCTTGTTGCCAGTCAAGCGTAGCCGGCAGATCCGACGGCCATTGCCCCCGATCGATCGACGCCTGCACGCTGGCCACCTTTTGCTGCTGAACGGGGTCGAGCATCTCGAGGAGCAAGCTGCCCTGCTCTCGTCGCTGGGCCAGCGCCTCTAGAAGCCAGAGCTGCAGGGCATGATGGTCGGGATTGTCATGGCGCTCACCCACCAGTACGCGATCCGCGCCGGCCAGTTCCTGGATCAGCTGTCGAACCGAAATCCTCGTACCGTGACGGAGGTCGATGATCTGCCCTAGATCAGGATGTTTCAGACCCTCTGGGCTCTGCCATGGCGGCACGGGGGGCACCGCTTGACAGGCAGCGAGCAGGACCGCAGTGATAAATAGCAGACATCGCATCAGCAGTTCCTCAGCGGGCAATGACCAGCGGATGGCCCCGATCAGGGTGCTGCTGGATCAGCACGTCGAGACCGAACACGGACTTCAGCGGCTCGGCGCGTAACACCTGTGCTGGCGTGCCGGTCAGGCGGGCGCGTCCATCGGAGAGCAACAACAGACGATCACAATAGCGTGCCGCAAGATTCAGATCATGAAGGATCACTAGCACCGCGCCGCCCTGCCCCGCGAACAGCCGAACCGCTTGCAAGATACCGTGCTGATGCAACGGGTCGAGCATCGCCGTGGGCTCGTCGAGCAATAGTACTTGCCCTGTGCTGCCCGGCCACAGCTGCGCAAGAACCCGAGCCAGATGCACGCGCTGCTGCTCGCCTCCAGACAGGGCTAAATAGCTGCGCGGGGCCAAATGCGCTACATCGGCAGCCTGCAGCGCAGCCGTGACGATCGCCGTGTCGTGCACATGACCGCTGGCGTGAGGAAGGCGGCCCAGGCTTACCACTTCATCGACTCGGAAACCAAAACTCAGCGTTGAATGCTGTGGCAGCACCGCTAGGCAACGCGCGCGCTCAGGGCCGCTCCAGTTGTGCAACGGCTTCTGATGTAGCAACACCGCTCCAGCGCTGACCGGCAGCTCGCCACTCAGTGCTCCTAGCAAAGTGCTCTTGCCCGCCCCGTTGGGGCCCAGCACCCCCAACACCTCGCCAGGCGCCAGCTGCAAATCGATCTCGGCGAGCACTGTCTTAGCACCACGGCGCACCGTAATCCCTTGGGCTCGCAACATCACCGGCGCCCTCGCTGCAGCAGGTAAAGAAAGAAAGGCGCGCCCAGCAGCGCAGTGACGATTCCGATAGGCAATTCCGCAGGTGCCAGCATGAGCCGCGCCAGCAAATCGGCCAGCAACAACAGGCTTCCTCCGGCCAAGGCCGAGGCAGGGAGCAGCAGGCGATGATCGGGCCCGACCAGCAGCCGCACCAGATGCGGGACCACCAATCCTACGAAACCGATCATGCCGGCCGCCGCCACCGCCACCCCCACCCCCAGCGCAGTGCAGAACACCAGCTCACGCTTGAGCCGTTCGACATCGAACCCCAGGTGCCGTGCTTCCGACTCGCCGAGCAGTAGCGCATTCAGCGCGCGAGCGCGGCGCGGCAACCAGAAACTGACCATTAAGGTCACCAGCAGCAGCGGCCAGAGCCGCGCATAGCTGGCGCCATTGAGGCTGCCGAGATTCCAGAACGTCAGGGTGCGCAGCGTGCTGTCGTCGGCGATATAGGTAAAGAGTCCGATCGCGGCGCCCGCCAAGGCTGTCAGCGCGATACCGGCGAGCAGCATCGTGGCCACATGGGTGCGGCCATCGCGTCGGCCGAGGCGATAGACCAGAGCGGTAACGCCGAGACCGCCGACGAATGCGCTCAGCGACAACAGATAAGGCTCAAGCGATGAGGGGACGCCGCCCATCAGTTCGCTGCCAACAATTGTCACCGCCGCGCCCAGCGCGGCGCCGCTGGATACGCCGATCAAGCCAGGATCCGCCAGCGGATTGCGAAACAAGCCCTGCATGGCGGCCCCGGACAGAGCCAGCACTGCACCCACGCTCACTCCTAGCAACGCACGCGGTAAGCGTATCTGCCCCAGGATGAGTTCGGCTTGGCCGATGTCTTCGCCGCCCAACGGAACGCCAAGCAGGCAAAGCATGGCGTTCAACGTCTCGCCGAATGACAGACTGACCGGCCCCAGCGCCAGTGCCAGCCAGAACGCAATCAGCCATAACAGGCCCAGCGAAAGAAAAAGGGAGCGTGCAGATAGCACTGGGCTCATCGAAATGCCGCCAGTCGAGGTTCGACGCGAAGGATAAAAGCCAGCCAATCAGTCCGCCAGCTCTAATCGGCCCCAGCTCTACGCTAAACAGGGTCGCCTGGGCGATAATCCGAGCGTTCAAGGGGGGGAATATGATTCGATTGTGCGCCACGGGCGACATTAAAGAAGGTCAGAGTAAGGGCTTCGAAATACAGGGCCAGCGCCTGCTCGCCGTGCGCAAGGATGGAGTCTTGCATCTCTACGAGAATCGTTGCCCACACCGCGGCATACCGCTGGAATGGCTTCCAGGTCAATTTCTGGACAGCAGTGGCAGCCTGATCCAGTGCGCCACTCATGGCGCGCTGTTTCTCATCGATAGCGGCGAATGTGTGGCCGGCCCCTGCGCCGGGCAAGCCCTGCGCGCTCTGACAAGCGTTGAACGCGACGGCATTATCTGGTTGCAAAACGAGCACTAGTGCGACGTTGCGCCCGAGCGACGATCCGCCGCGTTGGGTATCATGGCGCCACTGCACCCTGTGAGATGACCATGCGCCGTTTGCTGAGTCTGCTGACCCTGTTGTTCGCCCTTCCTGCCGCTGCAGGCCTGTTCGATAGCCGCCCCAGCTCCATTCTGGGCGGACTGAACAACAGCGCGGATTTTCTTCCGGTCCGCGAGGCCTTTCGCCTGAGCCTAGTGGACGCGACGCCCGAGCAGGTCAAGCTCCGATTCGTCGCCGCGGAGGGCTATTACCTCTACCGGCACCGATTTCAATTCAAAGCCAATGACCCCAGCATAACCATTGGAGAGGCGAAACTACCGGCCGGCAAGCAGAAGACCGACGACTACTTCGGCGAGGTCGAGGTCTATTACGGCGTGCTCGACGTCGAACTCCCGGTGCAGAACTCCGGGAGCCACCCTTTTACGCTGCAGATCACCTACCAGGGGTGCGCCGACAAAGGCCTGTGTTATCCGCCGGAAACGGAGTCACTGACGGTTGGCGGCACCTCAACGCCTACCGCTTCCGCACCTCCCGCCCTCAATGGGGAGGCTGATGGCAGCGCCCCGTTGTCCTGGCGCTCGGTGGCATTGTTCTTCCTCGCCGGTCTGGGTCTGACTTTCACGCCTTGTGTGCTGCCGATGTTGCCAATCCTCTCTGGGGTGGTCCTTCGCGGGCAGATCGGCGGTACCCGTAGTTTCTTCCTGTCACTCGCCTACGTGCTGCCCATGGCCGCCGGCTTCGCCCTGCTGGGCGCGCTGATGGGCGTGTTCGGAGCGGAGCTGAATCTGCAGGCACGGCTGCAATCTCCCTGGATTCTGGTGCCCTTCGCACTGTTCTTCGTCGCTTTTGCCTTGGCAATGTTCGGTCTGTTCGAATTTCGTCTGCCCCAGGTCATGAGCTCGCGCCTGGAGCGCATTGCCAGCAGCGCCAAGGGCGGCTCCTTCATGGGCGCGGCGCTACTGGGCACCGTGTCCAGCCTGCTTGTCTCGCCATGCGTCTCGGCGCCTCTGGCGGGGGCACTGTTGTACATCAGCGCTAGCGGCGACGCCCTGGGCGGCGGCCTGAAGCTGTTCGCGCTCGGCCTCGGCATGGGCACGCCCCTGATCCTGTTCGCGGTCGGCGGTGGCGCTTTACTGCCCAAGAGCGGTCCCTGGATGGTTACCGTGCGCAACGTCTTCGGCGTCTTGCTGCTGGTGGTTGCAGTGTGGATGCTCGAGCGCGTCCTGCCTGGCTCTGCGGCCCTTGCACTGTGGGGCTTGCTGGCCGCCGGTACGGCATTGTTTCTCGGCACGCTGGAGTTCACCCAGAAGGCGCCGCGGCAAAAACTTGCTCAGTTGCTTGGCCTGGCCTTGCTGGTCTATGCGCTGGCCGCCTGGATCGGCGCGTTGCAAGGAGGCTCCGATCCGCTGCGGCCGCTGCCACGCATGCCATCAATGGCCGATGGCAGCATGACCCGTGCAACCGAAGGCTGGCACACGGTCTCCACACCTGCTGAGCTCGACGCCCAACTCGCCGCGGCTCGTGTAGCAGGGCAACCCTTGATGCTCGACTGGTATGCCGATTGGTGTATCAGCTGCAAAGTGATCGAGCGTGAGGTATTCGCCGATCCGCAGATCGCTCCCCGCCTGGCGAACTACCGCCTGATTCGCTTCGATATCACCGACAGCAATCCGGAACAGCGCGCGCTGCTCGACCGCTACACTCTTTTCGGCCCTCCTGCGATTCTGTTCTTTGGTCGAAGCGGGCAGGAACTGGCCGACATAAGGGTCGTCGGCGAAATCGACGCGAGTCAGTTCGCTGAACGACTCAACCGCGCCGAGGCGTCGCTCTGACAAAGGATCATTGCGGCAATCTCCAGTCATAATGACGGCATTTACGCCGATCGAGACATGACTGGACAGTCAGCCCTCGCTTCGTGCATAGTTTTTCCCTTCCCCCATCTGCGGCCGTCGAGGACGCTGATCGGACAGAACAACAAGGAATACTCATGGCGACGCTTCTGGTCCTCCACGGCCCGAATCTGAATATGCTCGGCACCCGCGAACCCGGCGTCTATGGTGCAGTCACGCTGGCGCAGATCAACCAGGATCTGGAACAGCGGGCCCGCGATGCGGGGCATCACCTGTTGCACCTTCAATCCAATGCCGAGTACGAGCTTATCGAACGTATCCATGCCGCCCGCAGCGAAGGCGTGGATTTCATTCTGATCAATCCCGCCGCTTTTACGCATACCAGCGTTGCGTTACGTGACGCGTTGCTGGCGGTGAGCATCCCATTCATCGAAGTGCACCTCTCAAACGTGCACAAGCGTGAACCTTTCCGCCATCACTCCTACTTCTCGGACGTCGCGGTAGGAGTGATCTGCGGTCTTGGCGCCAGCGGCTACCGCCTGGCATTGGAGGCCGCCCTGGAACAACTCGCTGCTTCCTGACAGGACCACGCGCGTCACGCGCCCGGCCCCGAAGAGCGAGCAGCAATGCCCTTTGAACTTACTTGGGAGTCACCGCTTCATGGATATTCGCAAAGTCAAGAAACTGATCGAACTGCTGGAGGAGTCCGGGATCGACGAGCTGGAAATTCACGAGGGCGAGGAATCCGTCCGCATCAGCCGCCACAGCAAGCAAGTGGCGATGCAGCAGCCCTACTACGCTCAAGCACCGATGGCCGCTCCTGCTGCCGCTGCTCCGGCAGCTGCCCCCGCAGCCGCCGACGCCGCGCCGGCGCAACCTAAGCTCAACGGCACCGTGGTTCGCTCGCCGATGGTCGGCACCTTCTACCGCGCCTCCTCGCCGGAGTCGGCCAGCTTCGTTGAAGTCGGCCAGAGCGTTAAGAAGGGCGACATTCTCTGCATCGTCGAAGCCATGAAGATGATGAACCACATCGAGGCCGAAACCAGCGGCACCATCGAATCCATCCTGGTGGAGAATGGTCAGCCGGTCGAATACGACCAGCCGCTGTTCACCATCGTTTGAACCGCGGAGAGCCAGCGATGTTGGAAAAAGTACTAATCGCCAACCGCGGTGAAATCGCCCTGCGGATTTTGCGAGCCTGCAAAGAGCTGGGTATCAAGACCGTCGCGGTGCACTCCACCGCCGATCGCGAGCTGATGCACCTGGCCCTGGCGGATGAGTCCGTCTGCATCGGCCCGGCCATTGCGACCAACTCCTATCTGCACATTCCAGCGATCATCGCCGCGGCGGAAGTGACCGGCGCGACAGCGATTCATCCAGGCTATGGATTTCTCGCCGAGAACGCCGACTTCGCCGAGCAGGTGGAAAACTCTGGCTTTGCCTTCGTCGGGCCGAGAGCCGAAACCATTCGCCTGATGGGTGACAAGGTGTCAGCCAAGGACGCCATGATCAAAGCTGGCGTGCCCGTGGTGCCCGGCTCTGACGGGCCACTGCCAGAAGACGAGCAAAAGGCACTGGCGATTGCCCGTGAAGTGGGTTACCCGGTCATCATCAAGGCAGCCGGAGGCGGCGGTGGGCGCGGCATGCGCGTTGTCTACGAAGAAGAAGACCTGATCAAGTCGGCGAAGCTGACCCGCACCGAAGCGGGCGCGGCATTCGGCAACCCGATGGTCTATCTGGAGAAGTTCCTCGGCAATCCTCGTCACGTGGAAGTCCAGGTACTCTCCGATGGCCAGGGTAACGCCATTCATCTGGGCGACCGGGACTGTTCGCTGCAGCGCCGCCATCAGAAGGTCTTGGAAGAGGCGCCAGCCCCTTACATCGACGAAAAGGCACGCGCGGAAGTGCTCAAGCGGTGTACCGATGCGTGCGTCGAAATCGGCTACCGTGGAGCCGGCACCTTCGAGTTCCTCTATGAAGATGGCCGGTTTTACTTCATCGAAATGAACACCCGCGTGCAGGTCGAACACCCGGTAACCGAAATGGTCACTGGAGTGGACATTGTCAAGGAAATGCTCAGCATCGCCGCCGGCAACAAACTGTCGATTCGCCAAGAAGACGTTGTCATTCGCGGCCATTCGCTGGAATGCCGAATCAATGCCGAAGATCCGTCGAACTTCCTGCCCAGCCCGGGTAAGGTCAAGCATTTCCATGCACCAGGCGGCAATGGCGTACGGGTCGACTCGCATCTGTACAGCGGCTATTCGGTACCACCGAACTACGACTCGCTGATCGGCAAGCTGATCACCTACGGGGCCACGCGGGACGAGGCCATGGCGAGAATGCGCAACGCCTTGGACGAAATTGTGGTCGATGGCATCAAGACCAATATCCCGCTGCACCGGGATCTGGTTCGCGACCCTGGTTTCTGCAAGGGCGGCGTGAACATCCATTACCTGGAAAAGAAGCTGGGAATGGACAAGCACTGATTCGGTGCTGCGTCGACAAGGGCTGCCAATGGCAGCCCTTGTCGTTTCTGCCACGCTCAATATTGGATGCCGGCGCAGCTACGCAGTAAGCTCGCCCACTTTTTCGGACCGCAGCGCAATGGCGGTCGCTACTCCATGAGGTCTTTCATGTCCTGGTTACAACTTCGTCTCGCCATCTCTCCGGAACAGGCGCAAGCTCTCGAAGACGCGCTGTTGGGCGTCGGCGCGGTCTCGGTCACCTTCATGGATGCTGAAGACCAGCCTATATTCGAGCCTGATCTCGGCACCACGCCGTTGTGGTCGCATACCCACCTGCTGGCGTTGCTTGAAGGCGATGTCGACGAAGTCAACCTACTCGCCCACCTTCAGCTATTGATCGAAGGCGAATTGCCCGCGCACCAGCTGGAGCGCATCGAAGACCAGGACTGGGAGCGCAGTTGGATGGACAACTTCCATCCGATGCGTTTTGGCCGCCGGCTGTGGATCGTACCCAGCTGGCACGCCGCGCCCGAGCCGGACGCGGTGAATCTGCTGCTCGACCCTGGGCTGGCCTTCGGCACCGGCACCCACCCCACCACCGCGCTTTGCCTGGAGTGGCTGGATGCACAGTCGCTTGAAGGCGCGCAGGTCCTGGATTTCGGTTGTGGTTCGGGGATTCTAGCCATCGCCGCTCTGCTGCTGGGCGCCAAGCAGGCGGTGGGCACCGACATCGACGTACAGGCCATCGAGGCTTCACGTGACAACGCCGGGCGCAACGCTATCGACCCGGCACGCTTCCCACTGTATCTACCCGAGCAGTTACCGGAGGGCCAGGCCGACGTGGTTGTCGCCAATATCCTCGCCGGCCCCCTGGTGGCGCTGGCACCACGGATCATCGAGCGGGTCAAACCCGGTGGCCGGCTGGCCTTGTCCGGAATTCTGGCCGAACAGGCCGAAGAAGTCCGTGCCGCCTACTCGGACCAGTTCGACCTCGACCCAACCGCGGAGAAGGACGGCTGGGTACGCATCACCGGTATCCGCCGCCCCTGAGACAAAGGAGGCATCGCGCTAGCATTACCGCGATGCCTCGATGTGCGACGCGTGTCGCCACTGCCGCTCATCGGTGCGCATGCGCTAGAATACCGGCATTTCCGCCGGACCAACGCATGACCAGCTTCGTCACCCAGTGCCCGCATTGTCGCACCAGCTTCCGCGTCAGCCGCGCCCAGCTCGCCGCCGCCCGTGGCGTGGTGCGTTGCGGAGCATGCATGGAGCTCTTCAATGCTGCTCGCCATCTACAGGGGGGCGATACGGCCAGTGACCTGAACTCAGGCTCAGCGGTCGCTGAGCATCAGCCCCTGCGAGCCCAAACGCCACTGACAAGTTCCACGGCAGACGAGAGCACGCTGTGGATCCACGATGATCTGGACTTGGACAGCCTGGATCTGGATGAGGAATTGGCAAAGCTCGAACGGCAGGAGCTGGAGCTGTCGCGCGAGTTCCTCGAGCTTCAGCCGCAAACCGGCAACGACCTGCGACGCCAAGGCCCATCAGCCGACGACGACGAGGTCTGGGCTGAGCGGCTGTTGAGCGCGGAAACCGACACACCGACGGCGAACCACCGGACGCAGACGGAGCCGCCCTCCGTCAAGCCGAGCTCTTATGCAGCGGATTTGCGGTTCACTCCCGTTAGCGATGAGCGACCTGCTCCGCCAAGCCCGCTCGCGGCCCCTCGCGGCCCGCTAAACGAGCGACTCGATTCACAGGAACGCGTCGAGCCCGTCCTCGACGGTCTAATCGAGCCCGACGAGGAGACACTGAGCCCTACGTTTGCGAACCACGCCAAGGCTGAACACGAGTCCGAACCGAGACACTCGTCAGGTAAAGAGCGCGAAGAGCCTTTATTCGAACTCGACGACGAGCCATTGCAGCTCGACTGGGAAGAGCATAAGCATCCCTGGGGACGCTGGCTGGGGTGGGGGCTCTTGAACCTGATCGCCCTGCTTGCGCTCGCGAGCCAGTACGTGGCCTACAACTTCGACGAGATAGCGCGGCAAAACGAATACCGCCCGTGGCTCGAGCGCCTCTGCCCTGCATTGGGTTGTGAATTGCCGCCCAGGGTCGATATCAGCCAGATAAAGAGCAGCAATCTGGTGGTGCGCAGCCATCCAGATTTCGCTGGAGCGCTGGTTGTCGATGCGATCATCTACAACCGCGCGTCTTTCACTCAACCATTCCCGCTGCTGGAAGTCCGCTTCGCCGATATCCAGGGGCAGACGCTGGCACAGCGCACCTTCAAACCCGGCGAGTACCTCTCCGGCGAGCTCGCCGGCCAGCGAGAAATGCCCTCGCAGATTCCCATCCACATCGCGCTGGATATTCTCGATCCAGGTACCAAAGCGGTAAATTACAGCCTGAGTTTCCGCTCGCCCGACTAACCATCCCTTCCTCCGAAACGCCATGCCGCACGCTGCCACCGGTCGCATCGGCGCCTCTATCACGGCGGGTTATATGCCAGAGGCTGTTCAGAATTTGTTCAGAACAGCCTTTAACCCGTCATCCGGAGCGGGTATTATGCACACCCTTTTTTGCTGTCCCGATCGACCTAACAAGCAGGCTCCAAGCAGGGAATCTTCATGTCAGCGGTACGCATCGGCCCCTACACCCTTCCAAATCGGTTGATACTAGCGCCCATGGCTGGCGTGACCGATCAGCCGTTCCGCCAGTTGTGCCGACGCCTCGGTGCCGGCATGGTGGTTTCGGAAATGGTGACCAGTGATGTACGCCTGTGGAACAGTCGCAAGTCGCGTCTACGCTTGCTGCACGAGGGCGATCCTGAGCCGCGGTCGGTGCAGATCGCCGGGGGTGATCCTCAGATGCTGGCCGAGGCTGCCGTTCGTAACGTCGAGCTGGGTGCGCAGATCATCGACATCAACATGGGATGCCCAGCGAAGAAGGTCTGCAACAAGGCCGCTGGATCGGCGCTGATGAAAGATGAGCGACTGGTCCGCGAGATACTCGAGGCCGTGGTCGAAGCGGTTGATGTACCGGTGACGCTGAAGATCCGCACCGGGTGGGACAGGCAAAACAAGAATGGACTTACGGTGGCAAAGATCGCCGAGCAATGCGGAATCGCAGCGTTGGCGGTGCATGGCCGTACACGTGCCGATCTTTATACGGGCGACGCGGAATACGACACCATCGCGGCGATCAAACAGGCGGTATCGATTCCGGTGTTCGCCAATGGCGATATCGATACACCCTTTAAGGCAAGTCAGGTTCTTAAAGCCACAGGTGCCGACGCACTGCTGATTGGTCGTGCGGCCCAGGGGCGGCCCTGGATATTCCGCGAGATCAATCACTACCTCGCCACCGGAGAGCTGTTGGCTCCGCCGGATCTGGCCGAAGTCGAAAGCATCCTGCTGGAGCACCTGGGTGCGCTTCACACGTTCTACGGCGAGGTCATGGGCGTGCGGATCGCGCGCAAGCACGTCAGTTGGTACCTCGCAACACAACCCGGCGCGCGCGAATACCGTGGCCGGTTCAATGGTTTGGAAGACAGGGACGCGCAATGCGCCAGTGTTCGGGCATTTCTGGCCGAACGCCGAACAGGCCCTGATTCAGGGGATGGAAAAGGGGTGGCTGCATGACGCTGTTGAACGAAACACTGGTAACTGGAACATCATCCGTGAGCGACAACGTGAACCTTAAGCAACACCTCAACACACCGAGCGAAGCAGGCCAGACCCTGCGCGGTAGTGTGGAAAAGGCGTTGCACAACTATTTCGCCCACCTCGAAGGCGCAGACGTCACGGACGTTTACAACCTGGTGCTTTCCGAAGTAGAGGCGCCGCTGCTCGAAACCGTGATGAATTACGTAAAAGGCAACCAGACCAAAGCCTCCGAGCTGCTGGGCCTGAACCGCGGCACCCTGCGCAAGAAACTCAAGCAGTACGATCTTCTCTGACACAGCGGCAAGCTCCGAAGGAACGGTAGCAAGCCGTTCCACCTGGGGCTTCCCGCAGCAGCCTGTAGCTCCTAGGAAATGTCTATGACCGACCAAAGCACTCGCCTCCCCGTCCGCCGCGCGCTGATCAGCGTGTCCGACAAGACCGGCGTCGTTGAATTCGCCCGCGAGCTCGTCGCGCTCGGCGTCGAGATCCTGTCCACCGGCGGCACCTACAAGCTGCTGCGTGAGAACGACATCGCTGCGGTAGAAGTCGCCGACTACACCGGCTTCCCGGAAATGATGGATGGCCGGGTGAAGACCCTGCACCCCAAAATCCACGGCGGAATTCTTGGCCGGCGCGATATGGACGGGGCGGTCATGGCCGAGCATGGCATCAACCCCATCGACCTGGTCGCAGTCAATCTCTACCCCTTCGCTGCTACCGTCGCCAAGCCTGGTTGCTCCCTGCCAGATGCCATCGAGAACATCGACATTGGCGGGCCGACCATGGTGCGCAGCGCCGCGAAGAACCACAAGGACGTCGCCATCGTGGTCAATGCCGATGACTACGCCAATGTCATCGAGAACCTGCAGAGCGGCGGCCTGACCTATGCCCAGCGCTTCGACCTGGCGCTCAAGGCCTTCGAGCACACCGCATCCTACGACGGCATGATTGCCAACTACCTGGGCACCGTCGACCAAAGCGCCGAAACGCTTTCCACCGAAGGCCGTAGTCTCCTGCCGCGCACTTTCACCACCCAGTTCGTCAAGGCGCAGGACATGCGCTATGGGGAGAATCCGCATCAAATCGCGGCGTTCTACGTCGAAACGGCCGATGAAGCCTGTGTCGCCACGGCCCGCCAGTTGCAGGGCAAGGAGCTGTCCTTCAACAACGTCGCCGACACCGACGCCGCCCTGGAATGCGTGAAGAGTTTCGTCAAGCCGGCCTGTGTCATCGTCAAGCACGCCAATCCCTGCGGCGTTGCCGTGGTACCGGACGACGAAGGCGGCATTCGCCAAGCTTACGAACTGGCCTACGCCACCGACAGCGAATCGGCTTTCGGCGGCATCATCGCGTTCAACCGAGAGCTGGACGGTGAAACAGCCAAGGCCATCGTCGAGCGTCAGTTCGTCGAGGTGATCATCGCACCGAGCATTTCTGCCGAGGCCCGCGACGTGGTCGCGAGCAAAGCGAATATACGTTTGCTTGCATGCGGCCAATGGCCAGCGGAGCGTGCGCCTGGCTGGGACTTCAAGCGCGTCAATGGTGGGCTGTTGGTACAGAGCCGAGACATCGGAATGATCAGCGAAGCCGACCTCAAGGTCGTGACCAAGCGCACACCCAGCGAGCAGGAAATTCATGATCTGATCTTCGCCTGGAAAGTAGCCAAGTTCGTCAAATCCAACGCTATCGTTTATGCCAAGAACCGTCAGACCGTAGGCGTTGGTGCTGGCCAGATGAGCCGTATCAACTCCGCCCGTATTGCCGCGATCAAAGCTGAGCATGCCGGGCTGCCGGTTCCGGGCGCGGTGATGGCCAGCGATGCCTTTTTCCCCTTCCGCGATGGCATCGACAACGCTGCCAAGGCCGGCATCACCGCGGTGATCCAGCCCGGCGGTTCGATGCGCGACGCCGAAGTGATCGCCGCTGCAGACGAAGCCGGCATTGCCATGGTATTCACCGGCATGCGCCACTTTAGGCACTAAAATCGGCCGCACTCGGACAGGCATCTGCGGCGTTGCCCGACTCTTCCCCCATGCTCATTGCCAGAAGGCAACTCCGCTGGGTGAAGAATCGGGCGCCTTGCATCTACCAGCCCGATCGCGACCTCGGTATTCGTAGGGTGGATAACGCTTCGCTTATCCACCAAGCGGGCTACCGGCCCGCCTCCATTGGGAGAGAGAAATGAACGTACTGATCATCGGCAGCGGCGGCCGGGAGCATGCGCTGGCGTGGAAAGTTGCACAGGATCCACGCGTCGAGAAAGTTTTCGTTGCCCCGGGTAATGCCGGCACCGCAACCGAAGCGAAGTGCGAAAACGTCGCCATCGACGTGCTTGCCATCGAACAGCTGGCAGACTTCGCCGAGCAAAACGTACAACTGACGATCGTCGGCCCCGAAGCCCCGCTGGTCAAAGGCGTGGTCGACCTGTTCCGCGCACGCGGTCTCGACTGCTTCGGGCCGACCGCCGCTGCCGCGCAGCTGGAAGGTTCCAAGGCCTTCACCAAAGATTTTCTGGCCCGCCACAAGATTCCCACGGCGGACTACCAGAACTTCACCAAGATCGAACCGGCTCTCGCCTATCTCCAGGAGAAAGGCGCGCCGATCGTGATCAAGGCCGACGGCCTGGCGGCTGGCAAAGGTGTGATCGTCGCCATGACGCTGGCAGAAGCCGAGGACGCCGTGCGCGATATGCTCTCCGGCAATGCCTTTGGCGATGCGGGTGCACGGGTGGTAATCGAAGAATTCCTCGACGGCGAGGAAGCCAGCTTTATCGTCATGGTCGACGGCGCCAATGTGCTGCCAATGGCCACCAGCCAGGACCACAAACGCGTAGGGGACGGCGATACCGGCCCGAACACTGGCGGCATGGGCGCCTATTCTCCGGCGCCGGTGGTTACCGATGAGATTCATCAGCGCGTCATGGACGAGGTCATCTGGCCAACCGTCAAGGGCATGGCGGCAGAGGGCAATGTCTACACGGGCTTTCTCTATGCAGGCCTGATGATCGACCGCCATGGCGCGCCCAAGGTAATCGAGTTCAATTGTCGCTTCGGTGATCCTGAAACCCAGCCGATCATGTTGCGCCTGCAATCCAGCCTGGTGCTGCTGGTCGAAGCAGCGCTGGCCAAGGCGCTGGACAAGATTGAAGCGCAGTGGGATCCGCGCCCGAGCCTGGGCGTCGTACTTGCCGCAGGTGGCTATCCTGGTTACTACGGCAAAGGCGCAGCGATTCGCGGCCTTGAATCCGCCGCCCAGTTGCAAGGCAAGGTCTTCCATGCTGGTACGGCTCTGAAAGACGGAGCGGTCACCACCTCCGGCGGCCGCGTGCTCTGCGCAACTGCCATGGGCGACACCGTGTCAGCAGCCCAGCAGAATGCCTATGCGTTGGCCGCTCGCATTGAGTGGGACGGCCACTTCTATCGCCACGACATCGGATATCGTGCCATTGCGCGCGAACAAGGCGAGAGCTGAGCGAGAAGATCGCCGCAATGTGCGCAACGGTCGAGCTTATCTTTCGTTGCGCACATTACCGGGGCTCTTTGCGATGGCTATAATCCATCGTCACACAGATGAAGGGACTTCAATCGTGCGTCGACTCTGGGTCGCCATTGCTTTTACCTTCAGTCTATTACTGGCTGCGTTGAACGCATCCGCTGCGATCACCGAGCCATCCTCGCCTTCGGCAGTCATTGACGCCACGCAGGGGACAGAGCCCAACTGGCGATTGCTCATCGACCAATCAAACCGGCTCACCCTTGCGGAAATCCTGGAACAACGCACTCTGTTCCAGCGAATCGACCAACGCTCGTACGCCGCTCCGGCGAGCGACAACGCCGTCTGGCTACAGGTGAGTTTGCCCGCCTTCGCCCAGCCGAACTGGCTGTGGATTTTTGCCCCACGCGTGCAATATCTCGATTTTTATCTACTACGTGACGGCCAGGTCGAGCGCCATGTGGAAACCGGCGAGTTGCGGCCGCTGGAATCCCGCCCCTTGCCTACCCGCGCGTACCTGTTTTCCCTGCCCAACGACAACGTGCCTCGCGAAGCCTATATCCGGTTGCAGTCGTCACACCCAATCATGGCCTGGTTCCACACGGTAGATGAGATTGGGCTGGTCAAGCAGACGCGCCCGGCCTACCTGTTCGGGGCGCTGTTCGGCGCCCTCGCCTTGCTGATGATCTACAACCTGCTGCGCTTCGCCTATACCTTCAATTACTGCCATGTGTGGCTCGCCCTGCTGCACGGGGCGCTGCTGACCTGTGCCGTGGCGAACCTCGGACTGCTGGCGGTGTGGTCGCCGAAACTGATCTACAGCCAACCCCTGATTGCCGACATCGCGGCATTGGCGACCAGTCTTTCGCTGCTGGCCTTCACGTTCGGCTTCTTTCATCATCGCAGGACACCCTGGATTACCTGGCTGCTCGCATTGCAAGCGGGTCTCGTCAGCGCGTTGGCGGCGACCATACTGCTTACCGGTCAGCTCTGGTTCAGCTGGCTGATCTACGCCATGGTGCTGGCCACCGCCGTCAGCGTCACCGCGGTGGCTATCCACCATTGGCGGCAGCGCTATGACCCAGCCCGCCTGCTCGTCGCCGGGATGCTGTTGTTCAATGGCGGCTTCGTCTTCGTTCTGCCGATCCTGCTGGGTTTCAATCAATTCGATCCGGATTGGCTGACCGGCATCATGTTCAGCGTGGCCACGTGCTCCGGATTGATTCTCAGCTTCGCACTGCTCGAGCGGCAGCGTCAGATCCAATCGGACAGCCGCAATCAGCACACTGCCGAAGCGGTCACCAGTGCCGAGCTACGGACCAAGGCGGATTTCCTGGCAAAGATCAGCCATGAAATTCGTACCCCGATGAACGGGGTACTCGGCATGAGCGAGCTATTGCTCAGCACCTCGCTGTCGGCCAAGCAGCGCGACTATGTGCAGACGATTCATAGCTCCGGCAACGAATTGCTCAACCTGATCAACGAGATTCTCGACATCTCTAAACTGGAGTCCGGGCAGATCGAACTGGACGACGTGCAATTCGACCTCAACGCATTGATCGAAGACTGCCTGAGCATCTTCCGCGCCAAGGCCGAGCAGCAGAAAGTCGAGCTGATCAGCTTCGTCCAGCCGCAGATGCCGCACGTCGTTGAAGGCGACCCAACCCGCTTGCGCCAGGCCCTGCTGAACCTGTTGGAAAATGCCTTCAAGCAGACCGAAGAAGGCGAGGTGCTGTTGATAGCGGCGGTGGATGGTCATGAGGAGGCGCCGCGGCTGCGTATCACCGTACAGGACAGCGGACGACCGCTGGAAACACAAGAACGCGATGCCCTGCTCAATGCCGCCCTGGATAGCCGCGACTTCCTTGCCGCGACCCGCCACGGTGGCCGCCTCGGCTTGATTATCGCCAGACAGCTTGTCCACCTGATGGATGGCGAGTTCGGCATCCAGACCGGTGGCATCGCCGGCAATACGTTATGGATCAGCCTGCCGTTGGGCGCAGACATTTCGGAGCAACCCGGCAGCGATCTGGACAATCAGCTGAAAGGCTCGCGGCTCTTGGTAGTCGATGACAACGATACCTGCCGAAAGGTGCTCAGTCAGCAGTGCAGCAGCTGGGGATTCGAAGTCAGTGCGGTGGCCTCGGGCAAGGAGGCGCTGGCGCTTCTGCGCACCAAGGCGCATCTGCGCGAATATTTCGACGTGGTCCTGCTCGATCAGGACATGCCCGGCATGACCGGCATGCAACTGGCGAGCAGAATCAAGGAAGACTTCAGCCTCAATCATGACATTCTACTGATCATGCTGACCGGCATGAGCAACGCGCCGAGCAAGATCATCGCGCGTAACGCCGGGATCAAGCGCATCCTGGCCAAACCCGTTGCCGGCTATACTTTGAAAACCACCCTGGCGGATGAGCTGGCTCGTCGCACCAGCGCCATCGCGCGATCCGCGACGACCCAAGCCAGCACGCCACTTTCCGTGCCGGACGACTTCCGCATCCTGGTCGCAGAGGACAACAGTATTTCCACCAAGGTCATTCGAGGCATGTTGAGCAAGCTCAACCTCAATCCGGATACGGCCAGCAATGGAGAAGAGGCACTCGCAGCGATCAAGGAGCAACCCTATGATCTGGTGCTGATGGATTGCGAAATGCCGATCATGGACGGCTTCGAGGCCACCGCGCGGCTACGTGCCTGGGAGGCGTCCGAGGGCCGGCCGCGAACGCCAGTGGTGGCTCTTACCGCCCATATTCTCAGCGAACACCGTGAGCGTGCCCGCGATGCAGGGATGGACGGTCACATGGCCAAACCTGTCGAGATGTCCCAGTTGCGCGAGCTGATCGAGCACTGGGTCCGCATCAGGGAGGCGACAGCAGATCGATAGTCCGTACCAACGCTAACCACGCGCGCCGCTTCATGATTGCAACCCTAGTTGCCCGACGGTATGGACCGGACGTCGCTGATGATCAGCAGGCTTTCCGGTTGCTCAGGCATTCGTGAGGCATCCAGGCGCAAGTCCTGAGCAGGTACCGCATAACTCATTCGACGGGTCAGCATGCGCAGCGCACTCGTCAGCAACGCGATTGCCAGAGGCTCCCCAGGGCAACGATGCCCGTTCGCGGCATCGCCGCCACCCTGAGTAATGAAATTGAATGCACCGCCATCCCAATTGGCGAAGCGCTCGGGTTGAAATGCCTCGGGTTGCGCCCAGAGTCGTGCGTCTCGATTGGTACCGTAGAGATCCAGCAACACCCGCGTGCCTTTCGGAAAATGGTAGCCCTTCCATTCGAAATCCCTCCGCACACGCGCCGCCGTGAAGGGGAAGAAGGCGTGAAGCCGCCGGACTTCCTGTGCAAAGAGCTCCAGCGCAGCGTTTTCTTGCTGAAGCCGTTGACGCCATTGAGGGTGTGCCAGTAGTTCCAGCGCCGCATAGATGACGAATCGTGTCACCGCCACGATCGGACGCAGGAGATTGAGCATTTCCACTGCAGCGACCCGCTCTTCCAGCGCCACCCCGTCAAGATCGAGGTACCGAGCGACCACTGCCAGCGGCCGGGTCTCATCAACCACCAGCGTTCCGGCGCGCACACGGCTGACCAGATCAATCATCCAGCTTTCGGCCTCCTTACGGGCCTTGCGCGCACGCCAATGACGCGCACCGACTCCACCGGCCCCATCTATCATTGCAGCCAGTTGATCACGACGATGCGTTAGCTCGCCTTGCGCAAGTGGCACCCCTGCCCAGTCGCACGCAGCATGCGTGAAAATCGCCTGCACCTCGGGCATGAGCACCACGCGATCACACTGTTGCCAAGTCTCGATGGCTGCCTGCCAATTGGCCTCGCTCAGCCGCACCAGATCGGCCACCGCCGCCTCGGTCAGTAGCGAGAGGAAAAGCTGCTTGCGATGCCGATGAGCCTGGTCATCTAGCCCCTGCACGCCACCCTGGCCGAACAGCGTTTTCTGCAGCATGCGTGGCGCTGCGCGCTCACGTTGAAAAAGCTGCTCGTCATAGAACAGTTTCGCCGCCTCCTCGCCTCGCATACATATGGTGTTCTGCATCAGTAGACGAACCTGGAACAGGTCCGATCCGAGCCGCTGGCAGCGGCTGGAAATGAACGAGTAACCTTCGCCAAGCAACGACAGCGAACTTTCCGCCTGTGAGTCGCGCGGGATATCCGGCATAAGTACACCTCTATGGATTGGATTTGTCGGTGGACCTCATACCGTTGCCCAGGTGCCCTTGCGCCCCGCAATTGAAAGAGAATGAACAAATCGCGCGGTCCGCTGCCGATAAAAGACCGGCCGAATTATTCCGCGACGGGTGTTTCATCCAATTGTCCGAACCTTCGCTTCGAGGCAAATGCCGTCGCCAAGGAGCCCATGCAATGATGAAGAGGAGCGATGTCGCCTGGACTCTTGTCGGCATCATGGCGGTACTGCTTTCCGGCTATTTGCTCTATCAGGAGATACGTAATCTTTCGCTGGCTGAACTCACCGACAGCCTTGAGGCCATCAGTCATCGCAACTGGCTGCTGGCAGGACTTGCAACACTTGGCGCCTACAGTGCATTAGCCTGGTACGACCGAATCGCCATCGCTCATCTCGGCAAGAGCATCTCATGGTGGTTCATCACGCTCTGCTCGTTCACCACCTACGCCCTGGCGCACAACGTAGGGGCATCGGTGTTTTCCGGTGCGGTCGTGCGCTACCGCGCGTACCGCAGTAAAGGGCTTACGCCCCACGAAATCGGCGTGCTGATCGTGTTCTGTTCGCTGACGTTTCTCCTCGGCATTCTGATTGCGGGCGGGATTGTATTGATCCTACGGCCGGACTTGCTGAACAGGCTCATCGAGGCCGATCCATGGCTATCGACCTCGATTGGCGCGTCGCTGTTGTGCCTGGTTGGCCTTTATGTGATTGGCGCCTGGCGACACTTCGCGCCGATGCACATAGGCAAGTGGCGAATCACTTATCCGCGCCTGCCAATCGTCGGTCGCCAGTTGATCGCCGCACCGCTGGAGCTCGCCTGCGCTGCTGCCATAATCTACTTCGCCCTTCCCGAGGCGCAGAACCCCGGTTACCTGGTAGTGTTCGGGGTGTTTCTCGGTTCCTTCTCGCTCGCGTTGCTATCCCACGCACCTGGAGGGCTCGGCGTGCTCGAGGTGACGTTTCTCGCCGCCCTGCCGGAACTGCCCACCGCGGATGTACTGGCGGCGCTGATCGTATTCAGGGCGTTCTACTTGTTGGTGCCATTTGCCCTTGCGATTATGGTGGTAGCGATATTCGAAACGACGCAATGGTCGCAGCGACGGCGCAAAGCTACCGTCGGTCAATAACCTGCTGTCGCGAACACCACCATTGCACTATGGCTATGCGTGCGTTGCCGAGCGATCATTCGGCCTCTTCCGAAACGAAACCGAGCACATGACCGATACCCGTACCAACCCACCCGGCCCCGAGCAGCCGGCCGAGCACAAACCTCGGCCCTTGATCGACCTGGCTATAAGCATCGTCATTCCGTCATTGATTCTGATGAAACTGAGCGGCGAACATCGTCTCGGCGCAGACGGTGCTCTCTTGCTGGCGCTGGCCTTTCCGCTCGGCTGGGGGTTGTTCGAGCTGGCGAAATACCGCAAGTTCAACTGGATCGCGCTCCTGGGCCTGGTCAGCGTGCTGCTGACCGGAGGCATCGGCCTGCTACAGCTCGACCCTCAATGGCTGGCCATCAAGGAGGCGATGATTCCCGGCGTCATCGGCATCGTCGTGTTAGCGTCGACCCGAACTCGCTTTCCATTGATCCGCACGCTGCTTTACAACCCCAAGGTGCTCAACGTCGAGAAAGTTCACGAACAGCTCGAACGCAACGGGCAGACCGCTCACTTCGAAACACGGCTGCTGCGTGCCACCTACTTTCTTAGCGGCACTTTTTTCTTTTCGTCCTTCATGAACTACGTGCTGGCCAAATGGATCGTAAACAGCCCGGCCGGTAGCGAGGCGTTCAATGCCGAGCTCGGACGCATGACCTTGCTCAGCTATCCGATGATCGCGATCCCGAGTATGGCGATGATGATGGCCATCTTCTACTACCTCTGGCGTACCATCCATGGTCTGACCGGACTGCGCCTCGAGGACATCATCGCAGCCCATACGCATGCCGATCGGCCTGACAAAGATATCTGACCGCTCACCTCGACATCAGCAGCATCCACAATGGCAGGCTGATCGCCGCGAGCAGGGTCGAGAGAAACACGGTCGAGCTGACCGCGCGGGTATCTTCCTGATTGATCACGAAGGCCAATACATTGACCCCACTTGGGCAGGCCGCGAGCAGCACCAGCACGCTGCGCGCCTCGTGGTTCAGACCGGGCAACAGTCCTCCCAGATACCACACCAGTAACGGAAACAGGCCTAACTTGACCAGGGTGAGCGCCAATGCCGTACCGCTGGGGCGCAGGCGATAACGTGACAGACTGATGCCCAGCACGATCAATGCACAGGGCAAGGCCGCCTGGGCCAGCCAGTCAGCCACGCGCCACAACGGTTGCGGCAACTCGAGGCCCGAGACGCTCAGCAAGGCGCCCAATGAGAGGCCCACGATAAGCGGGTTGGCAAGATTTTTCAGCAGCGCAGCGCCATTGACTTTCTGACCTGAGCCGAAAGCGTTGTAGAAGCTTTGCAGTGAAAACAAAATCAGGCTATGGAACACCAAAATGGCAAACACGTACACCAGGCTTTCCGACCCGAGCAGCGTAGTCACCAGTGGGATCCCGACCAGCACGTTATTGGAGTAGGCTGCCGTCAGTCCAAGCGGTGATGCGCGCCCGAGCAGGCGGTGTGCAACTAGCCCTACGAGTACGAAGATGGCCAGCACTGGCCCGAAATATCCCAGCAACAGCATGGGCGACATCCCGTCGCTCAGCTGCGCCCGAGCGATACCGGAGAACAGGACCGCCGGCATGAAAAGTTTGAAGGTGATATTGGCAAGCCCGGTCGCCGCTTCGCCAGCGAGCCAGCGTCGCCAGCCCAGCAGGTAGCCGAGCATGATCAAGCCAAAGATCGGCAGAATTGCCTGGAACACGACCACGCGGCTTCTCCAGCAACCGGCGCGACATCATGCCGCCCCGAAAAAAGGCCGCAAAGAATACTCCGAGTCGCAATCCAGATCACCCAATAGCGCGCGACCATCGCGCCATAGGCCAATCGGCCTTAGGGCCTCAGCCAGTCAGGCTTGAAAATGCTGCACGGTGCCAGCGGCGGTACCTGTCTCTCCTGCCGCCAGTACATCGAGCACAACCGACAGATCGTCACGCCAATCGTGCGTATCGATACCGAAGGTAGCTTCGAACTTGCCGCAGTCGAGCACCGACCACGCGGGTCGGCGCGCGGGTGTCGGGTACTGTGCCGTCGTGATCGAGGACACCTGCGGCTGCTTGGCCAGCATGCCTTTGGCCTCAGCCTGACGAAAAATCTCCACCGCGAAATCGAACCACGTGCAAGGTGATCGGCCGCTGTAGTGATAAAGCCCCCAAGCAAGCGTGCCTTCCCGTGAATAACGTTGGGCCAGTTGCAGTAGTACATCCGCAATACCGCCGGCCTGTGTAGGACAACCAAACTGATCAGCGACGACCGAGAGCGAGTCGCGTTGGTGCGCCAGGCGCAGCATCGTTTTGACAAAGTTGTGGCCATGCGCGCCATATACCCAACTGGTCCGCAGGATCAAATGTTCATTCAACACAGCCTGGATGGCGGCTTCGCCTGCCAGCTTGCTGGCGCCGTAAACGCCTGTTGGTGAGACCTGATCTTCTTCGCGATAAGGCTCACGGGCTTCGCCGGAAAACACGTAATCGGTGGAAATATGCAGCAAGGGAATAGCGAGTCGCCGGGCGGCTTCAGCAAGCCTCGCGGCACCGTCACGGTTGACCGCGTAAGCCTGCTCGCTGTGTGTCTCGGCGTTGTCCACGTGGGTGTAGGCAGCCGCGTTGATGATCAACCCCGGCTTGAGCTGGTCGACAACGCCCGCAATCTGATCAGCATCGGTGATGTCCAGTTGCGCACGAGTCATGCCAAGCGCCTCGAGACCATACGCATGAGCACGGTCTACCAACTCGTGACCAACCTGGCCACCGGCTCCGCATACAAGGATTCGCATCTGGTTATCGCCTCATTCAAAGCTTATCGGTAACGGCAAGCATGGATTGTAAAACAGATTCAACACAGTGAATCGCGCCAGAACTACCGAGATAGCGCGGTCCATGCTTCGTTCAGGCCAGCATAAACGAATTTTGTTCCGCCAAAGTGAAACTAAGAATTATTGGCGGGCCGGACATCATCAGTGGCGATCAAAACGCGCAATGCTAGCACGGGTGAAACTCAGGGCCTGCTACGAGGACCAAACAGGACAGGCGTCGTCGCGCAGAACATCTCGGCGCGAGATCTTGCGGGCCCGCATCGTTCTACCGGCACGAGGAAAGCCATCATGCCCAGAGGTGAAAAGTCCAAATACACCGACAAACAGCAACGCAAAGCCGAACATATCGAAGAGAGCTATGAGGAGCGTGGGGTATCGGAGAAAGAAGCCGAAGCCCGAGCCTGGGCCACGGTCAACAAGCAATCAGGCGGTGGCGAGCGCAAGGGAGGTTCTGGCCAAAAGAAAAGCGAGACAACCAAGCGTGCCGACCGCAAGGATTCGGCGCATCGGGCAGCTAAAGCTCGTTCCGGCGAGTCACCGAACAAAGGCTCGGCACGCAGTAACCGCTCAGGCAGCACTTCGCTCGCCGACCTCACCCGCGACGAGCTGATGCAAAAAGCGCGTGAGCGTGACGTTCACGGTCGTTCGAAAATGCGCAAGGACGAGCTAATCAAGGCGCTCAGCTGAAGGAATTCCTATGCAAGATCCTGATCCAGGGGATGACGGAACGCCAAGTCCGATTCCCGAACCCGAGCGCAAGGAACCTGGCGAGCCGGTTCCCATCGAAGAACCCGGCAAGCCGGAGCGCCCGGAGAAAAGCGAGGCTGGCTAAAACTCTCCACCTCCACTCCTATTGGATAGAGCTCTAGGTCCAGCGAGACGCCGCCAGGCGCAACGACCAGCGTGGCTGGACAATAACTACCTATATATTTTAAGGAGACCGTGATGAGCTACGTTCAACTGAGCGACAAACAGACTCTGCGCGAGCGCGCCCGCCAGCATGTCGAAAATGGTGCGGTGACTGAAAGCTACTCGGCTGATCGCGACACCGTGATCAATCTGCTCAACGAGGCACTGGCCACTGAGCTGGTCTGCTACCTGCGCTACAAACGCCACTACTATATGGCCACCGGCCTGAAATCAAGCGTTGCCGCCGATGAGTTTCTCGAGCACGCCAATGAAGAGCAGGAGCATGCCGACCGGCTCGCCGAACGCATCGTGCAGCTAGGCGGCGCACCGGACTTCAACCCGGACAGCCTATCCGAGCGCGCGCATGCTCAATATGCCGAGGGCAACGGCCTACGCGACATGGTCTTTGAAAATCTGGTTTCCGAGCGCATCGCCATCGACAGCTATCGTGAAATCGTTCAATACCTTGGCGACAAGGATCCAACCACGCGACGGATCTTCGAAGATATCCTCGCCCAGGAAGAAGAGCACGCCGACGATATGGCCAGCCTGCTCGATGGCATGAACTGAGCGCTTCGACATGTTCACAAGCGCGGCGGACACTGGATAAAAAAAGGCCACCCTGGGGTGGCCTTAAAAAGGAAAGAGAGTACTGCTCAGCCGGCAGCTGCCGGGCGCATGTAGGAGATCGGTGCGGTCTGGGAGTCAGTGAACGTGACCATTTCCCACGCGTCCTTCTGTTCCATCAAGGCGCGTAGCAAACGATTGTTCAATGCATGTCCGGATTTAAAGCCGCGGAATTCGCCGATCAAGCTGGTACCCAACAAGTAGAGATCACCGATTGCATCGAGAATCTTGTGCTTCACGAATTCGTCCTCATACCGCAGACCGTCTTCGTTAAGCACATGGTCTTCATCGACCACGATCGCATTTTCGACACTGCCACCCAAGGCCAGGTTGTGCGAGCGGAGGAATTCGATGTCGCGCATGAAGCCGAAGGTTCGCGCACGGCTGACTTCCTTGACGAAGGAAGTACTGGAGAAGTCCACACTGGCGGTCTGGGTGCGACCACGGAATACCGGATGGTCGAAATCGATCTCGAAACTCACCTTGAAGCCTTCGAACGGCAGGAACGTAGCGCGCTTGTCGCCATCCTCCACCGAGACTTCGCGAATGATACGGATGAACTTCTTGGGGGCGTCCTGCTCCTGCAGGCCGGCCGATTGAATCAAGAATACGAAGGGGCCAGCGCTACCGTCCATGATCGGCACTTCCGACGCTGAAAGCTCGACATAAGCATTGTCAATGCCAAGTCCAGCCATCGCCGACAGCAAATGCTCCACCGTGTCGACCTTGACCTCGCCGCTGACCAGCGTTGTCGACATGGTCGTTTCGCCAACGTTCTCGGCCCGGGCGGCGATTTGTACCGGCGGGTTGAGATCGGTGCGACAGAACACGATTCCGGTGTCCACGGGTGCCGGCTTCAGGGTCAGGTATACCTTCTCCCCCGAATGCAGGCCGACGCCAGTGGCGCGAATGATGTTCTTTAAGGTGCGTTGTCTGATCATGGCTTGGTTTCGCTATTGCGCTGTTGCGAATGGTTTCCAACAAAGGTGGCGATCATAGCAGAACCCCTGTTTGCTGAATACCAATCACCCCAATACTGCTGATGCATTCAATCAATCAGCCTGACGACGCAGGAAAGCCGGAATATCGAGATAGTCCAGGTCCTCCTGTGGGTTCATTTTCGCCGCCGTGGCCGCTGCATGAGCCTGATTGCGCATGACGGTCGGGCGATCCAGATCACGGTAGTTCACCGCTGCTTGATCCTGACGCGGCGCCGGCGCGGCCTGAGGGGCTACGGCAGCGGTCTGCAACGTGTTGTCGACGACCTTGACCGGCTTTTCGTTGCGCGGACCAAGGCCAGTCGCGACCACGGTAACGTGCAACTCGTCGAGCATATCCGGATCGATAACGGCACCGACCTTGACGGTCGCCTCGTCGGACGCGAAGGCTTCGATGATCTCGCCCACCGCAGCGTACTCACCGAGGGACAAATCCAGACCGGCGGTAATATTGACGAGGATGCCGCGGGCGCCCTGAAGGTTGACGTCTTCCAGCAGCGGGTTGCGAATCGCCGCCTCGGTCGCTTCGCGAGCGCGATTGGGTCCGGTTGCGCAGCCGGTGCCCATCATGGCCATGCCCATCTCGCCCATAACGGTCTTCACGTCGGCAAAATCGACGTTCATCAGGCCGGGGCGCTGCATGATGTCGGAGATGCCGCGTACAGCACCGGTGAGCACGTCGTCCGCCTTGGCGAAGGCGGCCAGCAGGCTCGCGTCCTTGCCCAGGATGGTCAGTAGCTTCTCGTTGGGGATAGTGATCAGCGAGTCGACGCACTCCGACAGCTGGCGGATGCCTTCGTCGGCGACCTGCATGCGACGACGGCCTTCGAACGGGAACGGACGGGTCACGACTGCAACGGTGAGAATGCCCATTTCCTTGGCAACCGAAGCGATGACCGGCGCGGCGCCGGTGCCGGTGCCGCCACCCATGCCAGTGGTGATGAACACCATATCGGCGCCCTGCAGCACCTCGGCGATGCGCTCGCGGTCATCCATCGCGGCCTGACGACCGATGTCGGGATTGGTGCCTGCACCCAAACCCTTGGTAATGGCGGAACCCAACTGCAGCACGGTTCGCGCTTCGATTTTCTTCAGCGCCTGGGCATCGGTGTTGGCGCAGATGAATTCCACACCTTCAACGTTGTTGCGCACCATGTGATTGACGGCATTGCCGCCGCCTCCGCCTACGCCAATGACCTTGATCACTGCACTTTGCGGGGTATGATCTACGAGTTCGAACATTTCCCTCTCTCCTTCCAGCTTTCTAGTTTTAGGTACAGCCGCACTGCTCAGAAATTGCCCTGGATCCAGCTCTTGAGCCGGTCCACGACAGATGTTTTGGGTTCTTCGGCGAAATGGCCGAGACCGGACATGGAGACGCCATCGGTCTGCTTACGCATCCCGTACAGCAACAGGCCCACGCCCGTTGAATAGATGGGGTTGCGGACTACATCGGTGAGTCCATTGACGCTGTGCGGTACGCCCAGGCGCACCGGCATGTGAAAGATTTCCTCGGCCAGCTCGACGGCACCTTCCATCTTCGCTGTGCCGCCGGTGAGAACGATCCCTGCCGGGACCAGATCCTCGTAACCGCTGCGACGCAGTTCAGCCTGGATCAGTGTGAAGAGCTCGTCGTAACGCGGTTCCACGACTTCGGCTAGTGCCTGGCGCGAGAGTTCCCGAGGCGGACGATCACCGACGCTCGGTACCTTGATGGTTTCGCCTGGCCCGGCCAGCTTCGCCAGTGCGCAGGCATAACGGATCTTGATTTCCTCGGCGTACTGCGTCGGCGTACGCAGCGCCATGGCGATGTCATTGGTGACCTGGTCACCGGCGATTGGGATGACCGCGGTATGCCGGATCGCGCCTTCGGTGAAGATGCAGATGTCGGTGGTGCCGCCGCCGATATCCACCAGGCAGACGCCCAGCTCCTTCTCGTCGTCGGTCAGCACGGCATGCGCCGAGGCCAATTGCTCGAGGATGATGTCATCCACTTCGAGCCCACAGCGACGCACGCATTTCTCGATGTTCTGTGCCGCATTGACGGCGCAGGTCACCACATGAACCTTGGCTTCCAAACGCACGCCGGACATGCCCAGCGGCTCGCGAACGCCTTCCTGGTTATCGATCACATAATCCTGCGGCAGAGTGTGTAGCACCCGTTGGTCCGCCGGGATGGCCACGGCTTGCGCGGCGTCCAGCACGCGTTCGAGGTCGGCGCTGCTTACTTCGCGGTCGCGGATGGCAACGATTCCGTGAGAATTGAGGCTGCGTATGTGATTGCCAGCCAGACCGACGAACGCGGAATGGATACGACAGCCTGCCATCAGCTGGGCTTCCTCGACAGCGCGCTGGATCGACTGAACGGTCGATTCGATATTGACCACCACGCCTTTCTTCAACCCGCGCGATGGATGGGTGCCGATCCCGACGATCTCGAGCTCGCCGTCCGGCGTCACTTCGCCCACCAGCGCCACCACCTTGGAGGTGCCGATATCGAGACCGACGATCATCTTGCCGCTTTGCACGCTAGACATGTGTTTCATTCCTCAATTCTTCGCAACGACGGGTTCATCCGTCGTGGTCGGACTCGGCTCGCGCCATGCCACAGCCAGGCCGTTGGCGTAGCGGAGGTCGATCCGCGCAATTCTGTCGCTCTCCTGCGCCAGCTCTTGCTGGTAAATGGCAGTGAAGCGCCGCATTTTTTCGATTATCTGGTCTCTTCCCAGCAACAGCTCGACGCCCTGCTTGGTCGTCACGAACCAGCTGCCTCGTGCTCGCAACTCCAGGCGAGCGATGGAAAAACCGAGCGGCCGCAGCATCTGGCTGAGCATCTGGTACTGCTGCATGACCCGCTGCTGGGCCCGCTTCGGACCATGCAATTGCGGCAAGTGTTCATACTGAGTCAGATCATTGGGCGCAAAGGCCTGGCCATTGTTGTTCAACAATGACTCATCGCCCCAGCGAGCGACCGGTAGCTGTTCGTCGAGACGCACCAGGACCTCATCCGGCCAAATCCGACGCACCTCGACATGGGCAATCCACGGCATCTGCTCAAGGTCGTGACGCAATGCGTCGAGATCAACCTTGAAGAAACTGGCCTCGACGAACGGTGCCATGCGCGCCTGCACAGCCTGCTGATCGACATAGGTCAGTTCGCCCCGAACACTGACCTTGGCGATCGGCCGATCAGCATAGGGCGCGAGACGCTGACCCAGCTCGTAAAGCCCCACGACCAGGGTCACCAGCAATACCGGCCACAGGACACGCTTGAAGGAACTCAGGCTGGGCCGTGGCAAGCGCGCCGAAAGCGGCTCACGTTGCACCAGGCGGCTCGCGCCCCGCTGCGCCGGCTTGCGTGACGCACGGCCGGTGGTGGGTTGCGAGTGACGCAGCGTGGTGATCATGGCTCAGTTCCCTACCGTCAGGCTGGCATCAAGAATGGCCAGCACCAGCTGCTGGAAATCCAGCCCCGCAGCACGCGCCGCCATCGGCACCAGGCTGTGATCGGTCATCCCCGGCACGGTGTTCACTTCCAGCAGCCAGAAAGCGCCGGCACTGTCCTGCATGACATCGACACGGGCCCAGCCCTGGACCCCTACGGCTTCGCAGGCACGCGCGGAGAGATCTTTGAGTTCCTGCTCTTTGACCACGTCCAAACCGCAGGGAATGCGGTACTGGGTATCGTTGGCCACGTACTTGGCGTCGTAGTCGTAGAAGGTGTGAGGGGTGCCCAGACCAATCGGTGGAAGTACTGCGCCGCGCAGCGTGGCGATGGTAAATTCAGGCCCCTGGATCCATTGCTCGACCAGCACCTGAGCATCGTAGGCACTCGCTGCGCGCCAGGCAGCGATCAGCTCAGCGATGCCGCCAACCTTCGCCATACCGATGCTGGAGCCTTCATGCGCCGGCTTTACGATCAATGGAAAGCCCAGCGTTTCTGCTGCGGCTTGGCAATCAGCCTCGCTCGCCAGCACGGCATGCCGCGGCGTGGGCAGGCCGAGGCTCTGCCAAACCTGCTTGGTACGCAGTTTGTCCATGGCCAGCGCCGAGGCGAGGATGCCGCTACCGGTATAGGGAATCCCGGCGCATTCGAGCAGGCCCTGCATGCTGCCGTCCTCACCGCCGCGCCCGTGCAGTACGATGAATGCACGGTCGATGTGCTCACTGCTCAGGCGCGTCAGCAGGTCTTCACCGACATCGATGCCGAACGCATCGACGCCCGCAGCCTGCAACGCAGCTAGCACCGCGGCGCCAGATTTCAAGGACACCTCGCGCTCGGCGCTCTTGCCGCCGAAGAGCACGGCAACCCGGCCGAATGCCTGGGGATCACGAGTCGATTGCAGGGCAGTCATTCGCTTTTCCTCGTGGCGCTTGTATCGCCAGCAAACAGGGGGCTTTTGATGAGTTGGGGGGCCAATCCGCCGATATCGCCAGCGCCCTGGCAAAGCAGGATGTCGCCCGGGCGCAACAGCGGTTTGACCAACGGGGCGAGCTCGATACCCCGCTCGATATAGATCGGGTCGAGTTGCCCGCGCTGACGGATGCTGTGCGCCAGATGACGACTGTCGGCGCCCGGAATGGGCTCTTCGCCGGCAGGATAAACCTCCATCAGCAGCAGCACGTTGGCGTCGTTCAGCACTTGCACGAAGTCGTCGTACAGATCGCGGGTCCGGCTAAAGCGATGGGGTTGATAGACCATGACCAGTCGGCGCTCGGGCCAACCGCCACGAACCGCCTGGATCACGGCAGCCACTTCACGCGGGTGATGGCCATAGTCATCGACCAGCATCACGCTGCCGCCGTCCACCGGCAGCTCGCCATAAACCTGGAAGCGCCGGCCGACGCCACCAAACTGCGACAACCCTTGAACGATGGCCTCGTCGTCGATGCCTTCATCGGTTGCGATGGCGATGGTGGCAAGGGCATTGAGCACGTTGTGGTTGCCTGGCATGTTGACCGAGACATCGAGCGCATCGAAACCATCGCGCAGTACGGTGAAGTAGGTGCGCATCCCTTCCTGGCGGATATTGATGGCCCGTACGTCAGCATCTTCACGGGTACCGTAGGTGGTGATGGGTCGACCCACCTGAGGAATGATCTCGCGCACCACCGGATCATCCACGCAAAGCACAGCCAGTCCGTAGAACGGCAAGTTGTGCAGGAATTCGACAAAGGTCCGCTTCAGCTTGCCGAAGTCACCGCCGTAGGTGCTCATGTGGTCGGCATCGATGTTGGTCACGACCGCGACCATCGGCTGTAGATGCAAGAAGCTGGCGTCGCTCTCATCGGCTTCGGCAATCAGGTAGCGGCTGGTGCCAAGCTGGGCATTGGTACCCGCTGCGGTCAGACGACCGCCAATGACGAACGTCGGATCCAGCCCGCCGGCGGCGAACACCGAAGCCAGCAGGCTGGTGGTCGTGGTTTTGCCGTGGGTGCCGGCGACAGCGATGCCGTGACGATAGCGCATCAATTCGGCGAGCATCTCGGCGCGAGGCACCACAGGAACCCGCTGCTCAAGGGCGAACGCTACCTCGGGATTGGCCGCGTTTACCGCACTGGAGACCACCAGTACATCAGCCCCGGCTACGTTGCCGGCCTGATGGCCGATAAAGATCTGCGCACCGAAATTCTGCAGGCGCTCAGTGCTCGCGGAGGCTTTCAGATCAGAACCTGAGACATCATATCCAAGGTTGAGCAGCACTTCGGCGATACCGCACATGCCGACGCCGCCAACCCCGACGAAATGAATCCGGCGAATACGGCGCATGCGCCGGACTTCAGCCTTGACCGCTGCTGGGGACTTAGCCATGCGCCACCTCCAGGCAGATATCGACGACAGTGCGGGTGGCATCCGGTCGAGCCAGGCGACGTGCCGTGGCTCCCATGGCTTTGAGTTTTTCCGGCTGCATCATTACCTCGGTCAGCTGCGCGGCCAGCACGGCAGCATCGGTTTTTGCTTGGGGGAGAAGAACGGCTGCGCCCTCCTTCGCCAGGTACTCGGCGTTGCGGGTCTGGTGATCGTCGATCGCATGCGGCAGCGGCACCAGAAAAGCCGGCAATCCGGCCGCCGCCAGTTCACATACGGTCAGGGCGCCAGCGCGGCAGATCACCAGATCGGCCCAGGCGTAGGCACGTGCCATGTCCTTGATGAAGGGGGCAACTTCGGCCTCGATCCCCGCAGCGACATAGCGCTCCTGTGTGAGATCGGCGTGCTGCTTGCCGGCCTGATGGAACACTTCGGGACGCAACTCCTCTGGCATCTGGCCGAGCGCTTCCGGCAGTAGCTTGTTCAAGGGTTCGGCACCCAGGCTGCCCCCCAGCACCAACAGCCGAGGCCTACGGCCGAGCAGCGTCTGCCTGGGCGTTTCGAGAAACAGCTCGTGACGCACCGGATTGCCGGTCGTACGCCGCTTGGCGCTCTCGCTGAAGGTATTCGGGAAAGCCTCGCAGACCCGCTGCGCAAAAGGCACCAGGCTACGGTTGGCGGTTCCAGCGACGGCGTTCTGCTCATGGATGATCAGCGGCACCCCGGCAAGCTTCGCTGCCAGGCCACCGGGACCGGTCACGTAACCACCGAGCCCCAGCACGCAGACCGGCTTGATATCGCGCATGATGCGCCGTGCCTGACCGAGCGAACGCAGCAGCTGGAACGGCGCCTTGAGTAGAGAAACCAAGCCTTTGCCGCGCAGACCACTCACTTGAATCAGATGCAACGGCAAACCTGCTGCGGGAACCACTTCGTTTTCGATGCCGCGAGACGTTCCCAGCCAGTGCACGCTGTAGCCGCGACTTTGGAATTCGTGGGCGCAGGCCAGAGCCGGGAACACGTGTCCACCAGTCCCGCCAGCCATGATCAGCACGTTAGCGCCCATGGATGGCCTCCTTGCCCTTCAGCACAGGCACTTCGGCAAAATCATCTTCGCTGAACTCAGCATCTTCGCTGCCCAGTACGGTGCGGCTCTCCCACTCGATGCGCAGCAGCAACGCCACGCTGGCGCAGGTGACAACCAGCGAGCTGCCGCCATAGCTGAGGAACGGCAAGGTGAGCCCCTTGGTCGGCAACAAACCGATGTTCACACCGACATTGATCAGAAACTGTCCGAGCCAGAGGAACGCCACACCCCAGGCGATATAAGCCGCGAAGAACTGCCGTGCTCGCTCGGCCGCCAGCCCGATGTACAAGGCGCGCACCCCCACAAAGGCGAACAGCAGAACGGTCAGGAGCGCCCCAACCATACCCAGCTCCTCGGCCAGGACGGAAAAGACGAAATCGGTATGGGCTTCGGGCAGATAGAACTGCTTCTGGACGCTGTTGCCCAGCCCGACGCCCAGCCATTCGCCACGGCCGAACGCGATCAGGGCCTGGGTCAATTGATAGCCGGAGCCGTACTGGTCGGCCCAGGGATCGGTGAAGGTAATCAGCCGCTGCAGGCGGTATTCCTGAGTCTGCACCAGAATGAATACCGCGCCGACAGCCAGCAGGACCAACAGGCTGAACCGGATCAAACCGACCCCGCCGAGAAAGAGCATCGCCACCGCCGCGCCCATCATCACAACGGTCGCACCGAAATCTGGCTCGAGCAGAAGCAGCATTGCCATCGGCAGCAACACCAGAAACGGCTTGAGGAAGCCCCACATACTCTCGCGCACTTCCTGTTGTCGGCGCACAAGGTAGCCGGCGAGGTAAACCACGACGAAGAGCTTGGCCAGCTCGGAAGGCTGCACGTTGAAGGCGCCGAAGCCGATCCAGCGCATGGAGCCGTTGACCTCGCGGCCGATGCCCGGAATCAATACAAGGATCAGTAGCGCGAAAGCGCCCAGCAGTAGCATCCAATCCAGCCGTTGCCAGGCTGACAGCGGCACCAGCAGCACAGCAGCGGCTGCGACCAGACCAAGCAGCAGATACACCAGATGACGGACCATGTGATACATCGAGTTGCCGGTATTTACAGCGGCGACTTCGGAAGATGCCGAGGTGATCATGACCAGGCCCAAGCCCAGAAGAGCCAAGCAGCCGGCGAGCATCGGAAAATCAAGATCCACACCTCGACGGCCGAACAGCGGCGATGGTGCGTTGCGCAGGAACGAGAGCATCAGCTGAGCGCCCCCACCGCAGCGGCGAACTGGCGTCCGCGATCTTCGAAGTTTTCGAACATGTCAAAGCTGGCGCAGGCCGGCGAAAGCAGCACCGCATCACCGTGTTGTACCAGCTTGGATGCCAGTTGCACGGCTTGCTGAAGGGTCTGAACACGATGAATCGGCGCAGCCCCGTCAAGTGCCGCTGCGAGCTGATCGGCATCGCGTCCCAGCAGCACGACTTCCCGGCAATGACGCGCGACCGCGCTGTGTAATGCCGAAAAATCGGCGCCTTTGCCGTCGCCTCCAGCGATCAGGACCAACTCGCCGCCGATATCGCTACCCAAGCCATCAATGGCGGCGAGCGCAGCACCGACGTTGGTCGCCTTGGAGTCGTCGTAATAACTGACGCCCTTGCGTTCACCGACCCACTGGCAGCGATGGGCGAGCCCGGCGAAATTACGGAGAGTAGCGAGCATCGGCTCGAACGGCAGCCCCACCGCGTGCCCCAAAGCCAAGGCCGCCAGGGCGTTGGACTGATTGTGGGCGCCGCGAATCTTCAACTGATTAACTGGCATTAACGCGTCGAACTGGAAGGCGAGGTATTTTTCGCCGTTCTCCTCGAACAACCCGAAGCCCTTGAAGTCGGGCTTGCCTAGGCCGAACGACCATGCTGGGACATCATCAGCAATCAGAGGACGGCTGAGGCGATCGTCGCGGTTGATCACAACCTGCCGCGCACCGCGGAAAATTCGGTGTTTGGCCTGGTGATAGGCCGGCAATCCGTCATAGCGATCCATGTGATCTTCGCTGACGTTCAGGCAGGTTGCGACTTCAGCATTCAAGCGGTCGGTCGTTTCCAGCTGGAAGCTAGAAATCTCGAGCACGTAAAGTTCGACGTCATCATCGAGCAGATCCAATGCCGGCGTGCCCAGATTGCCACCCACGGCCACCTTGCGACCGGCAGCTGCTGCCATTTCACCGACAAGGCTGGTCACCGTACTTTTCGCGTTCGAACCAGTGATCGCGATGATCGGCGCCTTGGCTTCGCGGGCGAACAACTCGATATCACCGGCCAGCTTCACGCCTTTCGATGCGGCGACCTGCAGAGCCGGTGTGCTGATCGGCAACCCGGGACTGACCAACAGTTCGCTGGCCCGGCAGAGAAACTGCGGATCGAGCTCGCCGCAACGAACTTCAACGGTCGGGTATTGCGCCTGCAGAGTGGCCAGCTCCGGCGGGTTCGCGCGCGTATCGGCAACGGCAAACGGTACCCCACGGCTCGCCAGGTAGCGAACCAGGGACATACCGCTCTTGCCGAGACCTACGACGATGCGGAACTGATCGGAAGCGATGAGCACTCTGTATTACCTCAATTTCAGCGTAGCGAGACCGACCAGCACCAGGATCACCGTAATGATCCAGAAGCGCACGATTACCCGAGGTTCGGGCCAGCCTTTGAGTTCGAAATGGTGATGGATCGGCGCCATGCGGAAGACCCGCTTACCGGTCAGCTTGAAAGAGGCCACCTGGATGATCACTGACAGGGTTTCCATCACGAATACGCCACCCATGATGAACAGCACGACTTCCTGGCGAACGACCACCGCAATGGTTCCCAGCGCGGCACCGAGCGCCAAAGCGCCGACATCGCCCATGAATACTTGCGCCGGGTAGGTGTTGAACCAGAGAAAGCCGAGTCCGGCACCGATCAGCGCCCCACAGAACACGATCAGCTCACCCGCGCCGGGGATGTAGGGAATCAGCAGATAGTCGGCGAAGTTCACGTTGCCGGACAGATAGCAGAAGATGCCGAGCGCGCCTCCGACCATCACCGTCGGCATGATCGCCAGGCCGTCGAGCCCATCGGTGAGATTGACCGCGTTGCTGGAGCCGACTATGACGAAGTAGGTCAGCACCACGAAGCCGATTCCCAACGGAATCTCAATGTTTTTCAGCAGGGGCAGGATCAAAGTGGTCTCGACCGGCGTCTGCGCTGTCAGATAAAGGAAGATTGCGGCGCCGAGACCGAATACCGATTGCCAGAAGTACTTCCAGCGGCTCGGCAGACCACGCGAGTTCTTCTCGATCACCTTGCGGTAGTCATCAACCCAACCGATCGCGCCGAACAGCAGCGTGACGGCAAGTACCACCCATACATAGCGGTTAGCCAGATCGGCCCAGAGCAAAGTGCTGATGGCAATGGCGCTGAGGATCAGAGCACCGCCCATGGTTGGCGTTCCGGATTTGGACAGGTGCGTTTGCGGACCGTCAGTCCGTACGGCCTGCCCGATCTGGCGCAGCTGCAGCGTGCGGATCAGCCACGGTCCCATCCACAGCGAGAGGACCAGCGCCGTCAGTACGCCGAGAATTCCACGCAGCGACAGGTACTGGAAGACCGCGAAGCCCGTGTGGAATCGTTGCAGATACTCGGCGAGTAGCAGCAGCATCAGTGTTTCTCCATGCCGGACGCGGAAAGCGCTGCGACGACCTTGTCCATCGCGGCGCTCCGTGATCCCTTGATCAAAATGGTGGTGGCGTTGCCCTGCTCCAGCCGCAGCGCTTCGATCAGGCTTTGCTGATCGGCGAAGTGACGGCCTCCGGCTCCAAAGGCAGTGACGGCGTGCGTCATCAACGGCCCAACCGCAAACAAGGCGCTGACCTTGCCGACGGCGTAACTGCCCACCTCGCGATGCCCCTGTTCAGCCCAATCACCCAGCTCGCCCATGTCGCCCAGCGCCAGCACGGTGCGTCCGGCAAAGCCGGCCAGCACGTCGATGGCCGCGCAAATGGAGGCCGGATTGGCGTTATAGGTGTCATCGATGAGGCGTACGCCATTGCCGAGCATCTGCGCGACGCCTCGGCCTTTGACTGGCTGCAGATTTTCGAGTCCTTCCACTATGTGCTCGCGCGTGACCCCCAGCGCATGCGCCGCGGCTGCAGCGGCAAGCGCATTGGCCACACTGTGGCGGCCGAGCAAGTTGAGCTGGATACGCACGGACCCGGATGGGCCGGTCAGGACGAAGTTCGGGCAACCACGCTGATCATAGGCAATCGAAGCGGGATGGAAATCAGCCAGCGGACTCTGTATCGCGAAACTCACCACACGCTTGCCCGCCGCCCTCCGCTCCCAGGTCGGATAGGCGCGATCGTCGCGATTGAGCACCGCGACGCCATTGACGTCGAGCCCGTCGAGTATCTCGCCCTTGGCCTCGATGATTTTCTCAGGCCCGCCGAACTCGCCCACATGCGCAGTGCCGGCATTGGTAATCAAGCTGACATCCGGCTGCGTCAGGCTGACGGTATAGGCGATCTCTCCAACACGCGACGCACCCAGTTCGATAACCGCAGCCTTGTGCTGGGGAGCCAGTTCCAGCAGCGTCAGCGGAGCGCCAAGATCGTTGTTGAGATTGCCGCGAGTGGCCAATACCGCATCGGCACCAAAGGCCGCGCGCAGAATGCTGGCGAGCAGCTCCTTGACGCTGGTTTTGCCACTGGAACCGGTGATCGCGGCGACCGGGCCAGCAAACCCGGCACGGTTCAGTGCGCCTAATTGGCCTAACGCTATGCGGCTATCCGCGACGACCAACTGGGGCAATGCAACACTCTCCACATGCCGCTCGACCAAGGCGGCAACGGCCCCTTTGGCCGCGACTTCGGCCAGGTAGGCATGACCGTCGAAACGAGGACCGGTCAAGGCCACGAACAACTGTCCCGGCTCAATGGCGCGGCTGTCGGTGCTAACCGAACTGAACGCCACATTGGCATCGATCAATTTGGCCGATAGCGGCTCGATCAGGTCACTCAGGCGCATGGCTTCAAGCATCGGACCCCCTCCAGGCAGCCAAGGCAATCGAGGCCTGGTCGAGATCGGAGAACGGCAGGCGCTCACCCTTGATCTCCTGATAATCCTCATGCCCCTTGCCGGCCAGCAGCACGACGTCGTCCATTGCACTGTGAGCAATGCACTTGGCAATCGCTTCGGCGCGACCGGGAATAAAGGTGGCGCGTTCGGGATCGCTGAAGCCGGCACGAATCTCGTCGAGGATCTGCAATGGATCTTCGTTGCGCGGATTGTCATCGGTCACCACGATGCGATCAGCCAACCGTTCGGCCACATCGGCCATCAGTGCTCGCTTGCCGCGGTCACGATCGCCGCCACAGCCAAACAGGCATAGCAATTTGCCCCGGGCATGCGGACGCAGGGCATCGAGTACTTTTTCCAAAGCATCGGGCGTATGGGCGTAATCAACCACCACCAAGGGGCGGTCGCCGCCACCAAGACATTGCATACGACCGACGGGCCCGTGAACTTCGGGCAGCACGGCGAGAATCTCATCCAGCGGGTAGTTCATTCCCAGCAGAGCGCCCACCGCTGCGAGCAGGTTGCTCACGTTGAAGCGACCCAGCAACGGGCTACGCAGAGAGCGTTCACCTTGAGGGGTAACCAGACGGGCACGAATGCCGTTATCGTCCAGCTGCGCTTCCGGGCAATAAAGATAGGCGGAGGCGTCGTCCAGGCTGTAGGTGATGAGCCGCGACTCCGAACGCTCTGCCGCAAGAGCACGCCCGACGGAATCATCCAGGTTGACCACTCGGCAGCTGAGCCCAGGCATCTTGAACAACTGAGCCTTGACCGCCGCGTAGGCTTCCATGGAGCCGTGATAATCCAGGTGGTCGCGAGACAGATTGGTGAAGACAGCCACATCGAACGCCAAGGCGGCAACCCGCCCCTGCGCCAAGCCATGGGACGAGACCTCCATCGCTACGGCTCGCGCGCCCTGCTTGCGCAGGTTGGCCAGGTTCGCCTGTACGCCGATGGCGTCGGGAGTGGTGTGCTGGCCAAGCACCAGCTCGCCATAGAAGCCAGTGCCAAGGGTGCCAATGATGCCGCAACGCTCGCCCAGACGATCCAGGGCCTGGGCTATCAGGTAGGTCACACTGGTCTTGCCGTTGGTGCCGGTGACACCCACCAGATGCAGGCTGCGGCTTGGCTCTCCATAGAATCGTCCAGCAATGGCGGAGAGCTGCTCCGCCAAGTGACGGACCGGCACCAGCACGGCGCTCGCCGCGCTCATTTCAGTAGCGCCTTCGGCTTCGTAGGCGATCGCCGCCGCGCCACGGGAAATCGCATCAGCAATGTGCACGCGGCCGTCTTGCTGGTGACCGGGCACAGCCAGAAAAAGATCGCCCGGGCGCACCTTGCGACTGTCCAAGGTCAACTCGCGAATGAGAGTACCACTCGCAGCCTGGGGGAGTAGCTGATTCAGGGGCATAGGCATCAGATCCGCCCTCCCTTCGTCTTGGCCGTCTCGGCCGTCTGGATTTCTTCCGGAGGAGGCAGGTTGTCAGGCGCGATGTTCATCAAACGCAGCGCGCCGGACATCACACGGCTGAACACCGGAGCAGATACCAGACCGCCGTAATAACCGCTCTTGCTTGGCTCATCGATGACCACCGCAACAGCAATGCGTGGATCTTTCATAGGCCCGAAACCGGCGAACATCGAACGATAGGCATTTTCCTGATAGCCCCGACTGCTGGCAGAGGCCTTACGCGCGGTGCCGCTCTTGCCGGCCACGTGATAACCCGGCACTTGGGCGCGAAAGACGCCACGCGGAGCCTCGATGACTTCCTGAAGCATGCCTTGGATGGTTTCGGCCACCTCAGGCGAGATCACTTCGGCGCCTTCGGGCTGCCGATCCACGCGCGTGAGCGACATTGGCACCAGGCGGCCATCGTTGGCCAGCGTGCTGTAAGCGTGCGCCAGCTGCACGGCAGTTACCGAGAGGCCATAACCATAGGAAAGCGTGGCGGTCTCCGCCTGACGCCATTCCCGGTAGCTGGGTAGGTTGCCGACTCGTTCACCGGGAAAACCCAGGCCAGTGTCCTGGCCAAAGCCGACCTTGCGCATGACTTCATGAATCGCCGTACCGCCAATATCGAAGGCAACTTTGCTCATGCCGACGTTGGAAGAATTGATCAGGATGCCGGTCAGGCTCAGCTCACGACCTTCGGTTCTGGAGACGTCGCGAATGGTATAGCGCCCGATGCGCAACGATCCTGGCCAGACCTCGACGACATCGCTGGGCTTCCAACGGCCCGTTTCGAGGGCCGCGCTCATGGAAATAGGTTTCATGGTCGAACCCGGCTCGAACAAGTCAGTCATTGCCCGATTACGCATGGCGTCCGGCTGAAGGTTGCGGCGATTGTTCGGGTTGTAGGTCGGCTGGTTGACCATGGCCAGCACTTCCCCCGTCTTTACGTCGAGCATGACCAAGCTGCCCGCCTTGGCGCCGAACTCCAGCAACGCATTGCGTAGCTCTCGGTGCGCCAGGTACTGCAGACGCAGGTCGATGGACAGCGCCAGAGCCTTGCCGGCCTTGGCGTTTTTGACTACCTGTACGTCCTTGATCAGCCGCCCGCGGCGGTCCTTGAGGACTTGGCGCTTGCCGGGGACACCCGCCAGCCACTCGTCATACGCCAGTTCCAGCCCTTCACGACCACGGTCATCGATGTCAGTGAATCCAACCACCTGAGCCGCAACCTCTCCAGCCGGGTAGAAACGGCGAAACTCTTCTTGTGAATAGACACCAGGTATTTTCAGATCCAACACACGCTGGCCCTGCTCTGGCGTCAACCCACGCACCAGATAGATGAACTCGCGCTCGGCTTGGTCCTTGAGACGCTGCTGAAGAGATGCCGGCTCCTGCCCAAGGGCCTCAGCCAGCTCTGCCCAGCGCCCTTGAGCGACCTGGAGCTCGCGCGGATTAGCCCAGAGCGTGGTTACCGGCGTACTCACAGCCAGGGGCTCACCATGACGATCGGTAATCAGCCCGCGATGCGCAGGAATGGGAATATGCCGCACACTGCGGGCGTCGCCTTGGGTTTTCAGGAAACCATGGTCGACTACCTGCAGATCGACGATTCGCCACGCGATGACACCAACCATCAGCGTCAACAAGGCGAGAACGATACGAAAACGCCAAGGATAGAGCGCCCCTTCAAGCCTCATCATGGCGCCACCAACCTGACTTCAGCCGCTGCCGGGATTTGCATCTTCAACTGATCGGCGGCCAATGTCTCGATGCGGCTGTGAGCCGTCCAAGTGCTCTGCTCCAGAATCAGACGGCCCCATTCAGCCTGCGCCTTGTCGCGCACGCTGAGTTCGCCATACAACTCATTGAGCAGCTGGCGATTCCAGTGCGCACTATAGGAGACAGCTATCGCCGACAGCAGAACGGCAATAAACAGCACCAGCATCAGCAGGCTGCCGTTGGGCATGGCGCGCCGGAGCTGGTTCACCGCAACTTCTCCGCGACGCGCATCACGGCACTGCGTGAGCGTGGATTGGCCTTGACCTCTTCGGGTGACGCATATTGCGGCTTGCCCAGCAATTTCAGGCGTGGCACGAATTTCTCGGGAATGATCGGCAAATCACGCGGCAGACTATCGGCCTCACCCTTGGCATGACGACGCATGAATTGCTTAACGATGCGGTCTTCGAGCGAATGAAAGCTGATCACGACCAGCCGACCGCCAACTTCGAGTGCCTCGAGCGCAGCCTCAAGCCCCGCCTCCAGATCGCCCAGCTCGTTGTTGATGAAAATGCGCAGACCCTGGAATGCACGAGTCGCCGGGTTCTTGCCTTTTTCCCAGGCAGGATTGGCGACGGTGAGCACCTGAGCGAGATCGGCCGTGCGCTCGAAGGGCCGTTCGACACGACGCTGTACCACAGCACGCGCCATGCGTTTGGCGAAACGCTCCTCGCCGTACTCCTTGAGTACCCGGGCGATATCGTCCTCGCTGGCCGTGGCGATCCACTCGGCGGCGCTAATCCCGCGACTGGGATCCATGCGCATGTCCAAAGGACCATCATTAAGAAAACTGAAGCCGCGCTCGGGATCATCTAGTTGCGGTGAAGACACACCGAGATCCAGCAGTACACCGCTGATGGTGCCGGTCCAGCCACGCTGTGCAACCTCGGCGCCGAGCTCGGCGAAACTTCTTTGCACAACGACAAAGCGGCCATCCTCGGCCGCCAGTGCTTGCCCCGTAGCGATTGCTAGCGGGTCCTTGTCAAAGCCCAGCAAACAACCATCAGGCCCAAGCTGCCGCAATAACAGGCGGCTATGCCCTCCACGCCCGAAGGTACCGTCCAGATAGCGGCCATTCGCGCGCACAGCGAGCGCCGCAACAGCCTCGTCGAGCAACACGGTCACATGGTTATAGCTGCTGGTCTGGTTCACAGGATTAAGTCGCGCAATTCTTCCGGCAAGCCGCCGGGTTGTTTAATGGCCGCCAGGTCCGCATCTGCTTGCGCGTTCCAGTCGTCCTCGTTCCACAGGCTGAACTTGTTCAGCTGACCAACCAACATGGCCCGTTTGTCCAAGCCCGCGTATTCCCGCAAACGCGGCGGCACCAACACGCGGCCGCTGCCATCCATTTCCAGATCCACCGCGTTACCGATCAGCAAACGCTGCAACCGCCGACTTTCCTCTCGCAGCGAAGGAAGTTCGCGGAGTTTGGCTTCGATCTGCTCCCATTCTGGAAGTGGATATATACAGAGGCAGCGATCAACGGCGTCGATGGTGATGATCAGCTGGCCTTCGCAGCGCGAAACGAGCTCGTCACGATACCGGCTGGGCATAGCTAGCCGCCCTTTGGTATCGAGACTGATGGCGTTTGCTCCGCGAAACACGGCTGCGCTCCCCTTGACTAGCTATTCATATCCATAATTACCCACTTCATTCCACTTTCCGCCACTTCTGCGCACTATAGAAACGCAGCAGCCCCACCGTCAAGGTGAGCCTGACGGGAAAAACCCTTATGGGACGGTAATTTAGCGAGCAAATAGGAGATAAACGGCAACGCGGAGCGCAGACAGAGAAGACATATTCAAGCGAGCCAAAAGGCTGCATCACAAAGTTAAAGTACTTTGTTAAGAGCAAGAATATTTTGGACTAAAAAGACGGGGGCATTGCGGAAGGGTCGGAGAGTCGATCTGTAAGCCGGGTTCTGTCGAGGACAGTCATTCCTCTACGACAGCCATCACTGACTGCCTCTAGCAACCTACCCGGATCCAGCGCGGGCCACGCCAATGGATCCCTATTTGGTCTTGCTCCAAGTGGGGTTTACCTAGCCACGGACTGTTGCCAGCCGTGCGGTGCGCTCTTACCGCACCTTTTCACCCTTACCGGCGCCGAAGCGCTTAGGCGGTTATTTTCTGTGGCACTTTCCGTAGGCTCACGCCTCCCAGGCGTTACCTGGCACTTCGCCCTATGGAGCCCGGACTTTCCTCCCTCCCTTTTCGTTGAACAAAAAGAGACAGCGACTGTCCGATCGACTCTCCGATCGCCAGGGTACTTTGCCGCGCCCACGCCTGCAAGCTGATAGCTACCCAAGGCCTGCTTGCCGTCACGGCAACTTCGTTTCATTCGCGCTCTTGTCTTGCAATGCAAGCTGGTACAGCAGGTTCTTTCTGACTCCCGTTATCTCCGCAGCAACAGCCGCCGCTCGCTTGACGGGCAGCTCTGCCAACAACAAATGCAACACTCTGCGCGCGTTTGCGTCGATAGCATCGTCGCCCTGTGGCGCCTGCCACCCTCCAACCACGAGTACGCATTCACCGCGCTGCTGATTGCTGTCGGACTCCACCCAATTACGCAACTCACCCAGCGGCAGCCCCTTCAAGGTCTCGAATGTCTTGGTCAACTCCCGCCCCAACACAGCGGGACGGTCCGGCCCGAATACCGTCGCCAAGTCGCCCAGCGTGTCAAGGATACGATGCGGCGCTTCGTAGAAGATCAACGTGCGCGACTCCTCCCGCAAATGCTCCAGGCGCGCCTGACGCGCGGCCTGCTTGGCAGGCAGAAACCCCTCGAAGATGAAGCGATCGGAAGGCAAACCTGCAGCGCAGAGCGCAGTAATAAGCGCACAGGCCCCAGGTAGCGGAACGACTCTTATGCCTGCCGAGCGTGCCTGTCTGACCAGGTGGTAGCCCGGATCGGATATCAACGGCGTGCCAGCATCGGAAATAAGCGCCACGTCCTCCCCTGCTAGAAGCCGCCTGATGAAGCGGCCGCCTTCGTCCCGCTCATTGTGCTCATGACATGCTGCCAGCGGAGTAGTGATACCGAAGTGCTGCAATAGCCGGGCCGAGTGACGGGTGTCTTCTGCTGCGATCAGCCCCACCTCGCCGAGCACGCGCAGCGCCCGTGCACTGACATCCTCAAGATTGCCGATTGGCGTGGCGACGACATAGAGCGTGCCTGCAGCGGAATTCACATCACCTGGCGCAGTCACAGGGCATACCTCAATTTATGAAAACGCGCATTGTAGCCCGTTTAGCCTCCATGACATCGCAGCCCCGACGGTGCTTGGGTACAATCCACGAACACTCGCCCAGCGCCTCTAGGATCAATTACATGATGGCTCGCTTTCGCCCGCTTCTGTTCTTATGCATTGCCGCCTTACTCTCAGCCTGTGCCAGCTCACCGTCTTCGACGCTGGGCGAGCTGCCTCGGACCCCGCAGGCATCAACGCAACAAATGCTGGAAGAGGCCGATGCCAGCGACCCAGCCAAGGCCGCTTTATTGCGATTGTCAGCTGCCGACCAGAGCATGCGACAGGGCAACCAGGCACAGGCTCGGCAGATACTCGAGCAGGTCGCTATCGAGCAATTGAAGCCGGCCCAGCAGATGTTCGCCAAAACCCTGGAAGCAGAACTGGCACTGGCCGGCAACGAACCACAGCGCGCCCTCCAAGCCTTGCAACACCCAGCCTTCGAGCGCCTCGCAGAACTGCCTGTGGAACAGCAATTGCGCACCCAGCTGGCGCGCGCGCAAGCACTCGAAGCCAATGACCAGCCCCTCGATGCAGCACGCGAGCGCACCTTCATCGCACCACTACTGAGCGGCGAAGCAGCCGAGCGGAATCATGAAGCGATCTGGTCGCTCGTATCGAGCCTGCCAGACGATGAATTACAGCCAACCGCGGACACTGATCTTTCCGGCTGGTTATCGTTGGCAGCAACGGTGAAGCAGGCCGGCACCCTTGGCCAGCAACAACGCGCGATCGACGCCTGGATACAGCAAAACCCCAACCACCCAGCCGCGCGACGCTTGCCGGAATCATTGGTAAAGCTTCGAGAACTGGCAGACAAACCCCTTTCGCACGTGGCACTGCTACTGCCCATGGACGGTCCTCTGGCCAGCGTAGCGCGCGCGTTACGTGACGGATTTCTTGCCGCTCACCTCGCGGCACGGCACGACCTGAAAATCGAGCTGTTCGACAGCACCCGCCTTTCCTCACTGGATGATTTCTACCAACAGGCGGCGGCCTCTGGCGTCGAGCTGGTCATCGGCCCACTGGAAAAGGATATGGTCCGTCAGTTGGCCAACCGCGAACAGCTACCGATAACCACCCTCGCCCTCAACTACAGCGATGCAGACCAAAAGACCCCACCTCAGCTGTTCCAGTTCGGCCTGGCTGCGGAAGACGAAGCGCGCGAAGTGGCACGTCGAGCCTGGGCCGATGGGCACCGTCGCGCGGTAGCCCTGACGCCTCGCGGCGATTGGGGCAATAGAGTGCTCCAAGCCTTTCGCCAAGAATGGCAGGACCTGGGTGGAACAGTCGTCGCCGCAGAGTCTCTCGCTGAGCCGATCGAATTGGCTAATCAGATAGCCGACCTACTGCAAGTTCGCAGCAGAGAGGGCAACGAGTCGCAGCCATCACGTAGTCAGGACATTGACTTCCTGTTCCTCGCTGCAACGCCGCAGCAAGCACAGCAGGTCAGGCCCACGTTAATATTCCAATACGCTGGCGACCTACCCGTCTATGCGACTTCGCACCTGCACGCGGCCACCGACAACCGCACCCAATATCTCGATCTCGAAGGCATTCGATTCACCGAAACGCCCTGGCTGCTCAACCCTCAACTTCCTCTTCGCCAGGAAATCGAGCGCAAATGGCCGCAAGCCCGCAGCAGCCTAGGCAGGCTGTACGCCATGGGAGCCGACGCCTATCTGCTGGCGCCGAGCCTGAACCAGCTCCTGGTATTGCCTGAGACGCAACTCGACGGACTGTCCGGCACGCTCAGCATCACTCCCGAGCAGCGAATCGAGCGACGCCTTCCATGGGCCGAATTCCAGGACGGCCAGGTCCAACGGCTAGCGGACACGCCCGATTGAGGACCAGCAAACAGATCAGCGGACAGCTCGCCGAGGATCTCGCGCAGCGTCATCTACAAACTCATGGACTGCGCCTGCTGCATAGAAACTGGACATGCCGTAGCGGCGAGCTTGATCTGGTCATGCTCGATGGCGATACAGTAGTATTCGTCGAGGTTCGCTACCGACGCCATGCCGCATGGGGCGGTGCGCTGCAAAGCGTTGACCTGCGCAAACAGCAGAAGCTGATCAAGGCAGCTCAGCTATTCCTGCTAAAGGAGAGCCACTGGGCGAGACACCCCTGTCGTTTTGACGTAGTCGCCATAGAGGCGACCACCGGCACCGCAGAACAGCCCAACTGGATCCGAAATGCGTTCGATAGCTAGACCAGGATCACTTTCGCAGCGCTCGGCGACCCTCCTCTGTCCTCAAGATTTTCTACGGCGCGGCCCAGCAGCCCAGCCCGTTACCTGAAGGTTAAACACCGATGGATATGCAATCCCGTATACGTCAGCTTTTCCAGGCCAGCATCGAGACCAAGCAGAACGCCATGGAGGTGCTGGCGCCCAGCATCGAGCAGGCCGGACAAGTCATGGTCAATACGCTGCTCAGCGAAGGCAAGATCCTAACCTGCGGCAACGGCGGGTCGGCCGGCGACGCTCAGCATTTTTCTTCGGAGTTGCTCAACCGTTTCGAGCGGGAGCGCCCAAGCCTACCCGCGATCGCGCTGACGACAGACAGCTCAACGCTGACCTCAATCGCCAATGACTATAGCTACAACGAAGTCTTTTCCAAGCAGATCCGGGCGCTGGGTCAGCCTGGCGATGTGCTGCTGGCGATCTCCACCAGTGGCAACTCCGCCAACGTGATCCAAGCCATACAGGCCGCTCATGACCGTGAGATGGTTGTGGTCGCACTCACCGGCCGTGACGGCGGCGGCATGGCCTCACTGCTACTGCCTGAAGACGTCGAGATACGCGTGCCGGCGAAAGTGACCGCACGCATACAGGAAGTCCACCTACTGACCATCCATTGCCTATGCGATCTGATAGACAATCAACTGTTCGGGAGCGAAGAATGATTCCGGTTCACCTGCACGCGCTCACGCTTGCACTATGCCTGGCCGCCACTGGCTGCAGCTCGGTACTCACGGCCACCCGCGATGACCCCATCAACGACAACCGGGGAACCCGCACCATAGGCAGCACCATCGATGATTCCCTCATCGAAACGAAAGCATCCGTTAATATCGCCAAGGCCCATCCGGATCTGGGCCAGGCGTCGCATATCATAGTCGCCAGCTATAACGGGGTCGTGCTGTTGGCCGGTCAGACGCCGCGTCAAGAGCTGAAGCAACTGGCCGAACAGGCCGCCAGCTCAGTGCAGCGCGTTAAACGTGTACACAACGAGCTTCAGGTGCTCAAGCCCTCATCTGCCCTGGCTCGCAGCAATGATTCTTGGCTGACCACCAAAATCAAAACGCAGATGCTCGCCGACGCAAGCGTCCCCGGCTCACGCATCAAAGTCATTACCGAGAACGGTATCGTCTATCTGCTGGGTCTCGTCACCCGCCAGGAAGGCAATCGTGCCACGAGCGTGGTGCAAGGCGTTTCCGGCGTGCAACGCATTGTTAAGCTGTTTGAATACATCGATTAAGAGGCGCCTCAAGGCCTCAATCCAGCCAGAGCGGAACCAACGAACCGCCTGCCGGCTGAATTGAGGCTCGCCGCTACTTCACGACTTTCAGGCTTGGACGTCCTGCCGAAGCAGGACGCGGCGATGCCTCACTTGAAGCAGCGGGCGAGTCGTCAGCGGGCGTACCGTCGTCAGGCGGAGTGGGCTCGATCTCAAACACCATTCCCTGCCCGTTTTCCCGCGCATAGATCGCCATGACAGCCGCAGATGGAACATGCAGGCTGTGGGGAACCCCACCGAAGCGACCTTCGAAACTGATCGATTGGTTGTCCATCTGCAGATGACGGACCGCGCTTGGCGCTACGTTCAGCACAATCTGACCATCACTGGCAAAACCATCGGGCACCCTAACGCCCGGATGCTCGACATTGACCAACAAATGCGGCGTGCAGTCATTGTCGACGATCCACTCATACAGCGCCCGAACCAGATAAGGACGGCTTGAAGTCATATACAGCCCCTCTTAGCGCATGCCGCGCTCAACGGCGGATAGACTGACCTGGAAGGCCTCGCGAGCAAAATTGGTCTCCATGTAATCGAGCAGCGGTTTCGCCGGCCGCGGCAGCTCTATTCCGAGTTTGGGCAAACGCCAAAGAATAGGCAACAGACAGCAATCTACCAAACTGATCTCATCACTCATGAAGAACGCCTTTTCGGCGAAGACAGGCGATACACCTGTAAGACTCTCGCGCAACTCCTTACGCGCCTGGATCCGCGCCGCATCGGGAGTACGTCGATCAGCGATCCGATCAACCAGCGCACACCAGTCCCGCTGAACCCTATGCACCAGCAGCCGAGTATTAGCCCTGGCCACCGGATACACTGGAAGCAACGGAGGGTGCGGATAACGCTCCTCCAAATACTCGGTGATCACGCTTGGCTCATACAGAGCCAGGTCACGATCCACCAGCGTCGGCACGCTGGCGTAGGGATTTACCTCGGTCAATCTGACCGGACAACGCGCCGGGTCGACATCGATTATCTCGACGCTGACGCCCTTCTCGGCCAGGACATAGCGCACACGGTGCGAATAATGGTCGGCGGGATCGGAATAACAGGCCAACCGATTGGTAGCGGCCATTGGGTCCCTCCTCATTGGAATTATGACGCTGCAGAAAAAAACACGCGCCCATAAGGGCGCGCGCAGGGTACCGCAAAACGGCGTGGGATCAGTGAACGTCTTTCCAGTATTCACGCTTCAGCAGGTAGGCGAATACGAAGAAGAACGCCAGGAACAGCAGCACATAGGTACCGATGCGCTGGCTTTCCAGCTTGACCGGATTGGCCGAGTAGGCCAGGAAGGTCACCAGGTTCTTGATCTTCTCGTCGTACTCCGCCTCGGTCAGCTCACCAGTGCCTGGCACTATCGTCATCGCATGACAATCTTCATGCGTGATCGGCGTCCCGGTCAGCGGATCGAATTGCTTGCGTCCGTCTTCGACGACCTGAACCTGCTTACATGCTACCGACTCACCTTCCGGCAGCTTGCTCGGCAGCACTTGACGGCCCTGCAGCGGCGCCAGCACATGCGGCATGCCTACGTTAGGGAACACGGTGTTGTTCACTCCATAAGGACGTGTAGGATCCTCATAGAAGCTGCGCAGGTATGTGTACAACCAGTCGTTTCCACGCACGCGCGCCACCAGGGTCAGATCTGGAGGGGCCGCCCCGAACCAGGTCTTCGCATCTTCCGGCTTCATGCCGATCTTCATGTGATCGCCGATCTTGGCATCACTGAAAACGATGTTATCGAGCATGACTTCTTCTGGAATACCCAAGTCCGTCGCCACGCGCTCATAACGCTGGTACTGGGCGCTGTGACAACCCATGCAATAGTTGGCGAACGTTTTCAGGCCATCTTGCAGGGCCACCTTGTCGGTCAGGTCGATGTCGACCTTATCCAGGTGTACGCCACCACCAGCGGCGAACCCGAACGCTGGCACCAGCGCAAGAATTAATGCAGCAAATTGCTTTTTCATCAGCCATCCACCCTTTGCGGAACTACTTTGGTCTTCTCGAGCTTGGTGTAGAACGGCATCAGGATGAAGTAACCGAAGTAGATAGCAGTACAGATCCGAGATACCAACGTGCGCTCAGGCGTAGGAGAAAGCACACCTAGCACGCCAAGGATGACGAAGGAAATACAGAACAACACTAGCGCGATCTTGCTCATCCAGCCCTTGTAGCGCATGGACTTGACCGGGCTACGGTCCAACCAAGGCAGCACGAACAGAACAGCGATTGCAGCACCCATGGCGATAACGCCAAGTAGTTTGTCCGGCACCGCCCGAAGGATTGCGTAGTAAGGCGTGAAGTACCAAACCGGCGCAATGTGCTCAGGAGTCTTAAACGCGTTCGCCACTTCGAAGTTCGGCTTCTCAAGGAAATAGCCGCCCATCTCCGGGAAAAAGAACACGATGGCGCAGAAGACGAAGAGGAACACCACTACACCCACGATGTCCTTCACCGTGTAGTACGGATGGAAGGGGATACCATCAAGCGGTACGCCAGCCTCGTCCTTTGACTTCTTGATGTCGACACCCATCGGGTTGTTCGAACCCACTTCGTGCAAAGCCAGGATATGCAGAACGACCAAACCGAGAATAACGATCGGCAGCGCGATGACGTGCAGCGCGAAGAAGCGGTTCAACGTGATACCTGAAATCAGGTAATCACCGCGAATCCACTGGGTTAGGTCACCACCGATGACCGGTATCGCACCGAACAAGGAGATGATCACCTGAGCGCCCCAGTACGACATCTGCCCCCATGGCAGCAAGTAGCCCATAAAGGCTTCAGCCATCAACGCCAGATAGATCATCATGCCGAAGATCCACACCAGCTCACGAGGTTTCTGATATGAGCCGTACAGAATGCCGCGGAACATATGCAGATATACGACGACGAAGAACGCAGAAGCGCCAGTGGAGTGCAGATAGCGGATTATCCAGCCGTACTCGACGTCCCGCATGATGTATTCGACAGAAGCGAATGCCCCCTCAGCGGAGGGCTCGAAACTCATTGTCAGCCAGATACCGGTAAGGATCTGATTGACTAGCACCAACAAGGCCAGCGAGCCAAAGAAGTACAGAACGTTGAAGTTCTTCGGTGCGTAGTACTTGCTCAGATGGTCTTCCCACATCTTGGTCGCGGGGAAGCGCGCATCGACCCATTCCATGAACTTGCTCATCACGCGTTCTCCTGATCCACGCCGATGACCACCAAAGAGTCGGTCTCGTACGAATGAGGGGGAACCGGCAGGTTCAAGGGAGCAGGTTGCCCCTTGTAGACGCGGCCAGCCATGTCATATTTCGAACCATGGCAAGGGCAGAAGTAGCCCCCAAGCCAATCTGCACCCAAATCGGGCGCCGCTACTTCAGGACGGAAGGACGGAGAGCAACCAAGATGCGTGCACAATCCAACCAGAATTAGCACCTCCGGCTTGATCGAGCGCACCACCGGATCCACGTACGCCGGCTGCTCGGATGCTTCGGACTTCGGATCAGCGACCGTATCGGTGAGCTTGTCCAGATTGGCCAGGGCCTCCTCGGTACGACGCACAATGAACACCGGCTGACCACGCCACTCGGCAACCATCTGCTGGCCTGGCTCGATCTTGCTGATATTTACCTTAACCGGTGCACCGGCTGCCTTGGCCTTGGCACTCGGGAACCACGATCCCACGAACGGGACCGCGGCACCCACCGCTCCTGCAGCTCCTACTACCGAAGTAGCGGCTACGAGGAAGCGACGCCGGCCAGCATTCACGCCGTCATTGCTCATTCAGTCGTCTCCCATCAGTTTCTTATGGCCTACCGAAAGCAGGCGTCTACTACGTAAAACAGCCGCGAAAAAATTCGCCAAATGGTAAAGAAAAGCCCCTCGCATGACAAGGTAATAACCGGATACACCCCAGCGCTAAGCCCCGAAAACAGGGGCTTCCTAAACGCGACACGCTGTCGCACGGATAAAAACCAGCCCATAAAAAAACGCCCAGCTTCGAATAAAGCTGGGCGTTTTTTTGTGAAGCGGGATTAGCGCTTCGAGTACTGCGGACGCTTACGCGCCTTACGCAGACCAACCTTCTTACGTTCAACTTCGCGAGCATCGCGAGTAACGAAGCCAGCCTTGCGCAGAGCAGGACGCAGTGTCTCGTCATATTCCATCAGGGCACGAGTGATACCGTGACGGATCGCACCCGCCTGACCGCTCACTCCACCACCGAGAACAGTGACATAGATATCGAACTTCTCGACAGTCTCGGTCAGTTCCAGAGGCTGACGAACCACCATGCGAGCGGTTTCACGCCCGAAGAAGTTATCCAGCTCGCGGTTGTTGATGGAAATCTTGCCAGTACCCGGGCGCAGGAATACGCGCGCGGTTGCAGTCTTGCGACGGCCGGTGCCGTAGTTTTGAGTCGCCGACATAATGAACTATTCCGTTAAATCTTCAGTTCTTGGGGCTGCTGAGCGGTATGCGGGTGATTGGCACCCTTGTACACCTTCAGCTTACGATACATGTCGCGACCCAGCGGGTTCTTAGGCAGCATGCCCTTGACCGCGGTCTCGATCACACGCTCTGGCGCCTTGGCGATCAGCTTCTCGAAGTTGATCGACTTGATGCCACCCGGGAAACCGGAGTGAGAGTAGTACATCTTGTCGGTGGTCTTCGCACCGGTAACACGCACTTGCTCGGCGTTGATAACGACGATGTAATCACCGGTATCGACGTGAGGGGTGTATTCCGCCTTGTGCTTGCCACGCAGGCGGCTAGCGATTTCGGTTGCCAGACGACCCAGGGTCTGGCCGGCAGCGTCGACGACGAACCAGTCGCGCTTGACGGTTTCCGGTTTAGCAGTAAAAGTCTTCATTCGTTATAGCCTCAGGGGCCGCCCTGAAAATAAGACGGCGAATCTTACTGAATGGTGCTCGCCCTGGCAAGGCCAGGACAGCCGGAAACAGACGCTATCGGGGGCTCGGGTCAGCGCGTCCGCTACGGCAGTGTTCGGTAGGCTAGGCATCCCCTACCTTGGTTTTGCGTCAGCGGGCTAGGCATCCCCGGCGACAGGCTGCGGAATTATCCGGATTACCAGCGAAATAGCAAGCACGATGAACGATGAATCGTCCAAGGATTTCGCCTCCACCGCCGCGAGGGCATAATCAAGCGCCACGCTCGGCTCTAGGCATGGCCGAAACGAAACTTCTCGACCTGTCTCACAATCCGATCCTCAACCCCAACTTACGAAGGATATTGCATGGAACGGCGCCAACTCGGCCGCACTGAATTGAAAGTCAGCTCGCTGTGCCTGGGCAGCATGACCTGGGGCGAGCAAAATAATCAGGATCAGGCGTTCGCGCAGCTTGATCGCGCCAAGGCCGCAGGCATCAACTTCATCGATACCGCCGAAATGTATCCGGTGCCACCGCGCGCGGAGACCTACGCCACTACAGAGCGCTACATCGGCAACTACTTTAAGGCCCGTGGAAACCGTGCGGACTGGATACTGGCCAGCAAAATTGCCGGGCCTGGCAACGGTATCAGCCACATCCGTGACGGCCAGTTGAAAATGAACCGCAAGCATATTGTCGCAGCGCTGGACGCGAGCCTGCAGCGCCTGCAGACGGACTGGATCGACCTATATCAATTGCATTGGCCGGAACGCACCACCAACTTCTTCGGCCAGCTCGGCTACCGTCACCAAGAGCAGGATTTTACGCCGTTCGAGGAAACCCTTGAGGCGCTCGATGAGCAGGTAAAGGCTGGAAAAATCCGCCACATCGGGCTCTCGAACGAAACCCCATGGGGCACCATGAAGTTTTTGCAGCTTGCAGAATCCAGAGGCTGGCCGCGCGCCGTTTCCATCCAGAATCCTTATAACCTTCTCAACCGATCCTTCGAGGTCGGCCTGGCCGAAATCGCCATTCGCGAGCAGTGTGGTCTGCTGGCGTATTCACCGCTAGCCTTCGGCATGCTCAGTGGCAAATACGAGCAAGGAGCGCGGCCGGCCGGCGCGCGAATCACGCTGTTCAGCCGCTTTGCACGCTACCTAAATCCCCAGGCGCAAACGGCCTGCTCTCGCTATGTAGCGCTGGCACGGCAACATAACCTGGATCCGGCCCAGATGGCCTTGGCATACGTGACCCAGCAGCCCTTCGTTACCAGTAATATCATTGGCGCCACTTCACTCGAACAGCTGGATAGCAACATCGCGAGCATCGAGCTGCGACTGCCAGCCGAGATACTCGAAGCCATAGAAGCTATTCACACCGAGCAACCCAACCCCGCCCCTTGAGTAACCCCGGAGCAACCGGTCGCATGTAGTGCGGAGGTCGAATTAGCGCCCGCAGCGGCGCCACCATGACCACCAGAAGTCAACCCCGCCGCGAGGAGACTTGAAGATGATCGCCGCAGAACTGCTCGCCTCCTCCAGCTTATTGCTAGGCTGGTTGCTCTATGGAGCCGGATTGGCCCTGGCCTGCTTGCGGGCACCCTGGGTGGAGCTGTTCAGCGACAGCCGTCGTCAGCATCTGTTGTTCGGCGCGATATTGGCGATCTTCCTGCTTTGGCTGGTTCGCCGGGACTTCGACTCCGGGCTGTCCTTCCATTTCATCGGATTGACAGCCGTTACGCTGCTACTAGACTGGCCACTGGCGATTCTGGCCGCTTTTGTCGTCCAGCTTGGCCTGACCATAACCGGCCACCAACAGCTCGAAGCCCTCGGCCTGAACGGCGTACTGCTCGTGCTGATACCGGTTACGGTGACAGAGCTCTGTGCGATTGCAGTCGAACGCACTCAGCCGCGCAACCTCTTCGTCTACATCTTCTTTTCCGGATTCTTTGCAGCCGGCCTCGCGGCGCTTCTCTGCATACTGGCCGGACTGGGGGTTCTGCTGGCTGACGGTCGCTACCCGATGCCACCCTGGTTGGACGACTTCGCAGGCTATATCTGGCTGGTGATGTTTCCCGAGGCGTTCATCAATGGAACCGTCGTTAGCGCACTGGTCGTGTTCTATCCAGATTGGATGGAAACGTTCAATCGCAGCCGCTATTTGCAGGCGCCCTGGAAGGACGACAACAACAAACAGGCTTGAGCTGACCAGGTACTGCAACCAGCCAAAATGGCAACCCGCCCTGCCAGGCGCCTCGCTCAGTGTTGGCGCGGCGGCTTATCCTCGGAAAACAAATCATCTTCAAGGTCATTGCCTGGAATCGCATGCTCTTCCGAAGCCCAGGCGCCGAGATCGATCAATTTGCAGCGCTCCGAACAGAACGGCCGACTCGGGCTTTTCACGCTCCACTCAACCGGCGCGCCACAAGTCGGGCATTCGACAACCGTACTACTCATTCCTGACCTCCTCGTAGCGTCAGATAGAAATTATGCAGACGCTCCACCTCGTTTCTTAACCACGCCATATCGCGATCGTTGACCAGCACATCGTCGGCGTGCTGCAAGCGCTCTTCGCGACTGGCTTGGACCTTGAGAATGGCCCGAATCTGCGCCTCGCTGGACTGATCACGCCGGACAGCACGCTCCAACTGCAATGCTTCAGGCACGTCGACCAGCAGCACGCGATCGACCTGGCGATACTGACCGGACTCCACCAGTAGCGGAGAGACCATGATGGCGTAAGGAGAGGTGGCCCGCGCGAGATGCTCAGCGACTTCCTGACGAATCAGCGGATGCAGTAGCGCCTCAAGCCACTTGCGTTGTTCCGGCTCGCGGAACACCAGCTCGCGCAGCACTGCCCGGTCCAGACTGCCATCCGCGGCCAGAACGGTCTCGCCAAAACGTCCGGCGATCTCCCTCAGCGCAGGTCTGCCGGGCTCAACGACCCAGCGCGCAGCCTGATCGGCATCGACCCAATGCACGCCGAGCCTGCCGAACTCTTCCACCACAGCGCTCTTGCCGCTGCCAATGCCCCCCGTTAAACCAAGCACCCAAGGCTTCATCACGTACCGCCCAAACCCGGAAAACGACGCGCAGTAGTAACGCCTGAAAAGCGAGGATGCAAGCGCAAGGGCCACACACACCCGATTCAGCGACCAACATCGGTCCACCTCGGGGCGATGCTTCTGGCTTTGTGGGGAACTTGCCCCGGAGCGAAGCTCTTTGGCTTTCTGGTGGGGGCCCGCCCTCGGGGCGAAGCCTTTGGCTTTATTGTGGGAGGCCCGACCCAGGACGAAGCGCTGGGCTGCGCACCGGCAGAAAATCCGCTTTCGCCGCGGGGCGCGCCTCCTACGAAAAGCAGGTCTGCGCGACACCAGGGCAAAGCTTGTGTCTTTCCTGTGGAGGCCCACCCTAGAGGCGAAGCTTTTGCGACCTTGTGGGAGGCCCGACCCGGGGCGAAGCTCTGAACTGCGCACCGGCAGAAAACCCGCGCGCCGCGGGACGCGCCTCCCGCGAAAAGCAGTGGGCGCGGGACTTGATTTCGTTTTGTAGGATATCCCCCCTCAGAGCCTGGCGAACTGCAGATAACTCGAGGTGATCTGATCCCCCCAAAGCAAGGCGATCCAGCCGGCAATCGCCAGGTAGGGCCCAAAAGGAATGGCCGTACCACTATCCGCCTTTTGCATGCGCAGCATGATGGTACCCAGTATTGCGCCCACTACAGATGACAGTAGGATGGTCAGCGGCAAAACCTGCCAGCCGCCCCACGCTCCCAGCATCGCCAGTAGCTTGAAATCGCCGTAGCCCATGCCCTCCTTGCCAGTCACCAGTTTGAACAGCCAGTACACCGACCAAAGACTGAGATATCCGGCAATCGCCCCCCAAAGCGCGTCAGGCAACGTAGCGAACAGCCCGAACTGATTGACGATCAACCCCATCCAAAGCAGCGGCAGCACGATGGAATCAGGCAGCAGCTGGTGATCGACGTCGATCATGCTCATCGCCAGCAACCCCCAGGTCAACAGCAACATCGCACCAGCCTGCCAGGAAAAACCGAAGTGCCAGGCGACATAGGCGGACAACAGCCCACAGAGCAGTTCGATAAGCGGGTAGCGACTACTGATTGGTGCCCTGCACGAGGAGCATTTGCCGCGCAGCGCCAGCCAACTCGCCAACGGGATGTTCTCCCACGGGCGAATCTCGTGATCGCAATGCGGGCAATGGGAATTTGGGAGGATCAGATTAAACGTCGTGACTGACTCGGCAGGTAAATCAAGAAACTCCCGAGCCTGAGCGCGCCAATCTCGCTGCATCATGATCGGCAGGCGATGGATCACCACATTCAGAAAGCTGCCGACTAACAGGCCCAGCACAAGCACGCATAAAACAAAGGCCAGCGTGTTGCTGGCCAGGAAAGTCGCCACATCCATCTTAGACAACAGCCCCAAGCTGGAAGATCGGCAGGTACATGGCTATGATCAAACCACCGACCAGAACACCCAGAACCGCCATGATCATCGGCTCCATCAAAGCCGTAAGGCCATCGACCATATTGTCGACCTCGTCCTCATAGAAGGTCGCCACCTTGGCGAGCATTTCATCCAAAGAGCCAGACTCTTCGCCAATTGCCGTCATCTGCACCGCCATACTGGGAAAAGTGCCAGTCGTACGCATCGAGAAATTCAGCTGCATGCCGCTGGAAACGTCGCTCTTCACCTTCATCGTGGCGTTGCGGAACACAACGTTGCCAGTAGCACCCGCGACCGAGTCCAGCGCGTCCACCAATGGCACACCTGCAGCAAAAGTCGTGGAAAGAGTCCGAGCAAAACGAGCCACGGCAGATTTATAAAGAATGTCACCCACAATCGGAACCTTGAGCAGGAACCGATCGAACCAGTTACGAAAGGCCTCGGACTTGCTACGGGCCGTTTTAAACGTGTAAGCAGCACCAAACAAGCCAAGCAATACAACATGCCACCAAGCCTGCAACGCTTCTGAAATCGCGATGACCATCAAGGTGAAAGCCGGCAACTCCGCACCGAAGCCAGCGAAAACCTCTTGGAACTGAGGCACGACCTTGATCAAAAGAATCGAAGACACGATAACTGCAACTAACACCACCGCGATGGGATAATTCATAGCTTTCTTGATCTTGGCCTTCAGCGCCTCGGTCTTTTCTTTGTAGGTCGCGACACGATCCAGCAAGGTTTCCAGCGAGCCGGACTGCTCGCCCGAATCAACCAGGTTGCAATACAGATCGTCGAAGTACTTCGGCTGCTTACGCAACGCGCTGGCGAAGCTGTTTCCCGCGGCGACATCCTGCTTGAGGTCGTCCACCAGCTTGCGCATATTTGGGTTATCAAAGCCCTCACCAATGATATCGAACGACTGCAGCAGCGGCACACCCGCCTTCATCATCGTCGCCATCTGCCGGGTGAATAGGGCAATGTCCATCGGCTTGATCTTTTTGCCAGCACTGAACAGCGACACCGATTTCTTGCGCACCTTCTGTGGGTTGATGCCCTGCTTGCGAAGCTGGGCCTTGATCAGCGCAGGGCTGACGCCGCTCAGCTCGCCTTTGATCTTTGCGCCCTGCCTGTTCGTCCCTTCCCAGGTGAACACACTGGTCTTTATCGCTTTTTGCGCCATGTTAGTCCTTGGTCACCCGGTTGACTTCTTCCAGGCTGGTCACGCCCTGCATGGCTTTTACGAGGGCCGAGGTACGCAGGTCATTGAAGCCGTCTTTACGCATCTGGGTGGAAATGTCGATGGAGTTGCCGTCTTCCATGATAATCCTGGCCAGGGCCGGCGTGTTTTTAACCACTTCATAAATACCGACACGGCCTTTGTATCCGCCCTTGCAATTATCACAGCCCACCGGGCCGTAGATTTTGAAGGTACCGACCTTATCGGCCGGGAAGCCCTCTTCCAGTAGGGCCTCACGCGGCAGCTCCACTTCTTTTTTGCAGCTGTTGCAGAGTTTGCGCGCTAGCCGCTGGGCAATAATCAGGTTAACCGAGGTCGCGATGTTGAATGCTGCCACCCCCATATTGCGCAGGCGCGTCAAGGTCTCAGCAGCACTGTTGGTGTGCAGCGTCGACATCACCATATGCCCGGTCTGCGCCGCCTTGATGGCAATCTCCGCGGTTTCGAGATCTCGGATCTCGCCCACCATAATGATGTCCGGGTCCTGACGTAGAAATGCACGCAGCGCCTGCGAGAAGTCCATGCCTTGACGGGGATTGACGTTGACCTGATTGATCCCCTCCAGGTTGATCTCCACCGGATCTTCGGCGGTGGAAATATTTACGTCGACGGTATTGAGAATGTTCAGTCCCGTATACAACGATACCGTCTTGCCCGACCCCGTCGGGCCGGTCACCAGAATCATGCCCTGCGGCTGCTTGAGCGCATTCATATACAGCTCTTTCTGATCCTCCTCGTACCCCAGCGCATCGATGCCCATTTGCGCACTTGAAGGGTCCAGAATCCGCATCACGATCTTCTCGCCCCACAGCGTCGGCAGGGTATTCACGCGAAAGTCGATGGCTTTGGTCTTGGACAGCTTCATCTTGATCCGGCCATCCTGCGGCTTGCGACGCTCGGAAATATCCAGCCCAGCCATGACTTTCAGGCGCGCAGAGATGCGTGGCGCCAGTTGAATCGGCGGCCGCGCCACTTCGTGAAGGATACCGTCCGTACGGAGCCGTACGCGAAATGCCTTTTCATAAGGTTCGAAATGCAAGTCGGATGAGCCGCCGCGAATGGCGTCGAGCAGCATTTTGTTGACAAATCGAACGACTGGAGCGTCATCGGCAGCCTCACCACCCTCATCCACTCTTCCGTCGTCGCTGACCGTCTCGACATCGACGCCATCCAGATCAACCTCGCCCAGATCCTCCAGTCCGGTGGTGCCGCTGTCGTACAACTTGTCGATGGCAGCGCCTAGCAAGTCGTCTTCCACCAGGATCGACTCGATGGTCAAACCGGTACTGAACTGTATATCAGAGATCGACTGATGATTGGCCGGGTCGGAAATGGCAACGTATAGCTTGGTACCGCGCTTGGAGAGCGGTAGGACACGGTGTTGACGCGCCAACTTCTCGCTGATCAGCTCCCTGGGTAGCGACTCCTTATCCACTGCGTTGAGATCCAGTAATGCGACACCGAACTGCTCGGAGGCAAGTTCCGCTATGGCCCGGCCTTTGGCCAACTTGCTCTGCACAACGTAAGTAACAAAGGATGTTTTTCCGCGAAGTGCCTGGACCTGCGCCTGCTGCGCTTTCTTTTCATCCAGCACCCCAGCCACGACCATCTGCCGCGCCAACCCGGATAGGGAAATGTTTTCGCTCATGGTGGCCTCAACTCATTTTACTGCCCGCCTTATAGCGCAGATGCCAGTGTCTGCAAACAAGGTCAGCAGCAGGTGACGCTATTGGTCACATATCGCCCGCAAAAGAACATTCAACAACCACGACGAGTGGGCGAAAGCTATCTCATGACAATCAACGCCACGCGCAAGCGGCCAGCGGTGCTGCCTAAACGGTCCGTAGCGGTGGCATTAGTTGAGGAGCCTCACATTTTTACCGGCCGCGCTCAGCGCGAACGAGAGCTGGCACGCCAACTGCTTTATCTCTGGCAGGCTAACAGCCTTAACACTTAAAGGAGATTCAAATGAAAGCTCAGATGCAGAAGGGTTTTACGCTAATTGAATTGATGATCGTCGTAGCGATCATCGGCATCTTGGCAGCTATCGCACTGCCAGCTTATAGCGACTATCAGGCACGATCCAAGATGACAGCGGGTCTTGCTGAAATTTCAGCCGGCCGTACTGCTTTTGAAGAGATAGTGAACAATGGTGATACGCCTACGCTCGCACTAGTTGGCTTACAAGCTAGTACTAATAACTGCAACATCACCGTCACTGCGACTACTATTGCGTGCGCGATCCAAAACGCTCCGACACAAGTTGCGTCCGCCACCTTGACGTGGACTCGGACTGCTGCTGACGGGACCTGGGCCTGTGCATCTAGCGGCGCCAGCGATGCAAAGTTTGCTCCAAACTCCTGCCCACAGTCTTAAACAAGGGTATGGCGGACCGCTTATCGTAGGATGAATAGCCAAAGGCGTGTTCATTGCTCACTGCGAATCTTGCCAGGCGAATCAACCATACGGTTGCACCTCGTCTGTCCGCCCAAAACAAAACCCCGCCCTTTCCGGCGGGTTTTTGTTTATTGAAGATCTCGTATGACGGGATCGCTAGGGACACTTACCGTGCCCGCACCAAACACATTTCCCACCGCGCTCATACGCGCGCGCCTCGCGAACGGTCGACCTACGCCTACGGCGAATTCAATCTATAAAACCGACTTTCCATAGAGTGGGAAGGGCTTTTCGGATACGCCTGGCTCACTTACTGCATACTGAGCATTAAATTCTTGGAAAAATAGCCTTACGGATGAAAGCTCTCGCTCCGGCTGCGATAACGTACTCACTGCTTGCGTTGTTACTCACCGCCTTCTGGCTATCGGCTATCCAAACTTGGCACTCCGGATATAGCTGGCATGACCAGCAGCGTATCTATCAATTGCTCCTGCTGTGCACCTGCGCGCCCCTGGCTGCCTTGTTACCCCAGGCGGCCTTGCCACGCCTTGCTCTATCTCTTTTATCTGGACTAATTCTTTTAGGGCTATGCTCATCCATGCTCGCCGCTTGGCCGGAATGGGCGCTCAAGGAGTGGAGCCGGTATACAGGACTGATCATATTAGCCTTGGCCGTAGGCGGTTTGGCAATGCGCCCCACATGGCTAAAGTTCGTCCTATGGGCAATGGCCGCCGTCGGCTTCATTCATGCGTTCCAGTTTCTCGTTTATTACCTGATGGCTTTTATCACCGGCATACGGATGCTCAATGCCGACATTCTGTTCAGCGGCTTTTCCAATCCCCGCTTTTTCGGCCAGTTCCAGGTCATGCTCCTGCCCGTGATGGCGCTGCTGGTGGAGGGCTGCCGCCGGCATCGGCGTGTTGCATTCGCCGCACTGCTGGGGCTGGCACTTGCCACTCAATGGTGTATCGCCTTTATCCTCGGCGGACGGGGATTATGGCTGGGGGTGCTTTCCAGCCATCTCGCTCTGCTGCTGATCAACCGCCAGCTTGGGCGTATCTTGGCCTTGCAGGCAGGCGCGGCCTTGCTGGGCTTCTTACTATTCTTGTTACTGTTCAAACTGATCCCACTCTGGCAGGGGCTCGATCCGGTCCTGCGCGATAGCCTGCGTACCAGCCTCTCCGGCCGCGAGCGTATATGGCAATGGGCATGGGAAATGGCCCTGGCCAACCCCTGGCTGGGTGTTGGCCCCATGCACTACTCGGCAACCTATAACCCTATCGCAGCCCATCCTCATCAGGTTGTTCTTCAATGGCTGGCTGAATGGGGCTTTGCCGCAACCATTATTGCTCTCGCTCTGGGTGCCTGGGGATTGCTGCACGGCGCCCGCTGTCTACGCCAAGCTTCGGCCAACGAGCTAGATGCAGGTCTTTGGGTTGCGATCGTCGGCGCACTGGTCTTGGCTCAGGTCGATGGCGTATTCGTCATGCCCTACACAGAAACCTGGCTGGCATTGCTGATTGGCCTGGCCTTGGCTCGCTGGTCCAAACCCGCAAGACCCTCCGGCACCCAGCGCCTCTCATGCGCCGTCATCGCGATTCCGGTGCTTCTGGTTCTGGGGAAAGTCCTAATAAGCGAAGCCCCTACGCTGCCCCAAACCGCAGACGCTTACATGATGCAACATCACACTGGCTGGACCCCACGCTTTTGGTTGCAAGGCTGGATTCCCATGTAATGGCCCGTTTACCGCGAATCGGCCGCATCTATCGCCTAAACACCACAACCGCACCAACCCGCTCAGCCCATTGGATTACGCCTTCGGCCAGCCCAACCTATGCCGGCCACATTGGCCAACTTTGTCCCTCACGCATGTTACTGAGCTAACATCGGCCCCTCTTTGCCTGCGAGCCATATCGCAAGCAACACGATATTCAGGAGGAACCATGACCTTTACCGTTTACCTGTCCGGCGAGATCCACACCGATTGGCGAGGTGAAATCGAGCGCGGCGCCAGGGCCGCCGAGCTGTATGTAGCCTTCACTTCCGCCGTAACGGATCACGAAGCCAGCGATGCCGCCGGCGATTGCCTGGGCGCCGAGCCCAATGCCTTCTGGCATGACCATAAATCGTCCAAGGTCAACGCGATCAAGACGCTGATCCAGCAAGCAGACCTGGTGGTGGTGCGGTTCGGCGAAAGTACAAGCAGTGGAACGCAGCCTTCGACGCGGGCTACTGCGCGGCGCTGGGCAAGCCTTATGTGACGCTGCACGGCGAAGATATCGTCCATCCGCTGAAAGAAGTCGACGCGGGCGCTATGACTTGGGCTATAACCACGGACCAAATCGTAGATATCCTCAAGTACGTGGTGCGCTAAGGCCGACCGCAGCCATAGCACAGGTGCTGTGCGTAGCGCTTCGAGCTGCCCTGCAAAGAAATCGACGCAAACAAAAACGCCCTGCATCTGCAGGGCGTTTCGTTTCCAAAATGGTGCGTTTAGATGGCGCCGCGCTTACGCAGCAGATCGATGACCTGCTTGGCACCCTCTTCCACCGTCAACGACTCGGTATCGATCACCAGGTCCGCATTGCCCGGCACGTCGTACGGGAAGGATTCACCCGGAATGTTATCCCCACCGGCCGCGTACAGTCCCTGCGGATCGCGCTGCTGGCAGGCTTGCGGGGAGGCTTGCATGTAGACGGTAATGGTTCGATCGGCTCCGATCAGCCCCTTGGCCTGCTCGCGCCCTTCTGCATCCGGTGCGACAAAAGCTGCCAATGTAATCAGGCCCGCCTCGTTGAACTGGCGCGCTACATGCGCGGCCCGACGCCAGTTTTCGGTACGGCCCGCACGATCCTGCGGCAGACCTTTGTTCAGGTCATGGCGCAGGTTCTGGCCGTCAAGAACATAGACCGCTCGGCCCATATCGAACAGCTTGCGCTCCACCGCGTAGGCCAGTGTGCTCTTACCCGCGCCTGAAAGGCCGGTGAACAGCACGGTCGCAGGCTGCTGACCAAAGCGACTCGCACGCTCTTCAGTGGAGACATGCGCCAGTGCACCGTGGTGTCCTGATGAGCCTTGAACAACCGGATCGGCAATGATCATGCCCGCACCCACGGTGCCGTTGGTGAGGCGATCGATGACGATGAACGAGCCGGTGGTGCGGTTCTGCGCATAACCATCCAAGGCAATCGGGGCGTCCAGGCTGACCTTGACCCGGCCAATCTCGTTGAGCTGCAAACTGCTGGCCGCGCCATGCTCCAAGGTATTCACGTCAACCCGATGGGTAATGCTGGCAATCGAACCCGGCACGTAGCTGGTAGCACGTTTGATGTCGTACTTCTTGCCCGGCAGCATCGGCTCATCGGCCATCCATACCAACATGGCGTCGAAGCTATCGACGATGCGGGGCTGATTGTCAGCATGGACCAGCATGTCGCCACGCGACACGTCAATTTCGTCTTCCAAGGTCAGAGTAATGGCCTCGCCCGGCGTGGCCTGTGCCAGCTCACCATCGAAGGTGACGATGGATTTGACCTTGCTGCGCTTGCCGGATGGCAGAACCACCACCTCGTCGCCCTTGCGCACGACACCGCTGGCGAGTGTGCCGGCGAAGCCGCGGAAGTTGAGGTTGGGCCGGTTGACGTACTGCACCGGGAAGCGCAGATCGTCGAAGTTGCGATCGCCGGCGATCTCAACGCTCTCGAGAATTTCCATCAGCGACTGGCCTTCGTACCAGGGCGCACGCTCGGAGCGATTGACCACGTTATCGCCCTTGAGCGCCGACATCGGCACGAAGTGCAAGGACGTCGGTTGCAGCTCGATGCGTTCGGCAAAGGCCAGGTAGTCGGCCTTGATGCGCTCGAAAACGGACTGATCGAAGTCCATCAGGTCCATCTTGTTGATGGCCACGACGATGTGCTTGATGCCCAGCAGTGAAGTGATAAAGCTGTGGCGCTTGGTCTGGGTCTGCACGCCATAGCGGGCGTCGACCAGGATGATCGCCAGGTCGCAGGTAGAGGCGCCGGTCGCCATGTTGCGCGTGTACTGCTCATGGCCGGGGGTGTCGGCGATGATGAACTTGCGCTTGGCGGTGGAGAAGTAACGGTAGGCGACATCGATGGTGATGCCCTGCTCGCGCTCGGCTTGCAGGCCGTCGACCAGCAGTGCCAGGTCGACGTCATCGCCCGTGGTGCCGGATTTTTTCGAATCACGGGTAATCGCTTCGAGGTGATCTTCATAGATCATCTTCGAGTCGTGCAGCAGGCGCCCGATCAGGGTGCTCTTGCCGTCGTCGACGTTGCCGCAAGTGAGGAAGCGCAGCAGCTCTTTGCGTTCGTGCTGGGCCAGGTACGCGAGGATGTCGGCGGAAATCAAGTCGGATTGGTGGCTCATTGCATTCTCCGAGCTGGAAGCTGGAAGCTGGAAGCTGGAAGTAACAGCCCCTCACACCAGCAGCGTGCTCTGCTATCAGTCGTTACGAATGGTTTGAATTAAGCTGGACAGCATGGCGGCGATTTCTCGGGTCTCCTGAATGCTCGGCTTCGCAAACTCTTCGGATACGAAGCCTGCCTCCCGACCAATATAAAGTTGCGTTCGAAGCTCCGCACAGGAGCCTTTGGCGATCAGCAGAAAGCGCACCTTTTCCCTCATACCTTCCCGGCTCATGCCTTCGGCGATGTTGCTTGGGATGGATAAGCCCGAACGCGTAATTTGGTCTTTGAACCCGCGCTCGCGAGAGTCGGTTAGCTGTCGATACAGATTGACGGACAGCCTTGCCGATCTCTTCCACACGTCCAGATTCTCAAAATTCATGCAGCGCTCCTTGCTGCTCTCGCTTCAAGCTTCCGGCTTCAAGCTTTCAGCTGCGTTTAGAAATAGCCCTGACGTTTCTTTTCTTCCATCGAACCTGCGCCATCGTGATCGATGACGCGGCCCTGACGTTCGGAAGTGCGCGTCAGGAGCATTTCCTGGATGATCTCCGGCAATGTCGAGGCCGTGGACTCCACCGCACCGGTCAACGGGTAGCAGCCGAGGGTACGGAAGCGAACCATGCGCTTTTCGATACGCGCCTTTTCCTCGTCGGTGAGGTGTTCGAGGATCCGCTCGTCGTCGATCATGATCAGGGTGCCGTTTTTCTCGATGACCTCGCGTTCGGCAGCGAAGTACAGCGGCACGATCGGAATCTGTTCCAGGTAGATGTACTGCCAGATGTCCAGCTCGGTCCAGTTCGACAGCGGGAAGACCCGAATGGATTCGCCCTTCTTCACCTTGCCGTTGTAGACGTTCCACAACTCGGGGCGCTGGTTCTTCGGATCCCAACGATGCTTGCTGTCGCGGAAGGAGTACACACGCTCCTTGGCACGAGATTTCTCTTCGTCACGCCGGGCGCCGCCGAAGGCTGCATCGAAGCCATGTTTGTCGAGCGCCTGTTTCAGGCCCTCGGTCTTCATGATGTCGGTGTGCTTGGCGCTGCCATGAGTGAACGGATTTATATTCTGCGCGACACCGTCTGGGTTGATGTGCGTGATCAGATCCAGATCCATCTCGGTGACCATCTTCTCGCGGAAGCGGTACATCTCCTGAAATTTCCAGCGAGTGTCGACATGCATCACCGGGAACGGCAACCGGCCAGGGAAAAACGCCTTGCGTGCCAGATGCAGCATCACGGCCGAATCCTTGCCGATGGAATAGAGCATCACCGGGTTGTCGAATTCGGCGGCCACCTCACGGATGATGTGGATGCTTTCCGCCTCCAGCTGTTTCAGATGCGTCAGTTTGTCGACCATGGCTACTCACGAATTTGCAGGTGGACGGCCGGCACGGCCGGAACGAGGGCGCAACTTTAACACGGCACAAACTTCTAATCAGGCCGCCTATTAGATCTAAATGATCTAGGTTTATGCCGGCGAAACCGCGCTCCATTCCTCATGGAATGCGGTCCAGGGCAATTGGCATCGCCGGTCAGGCCGGGTTTGGGCAATCGATGAATAGATGCTCGATGGCAAATCGTTTCGCCAGATACTCGCCAAGAGCCTGGACCCCGTAGCGCTCCGTGGCGTGGTGACCGGCGGCGAAAAAGCTCAGTCCGTTTTCCCGCGCGATGTGCACCGTGGGCTCTGAAACCTCTCCCGTTAGATAGGCATCGACACCAGCCGTCACGGCTTGATCGATATAACCCTGGGCGCCGCCTGTACACCAGGCAATCCGCCTGATCGGTTCTGCCCCTTCGATCATCAGCGGTTCGCGCCCGAGCGCCGATTCTACCCGACGCATGAAGTCGGCAGGGGCGAGCGGCGAATCGAGGGAGCCGACAAGGCCAACCGAGCGGGGGTTGTCAGGCTCCAGAGGCCCCTCCACGGTCAGCCCGAGCATCTTCGCCAACTGCACGTTATTGCCGACCTCTGGATGCACATCGAGAGGCAGATGGTAGGCAAGCAGGCTGATGTCGTGGCTGAGTAGCGTCTTCAGTCGGCGCTGCTTGATGCCCACGACGCGTGGGTCCTCGTTCTTCCAGAAATAGCCGTGGTGCACCAGCACCACGTCGGCCTGCGCCTCAACCGCCGCATCGAGCAACGCCTGGCTGGCGGTTACGCCGCTGACGATGCGGCGCACCTGCGGCCGCCCTTCCACTTGCAGGCCGTTGGGGCAATAGTCGGAGATCTTGGCAGCGCTCAGGTAGCGATCAGCCTCTTCGACCAGCGTAATTAGCGCAACGGCCATGTGGAAAGTCCTCGTAAAGAAAATTGATTAATCAACGCTGGCTATCGAAGGCGAAAGACCGTACAGGTGCCCATCTGCAAAACGACATGGCTAACCGCTTCGCCAATCCGCACAGATTCACTATCGGCAAGGCTGCAATTCGCCGCCAGCTTCGTATAATGCCGCCACCTTAAGGGGGCGCTATAGCCCTCCGCAACCTGTCCGGATTTTCAATCGCGATGATCAATGCCCTGCGTTTTCTTGGCTGGCCGTTGCTGGTAGGCCTGCTAGTGGCCCTGCTGATCATTCAGCGCTACCCGCATCTGGTGGGCCTTAGCGACGAGCCGGAATATAAGCTGCAGCAAACGCCGCTGGTGGGCATACCGCAGCAAGGCCCCTACTCCTATGCCAACGCGGTCAGCAGTGCAGCGCCGGCGGTCGCCAATCTCTACACCACTAAGGTGATCGACAGCTCCAGCCAGCCACCGATGCTCAAGGACGATCCACTGTTCCGGAGATTTTACGGCGATAACCTGCCGCGGCAGCGCCGCATGGAGTCGAGTCTTGGCTCAGCGGTGATCATGAGCCCAGAGGGCTATCTGCTGACCAACAACCACGTCACGGCCAACGCCGAGCAGATCGTCGTGGCCTTGCGAGATGGTCGGGAAACGCTTGCGCGGGTGATCGGCAGCGACCCCGAGACGGATCTTGCGGTGCTGAAGATCGATCTGGCGGATCTTCCGGCGATTACCATCGGCCGCTCCGACGGTATCCGCATTGGCGACGTGACACTGGCGATCGGCAATCCGTTCGGGGTAGGTCAAACCGTGACCATGGGCATCATCAGCGCCACAGGGCGCAACCAGCTGGGCCTTAATACCTACGAGGACTTCATCCAGACCGACGCAGCCATCAACCGGGGCAATTCAGGTGGCGCGCTGGTCGACACCGCGGGGCACCTGATCGGCATCAACACGGCGATCATCTCCGAATCCGGCGGCTCGCAGGGCATCGGTTTCGCGATTCCGGTGAAGCTTGCGATGGAAGTGATGAAATCCATTGTCGAGCATGGTCAAGTGATTCGCGGTTGGCTCGGCGTCGAGGTGCAATCCCTTACCCCTGAATTGGCGGAGTCGTTCGGCCAGGCCGGACGGCCGGGAATCGTCGTAGCAGGGGTTTATCGCGATGGTCCAGCAGAACGCGCCGGGCTGCTGCCAGGAGACCTGATTCTCAGCATCGATGGACAGCAAGCTGTCGACGGCCGCAGTTCGATGAACCAGGTCGCCCGCGCGCGCCCTGGCGACAACATCGACATCGATATCCTGCGCAACGGCAAGCCAATGACGCTGACCGCCGAAGTCGGGATGCGGCCGTTGGTAGAAAAGAGTCCTCAATAGATCGCAAGCAATCTTACGTTGCTTGCGATCGGGACGATCAGACGATGCCTTTCAACGCCTCGAGCAAGGCCTGATTCTGCTCCGGTGCGCCAATGGTGATCCGCAGGAACTGCTCGATGCGCGGCTGCTTGAAATGCCGCACGATCACGCTCTGCTCGCGGAGCGCCGCAGCGAGCTGCGCAGCATCGCGTTGCGGATGCCGGGCGAAGATGAAGTTGGCCGCGGACGGCAGCACCTCGAAGCCTAAGTCCTGCATCGCGGCGATCACGGCCTCGCGGCTGGCGATCACTCGCTGACAGCTGTGCTCGAAGTACTCGCGATCATCAAACGCAGCCGCGGCACCAGCGATGGCGATGCGGTCCAGGGGATAAGAGTTGAAGCTGTTCTTGATGCGCTCCAATGCCTCGATCAGATCCGGATGCCCAACAGCCAAGCCGACCCGCAGGCCTGCCAGCGAGCGGGACTTTGACAGCGTCTGGGTGACCAACAGGTTCGGGTAGCGGTCCACCAACGCAATGGCCGAGGTACCGCCGAAATCGATGTAGGCCTCATCCACCAGCACGACGGAATCCGGATTGGCCTGCAGCAGCCGCTCGATCGCATCGAGTGCCAGCAGGCAGCCAGTCGGCGCATTGGGATTCGGAAATATGATTCCGCCGTTTGGCCGGACATAATCGTCGACGTCGATCTGGAACTGCCCATCCAACGCAACGGCCTTGAAATCGATGCCATACAAACCGCAATAGACCGGATAGAAGCTGTATGTCACGTCGGGAAACAGCAGCGGCTTGCCGTGCTGAAAGAGGCCGTGGAACGCATGGGCGAGTACTTCGTCCGATCCGTTGCCGACAAAGACCTGCCCTGGTTGCACATTGTAATAATCGGCAACCGCATGCTTGAGGCGATCGCCGTTCGGGTCAGGGTACAACCGCAGACTGTCACTGACTTCGGCCTGCATCGCCTTGATCGCCTTTGGCGATGGGCCGTACGGGTTCTCATTGGTATTGAGCTTGACCAGGTTGGCCAGCTTCGGCTGCTCACCCGGCACGTAGGGCACCAGTTCCTTGACGAAGGAACTCCAGAATTTACTCACTGCCCTTTATCTCCTTCGCTATCAATCAATGGATCGCAGGAGTTGAACGACGAAGGTGTTGCGTGACGCCTCGGTGAATGTGAAAGCGACACCCACCCAAGATGTTTCGCTACACCGAGCCGTCTCCTTCGCTCAAGTCCTAGCAGTTCAACGCCGCTATCGGTCTTACTGCTTTATCCGGTATTCGGCACTGCGCGCGTGTGCAGTCAGCGACTCGCCGCGAGCCAGCACCGAGGCGATCTTACCCAGCTCAGAAGCGCCCGCAGCCGAGCAATTGATGATCGACGAGCGCTTCTGGAAATCGTAAACCCCCAGCGGCGAGGAAAATCGCGCTGTGCCCGAGGTCGGCAAGACGTGATTCGGCCCGGCACAGTAGTCGCCCAAGGCTTCGGCGGTGTAGCGCCCCATGAAGATCGCACCGGCGTGGCGGATCTCAGGCAGCCATTGTTCGGGATTCTCGACGGAGAGTTCAAGGTGCTCGGGCGCGATGCGGTTGGCGACTTCGATCGCTTGTTGCATATCGGCAACCTGGATCAGTGCTCCTCGCCCCTGTAGCGACGCCCGGGCAATCTCGTTACGTTCCAGGGTCGGCAACAGACGCGCAATGCTCTCGGCGACGCGATCAAGGAATGCCGCATCCGGGCTGACCAGAATCGATTGGGCATCCTCGTCGTGCTCGGCCTGGGAAAACAGGTCCATGGCGATCCAGTCAGGCTCGGTCTGGCCGTCGCAGACCACCAGGATTTCGGAGGGACCGGCGATCATGTCGATGCCGACCTTGCCGAACACGTGGCGCTTGGCAGTGGCGACATAAATGTTGCCCGGGCCGACGATCTTGTCCACAGGCGGCACGCTCTCGGTGCCATAGGCCAGCGCAGCCACGGCCTGGGCTCCGCCGATGGTGAAGACCCGATCGACGCCGGCGATGCAGGCGGCCGCCAGCACCAACTCGTTGAGTTCGCCACGCGGTGTGGGCACGACCATGACCACTTCCGGCACACCGGCGACCTTCGCCGGAATGGCGTTCATCAGCACGGACGAGGGATATGACGCCTTGCCGCCGGGCACGTAGAGCCCCGCGCGATCGAGCGGCGTGACCTTCTGGCCGAGCACGGTGCCATCGGCTTCGGTGTAGGTCCAGGAGTCCTGTTTCTGCTTTTCGTGATAACGGCGGACCCGCTCCGCCGCGGCCTCCAGGGCCTGGCGCTGGGCTGGACTGATACGCTCGAGCGCCAGTTCAAGGCGTTCGCGCGGCAGGATCAGGTCGGCCATCGAGGCCACCTCGAGGCCGTCGAAACGCTGGGTCAACTCAACCAGGGCAGCATCGCCGCGCTCACGTACTGCCTGAATGATTTCCAACACACGCTGATTGACGCCGTCATCGGACACGCTTTCCCAGCTCAGCAGGTGATCCAGGTGTCGCGAGAAATCAGGATCGGCAGCGTTGAGTCGGCGGATGTCGATGGGAGCGGTCATAACAGGCCTCATGAGAATGCTTACAAGCGGGTTTTCAGGCGCCTCTAGATTAACAAGCCAGCCGTGCGGGCACCTGAGAATTTAGGCTATGACACGGATAGGCGAGCCGGCTATCAGCCGCCGCAGAGGAATCAGCGTTGATACGTTATCGCGTGCTGCAACGCATCGATCAATGCCTGGATCCGCGTGTGCTGCATTTTCATCGATGCCTTGTTGACCACCAGGCGCGAACTGATCATGGCGATCAGTTCCTGCGGTTCCAGCCCGTTGGCTCGCAACGTATTGCCGGTATCGACGACGTCGATGATCTTATCCGCCAGCCCTACCAGCGGTGCGAGCTCCATCGAGCCGTAGAGCTTGATGATGTCGACCTGGCGACCCTGCTCGGCATAGTAGCGTTTGGCGACATTGACGAATTTGGTCGCCACCCGCAGCCGCCCCTTTGGCTCCGCTGCACCCACCTTACCGGCCGTCATCAGCTTGCAGTTGGCGATCTTCAAGTCGAGCGGCTCATACAGGCCCTGCCCACCGTATTCCAGCAATACGTCCTTGCCCGCTACGCCGAGATCCGCCGCGCCGTGCTCGACATAGGTCGGCACGTCAGTGGCACGCACGATCAGCAGACGCACGTCATCTTGCGTGGTCGGGATGATCAGCTTGCGGCTTTTCTCCGGATTCTCGGTCGGAACGATACCCGCCGCGGCCAGCAAAGGCAGGGTGTCGTCGAGAATGCGGCCTTTGGAAAGGGCGATGGTAAGCATGGACGTTATTCCTTGGAGCCTATTGATGGCGGCCTTGGCGCAGGCGGAAGCAGCGATTGCAAGTTTTGACCATGGCCGAGGCTCGACGGAGCACGCGGCTATGGCCTATTGCCAATCGCTAGCCCGGTACGCGGCGGATCTTGGCGCCCAGCAATTGCAGCTTTTCTTCGATGCACTCGTAACCACGGTCGATGTGGTAGATGCGATCGATCAGAGTATCGCCTTCGGCGACCAGACCGGCGATCACCAGGCTCGCCGAAGCGCGCAGATCGGTCGCCATGACAGGTGCGCCCTTGAGCTTCGGTACACCGGTCACGATCGCGGTATTGCCCTCGACGAGAATCTGCGAGCCCATGCGGTTCATTTCGTAGACGTGCATGAAGCGATTCTCGAACACCGTCTCGATAACCGTGCCAGTGCCTTCGGCGACCGCGTTCATGGCAATGAACTGCGCCTGCATGTCGGTGGGAAAGGCCGGGTAAGGCGCCGTACGGACGTTCACCGCTTTCGGCCGATTACCCTTCATATCAAGCTCGATCCAATTACTGCCGGTGTCGATGTGAGCACCAGCCTCCTCGAGCTTGTGTAGCACGGCCTCGAGCAGAGTGGCATCGGTGTCCTTGAGCTTTACTCGTCCACCGGTTGCGGCAGCGGCGACCAGGTAAGTGCCCGTCTCGATACGGTCCGGCATCACGCTGTAGCGACCACCACCCAGGCGCTTCACGCCGTCGATGGTGATGGTATCGGTACCCGCACCGGAAATCTGCGCGCCCATGGCGTTGAGGAAGTTGGCCAGGTCGACCACTTCCGGCTCACGGGCGGCGTTTTCCAGCACGCTGCGACCATTGGCCAGCGCCGCCGCCATCATGATGTTCTCGGTGCCGGTCACGCTGACGATATCGAAGAAGAAATGCGCGCCACGCAAGCCGCCAGCCGGCGCCCGCGCCTTGATATAGCCGCCTTCGACATCGATCTGCGCGCCCATCGCTTCCAGGCCGCGGATGTGCAGGTCGACCGGGCGCGAACCGATGGCACAGCCACCCGGCAGGGCGACTTCCGCCTCGCCGAAGCGCGCCACCATGGGCCCGAGCACCAGGATCGAGGCGCGCATGGTCTTGACCAGCTCGTAAGGCGCGACCAGCGTCTGGATGCTGCTGGCGTCGACTTCAACGCTGAGCTTTTCATCGATGACCGGCTGCACACCCATGCGACCGAACAGTTCGATCATGGTGGTGATGTCATGCAGGTGCGGCAGGTTGCAGACGGTAACTGGCGTATCGGCCAGCAGCGTGGCGGCCAGAATTGGCAGGGCCGAGTTCTTGGCACCGGAGATGCGAATCTCGCCATTGAGGCGAGCACCGCCGGTAATGATCAATTTGTCCATGGATGTTCCCGTAACCCGCAGGCGCGAAGCGCTTGCGAAGAGGAGCCGTGCACGGCGTCACCGCCTGCGCACGGGCTGAAAGATATCTGTCGCGACCGGCGATCAGCTGCGTGCAAGCCAGTCGGCACGGCTGAAGAATTTCATCGTGACGGCGTGAATGCTGCCATCGGCGATCCATGGGTTCAGATGCGCGTAAATTTGCTGCTGACGCTTGACCGGCCCCAGACCAGCCAGCTCGTCACTGATCACGTTCAGCTGGAAGTTGCAGCCTTCGCCTTCGACTTCCACCTGAGCACCTGAAAGCTTCTGTTCCAGAAAATTCTTAACTTCTACGGCCTGCATGTTCAACCTCGATCGGCGCCGGACGCGCGCGGCCGGCCATCATACAAAAAAGCCCGAAGGCTGCGAACCCCGAAGCCGCACGGGGTGACGAAGCACCTACTCTAGAGTCTCCGCCTCACTCTCTGACGGGCGCTGATGACGATTACCCGCCGCTACCGCGGGAAACCTCGACGAGGCAAAGCGCACCACCAGAATGGCGATGGCGAGGAGCAGAATAGCTCCGGAAATGTAGACAACTCCCATGTCCGGACGATGGTGATGCGACACGTCCGAGATCAACAAGCGAGTCAACGCTGTGATCGCCACATAAATGAGGAAGCGCACCGGCATATGGTTGGTCTTGAAATAGATGCCAACCATCGCGCCGAGCTCGAGATAAATGAACAGCAACAAGATGTCGTCGACGCTGATGCTGCCCTTCTCGACCATGCCCAGAAACGCGACCACGGCGGCCCATGCCGTGACGGCGCCGATTGCAAACAAGGACAGGTAATGAAATGTTTCGACCAGCAAGTTGCCCAACGTCTCGGCGATGGCGTGCACCTTGCCACGTGTCGCTTCTGCCCAGCGCAACAGCATTACTCGTTCCCTCGGATTTCGCCTGCAAACGGCAGCACATCCAGCAAACCGGACACCCTAGCGATTTGGTGCATGTCGTCGGGCATGCCGACGATTGCAACTTCACGCTCGGATGCAACGGCGTCGCGGATAAACGCCAGTAGCAGCGAAAGCCCGACGCTACTGGATTTTTTCACCGCTGAGCAGTCGATCAGCAAGCGCTGCCCTTTGCCCTCCCGGATCAAGCCCTGACCGGCGCGCCGCAGGACCGGCCCGGTCTGGTAGTCGAGCACGCCGGAAAGCCGTAGCTCACCATCGGCGCCACCTTCGACCAATGCCTCACTCATCGCCCGCCGCCTGCTGGCCGGCCTCGGTATCCTTGGCTCGTGCAACCACTTCAGCCCAGCCATCGATGGTCTTGTCCAAATTTCCGCCGTTCTTCTGCATCGCATCGGCGAATTGGTCACGGAACAGCTTGCCGATATTGATCCCGTTGATGATCACGTTGCGGACACGCCATTCACCGCCCTGATTGACCATGGTGTAGGACACCGGATAGATCTCGCCCTGGCGGCCGGTCACTTCCATACCAACGCTGGTGCGTTCGGCATCCTGCTTGCCACTGGACGGCAACACGCGGATCTGCTGATTGTTGTATTCCAGCAAGGCGTTACCATAGAACTGCATCAGGCTGCGCTTGAAGTTTTCCTGGAAACGAGTCATCTGCTCCGGACTGGCGTTACGCGAGTACTTCACCGTCATGATGCTGCGGGAAATCCCTTCCGCATCGACCACCGGACCGAGAATGTCGTTGAGCGACTCGTAGAACGCATTCGGGTCCTGACGGTATTGATCCTTGTTGGCCTTGAGATCGGCGAGCAGCTCATCGGTGGTTTTCTGGATCACTTCGTGAGCGCTAGGGGCCGCCAGAGCCAACATGGGCAGGGTGGCCAATAACACTAGCAAGCCGCGACGCAGGGCATTCATCATGTGGATACTCCTCACTCTCTATTGACCGAATTAAGCAAAAACTTGCCGATCAGCTCTTCCAGAACCAAGGACGACTGGGTATCACGAATCGTATCGCCGTCCGCCAAAGTTTCCTCTTCGCCACCGACGCTGATACCGATATATTTCTCGCCCAGCAAGCCGGCGGTCAGAATCGACGCCGTAGAGTCGACCGGAAGAATGTCGATGTCCTTCTGGATATCCAGCGTGACACGGCCGGTATAGCTTTCACGGTCCAAATCAATCGCGGTCACCTTGCCAATGGTCACACCAGCCATGGTGACCTTGGATCGGACACTGAGACCGGCAATATTGTCGAAATAAGCGTACAGCTTGTAGGTGTCTGTACTGTCGACGTTCAGCCCACTGACCCGCAGTGAAAGCAACAGGAGCGCCAGAACGCCCGCCAGGAGGAACAGGCCAACACCGATTTCCAGGGTGCGGATACGCATCAAAAATCTCCAAACATCAAGGCGGTCAGAATAAAGTCGAGGCCGAGTACTGCCAGCGAGGCGTAAACCACGGTTCGAGTGGTGGCGCGGCTGATGCCCTCGGAGGTCGGTTCGCAGTCATAGCCCTGAAACACCGCGATCCAGGTGACCACCACGGCGAACACCATGCTCTTGATAACGCCGTTGAGCACGTCAGAGGTAAAGGTGACGCTGTTTTGCATGTTGGCCCAGAACGAGCCTTCATAAACGCCGAGCCAGTCCACGGCCACCATCGCCCCGCCCCAGATGCCGACCACGTTGAAAATCACAGTCAGCAACGGCAGAGAGATGAAGCCGGCCCATAACCGCGGCGCGATGATGTATTTCAGCGGATCGACGCCGATCATTTCAAGGCTGGACAACTGCTCGGTGGACTTCATGTTGCCGATTTCCGCAGCCAGCGCAGACCCGGCGCGCCCGGCAAACAGCAAGGCGGTGACCACCGGTCCCAGTTCACGCAGCAACGTCAGCGCCACCATCTGCCCCACCGCCTGCTCGGAGCCGTAGCTGCTGAGAATGCTGTAGCCCTGCAGCGCCAACACCATGCCGATGAAGATACCGGACACCACCACGATGGCCAGCGAGAGTACGCCGACCGAGTAAAGCTGCCGAACCAGCAACGAGAAGCGATTGCTCAACCCACTGGGCCCGAACAACGCATGGAACAGGAACAAAGTCGCCCGCCCCTGCGCCGCGACCACGTTCAGCCCGCCCTCACCAAACATCCGGATTCGCTCGATCAATGAACGCTTACGCATCGGAGCCTCGCAGCAGATCCTCGGCATAGGCCGGTGCCGGAAAATGGAAAGGCACCGGCCCGTCCGCAGCCCCTTTCATGAACTGTTGAATTCGCGGGCTGGTCGATTCGCGCAGCTCGGCGGGCGTTCCCTGCCCCAGCACCTGACCGTCACCCACCACATAGATGTAATCGGCGATGCTCGCGGTTTCAGCCAGATCATGGGAAACCACGATACTGGTAATGCCCAGGGCGTCGTTCAGCATTCTAATCAACTGCACCAGAACTCCCATGGCAATCGGGTCCTGACCGGCAAAAGGTTCGTCATACATCAGGATCTGGGGGTCCAGTGCGATCGCGCGCGCCAGCGCCACACGACGCTTCATGCCTCCGGACAGTTCGTCGGGCATCAACTCGACCGCGCCGCGCAGCCCCACTGCCTGAAGCTTCATCAGTACGATGTCGCGGATCATCTCTTCCGGCAGCTTGGTATGCACGCGCAGCGGGAAGGCCACGTTCTCGAACACGTCGAGGTCCGTGAACAGGGCGCCGCTCTGGAACAGCACGCCCATCTGCTTGCGCATGTCGAACAATTCCCGGCGCGACAGGGTCGGCAGGTTGGTGCCGGCCACCCACACCTCTCCGCGCGCGGGCCTGAGCTGGGCGGCGATCAGCCGCAACAGCGTGGTCTTGCCACAGCCGGACGGGCCCATGATGGCCGTCACCTTGCCTCGCGGTATGGCGATATCGACGTTGTTGAATATGCTCCGCTCCCCGCGCATGAAGGTCACACCCTTCAGCTCGACGGCGTTAGCGTTGGCGGCGCTCATCGGATCTCCTTGGATACAGCCTGCGAATCAGACGCCCTCCGATCTTGGGGAGATACTTCGCAGAGCCGTTTTGGCGGCGCGAACTATAGCACCGCCCTCGGGACGTCCCAAGCAAAGGCCTGTATCGGCGCATGAACGAGCGCACATTCGTTCAGCTTCGGTTCAGCTCCAACGACCACGATCGGCTCGAAAGCTTTTCGGTGAGCGGCGCTGGGTTTTACCGTTATAATCCCGCGTTTCCATTTTCAGGCGACGACGTGAACATGAGTCAGAGCAGCCAGCTGATCGAGACGGCACAGCGCACCATCCGCATGGAACTAGAGGCCGTCGAGCAACTCACGACACGGGTTGATGCGCAGTTCGTCAAGGCATGCGAGCTCATTCTCCAGTGTAAAGGCCGCGTCGTCGTGGTCGGCATGGGCAAGTCGGGACATATCGGCAACAAGATTGCCGCCACGCTCGCCAGCACCGGCACCGCCGCATTCTTCGTTCATCCGGCCGAAGCCAGTCATGGCGACATGGGCATGATCACCCGTGATGATGTCGTGCTGGCGCTTTCCAACTCGGGCACCACCAGCGAAATCGTGACGCTGCTGCCATTGATCAAGCGCCTCGGCATCACCCTGATCAGCATGACCGGCAACCCCGAGTCGGTGCTGGCCAAGGCGGCATCAGTCAACCTCGACGCGAGCGTTGCCATCGAGGCATGCCCACTGAACCTTGCGCCCACTTCGTCGACCACGGTCAGTCTGGTACTTGGAGACGCGCTGGCGATTGCCCTACTCGAAGCCCGCGGCTTCACCGCGGAGGATTTCGCCTTTTCGCATCCGGGCGGTGCACTGGGCAGGCGTCTGCTATTGAAAGTCGAACATGTCATGCATTCCGGTGATCGCCTGCCGCTGGTCAACCGCGGCACAACGCTGCGCGATGCACTGCTGGAAATGACCCAGAAAGGACTGGGCATGACAGCGGTGCTGGAAGCAGACGGCCGCCTGGCCGGAATCTTCACCGACGGCGATCTGCGCCGCACACTGGACAAAGGTATCGATGTGCGTCAGGCCAGTATCGACCAGGTCATGACGATTCACGGCAAGACCGCCCATGCCGACATGCTGGCCGCCGAAGCACTGAAGATCATGGAAGACAACAAGATCAACGCGCTGGTAGTGGTCGATGAGAGCGACCGACCGATCGGCGCGCTGAACATGCACGATCTGCTGCGTGCGGGAGTGATGTAAGTGAACGATCTACTGCGACGCGCCCGCGATATTCGCCTGGCCATTTTCGACGTCGATGGCGTGCTCACGGACGGCAAGTTGTACTTTTTAGTCGACGGTAGCGAATTCAAGACGTTCAACACCCTTGATGGTCACGGGATCAAGATGCTGATCAATTCGGGTGTGCGTACCGCTATCATCAGCGGCCGCAAGACACCGGTCGTCGAGCGCCGAGCGCAGAACCTCGGTATCCAGCACCTGTATCAGGGCCGCGAAGACAAACTGGTGGTCCTCGATGAGTTACTCACCGAGCTCGGACTCGACTACGCTGAGGTCGCCTACCTGGGCGACGATCTGCCCGATCTGCCGGTAATCCGCCGTGTCGGCCTGGGCATGGCGGTAGCCAGTGCCGATGCCTTCGTCCGCCAGCACGCGCACGGGGTCACCGCCGCCCGCGGTGGCGAGGGCGCGGCACGAGAGTTCTGCGAACTGATCATGCGCGCCCAGGGCAGTCTCGATGCAGCCCAGGCCGCCTACCTCTAGAGGTTTCAATGCTGAGCAGAATCCGTCTTCCTGTCATCCTGTTGCTGATCGCCCTGCTGCTGATCGCAGTCGGCTACTGGAACATCCGCCCCGAGAGCTTCATGCAGGAAGCTCCCGTGAGCCAGGGCGGCGAAACGCCGATCGATTTCTATGTCGTCAACTCTCGGACCATTCAGTATCAGCCAGACGGCAAGCGCAATTACGAGCTGTCCGCCGAGAAGGTGGAGCACATCAAGGCCAGTGACGTCAGCCTGCTGACTCGCCCCGACCTTCATTCCTACAGGGGCTCCGATCTGCCATGGCATGTGACCAGTGAGCGCGGTGAAGTCGGCCCACAGGGCGAGGAAGTCGAGTTGATCGACAACGTCAGGGTCGAGCGGAACGACGCCAAGGGACGCCCTACGATTATCACTTCCAGTCGAATGACGGTGTTTCCCGAGAAGGATTACGCCGAGACCCGCCAACCCGTTAGAATCGTCGCCGCAAACGGCGTAACGACCGCGACGGGTATGAAAGCGTACCTGAACGAAGGCAGGATGCTCCTGCTATCCAATGTAAGAGGCCAGCATGAGCTGCGTTAAGACCCTTCCTTTCCTGCTCGGTGTGAGCATTTTCCTGCTCGGCGCGAACGCCCATGCGCTCCCCGAGGACCGCAATCAGCCGATCCGCGTGCAGGCCGATACAGCGGAACTGGACGATCGACAGGGCGTTGCCGTGTATCGCGGCGACGTGGTCATCACCCAAGGCACCATGAAGATCACTGGCAATACGGTAACCATCACTCAGAACAAGAACGGTGATGTCGAGGTCTTCACCTCCATCGGCAAGCCCGCGTACTACGAGCAGAAGCCGGCAGCGGACAAGGAAATCGTCAAGGCGTATGGCCTGACCATCCAGTATTTCGCCGCCAACGAACGCATCGTGCTGATCGACCAGGCGAAAGTCGTGCAGGAAGGCAATACCTTCGAAGGCGAGAAAATCGTCTATGACACACAGCGGCAGATCGTCAATGCCGGCCGCGCCACCGATACCGACGTCACTACGCCGCGCCCTCGCGTGGACATGGTCATTCAGCCGCGCAAGAAGGACCAACAGGCCGCGGAGCAGACCGAGTAATGGCGATTCTCAAGGCCCAGCATCTGGCGAAAAGCTACAAAAGCCGACAGGTCGTGCGCGATGTAAGCCTGTCCATCGAAAGCGGGCAGATCGTCGGCCTGCTCGGACCGAACGGCGCCGGCAAGACCACCTGTTTCTACATGATCGTTGGCCTTGTCAAGGCCGACCAGGGACGAGTGCTGATCGACGACCAGGATGTGACCTACCTGCCTATGCATGGCCGTGCCCGGGCCGGCATCGGCTATCTGCCGCAGGAAGCCTCGATCTTTCGCAAGCTGTCGGTGACCGACAACATCATGGCGATCCTGGAAACCCGCAAGGATCTGGATCGCAGCGGTCGCCAACAGGCTCTGGAAGGGTTGCTGCAGGAATTCCACATCCACCACATCCGCGACAGCCTGGGTATGAGCCTGTCCGGCGGTGAGCGGCGCCGCGTCGAGATCGCTCGAGCATTGGCTACCGCACCCAAATTCATCCTCCTGGACGAACCTTTCGCCGGCGTCGATCCGATTTCGGTCGGGGACATCAAGCAGATCATCCACCATCTCAAAGCGAAGGGCATCGGCGTGCTCATCACCGACCACAACGTGCGCGAGACGTTGGATATCTGCGAAACCGCCTACATTGTCAACGACGGCCAACTGATTGCCGAGGGCAACGCGGAAACGATCCTGGCCAATCAGTTGGTCAAGGAAGTCTACCTCGGACACGAATTCCGACTCTGATGCCAATTTTTCCATCGAGGCGAACATCTAGGGCTAGGCAAAGGCTTCGTTAGCAGGCATATAATTTGCTTACATTGGCGCCCGCGGCGTCAGCGAAATCGGAACAGGCGCGGTTGCGCCGGCAAACAAGGTTCGAAGTCCTCTGCCATGAAACCATCGCTAGTCCTGAAGATGGGCCAGCAGCTGACGATGACACCGCAGCTGCAACAAGCCATACGACTGCTCCAATTGTCCACGCTCGATCTCCAGCAGGAGATTCAGGAAGCACTGGACTCGAATCCCATGCTCGAGCGTGAAGAGGACGGAGACGACTTCGACAACTCCGATCCGATGGCCGAGTCCATCGAAAAGAAGCCGGAAAGCACTTCGAGCGAACAGAGCGAGCCGGATAACCATTACGAAGAGCCCATCAACACGGTGGAGAACCTCGAGGAAGGCGACTGGGGCGATCGCATCCCTGAAGAGCTTCCGGTAGACACCGCCTGGGAAGATATCTATCAGACCAGCGCCAGCAGCCTTCCCAGCAGTGATGACGACGAATGGGATTTCACCACCCGCACCTCCTCCGGAGAGAGCCTGCAAAGCCATCTGCTTTGGCAACTCAATCTCGCCCCGATGAGCGACACCGATCGCCTCATTGCAGCCACCCTGATCGACTGCATCAACCCCCAGGGCTATCTCGACGAAACCCTCGAGGAAGTCCTTGAGTCTTTCGATCCTGAACTCGAAATCGAGCTCGACGAAATCGAAGTGGTACTACGCCGCATCCAGCAATTCGAACCTGCCGGGATCGGTGCGCGTGATTTGCGCGAATGCCTGCTGCTGCAACTGCGCCAGCTCCCCGAGCGGACCCCTTGGCTGGGCGAGGCGATGCGGCTGGTGAGTGACCATCTGGACACCCTCGGTGGACGCGACTACAGCCTGCTGATGCGCCGAATGAAGCTCAAGGAAGACGAACTGCGTCAGGTCATCGACCTCATTCAAACACTCAATCCACGGCCCGGCTCGCAGATCGAAGCAGGCGAACCCGAGTATGTCGTGCCCGACGTGATCGTGCGCAAGCACAATGGCCGCTGGCTGGTCGAACTGAACCAAGAGGCGATGCCGCGCCTGCGGGTAAATCCGCAGTATGCCGGCTTCGTCAAGCGTGCCGACTCCAGCGCCGACAACACTTTCATGCGCAACCAGCTGCAGGAAGCGCGCTGGTTCATCAAGAGCCTCCTCAGTCGCAACGAGACGCTGATGAAGGTCGCCACGCAGATCGTCGAGCATCAGCGTGGCTTCTTCGAGCATGGCGATGAAGCCATGAAGCCGCTGGTATTGCATGACATCGCCGAGGCGGTAGGCATGCATGAGTCGACGATCTCGCGGGTCACGACCCAGAAATATATGCACACGCCTCGCGGCATCTACGAGCTGAAATATTTCTTCTCCAGCCACGTCAGTACGGCCGAAGGTGGCGAGTGCTCTTCTACCGCCATACGCGCGATCCTCAAGAAGCTGGTCGCCGCGGAAAACCCGAAAAAGCCATTGAGCGACAGCAAGATCGCTGGTTTACTGGAGGCACAGGGTATTCAAGTTGCACGCCGCACCGTCGCCAAGTACCGCGAATCACTCGGTATTGCGCCGTCCAGCGAGCGTAAGCGGTTGATGTAATGCCAGGCGACCTGGTCGATTTCTTCCGGTGGCGGGTGCTCAGCTCGCCAATTCGCACGTGGCAAAAAGGAGATGCAGTATGCAAGTCAACATCACTGGCCTTCACCTGGAAATCACAGAAGCCCTGCGTGACTACGTCGAGGAAAAATTCGACAGACTGGAACGGCACTTCGACCGCATCATTGCCGTCCAGGTGATTCTCCAGGTCGAAAAGCTCAAGCAAAAGGCCGAAGCCACGCTGCACGTAGCCGGGCGCGAAGTCGTCGCCAACGCCGAACACGCAGATATGTACGCCGCCATAGACCTGCTTGCCGACAAGCTCGACCGGCAGCTTATCAAGCACAAAGAAAAACAGCTCGACCATAACCAGGGCGTCCTAGCTCGCTGACCCATCATGATCCGAATCGAAAACATTCTGACCCCCGGTCGTTCCTTGGTGAACGTACCGGGCGGCAGCAAGAAACGCGTCCTGGAACAGATCGCCAAGGTGCTCGGCCAAGACCTTCCAGACCTGGACTCCCAAGCCATCTTCGAGAGCTTCATCGCCCGCGAAAAACTTGGCTCCACCGGCTTCGGCAACGGAATTGCCATCCCCCATTGCCGCATGCCCGGCTGTACATCACCGCTCAGCGCGGTGCTGCGGCTCGATGCGCCAGTGGACTTCGATGCCATCGACGGCGCGCCGGTCGATCTGCTATTCGTGCTGTTGGTGCCGGAAGCGGCGACCGACGAACACCTCGAACTGCTTCGTCAGATCGCCAGCATGCTGGACCGCGAGGACGTTCGTGAACGTTTACGCCAGGCCCCAACGGGACAGCATCTGTATCAGGCTATCGTCGATATTCAGAGCGGTCGCTAGCGCAACGGCATTGCCTACGCTGAGTGAGGAAAGAGACGTGCCTTCTATCTGCCCACACCCAACCCGCCTGCGCTACGTACTGCAAGGCGTTCGAGCCGCCGCTCTGCCGGACCTCTTGCTGCGATGCGCCTGATCATCGTCAGTGGTCGGTCCGGGTCGGGCAAAAGCACGGCGCTCGACGTGCTCGAGGATAACGGCTTCTACTGCATCGACAACCTTCCCGCGGGCCTGCTGCCGGAGTTGGCGGAACGTGCATTGCTGCATACGGAGCTGCTGCAGCCGCAGGTCGCGGTATCTATCGACGCGCGTAATCTGCCGAGCCAGCTGAAGCGCTTTCCGGAACTACTCGAAGATGTCCGCGCCCGCTATATCCAGTGCGACGTGCTGTATCTCGATGCGGCGGACGAGACGCTACTCAAGCGCTTCTCGGAAACGCGACGGCGACATCCACTGACCAATCAGAATCGCTCCCTGGCCGAAGCCATTCTTGACGAAGAGCTGCTACTGGCGCCCATCATCGACCACGCCGATCTGAAGATCGACACAACGCACCTCAACCTCTATCAGCTACGTGACACGCTGAAACTGCGCCTGCTGAACAAACCTGAGCCGGGCACGGCGTTTCTCTTCGAGTCTTTTGGTTTCAAACGAGGCATGCCAGTGGACGCCGACCTGGTGTTCGACGTGCGCTGCCTGCCCAATCCTTACTGGAAAGCCGACCTGCGTGAATTTTCCGGACTGGATCAGCCCGTTGTCGATTACCTCGCGACACAAGCGGACGTCGAAGAGATGTTCCAGGACATTCTGGCCTACCTGAGTAAATGGCTTCCGCGTTTCGCCGCCAGCAACCGCGCCTATGTCACGGTCGCCATCGGTTGCACCGGTGGGCATCACCGCTCGGTCTATCTCGCTGAGCGGCTCGGTCAGGCGCTACGCGAACCCCTGAAGAACGTCCAGGTCCGCCACCGCGATCTGGCTTAGGAATACACATGCCCTCGTGCGAGATCACCATCATCAACAAGCTGGGGCTGCACGCCCGCGCGGCGGCCAAGTTCGTCGGTGTTGCCAACCAGTTCCCCTGTGACATCCGAGTCGGACGCTGTCCGGCCAGCCTCATCGACGGCAAGAGCATCATGGCCGTGATGATGCTCGCCGCCAGCAAAGGCACCATCCTGCACCTGCACGCCGAAGGTGAGCGGGAGCAGGAGGCACTCGAGGCGTTGATCGCGCTGATCGAAAACTATTTCGAAGAAGGCGAATAAAGCCACGTCAAGAAACGCGTTGCCGTTCTAGCTAGCTGCCCGCGACTTTCATCCGCTCGATCAGCACCGAGCCGGTGTGAATGCTACTGCGCGTCTCGACGTCACAGCCCACCGCGACGATCTGACGGAACATATCGCGCAGGTTGCCGGCGATGGTGACTTCCTGGACCGGAAACTGGATCTCGCCGTTCTCCACCCAAAAACCTCCGGCGCCGCGTGAGTAGTCGCCGGTCACCAGATTCAAGCCCTGCCCCATCAGTTCGGTGACCAGCAAACCACGCCCCATACGACGGATCAGTGCGGTCTGATCTTCATCGCCATGGGTAACGAAAAGGTTGTGTACACCGCCCGCGTTGGCGGTGCTGGGCATGCCCAACTTGCGTCCGGAGTAGGTTCCCAACACATAGGAAAGCAGCCTGCCCTTCTCGACGAATGGCTTGGCATAGGTCGCCAGACCATCACCGTCATAGGACGAACTGGCCAGACCACGGAGCAAATGCGGGCGCTCGTCGAGACTCAACCACTCGGGAAACAGCGTCTGCCCCAACGCATCTTCCAGATAGGAGGACTTGCGATAGAGGTTGCCACCCGAAATCGCGGCGAGGAAGTGCCCGAACAGCCCCGTCGCCAGTTCCGAGGAGAACAGCACCGGGACGTCACAGGTCGGTACGGGACGAGCGCCCAAACGGCGGACGGCGCGTTCGGCGGCACGCCGGCCAATCGACTCGGCGGACGCCAGGTCACCCGCGACACGACTGACGTCGTAGTGGTAGTCACGCTGCATCTGCCCATCGGCTTCGGCGATCATCACACTGCTGAGGCTGTGACGAGTGCTGCAGTAGGTACCGATAAAACCGTTGCTGTTGCCATAGCCGCGGCAGCCCAGATGGGTGCTAAGGCTGGTGCCGTCAGCATTTAGAATGCGTTTGTCGGTGTCGAACGCAGCTGCCTCGCAGCTAAGCGCCAGTTCGACGGCCTGGTCCGGGGAAATGTCCCACGGATGATAGAGATCGAGATCAGGCACGTCCTTGGCCATCAGCGTCGGATCGGCAAGCCCGGCGAACTCGTCTTCCGAGGCATGCTTGGCGATCGCCAGCGCGGCTGCCACGGTTTCGCGAATCGCTTCATCGCCGCTACCGGTGGTACTTGCCGAGCCTTTGCGCTGACCAACGTACAGCGTGATGCCGAAACCCTGATCCCGATTGAACTCGACCGTCTCCACTTCTCGCTGACGAACCGTGGTCGACAGGCCCTGCTCCATCGAGACGGACACCTCGCAGGCGCTGGCACCCTGCCGGCTGGCCTCCTCTATGATCCGCGCGACCTTTTCACGCAATCCGGGCAACGCATGCGGGCCGATCCCATCAATCTCGCTCATAAACACTCCAACAACTGATTCGATCCAATCGCAACCAACCGCGCTCGGCTGAGCTCCACGGCAAGGCTGCTGTTATCATGGCGGCATTCCCTACTGGACCAGCCCCATGTCTGATATTTCCGATCTCGACGGTTTCGAGGAAAAAAGCAAAACCCAGGTCAAGCGTGAACTGCATGCCCTGCAGGAGCTGGGTGAACGCCTCACGACCCTCAAGCCCGACGTCCTGGACCGCCTACCGCTCACCGATGCCCTGCGCAAGGCCCTGGGCGATGCGCCGAAGCACACCGCGCACATCGCACGCAAACGCCACCTGCAGTACATCGGCAAACTGATGCGTGATCAGGATGTCGACGCCATCCTGGCCCTGGTTGACCAGCTCGACGCCTCCACTCGGCAATACAACGAACGCTTCCATGCGCTGGAACGCTGGCGTGACCGCCTCATTGCCGGTAACGACGAAACCCTCGAAGCCTTCATTACCGAGTATCCCGAGACCGACCGCCAGCATCTACGTGGCCTGATCCGCCACGCTCAGCACGAAGCGGCACGAAACAAGCCGCCTGCAGCCAGCCGCAAGATCTTCAAGTACATCCGCGGGCTGGACGAGACCCTGCGCGGCTTGCGCTAGGTACTGGCACATCGTTATGACCCGACGCTGCGTCAAGCCCCTGTGCCACCAACCGTGATGCCATCGATCTTCAGGGTCGGCTGACCCACACCGACCGGTACCGACTGGCCGTCTTTGCCACAAGTGCCAACGCCGCTATCCAGCGCCAGGTCGGTACCGACCATCGAGACCTTGTTCATTACCTCCGGTCCATTGCCGATCAAGGTGGCGCCCTTCACCGGCGCGGTAATCTTGCCATCCTCGATCAAGTAAGCCTCGCTGGTCGAGAACACGAACTTGCCGCTGGTGATGTCCACCTGCCCGCCGCCGAGGCTCGCGCAGTAGATGCCCTTTTTCACCGAGCGAATGATTTCCTCCGGATCGCTCTCGCCGGCCAGCATGTAGGTGTTGGTCATCCGCGGCATCGGCAGGTGAGCATAGGACTCGCGTCGGCCGTTGCCGGTAGGTGCGACGCCCATCAAGCGCGCGTTGAGCTTGTCCTGAATGTAACCCTTGAGTATGCCGTTCTCGATCAGCGTGGTGCACTGAGTAGGCGTGCCCTCGTCGTCTACGCTGAGCGACCCGCGGCGGTTGGCCAGCGTGCCGTCGTCAACGATGGTGCACAGTTTGGACGCCACCTGCTGACCGATCCGACCGCTGTAGGCCGAACTGCCCTTGCGATTGAAGTCACCTTCCAGGCCATGACCTACCGCCTCATGCAGCAATACCCCGGACCAGCCTGGCCCGAGCACCACCGGCAGCGTGCCGGCCGGTGCCGCCACGGCCTCAAGGTTGACCAGCGCCTGTCGCAGCGCCTCGCGCGCATAGCCCATAGCCCGGTCTTCGCTGAGGAAGTAATCGTATCCGGTACGCCCGCCGCCACCCTGGCCGCCACGCTCACGACGGCCGTTCTGCTCGACGATGACGCTGACGTTGAAGCGCACCAGCGGGCGAATATCCGCTGCCATGCCGCCGTCAAGGCCGGCCACCAGAATGTGCTCCCATACGCCCGCCAGGCTGACCGTGACCTGCTTGATACGCGGATCCAGGGCCCGCGTCGCGACGTCGATCCGCTTGAGCAGCTCGACTTTCTCTGCTCGACCGAGCCCGTCCAGCGGGTTGTCTCGGCCATACAGCGGCGCGAAGTCGGCCTTCGACAGCACCTGCACACGGCCTTGCTGGCCGCCGCGGGCAATCGAGCGCGCGGCCTCGGCGGCCTGGCGCAGCGCATCAGCGGTGATCGCGTTGCTGTAGGCGAAACCGGTCTTTTCACCGGACAGCGCGCGCACGCCCACACCTTGCTCCAGGTGGAAGCCGCCTTCCTTGACGATGCCGTCTTCCAGCACCCAGGACTCGGTCACCTGGTCCTGGAAATACAGATCCGCGGCATCGATGCCGGGGCCGGCCAACTCGCCGAGCAAACCCGGCAGGTCATCGAGTTCCAACCCACCCGGTGTCAGCAGGCGCTCGGTGACAGGTAACAACAGTTCACTCATATCTACTCCAAGGTGCCCGAGACAATGCGGGGCGCAGTGAATCGGCGATGGTCCAGCACGGGCATGCGCTGACGCGTCGCAGCCTGATCGGCCGCATCTCGGTCGGCTACCAGTGCCGCTTCGCCCGTCGGTTGCTCGCCCAACACACGCCCCCAGTAATCCACGATAGACGAATGACCATGGGTCAACCGTCCGCCAGGGTGTTCGCCCCCCTGTGCTGCGGCCAGCATATAGCATTGCGTCTCGATGGCCCGCGTGCGTATCAACATCTCCCAATGCGCCTGGCCGGTGACGGTGGTAAAAGCCGACGGGACGCTGATCAACTCGGCGCCGGCCAACCGCAGGGCCGCATACAGCTCGGCGAAACGCAGGTCATAGCAGACCGTCATGCCCAGTCGTCCCACCGGCGTATCGACGACCACCATCCGCTCGCCCGCCGCGTAGTCGTCCGACTCCCGATAACGGCCACGCGCGTCACTGATCTGGGCGTCGAACAAATGCAGTTTGTCGTACCGCGCAATCCGCTCGCCTTGGTCATCGACCAGCAACGAACAGGCTCTGACCTTCGCCTGCGGCTGATCATCCGGCGGCAACGGCAGCGTGCCGGCGACTATCCATAACCTGAGGTCGCGGGCCGTCTGTTTCAACCATGGCAGGATCGGTCCGGTGCCCTCGGCTTCGGCTCGGCCCACCGCCGGCAGGTCGGTCCGCCCCATGGCGGCGAAGTTTTCCGGCAGGACCGCGAGCCGCGCACCGCCCTCGGCGGCCTGTTCCAACAGCCGCCTGGCATTGGCGAGATTGGCCTGAATGTCGGCCTGACTGACCATCTGAATGACGGCGAGGCTCATGCTTGACTACCCCCTGCGGCGCTCAGCCGCTCGCTGCAAATGGCACTCAGTTGGGCTTCTCGAAGGGTTTGTCGAAGGTGATCCTGGGCGCCTGCCATGGCCCCTCGACGTTGTATTGAACGGTGGCGAAGCGGGCGACCTTATCGCCCAGCAGCTTGTCGACGACGAACAGAGCACCACCGATGGCCGGAGCACCGACGATCAGCGCTGCCAATGGCAGGTTGTTGCTGACAGGAAGCGTCACCAGCAACTTGGCATCGATCTGATCCCTGACCAGATCCAATTGGCCATTCAACTCCAGATTGCTGGACGGCCCGGCCACCGTGAGCGGCTGCGATGTCACGTAAACCCCATGGGTCGCAACCAGCTCGGTCTGAATACGATCGTAGCTCAGACCTTTGCTGAACAGATCCGAGAAATCCAGCCGCAGACGCCGGCCGATCGAGTCGAAGTTGAGCAGACCGAAAACCCGCAGCGCCTGCGCGCCACCATCCACCTCGCGCAGCTGGCCCTTGCGCAGCCGAGCGTCGAGCCTGCCGGACAACCGGTTCAGGGCGAAGTATGCCGGCGAGCCGGGCCAGCTGCCGTCCACATCCAGACGAAAATCCCTGCTGGTGGTCGAAGGCGCGAACCCCCAGGCCAGCAATACATCGGCCACGTTTTCGCCTTCTAGCCGGCCCTTGTACCAGGTCCGTGTGGCATTCCAACCGCCGGCGCCGCCCAATTTCAGACCTTTCAGATCCAGGGCGAGATTCGAGAACATCACGCCATCCGAGCTCGGCCGCATCTTCAATGATCCAGACCCCATCAACTCTTCGCCCCGCAGCACCTGGGCCACGCTGATATCCATCGCGGGCAAGCGCTTCGGATCGACGGCTGCCAGCGCATCGCCAGGCGGCACCTGGGGGTTGCTCGGCTCGGCAGCAGGAAGTCGCACGCGCGACAGCTCCAGTGCGATGGGCTCGCCGTCGGTATCTGACAAGCGGACGGTTCCGGCCACCGTCTCGCTGTCCAGCCCAAGCAGCCATCCGGAGGAGTGGCGCCGCAACTCGACGGCGAGGTTGTCGATATGTGTACCAAAGCCATCAAAGGCACCAATGTCGAGGTTGGCCTGTCGCAGCATCGAGGCGCCGGTCTGATCCGCCGAAGATTGGCCATAAGTTTCCAACAACGCCTGCCATGCACCCAGCTCGAGCTGCGACAGCTCGCCTCGCACATAGAGGCCCTGATCGGTGCGCAGATTCGCCGCTCCACCGCCCAAGACCAGCTCGCCGCCACCTTCGGTCCAGTCACCGTTTGGCACGACGAATGCCAGTGCTGCCAGCGTCCCATGTCGCAGCGTGTAGCGCTGTCGATCGCCACCAAAGGTCATACGCAACGTGGTGTCGCGCCGCTGTTCGGCCGGCTTGCCGAACGGCACCGGTAGCGCCAGAGCGGTACCCAGCAGGGACGAATCGACTTGTAGCTGGTTGTCGGCGCCACTCAGGTTCAGGCTCAGCCTGAACGGCAGCTCTCCAGAGAGGGGCAGCGGCTGTTCGATCTTGCGCCACGCCAGAAGTCGCTGCAGAGCTACCGTGCCCGACGCTTCGATCCGTGTGGACGGGTCGCCCGGCGCCCCGGTGGCGGTGGCCTTGCCCTGTATCGGACTGCCCAGCGTCCGGCCGCGAAACGCCTTAGCGCTGAAGCCCCGTTCGCTGTCATAACGAAACTCGCCACTCAATGCGTCGAGCTGGAGGTCCGCCTGCCTGATGAACAGCGCGGCATCGGTACTGGAAAAGTCGGCAATCACCTGAGGTTGCTCGCCCTTGGCCAGCGGGATGTTCAGCTGGAGCGTGCCGCTCAATGGCCCCTCGCCGTGCCAACCTGCGAACAGCTCGCCCGTGCCGATCGGCGCCACCTGCATCAGCGTCAGTGCATCGCGCAGACGGCCGTCCACACGTCCCTCGATGCCTAGGCGCAGTGTCTGATCGCCCGCAACGTGAGGTATTTCAGCTGTGGCGTCATGTAACCGGCTGTCGAGCATCCGCCCATCGGCAAGACGGATCCGCACGCCGCTGTCCTCGATCAACACCTCACCCCTACCTTCGCGCAGTATTGGCCAGCCGGGCTGGAATGCGAGCTCGGCATCCTTCACCTTGAAATACAGACTCAAGCTGCGTGCGGCATCGTCGGCGTTCTTGTTTATCGAGCCCTGGTACTCGAAATAGCCCTGTTCGACAGTGCCGCTGCGAATCGCCGTGTTCAGCCACTCGCTTAACGCCGGACTCAGCGCCGGAGAGCGCGTCGGCAGATACTTCTCCGTAAAGCGGGCATCGCCGTCACGAATACCGACGCGCAGATCCATATAGTCCTCAGCCGCCGGATCGCGCATCAGACGGATCAGAAAGTCGCCGGCGATCTGCCCCTCCTCGCCCTCGACCTGCAAATAGGGTGAGGCAAGCGTGACGGCCTGATCGTCGAGCGCCCAACGCAAGCGACCGCGAGCACGATAATAGTCCCAGGGCCGCGGGAACAACTGAGCCAGATGCAGACTGAAATCCCGGTTATCGAAGCGCAGCTCGCCGCCGGCGAGATTGCCCTGTACCGCACCGCTGACGTTGTGCACGGCGGGCACCCAATCGTGCGCGGCCATGCTGACCGCATCGAGGTTGGCAGTGAATGCCAGACGTTCGTCGCGGGGTGCCGTCGGCCGGTAGTCGAGCTGAAGATTGCGCAGCGTTCCACTCGGAGCCAACCCGAGCAGGTATTCGTTTGCCAGTTCAGGTAGTGGCACCACGGCATGAACCAGTGCCGCTATCGGTCCGACGGCGGTGTGATCGGACTGCAGACGCCAGCGATCCTCAGCGATGTTCTGTTGGACCAGCACTGCCGTGTCCCGCCAACGGTTTCCTGCGAACGTGAACGCCAGGCCATCGAGCTGCAGCCGGTAGCCTTCGACCCCTCGGTCGAGATAAGCATTCACCGCCAGATCTTCGATCCGAACCGGCTCCCGCTGCGATCGACCCACACGCAGTATCGGTACGTTCAGTCGAGCCACCGCGCGGGCCAACTCATGCTCGCGCCAGTCAAGCCACACCTCGCCGCCGACCTGGAGCTGATCCAAGGCCCAGCTACCAGTCAGGCTCGCCGGCAACCAGGCCGCCCAGTCGCTCTGCGGCAGGCTGAGGTAGAGCTCGGCCTCACTGGCACGCCAGTCATCGGCCTGCACCCGCACCTGAGCATGCGTGCTCAGCGGTTGTCCGTCAGGCAGCAACACGCGCCCGTCGAGGCGCAAATGCTTGCCGGCAGTGTGCAGTTCGAGATTGGCATAGGTCAGGGTGACTGGCGCTTCGGTGTGCGCCTCGAGCGTGATCTGGCTATCCAGCAATCGCAGATATTGAATCCGCTGCAACTCACCCAAGAGCTTCGGCAGGTCAATCGGCCCCTGATCGTCGCGCTCGGGCAGACCGCCTACGCGCCATCTACCATCGGCACCCTGGACCAGGCTCAGATGGGCACCGACGAACTCCACCGTCCTCAATTTCAGCTGACGAGACAGAAGACTGGCAGCGATATCCGGTACCAGCGCAAGTTGGTCCAGCCGCATCGCCATGTCGCCTTCGCCGAGGATCACATCGTGGGCCAGCAACCTCGGCGAGAAACCCTCCCAGCGGCCTTCCAAGTTGCCGAGTTCGATCGGCACGTTCAACAGTTCGCGCGCCTTATTCTGGACTTCGAGGCGATACTCGGCGACCAGCGGCACCAGTTGCCGACCGAGGCTCACATAGAGCGCCAGCAGCATCAGGCCGATCGCACCCAGCCAGAGACTGCGGCGCAGGAAGACGAGAACAAGGGCCAGCAGCCGACTCATTTGGGTACGCTCCGCACACCCGAGCCCGGATGGCCAGGTTTGCATCTAGTCAGAGCAGCACCACGTCGTACTGTTCCTGGGAATACATGGTCTCCACCTGGAACTTGATCGAGCGCCCAATGAAACTCTCGAGATCGGCGACACTGCCGGACTCTTCGTCGAGCAGCCGGTCGATAACTTTCTGGTTCGCCAGCACGCGATAGCCTTCGGGCTGATAGGCGCGAGCCTCGCGAAGAATTTCGCGAAAGATCTCGTAGCAGACGGTTTCCGGGGTTTTCAGCTTGCCGCGTCCCTGGCAGCACAGACAGGGCTCGCACAGTACTTGCTCGAGGCTCTCGCGCGTGCGCTTGCGGGTCATCTGCACCAGTCCCAGCTCGGTAATGCCGATGATGTTGGTCTTGGCGTGATCCCGCTCCAGCTGCTTTTCCAGGGTGCGCAGAACCTGACGCCGGTGCTCTTCGTCCTCCATGTCGATGAAATCGATGATGATGATGCCGCCGATATTGCGCAGCCGCAGCTGACGGGCGATGGCGGTAGCCGACTCGAGATTGGTCTTGAAAATGGTTTCTTCAAGGGTGCGGTGGCCAACGAAGGCCCCCGTGTTCACATCGATGGTGGTCATCGCTTCGGCCGGATCGATGATCAGATAGCCGCCTGACTTGAGCATGACCTTGCGCTCGAGGGCTTTCTGGATTTCGTCCTCGACACTGTAGAGATCGAAGATCGGCCGCTCGCCAGGGTAATGTTCGAGGTGCTCACTCAGCTCGGGCATCAGCTCACCGACGAACTGGCTGACCTTCTGAAAATTTTCACGTGAGTCGATGCGGATCTTCTCGATACGCGGATTGACCAGATCACGCAGGGTGCGCATGGCCAGCGACAGGTCTTCATAGATCAGTGAGGGCGCGCCGGCGGTCGTCATCTGACCGTCGATCTGTTCCCACAGGCGACGCAGATAGCGGATATCCATGAGTATTTCATCGCTGCCGGCGCCTTCGGCGGCGGTGCGCAGGATGAAGCCGCCGGTTTCCTTGATGCCTTCAGCCTCGATGCATTCGGCGACCACCTGTTTGAGACGATCGCGCTCAGCCTCGTCTTCGATGCGCAGGGAGATGCCAACATGGCAGGTCTTGGGCATGTACACCAGATAACGCGAAGGTATCGAGAGCTGCGTGGTCAGTCGGGCGCCCTTGGTGCCGATCGGGTCCTTGGTAACCTGCACGACCAACGCCTGCCCGTCATGAACCAGCGCACTGATGGGTTCGACGGCGTTACCTTCACGGCTGGAGATCTCCGAAGCATGGATGAAAGCCGCGCGCTCCAGGCCGATGTCGACGAAGGCCGCCTGCATACCGGGAAGCACCCGCACTACCTTGCCCTTGTAGATATTGCCGACGATGCCGCGGCGTTGGGTACGCTCGACGTGCACCTCCTGCAGGACGCCGTTTTCCACCACCGCCACCCGGGACTCCATGGGGGTGATGTTCATCAGGATTTCTTCGCTCATTATTGTTCTCGGCTGATGGCGGTGGGGTGTGCCAGGCTGCTGAAAAACTATCTGCGTTGGCAGTGCGTCGTCAAAACAGTCCGGATCACCAGCCCAATCAAATGCCCATTTAGAGCACCTGAACAGCGCTCCTTCGGCTGTTCTGCTTCGTCTTTCCTGCCTCGCCTACGTTTCTCAAATGGCCTGATAGCAGCCGAAGCTGACAAGTTGGCTCGATTCTAACGGCATACGCCGCCAAGCCCCAGGCTCTATACCAAGCTTTTACACCAGTACCGGAGCCCATAGGCGTCGAGCAGCTGGGCCGTCTCACATAGCGGCAGGCCGACCACAGCCGAATAACTACCCTCCAGCTCGCTGACGAAGACCGCCCCCCAGCCCTGAATGGCGTAGCTGCCGGCCTTGTCCTGCGGTTCGCCGCTGGCCCAGTAGGCCTCGGCTTCGTCGACCCCGATCGGCCGAAAGCGCACCCGGCTGGTGACCAGACGCGTCACGCAGCCCGACGTGCTGGCCAACGCGACGGCGGTCATCACCTCATGCTGGCGATCGGACAATGCCTGCAGCATCGCCAGCGCATCCGCCTTGCCAGCCGGTTTGCCAAGGATGCGCTGATCCAGCACCACCGTGGTATCAGCGCCCAGCACGCACGCCGAGTCACGGTCGACCAGTGACAGACCGGCCAGGGCTTTCTCGCGAGCCAAGCGCTGAACGTAGATGTCAGGTGATTCCGTCGCTGCCGGCGTTTCGTCGACGGACACCGAAATCAGGGAAAACGGAACGCCGATCTGCGTCAGCAGTTCACGACGTCGCGGGGACGCAGAGGCGAGAAACAATTCGGACATGCCAGCTCCTTGGGTGCAACGAGCGGAGCAGATTCGCATATCCAGGCGAGCCCCGGAAGCAACCCAGCAGCAATCGGCAACGGCTTAGTAGACGTTGAAACGCCGCCGCGCCCACTGCAGGGCGACGAACACCCACGGCCATAGCAATGCACTGACCGGCACGGGGACGAGGAACAACAGCGTCGGTGGGCGATTACCGGTCAGCGTGTTGAGCCACAACTGCACCAGCTGGCCGAGCCCAAGAATTACCAGCAACACCAGACTCTGCTGCAGCAGCGGAAACATCCGCAGACGCTGCTGCAGACTCAATACGAGAAAGGTGATCAGAATCAGCGGCAGGCCGTTCTGCCCGAGCAAGGTGCCAGACAGCACATCAAGCATCAGCCCGAAGAAGAATGCCGCCGCCATGCCGCCGCGATGAGGCAAGGTGATCGCCCAATAAGCGATGAACATGCCGAGCCAGAGCGGGCGCGCCAAACCAAGACTGGCGGGCATGGGAGCGACACTGAGCAGCAGGGCCAGCACCATCGATAACCAGATGACCCAACCGTTATTCAGCCGCCCATGGATCATGGCCGCTCCTCGTTACTCGGTGGTGCCGCGTCTGGAGCAGCTGTATCTGCGGGGTCAGTTGTCGCCTGCGCCGCCTCGCGGTCGGCCGATTCCTGAGCCTTCGCGGCCGCAGTGGCGCGCTCTTCCGGCGTCCGCGCATCACTGAAGACCAGCAACAGGTAGCGACTACGATTGAGCATGGCGGTGGGGATGGCGCGGACGATCAGGAAAGGCTGCCCGGAACCGCGCACCACCTCGGTGACCTGCGCAACCGGATAACCGCTAGGAAAGCGCTGTCCGAGCCCAGAGCTCACCAGCAAATCGCCCTCTTTGATGTCGGCTGTCTCGGCGACATGGCGCAGCTCGAGATAGTCGGGGCTGCCGGTGCCTACCGCGATCGCGCGCAGACCGTTGCGATTGACCTGTACCGGAATGCTATGGGTCACGTCCGTCAGCAGCAGCACCCGGGCAGCGTAGGGCATGACCTCGACGACCTGCCCCATCAATCCGCTGGCGTCGAGTACCGGCTGACCGAGAAACACGCCGTCGCGCTCGCCCTTGTCGATCAAGATGCGATGAGTGAAGGGGTTGGGATCCAGTCCGATCAGCTCGCTGACGATCACCTTGTCGTCGACCAGGGCGGCGGAATTGAGCAGCTCGCGTAGGCGCACATTCTGCTCGGTGAGCATCGCCAGCTTCTGCAGGCGCCGCTGCATCAACAGCGCCTCCGCCTTGAGCTTCTCGTTCTCGGCCACCAGGCTGGTGCTGCTGCTGATCTGCTCGGTGGCCCGCTGCCAGGTCCGCACCGGCAGGTCAGCCAGCCAGTAAAAGGGCGTCAGTACCAGTCCCATCTGGCTGCGCAAGGGCTTCAGCGTCTCGAAACGAGCATCCACTACCATCAACGCGACACAGAGCACGGAGAGCACCAGCAGGCGAACTCCGAGCAAGGGTCCTTTGGCGAATAGTGGCTTGATGGGCGGGTCCTCGCAGCTGCAGGCTTCAAACTAAACGCGACAAGCCGAGAGCAGGCCTGGGGCTTGCTGTCGGCTTGTGCTTGGAGCTTATCGCTTGGAGATCACTCCGTGGACAACAGATCCATGGCATGACGGTCCATCATTTCCAGCGCTCGACCGCCACCACGTGCCACACAGGTCAGCGGCTCTTCGGCCACGATGACTGGCAGGCCGGTTTCCTGCGCCAACAGCTTGTCGAGATCACGCAACAATGCGCCGCCACCGGTCAGTACCAAGCCGCGCTCGGCGATATCCGAAGCCAGTTCGGGGGGGGATTGCTCCAGCGCGCTCTTGACCGCCTGGACGATAGTCGCCAGCGACTCCTGCAGCGCTTCGAGGACCTCGTTGGAGTTGAGCGTGAAGCTGCGCGGCACACCTTCGGCTAGGTTACGGCCACGAACGTCGACTTCACGCACATCACTGCTCGGGAACGCGGTGCCGATTTCCTGCTTGATCCGTTCGGCGGTGGATTCACCGATCAGGCTGCCATAGTTGCGGCGTACATAGGTGACGATGGATTCATCGAAGCGGTCGCCGCCTACACGCACGGACTCGGCATAGACCACGCCGTTGAGGGAAATCAGCGCGATCTCGGTGGTACCGCCACCGATATCGACAACCATTGAACCGCGCGCTTCGTCGACCGGCAGTCCAGCGCCGATGGCCGCGGCCATCGGCTCTTCGATCAGGAACACCTCACGTGCGCCAGCACCGAGTGCCGATTCCCGAATCGCGCGGCGCTCGACCTGGGTCGATTTGCAGGGCACGCAGATCAGAACACGCGGGCTGGGCTGCAGGAAACTGTTTTCATGAACCTTGTTGATGAAGTACTGCAGCATCTTTTCGCACACGCTGAAATCGGCGATCACGCCGTCTTTCATCGGGCGGATGGCGTTGATGTTGCCAGGGGTCCGGCCGAGCATGCGTTTGGCGTCGGTGCCCACCGCGACAACACTTTTCTGGTTGCCGTGGGAGCGAATGGCAACCACTGACGGCTCGTTCAGGACGATGCCACGGTCGCGCACATAAATGAGGGTATTGGCAGTGCCCAGGTCGATCGACAAATCGCTGGAAAACATGCCACGCAGTTTTTTGAACATGGGGAAAGGGCCCTGGGGCAAACGCGTGGGGAAAAAAGTGCCGCAAACTCTAACAATGGTGCGAACTTAGGGCAAGGCGCTCGTAGACGCGCGTCTGGCCATACGTGAGCCACTGCCCAAAATATAACCAACAGCAAAAACCCGCCGGATGAGCGGCAAGCCGCAGCCGCGCTACCGGCAAGCGCCGCAGACATGTAAGATTGACGGCTTTTCCGGGCTCGAATGCCCACTGCTGCGGCTCGCACCCTGCTGCTCTTGCGTCGGCCTTTGCCGACGGAAGGCGTACCCGATTCGCTTCCCGCTGGAGAATCCCGATGGCGCTTGAACGCTCCGAGGTGGAAAAGATCGCTCATCTGGCCCGTCTAGGCCTGAATGAAGCCGACCTGCCCCGCACCACCGAGACCCTGAACAACATCCTGGGCCTGGTCGATCGCATGCAAGCGGTCGACACCACCGGCATCGAGCCGCTCGCTCATCCGCTGGAAACGCATCAGCGCCTGCGCGCCGACGCCGTCACCGAACGCAATCAGCGCGACGCCTACCAGGCCATCGCCCCGGCCGTGGAAGACGGCCTGTATCTGGTTCCGCGGGTGATCGAGTAATGAAGGACGCCGACATGCATCAATTGACCCTCGCCGAAATCGCTCGCGCTTTGGCCGACAAGCGCTTCTCGGCCGAAGAGCTGACCCGTGCGCTGCTCACGCGCATCCAGACGCTCGACCCGCAACTGAACAGCTTCATCACCGTGACCGAAGAGCAAGCCCTGGCTCAGGCCCGAGCAGCCGATGCACGCCGCGCCAATGGTGAAAGCGGCTCGCTGCTGGGCGCACCGATCGGTCACAAGGATCTGTTCTGCACCGAGGGCGTACGCACCAGCTGTGGTTCGAAGATCCTCGACAGTTTCAAATCGCCCTACGATGCCACGGTCGTCGAGCGACTCGCTGCAGCCGGCTCCGTCTCGCTGGGCAAACTGAACATGGACGAGTTCGCCATGGGCTCGGCCAACGAGTCGAGTTTCTACGGCGCGGTGAAGAATCCCTGGGACCTGACCCGAGTGCCCGGTGGTTCTTCCGGCGGATCGGCCGCGGCAGTGGCGGCGCGCCTGTTGCCCGCCGCAACCGGCAGCGACACCGGCGGCTCGATCCGCCAACCCGCGGCACTGACCAACCTCACCGGCCTCAAACCGACCTACGGACGCGTTTCACGCTGGGGCATGATCGCCTATGCCTCGAGCCTCGATCAGGGCGGCCCGCTGGCCCGCACAGCCGAAGATTGTGCACTGATGCTCGGCGCCATGGCCGGCTTCGATCCGAAGGACTCCACCAGCGTCGATCAACCGCTGGATGATTACCTCGCCGCCCTCGACAAGCCGCTGACCGGCCTGCGCATCGGCCTGCCAAAGGAATACTTCGGCGCCGGCCTGGACGCGAAGATCGCCGATGCGGTGATGGCTGCGGTCGATGCGCTGAAGAAGCTCGGCGCAACGGTGAAAGAAATCAGCCTGCCGAACATGCAGCACGCCATCCCTTCCTATTATGTGATCGCGCCAGCCGAAGCCAGCTCCAACCTATCGCGCTTCGATGGCGTGCGTTTCGGCTATCGCTGCGAAGATCCGACCGACCTGACCGATCTCTATAAGCGTTCGCGCGCCGAAGGCTTCGGTGACGAGGTCAAGCGGCGGATCATGGTCGGTACCTATGCGCTGTCCGCGGGCTACTACGACGCCTACTACCTCAAAGCGCAGAAGATCCGCCGGCTGATCAAGAACGACTTCGTCAGTGCGTTCGACGAAGTGGACGTAATTCTCGGCCCGACCACGCCCAACCTGGCTTGGAAGCTCGGCGAGAAGAACGCTGACCCGGTCTCGGCCTATCTGGAGGACATCTACACCATCACCGCCAACCTGGCCGGCATCCCCGGGCTCTCGATGCCGGCGGGGTTCATCGATGGCCTGCCGGTCGGTGTGCAGCTACTGGCGCCCTATTTCCAGGAGGCGCGTCTGCTCAACGTGGCGCACCAGTACCAGCAGGTCACTGATTGGCACAAACAAGCACCGAGCGGATTCTGAGGAGATAGAAGATGCAATGGGAAACCGTCATCGGGCTGGAAATCCACGCACAGCTCGCAACCCAGTCGAAGATTTTCTCCGGCAGTGCCACCACTTTTGGTGCCGAACCCAACACCCAGGCCAGCCTGGTTGACCTGGGCATGCCTGGCACGCTGCCGGTGCTCAACGCCGAAGCCGTGCGCATGGCCTGCAAGTTCGGTCTGGCAATCGATGCCGAGATTGCCGGGCAGAACGTCTTCGCCCGCAAGAATTATTTCTACCCGGACCTACCCAAGGGTTACCAGACCAGCCAGATGGATCACCCCATTGTCGGCAAGGGATTCCTCGACATCGCCCTGGAAGATGGCTCGCAGAAGCGCATCGGCATCACCCGCGCGCATCTGGAAGAAGACGCCGGCAAGAGTTTGCATGAAGACTTCCACGGCATGAGCGGAATCGACCTCAACCGCGCCGGCACGCCGTTGCTGGAAATCGTCTCAGAGCCGGACATTCGCAGCGCCAAGGAAGCGGTGGCCTACGTCAAGGCCATCCATGCGTTGGTGCGCTACCTGGGGATTTGTGACGGCAACATGGCTGAAGGCTCGCTGCGTTGCGACTGCAACGTTTCGGTACGCCCCAAAGGCCAGGCCGAGTTCGGCACCCGCGCCGAGATCAAGAACGTCAACTCCTTCCGTTTCATCGAAAAGGCGATCAACCACGAGGTACAGCGCCAGATCGAGCTGATCGAGGACGGCGGCAAGGTGGTGCAGGAAACCCGCCTGTACGACCCGAACAAGGACGAGACGCGCTCGATGCGCAGCAAGGAAGAAGCCAACGACTACCGCTACTTCCCCTGCCCGGACCTGCTGCCGGTGGTAATCGAACAGAGCTTCCTCGACGAGGTGCGCGCCAGCCTGCCGGAACTGCCCGTAGAGAAGCGCGAGCGTTTCCAGCGCGAATTCGGCCTGTCGGCCTATGACGCCGACGTCCTGGCTGCCAGCCGCGAAATGGCTGACTATTTCGAGGCGGTACAGCAGGCTTGCGGCGACGCCAAGTTGGCCGCCAACTGGGTCATGGGCGAACTCTCCAGCCTGCTCAACAAGGAAGGCCTTGAGATCGACCAGTCGCCGGTATCGGCCGAGCAACTGGGCGGCATGATCCTGCGCATCAAGGACAACACCATCAGCGGCAAGATCGCCAAGATGGTCTTCGAAGCCATGGCGACCGGCGAAGGCTCAGCCGATGCGATCATCGAGAAGAAGGGCCTCAAGCAGGTCACCGACTCCGGTGCCATCGAGAAGATGCTCGACGAGGTGCTCGCCGCCAACGCCGAGCAGGTCGAGCAATACCGCGCCAGCGATGAAGCCAAGCGCGGCAAGATGTTCGGCTTTTTCGTCGGCCAGGCGATGAAGGCGTCCAAGGGCAAGGCCAACCCCGGCCAGGTCAACCAGCTGCTCAAAAGCAAGCTGGAAGGCTGATTGACGGGGCGGGTCGTCAGGCCCGCCCCGCTTGCCCCGCCGCGCACCGCGCCGCTCGACGAGCGGCGACAGGTTGAACGGCTGTCTGGGTTGACGTTCAAAAGCTTTCCAGGCCATAGAACTGATCAGTCCCGCCCGGGAAGGATTGACGCATGCGAACCAGACTGCTGCTCATTGCACTGCCCTTGGCGCTGTTTGGTGGTTGTGGCGACACCCAGGAGGCCTACTCCAAAGCCAGAAACAGTTTTACCCAGCAAGGCATGGCTTCCTACTACGCGCGCAGCTTTCATGGCGAGGAGACTGCCAGCGGCGAAACCTTCAACCAGAACGAACTGGTCGCTGCGCACAAGACGCTGCCATTCGGTACGCAGGTGAAGGTAACCAACCTGGACAACGGAAGACAGGTTACGGTGCGAATCGTCGATCGCGGCCCGTTCGAACCAGGACGAATAATCGATCTATCGAGGGTCGCTGCTGCCAGGATCGACCTGCTCGAAGATGGCATCGCCAGGGTAAAAATCGAAAAAGTGAACCGATAGAACACGCACGTCCCACATCCGGAGTTTCGATGAGTTTGTTGACATTCGCCTATCTGATCGGCGGACTGGTATTGCTGGTGCTAGGCGCCGAAGCATTGGTACGCGGAGCCGTGAAGCTGGCCGCGCGCTTTGGTATTTCGCCGCTGATCATTGGCTTGACCGTCGTCGCGTTCGGCACCAGCGCACCGGAAACGGCGGTCAGCATCCAGGCCTCGTTGAACGGGAGCGGTGACATTGCCGTCGGCAATGTAATCGGCAGCAACATCGCCAACATTCTGCTGATTCTCGGGCTATCCGCACTGGTGGCTCCGTTACTGGTGTCGCGTCAGCTGGTGCGCCTCGACGTGCCGGTAATGATCGCTGCCGGAGTGCTGACCTTCGGCCTCGCTTCGAATGGCACCGTAAGCCGTCTGGACGGATGCATTCTGCTGGCGCTTCTCCTGGCCTATACGTTGTTTCTGGTCATTGCCAGCAAACGCGAGACGCAACGTGCGCAGCGGGACGAGTTCGCCGTGGAGTATGGCGCCGAGGAGCAGGCCAAGCCATTCGGCTGGGTATTGCAGCTGTTGTTGATCCTGCTTGGGCTGGGCCTGCTCGTTGCCGGGTCCAACCTGCTGATCGAAGGCGCGGTGGCCTTGGCGCGAGCGCTCGGCCTGTCGGAGCTGGTCATCGGCCTCACCGTGATTGCCGTCGGCACCTCGCTGCCCGAATTGGCGACTTCATTGCTGGCCGTGTACCGCGGCGAGCGCGATATCGCTGTTGGCAATGTCGTTGGCAGCTGCATCTTCAACCTGTTGCTGGTGCTCGGTGCCGGGGCATTGGTGTCGACCAACGGCCTGTCCATTTCGCCCAATGCTCTGGTCTTCGATCTGCCGGTCATGCTCGCGGTATTTGCCGCCTGCCTGCCAATCTTCTTCTCTGGCTATCGAATCAATCGCTGGGAAGGCACGATGTTCTTCGGCTACTACCTGGCCTACACGCTCTACTTGGTGCTGTTTTCCACCGGCCTACCGGCGATTAATCTGCTACGTCATGCAATGACTTGGTACGTATTGCCCTTGACCGCCATCACGCTTTTGGTGATCTTTCTGCGCGCCTGGAAATACCAGCGCTGAGCGATGCCTTTCACTCCTGGAGCGCCCTTTCGTGTCCCTGATGACGTTCGTCTATTTGATAGCCGGTCTGGTGCTTCTTGTCGCCGGCGCCGAGGTTCTGGTGCGCGGCGCGGCCAAACTGGCAGCCCAGTTCGGCATCCCGCCGTTGATTATCGGCCTCACCGTCGTGGCCTTTGGTACCAGTGCGCCGGAGACGGCGGTGAGCGTGCAGGCATCGATAAACGGCAGCGGCGATATCGCTATCGGCAACGTGCTCGGGAGCAATATCGCCAACGTTCTGCTGATTCTCGGCATGACCTCGCTGGTCGCGCCGCTGATCGTTTCCCGTCAGTTGATTCGCCTCGATGTACCGATCATGATCGGCGCCAGCTTGCTCACCTACGCCCTGGCCTGGGACGGTACGTTAAGCCGGCTCGATGGCGCGCTGCTATTTGCCTTGGTTGTCAGCTACACGTTTTTCCTGATCATCAGCAGCCGCCGCGCCAGTGCAGCTGCAACCGCCGACGATGAGTTCGCCAGAGAATTTGGCCTCGATGCGCAACCCAAGCCCTACGCCAGCCTGATCAACGCGGGCCTGGTGATAGCCGGCTTGGTGCTGTTGGTGGGCGGTTCCCATTTTCTGGTGGAAGGTGCGGTATCGCTGGCCCGAGCGCTGGGTCTGTCGGAATTGGTGATCGGCCTGACCGTTATTGCCGTCGGCACTTCGCTTCCCGAACTCGCCACCTCAATACTCGCCGCTATCCGCGGCGAACGTGATATCGCCGTCGGCAACATCGTCGGCAGCAACATATTCAATTTGCTCTGCGTCCTCGGGCTGGCCTCGCTGGTGTCGCCGGAAGCGATCGGGGTGGCCGCCAATGCATTGGCCTTCGATTTCCCAGTGATGATTGCGGTGGCCCTGGCCTGCCTACCGATCTTTTTCTCCGGCTATAGCATCAACCGTTGGGAAGGCCTGCTGTTTCTGGCCTATTACATCGCCTATACGCTCTACCTGGTGATGGTCAGCACCGGGCGTCCCTTTGCCGAGACGTTTGGCGATGCGATGATCGGCTATGCCGTACCGCTGACCACCGTGACCTTGCTGGTGATCGCCAGCCGGGCCTGGCGGAAGCAGCGTTGAACCCGTAGTGCTTTTTTCGATAGCTTTATCGGCAAACGCGCGACGGGCCGCAAAGCCCGCCGCGCGTTGCTCGCTGATCAGCCCTCGCGGACCTGCAGCCGTGGCAGTTCGACCACCTGTGCGGTCTCTTCGTCACCCATACGATTCAGCGTGCCATCGACCACGGCACCGTTCTCCATGCTCAATTGGCGGTAGCGGATATTGCCCCGCACTCGCGCGTTGGAATGCAGTTCAAGCAGATGCTCGACCACCATGTCGCCAACGACGGTGCCGTCGATCAGCGCATCGTAACTGCTGACGTTACCCTCGATCCGCCCATCGGTGCTCAGTGCCAGGAGGCTATGGGTACCTGGCTTGTGGCACACGTTGCCCTTTACGGTGCCACTGACTTTCAGCCCTTCCTCGAACTCCATATCGCCGATCAGCGAGACATTGCTGGAAATCAGGCTTGAAAACTGGTCGATGCTGACCCGCACCGCCTTCTTTTTGTTGAACATCATCTACTCCAAAGTATTAACGGGCTTTCTTCTGCTGCCGGAAGAACGCCAGATCCGTCTGTAGTCGCTCGATCTGCGCGGACAACCGGGCGATGCGCCCGAGCAACTGCTCCTGCGTCGCCTCGGCTTCCTGCCGCTGTAAGCGGCCCTGTTCGAGTGCGTCCTGAAGCATCAGATTTTCAGCGCCGAGGGTGGCAAGCCGTTGCTCGTACGCGGCGTGTTCATGGTCCCGCAGGTACAGCAAGGCGGCGATCAGACACAGCATCGCAACGCAGAGCAAAAGCCATGGGCGGATGGGACGTGCGGCCAGCAAACGGTGTTCGGCACGCACCAATTCGCGCGTATTGGACCTTCTAATCATCGGCCTGAGCATCGTCGGCCCGTTCAAGATCGCCAAGGGCGAGGAAGCGCTGCGGATCGACGAAGCGTCCGTTGTGCAACACCTCGAAATGAAGGTGCGGACCAGTGGAGCGACCGGTGGAACCGACCGCGCCAATCCGCTGCTCAGGGGTTACCAGATCTCCGGCCCGCACGTACCGTCGAGACAAATGCGCGTAGCGAGTCACGAGCTGGTTGCCGTGGTCGATTTCCACCACCTTGCCGTATCCGCCACGGGTACCGGCGAAACGAACCCGCCCTCCGGCCGCGGCGAGCACATCGGAACCGGCATGCAACGCGAAATCCACTCCCGAGTGAAAGGCGACCTGCTTTTTGAACGGGTCGATTCGATTGCCATAGGCCGACCCCAACCGCGCCGCACCGACAGGACGGCGAGATGGAATCGCCATGAGCGCGGCATTGCGCTCGGCCACGCGCGCCATCATCCCGTCGAGTACCACCCGCAAACAGAGCGCGGAGGTCTCGGTGCGCTGCAGATCATCCAGCGATACGCTGTCGGCCACCAGTGACAGCTCATCCGGACAGCCTTGTGGCGGCAGCAGGATGCCGCCCTGCCCTGAGCTGTCGGTCGGCTGCTCCGGCACCAAAAGTGGAAGAAGTGTTGGATCGAGGGCTGAAAGCTGTTCGCTGAGGATCCGCTGCTCACCCATCATTTCCTGCAGCGCGAGCACATCGGACTGCAGCGATTTCAACCGACCGACCACCTTACCTACGCGTGCAATGGCAAAACGACCTTCGCTGTCCAGACCAGGCTCGCCCAGGCGGGCGGACTCCTCCACTGAGCCAATATCCCGCCCGATCCAGACGCCGCCAGCGAAGGTTCCGAGATTGACCAGCAACAACAAAGCCAGCCCTGGGACGAGCCTACGGCGCAGGCTGACGACACGATTGGCATCGCGGGTCAACGAACGGTTCGAAGGAGTGAAAAACGGCATCGTGCAATCCCCAGAAACAAGGCGGCCACCCTCGGCAGGCAGCCGTCGGCATCCAGAGCAATGTGACCGAAGCGGCTATTTTTTTCTGAGGCCTATTGACCGATTGCGACCATTGCAGAGCGCCTCTTAAGCCCAAAGGCCGAAAAGCCGATATCGATCACAATCCCAACGGAGCGGGTTAGATCCAGCCCAGCCAGCCGAGCAGGAGAAGCCCGGCATTGATGCTCAGCGCCGCCATCAGCGTGGTGAGTACGATGATGATCGCGGCCAGTTGGTGATTGGCGTTCACCGCCCGTGCCATGACGAAGCTGGCTGAGGCCGTGGGGCAAGCAAAGTAGAGAAACAGAATACCCAGATCCGCGCCACGGAAGCCGCACAGCCAGGCTCCCACTGTCGCCAGCGCCGGGAGCCAAACCAATTTCATCAGGCTCGAACTCATCGCAATGCGACTGCTTTCGCGCAGTACCGATAGCGATAACGTGCCGCCGATGCAGATAAGCGCCAGCGGCAGGGTCAACTGTGCGAAATACTGGCCTGAGGTCATCAGCCAGTCCGGCAGCGGGATCCGCCAATAGGCGAAGGGGACGGCCAGCGTCACTCCGATGATCAACGGATTGCGCAGGATGCTGAGCAGAATGGCGCTGGCATTGGCGCGCCCGTCCGGGTTGTAGATGGCCAGAATCAACGCCGAGAGGCTGTTGTAGACCAGTATCACCAGACCCGCCAGAACGCTCCCCAGCGACAAACCGTAGTCCCCGTAGAGGCTGGTCGCCAGCGCCAGGCCGACGATGCCGTTGTTGCCACGGAACGCACCCTGGATGTAAACGCCGCGGTCCACCAGCGGGCAGCGCCAGAGCGCCCAGGCCCAGGCGAGAAAGAAAGTCGTCACGGTGGCGATGACGTAGTAGCTCAACAACGTCGGCTGCAGCGCGGCGTTCAGATCGGCGCGGATGATCGAGATGAACAACAGCGTTGGCATCGTGGCCTTGAATACCAGCGCCGAAGCCGTCTGGATAAAGGCAGCATCGATCCAGCCCAGTCGCTTGAGCGCAACACCGATGAACAGCATGACGAAGACCGGGGCGGTAATGCTCAGGGTCTGGATGGCAACTGAAAGCATGAATGGGCTCGGCGGCAGAGACGCCGCCTATGGTAGTCGCTTATGAGCTGGAAGCTGGAAGCTGGAAGCTGGAAGCTGGAAGCTGGAAGCTGGAAAGCCTTCGGTCCGCTTTGAATTCCGTCAACTTTACTTGCCGCTTTCAGCTGCTGTGCATGCACCCGCCGCCAGACGACTCGCTTCAAGCTTCAAGCTGCTTTTTACCGCCTTACCGGCCGCTTCTGCAGTTTGCGTTGCAACGTCCGCCGATGCATGCCCAGTGCGCGCGCCGTGGCGGAGATATTGCCGTCATGCTCGGCGAGCACGCGCTGGATGTGTTCCCACTGCAAGCGATCCACCGACATCGGGTTTTCCGGCACCAGCGTATCCAGATCGGCATGCTTGGAAAGCAACGCCGCCAGCACATCGTCGGCGTCGGCGGGCTTGCACAGGTAGTTGCAGGCGCCACGCTTGATAGCCTCGACGGCCGTGGCGATGCTCGAGTAACCGGTGAGAATCAGTACCTTCATCTCCGGGTCCAGTTCGAGCAGCTTGGGCAGCAGGACCAATCCGGAGTCGCCCTCCATTTTCAGGTCCAATACCGCGTAATCGGGCAGTTCCTGCTTCGCCAGCTCCAGGCCTTCTTCGGCCGATCCGGCGATGCTGACCAGCAGGCCCCGGCGACTCATGGCTCGGGCCATGACCCGGGTAAATGTCGGGTCGTCATCCACCAGCAGCAGATGAGGCTGTTCTTCGCCTTCGTGCTGCAACTCTTCGGTCATGTTCGCATTCCTCGCATTGTGGTCACGTCAGATTCAGGCCCGTACCGAACCACGCGGCAAGCGCAACTCGGTCAGGGTGCCACCGTCTTCGTGATTGTAGAGCTTCACCGTTCCGCCGGCGCGGGTAACGCTGGCCTGGCTCAGAAACAGACCGAGGCCGAAGCCCTTGCCCTTGGTCGTGATGAAGGGTCTGCCGATCTGCTCGGCGATGGCCAGAGGTACGCCAGCGCCATGATCTCGAATGGTCAGTTTGATCCACTGCGCGTCCCAGTCCAGACGAATGTCCAGGTTGTCCGGGCTGGCATCGGTGGCGTTATTCAGCAGGTTGAGCAGCGACTGCCCAAGATCCGCCGGCGGCATCAGCCGCGGCGGGGTGCCCTTGCCCAGGCACTGGAAACGATAGGTGGCCTCCGGGTGCATCAGATGCCAACGCTGTAGCACCAACTCGACCCATTCGCGCACGGTCTGCTCGACGACCGCCTGACGACGGTCCGCCTCCGCCGCACGCACAAGCTGGCGCAGACTTTCCTTGCACAACTGCACCTGCGACTGCAGCAGCGCCAGATCTTCGTTCAGCTGAGCTTGCTGGTATTCCTGACGCAGTTCCTTGAGCAGCACGCTCATGGTCGCCAGGGGCGTTCCCAATTCATGCGCGGCACCCGCCGCCTGTGTCGCCACGGCCAGCAGCTGCTGGTCACGCATGTTTTCCTCACGCCGTTGGGCCTGGAGCTGTTCCTGGCGCCGCAGCTGCTCGGCCATGCGTGCCACGAAGAAGGTGATCAATGCCGCAGCCAACGCGAAGCTCAGCCACATCCCGTAGACCAGCAGCGTGGTGCGATCGACCGGTGGCACGATGACCGGGTCATACCACACCAGCATCAGGGTATAACCCGCAAGCGCCAGGCCAGACAGAACCACCGAATACAACCAGGGCAGTGTCGCCGCGGCAATGGTAAGCGGCACCAGATAGTAGGAAACGAACGGATTGGTCGAGCCGCCCGAGTAGTACAGCAGCGCGCTGTGGATCAGCAGATCGGTGGCCAGATGCACGGCGTACTCGAACTCGGTCACCGGCCAGGGGCCGCGCAGTCGCAACGCCGTGCCCAGGCAGATCAGTGCAGAGACAGCCAGCGTGACCCCTAGATGAAACCAGGGCAGACCGAACAGCTGCGTAGCGTAGGCGAGCCCCACCGCGCCCGCCTGAGCACCCAGCACGAGGATGCGGATCAGGGTGAGCAGACGGAGGTTCTGGCGACTGGCAGACAGCAGGTGAACGGATGCGTACATGGGTTCTCCAAAGGAGTCGGGAGTATAACCAAGCCGCCTGAACGACAACTGATCTGCGGCAACGCGACGCACGAAAACCTGCACGGAGGCCGTCAACCCGCTAAAGTCTCTGCGCCGCACCGCTGGTGCTATCGAATCCAGGAGCTTTCATGTTCGTTTCCGCCCCTCGCAGCCTTGCTCTGCTGGCCTGCATCGCCTGCCTTCCCGCTGTTGCCGACGAGCAACATTACAACCAGATCTCGCTGCATGCCGAGGCCAGCAGCGAAGTCGCTCATGACCGCATGCATGTCACGCTGTACAGCGAGGCCCAGCATGAAGACCCGGCGCAACTGGCCGCGCAAACCACCCAGGCCATGAATAAGGCTCTGCAACATGCGCGTCAGGTGAAAGGTATCGTGATCAGCCAGGGCAGCCGCAGCAGCTATCCGGTCTATGAGGAAAAGGGCCAGCAGATCACCGCCTGGCGCGAACGCGCCGAACTACGCTTGGAAAGCGGTGATTTCGCCGCGCTGTCCAAGCTGACCGGGGAGCTGATGCAGGACCTGAAAATGGGCGGTATGCAATTCAGCGTTTCCGACGCGATCCGCAAGCAGAACGAAGACGCTCTGCTCAAAGATGCCGTCGCCGCCTTCCGCGCCCGAGCCCAACTGGCCACCGAGGCATTGGGTGGCACCGACTACCGCATCGTCAACCTCAACCTGGGCAGCGGCGGCGGTTATCAGCCGGTGATGCGCAACTTCGCCATGAAGAGCATGGAGGCGATGCCGACACCCGATGTAGAGGCCGGAACCCGCCAGGTCAGCGTCAGTGCCGACGGCGTCATCGAAGTGCAGATGCCCTGATTCGACACCGCCACGGTGACGAGCCGAGGCCATGCGGTCTCGGCTCGTTTGCACCTGGCACGGGCATACACAGCGCCGCGTAACCGTTACCGCAGAAACAACAACGCCGCGAAAATCGCGGCGTTTTGCGTAACGCGGAGGCTTAGATGTAGTAGGCCTTCAGCGGCGGGAAGCCGTTGAACTCCACCGCACTGTAACTGGTGGTGTAGGCACCGGTGGAGAGCCAGTACATACGGTCGCCGATGGCCAGGTTCAACGGCAAGCCGTACTTGTAGTTCTCGTACATGATGTCGGCGCTGTCGCAAGTCGGGCCGGCGATGACCACCTCTTCCATCTCGCCCTTCTTCTCGGTCCAGATCGGGAACTTGATGGCTTCGCCCATGGTTTCGATGAGACCGGAGAACATGCCCACATCGGTGTAGACCCAACGCTCGACGGCGGTCCGCGACTTACGTGCCACCAGCACCACTTCGCTGACCAGAATGCCCGAGTTGGCGATCAGCGAGCGGCCCGGTTCGAGGATGATTTCCGGCAGGTCGTCACCGAAGTCTTCCTTGAGGAAGCGGATAATTTCCTCGGCGTAGGTTTCCAGGCTGTTGGTGCGGGTGATGTAGTTGGCCGGGAAGCCGCCACCCATGTTGATCATCTTCAGTTCGATGCCATCTTCTTCTTTCAGACGTTCGAAGATCACCTTGACCTTAGCGATCGCGGCGTCCCATACGGAGATGTCGCGCTGCTGGGAACCCACGTGGAAGGAGATACCGTAGGGCTCTAGCTTCAACTGGCGCGCCAGGATCAGCAGATCCATCGCCATATCGGTCTGGCAGCCGAACTTGCGCGAAAGCGGCCAGTCAGCCGTAGTCGAACCTTCGGTGAGAATCCGCACATAGACTTTCGAACCCGGTGCGGCCTTGGCGATGTTGCGCAGGTCGGCTTCCGAGTCGGTGGCGAACATGCGCACACCCTTGTCGTAGAAGTAGCGGATGTCCTTGGCTTTCTTGATGGTGTTGCCGTAGCTGATGCGCTCCGGGCCAACGCCGCGGGACATGACTTTGTCCAGCTCGTAGATCGAGGCGATGTCGAAGTTCGAGCCCTTGTCACGCAACAGGTCGATGATCTCGACCGCCGGATTGGCCTTGACCGCGTAGTAGACCTTGGCGAATTCGAAACCGGCACGCAGATCGTCGTATGCCTTGTCGATGGTTTCGGTATCGATGACCACGAACGGTGTTTCGTGCTGGTCAGCGAAGGTCTTCATCTTCTGGAAGGTGGATCGGGAATAGTAGTCTTCGATCTTGATCGACATGCATGGCTCCAAATCGGGAAACGTAAAGTCGGATTAGGGGTAAGCAAGAACGCCTGATCAGTTTCCCCACTTTGGTTCGCCTACTTCCCAAGGCATGTCGCCGAGTATCACGGCCAAATCGACAGCACAGGTGCAGTGACTTGGTGAATCCTGATCTCTCGTCGTCAGTACTTGAGCCGGATGGATCGTTGCCAGCATGGACGTTCGGGCGCGAACTGTAGAACCACAGCTGTTTCAGATCAATGAAAAATCCACGCTCGTTCCATTTTTTGCCGCATCGGCGAACCTACCCTACTCAAACCGACAGATGTGCTGCGGCGATGTTCCATCCGCCTCGCCCCGCTGCGGATCGACGGCCCCGTGACGGACCACGCCCGAGCGCGCCCTTTGCGCTATAATCGCCGGCTTTTTCCGACACGCTTTCAATACCGGGACCGCCATGACCTCTCAGGCCGCCGAAGTCGCGAAGCGCCGCACCTTCGCCATCATTTCCCACCCCGACGCGGGCAAAACCACCATCACCGAAAAGCTGCTACTGATGGGCAAGGCGATTGCGGTGGCCGGTACCGTGAAGTCGCGCAAATCCGACCGTCACGCGACCTCCGACTGGATGGAAATGGAAAAGCAGCGCGGCATTTCCATCACCACCTCGGTGATGCAGTTCCCCTACCGCGAGCACATGATCAACCTGCTCGATACCCCCGGCCACGAAGACTTCTCGGAAGACACCTACCGCACCCTGACCGCGGTGGACTCGGCATTGATGGTGCTCGACGGCGGTAAAGGTGTCGAACCACGCACCATCGCGCTGATGGACGTCTGCCGCCTGCGCGACACGCCCATCGTCAGCTTCATCAACAAGCTCGACCGCGACATCCGCGACCCCATCGAGCTGCTCGACGAGATCGAAGCGGTTCTGAAGATCAAGGCGGCGCCCATCACCTGGCCGATCGGCTGCTACCGCGACTTCAAGGGTGTGTATCACCTCAAGGACGATTACATCATCGTCTACACCCCGGGCCACGGGCATGAGCGCACCGACGTCAAGATCATCCAGAAGCTCGACTCCGACGAGGCGCGCAAACATATCGGCGACGAATACGACCGCTTCGTCGAACAGCTGGAGCTGGTCCAGGGTGCCTGTCATGAGTTCGACCAGGACGAGTTCCTCAGCGGCCAACTGACTCCGGTGTTCTTCGGCACCGCGCTGGGCAATTTTGGCGTGGACCATGTGCTTGATGCGGTCGTCGACTGGGCGCCGCGCCCACTGCCGCGTGCCGCCAACGAGCGCGTTGTCGAGCCGGTCGAGGACAAATTCACCGGTTTCGTCTTCAAGATCCAGGCGAACATGGACCCCAAGCACCGCGACCGCATCGCCTTCATGCGCATCTGTTCGGGCAAATACGAAAAAGGCATGAAGCTGCGCCATGCGCGCATCGGCAAGGACATCCGTATCGCCGATGCCCTGACCTTCTTCTCCAGCGAGCGTGAGCAACTGGAAGAAGCCTGGGCCGGCGACATCATCGGTCTGCACAACCACGGCACCATCCAGATCGGCGATACCTTCACTGAAGGCGAAAACCTCGGTTTCACCGGCATCCCGCATTTCGCCCCGGAACTGTTCCGCCGCGTACGCCTGAAGGACCCGCTGAAGTCCAAGCAGCTGCGCCAGGGCCTGCAGGAACTGGCCGAAGAAGGCGCGACCCAGGTGTTCTTCCCCGAGCGCAACAACGACATCATCCTCGGCGCGGTGGGTGTGCTGCAGTTCGACGTCGTCGCTAGCCGCCTGAAGGAGGAATACAAGGTCGAGTGCGCCTACGAGGCGATCAACGTCTGGTCGGCGCGCTGGATCGAGTGCGACAACGAGAAGAAGCTCAAGGAATTCAGCGACAAGGCCTACGAGAACCTGGCACTCGACGGCGGCGGCCACCTCACCTATCTGGCACCGACCCGGGTCAACCTGAGCCTGATGGAAGAGCGCTGGCCGGATGTGAAATTCAGGGCGACGCGCGAGCATCACTGACAGGCGATCATTCGTAGGCACCGGCCTGGTGCCTACGAGAGTGGCGCCTGAAGTTACCAGCGGGATTGGCCTTCAGCGAGGCAAGACACCGCGGCCTGCGCATCCCGTCGCACGATTCGAATCCCTCTACCAATCCAGTGCCAGGCGACTCTCGAAGTGGCGTGGCTCGCCGCTCAGCGGATCGCGAAATTCCAGGCCGCGTGCCAGCAGTTTGAGCGGGTTGGCGTAGTCGTCCTGATCACGACGACTGCGCTCGATCAGCTCCGGATAAAAGGGATCGTTGCAGATTCCGGCTCCCAGCGTGGCCATCTGCAAACGCAATTGGTGCTTGCGTCCAGTCACTGGGAAAAGTGCGTAGCGCCAGAACGCACCGCGGCGCTCCAACACCTCGATACGCGTCTCGCTGTTGGGCGCGCCATCACCCTGTTTCATCAGAAAGAACGGATCGCCCTCGACCATGTGCAACCGCTCCTGCCGCGGAAAGTCGAGAGCGGGTAGCGCCGGGCAGATCGCTTCGTAGCGCTTGTCGATCCGGCGCTCGCGAAACAGCGCCTGATAGCGGCCACGGCTTTCGGGATTGGTGGAGAACAGCACCAGCCCGGCAGTCAGCCGATCAATGCGGTGGATGGGTACCAGATCGGGATTGCCCAGACGTTTGCTCAGACGCGCCAACAGGGTTTCGTTGACGTACTCGCCGGCCGGCATCACCGGCAGGAAATGCGGTTTGTCCGCCACCAGCAGATGCTCATCGAGGTGCAACACCTGCTCCGCGAAGGGAATCGGCTTTTCCTCCGGCACTTCACGAAAGTAGTGAACCCTCAGCCCCACTTGATAGGGATGATCAACCGCGAGCGGCCGCCCGTCGGCGCCCAGCACGCGTGCTCTGGCGAAGCGATCCAGCCAGGTGGCGCGATCAATCGCGGGGAAATGCGCGCATAAGCAATCGAGCACCGAGGGCCAGTCGCCCTGGGGCAGATGCAGGGTGCTGCGGGCGTTGTGGGCAGTGGCGGACATGACGACGACGCACATGGGAACTGGCCAGCGATGATACCCGACTGCATCGTGCCGACCGTCGGTTCATGTCGATTTGACCATCGGCGGTGTCGATTTGGCTCGGTGTCGATCGACCATCCGAGCATGCATCGAAAACCATCGATGCTTCATTCGCTCGTCCCGCAAGCGGAGGTTTACGATGAACAACCATCCGATCGTTTCCCGTCAGCAATGGCTGGCCGCCCACAGCGAACATCTGCTCAGAGAAAAGCAGGTCACCCACCAGCGCGAAGCCCTCGCAGCCGCCCGCCGCGAACTGCCCTGGGCATTGGTGGACAAAGACTACCGATTCCAGGACGCACACGGCTCGGTGGGCCTGGCCGAGCTGTTCGAAGGGCGCAGCCAACTGATCATCAAGCATTTCATGTTCGGCCCCGACTGGCAGGAAGGCTGCGTCGGCTGTTCCTTCGAGATGGACCATCTGCAAGGCGCACTGGTGCACCTGACCCACCATGACGTCAGCTTCGCCGCGGTGTCGCGGGCGCCCTTCGCGGCGCTCGAAGTCTTCCGCCAACGCATGGGCTGGCAAGTCCGCTGGGTATCGTCTGCTGGCAGCGATTTCAACCGCGACTTTCATGTCTCGTTCGGTCCTGAGGACATCGTCGAAGGCAAGGTCTTCTATAACTTCACCTGGCAGCCGTTCGTCTGCGAAGAGCTGTCGGGCTTCAGCGTGTTCTATCGCGACGAGGACGGACGCATCTTCCACACCTTTTCCGCTTATGGGCGTGGTGCCGAAGAGCTGCTCGGCAGCTATGTGCTGCTCGATATGACACCCAATGGGCGTAACGAAAACGGGCCGCAACATAACCTGACCGACTGGGTTCGCCATCACGACCGTTACGACAGCGACGATCGGGTCGACTCGACTGGGCGCGTCAGCTCAAGCGACCATCGGGGATCGGCGGACTGCTGCCATCGCACCTGAACGCTCGCCGTCGCCGCAAGGAATTCTCGGGAAACCCTCACCGCACTACCCGGTCCAGACTAGAACGACCAGGCATGTTCTCGGGCTGCCCAAGCCGCTTATCCCACGCGTACTGTGATTGTTTGGGCGCCTGCGATACCCCAGCCCTACTGGTCTGAAGTGTTCACAGCCGAATCAAGCGAGGTTTCCATGGCAATGACAGTGGGTGACTACGTGATCGAACGCCTCTACCAATGGGGCGTTCGCCGCATTTACGGCTACCCCGGCGATGGTATCAACGGGGTGTTCGGCGCTCTCAATCGTGCCAACGAGAAGATTCGCTTTATCCAGGCTCGGCACGAGGAGATGGCGGCCTTCATGGCCGCGGCAGACGCCAAGTTCAGCGGCGGCCTCGGCGTCTGTATCGCCACGTCCGGCCCAGGTGCCGCGCATCTGATCACCGGCCTTTACGATGCGCGGCTGGATCACATGCCGGTGCTGGCGATCACCGGGCAGAAATCGCGCACTGCGCTGGGCAGCCATTATCAGCAGGAGATCGATCTGCCTGCGTTGTTCAAGGACGTGTCCGGCGCGTTCGTCGAACAGGCCAGTGCACCCGCCCAGGTCAGACACCTGATCGACCGGGCGATCCGCACCGCGGTGGGCGAGCGTAAGGTCGCGACGGTGATTCTGCCCAACGACCTGCAGGAGGCCGAGTACAGCGAGCCGCCGCGGGCCCACGGCGCCGTGCATTCGGGTGTCGGTTACACCCGACCGAAGATGGTGCCTTACGACGCAGATCTGCAACGCGCGGCCGAAGTGCTCAATGCCGGCGAGAAGGTGGCCATCCTGGTGGGTGCCGGCGCGCTGAACGCCACCGACGAAGTGATCGCCGTGGCCGAGAAACTCGGTGCCGGGGTAGCCAAGGCGCTATTGGGTAAGGCCGCGGTGCCTGACGACCTCCCCTGGGTCACCGGCTCCATCGGCCTGCTCGGAACCGAGCCAAGCTACAAGCTGATGACCGAGTGCGACACTCTGCTGATGATCGGCTCGGGCTTCCCCTACTCCGAATTCCTGCCCAAGGAAGGCCAGGCGCGCGGCGTGCAGATCGACCTAAAGGCCGACATGCTCAGCATCCGCTACCCGATGGAGGTGAATCTGCAAGGCGACTCGGCCGAAACCCTGCGCGCGCTGCTGCCATTGCTGCAGGAAAAAACCGAGCGAAAATGGCGCAGGCACGTCGAAGAGTGGCGCATGGACTGGGAGCATCTGCTGGAAAACCGCGCCATGGTCGAGGCCCATCCGATCAACCCGCAGCGCGTCGCCTTCGAGCTATCGCCCCGCCTGCCGGATAACGCCATAGTCACCAGCGACTCAGGTTCCTGCGCCAACTGGTATGCCCGCGACGTGAAGATGCGCCGCGGCATGATGGGCTCGCTGTCCGGAGGCTTGGCCTCGATGGGCGCAGCCGTGCCTTATGCGATAGCCGCCAAGTTTTCGCACCCGGAACGCCCGGTCGTGGCGATGGTGGGCGATGGCGCGATGCAGATGAACAACATGGCCGAGCTGATCACCGTCTCCAAATATTGGCAGCAGTGGCAGAACTCGCAGTGGATCTGCTGCGTCTTCAACAACGAGGACCTCAATCAGGTGACTTGGGAGCAGCGCGTGATGGAAGGCGATCCGAAGTTCGAGGCGTCGCAGGATATTCCCAACGTACCCTACCACCGCTTCGCCGAGTCCATCGGGCTGAAGGGCATCTACGCCGACCGTGAAGATCAGGTCGCGGCCGCCTGGGACGAGGCGTTCGCCGCGGACCGGCCGGTGGTGCTCGAATTCAAGACCGACCCCGACGTGCCGCCGCTGCCGCCGCACATCAAGCTGGAGCAGGCCAAGGCCTATGCGTCGGCGTTGCTGCATGGCGACCCGGATCAGGGCGGGATCATCAAGCAATCGGCCAAGCAGGTGCTCAGCAAGGTCCTGCCGGGCCGTCACGCAGACAAGGACAAGGACCGGAAGTGAGCGGGCGTCCTGGCGCCAACAGGTCATCCAGCCCATCGCCTGCCGCACCGCCGATCGCATTTGGATTCTGGTGGGGTGAGGCGGACTGAAGCGAAGCAGACTTTTAGCGCTTGTCGATGGAAACAAGCGCCGCCTCACCGGCCTCGCTCTGGAAGCCGATCCGCACCTCGTCGCCTACGGCCAGGCCGTCGAGTTGCTCGCGCCTGGCCTGGAACTCCATGCTCGAGGCCGGCCATTTCAATGCGGGGACCGGGCCGTGGGCGATGGTCACCACGCCGCGCTCGTGATCGATGGCCTCGATGGTGCCAGTGGCCCGCATGACCGGCTCGGACATCAACTCGGTAGCCGGCCCGGCGTCGATTTCCGGTGCTTCTGCCGGCTCCGTCGGTTTGAGCAGATCCTGCGCCACTACCGGTTGAACGAGCAGCACCAGGCTGAGCGCGACGCAATGAAGCGGTTTCATGACAGGCCTCCCGGGACAGGTGGACGTACGCTGCATTGGACAATAGCGCCTCGACGATTACTGCTAGCGGGCGATTTTCCCGGCATCGCGCTCGTTCAGCTTCGCGTAAGCCACGTTCCGTAATCTGTGAATCGTCGAAACCCACACAGGAAAACCAAACCATGAAAACACTGACTACCCTGATTACCGCCGCCACCCTCGCCCTCGGCGCCAACCTGGCCATGGCCCGCGACCTTGGACCGGACGAAGCGCTCAAGCTGCGCGATGCCGGCACCATTCAATCCTTCGAGAAGCTCAACGAGGCAGCGCTGGCCAAGCATCCGGGCGCCACTGTCGAGGAAACCGAGCTGGAGGAAGAATACGGCCGCCACATCTATCAGCTTGAACTGCGTGACGACAAAGGTGTGCAATGGGACATGGAGCTCGACGCCAAGACCGGCGAAGTGCTCAAGGACCATCAGGACGATTGATGCGACCCACCACTCTTCTCAGCGTTCCCCTGACCATACTGCTCGCCGCCACCCCGGCGGCGGGCCGTGACCTGGATCAGGACGAAGCCCTGCAGCTACGCCACGAAGGGCTGATCATGCCGCTGGAGGCGCTCGTGCAGCGCACCATGGAGCGCTATCCAGGCGCTCGGCTGCTGGAAGCCGAACTGGAAGAAGAAGATGGGATCTACGTCTATGAAATCGAATTGCTCACAGCCGACGGCGTCGCCCGCGAACTTGAATTGGACGCGCGCGACGGCCGCCTGCTCAAGGACGAAGAAGACTGATGCGCCTGTTGTTGGTCGAAGACAATGTGCCGTTGGCCGATGAACTGATCGCCAGCCTTGGCCGCCAAGGCTACGCCACCGATTGGCTGGCCGATGGTCGCGACGCCGATTACCAGGGCGGCAGCGAGCCCTATGACCTGATCGTTCTGGACCTCGGCCTGCCTGGCAAGCCGGGGCTGGAGGTCTTGCGCGCCTGGCGCGCACGCGGTGTTTCCACGCCGGTGCTGGTCCTTACTGCGCGTGATTCCTGGGCCGAACGCATCGAAGGCCTCAAGGCCGGTGCCGACGATTACCTGACCAAACCCTTTCACCCGGAAGAACTGCAGTTGCGCATCCAGGCGCTGCTGCGGCGCGCCCACGGCGTGGCCAATCAACCTTTACTGCAGGTCGGCGGGCTGGCCCTGGACGAAGCGCGCCAGCGTTGCAGCCAGGATGGCCAGGACGTCGAACTGACCGCCGGCGAGTTCCGTCTGTTGCGCTACTTCATGCTGCATCCCGGCCAGCTGCTGTCGAAGACCCAGCTGGCCGAACATCTATATGACGGCGAAACCGAGCGCGACTCCAACGTCATCGAAGTGCATGTCAACCGACTGCGCGGCAAGCTCGGTCGCAAGCTGATCGAAACTCGTCGCGGCCAGGGTTATCGCTTCGGCGGCGCGTCTTGAAGTCCATTCAGCGCAGCCTCAGCCTCGGGCTGATTTCAGGCCTGCTGCTGGTCGGTCTGCTATTGGTGCAGACCAGTCTGTGGCTATTCGAAGCCGGCCTGCGGCGCAACCTGGCGATCGACCTGCGGGAAGAGACCGAGGGCCTGCTGATCGCCATGGTCCAAGGCACGGACGGCTTCCAGCTGGACCCGAACCGGCTCAATCCTCGCTATCAGCGGGCGTTTTCCGGCCACTATTTTCGCATCGATCTGCCGACGCGCAGCTGGCGATCCCGCTCGCTGTGGGATGCCGAACCGGCCTGGCCCACCACCAACGGTTTGGCCAGCGACCTCCTCGAAGGCCCGCAGGATCAGCAACTGCTGAGCTTTCGTGCCGAATACCGGCGCGGCGGGCAGACCATCGTCATCAGCGTCGCGCGCGACTACACGCCCGTGCTCAAGAGCTTCGCCCAGGTTCGTCTGGGCGGACTGGGCCTGGTCGGCTTGGCGCTGCTGGTGTTTCTGCTGCTGCAGCGCTATGCGGTTAAGCTCGCCATGCGCCCGTTGGAGCGCGCGCGCCAGCAGATCGCTCAGCTGCAGCAAGGCGAGCGTCAACAGCTGGACATCCAGGCGCCGCTCGAATTGCAGCCGTTGGTGGAACAGATCAATCACCTGCTGGCGCACACTGACGAGACCCTCAAGCGCTCGCGGCACGCCTTGGGCAACCTGGGTCACGCGTTGAAAACGCCACTGGCGGTGCTCGGCAGCCTCATCCGACACGAGGAACTACAGCCTCATCCGCAGTTGCAGGCGGCTCTTCGCGATCAGCTGGAGCAGATCCAGCAACGCGTCGCCCGTGAGCTGGGGCGCGCACGGTTGGCCGGCGACGTGCTACCCGGCGCCTATTTCGATTGCGCCGAAGAACTCGCGCCGTTATTCGAGACGCTGAACATGATCCACCGCCGCGATCTTCATCTGCATTGGCACACGCATGAAGATTGCCGCCTGCCCTGGGATCGAGAAGACATGCTCGAACTGCTCGGCAACCTATTGGACAACGCCTGCAAATTCGCCCGCTCGGAAGTGCTGTTGAGCATCGATCAGACGCCGGGCGGCTACCTCATTCGGGTAGAAGATGACGGACCGGGCATTCCAGAAGACCAACGCGAAGCGGTACTGGAACGCGGTATTCGCCTCGACGAGCGCGCCGAAGGACACGGACTGGGGCTTGGCATCGTGCGGGATATTCTGGCCGCCTGGAACGGTCGGCTATCGTTGGAGCAAAGTTCGCTCGGCGGTTTGCGGGCAAGCGTTCACTTGTCGACGCAGCCGCGCCGCAAAGAATAACCAGGGGGTCAGGAACAGACGGATCGGCGAGGTTTTTACTGGCCGCGCGCCAGCTCGTTACGCATATCTTCCAGGATAGTTTCCACCAACAGGCCGTTCTGTACCTGACGACCGGAGACCATTCGAATGGCTTCGGTGCCGTTGATGGGGTAGCCGACGCGAACGACCAGATAGCCATCGTCCTGCGGCTCCACGCGAGTTTTGTAGTCAGCCGGAAAGTTGTCGGCAAGGTGACGGGACAGGGTTTTCATGAAGACCTCGTGCGCTGAGTCTGAAACAAAGACCTGGCAATGCACTCGGAGATTCCGAACCACTCATCGGATGACCGTCGGTCGACAAAAAACTGTAACGAGCGCGTCCGCCCAGGTTCACTTTCCCTCGTCTCTGCCGTAGGCCAGCCAGGCCAGAACACCCATGCCGGCAAAGGCAGTCGCGGAAAGCAGCAGCGCGTTCAATAACAGGCTCATGATGTCATCGTCCTCGTTTAGCTCGCTTGATGTACGCCCCGAATATATGTAGCTTCGTGCGACACGTCGAGCCACCCGATAGTCGCGTGTAAAGTTTTCCAGCAGATGAGGCGAACATGAAAAGGAAGCAATCGATCAGCCAGATCCGCTGGGACCTGGCGCTGCGCTATCGCCTGATCGAGACGGTGGCCTGGTGGGAAGGTCGTCTGACGACCGGACACCTGATGCAGAGTTTCGGCATCAGCCGGCAACAGGCTTCGAAGGACATCAACACCTACCTGAACGAGCATGCGCCGAAAAACCTTACATATGACCGCCATCTGAAGGGCTACAAGCCAAGCAAGGGGTTCACCCCGCTGTTCATCGATGGCAGCGCCGGCGCCTACCTGCACCTGCTCGACCAGAACCGCGACCGCGCGCCGCATATCGAAGGCCTGGCGCTGGCCTACGCGCATACCGAGGTGCTGCACATGCCTGACCGCAGCATCCGCCCGGAAGTCTTGCGGCCGATTCTGAAAGCCTGCCGTGAAGGGTTGCGGCTGGAAACCGAATACGTGTCCCTCGCCCACCCCGACGTCGAAATCCGTGTGATGGCACCGCACACCCTGGTCTTCACCGGAACTCGCTGGCACGTGCGCGCCTACTGCGAGAAGAACCGCGGCTTCCGCGACTTCGTGCTCAGCCGCTTTCGCGGCGAGCCGGACCTGATGGATGAAAGTGACAACACCCAGGACACCGACGAGGCCTGGAACACGCCGGTCGAGGTGATCATCGAGCCCGATGCGCGCCTGACGCCGGAACAGAAGGCGATCATCGCAACCGATTATGGGATGGAGAACGGTGAGTTACTGATTAAAACGCGCGGTGCGCTGGTGCAGTACGTGCTGCAGCGGTATCAGATCGATCCCAACACCGTGCAGGCCAATGCGGCGGCGCAGCAGATTCAGGTGCGGAATCTGCGGGGGTTGAAGGGGTGGTTGTACTGATGACTCGGCTGCGCAGCGTCGTGCATAGAGGCGAGTTTATCCGTCCATCTTCGCCCGTCTGGCCGGTTGCGAGGGGGACGGCAACGAGCCGGGAGATATATCGCTTCTTGGCTTTTTATAGGGGCGCGTTTGGGCGCGCAGCATTACCGGCTTCGACACCGAAGTTCGGCGCCGCACTTTCATCGGTCGGCACTGCAGGTTGCGCCTCGCACGGCGCGTTACTTTTTCTTGTGTGGCCAAGAAAAAGTAACCAAAAAGAAGGCCACCCCTGCATCCGGGTTTTGCTGCGCAAAACTTCCCTCCCTCCGGCGCCGCTCCGGGGGGCGTCGCGAAGGGCCATCCCTGGCCCATTACGCCTCTCGCGGCATCCATGCCTCGCGTCCCCCTACGCAACGCCTACGCTCGGCCTCCTGAAGGGGACTCGGGACCGAGGCGTCTGGAAGTTTTTCAGCAGCGACAGCAACAAAGCGCCTTCCTCATTTGAGGACGAACAGGCCGTCAGACGACGCCGAACGCCCCTTTCAGGAGGCCGAATGGAATCCGCGCGGAGGGGAGCGAGCGGCATGGATGCCGCGAGAGGCGTAATGGGCCATGGATGGCCCTTGTACGCCGGCCCCCGGAGCGCGGATGGAATGAGGGAAGTCTCGCGAAGCGAGACCCGGATGCAGGGGCAAGACCTTTTGGTTCCTTTGGGCGGGGCCGGCCATCCGGCGACTGCCAAAAGGGACTCGCCCAGCAGGGCGAAACCAATGCCCCAGCCAACCCAGCCAATGGGTATCACTCAGCGAACCCAAAGACAAAGCCAAGGCCAAAAGACCTTGCAAGCAAGGACTCGGCGCGCCCCTCGCGGCTACAAAAGCATCTCGCAAATTCTGCGCCCAGCCTCGCATCCAGTCGCGCCCCGCCGCGACTCCAACGAAAAAAGACCCCTCGTATGCGCCTGATCCACACCTCCGACTGGCACCTGGGCCAAACCCTCCACGGCCAGGACCGCGACTACGAACATGCGCAGTTCCTCGCCTGGCTGCTCGACCAACTGATCGTCCATCAGCCCGACGCACTGCTGATCGCCGGCGATATCTTCGACACCGTCAACCCGCCGCTCAAGGCGCAGGAGCGCCTCTACGATTTCATCGTCCGCGCCCACGAAAAGCTGCCGCAGCTGGACATCGTCATGATCGCCGGCAACCACGATTCTGGCGGGCGCATCGAACTCCCAGGTCCCTTGATGCGACGGCTGAACGCCCACGCTATCGGCCGCATCAGCTGGCTGGCTGACCATCAACTCGACCACGGCCGCTTGCTGGTGCCGCTGCACGATGCCCGGGGCCGGGTCGCCGGCTGGTGCCTCGCCCTGCCCTTTCTGCGCCCGGCGGAGGTTACCGGCGGTGAGGCGGGTGAGGACTACATGGCCGGCATCCGCCATGTGCACCAGCACCTGATTGCCGCGGCCGAAGCGCAGCGCCAGCCCGGCCAGGCGCTGATTGCCATGAGCCACGCGCATATGGCCGGTGGCGCAGTGTCGGAGGATTCGGAACGCAACATCGTCATCGGCAATGCCGAGGCGCTGCCGGCCAGCCTGTTTCCTGAACCCGTCGCCTATGTCGCCCTGGGTCACCTGCACAAGCCGCAGAAGGTCGCCGGACAGGAGCGTATTCGCTACAGCGGCTCGCCGTTGCCGCTGTCATTCGGCGAGATCAACTACCCGCATCAGGTGCTGCTGGTGAGTTTCGATGGCGATCAGTTGAGCCGGATTGAAAGCCTGCCGGTGCCACGCGCGGTGGCGATGATCCGCATCGGCCGCGCCCCGCTGGCCGAGGTGATCAGTCAACTCGAAGCCCTACCGCCGGTGGGCCTGTTCACCGAGAACCTGCCTTGGCTGGAAGTACGGGTGCAGCTCGACGAGCCTCAGCCCGACCTGCGCCAGCGCATCGAAGTGGCGCTCGCCGGCAAGGCCTGCCGCCTGGTGCGCATCGCCAGCGAATACGCCGGCAAACGCGGCGAGGCCGACTCGGAGGTCCTGCTCGGCCTCGACCAGATCACGCCACAGGAACTCTTCGCCCGCGCCTGGGAAGAACAGTTCGGCAACCCGCCGGACGAGCAGGCGCTGGACGATTTCGCCAGTCTGCTGCAGAGCGTCGAGTTCGCCAGCGAAGGAGACGGCAAATGAAGATCCTCGCCATCCGCCTGAAAAACCTCGCCTCTCTGGCTGGCGAGCAGGTGATCGATTTCACCGCCGAACCCTTGGCCAGCGCCGGCCTGTTCGCTATCACCGGGCCCACCGGCGCGGGCAAGAGCACCATCCTCGATGCCTTGTGTCTGGCGCTGTTCGGCAGCACGCCACGACTCGACGGCGCCTCGCTGCTGAGCAAGGTGCCTGACGGCAACGACGAGATCGGCAGCGGCGACGAACGCAACCTGTTGCGCCGCGGCTGCGCCAGTGGCTATGCCGAGGTGGATTTCGTCGGCGTCGACCAGCATCGCTACCGCGCCCGCTGGGAGGTCAAGCGCGCCCGCGAGAAAGTCGACGGTCGTCTGCAGGCCAGCAACCAGAGCCTGCTGGACCTGGACCGCGACCAGTTGCTGGCCAGCGGCAAGAAGCGTGAATTCAAGGAGCTGCTGGAAGCCAAGCTCGGCCTGACCCTGGCGCAGTTCACCCGCGCGGTGCTGCTGGCCCAGAGCGAGTTTTCGGCGTTTCTCAAGGCCGACGACAACGACCGCGGTACCCTGCTGGAAAAGCTCACTGACACAGGGCTCTACAGCCGCCTGGGCCAAGCTGCCTTCGAAGCGGCCAAGCGCGCCCGCGAAGCGCTGGCTGCGCTGCAACAACAGGCCGGCGGCGTACAGCCACTGGAACCCGAGGCGCGCCAAGCGCTGGAAGCGTTGCATGAGCAACAACAGGCCGAACTCAAGACCCTGCAACAGCAGCTCGAAGCGCTCAAGCAACAGCGCCAATGGTTGCAGGACCTTTCCCGTCTGCAAGGCGAGCGCGACAATGCCCGGCGCCAGCTCGCCGAGGCCGAAAAAGAGCAGCAAAACCTAGCCGATGCCCGGCGCATTCTCGGGCTGTTCGACCAGTTGGCACCGCAACGCCATCGTTTTATTCGTGAACGTGAACTGGCGCCATTGTTGGCCAAGGTCGACGAGACCCTGGCGCGCCATCAGCGCGAGCACACGGACGTGGAGCGCCGCGTCGGGCAATTGGAAGAGGCCTGCCGCGCCTCGACCGAGGCGCTGAAAACCGCCGAACAGCAGCACAAAGCCGCCGAGCCCGGGCTCGCGCGGGCTCGCCGTGAAGAAGAACGCCTGAGCCACCTCGACAACGATCTGCGGGAAGCGCGCGAGCAAGCCGAACAAGCCGAACTGGCGAGCCAGGCCGGCGACACAACGTTGGCCCAGCTGCGCCAGCAACAGGAACAGACGGCCACGCAGCTCGGCGCCCTCGTCGAATCGCTCATGCGCAGCGCCGAATTGCAACCGCTGTGCGCAGCCTGGAGCGGCTACCGGCCACGCCTGCAACAAGCGGTGCAGATTGCGGCTCGGTTGCAACAAGGTCGACAGGAATTGCCGGCGCTGGAAGCCACCGCCATTGCTGCCGAAGCCGCGCAAACCACGGCCCGCCAGGCGCTCGAAGAGCTGCAGAAGCAAATCGGCGGTGAAACGAGCCTCGGCGAGCAGCTTGCCAAACTGACGACTGGACTCGAAGCCTCCCGCAAGGCCGAGCGCGGACTTGAAGGCCTGCACAACCTATGGTCTCGCCAGCAACAGTTGGCCAATCAGCAGCGCGCTCTGCAAAGCGAACAAGGCCGCCAGCAGGATGAACTCGATGCCCTCACCCAGGCCGGCAAGCTGGCGCGCGGCGAGCGCGACGAAGCGGAGAAGACGCTGAAGATTTTGCAGGCGCTGCTGGATCGCCAGCGCCTGGCCCGTAGCGCCAATGTCGAGGCCTTGCGCGCCGCGCTGGTACCGGGCGAGCCGTGCAGCGTATGCGGCAGCGCCGAGCATCCCTGGCACGACGGCGACGCGCTGCTCGCCGCCCTCGATCAGCACGATGAGGGCGAAGTCGAGCAGGCGCAACGCCACCTCGCCGCCCAGGACGAAAAACTGCAAGCCCTGCGCGATCAGCACATCGTCCTCTCCACCGGGATCAAACAGAACGGTCAGCGACAGGGGGAAATCGCCGATGAGCTGGCGAAGCTGGAGGCTCAACTCTGCGCCCTGCCCAGCTATTCCGACCTGCTGAGCCAGGCGGAAACGGATCGCCAATCTTGGCTCGACAGCCGTTTGACCACGCTCAAGGCCGACATTGCCCACGCCAATAGCCGTCAACGTGAGCTGCTCAAGTTGCAACAGCGCAGCGAAGAACTGCTGAACGCTGCGCAGCGGGCCCGCGAAACCTGCGTTCAGGCCACCCAGGCCTTGGCCGGGCAGCGCGATGCCATCGCCCGCGACAACGCGCGACTAGAAGAAGAGCTGGCCGAATTCGCCGATCTGATGCCAGCCGCCCTGCTCGCGCGCTGGCGCGAGGCGCCTGCCGATACGTTCATGCAACTGGACGGCCAGGTCGAGGCCCGACGCCAGCAGCTCGAGCAGCAGACCGAGCTGGCAGACGAACAACAGCAGCGCCAGGCAGCACTGGAGCGCGAGCAGCTACAACAACAGCATCGCCTCGACCAGCACAAGGCCTGCACCACCCGTCTTGCCGAGCTGCAAACACGGGAACAGGCCTGTCGCCAGAGCCTGCGCGAAAGCCTCGGCGAACAGCCCAGCGCCCAGGCCTGGCAGCAGCAATTGGAAAAGGCCATCCAGCTCGCCCGTCATCAGCAGGCCGCAATCGACCGGCAACTGAACGAGGCGCGCCTCGAGCTGACCCGGCTCGCGAGCGAGCAGCACAATTGCGCTCAGCGCCGTGCCGAGCTGCTGGCCGAGCGCAGCACGCTCAGCGAAGAACTCGCGAGCTGGCGCGCCGCGCATCCCGACTTGGACGATGCAACCCTGGAGCAGCTATTGCAGCTGGACGACACGCTGCTCGCCGAAGCGCGTGAACGTCTGCGTGCCAACACCGAACAGCTCGCCCGTGGTCGCGAGCGCCTCGACGGCTGCGAGCAGAGGCTGAAGGCACACCAGTCTGGACAGACGAACCCACCGGACGCCGAAACGCTGGAAACCCAATTCAGTAGTCAGCAAGCCAGCTGCGACAGGGCCGAGCAGCGCAGCACCGAAACCCGCGCCGCACTGCTCGACGACGATCGCCGGCGCAACCAGAGCCAGGCGCTGCTCCAGCAGATCGCCGACGCGACCGCCGAAAGCCAGCGCTGGGGGCGTATTGCCGCCTTGATCGGAACCAGCGACGGCGGGGCCTTCCGCAAGATCGCCCAGGCCTACAACCTCGACCTCCTGGTGCAGCATGCCAACGTGCAACTGCGCCAGCTGGCCAGGCGCTATAGGCTCAAGCGCGGCGGCAGTCCGCTGGGATTGCTGGTGATGGACACCGAGATGGGCGACGAGCTGCGCTCGGTGCATTCGCTGTCCGGCGGCGAAACCTTCCTCGTCTCGCTGGCACTCGCGCTGGGCCTGGCGTCGATGGCGTCGAGCAAGCTGAAGATCGAATCGCTATTCATCGATGAAGGCTTCGGCAGCCTCGACCCCGAATCGCTGCAGATCGCCATGGACGCGCTGGACTCGCTGCAAGCCCAGGGCCGCAAGGTCGCGGTGATTTCGCACGTGGCGCAAATGCATGAACGGATTCCGGTGCAGATCCAGGTGCAACGGCAGGGTAGCGGCCAGAGCGGCCTGCGGATCACCGGAGGGGGCGGCTGAGCAACCGGCCTTGGTGCGAAGTGAAAACGAAACCGGCAGACGTCGCTTGTGGCGGCGCCGCCAGGTTCCGCACGAGGAAGGGTGAAACGGGCCCACCGCTTGTGGCCGTGCGCCTGCCGCGACAACAGGTCATCGCGAACGGCGGCAGCATACGAACCCAAGCTTTCAACAAGCTGTCGATAATCTGAGCCCTGCCGAGCCTGCCGCCATGCCACGAACCCAACCCACCACCGACGCGCTGCGTGCCATGCACGAACAAGGCTACGTGCTGTTGCGCGAGGTGCTGCAGCCACGGCAGATCGACGAGGTGCGCGCCGCCATCGACCGCCTCGAACCTATCCATTGGGACTATCAAGGGCTGGTGGATGACCATTACAAATGCGTCTTCAATCGCGACCCACTCTGGCTGCTTTACCTCGACCTGCCAGGCGTCATCGAGCTCGTCGAAGCCTGCCTAGGCGCGGACTGCCATGTGATCGGCCAAACCGCCTGGCGCAGCCATCCGGGCTTCGTCGGTGGTGAGTTGCACGCCGATTACCTGGCGATGGAATTGCCGGAGGCGTTGCTGGCCGACCCCACCTTCAGGCTACCGATGCAGGTTTGCACGGCGCACATCTATCTCGACCGGATCGATGCGGACCTCTGCCCCACCCGCGTGATTCCCGGCAGTCACCGCGCCGGCCGTAAACCGCGCATGGGCGAAACCGATTGGAAGGGCCGTGAGCCGGAGCCGGTACTTTGCGATGCGGGCGACGTCCTGCTGTTTCGCAGCGACCTCTGGCACGCCGGCAGCCGCAACCGCACCGCCGACCGCAGCCGCTATCTGCTGCAGGTGCACTACGGCCGGCGCATGGTCGCGCAGAAGTTCTCGCCCTATTTGCAGTGGCATTTCAATCCCGACGTGCTGGGGGCGGCCACACCCCGGCAGCGACGCCTGCTGGGCGAGAACGAGGCCTCGGAATACGACTGAGCGAACAGCCCCTTTGGCATAGCTTCTGCAAAGCAGGACAGACCGGCCGCCGCATGCGGCCCGCCCAGTCCGACTCGCCAGTCCACCTCGAGAGGTATCGCCGATGATTTCCTGCCGCAGCCAAGTCACCCAAATGATCGTGTCCGCCAAGGTGCGGAAAAACCTCAGATGGGGCGATATCGCCGAGTCCATGGGCATGTCGAAGGAGTGGACGACAGCCGGCTGCCTGGGCCAGATGGCCTTCGACAAGGCTCAGGCGGAAACCCTTGGCAAGCTGTTCGAGCTGCCTGACGAGGCCGTGGCCTGGCTGCAGATCGTGCCCTATAAAGGCTCACTGCCGACCACGGTGCCCACCGATCCCCTGATCTATCGCTGGTACGAACTGGTCAACGTCTATGGCAGCACCATCAAGGAACTGATCCATGAAGAATTCGGTGACGGCATCATGAGCGCCATCGACTTCTCCATGAACATTCAGCGCCAACCGGATCCTAAAGGAGACCGTGTCAATGTGGTGCTCTCCGGCAAGTTCCTGCCCTACAAGAGCTACTGACCGATCAGCGAGGCAGGGCCTCAGGGCACGTTCGTGCCGAGCAGTTGCGCATTGGCCTGCTGCTCCTGTTCCTCGCTCAGTCGCAGCTGCGTCAGATAGGCCGCCAGCACCTCGATGTCCGCCTCGGACAGCTTGTCGGCGATGCCGATCATCACCGAATCGGCTCGGCTCGGGTCCTGGGTACGGAAACGGTTCAGCGCCTTGCTGAGGTATTCGGCAGGCTGCCCCGCCAGCCGCGGTATGGTCTCCCGGCCCTGCGCATGGGCGCCGTGACAACCGGTGCAGGTACGCTGGAACAGCGCCGCGCCACGCTGGATCTGCGCCGCATCGCCGGTAACTGCGGAGGGCACGACCTTCTGCTGGCTGAAATAGACGGCAATGTTGACGCGGTCTTCGAGCGTCAGGTTCTTCGCCAGCTTCGACATTACGAAGTCGATGCGCTCGCCGTTGGCGAATTTCTCGAACGAGTGGAACAAGTAGACCGGATTCTGCGAGGCCAGGTTGGGAATATGTGGACGCTTGCTGTTGCCGTTCTCCCCATGGCAATAGCCGCAGAACAGCATGCGTTCCTGGCCGGCTGCATAGGCCTGTTCACGCCGCGCGGTATCGTCCATCAGGTATCGGAAGCGCTCCATCGCCTCCTCGCTGGCGTGGACGAAAGGAGCGAGGCAACTGAGCAGAACAAGGATGAATAAGCGCATGGGAGGTCCGGCACGGGTGAATATCGAAACGCGTAGCAGCCCGGACTATAAGGAGAAAAACAGCCTCGACACTGGCTCAAGTCAATAAAGACGCACACTGCAGCGCACACCGGCCTGCATCGGGAATTCGTTCGCACTGTTCATCGTGCGTATCGCTCCGAAATAGCGCACACCGCACCGCCGCATCTCGTCGATGCCCCATGCGCCACACTGCGCGTTATTGCCACATTGACCCGATGAGATAAAACTGAAGCCGTCGCATGCGCAATGCACACAGCCGCCTCGTATTCGACTAAAGTAGCGGCCCTTTTTGCCAGCACGAGCCGCGCACCATGCTAGATGGACATGCCGAACTGACCATGACCGTACTGATGACCCCGGACAAGGCCAACTTTTCCGGTAACGTCCATGGCGGCACGCTGCTGAAGTACCTCGATGAAGTCGCCTACGCCTGCGCCAGCCGTTACGCCGGGCAGTACGTGGTCACGCTGTCGGTGGATCAGGTCAACTTTCGCCAGCCCGTGCACGTCGGCGAGCTAGTGACCTTTCTCGCCTCGGTCAACTATGTCGGGACCACCTCGATGGAAATCGGCATAAAGGTCATCACCGAAGACATCCGGCAGAAAACCGTTCGCCACACCAACAGCTGCTTCTTCACTATGGTGGCGGTCGGCGAAGACGGTCGCCCCGCGCCTGTGCCCACCCTGCAGCCGCAAACCCCCGATCAGAAGCGCCGCTTCGCCCAGGCGCAGCACCGCCGGCAGATTCGTCGCGAGCTGGAAGAGCGCTACCGGGCGATCAAGGACGACTACTGAGGCGAGCAAACGCACCGTCCCGCGAACGTTATCGCGGGACCTGACGGCGGCGCCTGTGAAGCGAGACCGCAACGGCAGCAAAAAAACCCTATACAATCCGCGGCTTTTCGCATCCGCCATCCGAGGATTCGCCATGAGCGCTCTGCCAGCCTGCCCCCAATGCAACTCCGAATACACCTACGAAGACGGCCCGATGCTGGTCTGCCCGGAGTGTGGGCACGAGTGGTCTGCCAACGCGACCGAGCCGACTGGTGATGAGCAGAAGGCAATCAAGGATTCGGTGGGCAACACCCTGCAGGACGGTGACACCGTTACCGTGATCAAGGACCTCAAAGTCAAGGGCTCGTCGCTGGTGGTCAAGGTCGGCACCAAGGTCAAGAACATCCGCCTGGTCGATGGCGACCATGACATCGACTGCAAGATCGACGGCATCGGCGCGATGAAGCTGAAGTCCGAGTTCGTACGCAAGGTCTGACGAGCACACGCCTACAGGCCAGCGTGAGAGCGACCCGACCGCGTCCGGATCGATCGCCCGCTGGCGCCTGCACCCTGCTCTACTTACTCGCGGCTCAGATCGATCCCCATCACCAACGGATCATGATCCGAGGCCCGATAGGGTTCGCTGCTGTACAGCAACGAGTGCTGGCGTGGCGTCTTGAACTCCAGGTTGTAATCTAGCACCCGCGGCTCGTCGGCGTTGATGTGCCACTCGGTGGCGTCCTTGACCTGCGCTGCCAGACTGGCGCTGGCGAGACCGTGATCGAGGTAGCCCGACTGTCCGGCGAACACATAGGAATAGGCGTTGCCTTCACCGAAGCGCGCCAGCAGATCCGTATAGCCCGCCGCGCGAATCACATTGATCGGATCTTCCTTGGCGTAGGCATTGAGGTCGCCGAGGATCAGGCGGTCCGGATCGTATGATCGGGTCGGATCGCGCCCCAGCCAGTCGACCAACGCCTGGGCGGCCCGCACGCGGGTCAGGTTGCAGTTGCCCTGGCCGTCGCCCATGTCCTTGTCGCCGATGTCATCGCAACTCGACCCCTTGGACTTGAAATGATTGACGACCACGGTCAGCCGCTCGCCGCTGCGGCGCTCGCGGAAGGTCTGCGCGAGCGCCGGGCGGTTCCGGGTGTCGTTGAAACGCGGATCGACCGAACCGTCCAGCACCGCGGCATCCTTGTGCGGGCTGACGATGTCCGTGCGGTAGATCAGGCCGACAGCGATCTCGTCGGTGCCCAACCGATTGCGCCGCGGATCGATGAAGGCATAGCGATCGCGCTCGGGTGAGGCCGCGTTGAGGCCGACCACCAGATCGGCGATGGCGCTGTTCTCACCGTAGCCGTCGTTCTCGATTTCCATCAGCCCGATGATATGGGCGTCCGCGCCAAGAATCGCGGCGATGATCTTGTCGCGCTGACGTTTGAACTCTTCCAGGGAGTGGGCGCCGCGCGAGGTCGGGAAACCACTACCGCGACCGTCACCGTTGAAGTAGTTGAGCACGTTGAAGCTCGCTACCCGCAGTCGCCCGCCGATAGGCTCCGGCGAGTCCGGCCTGGGGTTCTTCGCCACGAACTGCGGTTGTTGCGTCGGCTGCACCCGGTAGCTACCGGCCAGGTAATGCAGCACACCGCGCACGTCGCTTACCTCATAGCCGACCCGCAGCGTCCGGTAGGCATCGAGCTCGGGCGAGGGGTAGCGGATCGGATCCGGATTCTGCCCGCTGCGCCCGTCGTCGAGGATGATCCGGTTGAGGTCGTTCTGTGCCTGCAGACGTTGCGCCGGCTCGCCGGGCGACACCTTGTTGGTTGGAATCCACAGCCGTCCACCGGACGACAACACCACCTCGCCATAGCGGCCCAGGTCATATACCTCGCTGACGGTGAGGGTCTGCGTGAGGCGCACCTGCATACCTTCGTACCGTTCCAGCTCATCGGGCGAGGCAAGCGGCAAGCTGATCTGCGCCACGCTGGGCAGCGGCTGCGCTTTGGCGACCAGACTGATCTGAGGAGACGTCAACTCCGTGAGGCCGTTGTATTCGGTGACCAATCCGCGTACCTGGACCCGATCGCCCACCTGCACATCCACGCCGTTGCCTTTCCCATAGACGTACAGGCCCTCGGAGGTGAGCGGGTCGTTATCCGTCTCGCTGTCCGGCGCCTGGATGAAGAAGCCGCCCAACTCGCCTTCGTCTTGGCCATTGTTCTGAAAATCAGCTACCACGATCCCTTCGACGATGACCGACTGATTGACTAGCGGGCTGCTATCACCCGTTCCCTGCACCTCGCCAATCGAGCGCCGCCCCGCATCTTCCCCGCCCGGCTCGCCTTCGCCGTACTGGCCCAGGTGGGCGAAGGTATTGACGGCATAACCCTGCCATTCCGTGGCCGGATCGAAGGTGTCGCTGGGGTCGCGATCACCGGTTGAGACCGACACCCTGCGCGTCAGGGTACGATCGGCCGTCTGCGTTTGCCCCGATCCCCAGGCGCTGCCCGGATCGACGCCGAGCTGGCCGATGCTATCGAGAATCTCCCCGGACGGCCCGCGCAACACGATGGCATCGTCGCCGTTGTACCAGCTGCCGCTGCCTCGCTGATTCGCCATGGTCTGCAGGGCCGAATCGGCGCTTTCATGGACCAGCACATGCACGCCGCTCGGCGCGACCTCACCGGCCAGGCCGATGCTCCGCCCGCTGCTGGTCGATCCGTTGAAATAGAAGTCGATCCTATAGCCGTCGAGCGGGACCGCCGTCTCGCCGGGGTTGTAGAACTCCAGCGCCTTGTTATTGCCGCTGCCCTCGATGTATTCGGAAATCAGCAGCTCGGCGGACGCCATCGACTGCGCGCCCAGCGAGACGACTGCCAGCAGTGCGGCGGCCAGGGGATGCGGCATGAAACGGACATTGCGGCGCATGGGTGTCGCTCCGTAGGCTCAGGCGTGTTGGGGTTCGAGGGTTTTGGAGAAGACCGAAGCGCCGTCGATGTCTCGAAGGGTGACGCTCAGGGTGCCACTGCGTGAATCGATTTCGACTTCACCGAAGAACTGGAAACCGGCATAAGGCGATGCGTTGGCGGTCGGCGGCGCCTTCTGGAAAACCGCCTCCGGACCGAAGGTCGCATCCAATGGATTGGGCCCGAAGCTGCCGGCATTCAGGGGCCCGGCGACGAATTCCCAGAACGGATCGAATTCCTGGAAGGCGGCGCGGTTGGGATGATAGTGGTGCGCCGCGCAATAGTGCACATCAGCCGTCAGCCAGACCGTGTTACGCACCCGATATCGCTGGATGAAGCCCAGCAGCTCGGCGATTTCCAGTTCCCGTCCCAACGCCGGGCCGTCCTGGCCATTGGCGATCGCTTCCCAGCGCGGCCGGCCGGCGGTATCGGTGCCATCCGGCACGTGCAGGCCGATGGGCATGTCGGCCGCGATGACTTTCCAGGTCGCGCGTGAACGGCGCAGCTCGCGCTTCAGCCAGGCCAGCTGCTCGGCACCGAGGAACGCGGTCTCGGCACTCTGTTCCGGCTGCAGGTTGTGCGTATTGGCACCACGATAGCTGCGCATGTCCAGCACGAACACGTCCAGCTGCGGGCCATAGGCGATCTTGCGGTAGACACGCCCCGAGGCATCCCGGCCTACCAGGCGCATCGGCGCGTATTCGAGGAATGCCTGGCGGCCACGACGGGCCAACAGCTCGATGTCCTTGACCTGATAGCGCTCGTCCAGCGTCTTGCCCGGCGACCAGTTGTTGGTCACCTCATGATCGTCCCACTGCCAGATCTGCGGCACCTCGGCATTGAACTGGCGCAGATTATGATCGAGCAGGTTGTAGCGATAGTTGCCGCGAAATTCGTCGAGCGTTTCGGCCACCTTGCTCTTGGCCTCAGTGACGATGTTGCGCCAGAGACGCCCGTCTTCGGCCTGCACTTCAGCCTGGATCACACCATCGGCGTAAATCGCATCGCCACTCTGGAGGAAGAAATCCGGGCGACGCTGGCGCATCGCTTCATAGATACGCATACCTCCGAAATCGGCGTTGATGCCCCAGCCCTGGCCACAGGTGTCGCCGCCCCAGACGAAACGGATGTCGCGCGCGCGCCGGGGCGCAGTGCGCAGATGCCCCAGCCAGGGTTCGCTCCGGACATGGTCGCGGGCGTCTTCGAAGCAGGCGCGGTAGAAAATAGACTGATCCGAGGGCAGGCCGCGCAGATCGATCCGCGCAGTGAAGTCCAGGCGCTCGTCAGTGACCGGTGATCTCATCTGCCGGGGATTGGTGAAACCGCTAGTGGTGTCCCACTCGACCACCAGCCGTGCAGGTCGATCGCAGCGGCTCCAGATCACCGCGCGATCGGCCAGCACATCACCGGACTGAACGCCGTCGGTGATCCAGGGGCGCGCCGTGGGTGCCGCGATGATGGCAGGCGAAACGCCAAGCGCCGGTAGCGCCAAGCCAGCGCCGATGCCCTGCACCAGACGGCGGCGTGTGCGGTCCAGTTCGTTATTGGTTGGTTCGGTCATGATCGGTCCCCTTCGACTGTGGCTGAAGAAGGGTTTAAGCGACACGCTTGACAGAACCGTGACGCACAGACGAACGGTCGTCAAAAAAACGTACCTATCGATTCAGGTACACATGCCATCGAGCCGTTCAGGACTTGCGACCGTCACCCAAAAGCCGGCGAGACCTGAGCTTCACCCCGAAAGAGCACCGGTCGCGATGTGGCACACACTCATGAATCCGGCGATGGGTTATGTTCGCAGTGTCAAATCCAGGAGCACTCCCATGCGGCGTTATCTGTTCGTTTCTTCACTCATCGCCTCTCTCGCACTCACCGCCTCTGCTGCTCAGGCAGGGGTGCTGATCAATAGCCCGTACTGGGTCGTCGGTCTGACCTGTGCCAACAATCAAGAGTGCTACGCCGCCAGCAACGGCAGCTACACGGGCTCACTGAACGGCGCGCGGCGCTTCGAAGACCAGGCAAGGGCCGTGAAGTTTTTGAACAGCCTGACATCCAGCCTGCGAGACAAGTCCCCACGGCTTGAGCAGCATACGGAACAGCAATGCGTGGAGCCCAGTGATAACCGCAGATACCACGGGCAGCCCTGCTGAGTGACCGGGAATCTCACGTGTCCAACGCGGTGATACCCGCCAGCCGCCCTCTTCCCTAGCGAGACTAGAAGGAAGAGGGTGTGGCCATTGTGTCTTCTCCCAATCGTCCTATTTCTCGCCCTCGTCGAGCGTCCAGGCGATCACCGAGTCGCCGATCTTGGTGCCGAACGAACCATGCCCGCCGGCCATCTGCACCACGTACTGCTTGCCGGTCTTTTCCGACACATAGGTGATCGGCGTCGCCTGGCCGCCGGCGGGCAAGCGCCCTTTCCACAATTCTTTGCCGTTCTGCATGTCATAGGCGCGCAGGTAGTAGTCCAGGGTGCCGCTCATGAAGGCGACACCGCCAGCAGTCACGATCGGCCCGCCCAACGCCGGTGTACCGACGGGCAGCGGAATACCCAACGGCGCGCTATCGCGGCTGGTGCCATTCTTGTGCATCCAGACCTTCTTCATGGTGCGCAGGTCGACGGCCGTGACATAGCCCCACGGCGGCGTCTGGCATGGCAGGCCCAGCACCGACAGCAGCGGCCCCAGTCTGACCATGTAAGGTGCGCCAAGGTTGGGCTGTAGACCGGTCTCGCCGCCACCGGAACGCTCGTCAGGGTCGACCTCACTGCGCTTGACCATCGTTGAAACGAATGCCAGATAGTTCGGTGCGCCGAATAACAGTTGCCGGCTGGGGTCAACCGCAACCGATGGCCAGTTGAAGGTGCCGACGTTGCCTGGATAGATCAGCGAGCCCTTCTGCGACGGCGGCGTGAAGTCACCGTCATACCGCAGCTTGCGGAACTGGATGCGGCACATCATCTGATCAAGCGGCGTGCCGCCCCACATGTCGCGCTCGCGCAACGGTTCGTCAGGCGCATAGCTGAGCGCCGACGCCGGCTGAGTCGGGGCGGTAAAGTCACCATAATCGGTGCCCTGCGGCACGGAAAACTCCTCGACCGGTACGATGGGCTTACCAGTGCGACGGTCGAGCACGTAAAGGTCACCGCGCTTGGTCGGCTGGATGATCGCCGGAACCTTGCCCTGCGGCCCGTCGATGTCCACCAGGGTCGGCTGGGAGGGCAGGTCGCGGTCCCATAAGTCATGGTGCACGGTCTGGAACTCCCAGCGCACCTTGCCGGTTTCCAGATCCAGCGCGACCAGGGTCGCGGTGAAGCGCTCGGCCTCCGGCGTGCGCGGTTCAGCCCACTGGTCCGGCGTCTGGTTGCCGGTGGGGATGTACACCAGGCCCAGCGATTCATCCGCGGTGGCGACAGTCCAGGAGTTTGGGGTGCTGCGTACATAGGTCTCGCCCGGCGCCAAAGGCTCGGTGGCGTCGGGATTGCCCGGATCGAAATTCCACATCAACCGACCATTGCGTACGTCGTAGGCACGAATGACGCCGCCGGGAGAATCCACCGCACCATTATCGGTGACCGATCCGCCCACAATGACCAGTTTCTCGGTCACTACCGGCGGCGATGTTGGCAGGTAGACGCCCAGCGCGCCTTCACCGAGGCCGGCCTTGAGATCCACCACACCGCCATCACCGAAGTCTTCGCACGGCTTGCCGTCCTCGACATCGAGGGCAATCAGCGTGCTGTCGTTGGTGGGCAGGAACAACCGACGCTCGCAGCGCGCCGTCGGCTGATCCGGTTGTGCAGGCGCGCCCGCGCCATAGGCCGTGGCGTCGTGAAACGCGAGGCCGCGGCAGGTCATGTGCTGGTAATACTCGGCATCGCGGTTGATGCTCGGATCGAAGCGCCAGCGCTCCTCTCCGGTGTCGGCGTCCAGCGCGATGGCGATGCTGTGTGGTGTACAGATGAAGAGGTTGTCACCGACCTTGAGCGGCGTCACCTCGTAGGTGAACTCACCGGGATCGTTCGGTCCGGGCAGGTCGCCGGTGTGGTATTCCCAGGCCTTTTCCAGCGTTCCGACGTTCTCGGGGGTGATCAGATCGGCGGCAGAATAGCGATCGCCCTGGGCCGAGCCCCCGTAGGCCGGCCAACCACTCGCCGAACGTCCGGCTTGTCCGTCGGGACTAGCGCCCTGCATCTGCGCGTCGCTGAACTCACCCTGGATCGATGAGTAATCCTGCGTCAGCGAATAGCCTGCCATCAGCGCACCGGCCAGCAACCCTAGACCGAGCAAACCGCTGGCGCCGTCGCGCCAAACCAGGCGGTCATCCACATAGCGATTGACGAAAGGCAGGATCAGCCAAAGTCCGAGGATGCACCAAAGGTCGATCCGCGGCGCTAGCTGCCACCAGTCGAAACGAACCTCGTAAACCGTCCAGGCCAGCGTTCCCAACAGCAGCAACGCGTACAGCCAGATCGCCGCACGATGCCGGAGGAACAGCAGCGCGGCGACCACCAGCAGGCCGATGCCGGCGACCAGGTAGTACCAGGATCCTCCCAACGTCGCGAGGTAGCCGCCACCGACGGCCATCAGCGCGCCCAGCACCAGCACGACAATGGCGGTCAGCGTGATACGCAAGGGGCGGGGCCCGTATTCGATACTCATCCAGACTCTCCTGCCGATTTCATTTACAAACGGCTGGCGAAACGTTCTGATACAAAGCGTCAGCCAGCTATTAGTGGATACGACAGCGAGGCCTTAGTTCACGCTTTTTACGCACTCGCTCAAGCCACCGCACCAACAGCCAGCGGCTGCACCTCGGGCTTTTTGATCACCGCGTAGATCACCCCGGTCACCAGGCTGCCTACCAGAATCGCCAGCAGATACAGCAGCGCGTGATTGATGGCGTTGGGAATCAGCAGCACGAACAGGCCGCCGTGGGGCGCCAGCAACTTCGCACCGAAGGCCATCGACAGCGCACCGGTCAGGGCGCCACCGGCAATGCTGGCCGGGATCACCCGCAGAGGGTCTTTTGCGGCGAAGGGGATCGCGCCCTCGGAAATGAAGCAGCAGCCCAACACCAGCGCGGCCTTGCCGGCTTCGCGCTCGGTCTGGGCGAATTTGCGCCGAGCGATCAGCGTGGCGATGGCCATGCCGATCGGCGGCACCATCCCCGCGGCCATGGTGGCGGCCATCGGCGCGTAGCTCTGCGAGGCGAGCAGACCAACCGAGAAGGCATAGGCCGCCTTGTTCACCGGGCCGCCGAGGTCGACGCACATCATGCCGCCGAGCAGCAGCCCGAGCAGGATGGCGTTGGAGGTACCCATGGTGTCGAGGAACTCGGTGAGCCCGGCTAGCATCTTCGCTACCGGCGTGCCGACGATGTAGATCATCACCAGACCGGTGAACAGGCTGGCCAGCAGCGGGATAATCAGGATCGGCTTGAGCGACTCGATACTGGCCGGCAGCGGAACCCAGCGATTGACCGCCTTGGCCGCGTAACCGGCGACGAAGCCGGCGATAATCCCACCGATGAAGCCTGCCCCGAGAGTGCCGGCCAGCAGCCCGCCGATCATCCCCGGCGCCAGGCCCGGCCGGTCGGCTATCGAGTAGGCGATGTAGCCGGCCAGGAGCGGCACCATCAGCTTGAATGCCGTCTCGCCACCGATCTGCATCAAGGCTGCGGCCAGGGTGCCCTCCTCTTTGAACGCCTCGATACCGAAGACGAACGACAGCGCAATCAGCAAGCCACCGGCCACGACCATCGGCAGCATGTAGGACACGCCGGTGAGCAGGTGTTTGTAGACACCGGTCTTCTCGCCCTTCTGCTCGGTTCCGCTGCTACTGGCAGCCACGCTGCCGCTGAGCACCGCGGCCTCTTCCAGCGCGCGGTCGAGGGTCGCATCAGGTTGCTTCAGCGCGACACCGGTGCCGCAGCGGAACACCCGCTTGCCGGCAAACCGGGCGACGTCCACTTCGATGTCCGCAGCCAGCAAGACCACGTCCGCCTCTTCGATGGCCTTCGGCTCGAGCACATTGCGCGCGCCCACCGAGCCACGGGTTTCCACCTGCAGGTCGTAGCCTTTGCGCACGGCCGCTTGCTGCAAGGCTTCGGCCGCCATGAAGGTGTGCGCAACGCCGGTCGGGCAGGCGGTGATGGCGACCAGCTTGGGCTTGCCGCTGGTGTGCACGGCATCCGCTCCGTCGTCCTGCTGCAACTCGGTGGCCCCGTCCGCGGCACTGCGCAGGAACGCTTCGGGATCGAGCAGAGCTTCGGACGGCGTCGATTGAGCGACACGCTTGCCGATGAAACGCTGCAACGAAAGCGGCCCGGTCTTCACCACGACGACCAGGTCGGCACTGGCGATCTGCGCAGGGGTCAGCGGCGAACCGATGGCTTTGGGATCGTGGACCTCCACGGAGGTCGACCAGCCCAGACGATGGGCGGCCGCTTCGAGAAGGCGTGACGTGAGCACGCTGGTGACCATTCCGTTGGGGCAGGCCGTGACGATGAGAAGATTCATTCCTTCACCTCTTATTCGAATTATTGGCTGAGCGGCTGAAGCCGGACCGCAGCCTCCAGCTCGGCGAGTTGAGCCGGGTCGCTGATCCCGAAGCCGACCTGACCGACCGCCTGCGCGGCAATCGCGGTGGCGTGCGCCAAAGTGCGCTCGCCAGGCCACCCTTCCAGCAACCCATGGAGCATGCCGGCCAGCAGCGAGTCGCCGGCGCCAACCGTGCTGACCACTCGGACCTTGGGCGGTTGTGCATGCAAGGACGCGCCCGGCGAGAACCAGCTGACGCCTTCTGCGCCCTGGGAAACGACCACGTGCTCGACGCCCTCGACCTGCAGACGCCAGGCCTCGCGGGCCAGCGCCTGCGATTCGGCGAGCGGAATTCCGCGCGCCTCGGCCAGTTCCTCTTCGTTGGGCTTGATCAGCCAGGGTGCGGTCGTCAGCCCGTCGCGCAGCGCAGCACCGCTGGTGTCCAGCGCGACCCGCGCGCCGAGCTGCTTGAGCGTGCGCAGCAGTTCGACGAACCACAGGCTATCCACACCGCGCGGCAGGCTGCCGGCGACCACCACCAGTTCATGGTCCGGAGCCAACCGCTTGAGCCGCAGCAGCAACGCGTCGCCCTGCGCCTCGCTCACCGCCAATCCCGGGCCGTTGATGTCGGTGACCTGTCCGCCAGCTTCGGCCAGCTTGATATTGCTGCGGGTGTCCCCCGCGACGCGGACGAACTCGTCGCTGAAGCCGCGCGCGGCAAACAGCTGCTCGAACGCTTGCGGATTGCCTTCGCCGAGAAAGCCGGTGACGGTCAGCTGATGGCCGAGATCGGCCAGCACTTGGGCCACGTTGAGCCCCTTGCCGGCGGCATGCACCTGCAGACTGTCGCTGCGGTTGACCTCCCCCAGGCGCAACGCCGGCAACCGTACGGTCAGGTCGAGCGCGGGATTGAGGGTGACAGTCAGGACACGGGCCATCAGCAGTGCTCCCCGACGAATGTGCGCACCTCATGCGCGCCCGGCAGCATCAGCGCTTGCTGGGCCAGCCGCTGGCAGGCGGCGAAATTCAGCTCGCGCACCCGCGCCTTGACCAATGCGATGCTGCGCGCCGAGACACTCAGTTCATCGACGCCCAGCCCCACCAGCATCGGCACCGCCAGGGCGTCGGCCGCCAGCTCGCCGCAGACACCGACCCACTTGCCATGCGCGTGGGCCGCTTCGACGGTCATGCCGATCAACCGCAGGACTGCCGGATGCAACCCATCCGCCTGGCCGGACAGGCTCGGATGGCCGCGATCGATGGCCAGGGTGTATTGCGTCAGGTCGTTGGTGCCGATGCTGAAAAAGTCGACTTCCTGCGCCAGCACCGGAGCGATCAGCGCAGCGGACGGAATCTCGATCATGATGCCGACCTGCAGATCGGCCACCGGCAGCTCCACCCGCAAACGGTCGACCATGGCTTTGGCGGTGCGCCATTCGCCGATGTTGCCGACCATGGGAAACATGATCCGCAGCGGGCGGCCATCGGCCGAGGCGAGCAAGGCGCGCAGCTGGGTTTCGAGGATGTCCGGGCGTTGCAGGCTCAGCCGAATGCCGCGCACACCGAGGAAGGGGTTTTCTTCTGTCGGCATCGGCCAGTAGGGCAATGGTTTGTCACCGCCGACATCCAGCGTGCGCACTACCAGCGGGCGCCCTTCGAGCGCGTCCAGTACACGGCGGTATTCGGCTTCCTGGGTTGCCTGATCCGGTGCCTGGGAATGGTTCATGAAGACCAGCTCGGTGCGCAGCAGACCGATACCCTCGGCGCCCATCGCCACGGCCTCGGGCGTTTCACCGGCGGCACCGATATTGGCGGCGATCTCCACCGAATGGCCGTCACGGGTGGTCGCCGGCTCCATGCGTCGCTCGTTAGCTAACCGCTTGCGTTCCTCGCGCGTGGCGCGTTCGCTGCGTGCCTGCTCGAGCTGCGCGTCGGTCGGCGAGACCAGCAGTTCGCCGCGTTCGCCATCGAGCAGCAACAGGGTGTTCGGCGCCAACCCGAGCACGCTCGGACCCGCCCCGACAACTGCCGGAATGCCCAGTGCGCGGGCGATGATGGCGCTGTGCGAGGTGGCGCCACCACCTGCAGTCAGAATACCCGCGACGCGTTGGGCGTTCAGCGTGGCGACATCCGAAGGTGCCACCTCGTCCATCACCAGAATGTAGGCTTCGCTTGGTGCCTGTTCGGCCTCGACGCCGGTCAGACAGGCCAGCACGCGACGGCCGACATCGCGCAGATCCGCCGCGCGCTCTGCCAGCAACTTGTCGTGCAGAGCTTCCTGCTGCTGCGCCGCGCTCTCGATTTCATCCATCCAGGCCGCTTCGGCGCTGAGCCCCTTCTGCAAGCGCACCTGGATCTCTTCGCGCAACGCCGGATCGCGCAGCATGGCCTGGTGGGTGGTGAAGATCTCGCGAATGCTGGCGACCTGGCTCTCCTCGATCAACACGCCGATCTCGCGAAACACCTTGTCCAACGCCGCGTCCAGCCGCTGCAGTTCGACGGCCGGCGACTCGCCACGCGCGGGGTAGTCGATCGCTTGAGGCTTGCGCACCAGTACCGGGCCAATGGCAATTCCGGGCGACGCCGCGATGCCGCTTACCCTCTCCCCGGCGCGCAGTACCGCCTGTTCGATAAGCGCCTCATCGGGCAGCGCCGCGATAGCCGGCGGCTCGCTCGCCTCGCCCGCTGCCGGTAGCGGCTCGACCTCTTCGCCGAGGCCCTCCTCGACTGCGCGCACCAACGCGGGCAACGCATCACTGGCAATCGACGGCTCGGCCATGAACTCCAGCACCTGACCACGCTGTGCGCCCAGCGCGAGCAGCTTGCTCAGGCTCTTGACCGACACGCCAAGGCTTTCGCTTCCGGCCAGGCGCACACGGATATCGCCGTCGAACGCCTGGGCGGTTTCGGTCAGTTGCTTGGCCGGTCGCGCATGCAAGCCATGCAGATTGGCGAGCGGCACCTGCGCACTGGGCCAGTCAGCCGGGACCTCGCCGCCCAGGGCTTCGAGCACCACGCGGCTGGAAGTCGCCTGGCTCAGCTCCTGGCCACGCCCCTCGATCAGCAGATTGCACAATCGCTCGAGCATCGCGCGGTGCGCTTCTCCCAGACTGGCGAGCACGAACAATCCATTCAGGGGCTGGCCCTGGTGAGTCAGACCCGCGGCGGGTGTGACGAACGCCAGCCCGGGCCGCAGCACCGACTGCTCACTGCTCAGCCACCACAGGCCATCGCCCAGCGGCAGCGCCTGGTTCAGGGCCAACCCGGCATTGAAGCCGGGCTCCACGCACTGGGCACGCTTGAGGAGCTTGACGCCTTGCCAGGCCAACTCGTCGAAATCATCTGCGGCGACGCCCAGCCCCACCAGTTCGCCATCCAGCGCCAGCGCCTGCGGCGCGCCTTGCAGCAGATCGATGATCGCTTCGGGGGACTCGGCCTTTTGCAACGCCTCGCTGAGATCGCCCTCCCCCAGCGCTCGGGTCAAAAGCTGCAGCAACCGCAGGTGCTCATCCGAACGTGCGGCGATGCCGATAGCAAGGTACACCTGCTGACCGTTGCCCCAGTCGACGCCCTTGGGGAAGTGCAACAAGCGCACACCAGTGGTGAACACCTGATCACGGGTATCCGGCGTGCCGTGCGGGATCGCAAGCCCCTGGCCAAGAAAGGTGGAGCCCTGGGCTTCGCGTGCGCGCAGCCCGTCGAGGTAACCGGGTGCCACCAACCCGTCGGCCACCAGCACCTCGCTAAGCAGGGCCAGGGCGGCAGGCTTGTCGGCTGCCGTCTGATGCATGTGGATGTGCTGGGCATTCAACTCAAGCATGGAAGGCTCCTTGCAGGCTCGCGATTGTTTTTATAGCCGGTGCGGTATGACCGACAGGGTGCCGGCATCACCGGATTCCGGGCTGGCGCTTATGACCGAACCAATGCTGAAACGTTTCACCTCAGGCTGGCACATTACGCAATATTGAGTAATTCTAGAAGCCCGAATGCATACCACCCGTCTCAGGCCGCAGGATCTCTCTTGAAACTGATCGACATCGCCCGCCTCGCCAACGTCTCACTGACCACCGCCAGTTACGTTCTCAATGGCAAGGCGGCGCAGCGGCGGATAAGCCAGGCCACAGTCGAGCGAGTAATGGCCGTGGCCGAGCAGCAGGGCTTCCAGCTTGACCAGCAGGCCGCCGGTCTGCGCCGCGGGCTGTCGCGAACGCTCGGCTTCATCGTCCCGGACCTGGAAAACCCCAGCTATGCACGCCTGGCCAAATTGCTCGAGCAGCGCGCCCGTCAACGGGGCTATCAGTTGCTGATCGTCGGCTCCGATGACGAACCGGACACCGAGCGCCAGGTCATTCAGGTGCTGCGCTCACGCCGCTGTGATGCGCTGATCGTCGCCAGCTGCCTGCCGGCGGGCGATGCCAGCTACCGCAAATTGTTGAGCGGCGGCACGCCCATCATCGCCCTCGACCGGGCGCTGGACGCCGAGCATTTCTGTTCGGTGGTCAGCGATGACAAGGAAGCCGCCACGCAGCTGACGCAGTCATTGCGCGCGCCGGCAGACGCCCATGTCGCGCTCATCAGCGCGCGACCGGCCTTGCGTATCAGCCAGCAGCGCGAGCAAGGCTTCCGCCAGGCCCTTGCGCATCACCAGGGTCCGGTCAGCGTGCTGCAGGCCGAGCAGTTCAGCCGTGCCTGCGGCCGCGAGCAGATGCTCGCTCTGCTCGACCTCGGACCGCTACCCGATGCCCTGATCACCACCGCCTATGTATTGCTCGAAGGCGTCTTCGATGCCCTGCAGGAGCGTCAACTGCTATGGCCCGAGGCCTTGCGCCTGGGCACCTTCGGCGACGCGCAGCTGCTCGATTTCCTGCCGATCCGGGTCAACGCCATCTCCCAACAGCACGCGCAGATCGCCGATCTGGCGCTCGACCAGGCGATTCGCGCCATCGAGCACGGCGACTACCAAGCGGGAGAACGTGCCGTGGCACGGGTGCTCAAGGTTCGCCGCACAGACGCGCCGGCCTGAGGCGCCTACCCCTTGCGGGCAGCGACGCAGTGACGGAAGCTAGCCGCCTCCGAACGAGCCGCTTGCTGATGAACATCGAACAGATCACCCAACGCCTGCATGCGATCCGCGATCGCAACGACTGGCAGCGCTTTCACAGCCCGAAGAATCTGGCCATGGCCGCCAGCGTGGAAATGGCCGAACTGGTGGAAATCTTCCAGTGGCTGAACGAGGACGAGTCGCGCCAGCTGCCGGACGACACGCGTGAACACGTCGGACAGGAAGTCGGCGACATCCTTATGTATCTGCTATTGATGTGCAGCGAGCTGGGCATCGACATGGAACAGGCGCTGCTGGCCAAGCTGGCCGACAACGAGCGGCGGTTCGCCCGATGAGCGACCGCCATTTCGACGAGCTGGCCACGCGTTTCGCGCAGAAGATCTACGGTGGCGCCAAGGGCGCTATCCGTCTCGCCGTGCTACAGGCAGACCTGACGGAGATCCTCCCCGAGCGGCCACTGCAGGTGCTGGACATCGGTGCCGGTCTCGGCCACATGAGCCTCTGGCTGGCGCAGCAAGGCCATCAGGTGACCCTCGCCGAACCGGCCGAACCGATGCTCGAAGGTGCACGCGAGCGATTTGCCGAAGCAGGCCAGCACGCCACCTTTATCCAGGCGCCCTGGCAAGAAGTGGAGAGCCAGGTCGAGGGCCGGTTCGATCTGGTCATCTGCCACGCCGTGCTGGAATGGCTGGCCGAACCACAGGCGATCCTGCCAGTACTGCATCGCCTGACCGCAGCCGACGGCTGGCTGTCGCTGGCCTTCTACAACCGCGACGCGCTGATCTACCGCAATCTGCTCAAGGGACACTTCAAGAAGCTGCGCACGCAATCCTTTGCCGGTGAGCGCCAGAGCCTGACGCCGCAGCAGCCACTCGACCCAAGAGAGCTGGCGGCGCAACTCGCACCGCACTGGCGGGTCGAATCAGAAAGCGGCGTGCGGGTGTTTCACGATTACATGCCCGCCGATTTCCAGGCCCGCACCGAGCCGGCCGACCTGATCGAGATGGAACTGGCCTATCGCCGTCATCCCGCGTTCGCCAAGCTCGGACGTTACTTGCACTGGATGTGCCGGCCGAGCTGAGCGCCGGCCAGGAGGACATCATGTTCATGCGTGCTGCGTTGCCCCTGCTCTGCCTGAGTCTCACGGCCTGCCAGAGCAGCAACCCCTACCGCAGCGAGTCCGCGCCAATTCCGCCGGCGCCGCCGGTCGAACAGATCCAGTCGCCCACCTACCCGGCCGCGCCCAGGGATTTTTCCGCGTACCAGAGCTGGAGCTGGCGCAACCCGCCAGCAGGCAGCGCATCGCTTGCCGGCGAGGAGTTGCAGGAGATGATTGCCGGCGCCCTCGATCAGCGCGGTCTGCGCCCGGCGCCCGCGGGGAGCAACGGCGACGTGCAGATCAGCGCCAGCGCCCGGATGGAGACGCGCGTGCGACAGGTCTACGATGACTATGGCACTCACATCGGTGCCGGTCGCTATGGCGGTTACGGCCCCGGCTACGGTTCCGGCTTTGGCGTCAGCGCACCGGTGGTACGCAACTATGAAGAGGAAGTCGTCACCGTGCGCGTCGAGATGATCGACGGCGCGTCCGGCCAGACGGTCTGGAGCAACCGCGCCGAAGCCCGCAGCGGCGGCAAGCAGGCCGAGCGCAAGAACGCGGCGCGAGATGCGGTGAATCGCGCGTTGGCGGATTATCCTCCGCGCTGAACGCAGGTGCCTCAAGGAGATCGATATGGTGCGGCAATTGATGATGCTTCCCCTGCTGTTGCTCCTGGCGGCCTGCCAGAGCACACAGGTGCAACGCGACTTCGATCCACAGCGGGACTTTTCCGCATACCGCAGCTGGAGCTGGAAAGAGCCGGCGCTGCAATATCGCCCGGACGACCCCCGGATCAAAAGCGACCTCACCGAGCAGCGCATTCGCAGCGCGGTCAGCGAACAGCTCGATCAGCGCGGCCTGCGCCAGGCCCCGGCCGGTAACCAGGCGGATGTATTGATCCAGGCCTGGTTCATCGTCGATCAGCGCTCCCAGCAGTACACCACCACCTCGATGGGGGCGTGGGGCAGTCCTTGGAATGGCTTCTGGGGCGGACCGATGTTTACCGACACGCGCACCATCCATTATCAGGTCGGCACTTTGCAGGTGGACTTCTACGATGCGGCCGACGGCAAACTCGTCTGGCGCGGCAGTGCCGAGCAGGTCCTGCGCGACGATCCCGGCGGCCCACAGGAACGCGCCGGGATGTTCCGCGAGACCGTGGCCAAGGTGCTCTCGCAGTACCCGCCACACTGAGCAGTCGCCATCAGCCTACTGTGTCTCGGCGGGCCTTGATTCCTATGTCCGTCTACGCCTGGTGGGATCTCGGCGAATGCCGACGGCTACTTGCGCTCGAAGGCGTAGAACAGGTTGGGTTCGCTGACCAAATAGAGGTTGCCGTGCGCATCGAAGGTCATGCCCTCGGCTTGCGGCACACTGTTTTTCAGCCCCGCGAAACCGCTCCACAACGAGCGAAAACTGACCAGATCGCCTTGTCCGTCGAGCTCCAGCACCATCTTCGCTTCGTCGCTGAGCAGCACCAGATGACCGGTGCGCTCGTCGAAGTGTACCGATGCCAGATCGCTGGCCATGTCCTTGTCAGCGATCCATGTCTCGCGATCGATGATTTTCAAGTTCAGCTGGCCGTGCAGGCTTGCCTTGATACCCTGAATTTCGTAGAGCTTGCGCGGCGAATGCTCTTTGACCACGAAGAGGCGGTCGCCGTCACGATCGTAGCCCAGGCCCTCGAACCCCGAATTATCCGACGCCTCCGCCGGCAACGAGACCGATGCATAGTCTGCACGCTGCAAATTACCGGGTTGCGCCGGGACCGGCAGTATCACGATTGACTGACTGCGCTCCTCGGCGACCGCCAGCAGGTTGTCGCCCAGGTAGGTAATGCCTTCGACGTCGCTAAAGCCCTTCAGCGGGTAACGTGCGATGAATTCGCCGTTCAGGTCCAGCGCGACCAACTCTTCTGGATTGTTCACCACCGCCCATAGATGCTTGCGGCGATCGTCGAACGTTAACCCGGAGAGGTTATTACCCACCGACGTTACCGGCTGCGCCTCGACACGCACCTTATACTCCGGCAGCCAGAGGCTGCGCGCCTGGCGACTGTCTTCGTGCCAGGCCGATTGCAACGAGTAGAACACCCGCTCATCGAGGTGAAAGGTCGCCGCCGTGTAGAACAACCCGGCAGCCAGCAGACCCAGCGCCCAGGCACCGGGGCGTGCGCCCGGTAGCCATTGGGGGCGCACATCAGTAACGGATGGCATATTTTTTCTCGTTGGAGCAACGGCTACAGCCTGCTCGGGAAGGATTGCAATTGCATGACGGCGACCGATACGGCACTCATCAGCCTGTACTGACCCACCATTTGACTACCGGTTCAACCCGGGCCGTGGGAACTGCCGGACGGATTGATAGCCCAATGCCCCGAGGAACGGCTGCGCTTGCAGCTCCCGATCACGGCAGGAGAGCACCATGCGGGTGGAAAGTTTTTTCGAATGGTTGGGCCAGGCGCTCGGCACAGTGATTCGCTACATCGTCGACGCACTCAGCGGCTTTTTCAGCCTGTTCGCCGACGCCGGGGCCAACTTCCTGGAAGGGCTGTCCAGGACCCTGGGCATGGACCGCTCACTGATCAGCCTGATCGCCCTGGCGATCGGCCTGATGTTGCTGGTCGGGGCCGTTCGCGCCTTCTTCCGGCGCTCGATCATCGCCGGTGTGATCTATCTGTTCCTGGGCCTCTGGCTGTTGAGCTGGCTGATTCACTGACAGCTGGAAGCCAACGCGCGAGCGAACCATCAGCTCAGCGTTTCGATGAAACCTGAGTGTTCTTATCCCGCCACCTCATCCCTCGATTGGCCGCTCGCTTCGCCGCGACGTATCATGCCCCGCTGTCCTGGAGCTATACATGTCACGGCTATTGACCGCCTGGCAGCACGTCCCCACTCATAAACGAGTTTGGGCGCTGGCTGCGCCGATGATTCTGTCCAACCTGTCCGTGCCGCTGGTGGCCTTGGTCGACAGCGCGGTGATCGGCCATTTGCCGCATGCTCATCAGCTGGCATCGGTCGCGGTGGGCGCTAGCCTCTATACCCTGCTGGTATGGGTCATGGGCTTTCTGCGCATGGGCACCACCGGCTTCGCCGCCCAGGCCGCGGGACGCGAGGACGGAGGTGCGTTGCGCCAGGTGCTGCTGCAGGGACTGCTACTCGCGCTGGGATTCGCCCTGCTGCTGAGCCTGATCGCCCTGCCGCTCAAAGGTTATGCACTGCAGCTGATGCAGCCTTCGGCCGAGCTCAATGACCTTACCCAGCACTACTTCCACACCCGCCTGTTCGGCTTGCCCGCCGCGCTGGCGAACCTGGCGCTGATCGGCTGGTTTCTCGGCACCCAGAATGCCCGTGCGCCGCTGGCGATCCTGCTGACCACCAACTTGACCAACGTCGCGCTGGATCTCTGGTTCGTCATCGGCCTGGACTGGGGCGTGGCCGGTGCCGCACGCGCCTCGGTGATCGCCGAGTGGAGCGGCGTGGTGATCGGCGTGGTGCTCACCCGTGGCGCCCTGTCGCGCTATCGCGGCCGCCTGGATAGCCACGCACTGCGCCGCTGGGCGAGCTGGAAACCCTTGATGTCCGTCAACCGCGACATATTCCTGCGATCGCTGGCGCTGCAACTGGTGTTTTTCCTGATCACGGTGCAAGGCACCCGCCTGGGTGATGCCACCGTTGCCGCCAATGCGCTGCTGCTCAACGGTCTGATGCTCACCGCCCATGCACTCGACGGGCTGGCCCATGCGGTGGAAGCCCTCAGCGGTCACGCCATCGGCGCGCAGAATCGGACCGAGTTGCGCCGTATCCTCACGGTCGCCGGTGGCTGGTCGTTGCTCGCCAGCCTCGCCTTCGGCCTGTTCTTTCTCCTGGGCGGCGAGCTGTTCATCGGCCTGCAGACCGATATACCCGCAGTACGCGAAACGGCCATCGTCTACCTGCCCTATCTCGCCGCGCTGCCCCTGGTTGCCGTATGGAGCTATCTGCTCGACGGCCTCTTCATCGGCGCCACCCGGGCGCGAGAAATGCGCAATGCGATGCTTCTTGCCGTGGCGATTTCGCTACCATTGGGCTGGCTGCTGCGAGCAATGGGCAATCATGGATTGTGGTTGGCCTTTCTCGCCTTCATGCTGCTGCGGGGTATCTGCCTTGCCAGCATCGCCCGACGCCTGCAGCGCCAGCGGCAATGGTTCCACTCGACCCATGCGGCACCCGCAGCAACCATATCGAAAGGACACTGAAAAATGGCCTACGCCGTCGCGGCCTACCTGCACTTCGTAGCGATCTTCCTGCTCTTCGCCCTGCTGGTGCTTGAGCATCAGCTGTTCAGCCAACCACTGAGTCTTGAGCGGGCTCGCAGCCTGTTCCGCACCGATATTGCATTCGGCATCGTCGCCGGGCTGGTACTGATCACCGGCGCCGCTCGCGCCATGCGCTACGGCAAGGGCATGGACTATTACCTCAACAACAGTTTCTTTCATGCCAAGATCGGTGTGTTCGTGGCCGTCGCGCTGTTGTCCATCTACCCCACCGTCACTTTCCTGCGCTGGCGTCCAGCGCTGAAGGCCGGCCAGCCTCCGGCCATCAGCCCAGCGACCACCCGATGGGTGAAGCTGATCATCCGCGTCGAACTCCTTGCCCTGCTGCTGATCCCCCTGTTGGCCACCTTGATGGCGCGGGGGTTCGGCGTGATTGCGCAGTAAGGCATGAACCCCCACCACGTACATTGCCTCTGGCCGACGCCCCGCCACTGACGTTAAGGTCGACCCAAACCCACTCAGGGACGACCTCATGGCCGCCAAGCCCAGCAGCACCCGCCAGCAGATTCACCTCGCCGTACTGATCGATGCCGACAACGCGCCTGCGGCCATTGTCGAAGGCCTTTTCGAGGAAATCGCCAAGTACGGCGTCGCCAGCGTCAAGCGCATCTACGGCGACTGGACCAAGCCCAACCTCGGCAGCTGGAAGAAGGTACTGCTCGATTATTCGATCCAGCCAATTCAGCAGTTCGCCTATACCTCCGGCAAAAATGCCACGGACAGCTCGCTGATCATCGATGCCATGGATCTGCTCTACACCCGGCGCTTCGATGGCTTCTGCCTGGTTTCCAGCGACAGCGACTTCACCCGCCTGGCCGCCCGCCTGCGCGAGGAGGGCCTGACCGTCTATGGATTTGGCGAACAGAAGACGCCCTCGCCGTTCGTCTCCGCGTGCGACAAGTTCATCTACACCGAAATCCTCCGGGCCGACGCACCAAAGACCTCTCAGGAACCACCCAGCAACGGTGAGAAGTCTCCTACGCCGGCAGCGCCGGAAAAAACCGAGGAAGACACCAAGGCCGCCGACAAGAGCGCTCAGGTCAAATCGCAGAAGGTGCCGGTGGACTTCATCGCCAAGGTGCTCAGCGACATTGCCGACGATGAAGATGATTGGGTCCAACTGGGCCTGCTGGGCTCGAACATCAGCAAGCTCCGCCCAGCTTTCGATCCGCGGCTTTATGGCTTCAAGAAACTCAGCGACCTGATCAAGTCCCAGCCCAAGCGCTTCGAGCTGGAATCCCGCGGGACGACCTCGACCGGTGGCAAGGCGCTTTACGCACGCAATCTCAAATCTTCCAAATAGCCTTTCAGCCATTCAGGTCCCACACCGCATCGCATGTGCAGCGTCGCTGCCGCTGTCGCGGCACAATCATTTTGCAACCAATCCAATGACCAGCGCCGAACCCTCGCCCATCGAACCCTTCTAAGCACACACGACTCCAGGAGGTTCCCATGACCAAACCACTTCTCATCGCCTGCGGCCTGGCCCTTTGCGCGCCGATGGCCTTTGCCCAGACACCGAAACCCGAGGTCATCACGCACCTGAACGGGCTCGATGTCGAGGTCAGCGCCATGGGCGTGCCCACCTCGACGAGCGCCGAGGCTGGTGTCGAGCTGGTGGGCATTCGGGCGGTTCGGGTCATGAACAAGAGCGAAGAAACCGTGACCTGCGAATTCCACGTGCCGGATGAAGCACGCGCGGATACCTCGGCCCCACCGGTTTTCACCGTTACCTCGAACAGCCAGCGGGTCGAGCGGGTACCGGGAGACTATTCGCCCGACAAGCCCTTCGCGGAATTGACCTGCCGTGCCGCCAACCAGAGTGTCGGTACGCCGACGGCGGTGCCGTCCAGCGAGCCGAGTACCGAACCGGCTGAGGCTGAGGCGCCTGCCGCTTCTGGCGCAGAGGACGGAGCAATGCGATCACGGGAAGCGTCCGGCCGCGACCGCTGAGCGCCCGACGCACCGTTTGCTCGACTACACGAAAACGAGCACAGGAGTATGGCGGCAGGCAGAATCTGTCCGCCGCGCTGTGATGCGCGTGAAAGTCCCCGTGTGCCTTCCGCTGGCGTTGCCTTTGAGCTACACGCCTAGCCTCATGCCTGCGAGCCTGATTGGATGGAATCTGGATCCGCTCATGCACCTGCGCGGCCATTTCCGTCGAATCCCCCACGGGCTCCGTCATCTGCCGCCTGAGCCGTAACCCCGCCGAAGAATGGTAAGACGCCGAAGCGGATCTGACCGACCTCAACGCCGAGTTCTTCGTTGGCAGCGACCTGCCCTTGCAGGAGAGCCCTTACGGCATGGCTGCACTCATGACCAACTTATTTACCAGCCCTTACAGCGCGGCGATGCGAGCATCTGACAAATCCAATAATGGATCCATTTGAATTCACCTCACCTATTGCTCTCCGGGAAACACAACGCTCTAAGCCGAATAAGGGCGATAATCGGACGTTTATCGGGCTTTGATTTGACATCGACCTAAAGCAAGGAAACTATTGGATCCAATAAAAACAAACACAGCCTGTGCTGGAGATCCTCTCATGTTTCCAAAAAACACTTGGTATGTAGCCTGCACCCCGGACGAGATCGCCGAGAAGCCGCTCGGCCGACTGATCTGCGGCGAGAAAATCGCTTTCTATCGCGGCCCGCAGGGCAAGGTCGCGGCGGTCGAGGATTTCTGCCCGCACCGTGGCGCGCCGCTGTCCTTGGGTTTCGTCGAAGATGGACAACTCATCTGCGGCTATCACGGCCTGAGTATGGGCGCCGACGGCAAGACCGCCGCGATGCCGGGCCAACGCGTGCGCGGCTTCCCATGTATCCGCAGCTACCCGGTGGAGGAGCGCTACGGTTTCATCTGGGTCTGGCCGGGCGACGCCGAGCAGGCCGACCCCGCACTGATCCACCATCTGGAATGGGCCGACAACCCGGACTGGGCCTACGGCGGCGGGCTGTTCCACATCAATTGCGACTATCGCCTGATGATCGACAACCTGATGGACCTGACCCACGAGACCTATGTCCACGCCTCGAGCATCGGCCAGAAGGAAATCGACGAGGTCGCGCCGGCCACCACCGTCGAGGGCGACAGCGTAATCACCAGCCGGCACATGCAGAACATCATGGCCCCGCCGTTCTGGCGCATGGCCCTGCGCGGCAACGGCCTGGCGGACGACGTCCCAGTGGATCGCTGGCAGATCTGCCGCTTCACCCCACCGAGCCATGTGCTGATCGAGGTGGGCGTGGCTCACGCCGGCAAGGGCGGCTACGAAGCGGCGGAGGCCGACAAGGCGGCGAGCATCGTTGTGGATTTCATCACCCCGGAGACCGAGACCTCGATCTGGTACTTCTGGGGCATGGCGCGCAGCTTCAAGCCCGACGATCAGGAACTCACCGCAAGCATCCGCGAAGGCCAGGGCAAGATTTTCTCCGAGGATCTGCAAATGCTCGAGCAGCAGCAGGCCAACCTGCTGGCGCACCCGCAGCGCCAACTGCTCAAGCTGAATATCGACGCCGGGGGCGTGCAGGCGCGGCGCATCCTTGAACGACTGATCGCCGCAGAACGGACCCAGGCCACGTTGCCCGAGCTGATCGCCAGTAGCTGATCATCAGGCCCGGCATAGCCCATCCCCTTACCGCTCAAGGAGCCGACCGTGATCGAAGTCATAGTGATTGCGCGCCACAACCAGGCCGAGGACATCTGCAGTTTCGAACTGGCCCGAGCCGACGGCGCACCGCTGCCCGCATTCACGGCCGGCGCGCATATTGACGTACACCTGCCCGGCGGCCTGGTCCGCCAGTATTCGCTGTGCAACCACCCGGACGAAAACCACCGCTACCTGATCGGCGTTCTAAAGGATCCCGCTTCGCGCGGCGGCTCCCAGACCATGCACGTGCAGATACAGGTCGGCCAGACGCTGTCAATCAGTGAGCCGCGCAATCTGTTTCCCCTAACCGAAGATGCCCGACGCAGCCTCCTGTTCGCCGGCGGCATTGGAATCACACCGATGCTGTGTATGGCCGAACGTCTGCACCAGCTCGGTGCCGATTTCGAGCTGCATTACTGCGCTCGCTCGGTCGAGCGAGCAGCCTTCCTCGACCGCTTGCGGGCAGCGCCATTCGCCGACCGGGTACAGCTGCATTTCGACGATGGCGCGGCCGCACAGCGGCTCGATGCCAGCGCTCTGTTGGCTGAGCCCGGCGCCGATACACACCTGTACGTGTGCGGACCGGGCGGCTTTATGGCCCACGTGCTGGATACCGCCAAAGCCCAAGGCTGGGCCGACGAACGCGCGCACCGCGAGTATTTCGCCGCCGCGCCCGTCGACCATGCGCACGACGGCAGCTTCGCCGTGCAGCTCGCCAGCAGCGGCCAGATCATCCAGATCCCTGCCGACCAGAGCGTGGCCGAGGCCCTTGACGCCGCCGGCATCCTGATACCGTTGTCGTGCGAACAGGGGATCTGCGGCACCTGCCTGACCGGCGTGCTGGCCGGCGAACCGGAACACCGCGATCTCTACCTCAGCGAAGAAGAACAGGCACGCAACGACCAATTCACCCCTTGCTGCTCGCGGGCGAAAAGTCCGTTGCTGGTTTTGGATCTGTAAAGCGTACTACGCAGGCGCCGCCGCCTTCCGAATTAGGCTGGCGCTTATCCAGCTTCGTCCGCCTGGCTCTTGTGGATCACTTTGAGCCCTTCACTGGCGGTTTTTGCCGGTCCGAAGATCTCCGCGTAGCGCAGAGTCGCGTTGGCATGCTCGCGCATGATCGCTTCGGCCCGGGCACCCTGGCCGTTGATCAAGGCGTCGAACACCGCGTGGTGCTGCATATGAGCGAAATTGAAGCGGCGATACTCGCGCGCCATATCATGCAGGTCGACCGCCAGCGAGCTGACCGAGGCGAACGGCAGGTGGTCGTTGCGCGACAGGGCGTCGGCGATGGCAGGGTTGCCGCTGGCTTCGAGGATCAGCTGATGGAAGTGCATGTTCAGTTCGTGGTAGGCCTCGAGATCCTCCTCCGTGACGTAGCCTTTGCCGAACAGCCGGTCGCCTTGCTCCAGACATTCGCGTAGAGACTGACGCACCTCGGCATCGATGCCGCGCTCGGCGGCCTGGCGCGCGGCCAGCCCCTCGAGCACTCCGCGTACCTCGACCGCGCCGGCAATTTCCACGGGGCTGACTGCGCGCACCGTGTAACCGCGCCCGGCGCTCTTGGCCAGTAGGCCCTCTTGTTCCAGGGTGCGAAAGGCGATGCGCACCGGCGTACGGGATACTTCCAGCAATTGCGCCGTAGGAATCTCTGCGATGCGCTCACCCGCCGCCAATTCCCCGGAGGCGATCATCTTGCGCAGCGCGATCAAGACCCGCTGACCCGGCTTACTCATGGGATTTCCCACTCCTCGACCTGACGGACGCCATCATAGCGCAGCCGAACAGCGCTCAAGGCGGGCTGGATAAAGCATCTGCCGGAAACGCGACCACCGCATCGATAGACCGTTCAGCGGAACGCGATGGTAAGGCGATGAGCGGGCACGGATAACAAAGCGCCAGCTGTCAGAATGACATCACTGCTACAGACGAGCAGCCACCTTCTAATCCGAGCATGAGCCTGCGAACCATGTCTTCTGAAAAACTCTACACCATTGTTCTGGAACATAGTCTGGAGGTACTCCTTGAGGCCGCCACAATGGAGCAGGTCGAGGCGTTCTGGGATGCGCATGACACCCGCTATTTCGGCCTGCGCATGGAGGAAGAAAACAGCTACCACGCGCGGGTGATCGTGACTGACGAAATACCCGAGGAAGAAGAAGCCGATCTCTGTATCGGCTGATCTGTCACTCGTCGTCGATGAGTCGGGCGGCCATGACCTGCTTGCTGTCGAGCTGAAAGAACAATGTGGCGGCCAGCATCGACATCCCGCCGATGCACAGGAACGTCAAGTGGAACGCTTGCAGCACGGCCTCGCCGTCAGCGCCCGGGACCGTGAAGCCGCCCAGCAATGCGCCCGCCGAAGCCACCCCCAGGCTCATCGACAACTGCACCACCACCGATAACAGGCTGTTGCCGCTGCTGGCATTCTGGTTGCTGAGCCCGACCAGGGTCACGGTATTCATCGCGGTGAACTGCATCGAATTGACCATGCCGATCAGGCTCAGCTGCAGCAGCAGAAGCACTGTCGGTGTGTGTGCGTCGATTGTCGCGAGGCTCGCGATCAGACTGCCCAGCAACAAGGTGTTGCCCACCAGGATGCGCCGGTAGCCGAGCCGGTCGATCAGCGGTTTGGCCAGGGGTTTGATCAACATTGCACCTAGTGCCAGCGGGATCATGCTCATGCCCGCCTGCGCCGGAGAATAGCCCAGTGCGACCTGCAGCAGCAACGGCAGTAGGAAAGGCAGCGCCCCACTGCCTAGGCGTGCGAACAGATTACCGAAAATGCCAACGGCGAAACTACGCGTGCGGAACAACGTCGGGCTGAACAAGGGTTCGTCGACATGCCCGGCGCGCAACCAATAGGCCGCCAGGCAAGCGCTGCCAATCACCATTAATAATAGAACGCGGGCGTGAGGCATCTGCATTTCCCCCAGGCCTTCGAGCGCAATGGTGATCAGCACCATCGAGCCACCAAACAGCAAAAAGCCGACCGTATCGAAACGCATCCGCTCACTGCTCTTCAGATCGGGCATGAAGCGAAGCGCGGCGATGCAGCCAACCAACCCGACTGGCAGGTTGATCAGGAATATCCAGTGCCAGGAGGCGTATTCCACTAGCCAACCACCGAGGGTCGGGCCGATCAGCGGACCGACCATGCCCGGCAACGCAATGAAGGTCATCACCCGCACGAACTCGCTGCGCGGATAGGCGCGCAGCACCACCAGACGCCCGACCGGAAGCATCAGCGCGCCCCCGATCGCCTGCACCACGCGAGCCATTACCAGCTGATTGAAGCTCGCACTCATCGCGCAGAGCAACGAGCCGAGCGTGAACAACACGATGGCCGAGAAAAAGATGCGTCGAGTGCCGAAGCGATCCGCCACCCATCCGGACGCTGGAATCAGCAGTGCCACGGTGAGCATGTAAGCAATGACCACGCCCTGCATGCGCAGCGGGTCCTCGGCCAGGTCACGGGCCATTGCGGGCAGCGCCGTGTTGAGAATGGTGCCATCGAGGGTCTGCATGAAGAACGCGATGGCGACCAGCCAGGGCAATACACGGGCGGATCGAGCATCCAGTGCGATGGCTTGAGGCATAGAATTCCCCGACTCGAAAATACATATGGTAGGCCGCTAACGATATCTCCCGCAGCTTTTATCGAGCCTCATAAACACACCGGACAGGGCTGCCCTGGCATGCCGAGGCCAACCACTTCAGCGTCCACCCCGGTGCGACAACTCAACGCACCCAACGGCTCCAGGACACAGCACGCGGAGCATCCAGGCTCTGTGGAGCGTCGGACACAACCCATTCGGGCTATACGTAACAAAGTATTTCGATCAGAATTGACGCGAATCATTATCGTTAAGTATCACAGGTGCGAACCTCTCCACACATTCCATCTCTGCTCTTCGGAGGCTTCATGCGCATTCCTGCCACCCTCGCCGTTGCTTCGTTGCTACTCACTCCCCTCGCTCAGGCCAAGGAATACCCCATCGGCGAACCGCAGCAATGCGGCGGTATGGAAGTCGGTGCCGTGTACCTGCAGCCAGTCGAAATGGAGCCGGCCGGAATGATGCTCGACGCGGCCAAATCCGACGTGCACCTGGAAGCCGATATCTCCGCTACGGAAAACAACCCCAACGGCTGGCAGGAAGGCAGCTTCGTCTCCTACCTGAACATCAGCTACGCGCTGACCAAGAAAGGCTCGGATGAGAAAATCGAGGGTGACTTCCACCCGATGGTTGCCAACGACGGCCCGCACTACGGCGACAACGTCAAGCTGATGGGTCCGGGCAAGTACCGGCTGACTTTCACCATCTCGCCGCCGGATGGCAAGCACAGCATGTTCGGCCGTCACGTGGACAAGGAAACCGGAGTCGCGCCCTGGTTCGAGACCTGCAAGCTGAACTACGAGTTCACCTACGCCGGCATCGGCAAGAAAGGCGGCTATTGAGTCGGAGGTCAGCATGCGAGGCATCCTGCTCCCTACCCTCGCCCTGCTCGCTGCCGGTTTCGCCGGCGGCGCCCAAGCCGGGTTACCCACCTACGAACTGACCATCCGTGACGGCCATTTCGAGCCGGCGACAATCGAAGTGCCGGCTCGCCAGCGCTTCAAGATCGTCGTCATCAATGCCGGCAGCGGGCCGACCGAGTTCGAAAGCACGCCGCTGCGGGTGGAAAAGGTCCTCTCGCCCGGCGTCACCTCGTTTGTCGTGATTCATCCGCTCAAGCCGGGCCGCTACCCCTTCTTCGATGAGTTCCACATGGACCTCCCGGAAGGGGAAATCATCGCCAAGTAGTTCCTTCACAGGAGAAGCGACATGGGCCAATCAATGTTCATCGTCTGGCGCGAAAGCGTCGAGGCGCTGCTCGTCATCGGCATTCTGCACGCCTGGCTGAGCCAGCAACCCGGCAATCGCCACGCGCTGCGTATGCTCTGGGCTGGTGTAGGCGCAGGCCTTGGCCTGGCGACGTTGCTGGCCTGGGGCATCCTCAGCGCCGGGGACTGGCTGGCCGGCCCGGCGGGCGAATGGTTCCAGTGCGCCATGCTGTTGGTTGCCAGCGTGCTGATCCTGCAGATGGTCGGCTGGATGCATCATCATGGACGCGATCTCAAACGCAATCTGATCGACAGCGCCAGCACACAGCTGAGCCAGGGTAACGGTGTCGGACTGCTGGTGTTGGCCATGCTTGCCGTGGCGCGTGAAGGCAGCGAGACGGTGGTCTTCCTGTACGGCATCGGCCATCAGCAACAGGGCATGGACCTGACCAGCTTCGTCATTGGCGGTCTGCTCGGTTTCGGCCTGGCACTGCTCAGCTACGCCGCACTGCAGGCGGGCAGCCGGTTCTTCTCCTGGAAACGCTTCTTCAAGATCAGCGAAGCCTTGCTGCTGTTGCTCGGCGCCGCCCTGCTGATGGCCGGACTCGACCGTTTCAGCGGTCAACTGATGGGCATGGACGTACCGGAACTGTTCTATACAGCCTTCGGCGATCCGCTATGGGACACCTCCGCCCTGCTCGATGACGGCGGCACCCTGGGCAGCACCATCGCCGGGCTGACCGGCTACCGAGCAATGCCTTCGCTGGCGGCGGTCATTCTCATGGCCTTGTACTGGCTGGCCGTCTGGGCCTGGTTGCGGCCGAAGGCGGAGGCTCGTCTGGAGGCGCATCCAGCATGATAGCCAACGCTCCCTGGCTGGCGCGTATCGGCGACCTGCTGCGCCAGCATGCCAAGACCATCCGCCTGATCCAGTGGCTGGTGGTCGGCTTCTATCTGGTCCTGTTGCTGGTGCCCGCCGTGCTTTCGCTGCCGCCTTCCGAGGCACGCATGCTGGACAACATCACGGTGTTCGCGCAGTTCCTGTTCTGGGGGCTGTGGTGGCCGTTCGTGTTGCTGTCGATGGTGATTTTCGGCCGACTCTGGTGCGGCGTGCTCTGCCCGGAAGGCGCGCTCAGCGAATGGATCAGCTGGCGCGGGCTGAACAAGCGCACGCCGCAGTGGATCCGCTGGAGCGGCTGGCCGACCATCGCCTTCGTGCTGACCACCGTCTACGGCCAGCTGATCAGCGTCTATGACTATGGTCGGGCCGCCGCATTGATCCTCGGCGGCTCCACCGTCGCGGCGATGATCGTCGGCTTCCTCTACGGACGCGGCAAACGCGTCTGGTGCCGCCACCTGTGTCCGGTGAGCGGTGTGTTCGGCTTGCTCGCGCGTCTGGCGCCGATGCACTACAGGGTCGACGAGCAACGCTGGCAGGCCAACCAAGGACCGAAGCTGGCGACCCCCAACTGCGCGCCGCTGATCGACATCCGCCGCATGCAGGGAAACAGCGAATGCCACGCCTGCGGTCGCTGCAGTGGCCAACGTGGGGCCGTCGCCCTCGCCGCCCGTTCGCCCAACGAGGAAATCCTCATCGTCGGCAACCAGCCGCAGCACGGCCATTGGGACAGTACGCTGCTGCTATTCGGCATGATCGGCCTGGCCATGGGCGCCTTCCAATGGACGGTCAGTCCCTGGTTCATCACCCTCAAGCAGACCGCCGCCGAGTGGCTGGTCGATCGCGACATCTTCTGGCCGCTGGAGGCCAACGCGCCCTGGTGGCTGCTGACCCACTATCCGCAGGTCAACGACGCCTTCACCTGGCTCGATGGTGCAGCCATCCTTACCTACATCGGTGCCAGCTCGCTGCTGATCGGTGGTGCGCTGTGGTTGCTGTTGCGTGGCGCAGTGCGCTTGATGAACCGCCGCGATGAGGTTTTCCACCACCTCGCGCTTGCGCTCACGCCCCTGGGTGGTGCTGGGCTGTTTCTCGGCCTCTCGGCGACCACCATCAAGCTGTTGCGCTACGAAGGGTTCATCCTCGCCTGGGCACAGCCGACCCGCGCACTGCTCCTGGCCGGTGCTATCGGCTGGAGCCTGTACTTGGCGTGGCGGGTAATCAGCCGCCATGGGGCCAATGGCCTGCGACGGCTCAGTGCGTTAGGTTGCGTGGGACTGGCGACTGCGGTGGTGGGTTACGGCTGGTATTTGCAGTTCTGGGGTTGGAGCTGAACAGGCGCCCTGTCGGGCTCCGCCCAGCCTTCTTTTGGCGATCCCAGCCGCATTCGGAAACAAAGCGGACCCTCTGATACTCGCCCTGATCGCAAGCAAGGCTCGCTCCTGCAAGAGCGAGTGCCAACGCCGACGGCTTCCAGCAGTCCGACCCGCTCACGCAGGGCGTCGGGGAGGCTGCTTGCTGCTTGCAGGGACTGTCGACAGCGTTTGGCGTGGGATACGTTTAGTATCAGCGCTGGTATTTTCTACGAGTCGGCGTCATGTCAATCAACTGGATCTGCAAACACCACACCCAACTCAGCACGCAAGAACTCTATGCCATCCTGCGCCTGCGCGCGGACGTCTTCGTGGTCGAGCAACAATGCGTGTACCTGGATGTTGATGGCCAGGACCTGATAGGCGACACCTGCCACCTGATGGCCTGGCGCGACGAGCAATTAGCGGCCTACCTGCGCCTGCTCGCCCCTATCCAGCATGATGGCGACGTGGTCATTGGCCGCGTCGTGACCGCGCCCTCGGCCCGCGGTCAGGGCATCGGCCATGAAATGATGGTGCATGCACTCGACCATGCGGAGAAACAATGGCCGGGGCACTCGATCTTCCTGTCCGCCCAGGCCCACCTGCAAGGCTATTACAGGCGTTACGGCTTCGACCCGGTGGGCGAGGTGTATGTCGAGGACGGGATCCCGCACATCGGCATGCGCCGGAAGCGTGAGTAACACGCCTAAACGCCGCTCAGGAATCGCCAGCACCGGCTTGATACAAAAACTCCGATGCTCACCCTGATCGCGAGCAAGTTCGCTCGCCACGAGTCGTTATCGTTGCCAGCCCCGAAGCATCCGGAGGGAGCCGGAATGCTGCGAAGAGGCTTGACGTCACCCTCGCAGCACGAACGACGGAAACAGCATCCCCAGCCGATCCCAGAGTTTTTGCTGGTCATAGGGCGCGCGGCTGTCGGGCAGGGTGTTGTCGAACATCCTGGCGGTGCGCACGCACTGCACCGCAAAGCGCTCGACACCCAGGGCGCGAAGACGCTGGGCCAGGTCCCAGAGGTGGTCGGCATCAAACAGCTGCCAATGCACGGTGGTCCGGCATTCGTGGGCAACACCGCTTTCCAGCAAGTGCTCAAGGCTTTTCCAGTTGGCTTTGCCGCTGCCTTCGACTCCGGTGATCAGCATGCTGTGCTCCGGCAGGGCCTTGACGTCGAAGCCCACCCAATCCACCAGCGATAGCACCTGACGGAACAACCTGGGTTTGATGCCAGCGCTGTGCAGGCCGATCTTGAAACCCATCGCGCGCACCTCGGCAATCGCCTCGGGTAGCGCCAATTGCAGGGTCGGCTCGCCGCCGCTGAAAACGACCGCTTCGAGTAGTCCGACTCGTTCCCGAAGAAAATCGAGAATCCCGTCCCAAGGCTTTTCCTGCTCCCCACAGGCTGGAATCAGCCCGGGGTTATGGCAGTAGCGACAGCGCCAGCCGCAACCTTGGCAGAACAGCACGCAGGCGAGATGGTCTGGAAAATCCAATGTGGTCAGGGGGACCAGCCCCCCGACCCGAAGCGCTGCGTTCACGCAACGGTCACTCGCGCCGCCTGTTCAGTGAAGTGCCTGCGCTCCCGGTGCTCCGACTGCTTGCCCGGGTTGAAGGCGGTTACCGGGCGGTGATAACCCATCACACGGGTCCAGACTTCGCAGCGCTGGCGTTGGGCTTCGGGCAGTTGGGTGGCTTGGGTCATGTGTCGCTCCTCTGGGTTGGTTAGAACTCGTGTCACGCCGTGCAGGGGCATTCGGCCCGCCGCTTGGCAATCAATACCTCGTCGCACTTCGGGCAGAACTCGTGTTCGCCGCTCAGGTAGCCGTGGACCGGGCAGATGGAAAACGTCGGGGTGATGGTCAGGTAAGGCAGCCGGAACCGACCGAGCGCCTTGCGCACCAGGTTCTTGCAGGCCTGCGCCGACGAGATCTGCTCGGCCATGTACAGGTGCAGCACGGTGCCGCCGGTGTATTTGGTCTGCAGCTCGTCCTGCAACGCCAGGGCCTCGAAGGGGTCATCGGTGAAGCCCACCGGCAGCTGCGAGGAATTGGTGTAGTACGGTGCATCCGCCGAACCCGCCTGCAAGATGTCCGGGAAGCGCTTTCGGTCTTCCTTGGCGAACCGGTAGGTGGTGCCCTCGGCCGGCGTCGCTTCGAGGTTGTAGAGGTGACCGGTCTGCTCCTGGAAGCGCACCAGCACCGCACGCACATGGTCGAGCAAGTCGATCGCAAGCTGCCGCCCCGCCGATGTATGCAGCCCTTCGGCATCCTCGGTGAAGTTGCGCACCATTTCGTGCAGGCCGTTCACACCGACGGTTGAAAAATGATTGCGCAGGGTGCCCAGGTAGCGCTTGGTGTAGGGATAGAGCCCGGCGTCCATGTGATGCTGAATCACCTTGCGCTTGATCTCCAGGCTCTGCATGGCCATTTCCAGTAGCGCATCGAGATGCTCGAGCAACCCGGACCAGTCGCCGGCATGTAGATAGCCGAGGCGCGCGCAGTTGATCGTCACCACGCCGAGGGAACCGGTCTGCTCGGCCGAACCGAACAGGCCACCGCCTCGCTTGAGCAACTCGCGCACATCCAGCTGCAGCCGGCAGCACATCGAGCGCACCTGATTGGGCTGCATGTCGGAATTGAGGAAGTTCTGGAAGTACGGCAGCCCGTAGCGCGCAGTCATCTCGAACAGGCGATCGGCGTTCTCGCTGTCCCAGGGGAAATCATGGGTGATGTTGTAGGTCGGTATAGGGAAGGTGAACACCCGACCAAGTCCGTCGCCCGCCTGCATGACCTCGATGTAGGCGCGGTTGATCAGCTCCATTTCGGCCTGCAGCTCGCCATAGGCGAACGGCATCTCTTCACCACCGATATAGGGGATCTGCTCGCGCAGATCTTCCGGGCAGACCCAGTCGAACGTCAGATTGGTGAACGGCGTCTGGGTTCCCCAGCGCGACGGCACATTGAGGTTGTAGATGAATTCCTGAATGGCCTGGCGGATCTCGGCAAAGCCCAGATTGTCCTTGCGCACGAACGGCGCGAGGTAGGTATCGAAGGAACTGAAGGCTTGCGCGCCGGCCCACTCGTTCTGCAGCGTGCCGAGGAAGTTGACCATCTGCCCCAGCGCACTCGACAGGTGTTTGGGAGGCCCCGCCTCGACCCGGCCGGGAATGCCGTTGAATCCTTCGTTGAGCAGGGTGCGCAGCGACCAACCGGCACAGTAGCCGGCCAGCATGTCCAGATCGTGGATGTGCAGATCGCCTTCGCGATGCGCGGTACCGATTTCCGAACTGTAGACCTCGTCCAGCCAGTAATTAGCGGTGACCTTGCCCGACACGTTGAGGATCAGACCGCCCAGGGAATAGCCCTGATTGGCGTTGGCCCGCACGCGCCAGTCTTCACGAGACAGGTACTCGTTCATCGAGGCGGCGACATCGACGATCGCCTTGTGGTCGCGGCGCAGCCGGCCATGCTGCTCCCGGTAGACGATATAAGCGCGGGCAGTCGCGTAATGCCCCGCCTCCATCAGTACGCGTTCGACGGCATCCTGCGCCTGCTCCACCGCTACCACCCGCTGCTGCAAGCGCGTCAGCACCTGGGCAGCCAGCGCCTGGGCAGCGGTCTGGTCGAATTCACCCGTGGCCAGACCGGCCGTCTCGATTGCGGCGCCAATCTTGTCCAGTTCGAACGCTACCAGCCGCCCATCGCGCTTGCGCAGCGAGACAGGATGGTTCACCTCCTCAAGCCTGAGCATCACCCCTCCATCACCATATGTAGTAAGCAAAAAATCCAAAAACACAAGATGGTGTGAATGTAGAGAATCGAGGCCTGGAACGAATTGACCATCGTCAATTCGTCCTCGGTGTTTTTTCAACATCTGGCCTAGCCAACCGCGGCGGACGATCTTGTCCGAGGTCAAGGAAGCGCGACCACCGGGACTTCTAGGATGCAGCTTCGAACAATCCCGGACGCGTACCGGCGGAGGAACCATGCTCACCGAAACATCCCTTGTTGCGGAGCTTCGCCGCCATCACTTGTTCAGCCGGCTGCCCGAGGCGGCGATGCAGGAGGTCTGTGCGTCGGCCAATCTCAAGCGTTTGCCCGCTGGCGCTTCGCTGTTTCACCAGGGCGACAAGGCCGAGCGCTTCTACTTTCTGTTCAGCGGTCAGGTGAAATTGCATCGCGTAGTCTGCGACGGCCAGGAGAAACTGGTGGAGGTCATTCGCAGCGGCGAATCTTTCGCCGAAGCGCTGTTGTTCACCGGCGCGCCGAATTACCCGGTCAGTGCCACGGCGCTCAAGGCCAGCCTCATCGCCAGCCTGCATGGCCCGCACTATCGGCGCATGCTGGAGGAGCACCCGAGCATCTGCCTGGACATCCTCGCCACGCTCAGTATCCGTCTGCATCAGCGCATGAACGAAATCGACACCCTTACCCTGGCCAACGCCAGCCATCGCGTGGTGCGCTTTCTCTATCAGTCACAGGCGGACGACAGCGGCGTGGTCACGCTGGACGTGCCCAAACGCCTGATCGCCTCCAAGTTGGGCATACAGCCGGAAACCTTTTCGCGCATCCTGCACCGGCTGATGGAGTCGGGAATGATCAGCGTGCAACGCCGCCGCATCGAGATCCTGGACAATCAAGGCCTGGCTGCCTATCAGGAGTGACCTGCGACCAATCGCCCCAGCTTCTTGATGATCGTCAAAGGCAGAGATCCGCCAGGCTTGGATACTTGCCGACAGACCTATCGGATCGGGAGAACAGCATGTCGACGTCGCGCCTACCCTTGGTGTACGCCTGTTCAGGCTGCTCGAACGTGGCGCAGCTGGCCAACACCCTCGCGGTGCGCCTCGATCGTGCCGGGCTGGCAGAAATGTCCTGCATTGCCGGTGTCGGCGGAAGAGTCAGCTCGCTGGTCAACAAGGCCAACTCGGGCCGACCGATTCTGGCGATCGACGGCTGCCCTCTGCATTGCGCACGCGCCTGTCTGGCGCTCCACGACGTGACCGCCGATGTCCATATCACGCTCAGCAGCTACGGCTTGCGCAAGCGCTATCGCGAGGACTGCTCGGAGGCCGAAGCCGACGCGTTGTTCGTGGACATGAAGGCCATCATCGCCAGCGATCGGATGCAGCGGCGCGCGGGGTGAAACCACACATCGCTGGTCGGCGACTCGATCAGCCAGGGCGGCGGACTGAGCCCATCCTACGGCGCAACACTGAAGACCACCTTGACCAACGCCGCACCGCTAGCACTGCTAGTCGGATCAGGCACCAGCCGCCTGGGCCCGCCCGGCCGCGGCCACTTCTTCACCAGCGCCTTGCAGCAGTTTCCACAGCCAGCTCGGCAGCGAGTCGGGGTCGAGGCTGTCGATCAGGTTCTTGATCGCCAGGCCCAGCTCGGTATCGCCTTCGATGACCAGCCGGCGACGGAAGAACAGCGTATCCGGGTCTTCCTGACGGCTGGCCAACAGCAGGAACTCACGCCAGTTGCCGCGAATCGTCACCTCCGCTGGCACCTGCGCGGCGATGCGCAGCTGCTCACGCTCGCAGGTCAGGCACCAGGCGAGACCGAGGTCGGCGACTTCGAGCTTCAACCAGCGATCGTCCAGCACATCGAAGGCACCGTCACTCAGCGCTTCGGCGAATACCTGATTGAGGCTGCGCTCCAGCGCCAGACGCTGCAACAGGAACGGCGTCTTGGCGGCGAGCGGCAGCAGCCGCCCACCGAGATTCACCAGATGGGCACGCGGGCTCAACATAATCCGGCCTCCTCGGCGCGCAGCATGCCCGGCTGGCCATGCCAATACCCATTGCAACCGTCCACCGCCAGCGGCGGCAGCGCGCCCTTGCGCACCGCATCGAAGGCAGCGACCACCTCGTCCATACCGGCAGCGCGCGGGCTCAGGCGCAGCAGATCGGCACCGCTGTCGACCAGACCCGCGTAGTCGGCGAGCAGGTTGCTGACCGCTGCGGACATAGTTTGGATACCGTTGATGGTGAACAGCGCCTCACCCTCCTGGCTCAGCAACGGAATGCCCTCGGGATAGTTCTGGCAGCAGAACTGGCAGTCGTCCTTCGGCCGGTTCTCGGCACGGGCGGTGAAGCAGCGCGCCGAATAGGCCAGTGGCAGATGACCATAGGCGAATATCTCGATTTCCGGCAGCGCCACGCCCAGCTCCTGCAGTTGCGCGCGGGCACTCGTGATCAGCTTGCCGGAGGCTTCCACCGGCGGCACCCAGCGGGTCATGCCGCTGGCCACCAGCTCGGCCAGCGCATGGCCATTGTAGAGATTCAGCGCCGGGCCGCCGACGAAGGGCAACTTGCGCTCGGACATCAGCTGCACCGCGCCCATGTCGTTGGCTTCCACCAGCAGTTCGCCGTTGTCGCACAGGCGACGCAGGCTGGATAGCTCGGAAGCGGCTTCGACCAGGGTCAGGCCGGACAAGACCAGTTGCGCCGAGGAGGCTTCAGCCAGATCACGGGCCAGACCAAGCCAGTCATCGAGCATCAGCGCGCGGCGCTTGGAGCACACGGTTTCGCCGAGGTAGATGACATCCAGCGGCTGGCTGGCCATGTTGGCGTAGAAGTCCAGCGTCTGCTGGCGATCCCAGTAGAACAGCACCGGGCCCAGAGAAAGTTTCATGGGTGACTCCTCGTTCATTGCCAGGCCCGGTGATAGGCACCCAGGGTGGTTTGCGAGCCTTCGGAGAGACCGTCCAGCACCTGCCGCCAGCCGGGTTCGACCGCGTAGCGCTGCGGCGCCTTGAGATAGCTGTCCAGCGCCGCGCGCCAGACCCGGGTGACCTGCTCAACATAGGCCGGGCTGCGCTGGCGGCCCTCGATCTTCATCGCGGTGACGCCGATGGCGGACAGCTCGGGGATCAGATCCAGAGTGTTCAGGCTGGTGGGTTCTTCCAGCGCGTGGAAGCGCTGGCCATTGACCATGAAGCGACCTTTGCACAGCGTCGGGTAACCAGCCGATTCGCCTTCGGCGTAGCGGTCGATCAGCACATTGTTGAGGCGCGAGGTCAGCCCTTCCGGCTCCTCGCTCCAGCGCACCGCCTTTGCCGGCGAGCAGACGCCACAGAGATTGGGTGATTCGCCGGTAAGGTACGAAGACAGATGGCAACGACCCTCGGCCATGATGCACAGGCTGCCAAAGGCGAACACTTCGATCGGCACCGGGCTGCTGGCGGCGACCTGCTTGACCTGTTTGAGCGATAGCACCCGGGGCAGCACGGCGCGCTTGATGTTGTAGCGCTGCTGGTAGAACGCCAGCGCCGGGGCATTGGTCGCCGAGCCTTGCACCGACAAGTGCAGGTTGAGCTGCGGATGGCGCTTGGCGGCATAGCCCAATACGCCAGGGTCGGCGGCGATCAGTGCGTCGACGCCCATGGCGGCTGCCTGATCCACGGCGCGCTGCCAACGGCTCCAACCGTCGGGCTGCGCATAGGTATTGACCGCGATATACAGCTGCCGGCCCTTCTCGCGGATCAACTGCAGGCCCTTGTCGAGCTGCTTGTCATCGAGATTGAGGCCGGCGAAATGGCGGGCGTTGGTGTCGTCGCGAAAACCGACATAGATGGCATCGGCGCCCTGCTGGACGGCGGCCTTCAGCGCCGGCAGGCTACCTGCTGGACAGACCAAATGCATGGCAACTCCTAGACGTGCGGTTCATGCGCGCCGTGCCGATGGCAGCAGCGCCGTCCGGGCCGGACGGAAAGCCGGCAGTCTAGGTAGACGACCCGAGGTCGGCATTGATAAAGGTCAAGGAGGGGTAGCGCTCGAAGCTCGACGTTCGAAGCTAATCAGGGCTGGGCTTTCATTCGGATATTGTCGATGTTGTTCTGCATGCCATGCAGTTCGCGCGGGGCGAGACGCCATGGGCGCGCGGCTTGTTCACGAGGCTCCGGCTGCGTTTTCGCCACAAGCTCGCTAAGCCGCGCATGCCGATCCGCCGACAGCCCAGCTTCTGCTTTTGCTGCCAGCCTCCAGCGCCTCGGTCTATATTCCCTCGTCGCCTTCGAATTCCTCGGTGGCGCGCGCGACCATCTGCCGCCAGGCACCGGATTCGTCCGCCAGCAGACGCATGGCCTTGAGGCTGGCGACGAAGGCCTGTTGGTAGTGCTGTGGATTATTCTCGCTGGCGGCGCGCTCGGCATGCGCCAGCGCCTCGGTCAGCAGCGCGTCGAACTGGTCATGGTCCAGAGCCATGGAAGTCTCCTCGATAGGTCATGTCAGCAGCTTAGACCAGCGAGCTGTCGAGACGACTCGCGCCGATTGGCGGCAATTGCGATGAAACGGTTGCTACCACGTCGGGGCTATTTGAGCTTCAGCCGTCTGGCGAGCTTGTGCAGGTTGCTGGAATCGACGTCCAGCAAGCGGGCTGCCTGTGCCCAGTTCTCGCCGCTGGCCTCCAGGGCGCGAACGATCGCCAGGCGCTGAGCGTCATCGACGGCTTGGCGCAGCGAGACGATTTCCACTTCCGTCGGTGTCGGTTGCGGCTGGGCCTCGGCAATCGGCGCAAGCGAGGCGGCATGCGTGCTGTCCAGATCGAGCAGATCGGGCTCCAGGGTGAGGATCTCGCTGCGTGACGCGCCACGGCTGAGCAGTCGCAGCGCCGCGCGACTGATCACGTGCTCCAGCTCGCGCACGTTGCCCGGCCAGCCATAACCGAGCAACGCGCGCTCGGCGGCAGGTGACAGTCGCATGCTGCGCAGCCCCAGCCGGGCGCGGTTCAGCTCGAGAAAGTAGCCGGCCAGGATCAGCACGTCATTGCCGCGTTCGCGCAGCGGCGGAATCGGTGCCGGGTAGACGGACAAGCGATGGTAGAGATCGGCACGAAAATGCCCGTCGCGCACGCTCTCGCGCAGATTCCGATTGGTCGCCGCGATGATCCGCACATCGACCTGCCGCGGCTTGTCGGCCCCGAGACGCTGGATTTCTCCGTTCTGCAAGGTGCGTAGCAGCTTGGCCTGAACCACCAGCGGCAACTCGCCCACTTCATCGAGCACCAGAGTGCCGCCGTTGGCTGCATCGAAACGGCCGGGCCGATCGGTGGTGGCACCGGAAAACGCACCTTTGACGTGACCGAACAGCTCGCTTTCGGCCAACGATTCAGGCAATGCGGCGCAGTTGACCAGCACCAGGGGCTTGTTGCGGCGGCGCGAATGGCGGTGCAACCAACGGGCGAACAGCTCCTTGCCCACGCCGGTCTCGCCCAGCAGCAACACCGGCAGTTCGGAGTCGGCGACCACTTTCAGTTCCCGCAGCAGTTCGGAAATCACCTGACTCTGGCCGAGAATCTCACCGTCACCCGGCACTTCGGTGGGTTCCAGCACATCGGTGCGGGCCAGGCGAAGGCCGCGATTTTCGTGCTCCAGCCGGGTGATACGAATCGCCGCCTCGATCACCAGGGTATAGCGCTGCAGGTCGCGCCGCGCGTCGTCATCGAAGGTTCCGGCGTGCAACGCATCGAGGGTCAACGCGCCCCATAGCTTGCCTTCCACGAACAGGCTGACGCCCATGCAATCGTGTACCGGCAAAGGCTCGCCGGCACGTTCGTCGAGCAGCCCGTCGTAAGGGTCCGGCAGCCGGCTATCGGGTTCGAACCAGGTGGGCTCGCGTTGCGAGAGGATCGCAGCGAGCCGCGGGTGTTGCGCCACCACGAAGCGCCGGCCAAGCGCCTCCTGCACCAGCCCCACCGCGGCCAACGGGCGCAGCGTGTCGTCATCGAGGCGCAGCAACACCACCGCGCCACAGCGGAAGCGTTCGTGCAGGGTATGCACCAGTCGTTGCAGGCGAACCGCATTGGGCAGCTCGGTGACAAGATCGGCCAGCAGTGCTTCTTCCATCATGGTGCGAACTACCCTCAAGGTTTTTTAAACCCTATACCGGTCAGGTAGTTTTCACCAAGCCTAAATTTAGGTCCTTATGAATCAACCGGTTAGCTATGGCACGGAGCTTGCCCTTCTCCTGTATCTCCACTCACGGATACGCCGCCATGAACATCGCGTTTACCGAGCAGACCCTGGGCAGCTTGGCTTGCCTCATCCCCGGCGCCACCCGCGTGTTCCGCCAGTACAAACTGGATTTCTGCTGCGGTGGCAACATCCCGCTGCGCGACGCGGCGCTGCAGCGCAACCTGGACGCGCAAACCATAGCCAACGAGCTCGCGGCACTGAGTATCAACTCGACAACCGAGCTGGATTGGCGCAATGAATCGGTCGCCGAGCTCATCGAATACATTCTCGAACGCTTTCACGAACGGCATCGTGAACAGCTTCCAGAGCTGATCCGCCTGGCCAGCCGCGTCGAGCAGGTACACGGCAACAAGGCTGACTGTCCGACCGGGCTCGCCGAACACCTCTGGCGCATGCAGCAGGAGCTGGAAAGCCACATGCTCAAGGAGGAGCAGATTCTGTTCCCGATGCTGCGCCGCAACATCCTACTGTCGCCGACCCAGGGCCCGATCGCGGTGATGCGCTACGAGCACGACCAGCACGGCGCCGCGCTGGAGCGCCTGGCCGAGCTGACCCATGACATCACCCCGCCGGCCAACGCCTGCAACACCTGGCGCGCGCTTTATCGCGGGCTCGAGGAGCTGCGCGACGACCTGATGCAGCACATTCATCTCGAGAACAACATCCTGTTCGTCAACGCCGCTGCACATTGAGGCGACAACGAGCCACGCGGGCCAGATGGCCCCATCCTGTAGTAACGGAGGCGGTATGAAAGCAGTGATTCAGCCCTTGGTGTGGGGCCTGGCCATGGCGTCGATGCTGGCGTTGGCCAGCGGTGTGGCACTCGATCTGGTCGTCAGCCCCACACAAGCAGCCGTCAGCGGAACGAAAACGCTCTCACCCTGACGGGCCTGATGCCATGCGTTTCAACACTTGGCATGCATCAATACTTCAGTCCCACGCCTGGGCTAGGCTCAGTAAAACCTCGACGCCGACACCTGTGAACCGGTACGGCACCCGTCCGAGGGCGGTTGATTATTAGAAAACAGGATGCCTTGCATGGTGCTTCATCGCGTACACAACCAGATCCTCCGTAGCCATCACCTGTTCGAGCCCTTGAATGACGAACAGATGGACGAGCTGATGAGCGCCAGCCAGCTGCTCAATCTCGACAAGGGCGACAACCTCTTTCATCAGGGCGAACCGGCCCATTCGTTCTACTTCGTGATTTCCGGGGCGATCAAGATCTACCGGCTGACCCCGGACGGGCAGGAAAAGGTCTTCGAGGTGATCGGCAACCGGCAGACCTTTGCCGAAGCGATGATGCTCATGGACACACCCAACTACGTCGCCTCGGCCCAGGCCGTCTGCCCGACCCAGGTCTACCGGTTCTCCAATACGGCCTACATGCGTCTGCTGGAAGCCAACCAGAAGCTGTCCTTCGCGCTACTCGGCAAGCTCAGCGTGCGCTTGCATCAGCGCATCAATGAGATCGAAACGCTGTCGCTGAAGAACGCCACCCACCGCGTGGTGCGCTACCTGATGACGCAGCTGGCGCGACTCAAGGACGAAAGCAACAGCTTCGAGCTGCCGATGGCCAAGCAGCTGATCGCCGGCCACCTGTCGATCCAGCCGGAAACCTTTTCGCGCATCATGCGTCGCCTGATCGACGAAGACATCATCATCCAGGAAGGCCGGCAGATCACCATCCTCGATCGCCAACGCCTCGAACAGTTCGAGTGATCGGCAGCAACCGCCCGCTCCCCCCGGTCGGCTGCCCGTCCAGGCCGAGCGGCTTTTTCAGGCGGTTGATTGCGGTCAACCTTGATCGGTCGCCAGGGATGGCAAGCTGGACCTGACGTAAAGAGGACGCCGCCCATGCCCAAGTGCTTGTACTGCCAGCAACCCAACCCGCCGCAGGAAGCCGAATGCAGCAACTGCGGTATGCCCCTCCCCGCCCACGCCGATACCGCTGGCGAACGGCGCCAACGCAAATTCTTCTGGTTCTGCATCGGCCTGACGGTGTTCTGTGCCGTGATGATCGTCTGGTTGCCGCGCCACTTCTTCTAAGGGGCGGCCACACTGCCCGCGTGATGCACAGAAGCGGAACGCCGCTTGCCTATCCTGCCGTCCTGAAAAGCTTCGTCCCGAGCGCGGGGCTCCCACAACAAAGCAGTCGTGCATGCCGCCGCCCTTGTAGGAGTCGCGACCCGCGGCGAATGGCGCCGGCTCGGTGCTAAAACGCTTCGTTCCGAGCGCGGGGCTCCCACAACAAAGCAGTCGTGTATGCCGCCTTTGTAGGAGTCGCGACCCGCGGCGAATGGCCGCAGCTCGGTGTCTGAAAAGCTTCGCCCCGAGGGCGGGGCTCCCACGAAAGCAGTCGTGCATGCCGCCGCCCTTGTAGGAGTCGCGACTCGCGA
>NZ_JAKOEN010000016.1:63872-64082 GCF_022355455.1 Pseudomonas sp. KSR10 | reverse complement strand
CGCCCCGAGGGCGGGGCTCCCACAAAAGCAGTCGTGCATGCCGCCGCCTTTGTAGGAGTCGCGACCCGCGGCGAATGGCGCCGGCTCGGTGTCTGAAAAGCTTCGCCCCGAGGGCGGGGCTCCCACAATAAAGCAGTCGTGCATGCCGCAGCCCTTGTAGGAGCCGCGACCCGCGGCGAATGGCCGCAGCTCGGTGCTAAAACGCTTCGT
>NZ_JAKOEN010000016.1:42502-63750 GCF_022355455.1 Pseudomonas sp. KSR10 | reverse complement strand
GTCGCGACCCGCGGCGAATGGCGCCGGCTCGGTGTCTGAAAAGCTTCGTCCCGAGCGCGGGGCTCCCCACAACAAAGCAGTCGTGCATGCCGCCGCCCTTGTAGGAGTCGCGACTCGCGGCGAATGGCCGCAGCTCGGTGTCTGAAAAGCTTCGCCCCGAGGGCTCCCGCAAAAGCATCGTAGGGTGGGTCACACTTCACCGATCCACGGGGTGGCCATCCACCGAGCGAAGCCACGGCGGATGTGAAGCGCGACATCCACCCTACCGGCCACTGAGTGATGGACGCGTCCTCCAGTCTTCCGAAAGCGCATCTCTTAACACCGCGCCTCGTCCGTTTTCCATCCTGGCGCTTACCGCTGGGTCAGCTGCTTGTACAGCTGCGGCAGGCGGAACGGGAGCTGCTGCGGGTCCTTGATCAACGTGTAGCCATTGGCGCCGAACATGTGGGGCAGGTAGTCGCCGGCTTCCTGATCGATGGTGATGCAGAACGGCAGCAGCCCCTGGCGCCGAGCTTCCAGTACGGCCTGACGGGTGTCTTCGACGCCGTAGCGGCCTTCGTACAGGTCCAGGTCGTTGGGCTTGCCATCGGTGACCAGCAGCAAGAGCTTGCGCCGCTGCTTGCAGTTGCCGAGCAGTTCGGTGGCCTGGCGGATGGCCGCACCCATGCGGGTGTAGTAGCCGGGTTTGAGCGCCTGGATGCGCCCACGGGTGTCGTCGCCGTAGCGTTGTTTGAAGCTCTTGAGCTCCTGCATGCGCACCTGATGGCGGCGCAGTGAAGAAAATCCGTACAGGGCGAAATCGTCCCCGACCGCCGACAGCGCCTCGCCGAACAGAAGCAGGCTGTCGGTGATCACATCGATCACCTTGTGCTCGTCGTCCAGGTGCGCATCAGTGGACATCGACAGGTCGGCCAGCAGCAGGCAGGCCAGGTCGCGGCGGTTCTGCCGCTGCTCCATGAACAGCCCGCGCTCGGCGCACTGGCCGTGCTGGCGCTCCACGTGGAAGTCGAGCCAGGCCTGCATGTCCAACTCCGAGCCCTGGGGTTGCCCGCGCAGCCATTGGCGGTCGCTGCGCAGGTGCTCGAACTGCCGGCGCAGCTTACGCGCCAGCGGGCTCAGCCGCAGCGGCAGGCCCATGGGCTCGGAGCCGCGCGGCAGCATCGTCTGCAGGCTGACGAAGTTCTCCTGCATGCGCTGCTTGCGATAGTCCCACTCCGGCAGCTTGATGCCCTCGCCCAGCGGGATGTCATCGACGTCCGCTGGCGGCAGGTCGAGGTGCAGCTTGAGGCCGCCACCCTTGCGCATGCGCTGGCGCGACATGGCGATCTCGTCGAGGTCTTCGGCGACGCGGGAGGCATCCTCGTTTTCGCTGTCGTCGCCCTGTCGATCGAGCTCGACGTGCTCGGACCAGCTGAACAGATTTTCCAGGCGGAACAGCATCAGGCCACCCTTGCTGGTGCTGTCCTCGACCCGCTTGGCGCGCTTACGCAGGCCTTTCTGCTCGGTGGGCGGGGCCTGCAGATGGTTGTCCTGATCCTCCTCGGCTAGCTCGGTGGCCTGCGGCACGCCGAGATTTTCCGCCGGATAGAGCCACATCGGCAGCGGCCATGGCGCCACTTCGCTGCGCGGGAACTGCGTGACACTGCCCGGCTCGCGCAAGGCCTGGCACAGCGCCCGCTCCAGCGCGCCCTCAGCACGCGGTAGGCTGGCCGGGTCCGGGCGCAGTTGCAGGTGCGCCTCGACCAGCCGTTCATAGCGCGGCCGCATGGCCGGGAAGCGCTGGAGGATGGACTGGGTCCAGCGCTGGTTGTCGCGCGCCCAGTGATGCATCTCGCCCGCTTGCGCTGCGAGCAGCGCCAGCCAGCGATACAGATCCTGATTGAGTGAAACTTCGGGATAGACCGCGAGGCGTTGCGGTAAGCGCAGGTTGTTCGCGTCGCACCACGCCACCGGCAGTTGTTTACAGGTCCCGGCGACCTGTTGCAGCAGGTTGCGCCGCAGCATCAAATCGCGCGCATTGGCAGCCTCGACGCCGACGCCGCTGGCGCCACCCATGGCGCGGAACAGTACCGACAGCGACCGCTGTATGCTCTCCAGCGCGACGCTCGCCTCGGGAAAATCCGGGCTAGCGCGACGGGTGATGAAGCGGTGCCAGACACTGCCGACCCACTCTTCGACTTCAATGGTAAAAGCCATGCTCAATCACTCCGTTGCGCCGTATAAAAACGGCAACGGCCCGCTGGGTCAGCCGGGCCGTTGCTCATGTTGCAATCACTCTCAGGCTGCAGCGACAGCTGCAGTCGCGTCGGCAGTCGCCCGGCCACGCTGCCTGAAGCTGTACAGGTAGCAGACCAGGCCGATCATGAAGAACACCCCGGCGATCAACCGCAGCCAGAAGAACACGCTCAGCTGGTCCACGGTGTTCATGAAGGACATCGCCGCCCCGTCCGCCGGGATCCGTTGCAGCCAGACCTGCACCACGCCAGCGGCGGTGAGGAACAGGGTGATGGCAACCATCGACAGGGTCATCAGCCAGAAGCCCCAGATCTCAATGCGCTGAGCGCGGGCATCCGGCGCTTCACCCAGGCCCCGCAAGCGCGGCATGGCGTAGCTGATCATGGTCATGATGATCATCGCGTAGGCACCATAGAACGCCAGGTGACCATGGGCGGCTGTCAGTTGCGAGCCGTGGGTGTAGTAGTTCACCGGTGCCAGGGTGTGCAGGAAGCCCCATACGCCCGCCCCGAGGAACGCTGTCACGGTAGTGCCGATGGCCCAGAGCGATGCAGCCTTGTTCGGGTGCTGGCGACGGCGACGGTTCACCATGTTCAGCGAGAACAGCACCATGGCGAAGAACGGCAGCGGTTCCATCGCAGAGAAGATCGAACCCAGCCACAACCAGACTTCAGGCGCACCAATCCAGAAGAAGTGGTGGCCGGTGCCGATGATGCCGGTGATCAGAGCCATGGCGATGATCACGTAGAGCCACTTCTCGATCACTTCACGGTCCACGCCGGTGATCTTGATCAGGACGAAGGCCAGCATCGAACCCATGATCAGTTCCCACACGCCTTCCACCCACAGGTGCACCACGAACCACCAGTAGTACTTGTCGCGCGCCAGGTTTTCCGGGTTGTAGAAGGAGAACAGGAAGAACACCGCCAGGCCGATCAGGCCGGTCATCATGACCATGCTGATCGCAGTCTTGCGACCCTTGAGCAGCGTCATGCCGATGTTGTAGAGGAAGCCCAGGGCGACCACCACGATACCCATCTTGGTGATGGTCGGCTGTTCGAGGAACTCGCGGCCCATGGTCGGCAGCAGCTCGTTGTGCGTCAGCGCGGCCAAGCCGGCGTAGGGCACGAACAGGTAGCCGAGAATGGTCAGCACGCCGGCGGCGGCGAACACCCAGAACAGGATGATCGCCAGTTTCGGGCTGTGCAGTTCGCGGTCCGCTTCCTCAGGGATGAGGTAGTAAGCCGCACCCATGAAGCCGAACAGCAACCAGACGATCAGCAGGTTTGTATGAACCATCCGCGCCACGTTGAACGGCAGCAGCGGAAACAGGAAGTCACCGACGACATACTGCAGGCCCATGATCAGGCCGAACAGGATTTGACCGACGAACAGCATCAGCGCAAACACGAAGTAGGGTTTGGCGACAGCCTGCGATTGGAATTTGAGATGCGGATTCATGATGCTCATCTCTCAGCCCTCCTTGTTTGGCGGCCAGTTGTTGGTGTCGATCTTCGATGTCCACTTGAGGAACTCGGCCAGATCGTCAACTTGTTGCTCGTTCAGGTTGAACTGCGGCATCGCCCGGCGCCCTGGAACGCCGAGTGGCTGTGCCTTCATCCATGCGTGCAGGAAGGGCTTGAAGGCCGCATCCTCACCGCGACGAACGAAGACGTTGCCCAGCTCCGGCGCGAAGTAGGCACCTTCACCAAGCAGGCTGTGGCAGCCGATGCAGTTGTTGTTTTCCCAGACCGCTTTGCCGCGCACCACCGATTCGGTCAGCGCCGACTCATTGGATCGCTCTGGAAAGGTCTGCTCTGTGTGATAGGTCAGGCCCAGAAATACCAGGAAGAAGAACACGCTTCCCCCGAAGTAGATGTTTCTGGCCATTCCCTTGGTAAAGGTCTCGGACATGGTCGCCTCCTCATGGCGTTGGCGTGGCCAGTTTAAGAAGGTGGCTATCGAAACCTGCTTGATGACAATCAAGAAAAACCTGAACGTGATAGTTGGTCTTTACCGCCCTGAACGATGGAGCTCAACGCAGGCGACCAACGAAACGAGCAACCGGCCGCACCCCGCGCGGGGCGGGCTTTGCACACGTAGGGTGGATGTCGCTTTTTACATCCACCGAGCTTAGGTCTGGTGGATCGGTGAAGCGTGATCCACCCTACGATCGTGCTCTCCATCACGGCGTGGACGCAGCGTAAAGCCGAGCGTGTAGCTACGGTGGGGTTCAGCCCACCAGACGCTACGGCAGAGCAAGCGTAACGACAGAGCTGCGCGGGTTGCCCTGGCTACGCAACCGTCAGAGGCTGATCGCCAACAGAATCCCGCCTGCCATCACCAATGGCCAACAGAACAGCAGCAAGCGCCACATCCGTGGCGCATGACGCAGCTCCATGAAGCCGTCGGAAATCAACCAGGCCTTGACCAGCGCAACCGCCAGCACCCCGGAGGCGAGCAGCAGGGTCGAGCCGGAACTGCCCAGCAGCACGGTGAGCGTGGTCAGGACCGCAAGCCCAAGCCAGCAGAGGATCAGCACGATCGACGCGGACATCCGCCCCTCCTCAATTGATGATGTAAACGAGCGGGAACAGCAGCACCCAGACCATATCCACCATGTGCCAATAGAGCACGCCGGACTCCAGCCCGGAGCAGTCTGTCGCCGCGTAGGCGCGGCGGCGACAGCGCTCGGCCATCCAGCCGAGAATGACCATGCCCAGCAGCACGTGGAGGAAGTGAAAGCCGGTGAGAATCCAGTACAGGGTGAAGAAGGTGTTGTGCTCCAACCCCAGCCCCATCCCGGCCAGATGGCCGTACTCGTTGAGTTTGAGCACCACATAGACACAGGCACTGATCAGCGCCGTCAGCAGCAGCACCGCCGCGCGACGCGGCTGCGCCATGCGCACCTGCTCGACCGCCAGGGCGGCAAACAGACCGGAAGTCAGTAGACTCAGGGTCAGAGCCAGCCCGATGGAGCTGTCCAGCGCCGTCCGGCTCTCGCGAAAGAACGCCGGGTTGAGCCACTGCGCCACGGCAAAGGCGAGGATCAGAATGGCGAAGACGGTCAGCTCGGCCAGGATGAAAAACCACATGGCCAGGTCGCCTGGCAGCCGCCGGGTCGCTGCGCTCGCTTCATGCGAAATGGACATCGACCACATCCATCAGCGCCGCAACGGTCTGCGCATCGTCGGACAGCGGCTCGGCCAGGCACGACAGGCAGGCTTCACGCGGGCTCATGCCGGAACGGATCATTCGCGCGGCGAAGATCAGCAGACGAGTCGAGGCGACCTCTTCCAGATCATGCTGTTCGAGGCGACGCAAGGCCTGCCCCAGCTTGACCACCTGCTTCGCCAGGGCCGTGTCCACCTGCGCCTCGTTGGCGACGATGCGCTCTTCCTCGGCGGCCGCCGGATAGTCGAAGCGCATGGCCACGAAGCGCTGGCGGGTGCTGGGCTTCATGCCCTTGAGCAGGTTCTGGTAACCGGGGTTGTAGCTGACCACCAGCATGAAGCCCGGCGGCGCCTTGAGCGCCTCACCGGTGCGCTCGATGAACAGCTCGCGGCGATCGTCGGCCAGCGGGTGCAGCACCACGGCGGTGTCCTGGCGCGCCTCGACCACTTCGTCCAGGTAGCAGATGCCCCCTTCGCGTACCGCTCGGGTCAGCGGGCCATCCTGCCACCAAGTGCCCTGTGCGCCGATCAGGTGGCGGCCGACCAGGTCCGCGGCGCTGAGGTCGTCGTGACAAGCCACCGTGTACAGCGGCAGGTTCAGCCGGTGCGCCATGTGCTGCACGAAACGCGTTTTGCCACAGCCGGTCGGGCCTTTGATCAGCACCGGCATGCCGTGCCGCCAGGCCTGCTCGAAGAGCACCTCTTCATTGCCCAGCGACTGGTAGAACGGAGCACCAGGCAAGTCGGCAAAATTCTCGGGCGCGTTCATTGGCAATACCTCACGGCAACGGTTGGATAAGCATCTGCCGCCAAACTAACCGTCGGGTCATACGTCCCTCAAGGCATCCACGAGCGAAGCTTGATTACGGTCAAGCCCAGTCTCAAATGAGCCCTCGCGAGCCGACAGACAACCCTGTTCGGCCGGCTTTCCTTCCCTATTCGCCAGGCCCCCGCGACACGGCGTCACGCCCCGGGCATCACGGCAGGTCTCTTGATTGCCATCAAGCGCAATCGCCCAAAGCCCGCCATAGGATGCAACCGCACACAGCAAGACCCGGGAACTGCCACATCGCCGTCACTAGCAGGAACCGCACGAAGCGGTCAGAGGAGATAAGAGTATGAGCAAACCAATACTGGCAGGCCTCGTCGCCGGCCTTTCGCTGCTCGGTCTGGCAGTTGCCCAGGCGGCCGTGAATCCGGAAAACGCCGATGCCGCCTACAAGGGCCAGGCCTCTGCCGTCGACCCAGCCAGCGCCCAAGTGGTCCATTCGCCCGGAGCACCGGATCTGAACGCCGCCGAATTCGAGAAAGCCAAGGAGATCTACTTCCAGCGCTGTGCAGGCTGCCATGGTGTCCTGCGCAAGGGCGCGACCGGCAAGCCGCTGACCCCGGATATCACTCAGGCACGCGGACAGGCCTATCTCGAAGCGCTGATCACCTACGGCTCGCCTGCCGGCATGCCCAACTGGGGGACGTCGAATGCGCTGACGAAGGATGAAATCACCTTGATGGCCAAGTTCATCCAGCACACCCCGCCGACTCCGCCGGAGTGGGGCATGGCTCAGATGAAGGATTCCTGGACGGTGCTGGTCAAACCCGAGGACCGCCCGAAGAAGCAGATGAACAAGCTGGACCTGCCGAACCTGTTCTCCGTCACCCTGCGCGACGATGGCAAGATCGCCCTGATCGATGGCAAGACCAAGGACATCGTCAAGACCATCGACACCGGCTATGCCGTGCACATCTCACGCATGTCCGCCTCCGGCCGCTACCTGTTCGTGATCGGCCGCGACGCCAAAATCGACATGATCGACCTTTGGGCCAAAGAGCCGATCAAGGTTGCGGAAATCAAGGTGGGCATCGAAGCCCGCTCGGTGGAAACCTCGAAATACAAGGGCTACGAAGACAAGTACGTGATCGCTGGTGACTACTGGCCTCCGCAGTTCACCATCATGGATGGCGAAACGCTGGAGCCGCTGCAGATCGTATCCACACGCGGCATGACCGTCGGCACCCAGGAATACCATCCGGAACCGCGCGTAGCGGCGATTATTGCCTCGCACGAGCACCCCGAATTCATCGTCAACGTCAAGGAAACCGGCAAGGTCATGCTGGTCAACTACGAGGACATCGACAATCTCTCCACCACCATGATCGGCACCGCGCCCTTCCTGCACGACGGCGGTTGGGACGTCAGCCATCGCTACTTCATGACGGCGGCGAACAACTCCAACAAGGTCGCGGTGATCGACTCCAAGGACCGCAAGCTCGCCGCGCTGGTCGATGTCGGAAAGATCCCGCATCCGGGCCGCGGAGCCAACTTCGTGCATCCCAAGTTCGGTCCGGTCTGGGCCACCAGCCACCTGGGCGATGAAACCATTTCGCTGATCGGTACCGATCCGGCGAAACACCCGAACCAGGCCTGGAAAGTGGTCGAAACGCTCAAGGGCCAAGGCGGCGGCTCGCTGTTCATCAAGACCCACCCGAAATCCAATCACATCTACCTGGACACCACATTCAACCCTGACGCCAACATCAGCCAGTCGGCCGCGGTGTTCGACATCAACGATCTGGGGGCCGGATACACTGTGCTGCCGATTGGCGAATGGTCGGGCCTGACCGGAGGCGCCAAGCGCGTCGTGCAGCCGGAGTACAACAAAGCCGGCGACGAAGTCTGGTTCTCGGTCTGGAGCGGCCAAGAGGAGCAATCGGCGATCGTGGTGGTCGATGACAAGACGCTAAAACTGAAAAAGGTGATCAAGGACAAAAGGTTGATCACCCCAACCGGTAAATTTAACGTCTACAACACTCAGCACGACGTGTACTGAGTGCCCCATCGGGGGAGCGCAGACTCCCCCATCTAGCCTTGAGGAAGTAACTCATGAAGAAAGTACTGGTTCCACTGCTCGCCCTAGGCGGCGCGATGCTGTTCCAGCCCGCCATGGCGCAGGACGGTGAAGCACTGTTCAAGAGCAAGCCTTGCGCTGCATGCCATAGCATCGACGCCAAGATGGTTGGCCCTGCACTGAAGGAAGTCGCCGCCAAGTACGCCGGACAGGACGGCGCTGCCGATCTGCTCGCCGGTCACATCAAGAATGGCACCGTAGGCGCCTGGGGCCAGATCCCGATGCCGCCAAACCCGGTCACCGAAGAAGAAGCCAAAACCCTCGCCGAGTGGGTTCTGAGCCTCAAGTAACGCCCAGGAGGACATCATGATTCGGTCCCGACATGCAGTCATCGGTTTGGGGCTCACCCTGGTGTCCCTCTTCCCCTTTCCCATTGCCCTGGCCGACGGCCCTACAGCCGAACGCCAGGGTCAACTCGAGCATCTGCTCGTGCAGGACTGCGGCTCATGCCACGGCCTGCGTCTGACCGGTGGCCTGGGTCCGGCTCTGACCCGCAGCGCCATCGCCGGCAAACCCCGCGACACCCTCATCGCCACCGTCACCCACGGTAGACCCGATACCGCCATGCCTGGCTGGAGCGCGCTGCTCAGCGAGCAGGACATCGTCTGGCTGGTCGACCGATTGATCGAAGGAAAATCCACGCCATGATGCGCCCATCCCTGTTGCTAGCCGCCGCCAGCCTGCTCCTCGGTGCCTGCGCCGCACAACCGCTACGTGGCACCGGTGACCTTGGCGTGGTGGTAGAGCGTGCCACTGGCGCCCTGCAGATCGTCGAAACAACCGGCCAGACGCGCCTGGCCCGGATTGAAGGATTGGGCGACCTGTCGCACGCGTCGGTGGTGTTCTCCCGCGACGAACGCTTCGCCTATGTCTTCGGACGCGACGGCGGGCTGACCAAAGTCGACCTGCTACGCCAGCGCATCGACAAGCGCATCATCCAGGGCGGCAACAGCATCGGCGGAGCCATCAGCCAGGACGGCCACCTGATCGCCGTCGGTAACTATGAACCAGGCGGGGTCAAGGTCTTCGACGCCGATAGCCTTGAGCTGGTGGCTGACATTCCGGCCACACCGCTGGCCGATGGCAGCCGCAACTCCCGCGTGGTCGGCGTCATCGACGCCCCTGGGCGGCGCTTCATCTACAGCCTGTTCGACACCAACGAAACCTGGCTGCTGGACTTCAGCCAGGGCAACACGCCGGCCATCACCCGCTTCGAGGGCGTCGGCAAACAACCCTATGACGGCCTCTTGACCCCCGACGGGCGCTACTACATCGCCGGTCTGTTCGGCGAAGACGGCATGGCCAAGATAGACCTCTGGCACACCGCCCGCGGCGTCGAGCGAATCATCGACGGCTATGGCCGCGGCCAGGAAAAGCTGCCGGTCTACAAGATGCCGCACCTTGAAGGCTGGACGGTCGCCGGCAACCAGACTTTCGTGCCCGCCATCGGTCAGCACCGGGTGCTGGTGATGGACTCGCAAAGCTGGAAGCAGACCGACGCCATCGACGTGGCCGGCCAGCCGGTGTTCGTCATGTCGCGTCCGGACACTCGGCAGATCTGGGTCAACTTCGCCCATCCCGACAACGGCAAGGTGCAGGTGATCGACAGCGAAACCCACGAGATCATCAGCACGCTGGAACCCGGCCCGGCGGTGCTGCATATGGAGTTCACTCCACGCGGCGAGCAGCTCTGGCTGTCGGTGCGCGACGGCAACGAGGTGCAGGTCTGGGATCCCTATGCGCTGAAGCTGATCAAGCGCCTGCCGGCCGACAGCCCGAGCGGGATCTTCTTCACCAGCCGCGCCCACGAGACGGGGTTGTGACATGCAGATCGATCCGCTCAGCCGCCGCCTGATCGACCGCTTCCAGCACGGCATGCCACTGTGCGCCGAGCCTTACCGCGCCATGGCAGAGGCCTTGGACTGCAGCGAAGCCGAGGTCCTTGCCTGCCTCGAACGCCTGGAGCACGGCGGCGGTCTGTCGCGCGTCGGTCCGGTGTTCGAGCACAGCCGCGCCGGCGCCAGCACCCTGGTCGCCTTGGCGGTCCCAGAGGCGCGCCTGGAGTCGGTCGCCGCCCGTATCAACAGCTATCCCGAAGTCAACCACAACTACCTGCGCGAGCATCGCTACAACCTCTGGTTCGTGGTAACCGGCCCCGACCGCGCCCACGTCGATGCGCTGCTGGCACGGATCGAGGCGGAAACCGAACTCACGCCGCTCGATCTGCCGATGCAGGCCGCCTACCGCATCGACCTCGGCTTCCCCATCGGAGACGCCTCATGAACGCCCTGCTCGACGATCTTCAGACGCTGCAATTGCGGCGCCTGCTCGAAGCGGGCCTGCCACTGGCCGCCCGCCCCTATCAGCTGCTGGCCGAGCGCATTGGCGCCAGCGAAGAGACGGTGCTGGAGCAGGTCCGGCGTTGGAACGACAGCGGGCTGTTTCGCCGCATGGGGCTGGTCATCAAGCACCGCGCCCTGGGCTTTCGCGCCAACGCCATGTTGGTGATGGATATCCCGGACGAGATCGTCGACGCGGTCGGTCACAGTCTCGGCCAGGCCGCCGGTATCAACCTCTGTTATCAGCGGCCGCGACGTCTGCCGGACTGGCCCTATAACCTGTTCTGCATGGTCCACGGCCGCGAGCGCGAGCAGGTCTGCCGGCTGATCGCCGCGCTGCTCGCCGAACACGGGCTCAGCGACGTGCCGCACCAGCTGCTGTTCAGTACCCGCGCGTTCAAGCAATGCGGTGGCCGTTACGCCCCACCCGCGCGCCCGGTGGCCGCCCATGGATGAGCTCGACCGGCGCCTGATCAATCGCCTGCAGCACGGCCTGCCGCTGGTCCGCCGCCCCTGGCAGGCATTGGCCGAGGAGTTGGATGCCGACACCGAGCTGCTGCGCGAACGCGTCCAGGCCCTGCTCGATGACGGCACCCTGACCCGCTTCGGGCCGATGTTCGATATCGAACGCCTCGGCGGCGCCTTTACCCTCGCCGCACTTTCGGTGCCGGAAGAGCGCTTCGATCGTATCGCCGAGCAGCTGGCGGCCATGCCCGAAGTAGCGCACAACTACCGCCGCGAACACGTCTGGAACATGTGGTTCGTGCTCGGCTGCGCCACGCCGCAGGGCATTGCCGAGACCATTGCGCGGATCGAAGCCGAGACCGGCCTGCCGGTGCTCAACCTGCCCAAGGAGGAGACCTACCATGTCGGCCTGCACTTCGCCGTTTGATCCCGCCGAGCTGGCCGGCCGCCTGGTGTCGCTCACCGAAGGCGGGCTGCCGCTGGTGGACGATCCCTGGGGCTGGCTCGCCGAGCGTCTGGACATCAGCGCCGACGCCACCCTGGCGCTGTTGCAGCAGCTGCAGGCCGACGGCGCTATTCGCCGCGTCGCCGCGGTTCCCAACCATTACCGCCTGGGCTATCGCCACAACGGAATGACCGTCTGGGATGTGGACGACACCAAGCTTGCCCGCCTCGGCCCGCTGATTGGCGAGCAGGCCTTCGTCAGCCATTGCTACCGTCGGCCACGGCAGGACGGTTGGCGCTACAACCTGTTCGCCATGGTGCACGGCCGCAGCGCAGAAGAGATCGACGGCTACCGCGCGCAGATCCGCGCCTTGCTCGGTAGTGCCTGTCGCGCCGACGAGATGCTGGTCAGCAGCCGTATCCTCAAGAAGACCGGATTGCGTGTGGGCAGCCCTCGCTAGCGCTGCCGCTAACGCGCTGCAGCCGGGCCATCAGAACCGCCACTCGGGCTTGAACAGACCGACCACGAAGAAGAGCGTGGAGAAGCCCCACATTACCAGCGCATACAGGCGGATCTGCTCGGCATTCCAAGGCCAGGCGAACCAGTCCAGAACGACCATGCTCTTCCAGCCCTCGATCCACTGGGCCCCGCCCCAACTGATGATCCATTTCCAAAACGCGCTGTTGAGAAGGTAAAGCGCAACGAATTCGGTGGTGCTCATTCAGCGTGTCCTGAAAATCCCTGCAAGGAAGCCGGGGAACCCGGCCAGGTGTTTATCCGCATCCCATCCAAACGGGACGCTTGCGACATTATCGGGACCGATTTCTTTGCGTCCACCACAGATCATGGGCACGCGTTCCGTTTGTGAAGAAGGCCAAACCCAGCTCAGGTCTGTTCAAGGCGCATGTCCTTACCAGGACCAAGGCTTTTATTGTTTCCAGTCAAGGATTGGACGGTGTCGCTCGGAGATGCTGCGTCCATCGAACCACGCAAGACGCGTGACGCGGGGAGAGACGCTCATGTTGAGAATCAGCCATTACCTGCGCGCCCTCGCCCGGCCCGCCATGCCGGTACTGGGCGCGCGCAGCACGGGTGCGGCGCGCCCGCCGGTGGTGATCTGGAACCTGTTGCGCCGTTGCAACCTGACCTGCAAACACTGCTACGCGACCTCCGCCGACAGCGTGTTCCGCGATGAGCTGGGCACCGCCGAAGCACTCAAGGTGATCGACGATCTGCATGAAGCCGGCGTACGGGTACTGATCCTGTCCGGTGGCGAGCCGCTGCTGCGCGAGGACATCTTCGAATTGTCCGAGTACGCGCGCCTACGCGGCTTCTTCGTCGCGCTGTCAACCAATGGCACGTTGATCGACGAGCGCAACATCGAGCGGATCGCCGCGGCGAAGTACGACTACGTGGGCATCAGCATCGACGGGCTCGAAGCAGTGCACGACGACTGGCGCCAGCTCAAGGGCAGCTTCGCCGCGTCCATGCACGCCATCGACCTGTGCCGCCAGCACGGCATCCGGGTCGGCCTGCGCACCACCCTGACGCAGAACAACTACCCGCAACTGCCGGCTCTGCTGGCGCTGATGCGCGAGCACGACGTGCAGAAGTTCTACCTCTCGCACCTCAACTACAGCGGGCGCGGCAAACGCAGCCGCAAGGCCGACGCCCATCACCAAATGACCCGCGACGCCATGTACCAGCTGTTCGAGCAGGCCTGGGCCGACGTGCAACACGGCCGCGAAACCGATTTCGTCAGTGGCAACAACGACGCCGACGCCGTGCTCCTGCTGCAGTGGGTCGAGCAGCGATTGCCGGAGCACCGTGACCGCCTGGAGCGGATGCTGCGTGCCTGGGGTGGCAACGCCTCGGGCAGCGGCATCGCCAACATCGACAACATCGGCGACGTGCACCCGGACACCTACTGGTGGCAGCACACCGTCGGCAATGTGCGCCGACAGCCGTTCCGCGAGCTGTGGCTGGACAAGCCCGAGCCGCTGCTCACCGAGCTGCGCCAGCATCCGCGCGCCATCGGCGGGCGCTGCGCCGAGTGTCGCTGGCTGTCGATCTGCAACGGCAATACGCGCACCCGCGCCTGGGCCGAAGGAAACCTCTGGGGCGAAGACCCCGGTTGCTACCTCAGCGATCAGGAGATCGGTTTGCCGCAACCGCAGCGCATCCCCAGCCTCTCCATTTGATACCGAGCGCGGCGCCGAGGCCGCCCAAGACCTACCGCAGTCCGACGAGATTTCAGGAGTTCGCATGGATCAGCCAATCACCCTCCCCGCTTCGCTCGGCGCCACGTTGGCCCCGGGCGAAGTCGCCTTGATCGGCGCCGGCCCCGGCGACCCCGGGCTACTCACGCTGCGGGCCTGGAGCCTGCTGCAACAGGCCGACGCGGTGGTTTACGATCGCCTGGTCAGCGACGACCTGATGCAACTCCTGCCGGCGCGCTGCGCACGTCACTACGTCGGCAAGACCAGCGGTTATCACAGCCTGCCGCAGCCGCAGATCAATCAGCTACTGGTGGACCTGGCGCAACAGAACCTGCGTGTGGTGAGGCTCAAGGGCGGCGACCCTTTCATCTTCGGCCGCGGTGCCGAAGAGCTCGAGTATCTGTTGAAGCGCGGCATCAATGGTCAGGTGGTGCCGGGCGTAACCGCAGCGGCTGGCTGCAGCGCCTATGCCGGCATTCCGCTGACCCACCGCGACCTGGCGCACTCCTGCCAGTTCATTACTGGTCACCTGCAGGAGGACGGCGCCCTGCAACTACCCTGGAGCAGCCTGGTCGAGGGCAAGCAGACCCTGGTGTTCTACATGGGCCTGGCCGCACTCGGCGAGATCTCGCGCAACCTGATTGCCGCCGGCCTGCCGGTCGATACCCCCGCCGCGCTGATCGGCAATGGCACTCGCGCTGACCAGCGCGTGGTGCGCTGCAGCCTCAAGCAACTGCCGGGCATGGCGCAGACGCACCAGCTGCTGCCGCCGACGCTCACCGTGATCGGCCAGGTGGTCGGCCTGTTCGCCGACACCGCACTGGAGTTCCCCGCTCGGATGCTGGCCACACGTCAGGCGCAACCCGTCCAACAGGAGGCCCTATGCGAGTAGTCCCGGTTCTTCTTTTGGCATGGTCTGGCGCAATTCAGGCGGCGCCGGAGGTGGTCAGCCTGGAACAGGCCAGCACGCTCTACGAGCAGCATTGCCTGAGCTGCCACGGCGTCAACCGCCTCGGCGGCGCCGGCCCGGCGTTGCTGCCGGAAAGCCTCAGCCGGCTCAAGCCGGACGAGGCCCGCGCGGTGATCCATGACGGCCGGCCAGCCAGCCAGATGGCGGCCTTTGGCGATCGCCTCGACGCCGCTCAGATCGACGGCTTGGTCAACTACCTCTACCAGCCGGCCGCCACCCCGCCGACCTGGAGCGACGATGACATCCGCACCAGCCACCGAATCCTTGCCGACGTGAAGGCTTTGCCGAGCACGCCGCAGCACGGCGCCGATCCGCTCAACCTGTTCGTCGTGGTCGAGGCCGGCAATCACCACGTTCGCGTGCTGGACGGTGATCGCTTCGAGGAGCTGGCCAACTTCCCGTCGCACTTCGCCCTGCACGGCGGGCCGAAGTTCTCGCCGGACGGCCGCTTCGTCTACTTCGCCTCGCGCGACGGCTGGGTCAGCGTCTACGACCTTCACAACCTGACCATGATCGCCGAGGTGCGCGCCGGCCTGAATACCCGCAACCTGGCCGTCAGCAATGATGGCCGCTGGGTGTTGGTAGGCAACTACCTGCCAGGCAATCTGGTGCTGCTCGACGCCCGTGACCTGTCGCTGGTCAAGCACATCCCGGCGGTCGCCGTCGACGGCACGCCGTCGCGGGTCAGCGCGGTCTACACCGCGCCGCCGCGAGACAGCTTCGTGGTCGCGCTGAAGGACGTTAAGGAAGCCTGGGAGCTGTCCTATGCCGGCACACCGAACTTCCAGCCACGGCGCATCCCGGCTGCGGACTTTCTTGACGACTTTTCCTTTACCCCGGACTACCGCTACCTGCTGGCCACCTCGCGCAAGGCCCTCGGCGGCCAGGTCATCGATCTGGACACCGGCGAGGCGGTCACTGACATTCCGCTGCCGGGCATGCCGCACCTCGGTTCGGGCATTTACTGGAAACGCGACGGCCAGTGGATCTTCGCCACACCCAACGTCAGCAAGGGACTGATCTCGGTGCTCGACCTCGACACCTGGAGGCTTGTCAAGGAGATTCCCACCGAAGGGCCGGGCTTTTTCATGCGCAGCCACCTGAACTCGAAATACGCCTGGACCGATGTGTTCTTCGGCCCGAACAACGACGCCGTACACCTGATCGACAAGCAGACCCTGGAAGTCGCCCATACCCTGCGTCCGATGCCTGGCAAGAACGCCGCCCATGTCGAGTTCACCAACGACGGCCGCTATGCCCTGCTCAGCGTCTGGGATACCAATGGCGCGCTGATCGTCTACGACGCCAAGACCCTGGAGGAGATCAAGCGCATCCCGATGAACAAGCCCTCTGGCAAGTACAACGTCGGCAACAAGATCGAGTTTGCCGAAGGCACCTCCCACTAGATCGGCTCAGGCTTCAGGCGGTTATCCGCGCCTGAGGCCTAGCGTCTGCGGTTGTTTTTTATCATTCCAACCTGCTTTCATATCATTCCCTTTGATATGAGCCCTTCCCATGGACATCGATCTCGCCCGTACTTTTCTCGAGATCATTCGCAGCGGCAGCTTCATCGCTACTGCCGACCGTTTGCACATCACCCAGACGGCGGTGACCGCGCGGGTACGTAGCCTGGAAACACAGCTCGGTTGCCGACTGTTCATACGCAATCGCGCCGGGGCGCGGCTAACCGCCGATGGGGAGCGCTTTGTCGCCTACGCCACGCAGCTGGTGCAGACCTGGGAAACGGCGCGACGCGACCTGCCGCTGCCGCGTGGCTACGACAAGCTGTTGTTACTCGGTGCCGAGATGAGCCTGTGCAACCCGCTGATGCTCGCCTGGGTGCAGCGCCTGCGCCAGGTGATGCCCGACCACGCGCTGCGCAACGAGGTGGCCAGCGGCGATGAGCTGCAGAAGCAGCTCGATCTGGGCGCGCTGGACGCGGCATTGCTGCATCAGCCCGAATACTGGCCGGGCCTGCAGGTGGAGCAGTTGCTGGAGGAAAAACTTATCCAGGTGGTGCATGCGAGCGAGCCGGATCCTTATCTCTACGTCGACTGGGGTCCGGCGTTTCGTCAGCAGCACGACCTGTCGCTGCCCGGGCACATGCGCGCCGCATTGTCGTTCAGCCTGGGCCCGCTGGCGCTGCAGTATCTGGTCCAGTGTGGCGGGCGCGGCTACTTCCGCACGCGTGTGGTGCAGCGCTATCTCGATGAGGGCGTGCTCAAGCGCGTCGAGCAGGCGCCGGAATTCAGCTATCCGGTCTATCTGGTCCACTCTCGTGCGGCGCAATCGCCGGCGCTGCTCAAGGCGCTGGAGCTGCTACGCGAGGTCGCCCGGGACGATTACGACTGGTCGCGCTGGACCTATGAAATCTGAACCGGCACGGCCCTCGAGTGCTCGGCCCACTTCATCCAGCGCGCTTACACGTGGGGGCGAATCGCTCCGGCTGACGCCCCGTCACTGAGCCGGATCGCCACGGATAGACAGGGCGGATTCAGCGCTTCTAGCACATCCGGCGGAGACGAATGCACGACCGCAACCAATGTTTCAGGCGCTCTCGCAAGGGCTCTGCTTGCTCGCCGAGGGGTTGGCTTGCCGCCTGCACCAGCAGGGCGCAAGTCAGTCGGGCAGATGCTTGAGCCAGTTCCGGTAGAGCGCGGCAATGAGGTCGGTCTGAGTGATCATGCCGACCAGCCGCTGCTGGTCGTCGACCACCGGTAGGCAATGCAGGCCGCGGTCGGAGAGGAGGAACACCAGGTCGACCATGTGGCAGTCCTGGGTTACCGAGACCACGGGCGTGCTCATGATCGTGCGTAACTGGACGCCGCGAAGGAACTTGAGCTGGCCGAACTTGATCCGTGCCGACGCTGGCTGGAAGTGCTTGAGCAGATCGACCAGGGTGACGATACCCACCAGCCGTTGGCTGTCGGGCTCCAGCACCGGGAAGGAGTGCAGGCGGTGCTCGCGCAAGGTTTGCCAGGCCCGTTGAATCGAGCAATCCGGCGTGCCCCAGTAAAGATCGCGGGACATGATATCGGCCGCGGTGATCTCGCCCATGCTGCGCCGCAATGCATGTTTTTCGGTCTGCTTGATCAGCTGGGCGAGATCGTCCCGGGTCACGTCGACGTACTCACCGAAGTCTGCCAACGCCTGCTCGACGTCGTCCTCGCTGAAGCTCATGCGTTCGCTGGGCAAGGGATCATGGGTGTGATGCGGGTTGTCTTTTTGCGGGCGCGGTTTCGGATAGGCATGTCCGCTGAGGTTGTTGTAGATCAACGCAACCGTGACCAACAACAGCGAGTTGAATGCGACCGGATAGAGCAACTGAAAACCGTAGGCATGTAGCTCCGGGGTGCCAATCACCGCCACCAACGCCAGCGCCGCGCTGGGCGGGTGCAGGCAACGCAGGCCGAACAGGCAGACGATCGTCAAGGTTCCGGTCAGGCCGGCAGCCGTCGCCACCGGAAGATCAGTGGCGCCCAGCGCGACACCAATCGCAGTCGCCAATAGATTGCCGGCGGTCACCGACCATGGCTGGGCGAAGGGACTCGACGATGCGGCAAACAACAATACAGCCGACGCGGCTGTCGGCGCTGCCAATGGCAGGGTGATCGAGACACCGAAAAGCAGGGCTCCGGCCGGGATAACCACGAGTAGCGCCAGACCAATACCGATTGCCGCGCGCAGCCATTCCGCGGGACGTGCCGAAAGCGGCGCCGGTGCGAAGGATCGGCACCAGTCGAGAAGACGTTGTTGCATGTGGCCTGCTTGATCGAAGGGAGGACGTACTGCGGTCGTCCGGCAGGACGCGATACCGCCATCGGGCTGCTTACCGGCGCACGAAAAAGAGGCACAGCCAGCCCAGCCGCACATTGTCGGTGCGTCGAGTCAGCGCCGCCAATGAATCCTATTGATCCTTCGATGCAATAATTTTGCTAACAATCCACTACTGCAGCCTCGCCATCACCGTCTCATGGCGGCGTTGAGCGCGAGCGGGTTGGCGATGCCGCTGTTGAGATCGACGATGCCGTTGATTTCCCGCGAATGGGTAGCCAGGGTCTCGACCTGGTGCGACACCTGATCGAGACCGTTCGCGAACGGTTCGCTTGCATCCGAAGATGATCGTCAGCCCCGCGAGGTTAGCTGAGCGTGTAGCCGTTATCGACCACCCAGTCCTGGCCGTAGACGCCGCGAGCGCCCTGGGACAGCTGGAACAGGATGACATTGGCAACCGCCGCCGATTCGAGGAAGTGCCCCGGCAAAAGACGCTTGGTGACGCCTTCGGCGACCTGTTCGAGCTGCTCGTCGGGCAACCCCAGGGTGCCCCATATCGCCGTGGCGGTCGGGCCCGGCGAGACCACGTTGATGCGCACATCCAGGGGCGCGAATTCCACCGCCAGGGTGCGCGCCTGGGCCACCAATGCCGCCTTGGTAGCGATGTAGGCAGCCAGGCCGGGAAAGGTTCCGCGCGTCAGGAAGGTGCCGACGAACACCACCGAGGCGGGTTTGGCCAGTTCGGCGCGCAGTGCCGCCAGGGTATTCAACGCGCCGGCGCCGTTGACCGCCCACTGACGATCGAAGCAGGCCATGTCGAGGCTGTCGCCCAGCTCGGCGATGCCCGCGTTCGGTACCAGATAGTCCACCGGCCCGAGTTCGGCAGCACGCCGGCTCAGCGCCAGCAAAGCGTCCGCAGAGGTCACGCCACCCGCCAGCCAGTGCAGCTGCTCGGAATAGGTTTCCATCAGCTGCCCCAGACCGCCCAGGTTGCGCGACATGGCCAATACGCGAGCGCCACGCTGCAGCAACGCCGCGCACAATGCCAGTCCAATCCCGGAGCTGGCTCCGGTGACCACGGCCAGACGGTCCTTGAATTCAGTTTTCATCATCATCTCCGATGCCGGCGTTCGCCGAGCCGCAGGCTGCCCGTCCCAGGATGGGCAGGCAGCGGTTTTTCAGTGGGTGAACAGGGAAACCGAGAAGGCGCCAGGACAACGATCAGCCAGGGTGACCGTCGACCCGCGCAGTCACCAGCATCGGCGCATAGCGCCAGGCATACAGGGCGAACGCCAGCACCCAGCAGATGGTGGCGAGCCAGAGCCCGGTCATCGGCCACTGGCTGGCGAGGAACACCCGCGAGACGGCGCCGAGGTTGAACAGCACGAAGGCGGCGACGATGCCCGACGGCAACTGCAATGGGCGTCCGGTATGGCCAAGGGTGACCCGCGCGATCATCGCCAGGATCAGCCCGCTCATCGAGCCTACCGAGAGTGCATGCAGCGCAGCGCTGGAGTTGGCCAGCAGGCCGAAATTCCACAGTGCCAGGCCTGCCGCGGCAATCACCAGCCAGAGCATTGCCAGGTGCAGCGACCAGAGCAACGACACTCGCCAGATCCCCGCGTCGTACCAGCGAGTCAGGCGCAGCAGGTGGCCGATGGCGATGGCGAGAAACAGCACACCGAGCCACACGTTCGGTAGCAGCGCGACGCCGGCGGCATAGAGCGCAGCGACCAAGCCGGTCCCGACCAGCAACGCCACGTCCAGCCAAAGCCAGGGTTTCACGGCTTCGCTGCGACCGAGGCCGCGCTGGGTGAAGAACGGAATCACCCGGCCTCCGATGATGGCCATCAACGCCGCCACCAGCCACAGCCCGGCGAGCACGCCCTGGCGCTGCAGCCCATCGTCGCTCAGGGCGACGCCGCAGAGCACCAGCACATCGGCACCGGTCATCAGGGTGAGTACGGCGATGATCGGATAGTTGCGTTTCTGCCTGGCCACCCAGAGCATGCGCGCCATCAATCCGGTCACGCCGAGCAGAAATAGCAGGTCCGCCACGATCAGCAGGCCGATCGGCGCACCCAGCAACCAACCCAGCCGCGCCAGCAGCCAAACGCCCGCCAGCGCTGCCAACCGGTTGCCGGAGACGCCGGGCTGGCCGGTCCAGGTCTGCCCCGCCGTCAGCAGGAAGCCAGCGACGATTGCCATGGCGAAGCCGAACAGCATTTCGTGGCGGTGCCAGGCGAGCCAGCCGCCGGTGGGGTGAAAGCCCGACCACAGTCCGGTCCAGGCCCCGATCCACAACGGGATCGCCAGCATCGCGAAGAGGCTGCCGGCGAGAAAGAATGGACGAAACGCGAGCCGCCAAAGGGGCGGGATACTGAGGGCTTTTCGCCGATCGATGACTTGCACGGGGCCTCCTGACACTCATTCTGCAACGGCCGGCGAAGCAGTAAGCCGCCGGACCGAGGAACCAGGGCGCCGAGATTCCGGAGCCAGGGTTACTTTTTACAGGGTAGGAGGCGTTCCCAGACTTGATTGCAATCAGTTTTTGCTGAGGGGCCGGTAGGCGGGCGGTGGCAGGGTTGCAGCCGGCATCCGGCAAGCGGCGCCACGCCTCGTCGAGCCGCCGACTGCCGAGCCACGGTGGATGTAAAAGGCGACATCCACCCTACGCAGCTCTTCATGAGAGCCCGTGCGTGGCGCCGACTTATGCAGGTGG
>NZ_JAKOEN010000016.1:42157-42492 GCF_022355455.1 Pseudomonas sp. KSR10 | reverse complement strand
GGCGCAACTCGGCGCCGGAAAAGCTTCGCCCCGGGTCGGGGCTCCCACTAATCGAGCCCGTGCGTGGCGCCGACTTATGCAAGTGGCTTGTTTTTCTGTGGGAGCCGCGACCCGCGGCGAATGGCGCAACTCGGTGCCGGAAAAGCTTCGCCCCGGGTCGGTGCTCCCACAAATCGAGCCCGTGCGTGACGCCGACTTATGCAGGTGGCTTGTTTTTCTGTGGGAGCCGCGACCCGCGGCGAATGGCGCAACTCGGTGCCGGAAAAGCTTCGCCCCGGGTCGGGGCTCCCACAAATCGCGCCCGTGCGTGGCGCTGCGTTGTGCAGGTCGCACGC
>NZ_JAKOEN010000016.1:0-42147 GCF_022355455.1 Pseudomonas sp. KSR10 | reverse complement strand
CGCTGCGTTGTGCAGGTCGCACACTTCTTCTGTGGGAGCCGCGACCCGCGGCGAATGGCGCCAAGTCAGCACCGGAAAAGCTTCGCCCCGGGTCGGGGCTCCCACAAATCGAGCCCGTGCGTGACGCTGCGTTGTGCAGGTCGCACACTTTTTCTGTGGGAGCCGCGACCCGCGGCGAATGGCGCCAAGTCAGCGCCGAAAAGCCTCGCCCCGAGGGCGGTTCCTACAGGAAAAGCGCAAAGACAGTCGGTTGCGACGCTATTTCGGCTCGTGCTTGACCACATCGGCGGCGCTGCTGTCGCCGTCGTTCATTGACTTGCGAAAGCCACTGATCGCGCCGCCCAGGTCGGAGCCCAGGCCGCGCAGGCGCTTGGTGCCGAATAGCATGACCACGATCATCAGCACGATCAGGAGTTGCCAGATACTGATACCCATCATTGCAAATACCTCGTTTCAAGTTGTGTTGATCGGCCGGTGCCGACGGCCGATCAGTGGCCGCCGTGGGCCTGTTGATGATCGGTCATGTCCATGGACATGGTGGCTTGGGGTTGCAGCACAGCCTGGTCGATCTCGTCGAAGCGCAGCACCCGCCCACCTTGCTCGGCTGCCAGGCGCTGTGCGTCGGCTTCCTTGGCGAAGGTCGCCAGTACCGCGCCCATCGCGCCCTTTAGTTTCGTACCGGCCACATAGTAGGCGCTGGTTGCATCGATCAGGTAGTGATCATCGGGTTTCTCCCAACTGCTGCGGCCCATGTCGTGAACATAGAGCTTGGCCTGCAGCGTGCGGTTTTCCGGCTGCAACCACCAGCCGAGCAGTTCCGCGGTGGAACAGAATTTCCTCACCTTGCCCTTCTCCACCGCCTCTCCCTTGGGGCCGGGGAAATCGCTGATCGCCATGCCGCAAACGTGGCACTCATCGCTGGCATGGAAGGCCACCGGCGCCAGCGCCTGTTCGTTGGTCTCCGGCTCGTTGCAGGCAGCCAAACCCAACAGCAGCGCCGCGGTTAGCAGCAGTCGTGACGAACGGATGTATAGCGCATTCATGGTTACAGTTTCCTTCTCGTAGTCATGCCAAACGGCGGCGGAACACGCCATAGGCCAGTAGCAGCGAAACGCCCACCCAGAGCAGCAGGCATAGCCAGAGCGCGGCACCCGGTAGCGGCAGATCGCCGCCCAGCGACAACACACCCATGGCGTTGCCACCTTCGAAACCGGACAGATTGATCAGGCGGTAGATGTCGGCGGGGTTGAGCAGCAGCAACCAGGGCAGCGCCTCGGAGCTGAAGGTGCCCTCGCTGAGCACCAGCAGCGCCAGCAGGACCAGATCGAACACCAGCACGAAGAGAAACCACACGCCGAGCGCCAAGCCGGCCGCACTGGATTTCTCGCTGACCTTGCTGCTCAGCACATAGGCCATGGCCAGAAATACCCAGCCAAGCAGCGTCGAAGACACCATGAAGCGACCGAACGCCCAGAGCAGCAGGCCGATCTCGATGTCGTCGACCAGCACCGCGATGGCCAGCATCGCGCAGCCGAAGCCGATCAGCACCGCCAACGCCAGAATCAAGCCGTGGCCGACGAACTTGCCGAGCAGAATCTGCCCGCGCCCCAGCGGATAGGTCAGCAGCAGCATCAGGGTGCCGCCCTCGTCTTCGCCGACGATGGCATCGTAGGCCAGCAGCAGTGCGATCAATGGCATCAGAAAAGTCGCCAGACTGGCCAGGCTGGCGACCGTGGCCGGGATCGAGGTGAAGCCGAGCTGACCGGACGCCGCGGCGCCGAGCCAGGCGATGCCCACCGCCAGCACCGCGAACAGCAGACTGATCGCCAGCAGCCAGCGGTTGCGCAGGCCGTCGCTGAGTTCCTTACGCGCGATGTTCCAGACCTGGTTCATAGCGTGCCCTCCGAGGCCCGGACGTCGCCGGCGCGCTCCATGTAATAGCGGTACAGGTCCTCCAGCGAAGGCTGATGGATCTCGATGTCATCCGGCTCGCCTTCGCCGAGCAGCTCGCGCAGCAATGGCAGTTTGTGGCCGTTGATGGCGGAAACCTCGACGCTGCGCTCGCCCAGCGTGCGGGCCGGGTGACCGGCCGCATCCCAGCGCTGGACCCAGGCCGCGCCGTTGTCCATGCCGCTGGCACGGATGCGCACCGGCAGGCCCGCCTCGACACGCAATTGCGCCAGACTGCCGACCGCCTGCAAGCGGCCTTTAGCGAGGATTGCCGCGCGGTTGATGTGCGCCTCGACGCCAGGCAGCACGTGCGAACAGAGAATGATGCTGGTGCCGCGCTGACGCAGGCGGTCGATCAGCTGATACAGATCGCCGGTGGCAATCGGATCAAGGCCCACGGTAGGTTCGTCGAGCAGTAGCAGGCGCGGCTCGCCGAGCAGCGCCTGGGCCAGGCCGAGGCGCTGACGCATGCCCTTGGAATAAGTCTTGACCCGCCGGTCGGCCGCATGGGCGAGGCCCACCTGCTCCAGCAGATCGTCGACCTGTTTCAGCGGCGCGCTCTTCAATCGGGCGAAATGCCGGAGCGTTTCGCGGCCGCTGAGCTGCGGGTAGAAGGTCACGTTCTCAGGCAGATAGCCGAGCTGGCGGCGCACCGCCGGGTCGTTCGGCGCATGGCTCAGCACCCGCACCTGCCCTTCGCTGGGCATCAGCAGGCCGAGGATGAGCTTCATGCTGGTGGTCTTGCCGGCGCCGTTGTGGCCGAACAGGCCCAGCACCTCGCCCTCGCCGAGGGTCAGGTTCAGATCATGCAGCACGGTCATGCTTCCGTAACGCTGGTTCACGCCCTGGATATCTACAGCGCTCATGGCGTTGGCTCCTGCGTTTTGCTCATCAATGGTTCGGTTGGCGGCTTCATCAACGGATGGCTGTCTTGCACCCCAGGCGACTTGATGACCGGGAAGGCCCGTTGAACCCAGCGCAGCACCTCGATGCTCGGGCTGTTCATCAACAACCGCACCTGCGGGTAGAGCCACAACAGACGATCGACGTTGTCGTTGGGCTCGTAGGCTACGTCGCCCCGCCCATCATCGTTGCGGTCCCAGCCCAGGTAGTCGCTCCAGTAGTTGCCACGGCCGTCGATGGACCATTCCTGAGTGCGAGTGGCCACGTACTTGACCTGCTGCTGATTGTCGATAAAGGCATTGCCAGAGATGCGGTTGTCTTCCGAGCCCGCAGTCAGGTGGATGCCCAGCGCGCTTTTCTCGAAACGGTTGCCTGCGATGGTGTTGAACAAGGAGTTGTAGATGAACAGCGCCTTGCCCTCGGCGCCCGAGATCATGCTGTCGCCGGTCGAGCCGCTGCGCACGTCACTGACGACATTGTCGCGAATGGTCGAATAGGTGATGTAGTTCATCAGGATGCCGTAGTTCTCGTCCTGCTCGGAGCGGTTGCCGATGACCTCCAGCTTGCGGCTCTGCATCAGCGCATAACCGGTACGGGTTCGACGGGTGATGTTGCCGATCACCCGGTTGTCATTGGCGAACATGTAGTGCACCCCGTAGCGCAGATCCTCCAGCACGTTGTTCTGCAGCAGGTTGCCGTTGGAGGTGTCGATGTAGATGCCGTCACGGGTTTCGCGCACGTGGTTGCCGATCACCTGCGCGCCCTTCACGGCGTACAGGTGGATGCCGTTGCCGCGATCCTGCGAACGGATGTTCGGGTCGCCCTGGATGCGGTTGCCGATCAGGCTGACGTCGTGGGTGGAGTCGACCCAGACGCCCGAGCCCGGGCCCTGCATCCGGTTGTCCTCGATCACCGCGCCGTGCGCCTTCGGTCCGATGAACACGGCGGAATTGAGGTCGGTGAGGTTGTGCCCCCAATTGCGCAGGGCGCAGCCCTCGACGCTGACGTCGGGTGCGGTGATGGTCAGGGCGTTGCCCTCGCCTTGTGCGTCGATGACCGCACCGGGTTCGCAGCGGATCTGCAGCGACTCGTCGATACTGAACGAGCCGCTGTACTCACCGGCGGGCAAGCGCCAGCGCTGTTCGCCGTCCGCCTGTAACGGCAGCACGGTGATGGGTTGCGGGGCCGCCACGGCCACCCCGCAGAACAGTGCCAGCAGCAGCGCTGCCAGCGGTTGAAGCCTGGATATCGCCTGAGATCTGAGCACTGCGTTGTTCCTCTTCAGCTTCCAGGCAGGTGAAAGGCGGGAGCGATCGCCCCCGCCCGGTCGTGTTACGCCGGCTCGACCAGCATGCGGCCGACCATTTCCATGTGCAGCGCGTGGCAGAACCAGCTGCAGTAGTACCAGTGCAGGCCCGGCTTATCGGCAATGAAGGTGATGGACGAGGTCTGCTGCGGGCTGATCTCCATGCTCGCGCCGTGGTTGGTCATGACGAACCCGTGGGACACGTCCTCGATCTGGTCGATATTGGTGATGACCACGGTGACTTCGTCGCCCTGCTTGACGTTGAACTCGGTCAGGCCATAGGTCGGTGCCGACGAGGTCATGTAGACGCGCACCTTGTTGCCGTCGCGGATGACCTTGTTGTCGGTTTCCAGGGTGATGCCGTCCTTCTTCGCCATCTCGACGGTCGGCGCGAAGAATGGATCGTTGCGTTCCCAGATCTTGCGCGTCTTGATCTGGTCGCGACGGGCAAGGATGCAGTCGTGCGGCTCGGCGTAGGTCGGGCCGTCATGCACCAGTTTCATCTCGTCGCCGGAAATGTCGATCAGCTGGTCGTTTTCCGGGTGCAGCGGCCCGGTCGGGAGGAAGCGATCCTTGGAGAACTTGCACAGCGCCACCAACCATTGACCGTCGGCTTCGCTGGTTTCGGTCAGCGAGGCATGCAGGTGGCCCGGTTGATACTGCACATCGAGCTTCTGCTTGATGTAGTTGACCTTCTCGCCGTTGTAGGCGCGCACCGCGTCGGCCATGTTCCATTTGACCACCTGGCTGTCGATGAACAGCGTGGTGTAGGCATTGCCGCGACCGTCGAAGGTGGTGTGCAGCGGGCCGAGGCCCAGTTCCGGTTCGGCGGCGACCACATCGCGCGGATCCTTCAGCTTGCCATCGAACAGGTCATCGAGCTTGGCGATCTCGATCATGGTGACGGTCGGCGACAGCTTGCCGGCTGCGATGAAGTACTTGCCATCGGAGGACGTGTTGCAGCCGTGCGGGTTCTTCGGCACCGGAATGTAGCGGGTGAACTCGGAGCCTGCGCGACCGTCGACCACCGGCACCTTGGAATCACCGATGGTGCTGAACTTGCCGGCCTTGATGGCGGCCTCGATGCGCGGAATGTTGTACACCACGACCCAGTCGCGCTCGTTGCGCATCATGCCGCCCAGGTCGTAGGCCTTTTCCGAGTTGTAGCAGGTGGAGGCGGCATACTTGCCGGTGTAGTCGGCATCGGTGTTGTCCAGATTACCGTCGACGATGACCTGGAAGGCCATCTCCATCTTCTCGGCATCGATGACGTTGAACAGGGTGTAGGCGCTCTCGGCCTGCAGGTCGAAACTGCTGCCGTCATTGGGGTGCGGAATCACGAACTCGGCGTTGGCGAACACGTACTTGGTGTGCGGCACCTTTTGCAGACGCAGGCCGTGAATGGCCTGGACGTTGGGCACGGTGAGCATCTTGTCGCACTTCATGATGTCCAGACGGATCCGCGCGACGCGGCTGTTGGCCTTGTCATTGATGAACAGATATTTGCCGTCGTACTTACCATCGGTCATCGAGATATGCGGATGGTGGCAGTCGCCGTTCAGGTATTTCGCGCTGTCGCCCATGATGTGGCGGCTTTCGTTGGTCAGTCCCCAACCAGTGGCCGAATCGACGTTGAACACAGGGATACGCATCAGCTCACGCATCGACGGCACGCCCACCACGCGTACTTCGCCCTGGTGGCCGCCGCTCCAGAAACCGTAGTAATCGTCGAGCTCACCGGGCGCGACGTGGATCTTCGATTTCGCTTCCTTGACCGCAGCCGCCCACGACTCGCGCGTCATCACGCCGCCGGTCAGGGCCGTAGCCGCTACCACCGCGCCGGTCATGGCGCTGGCCCCGAGGAAGCCGCGGCGACTGAGGCCACTCTTCTCCAGCGCCTGGGGGTTCTTGGTTTCTTTGTCGCTCATGAGATTGCTCCTTAGGGGACAGCTTTTGGTCAGAGGATCATTGCGAGCTTTCGCGCTACGGCGCCTCGCTCGCGGGGTCCATCACTTGCACTACGGGAATCAGCGTCGGGCCGGCAGGGGCCTTCTTGCCGCGCTTGGTGCGCTTGTTCTTCAGAATCAGCGGCGGGCACTTGTTTTCGTTGTGGTAGGTCATCTGGCAATCGAGGCAGTAATGGCACTCGTTGGCATTGATGTGGCCGTCCGGATGAATCGCCTGGATTTCGCATTCCTTGGCGCACAGCTGGCAGGGGTTGCCGCATTCCTTGCGTCGCTTGAGCCAATCGAACAGGCGGAACTTGGTGGGGATCGCCAGCGCCGCGCCCAGCGGGCAGATGTAGCGGCAGTACACCTTGCGGGTGAAAACGTTGATGACCAGCAGCGCCACCGCGTAAGCGACGAACCACCACTGACGATCGAAGTGCAGGGTGATGGCCGTCTTGAACGGCTCCACCTCGGCGGCCTTCTCGGCCATCATCATCGACTCGAGCGAGATGCCGAACAGCACCAGCAGCACGATGTACTTGATCGCCCAGAGCCGCTCATGCACGGCAAACGGCAGTTCGTACTGCGGGATCTTCAGCTTGCGCGCGGCCTCGTTGATCAGCTCCTGCAGGGCACCGAAGGGACACAGCCAGCCGCAGAACACACCGCGTCCCCAGAGCAGGATGCTCGCCGCGGTGAAGGTCCAGAGAATGAAGATCACCGGGTCGGTGAGGAACAGCTCCCAGCGAAAATCCTGAAACAGCGCATGGACGAAGGTCAGCGCATTGACCACCGACAGCTGCCCTAAGGCGTACCAGCCGATGAACACTACGGTGAACACCAGGTAGCCGCGACGCAGCCAGTGCATGAAGCGTGGGCGCCGGGTAAAGGTGTCCTGCAGGAAAAGGATGACGGTCAGCAACGCCAGGGCGACCAGGATCACGCCGATCTGGAAGCTCTTCTGGTACCAGATGTTGACCCACATCGGCCGGCTGGCCTCCTCGGCCGCAGCCAGTTCCTCGGCACTCGGCTGCGGGCGATCGAGGTAGGCCTCGGGCATCTGGTACGGCAGCTCGAAACTGGTGAACACGCCGCTGACCGGGCCAGTCTGGCGCCGCACCAGCAGCTCCAGCGTCCAGGGTGAGCCGGGGTCGAAGGCGCTGTGCTGGCGGACAATGAACACGGCCATTTCACCGAAATCCGGCATGCCCTCGGCATAGACGTCATCGAGGCGCTGGAAGTCCATGTCGCGGAAGCTGATGACATTGCCAAACTGGCGCAGCTGCACCCGATCGAAGATGCCACCGCGCACGTACCCCGAGCCCTTGAAGGAATATTCGCCGCTGGCCATCACCGCGACGGCATGCTCGCCCGGCTTCAGCGCTCCCATGAGCGACTGGTACTGGCTGTCGCCCAGCAGGTTGCGGCCGATGGTCGGCGGGTTGATTTCGGCGGCATAGAGGTCGATGAAGGTCTCGTTGGCAGCTTCCGGGGCGGCTTCGTCGATGCCCTCGGCGTCGGTGCCCTTGAACGCCTGGTCGATGTCGCCCTTGGTCAGGTGCAATCGGCGGATCGCGCCGTTGCCGGTGAGCTCGCTCCAACTGGCCGGCTGATAGTCATCCTGGCGAATCGTGGCCGGTTTCTGCGTCGCGCCGCCCTTGTCCTCGACCAGCCCGAGCGATACCGCGACGTCGTGACCGGCACGCATGACGATCTCGTTGACCACCATCACAGTGACCGTGGCGCCGGTCACGGCATCGATGGTGACGGCCTTTTCGTCACTGGAATGGCCAACGACCACCCGCTGATCGATCTTGATGCCCTGGTACTTGGCGGTAAATGCGTGGAGCTTCTCCACCGGGATGCCCACCAGCAGAATCGGTTCGTGGTGCTCAAGCACATAGGCGTCGACTATCACGCCCTGCGGATCGAGCAGCACCTGGATATTGATCGGCTTGCCGGAATAGGCCGGAATGTCGACCACGTTGATGGTCTGGAAGGCGTAACCGAGCACCTCGTCACCCTTGCGGATGGTGCGCACCTGATAGTCGCCCTCGGGCGCGGAGAGGCTGGTGCCAGGAAAGAACTGTTCGAGTCGCTGCTGTTCGGCTTCGTATTCCTTGGCCTCGAGGGTTACGGCGCCCAACATCAACGTCATCAGCAGGGTGAAGCCAAGCCCCCATGCACGCCTGGCACCTACTGCGAGAGATAGACGGGACTTCATGACCTACCCACTTCACTTATCGAATGTGAAGCGATGGTAGGGAGTGGGTCGGGCGCTCTCCTTGACTCGGATCAAGCTTGCACGGGTAACCCTGATTGCATTGAGCCATGTCAACGAGACGGGATCTGGCGGAGCGCCGATAGTCTCGCGCCCGTCCGAAGCAAGAGCGGTTAGCTGGTCTGCTCGCGGTTCAGTCGCAATGACCATCGAGCATTGACCGTGGCGGTCTGGCGCTCACCGTGAATGAAGGATTCGCACCCGGTAGGATGGGCCGAGCGGCGTTCCGCTTCAGCCCACCAGCCAGCTACACGCCGTGACGTCCGGGCGGGGTGAGGTAGACCATGGTCGCACCGCGGGTGGCTTCGCTGGCCTTGATCTCCATCCGCGCAATGCTGCGCAGGTGCACCTGATCCGGACCGTCGGCGAAGCGCAGGGCACGGCCGGCGGTCCACATGTCGGCCAGCGGCGTATCGGGGGTCAGCCCCATGCCGCCATAGACCTGCATGGCGCGGTCGACTACCCGCGTCTGCATGCGCGGCACCAGCGCTTTGATCATTGCGATCTCTTTGCGCGCTGCCTTGGCACCGACTTCGTCGATCATCCAGGCGGTCTTGAGCACCAGCAGCCGCGCCTGTTCGATCTCGATACGCGACTCGGCGATCCAGTCGCTGATATTCGAATATTGTTGCAGGTACCTGCCGAACGCCTTGCGCTCCTGGCAGCGCTCGACCATCAACTCCAACGCCAGCTCGGCCATGCCGATCGAGCGCATGCAATGATGGATGCGCCCTGGGCCGAGCCGAGCCTGGGCCATCATGAAGCCCTGCCCTTCCTGGCCCAGCAAGTTGGTGGCCGGCACCCGCACGTTACGCAGCAGCAGCTCGCAGTGGCCTTCCGGCGCGACGTGGTTCATCACCGGGATATTGCGCACTCGCTCGACACCGGGCGTGTCGAACGGCACCAGGATCATGCTCTGCTGCCGATGGGTATCGGCGTCCGGGTCGGTCTTGCCCATGACGATGAGCAGCTTGCAGTTGGGGTGCGAGGCATTGGTGATGAACCACTTGCGACCGTTGATCACGTAGTCGTCGCCGTCGCGGCGGATCAGTGTCTGGATGTTGGTGGCATCGGAGGATGGCACGTCCGGCTCGGTCATGGCGAAGGCCGAGCGGATCTCGCCCTCGAGCAGAGGCTTGAGCCAGCGCTCACGCTGCGCCGGCGTGGCGAACAGGTGCAGCAACTCCATGTTGCCGGTGTCCGGCGCGTTGCAGTTGAACACCTCCGATGCCCAATGCACACGGCCCATGATTTCGGCCAGCGGGGCGTATTCGAGATTGCTCAGACCCGTGCCCGGTTCGTCCTCGCCGAGCGAAGGCAGGAACAGATTCCACAGCCCTTCAGAGCGTGCCAGCGCCTTCAGATCCTCCATGAACGACACCGGGTAGGCTCCGGCGGCGACCTCCATGTGCCAGGCGCCGTTACGCGGCACAACGTACTCATCCATAAAGGCCAGTAGCTGCTGGCGCAAGGCCTCAACACGTGGGCTGTAGGCGAAATTCATCGGATACCTCGTTGATCTGACGGGCAGGGATGCGCTGACGATAGGCGCGATGGGAGCCGAAACAAACAAGGCTAAAGCGGCTGAATCTGCCCACAATCACGCCAGCCGATAGCGCATGGGGATTGACCGAGGTCATCGCCGACCCTGTGTCGATGCAGTAGAGACGCGACTGGCATAAACCGCCCGATCGACAACAGGCACAAGCCGAAGGCCCGCAGTGAGGCCCGTTGGGGATAACGGCCTGGGCGGCCGCGGCCCGTTACCAGTGCAGGTAGAACATGCCCTTGGCCAGCAGCACGATGCCAATCATCTGGGCAAATATTGCCCAATGAACGCGCCGATAGCGCGCCGGCGTCATGCGCCCGCTGCGCAGCAACATCGCGACCAGGCCGAAGGTGAAGAACACCCCGATCGCCAGCAGGATTTTCAACGACAACAACGTCGCGAAGCTGCTGGAGAAGGGATCGGCGAGTGCTTGGCGGTGATGCCAGGCCAGGCCGATGCCGGCGCCATAGACGAACACCACCACCCAGTGCAGCACCACCCGCAGGCGAGCACTGACCGCCTTGTCGACGGTCTGCATGGTCGCCGGCTCGATCTGCTGGCGCACCCGGGCGAGCACGGCGACCTCGACGAACAGCGCGCCGATAAAGAAGATCGCCGCCAGTAGATGCGTGATGTGTAACAAGGAGTAGCTCATCTCGGCTCCTTCGCGTCTGATGCCGGCCAGCCTATCAGAACGGCAGACCTGCGCTGCGGGGCCCTAGCGGTTGTCTGCGCTGATGAGCGTGCCGTCGCGTTGTACCTGCTCCCCGGCGACCAGGCCATTGTGAGAACTGCGTAGGCGTGATTGGCTGCCATCTTCGTGCTCAACAACATAGAGCGTCTGTTCGAGCCCCGCCGCCTTCTGCACGCCCTGCCCGGCAAAATAGCCCAAGCCACCGCCGACCAGCGCGCCGATTGGCCCACCGGCAGCGGCCCCGAGCATGAATCCACTGAGCCCGCCGAAACCGCCGCCGACGACGCGGTCCTCTTGCGCCGTTACCACCGAATCAGCGACAGCCAGCGAGCTGGACAATAGGGTTGCACAGGTAACCAAAGCGACTAGATTTTTCATGCGATGCTCCTTCAAGGTGTTGTGTCGTTCCCTTGATGACAATCACGAAGCGTGCCGCTTTTAATTTCTTTATTTTTCAAACACCTGAAACAGGTGATGTACTTTTTACCCCCATCCATATGGTTATAACGACCTAGCGATAAGTTTTTTTAACCCTTATTTGATCGCCTTATATTTCATGCTGATGGAGCCGGCCGATGATCCGCTGCAAACGCGCCTACGAGACTCCGGAACCCAACGATGGACATCGTGTGCTGGTTGATCGGCTCTGGCCGCGAAACCTGCGCAAGGAAGCGCTGGCGCTGGATGACTGGCGCAAGGATCTGGCGCCCTCGACCGAGCTGCGACGCGCGTTCAAGGCAGGCGAAAAGGTATACGAGACCTTTCGAGACGATTACCGGCGAGAGTTGGCGGGCCACCCGGAGCACTGGTGGCCGCTACTGGACATCGCCACTAAAGGCCCGCTGACGCTGATCTACGCCGCCCGCGACGAGCAGCAGAACAACGCGCGAGTACTGGCCGAATGGCTGGAGGAAGAGCTGGAACGGCGTGGCGCGCCGAGTTCGCCGACCTGCTATGCCGGCGAGCGGATGGCGTGAGGGGCAGGGTTGCGGTTGACCGTCAGCGCACGCATCACGTCGGCTCTGATTTGCGCGTCATACGACGGCCATAGGACAGGATCTCCTCGCACCAGCATTCAAACGAACCCGAGCGCGCCACCGAACGACATGCAGCTGCCAGCCAACGACTCGCGCCACCGCGCCCCGACGCTGAGAGCCGCGGCTATGGTTCAATGCATTCAATAGCGTGAGCGTGCTGCCAGGAGATTTGCATGCAGGTCGAGCTGATAGAGATACGCGACCACCTGAGTCGCTTCGCCCCCTTCGACGGACTGCCGGACGACACCCTCGACGAAATCGCCCGGCAGGTCGAGGTCAGCTATTTCAAGGCCGGCAGCGACATCCTCCGCTATGGCGAACCGATCGAGGACCTGCACTACATTCGCAGCGGCGCGGTGGAAATCTACCGGCGCAACGGCGAGCTGTACAACCGCCTGTCCGAGGGTGAGGTGTTTGGCCAGTTCGGCCTGCTGCGCGGGCACAGGGTGCGCCTGCCGGCACGGGCGATCGAAGACAGCCTGATCTACTTCATTCCCGGCCAGCTGTTCGAACAGCTGTGCGAGGCGCATGACGCCTTCGCCGACTTCGTCGAGGCCGAAGGTCAGTCGCGGTTGAAGCCGGAAGAGCCGAACGGCAAGGCCAGCGAGCTGATGAAGATCAAGGTGCGCAAGCTGATCACCCGGCGCACCGTCAGCGTACCGCTGGGCACCAGCGTGCAGGAGGCGGCGCAGGTGATGACCGAACATGGGGTCTCCTCGCTGGTGATCCTGGGCCCACCAGCGACCGCTTCCGCGCCGTCCAGCATCCAGATTATGACCGGCATCACCACCGATCGCGACCTGCGCACTCGAGTATTAGCCGAAGGCCTGGCACTGGATACCCCGGTCGACCAGGTGATGTCACCCAACCCGATCACCATTCAGGCCGACGACTCGGTATTCGAGGCGATGCTGTGCATGCTGCGCCATAACATCCATCACCTGCCGGTGATGCATCGCCAGCGCCCGGTTGGGGTGATCAACCTGTCGGACATCATCAAGTACGAATCGCAAAGCAGCCTGTATCTGGTCAACAGCATCTTCAACAAGCAATCGGTGGCCGAACTGCAGGCCCTGCTGCCGGACCTGCGCGCAACCTTCCTGCGCATGGTCAATGAAGAGGCCACCGCGCACATGATCGGCAGCGCCATGTCAGGGATCGGCCGCAGCCTGACCCATCGCCTGCTGGAACTGGCCGAGGAACGGCTGGGACCACCGCCGGTGCCCTACTGCTACATGGTCCTGGGATCCATGGCGCGTGACGAACAGCTGATCGTTACCGACCAGGACAATGCCCTGGTAATCGACAACCGCTTCGACCCGCGAATCCACGACGAATATTTCCTCCAGTTGGCGAGCTTCGTCAGCGACGGTCTGGCTGCCTGCGGCTACAGCTACTGCAAGGGTGGGATCATGGCCAGCAACCCCAAGTGGCGCCAGCCGTTGAGGGTCTGGAGAAGTTATTTCACCCAGTGGATCGAGCAGCCCAACCCGGAAACCCTGCTCAACAGTTCGATCTTCTTCGACCTCGACAGTGTTTACGGCGAGGCCAGCCTGGTGGAAGGCCTCAAGGATCTGATTGCGCAGAAAGCCAGCAGCAACCCGCTGTTTCTCGCCAGCCTGGCACGCAACGCGCTCAACCGCACACCACCGCTGGGCTTCTTTCGCACCTTCGTGATGGAAAAGGACGGCCAGCAGAACAACATCATCAACCTCAAGGGCCGCGGCACCGCGCCTCTGACCGACCTGATCCGGGTACACGCCCTGGCCGTCGGCTCCAAAGCCCAGAACTCGCTGGAGCGCCTGGACGCCATCGCCGCCACCAAACTGTTGACCGAAGACGCCATCACCCAGCTGCGCAATGCCCTGGAGTTCCTCTCGATCGTGCGCATCCGTCATCAGGCCATGGACCTGCTGGAGGGGCGCGAGCCGGATAACTACATAGAACCGGAAAAGGTGTCAGCCAACGAACGACACAACCTCAAGTCGGCCTTCCAGGTGTTGAGCAATGCGCAGCAGTTCCTGCGCTTCCGCTACCCTGGTCAAGCTCAAAGCCGACCACTATGAAGCGTAACGCCCATACGCCAACCCCCGATTGGCCAAGCCTGTTCGCCCAACTGGCGCAAACGGCCCGCGATCCACGCCTGGTACGCTTCTACCAAGCCGGCACGGTCAGCGCCGACACGCCCCTGGAGCAGGTGCCCTTGCTCGCGTTGGATGTCGAGACCACCGGCCTGGACAGTCAGCGCGACTCGATCGTCAGTCTCGGCCTGGTGCCCTTCGACCTGCGCCGCATCCGCTGCCGCGAGGCCAGTTACTGGGTGGTCAAACCGATTTGCGAGCTGAGCAGCCAATCGGTCACCTTCCATCACATCACCCATTCGGATATCAGCGAGGCGCCACGACTGGCCACCGTGCTCGACGAGCTGCTCGCCGCCATGGCCGGCAAGATCGTGGTGGTGCATTACCGCAACATCGAACGGGGTTTTCTAGACCAAGCGGTGCGCCACCTGCTGGGTGAAGGGCTGCAATTCCCGGTGATCGACACCATGCAGCTTGAAGCACGGCTGCATCCGCGCCGACGCCGGCCCGGCTGGCTGCGCCGTCTGATCGACAAGCAGCGGCCGGTATCGATCCGGCTGGCCGACAGCCGTCTGCGCTACGGCTTGCCGCTGTACCAGGCACACCATGCCCTGACCGACGCCCTGGCCACCGCCGAACTGCTGCAGGCGCAGGCGGCCAGGCACTATCCACCGACGACGGCGGTGGGCGATCTCTGGAACTAAAAAAACGCGACCGCCATGGGTCGCGTTTCTTTGTAGAACACTGGGGTACACACCTGATCGGCATGCACCCCCGGATACGTCCGTTAACTACCGCGGCTCACTCATCAAACCTTTGACGATGGACACGCAGCCCACCAGCAGCACGATGGTAAACGGCAGACCAGTCGATACCGCCATGGCTTGCAACGCGACCAGGCCGCCCCCGAGCAGCAAGGAAATGGCCACGATTCCCTGCAACACGGCCCAGAACGCCCGCTGCGGAACCGGCGCGTTGACCTTGCCGCCGGCGGTGATGGTGTCGATCACCAGGGAACCGGAGTCCGACGAGGTGACGAAGAACACCACCACCAGCACGATTCCGACAAAGGAGCTGATCTGCGTCAGCGGCAGCTCGCCGAGCATGGCGAACAGTTTCAGTTCCAGCGCCGCATCCTGCACCCCGGTGAAGCCATCGGTGACGAACTGGCCGAGGGCCGTGCCGCCGAACGCGGTCATCCACAGTACCGATACCAGCGACGGTACCAGCAGCACGGCGATCAGGAATTCACGTACGGTACGGCCGCGGCTGACCCGGGCGATGAACATGCCGACGAAGGGCGACCAGCTGATCCACCAGGCCCAGTAAAACGCTGTCCAGCCCTGGCTGAAGTTGGCGTCGTCGCGACCGATCGGATTGGACAGTGCCGGCAAGTTGGTCAGGTAGCTGCCCAAGTTACTGAAGAAGCCGGTCACGATCGCCAGGGTCGGCCCGACTACGATGATGAAGAACAGCAGCAACAGGGCCAGCACCATGTTGATTTCCGACAGGCGCTTGACCCCCTTGTCCAAGCCAGCCAGCACCGACATCAGGGCGATCACGGTGATACCAGCTACCAGCAGAACCTTGCTGGTGTCCGTATTGGGCATGTCGAACAGGAACTCGAGACCGGCCGCTGCCTGTTGCGCACCCAGGCCCAGCGAAGTGGCCAAACCGAACAGGGTCGCGAACACCGCCAGGATATCGATGATATGGCCCGGCCAACCCCACACCCGCTCACCGAGCAGCGGGTAGAAGATCGAGCGGATGCTCAACGGCAATCCCTTGTTGAAGGAGAACAGCGCCAAGGCCAAGGCCACGATGGCGTAGATTGCCCAGGGGTGCAGGCCCCAGTGGAAGATGGTGGCAGCCATACTCAGGCTGGCAGCAGCCTGGGCATCGCCCGCCGCGGCGCCCAGGGGAGCCCAGTCGGTTCGCACGCCATTCTCGACGGTGGTTCCCCCCATGGCCGTGGAGAAATGCGACATGGGTTCGGCGACGCCGTAAAACATCAGGCCGATGCCCATGCCGGCGGCGAACAGCATGGAGAACCAGCCCGTGTAGGAATAATCCGGGGTCGCGTCCCTGCCGCCCAGGCGTACCCTGCCCAACGGCGAAAGGATCAGCCCCAGGCACAGCAGGACGAAAATGTTCGCCGAGCCGAGAAAGAACCAGGCCAGATTGCTGGTCAGCCAGTCGCGAAGCGCAGTGAACAGCGGCTCGACATCGCTGCGCAGGGCGAGCGTAACGACCACGAAAAGCACGATGGTCAGGGCGGAGATAGTGAAAACCTTGCCATGAATGTCGAAAAACTTGCGTTTGATGTTGTCCTGACCGATGACGTAGTCGGTATCGATCAGGTTGGCCGCCCCGGTCGGGGCGGGGATACTCTCCACGGCCGACGCCGTGTTCTTTCCAGGATTAGTCGCCACCTGCTGTTCTCCTTATTCTTGGTTGGCACTTCGAAACACACGCACAACGGACGAACAAGCCCCCTGTTGCAACCGGGCTGGTTCCGCCTGCTAGATGATGCTAGCAGCCAGGTATCAAGCCCAACGTTCAGGGACCGGCATCGACAAGCTTAGAACCGTCAGGCGGCGGGGCGGGGCTTGACAACGCGTTAGTCTGCTGATGCACCGCGGCAAACGTCCGGCGTGGACAGGCCACAAGGAGAGGAAAGAAGGGGAACGGAAGCGGCGCGGGTGCGCCGAGCTCGCCGCACGGCAGTGCCGGCGAGCGGAAGGCACGAGGTTAGCGTTTGCGATTGACCGTCAGTGCTGCGCGGATTACGTCTGCACCGATTTGCGCTTCATAGGACTGCCACACCGGCATCATCTTCTCGCGCCAGGCCTGACGCTGCTCCGGCGTGAGTGTGATCAGCTTGCTGCTGCCACTGGCGAGGATGCGGTCACGGTCACGCTGGTTCAGCGCCGCAGCCTCACGGTTCACCGCCTGGGTCACTTCGAGAATGATGCCCTCGAGTTCCGAGCGCACCGCAAAGGGCATGCTCATCCAGAACTTCGAACTGGTCACCAGCATGTAGTTGAGCACCCCGTGATTGCTCTCGGTGATGAACGGCTGGACCTTGTGCATGTTCTGGCTGGCAATGTTCGACCATGGGTTCTCCGCGCCCTGGACCACGCCAGCCTGGAGCGACTTGTACACCTCGGCGAAAGGCAGCACCACCGGCTTGGCCCCAACCGCGTTGAACTGCGCTTCCAGTACCGCCGAAGGCTGTACGCGAAACGCCAATCCGGCGGCATCTTCGGGCAGATGCAACGCCTTGGTGGCGGAAAGCTGCTTAAGGCCGTTGTTCCAGTACGCCAGGCCATAGATGCCGGAGTCGGCCATCGAGCGCAGCAATTCACGGCTCATTTCGCGCTTCTGGAAGCGCTGAACCGCCGCTTCGTCATCGAACAGGAAGGGCAGATCGAAGACCTGCAACTTGTTCGTGTACTTGCCGAACTTGGACAGCGAAGGCGCGAGGATCTGGACGTCGTTGTTCAGCAGCGCCTGCATCTCGTCGGCATCGCCAACCAATGTCGAATTCGGATAGACCTCGACCTTGACCTTGCCACCCAGGCGCTCATGCACCAGCTTCTGAAACAGCAATGCCCCTTTGCCCTTGGGCGTGTCATCGGCCACCACGTGAGCGAACTTGATGACGAACGGCTCGCCTTCGGCCGCCATGACCGAGGCACTCAACCCACACATAACTGCGACCAGCGCAGCGACACAAGACTTGAACATCTACCCCCCAACGGGAAAAGCCCGAAGCGACACCTTGTGGGCACCGTTCGAGTGGTTAGTCGACAACGATAAGGCCTGACTCACGCAGCGGCGTGGTCGGTTCGTTTTTTCAGTTCGAGTTGGCCAGATCATCTCGACTGCGGCGGTCGGCGGCTGGCCTTTATTGGAATGCGGTTGGCGAAAAGCAGAGCGCTAGAGCCTTTACCAACCGAGCGGAAGTCTTCGCGATCACCGGGCGTGGCACAAGGCCAGAAAGTCCAACCAGCTCTCAAAACGACACATTGGTTGAGCGCGCGAATGAGTGCGCGCTCGGCAGGAGTGCTGAAGCATCGGCGCCTCCATACGGACGCCGGCGCAGACCGCGTTAGCGGCGATTGACCGTCAGCGCCGCGCGCATGACGTCGGCGCCGATCTGCGACTCGAAGGATTTCCATACCGGCTGCATCTTGTCTCGCCAGGCCTGGCGCTGCTCGGCGGTTAGCGTAACGAGCGTGCTGCTGCCGCTGGCCAGAATGCGTTCACGCTCGCGCTGGTTGATTGCCGCGGCTTCTGCATTCACGGTCTGTGTCACTTCGAGCAGGATGTTTTCCAGCTCGGAGCGCACCGCAAAAGGAATGCTGGTCCAGAATTTGGAGTTAGTCACCAACATGTAATTGAGCACGCCATGATTGGTCTCGGTGACGTAGCTCCGTTTAATGCCCGCGTTCTGTCCGCGCATGTTGGACCAGGGGCCTTCAGTGCCTTGCACCGTACCGCTTTGCATGGCTTTTGCCACTTCGGCAAACGGTAACCGGATGGTCTTGGCATCCACTGCCGCGAACTGCGCCTCGAGCACCGATGAGGGCTGAATACGGAACGCCAGACCCGCCGCGTCCGCCGGGCTGCGCAATGGCTGGCTGGCCGACAACTGTTTGAGGCCGTTATTCCAATAAGCCAGACCGTAGATCCCACGGTGGGCCATCGAGCGCAGCAGCTCGCGGCTCATCTCGCGCTTCTGGAAGCGCGCCACTGCCGCCTCGTCATCGAACAGAAACGGCAGGTCGAAGACTTCCAGCTTCGGTGAGTACTCGGTGAACTTGGACAGCGAGGGCGCCAGCATCTGCACCTTGTTATCCAGCAGCGCCTGCATCTCATCGGCGTCGCCAACCAGCGTCGAGTTCGGATAGACCTCGACCTCCACCGCGCCAGCGAGCCGCTCGCGAACCAGTTTCTGGAACAGCAAGGCGCCCTTGCCCTTTGGCGTGTCGTCCGCGACCACATGGGCGAACTTGATCACAATGGGCTCCGCGGCGCTGGCCATTGGCGCGAACAACAGGAAAAGCGCCGTACAAGGCGCAACGAAGAATGATTTGAACATTTTGACCCCCACGGGAAATAAGCTCGATGCGGCGCCTCGTGAGCACCGTTCGAGTGGTGTATTGCGGTTCGATATGCGTTCAGCCGGAACCTGTTGTGGTACGCCTGAATGGGTAAAGCGGGGTGACCAGAGCACCGCGACGAATCGCAGGCTGGCCTTTATTGGAATGGCGATGACCGGTCAGTACGGATTGAATCCGCCCAGTCACCGAGCGGCGCAGTTTTGGCCATCAGACGCTCTAGCACAAGGGTTGAAGGTCCGATCAGCTCTCAAAACGGAACATTTCACTCATCGGAAGAAGCGAACTTTCAAATCGCCCGCCACTTCTACAGGCAACATCCCCAGCCATTCCGATCTGCCATGAACGACGTTTCGACCCCACCGCCGCCGAACCCCGACCTGATCGACTGCCTGGTTATTGGCGGGGGGCCGGGCGGACTGACCGCTGCGCTCTATCTGGCGCGCTTTCGCCGTAGCTGCAGGGTGGTCGATGCAGGCTCCAGCCGCGCCTCATGGATACCGCGGTCGCATAACTACCCAGGCTTCCCGCCAGGCATCAACGGCAACGATCTGTTGATTCGTCTGCGTGAACAGGCCCGCAGCTACGGCGCAGAGCTTGAGCATGGTCGGGTCGAACACATCGAGCCCCACGCCGATGGCTTCAGCGTGCGCTACGGGGACAAAAGCTGTGTGACCCGGCGGATCATTCTGGCCACCGGCATCGAAGATACCTTGCCGGACATGCCGGATGTCGAGCAGGCCATCGGCGATGGCAAGCTGCGGCTGTGCGCCATCTGCGATGGCTACGAGGTCAACGGCGACAACGTCGCGGTCTACGGCGAGGCGGAATGCGCCATCGGCCATGCGGTGTTTCTACGCACCTTCACCGACCAGGTCACGGTGGTGGTGCATGGCGAGCAGGATGCCTGCGACCAAGCCATCGCCCTGGCCGAGCATTACGACGTGCACCTGATCAGCGATCGCGTCGAAGCGCTGCGCCCTTGCGCAACCGGAATCGAGATGATCACCTGCCGAGGCGACACCTATCATTTCGACATCGTCTACCCTTGTCTGGGCGCGCGCTTTCGTTCGGAACTCGCCCAGCAACTGGATGTGGGTTGCAATGATGACGGCGGCATACGCGTGGACGAGCATATGCAAACCTCGGTGCGCGGGCTTTACGCCATTGGCGACGTGACCCAGGGCCTGAAACAGATGAGTGTCGCCGTTGGTCAGGCCGCACAGGCCGCCACGGCGGTGCACAACAGCCTGGAAGCCAAGCCCTGGGGCGGCTCGGCGGCGACGCGCTGAAACCACCCCCATTCACCGTCGCAGTGACGCGATTGCAACAGCTGAGCGGCATCGAGGGTCTAGGCTCAATATACGTCTGTTCGCCCGGAGCCTGTCATGTCACTCAGTGTATTCGACCTGTTCAAGATCGGTATCGGCCCGTCCAGCTCACACACGGTGGGGCCGATGCGCGCGGCGCTGCGGTTTGCCGAAGGCCTGCGCGATGACGAGCTGCTGAGCGCCACCGAGCGCGTCAGGGTCGAGCTATACGGCTCGCTCGGCGCCACCGGCAAGGGCCACGGCAGCGACAAGGCGGTGATCCTCGGGCTCGAAGGCGAGCTGCCGGAGGCCGTCGATACCGACAGCATCCCGCAGCGCATGGCGGCCATCCGTGAGTCCCACGAGCTGCGACTGCTGGGCGAGAAACCGATTAGATTCGAAGTCAGCAACGACCTGCAGTTCATCCGCAAACCGCTGGCCTATCACCCCAACGGCATGATTCTGCGCGCCTTCGATGGCGCCGGGTTGCAACTGCGCAGCCGCGAATACTATTCAGTGGGCGGCGGTTTCGTGGTCGACGAACAGGCAGCCGGCAGCGACCGTATCGTCGAAGATCGCACACCCCTGCCCTACCCGTTCCGTAGCGCCGCCGAGTTACTGGCGCTGTGCGGTGAACAGGGTCTGTCGATCAGCGAACTGATGCTTGCCAACGAGGCCGCATGGCGCCCGGAAGCCGAAACCCGTGCCGGCCTGCTGAAGATCTGGCAAGTCATGCAGGACTGCGTCAAGGCCGGATGCCGCACCGAAGGGGTGATGCCCGGTGGGCTCAAGGTGCAACGGCGCGCGGCCGGCCTGTATCGGCAGCTCAGCGAGCATCCCGAAGCCAGCCTGCGCGATTCGCTCAGCGTGCTCGACTGGGTCGATCTCTATGCGCTGGCAGTGAATGAGGAAAATGCTGCCGGCGGGCGCGTAGTCACCGCACCGACCAACGGTGCGGCCGGAATCATCCCGGCGTTGCTTCATTACTATGTGCGTTTCATCCGCGGCGCCAACGAAGACGGGGTCGTACGGTTTCTACTCACCGCCGCGGCGATCGGCATCCTATATAAGGAAAACGCGTCGATCTCCGGCGCCGAAGTCGGTTGCCAAGGCGAGGTCGGCGTCGCCTGCTCGATGGGCGCGGGCGCGCTCTGCGAAGTGCTGGGCGGCAACCCTAGACAGGTCGAGAATGCCGCCGAAATCGGCATGGAGCACAACCTCGGGCTGACCTGCGACCCGGTCGGCGGCCTGGTGCAGGTGCCCTGTATCGAGCGCAACGCGATGGGCGCGGTCAAGGCGATCAACGCCGCGCGGATGGCGCTGCGTGGTGATGGCAGCCACTTCATCTCGCTGGACAAGGTGATCCGCACCATGCGCCAGACGGGCGCGGACATGAAAAGCAAATACAAGGAAACCGCCCGTGGAGGCCTGGCGGTCAATATCATCGAATGCTGAGCCGCCCGGCTCGTCGCATCGCCCTGCAAAATGCGCCAATCGACAGCGGCAAGCCGTATCATCTGACCCTTTCGCGACAAAACCGGCGTTCAGAGGAATTCGCCCAGCGGGCCTGCTGTCTTCTTTCCAAGCCGCCAGAACAAAAAATGCGCACCCAATGCCGAGGAATCGATGAACACCAGCTCTGAGCCTTCTACGCCGAAAAACAGCCAAGTGGCCAGAAGCACGCTGGATTACCCGGTGGTTGGCATAGGTGCCTCGGCGGGAGGCCTGAAAGCGCTGCTGACCTTCTTCGAGCAGATGCCGAGCGACTGCGGCATGGCCTTTGTGGTCATCATGCACCTGTCGCCCAAACACGAAAGCAACGCCGACAAGATTCTCCAGAACGTCACCAGGATGCGTGTGCTGCAGGTTCAGCAGCCCGTCCCCATCGAGCGCAACAACATCTATGTGATTCCGCCGGCGATGGACCTGTCGATGAGCGACGGCTACCTTCGCCTGCTCAAGTCCACCCGCGAACGCGGGCCTCAGGTCGCCATCGATCTGTTCTTCCGCACGCTGGCGGACGTGCACCACACCCACGCCATCGGCATCGTGCTATCCGGCAGCGGTGCCGATGGCTCGGTCGGTCTGGCGCGCATCAAGGAACAAGGCGGGGTGACCCTGGCGCAGAGCCCCGAGGACGCCGAATACGACTCGATGCCGCTCAACGCCATCGAGACCGGCATGGTCGATATCGTGCTGCCGGTGGCGGAAATGCCGCAGCGCCTGGTTGAGTTGGGGCGAAACATGGTGGAGTTGCTGACCCAGCGCCCACCCATCCCGTCGCCCGGCGACGTCGAACAGGACCAGGGCGATCTGGAAAGCGAGCGCGCGCACACTCAGTCCAAGCCCAACGAGCTGGCGTTACGGGAAATCCTCGCGGCGCTTCGCAGCCGGACCGGCCACGACTTCCGGCATTACAAGCAGGCCACCGTGCTGCGCCGCATCGAGCGACGCATGCAGGTCAATGCGCTACGCGACATGCCCAGCTACGCCAAATACCTGCAGAACCATCCGGACGAGACACCCAATCTCCTTGCCGACATGCTGATCGGCGTGACCAACTTCTTCCGTGACCGCGAGGCGTTCGAGGCGCTGGAGCGCGACATCGTCCCGGCGCTCTTCGAAGAAAAAGCCCAGGCCGAAGATAAGTCGCTGCGCATCTGGTCCGCCGCCTGTTCGACCGGTGAAGAGGCCTACTCGCTGGGCATGTTGTTCTCCGACTATGCGCAGATACGCCCTCACCATGACGACGAGGTGCACCTGCAGCTATTCGCCACCGACATCGACGATCGCTCTCTGGAAGCTGCGCGCACCGGCGTCTATCCGGAAGCCATCATCACTGATGTACCGCCCATGCGCCTGCGCCAGTACTTCGTCAAGGAGCAGAACCACTACCGTATGCAGAAGGAGCTGCGCGAGCGCATTCTCTTCGCCCGCCACAACATCCTTCGCGATCCCCCGTTTTCCCGGCTCGATCTGATCTCCTGCCGGAACCTGATGATCTACCTGGACCGGGACATCCAGATCGAAGTGCTGCGCATGTTCCACTTTGCGCTCAATGCCGGTGGCTATCTGTTTCTCGGCAGCTCGGAAACCGCCGATGCCTGCAGCCAATTGTTCGAGCCGGTCGACAAAAAGAACCGTATCTACCGTGCCAAGAATGTCGGATCGGGGTTGCGCCGCGCGCCCACAGCCCCTTTTCACTCGTTGACTGCGACCGGTCCGCTGAGCCAATCCCAGACCAGCCAGCCGCACAGACGCAACCGCAAGTTCTCCTTTGCCGACGTGCACCAACGGGCGCTCGAGCAGTACGCACCGCCCAGTGTGATCGTCAATCACGACGCGGAGATCGTCCACATGTCCGACCGCGCCGGAAACTTCCTGCGTTATGTCGGCGGTGAGCCCTCGTTGAACCTGACCATCTTGGTACACCCGCAGCTGCGCCTGGAGTTGCGCACTGCGTTATACCAGGCCACCCACACCGGCAAGAGCGTCGAGGCGCGGCGGGTACGGCTGGAGCGCGACGGCCGGCACTATTACGTGAATATGGTGGTGCGGCCGTTCCGCGATAACGAAGCCGGCAGCGAATACATGCTGGTGATCTTCGATGAAGTCGAAGACTGCATGGACGGCAACACGCTGGCAAATCCCACCACCAAGGACCGGGTGCTGACCCAGCTGGAGGCCGAACTGCAGCAGACCAAGGAGCAGCTGCAGGTGACCATGGAGCACTCGGAAAGCTCGACCGAAGAGCTGCGTGCCTCCAACGAGGAGCTACAGGCAATCAATGAAGAGCTGCGCTCGGCCACCGAAGAGCTGGAAACCAGCAAGGAAGAGCTGCAGTCGATCAACGAGGAGCTGACCACGGTCAACTTCGAACTGAAGACCAAGGTCGACGAAACCAGCAAGATCAACGACGACCTGCAGAACCTGATCGCCTCGACGGACATCGCCACCCTGTTCGTCGACCGCACCATGCGCATCAAGTGGTTCACCCCGCGCGCGCAGGACGTTTTCAACGTGATTGACAATGACGCCGGGCGCTCGCTGCTGGACATCACCCATCGTCTCGACTATCCGCAGCTGCATCAGGACGCCACCGAAGCCTTCGAATCGCTGCACCTGGTCGAACGTGAGATCAGCAACCTCGACCGCAGCCACTGGTACCTGGCGCGCGTGCTGCCCTACCGAACCCTGGACGATCGAATTCAGGGCGCCGTGCTGACCTTCATCGACATAACCGACCGCCGCCGGGCCGAAGAGCAGGTGCGCGCTGGCGAAGCCCATATGAAACAGCTGGCGCAGAGCACCAAGGGCTACGCCATCATCACCCTGGACTGCGATGGCATCATCACCACCTGGAACCGCGGCGCCGAAAACATCTTCGGCTATGCCGAGAAGGAGGTCCTGGGCCAGAACATCCGGCTGATCTATACGGAGGCGGATCGGTCGCTCGGAGTACCGGAAGCCGAACGTCAGCGTGCCCTGGAGCAGGGTCAGGCTGCCGACGAAAGATGGCACCTGCGCCGGGACGGTACCCAGTGCTTCTTCAGCGGCCTGGTCAATCCGTTGGTGGATGGCGGCGGCAAAGTGACCGGTTTCGCCAAAATTGCGCGCGACATCACCGAGGACCGACAGCGCAGCCACGATCAACAGAACGAACTGGAGAGCATTCAGGCGGCCAACCAGCAGAAGGATCAATTCTTCGCGGTGCTCTCTCACGAGCTCAAGCACCCGCTGAACCTCATCCAGCTCAATGCCGACCTGATTGCCCGCTCCCAAGCCGCGAAAAACACACCTTCTCTGCAGAAAGCCACCCAGGCGATTCAGAACGCGGTGCGCAGCCAGTCGCGAATCATCGACGATCTGATGGACGTTTCGCGCATCCGCACCGGCAAGCTCAAGCTCAACTTCATCACGCTGTCCTATCAGGAACTGCTCAAGGGCATCGAGGCGGTGTTCGGCCCGCTGGCTCAGGCCGAAGGTGTCAGCTTCGAAACCTTCAAGCCGGAGCAACCGGTTTTCATTCATGCCGACCCAACGCGCCTGGAGCAGATCATCTGGAACCTGTTGAACAACGCCTGGAAGTTCACCAAGGGCGGCGACCGCATCTGCATGCAGCTCGAACGCGACGGCGATCTGGCCCGCCTGGACGTCATCGATACCGGCGAAGGGATCACTGCGGATTTCCTGCCCAAGGTCTTCGACATGTTCGGCCAGGCGGAGATGCAGCATGCTCAGCGCTCCAAGCACGGCCTGGGGATCGGCCTGGCGCTGGTCAAACAGCTGGTGGAAGCGCACGGCGGGCGTATCGAGGCCTTTTCCGAAGGGTTGGGCCGTGGCGCACGCTTCAGCATTTGGCTGCCGATGCACCTGCAGACCGAACTTGAACTCAGCGGGCTGGCGTCGCATGAGCTCAACGGCGGCCTGTTCGGCATCCGAATTCTGCTGGTCGACGACTCACCGGACATTCTCGACACCATGCGCGAACTGCTGGAGAGCGAAGGTGCCAAGGTGACTGTCGCCGACAGCGGCGCCCAGGGTATAGAACTCGCGGAGCAGTCGCGCTTCGACGTGATCGTGTCCGATATCGGCATGCCGGTCATCGACGGCCACAAGATGATGAGCGAAATACGACGCGGCACCACCAATGCCCAGACCCCGAGCATCGCACTGACCGGCTACGGCACCCTGCGCGACGTGGAGAAGGCCAAAAGCGCGGGCTTTACCCTACACCTGCGCAAGCCGATCGATCTGCAGGCGCTGATCGACGCGGTGCTGCAGGCGGTGCGCTGAGCCGCCGCTCAGCCGTCCTTGCCGATCCCGTAGTCGCGTAGTTTATTGGCGATGGTGGTGTGTGAGACGCCCAGCCGCTTGCCCAGCAGGCGGCTGCTCGGATGCTGCTGGTAAAGCGCCTCCAGCACCACCTTCTCGAAGCGCCCGACAATACCGTTCAGATCGCCGTCCAGGGAGAAATCACCCAGCGGCTGCGGCGTGCCGTAATCCGGGAGACGGATGTGCTCGGGTTTGATCAACCCGCCTTCGCACAGCGAAACCGCCTGAAACAGGGTGTTTTCCAATTGCCGCACGTTGCCGGGCCAGTGATAAGCGGCCAGCCGCTCCAGAGCCTGCGCTGACAGCCTCGGCAAGGCGCAACCGATCTGCCGACTGGCCTGATCGATAAAGTGCAATGCCAGCGGCTCCAGCCCGTCCAGGCATTCACGCAGCGGCGGGATGTGCAGCGACAGTACGTTGAGCCGGTGGTACAGGTCCTGGCGGAATTCGCCCTTGGCGCAGAGTTCGGACAGGTCCAGCTGCGTCGCGCAGATCACCCGCACGTCCAGGTAGACCTCCTCGTCGCTGCCCACCCGGCGGAAACAGCCGTCCTGCAAGAAGCGCACGAGCTTGGCCTGTAAGCGTGTGCTCATTTCGCCGACGCCATCGAGGAACAACGTGCCGCCGGCGGTCAGCTCCAACAGGCCGAGCTTGCCTTCCGGGCGCGCGCCCTCGAAGGCGCCTGGGCCGTAGCCGAACAACTCGGTTTCGGCCATGGATTCCGGCAGGCCCGCGCAGTTGAGGGCCATGAACGGGGATTGTCCACGCGGGCTGGACAGGTGACAGGCACGCGCCAGCAGTTCCTTACCGGTGCCGGTCTCGCCTTCGATGAGCAGCGGCGCGTCCAGCGGCGCCATCCGGCGGGCTTCACGGACCACCGCCGCCATCACTTTCGAGCTTTGGAAGATGCTGTCGAAACCGCGTAGCTCCTGCTTGCGCACGTTATAGATGCGCTCACCGACACGATCGGCCCGGTGCAAGGTCAGTACCGCACCGGCCAGCGCCTCGCTGTCGTCGTGTTCCGATTGCAGCGGCGCGATATCGGCGAGGAACACGTCGCCCTTGATGGTCACCCGCAGGCCGTTGATCCGCGCCTTGTTCGCCCGCACCAGCTCCGGCAGATCGAAATCCTCGGCATAGCGCGACAGGCTCATGCCCGGCACCTCGTCTACCCGCACCCCGAGTAGCTGCGCCGCGGCACGGTTGGCGGCAACGATCGCGCCGGCCATGTCGATGGACAGCACGGGGAATTCCAGCGCGCCAAGCAATGCGTTGAGCTCCAGCGAGTGCCGCTCGCTGGGCATCAAGCCAACCTTGCGCACCTCGAACACACCCTGCAGGGCCTCGATCTTCGGCCGCAAGGCCTGCAGCTGCAGGTTCATCAGGTTGGGACAGTGCAGGTAAACCGCATTGCCATGCTCACCGCCGACTTCGCCACGCGCGACGTTGATCCCGTAATCCACCAGCAACTCGAGCATGTCCCGGAGGATGCCGATGCGATTCTGGCAGAGAATCCTGATGCGCATGCGAGAAAGCCTCCGTTGTCGTTGGTAGCGCCGGCGATTTTTATCGCTTGCCGCTGATTATCGTCAAGATTATTTGACAGCAGCAGCACCGAGCAAGTCGATCATCACGCCAACCCGCCTACCCGTAAGCTTTTCTTTACGAACCGATGCATATCTTTTCGCGAAAGACCGTCCGAAGCACTTCCCAGCGCATCTACAGCGCGTTCAGATGAGGCATCCATAACAACAAGATTTACGCGGCCATCCCGCTCAGGAGGTCAGATGAAAGCTACGAAATACGTCGCCCGCGAACCGGATGCGCACGGCCAGATTCATTATCCGGACGCCGAACACGCGGTCTGGCAGACGCTGATCGAACGCCAGTTGAAGCTACTCGACGGTCGCGCTTGCCAGGAGTATCTGGACGGTATCGAACAGCTGGCCCTGCCCCGCGACCGCATCCCGCAACTGGACGAGATCAACCGCGTGCTGCAGTCCACCACCGGCTGGCAGGTGGCGCGAGTGCCGGCGCTGATTCCCTTCCAGACCTTTTTCGAACTACTGGCCAGCAAGCGATTTCCGGTCGCCACCTTCATCCGTACCCCGGAGGAACTGGATTATCTGCAGGAGCCGGACATCTTCCACGAGATCTTTGGCCACTGCCCGTTGCTGACCAACCCCTGGTTCGCCGAATTCACCCACACCTACGGCCAGCTCGGCCTCAAGGCCAGCAAGGAAGAACGCGTCTACCTGGCGCGGCTGTACTGGATGACCATCGAGTTCGGCCTGGTAGACACGCCGGCCGGGCGCCGCATCTATGGCGGCGGCATCCTCTCCTCACCGAAGGAGACGCTTTACTGCCTCTCGGACGCGCCAGAGCATCAGCCCTTCGACGTGGTCGAAGCGATGCGCACGCCGTATCGCATCGACATCCTGCAGCCGGTGTACTTCGCCCTGCCGGAACTCAAGCGACTGTTCGACGTCGCTCATGAAGACATCATGGCCCACGTCCGCACCGCCATGCAGTTGGGCCTGCACCAGCCGAAATTCCCGCCGAAAGCGGCGTAGGGTGGAAAACTACGAAGCATTTTCCACGCGTTGATTTCGGCCACAACGACGTCTCGCGGCGATGCCGGTCGTTTCGGCCGATTGGTGGATGAGCCCTCGGCAACGTGCCGGACCGAACCCGACGCGTGGACAAGCCTGCGGCGTTGTCCACCCTACGCTGCTTAACTCTTATGACTCTCATCACAAGGACCCAACCATGACCGCTCTCACCCAATCCCACTGCGAAGCCTGCCGCGCCGACGCACCCAAGGTCTCCGACGACGAACTGGCCGAGCTGATCAAGCAGATCCCGGACTGGAACATCGAGACCCGCGACGGCCACATGGAGCTGGAGAAGGTTTTCGCGTTCAAGAACTTCCGCCACGCCCTGGCCTTCACCAATGCCGTCGGCGAAATAGCCGAAGCCGAAGGCCACCACCCCGGCCTGCTCACCGAATGGGGCAAGGTCACAGTGACCTGGTGGAGCCACTCGATCAAGGGCCTGCACCGCAACGACTTCATCATGGCCGCGCGCACCGATGAGGTGGCCAAGACTGCCGAGGGCCGCAAGTGAAGCATTTCGCTGATGTCGTACGGGTTCCCGGCGACCCGATTCTCGGTCTGCTGGACGCTTATCGCGCCGACCCCAATCCGGCCAAGCTCGACCTCGGTGTCGGCGTCTACAAGGATGCGCTGGGCCTGACGCCGATCCCCAAGGCGGTGAAGCTGGCCGAACAGCGGTTGATCGACAGCGAGCAGACCAAAAGCTATATCGGCGGCCATGGCGATCCGCTGTTCGGTGAGCAGTTGCTGAAGCTGGTGCTCGGTGAGGGCTCGCCAGCCCTGATCGAAAACCGCGCTGGCTGCACCCAGACACCCGGTGGCACCGGCGCCCTGCGGCTGGTGGGCGACTTCATCGCCAAGTGCCTGCCGAGCCGCGGCCTCTGGCTCAGCGACCCAACCTGGCCTATCCACGAAACCCTGTTCGCCGCTGCCCGCTTGAAGGTCGAGCATTACCCCTATGTCGACGCGCAGAACCGCCTCGACGTACCCGCTATGCTCGAAGCGCTGCAGCGGATCCCCAGCGGCGATGTGGTGCTGCTGCACGCCTGCTGCCACAACCCCACCGGCTACGACCTGAGCCGGGACGAGTGGCACCAGGTGCTGGAGATCGTTCGTCGGCGCGAACTGCTGCCGCTGTTCGACTTCGCCTACCAGGGCTTTGGCGACGGTCTCGATGAAGACGCCTGGGCGGTTCGTCTGTTCGTCGAGGCGCTGCCGGAAGTGCTGATTACCAGCTCCTGCTCGAAGAACTTCGGCCTGTACCGCGAACGCACCGGTGCACTGATTGTGGTGGCCGCCAATGGCGAATCGCTGCTCGACGTGCGCAGCCAGTTCGCTTCGGTGGCACGCAACCTCTGGTCCACGCCCCCGTCACATGGCGCGGCCGTGGTCGCGACGATCCTGGCCAACCCTGAACTGCGTCAGCTCTGGCAGCAGGAAGTCGCCGCCAAGCGTGAACGGATCGCCGGCTTGCGCAAGGGCCTGGTCGAAGCCCTCGCACCGCATGGTTTGGCCGAGCGCTTCGCGCATATTACACAGCAACGCGGCATGTTCTCTTATACCGGCCTGACCGCCGAGCAGGTGCTGCGCCTGCGCCGCGAGAATTCGGTGTATCTGGTGGAAAGCGGCCGCGCCAACATTGCCGGGCTGGATGCCGCGCGGCTGGATCAGCTGGCGGCGGCGATCGCACGCGTCACGGCATAAGCACTCCCCGTGAAGGGCATCGGGCCGGCAACCATGCTGGCCTTTTTTTGCCATGGATGCCCTACACCGTCGTTATGCGCAGGCCGGACATGACATGTCACGACCGGGCGCGCTGCGCATCTCGAACGCACCGGGGCCAAGCCTGCAACCGGGCCCCAGGCCATCTTTCCGATGATTGCCGCTCCACATCGATAGCTCAGGCGGAACTCGACTGACCGCGCCAGGCCGCAGCATTTAGCCATCACATCTTGAATTTCTAACTCAATATGACGCTTGGTCAATCTTGCGGAATGCGCAGCCTGGTGACGAATGGACTTCAGCCGCGGCCGGCCCGGCCGCTATCTTCAGCAACAGGTTTCGAGCGAGCTCGCCCATGATTCAACGCAGCACTGACGGCAACCCTGCCCCAAGCGAATATGTCTGCCATGCGGCCAGCGAACATGGCGCCTGTCCCAGCTGCGCCAATGGCGAACGCCTGGGCTTTCGTTTCAGTTATGCCTATCAGCCGATCGTGGATCTAGGCAAACGCGAGATTTTCGCTCATGAAGCATTGGTCCGTGGCCCTGAGGGCGAGCCCGCACCGAGCGTGCTGTCGCAGGTCAACGAGGACAACCGCTTCCGCTTCGACCAGGCCGGCCGGATCAAGGCGATCAAGACCGCCGCCAAGCTCGCCATGCAAAGCCGGCTGTCGATCAACTTCATGCCCAACGCCATCTACCGGCCGGAGCTGTGCATTCGCTCGACGCTGGAAGCAGCCCGCGCGCATGACTTTCCGGTCGAGCGGATCATTTTCGAGACCGTCGAAGGCGAGCGCATCAGCGATGCCAAGTGGCTGGCCGAAGTACTGCGCGAATACCAGCGCATTGGATTTCTCACCGCCATCGATGATTTCGGTGCCGGCTTTGCCGGTCTCAATCTGCTTGCCGACTTCCAGCCGGACATCATCAAGCTGGACATGGACCTGATACGTGGCATCGACCAGAGCCGCCCCCGCCAGGCCATCGTCAGGGCAACGGTTGCGATGTGCCAGGAGCTGAACATCCAGGTGATCGGCGAAGGCGTGGAAACGCTGGATGAATGCAGCGCCCTGCATGATCTGGGTATCAGCCTGATGCAGGGCTATCTGTTCAGCAAACCGCTGTTCGAAGCCTGCAGCCAGGCCGATATCCTGGTATGGCCGAACGGCCTCCCGCGCTGAAGTCCTTCAACCGGCATTCATTAGTTTGAGCAATGCCCGAGCGGCCTCTTCCGAGGACGCCGGGTTTTGCCCAGTGACCAGCAGGCCGTCTACCCGCACGTAGGATGACCAATCCGGCCCTTTGCTGTAGTCGCCACCGATCTCCTTGAGCTTCTCCTCCAACAGGAAGGGCACCACGTCGGTGAGCTGCACGCCTGCTTCCTCGGTGTTGGTGAAACCGGTCACCTGCTTGCCCTTTACCAGGTATTCGCCGTCCTCGCCGCGCACCTCGATCAGCGCCGCCGGCGCATGGCAGACCGCCCCCACTGGCTTGCCCGCCTTGATGAAGGATTCGATCAGTGAGATCGAGGTGGGATTGCCGGACAGGTCCCACAGCGGTCCGTGGCCACCGGGATAGAACACCGCATCGAAATCCTCAGACGACACCTCGTCCAGCGTGCGGGTGTTGGCCAGCAGGGCCTGGGACTCGGCATCGTTCTTGAAGCGTTGGGTCATCTCGGTCTGGGCATCCGGCGCATCGCTTTTCGGATCCAGCGGCGGCTGCCCGCCCTTGGGTGAGGCCAGGACGATCTCGGCGCCGGCGTCCTTGAATACGTAATAAGGCGCGGCGAATTCTTCTAGCCAGAAGCCGGTGGGTTTGCCGGTGGTGCCGAGCTTGTTGTGGGAGGTGAGCACGATGAGGATTTTCATGGGGGTCTCCTGTGGTCGGGTGGCCCGAGATTGGCGGGGCCTTGGTTTATCTGGACCGTGGGAGTAGGAAATGGGTCAACGGGTGGGCGTGGCGCCGAGGCCGCGGTTGCCCGCTGCCACGAACTCGGCCCCGTGACGAGCCGTAATGCCGGGCTACGACGAGACTGTTGCAAGTTCGAGAGCCCTGCACAATGCGCTGTTATAGGAGTGGCCTTGGCTGCGAAGCTTTAGTGGGCTGGAGTCATCTGGTTTACACCTGTTGGCCGGGATGGCTGGGGCATTGGTTTCGCCCTGCTGGGCGACTCACTTTTTCCAAACGCGGAAAAAGTAAGCAAAAACGCTTGCCCCTGCATCCGGGTCTCGCGGCGCTCGACTTCCCTCATTCCATCGCTGCTCCGAGGGTCGCCGCGCAAGGGCCATCCATGGCCCTTCACGGCTCTCGCGGCGTCCATGCCGCTCGCCCCTCTACACAGCGATTCCATTCGGCCTCCTGATGGGGCGATTCGGTGGCGTCTGTTGGGCTGTGCAACGACGCGTTTGCAGAGGCCCTCTGTAGGGTGGGTAACACGAAGCTTACCCACCGATTTTGTCGGCAAAATTCGATACCGATTGCAGCGTGGATTGTGGTGGAAAATGCTTCGCAGTTTTCCACCCTACCAAGCCCTCCGGCGATTGACGTGCTTTGTTGCTGTCGCTGTTCAAAAACTTCAGACGACTCGGACCCGATCCCCTTCAGAAGGCCGAGCGCAGGTGCTGCGCAGGGGGACGCGAGGCATGGATGCCGAGCGAGGAGCGATGGGACATGGATGTCCCTTCGCGACGACCCCGGAGCGGCGCCGGAGGGAGGGAAGTTTTGCGAAGCAAAACCCGGATGCCGGGGGTGGCCTTCTTTTTGGTTACTTTTTCTTGGCCACTCAAGAAAAAGTGACTCGCCCAGCAGGGCGAAACCAATGCCTCAGCCACCCGGCCAATCGGGGTAACCCACGAACCCGAATCCTTGCCCACCGAACTACCAGACAACGCCGAATGCCCCATTCAGCAGGCCGAATGGAATCGCTGCGCAGCGGGCGAGCGGCATGGATAGCGTGAGAGAACTAGGCATCCCACGGATGTAGGGCAGCGGATGGCAAACTCAGCTAAACAAAAAGGGCGCCGAAGCGCCCTTTTCATCAACCCCTGATCAGATCCGAAAACTCCCCACCAACTGCTTCAACCGCGCAGCCTGCTGCTCCAGATCCCCGCAGGCACGCAACGTCGAATGCAGGTTCTCCACCCCTTCCTGATTCAGCGTGTTGATTTCCGTGATGTCCATGTTCAGCGACTCGATCACCGAAGTCTGTTCTTCAGTGGCGGTGGCCACCGACTGGTTCATCGCATCGATCTCGCCGATGCTCTGGGTCACGCTGCCAAGGCGCTCGCCGGCCTGGTTGGCGATGCCCACGCTGGCCTCGCTTTGGCGCTGGCTCTCGGTCATGGTGCTCACCGAATCACGCGCGCCGACCTGCAGCTTTTCAATCATCCCGTGGATTTCCTGCGCCGAGGTCTGGGTGCGATGCGCCAGGCTGCGCACCTCGTCGGCAACCACTGCGAAACCACGCCCGGCTTCACCAGCGCGGGCCGCTTCGATGGCCGCGTTGAGTGCCAGCAGGTTGGTCTGCTCGGAGATGCCCTTGATCACGTCGAGGATCTGCCCGATGCCGACCGTCTGGCTGTTCAGCGCTTCGATCTGCGCACAGGACGCGCTGATGTTGTTCGACAGCTGCCGCATCGCCTCGATGTTCTGCTCGACTACCTTGCGTCCGTCTTCGGCCTGATGGCTGGCGCCACTGGCCTGTTGCGAGGCGTCGGCAGCGTTGCGGGCAATTTCCTGGGCAGCAGCGCCGAGCTGGTTGATCGCCGCGGCAACGCTGTTGGTCCGGCTGGCTTGCTCGTCGGAATTGACCATCGATGAGTTGGAGGCCGCGAGCACCCGCTGCGCCACCTCGTTGACCTGTTCGGTCGCGGACGCCACGTCCCGGATCGACCCATGAATACGCTCGACGAATCGATTGAACGCCGTGGCCAACGTGCCGAATTCGTCGTTCGATTCGACCTTCAGGCGTCGCGTGAGATCACCCTCGCCCGCGGCGATGTTCTCCATTGCCTGCCCCATTTCGGTCAACGGGCGCATCAGCACGCGAATCAGCATACCCAGCAGGATCAGGATGAACACCACAGCAATCACCGCAGCAACCAGGGCCGAGGTACGAAAACTGGACAACGCCGCGTAGGCCTTCTGCTTGTCCACCGAGATACCGACGTACCAGGTTACCGACGGCAGGCCGGCTACCGGACTGAAGCTGAGGATGCGCTCCTGACCATCGAGCTCGGCCTCGGTAAAGCCGCTGGTCAACGCGGGAGTGTTCTGCGGATAGAGCTCGGCGAGGGTCTTCATCACCTTGCTTTGGTCAGGATGGACCAGCACCTTGCCGTCGCCGCTGACGAGAAAGGCATAGCCCATGCCGTCGAAGTTAAGGGCATTGATGATGTCCACCAGCACCTTGAGGCTGAGGTCGCCACCGACCACGCCCAGGTTCTGGCTACCGGCCTTGGCCGGGGTCGCCGCAGTGATGATCAGCTCGTTGGTGGCCGCATCCTGATAGGGTTCGGTCAGCGTGGTCTTGCCGGCATTGATCGCGTCCTTGTACCAGGGACGCTGACGCGGATCGTAGCCTGCCGGCAACTCGAAGCGCGGATGGACGATGAATTCGCCATCGCTGCGCCCCAGGTAGGTGAAGGCGAAGGTAGAGCTGAGCGCCGGCTGCTGCACCAGCGCCTCGACGGCCGATCCGGAACTGTCGCGGGCAATGGTCTGCGCTGTGTTTTCCAGCAACACGAGGCGGCCGGACAACCAGTTCTGGATGTTGTGCGCAGTGACCTTGCCCATCTCGTCCAGATAGCTTTCCAGCTTGGCCTGAATAGCGTTGCGCTGTAGATAATCGTTGTAGAGCGTGAACAGAGCGAAGGTCGCGATCACTACGAGTGACGCGGCCAGCAAAATCTTGTGGCTGAACTTGAGACGGCTAGGCATGGGTGCGTGTCCGGATGGGCTGGATCGAATTGGCGATCCCTCGTCCGAATAAGCATCCGTTGCGTTAGCCATTCTGTCGGCCACGATCAACGAACCTTTACAGCCGATCATCGCTTCCGAATAGCGCTCAAGTGCCGTCAGCCGTGGGTTCTAGCAAGGTGATCGGAGATCTGAGCAAACTTCCGACACCGCGATAGCACACCCTGAGCCACGAACAAAAAAACGGCACACCCGTTGCCAGGTGTGCCGCTCGGCTATCTCAATAACCGGCCGGTGAAGTCAGCGTCCGGCCAGCGCCGGCATCACCCGTGGCCGCAGACCCTCGCCGAGGATGGTCAGCGCGCCGATGGCTCCAGCGATCCAGTACCAGCGCACCAGCGGGTCGAAGCCCAGCCAGCCCAGGGCGTGCAGGAACACCATGGTGATGAGCACCGGGCAGACATAGCGCACCATGAACAACCACAGCGCATAGCCCAGCGGTGGCAGGTCCAGCTCGTCGCGCATGATTTCGCTGCGCAGTACGTAGCCGGCGAAGACCACGACGAAGATCCCACCCAACGGCATCATCCAGCGCGAGGTCAGGTAGTCCAACCAGTCGAAGAAGTTCTTGCCCAGCGGCGTCCAGCCGGCCATCAGGTTGAACGAGAGCATCGCCAGCAAGCTGATCACCAGCAACACGGCACCAGCGCCCACTGCGGCCTTGAGGCGGCTGACGCCGTGCTTCTCGTTGAGGTAGGCGACCGTCGCCTCGATCATCGAAATGGCCGAGGTCAGTGCCGCGATCGAGACCATGGCGAAGAACAAGGTGCCGAACAGGGTGCCGAACGGCATTTGCTGGAAGGCTAGCGGCAGACTCATGAAGATCAGCCCGGGGCCGGCGGTCGGATCCATGCCGTTGGCGAAGATGATCGGGAAGATCGCCAGGCCCGCCAGCAGCGCCACCGCGGTGTCGGCGATGGCCACCATGAAGGTGGTGCGAGTGATGGACTGGCCGTCAGGGATGTAGGAGCCGTACGTGAGAATCGCCCCGGAGGCCAGGCTGAGGGTGAAAAAGGCGTGGCCGAGCGCAGCCAGCAGCGCTTCACCGGTGAGCTTGGACGTATCGAAGCTGAACAGGAAGGCGAAGCCTTCGTCGAAGCCGCCGCTGGTGAAGGCGTAACCCACCAGGATCAGCAGCATCACGGCCAGCCCCGGCATCATCCAGCGCACCGCACTTTCGATGCCTTGTTGCACGCCCTTGGCGACGATCCACAGCGTAAGCAACGCCACCAGCACGCTCCAGCCGCCGAGCTGCCAGGGGTTGGCGTTGTGTGCCTCGAACACCTGCGCCAGGCTGTCGACGGAACTGGCGGCGAGCGAGCCGTCGAGCATCTTGACCGTGTAGGCGAAGGCCCACCCGGCTACCACCACGTAAAAGCACAGAATCAGGAAACCGGCCGCCATGGCCATGCCGCCGACACCCTTCCACAGGGCGCTGCTGCCGTTCTCACGCACGGCGCGGCCGATCGCATCGATGGGGCTGCCACGGCCGCGGCGGCCGATGGCGATCTCGGTCATCATCACCGGGATGCCGATGGCCAGGATGCACGCCAGATACATCAGCACGAAGGCGCCACCGCCGTACTGTCCGGTGATGTAGGGGAATTTCCAGATGTTGCCAAGGCCGACGGCCGAACCGGTCGCGGCGAGGATGAAGCCCCAGCGGGAAAGCCAGAGGTTCTTGGGTGTTTCACGGGTCATGCGTCACCTGCTTGTTGTTATCTGTGACGGAAATCGAACCCGCCGCGCTTGTGACGCGACGGAGTGGCAAGGCGGATCGACCTTTATTTCATTGAGCGTCGGGCTGCACCTCCGGAGCGGCATTGGCGAATGCTTCGAGGGTTTCGCACTGCTCGGTCATCTGCAAAATGCGCGGGTAGGCGCTGAGGTCACAGGAAAAACGGCGCGCATTGTATACCTGTGGAACCAGACATGCCTCCAGATAACCCGGCCGTCTGCCGAGTGACAGCTTGCCGTCGAACGCGGCCAACCCCTGCTCGACGCCGGCCAGACCTGTGGCGATCCAGTGACGGATCCATTGCTGCATGGCCTCATCCTCGACGCCCAGTGGTCCACTGAGGTACTGCAGCACTCGTAGATTGTTCAGCGGATGCAGATCACAGGCGATGTGCATTGCCAGTGAACGCACCCGCGCGCGATCGGCCGGATCGTGCGGCAGCAGGGTCGGAAGCGGGAAGACTTCCTCCACGTATTCGAGAATCGCCAACGATTGGCTGATGCGCTCGTTGCCATCGACCAGCAGCGGTACCAGTTCTTGCGGATTGAGCACCTTGTAATCGGCCGAATGCTGTTGGCCGCCGTCCTTGACCAGATGCACCGGCAGATTCTCGAACGCCAACCCCTTCAGGTTCAGCGCGATGCGCACCCGGTAGGCTGCGCTGGAACGCCAGTAGCCGTAAAGCTTCAGCATCGGTGAGCCGGTTGTTTCTTTCATTTCGCGGTCGTTCATGACATTCCCTGAATCGTTTCTTCTTCGCCGTCAGCGGCTTATTCGCCGCTGATTACGCCACGGCGGAGCTGGTCTTCCTCGATCGACTCGAACAGTGCTTTGAAGTTGCCTTCGCCAAAGCCCTGATTGCCCTTGCGCTGGATGATTTCGAAGAAGATCGGACCGATCACCGTGTTGGTGAAGATCTGCAGCAGGATGCCATCGTCGCCCGGCGCGCCATCGATCAGCAGGTTCAGCTCGCGCAGCACCTCGGTGGGCTCGCCGTGACCCGCGACGCGGGTGTCGACCTTCTCGTAGTAGGTCTCCGGCGTGCTCATGAAATCTACCCCGTTGGCACGCAGCTGGCGCACGGTGGCATAGATGTCGTCGGTGGAGAGAGCGATGTGCTGGATACCTTCGCCATGGTACTCACGGATGAACTCCTCGATCTGCGACTTATCGTCGGCCGACTCGTTGATCGGGATGCGGATCTTGCCGCACGGCGCGGTCATCGCGCGGGAGAACAGGCCAGTGAGCTTGCCCTCGATGTCGAAATAACGGATCTCGCGAAATTGGCGATGCGCTCGTAAAACCCGGACCAGACGTCCATCTGCCCACGCATGACGTTGTGGGTCAGGTGATCGATGCACATCAGGCCGACCGCGTTGTCGTTCGGCGTGCGGCCTTCGATGAACTCGAAATCCACGTCGTAGATCGACTTGTCGCCGTAGCGATCGACGAGATACAGCAGGGAGCCGCCAATGCCCTCGACGCAGGGAATGTTCAGTTCGCCGAAATTGGAATGACTGCCGACCAGCTTGGCGCCCTGGGATTCGACGTAGGCGGCGGCCTGGGCGGCGTTTTTCACCCGGAACGCCATGGCACAGGCACTCGGCCCGTGCTTCTCGGCGAACGCGTGGACATGCCCGGTGGGGCTACCGTTGAGGACGATGTTGATGTCGTTCTGCTGGAATAGCCAGACTTCCTTGGAGCGGTGCTTGGCCGTCTCGGTGAAGCCCATCTGGTTGAACAGCTGACGCAGCTTCTCGATACCCTCGGCGTTCGGGGCGGTGAATTCGACGAACTCGAAGCCGTCGGTACCGATAGGGTTGTGCTGTTCGATCTTGGTCACGGCGTTCATTTTCGCCTCCTGATTCTTGTTTTGGGTGCCGCTGCACGGTTTGGCTGCGCCCATCACAAACCAGCGAAAGGAGCCGCACAAGCCCGCTGCAAGCGTCATCAACAGCGCTACGGCCAACCCGCTGGCAACATTTCTTTACAGCCTTCTGGAACCGCCCGGTGGCGACATCGCGTCGGCCCAGTCGTAACGAAAAATTTACAGCCAGGTGCGACGGCCCGTCGCACCGCACCGACTGGATCGGCTATGTAGGCGGACCCACTACCCTGCCGTTCAACCGTAATCACACATCAGATCAACCCGCTCAGGTTGAGAAACACCAGCACGATGGCCAAGGGCGTACCGAAGCGCAGCAGTGTCCACCAAGCGCGGAACAGCCCGCCCTGACGAATACCAATGGCGTCACGCACCACCTTCTCCTGCAATACCCAGCCGGCGAACAGCACCGTGCACAGCCCGCCCAAGGGCATCAGCCAATTGGTGGTCAGATAGTCGAGGCTGTCGAAGAAGGTCTTGCCGAACAGCTGGTATTCCGCCCAGTGATTGAACGAAAACACGCTGCCCAGGCTGAGCAGCCACAGCAGCGCACCGCTGGCCAGCACAGCCTTCAAGCGAGTCATGCCGAAGCGCTCGGTCATCCAGGCAATGCTCGGTTCGCTCAACGAAATCGCCGAGGTCAGCGCGGCGATCACCAGCATGACGAAGAACAGCCCGCCGACCAGTTGGCCCAGCGGCATCTGACCGAAGGCGATCGGCAAGGTGACGAAGATCAACCCCGGCCCAGCGCCCGGCTCCAGGCCGTTGCCGAACACCAGAGGAAAGATCGCCAGCCCCGCCAGCAGGGCGACGGCTGTATCAGCCAGCGCGACCAGAATCGAGGTTTTGGCGATCGAGGTGCCTTCCGGCAGGTAGGACCCGTAGACCATCATCGCGCCACAGCCGAGGCTGAGGGTAAAGAAGGCATGCCCCAGGGCCACCAGTACGCTGGTCGCGGTCAGCTTGGAGAAGTCGGGCACGAAGAGAAACTCCACGCCACGCGCGAATTCGCCATTCACCGCGGCATAGCCGACCAACGCCAACAACAGGATGAACAAGCCCGGCATGAGGAAGCGCAGCGAGCGCTCCAGCCCGCCACGCACACCAAGGCCGACGATCAGCATGGTCGCCGCCAGCACCAGACTGCCGCAGACGATCAGCCGCAGCGGGTCGGCCAGCAAGGCGCCGAACATATCGCCACTGGCTTGGCCACCGACGCCATTGAAACCGCCGCTAAAGGTCGTTGGGACGTACGCCAGGGCCCATCCAGCCACCACCAGGTAGAAGCTCAGGATGAGAAATCCGGTTAGCCCACCGAGCCACCCGGCGATGCGCCAGCGCGAGCTAGCACCCGCCTCGCGGGCCAGGCGCGCAACGGCGCCATCAGGGTTCTGCCGACCACGGCGCCCGATCATCACCTCGGCCATCAGCAAGGGGATACCGATCAGCAGGATGCAGGCGAGATACACCAACACGAAGGCACCGCCGCCGTTCTGGCCGGTGATGTAGGGGAATTTCCAGATATTGCCGAGGCCAACCGCCGAACCGGTAGCGGCCAGGAAGAATACCCAGCGCGAGGACCAGAGACCCCGCGCCGCGCTTTGCTGAGTACGAACGGAAGCGCCACCGAGCGTGCCGGCGACGAGGCTGCTTTTGTCTGTCATTGCGGATTCCTGCTTGTTGTTTTTGTCAGGGAGGTACAACGGATACGCCGATAGCGGAGCCAGGACCGTCCGCTTTGCGAGTACGGCCCTGGAACGCCAGATGCCTGCACGCCATCCCTTGCTGCGCCTGGCTGAGCGGCTCAACGCCTCCGTCAATGGCTCGGCAGTACGGCTGGGCTGCCGACAGAAACCGGGCGGTACAGGGCCGCCCGGAAGATCGCTAGGCGTGCAATCGCTGCTCGCTCGGCTGCACCCTGGATTCACCGATGTGCAGCCGTTCGAGGGCCAGGCGGTCAGCGATGATCGAGGTCGGTTCGCCACTGGCGGCAGCGCGATTGAAGATCTCGCGCAGGGTGTCGGCGATGCCCTTGACGTGAGTGTCGGTCTGCGCCGCGCTGCCCCCGATACGCTGGTAATAGACGTCGATGATGCCGCCGGCGTTGATCGCGTAGTCCGGCGCGTAAAGATGATTGCGCCGCTGCAGCTCGACGCCGATCTGCGGGTTCGCCAGTTGGTTGTTCGCCGCGCCGGCTATCACCGGCGCGCGCAGGGTCTGCAGGGTTTCGGCATTGAGGATGCCGCCCATGGCGCAGGGCGCGAACACATCCACGTCCAGGCCGTGGATATGCTGAGGACGCACGGCGTGTGCACCGAGCTCGTCCACCGCCTGCTGTACGTTGGCCTCGAAGATGTCGCAAACCCACAGCTCGGCACCGGCTGCCTTGAGGTGCCGGGCCAGCCCGAAGCCAACGTGACCAACGCCCTGGATCGCCACTTTCAGCCCTTGAAGGTTGTCCCGACCAAGACGCTGGCGCACCGCTTCACGCAGGCCGACAAACACACCAAGGGCGGTGGAAGGAGACGGGTCGCCACTGGCGATGCTGCCGTCAAGTGTGGCGCGCGGCGTTGCACCAATGACATGACGCGTGCGCTGGGCGAAGGCCTGCATTTCCGGCTCGCCGGTGCCGGAGTCAGCCGCGGTGATATAGCGTCCGCCGAGACTGTCGACAAAATCGCCCATGGCGTGCAGCAACGCCTGGCTCTTGCCGGTGTGCGGGTCGCCGATGATTACCGCCTTGCCGCCACCGAGCTTGAGACCGGCCAGCGAGGATTTCAGCGTCATGCCGCGCGAGAGACGCAGCACATCACGCACGGCATCGTCGTCACTGGCATAAGGGAACATCCGACAGCCGCCCAGCGCCGGGCCGAGCGTGGTGTCATGGATGGCGATGATCGCACGCAGACCCGATGCCTTGTCGTGACAGAACACCACCTGCTCGTGATGATCGAAATCGGGATGGGTGAAGACGGACATTGCGGATTCCTCTTTGTTGTTTTGCTTCGGCCCGAATTCGTCGGGGCCGTTTTAATCTTTCAAGAAAACAGGCCGCGCACAGCGCTCCCCTTGTAGGAGGCGCGACCCGCGGCGAACGACGACGGCTCGGCGCCCGAGAAGCTTCGCCCCGGGGGCGGGCCTCCCACGAAAGCGATCTGTGCACGACGCTCCCCTTGTGGGAGGCGCG
>NZ_JAKOEN010000015.1:0-286947 GCF_022355455.1 Pseudomonas sp. KSR10 | reverse complement strand
TCGCTCCTGTTGCGGAAACTTTCGCCCGTCCTCGTGACGGGCTTTTTTTCGGTGATTGAAGAGAGACTTAGGATCTGCACGAACAAGTGGAGAGATCGGCGCATCGCGCGCTCGAATAGCTGGACCTCTTCGTAGGCGCCCAGGGATGCTGGTCCCTTGCAGGCGATCAGCCAGAGCAGGAAAGCGATCGCCGCGGTTATGCGTCACCGCATCGCGTGGCAGTCTTACTCGACACCGATGCGCTTGATGTTCAGCTGGCAACTGACCTGCATCGTCTCGCCAGGCAACAACAGCCGCATCCCGTTCGCGACCGGATCGTCCATGCCAAGGGCGTTATTGGCGTGGGATACCGGTTCCACTGCGAAGAAGCCCATATCAGCAGGTGGCGTGAACACCACCAGATGAGCAAGTGCCTCGTTGGCGTTCATGCTCAGCTCGACGCCCTGCCCTGGCCAGCGAATCAGCACTGGCGCGGTACGGCCAACGAAACAGTTATCCAACCCTGGCTCCTGCAGCTGCCTGGCGGTCGCGAAGTCCCATTGTGCCGGAATCTGCGACAGATGCGACGGCACGCCTTGCGAGTCGTTTTGCCAAACGGAGCGCGCCGCGAACTGCAGCCGGCAATCGTCATGGCGCAAGAAGTACGGATGCCAACCTAGCCCGGCAGGCATCGAGCGGGTGTCGGTATTGCGCAAATTCAGGTGCAGCGTAACGCCTCCATCACCGAGCTCAATTCGATGCTCCAGCTCGAAGGCGAACGGCCAATCAAGGACCGCGTCGCCCTCCGGTCGATGCGTGACGGCGAGGCTCAGGCTGGCCGATGCCTGTTCGGCCACGATCCAGGCCCTTTTCCAGACGACGCCATGAATCGGCAGCGGATGGTCAGGTGACAATCGGCGCAGTGGATAGTGCTCGCCTTCGTGCTCGAAGGCGCCACCGCCGACTCGATTGGAAAATGGTGCCAGGACGAAGCAGCCGGCACGGCGGACGCTGTCGGAACCGTCCCATGGCCGCAATAGGTCGATACCGTCAATACTCAGGTGCGTGATCGCCCCACCCAACCCCGGACAAACCGACACCTGCAGCGAACCATGCCGCAGTTCGATCTCGGTCAGACTCGGTTGGCGATCGGACATGGCAGATGACTCCTCAGGCGAGCCGTTATCACTCGCGGATGTGAATGTAAGCGGCGCCCCACACCCACACGCTTGTGACTGTGGCTGTGGTAACGCCATTGGGATGTCGCTCAGAAATGTCGAACCCGGGCTTCTGGCCAGGGCTCGTTGTGGCGACGGTTGCCGCCTCCAGTCCGAAGCGCTCCGGTAAGTGCGCTCAGACCGCTGTCAGCACTTCTCCACGCTCGATAAACGCGCGCAGATTGGCCAACAGCAATTCTTCCATCGCCCGCCGGGTTTCCTCGGTGGCGCTACCGATATGAGGCAGCAGGACGACGTTCGGCAGGTCGAGCAAGGCGTGCGGCACATTCGGCTCCTGGGCGTACACGTCCAGCCCGGCACCGCCCAGGCGGCCCTCAAGCAACGCTTCGACCAATGCCGGTTCGTCCACCACCGAGCCGCGCGATACGTTGATCAGCGTGCCTTTCGCGCCAAGCGCGTCCAGAACCTCGCGATGGATGAGATTACGGGTGCTTTTCCCGCCAGGGCAGGTCAGCACCAGAAAATCACTCCAGCGTGCCAATTCGATCAGGTCAGACTCGTAGCCGTACTCACAACCTTCGACCGGCTGACGATTGTGGTAGCGCACCTGCATGTCGAAACCACTGGAGCGCTTGGCGACAGCCTCGCCGATGCGACCAAGACCGACGATGCCGAGTCGTTTGCCGTAAACCTTGCTCGCCAAAGGCAGGCCACCTGAGAGCCACTCGCCGTTACGAACGAAACGGTCAGCCCGGGAAATCTGGCGAGCACAGTCGATAACCAACCCGAAGGCAAGGTCTGCAACGCAGTCGTTGAGCACATCTGGCGTGTTGCTTACTGGAATGCCCCGCTCCCGCGCCGCTCCCACGGCGATGGAGTCATAACCGACACCGGAACTGATGATCGCCTTAAGGTTGGGCAGCCGCTCGATCAATTCTGCGGTGCAACCGAAGCGCGCCGAGGTCACCACGATTTCGATGCGTTGGGCGTGCTGATCGAGCAAAACATTCGCGTCCTGCTCCCAGATGCGCAGTACCTCATGCTCCGCGGCCAGGTCGCGGTTGAAGCGTTCGGTCAGGGGGCCGAGCTGGAGAATACAGGTCACGGGATTACCTCTGAGAGAGAGATTCGGTTAGAGCACTTTGCCGGGATTCATCAACCCTTTGGGGTCGAACGTCGCCTTGAGCGCGCGCATCAGCTCTAGCTCTAGCGGGTCCTTGTAATGCTTGGCCGCGTCGCGCTTGGCCTGGCCAAGCCCATGCTCGGCGCTGATACTGCCACGCAGGCTCATGGTGACGTCATAGATCACCCGCATGATCGCCTCCTGGTGCGCCTTGAAGACCGCATCTTGGCAGCCGATCGGCTTGCTGATGTTGTAGTGCAGGTTGCCGTCGCCGACATGGCCGTAGGCAACGATGCGTACGCCGGGGAACTGCTCGATAAGGCGCTGATTGGTCGCTTCGATGAATGCCGGAATCGAGCTCACCGGCACGCTGATGTCGTGCTTGAGGCTTGGACCTTCATGGTTCTGCGCCTCGGAAATACCTTCGCGCATGGCCCACAACGCCGCCACCTGGGCTTCACTCCCGGCCAGCACGGCATCGATCGCCAGCTCGCGCTCCAGCGCTTCGCCGATGCCCACCTCTAACAGTTGGTTGAGCGGCGCATCCGGCTGGGTATCGCTGAGTTCGATCAGTACATACCAGGGGTGAGGCTCGGCGAACGGATCGCTGCATCCCGCGACGTGGCTCAGCACGAACTCGACGCTTTGCCGCGACATCAGTTCGAAGCCGGTCAGACGGTCGCCACAGAGCTCACGAATGACGCCGATCAACTCCACCGCGGCCTGGGCGCTGGGCAAGGCCACCCAGGCGGTGGTCGTGCTGCGCACGGCCGGATACAGCTTGAGCACCGCCGCAGTGATAACGCCGAGCGTGCCTTCCGAACCAATGAACAGCTGCTTGAGGTCGTAGCCGGTGTTGTCCTTGCGCAACCCGCGAAGGCCGTTCCAGATCCGCCCGTCCGGCAGCACAACTTCCAGGCCAAGGGCGAGATCACGCATGTTGCCGTAGCGCAACACCGCAGTGCCGCCGGCGTTGGTGGCGAGATTGCCACCCACAGTGCAGCTGCCCTGCGCGCCAAGCGCCAACGGAAACAACCGCCCTGCCTCAGCAGCCGCCTCTTGCAGCGTCTGCAGGATGACACCCGCCTCTACGGTGATGGTTTCGTTCGCCGGGTCGACTTCGCGAATACGGGTCATGCGGGTCAAGGACAGCACCACCTGGGTGCCGCTTGCATCCGGAATCGAGCCGCCACACAAACCCGTATTGCCACCCTGCGGAACCAGTGTCACCTGGTATTGGTTGCAGAGCCGTACTACGGATGCGACCTCTTCGGTGCTGGCCGGGCGAATCACCAGCGCCGCGTCGCCACGGTAGGCGTTGCGCCAGTCGCTCAGATAGCTCTGCATGCGCTCGGCATCACGAACGATGCCGATTGCACCGACGATGCGTTCAATCTCGCGGATGAATTCGTCCGGCAGCATGCTCATCTCGACCTCCCGCAGTTAGAACATTCGCTACAGCGCACCAGGCGGATGCGTTGATTCATTTTCGTGCTGTGGTCAGGTGATGGGCGCCGGATTGAACAGCACGATGTCGTTGTGCAGCCGGTGTTGCTCGGCCCAGGTCTTCTTGCGACCGCTGGCGACATCCAGGTAGTAGTGGAACAGCTCCCAGCCCAGCTCCTCGAGAGTCGCGCGGCCGCTGGCGATGCGGCCCGCGTCGATGTCGATCAGATCCGGCCAGCGTTCGGCCAGCTCGGTACGGGTCGCCACCTTCACCACCGGCGCCATGGCCAGGCCGTACGGCGTGCCGCGGCCGGTCGTGAACACGTGCAGGTTCATGCCGGCTGCCAACTGAAGCGTGCCGCAAACGAAGTCACTGGCTGGCGTGGCACAGAATATCAGCCCCTTGCGATCGACCCGCTCGCCCGGCCCGACCACGCCATTGATGGCGCCGCTGCCGGATTTGACGATCGAGCCCAGCGACTTCTCGACGATATTGGACAACCCGCCCTTCTTGTTACCCGGCGTGGTGTTGGCGCTGCGATCCGCGGCGCCGCGCTCCAGGTACTGGTCGTACCAGTCCATCTCGGCGATCAGTGCGTCGGCGATTTCAGTCGACTCGGCGCGGGCGGTGAGCATGTACACCGCGTCGCGAACCTCAGTATTTTCGGAGAACATCACGGTGGCGCCGGCGCGAACCAGCAAGTCCGACGCATAGCCCAACGCCGGATTGGCGGTGATACCCGAGAAGGCGTCGCTGCCGCCGCACTGCATACCAAGCACAAGCTCGGACGCCGGTACCGTCTCGCGGCGACGCTGGTCGAGTTTCTTCAGCCGCGTTTCGGCCAGGGCCATGATCTGCTCGATCATTTCGCCAAATCCGGTATTGGACTCCTGTAGGCGATAGAGCCAGGGGTCACGCAGGTCCACCGAAGGATCGCCCTCGTGCATCACCTGCTCGGCCTGGAGTTTCTCGCAGCCGAGGCTGATGACCAGCGCCTCGCCACCCAGGTTCGGGTTGCGCGCCAGGTTGCGCACGGTGCGGATCGGGATGTAGGCGTCGCGCGCATTGATGGCCACGCCGCAGCCATAGCTGTGAGTCAGCGCCACTACATCATCGACGTTGGGGTATTTGGGCAGCAGCTCATCGCGAATGCGCTTGACCGCGTGTTCCAGCACGCCGGTCACGCACTGCACTGTGGTGCTGATGCCGAGGATATTGCGCGTGCCCACCGTGCCGTCGGCGTTGCGATAACCCTCGAAGGTGTAGCCTTCCAGCGGGGCGAGCTTGTCCGGTACGGCATTGGCACGCGGCAAGCTATCAAGCGGTGGCGCGCTGGGCATCTTCAGCTGGGTTTCCTTCACCCATGAGCCGCGACGCAGCGGCTCGAGCGCATAGCCGATGATCTGGCCATAGCGGCGCACAGGCTCTCCTTCGGGAATGTCCACCAGCGCCACCTTATGGCTCTGGGGCACGCTTTCGACCGTCACCAGGCCATCCTCGAACCGGGCACCGGTCGGCACACCGCCATCGTTGACCACCACGGCCACGTTGTCCGCCTCGTGGAGGCGAATGTAACGCGGCGAATCTTGATGCTGAATCAGTTCCACGGTGTCGTTCATATCGGTCTCCGGTCAGGCCGGTTGTTGTCTGGTGCTCTGCGCAAGGGAATCACAGACATAGGGTGGACTGAGGCGGATCGCCGTCCAGCCCGCCCTACTGGCTGGTGGGTGAAATCAACGCACCATGCACGGCTTTTTGTTGTTGAAGGTCCAGTTCGGAATCAGGTACTGCATGGCGATGGCATCGTCGCGCGCGCCCAGTCCTTTGGCCAGGTAAAGCTCGTGAGCCTTCTGCAGCGCATCTTCATCCAGTTCCACACCCAGACCCGCCTTGGCCGGTACAGCGACCTTGCCGCCGACGATCTGCAGCGGTTCGCGGGTCAGGTATTGGCCGTCCTGCCAGATCCAATGGGTATCGATCGCGGTGATCTTTCCCGGCGCGGCTGCGGCTACATGCGTGAACATCGCCAATGAGATGTCGAAGTGGTTGTTGGAATGCGAGCCCCAGGTGAGGCCCCAGTCGTTGCACATCTGCGCGACACGAACCGAGCCGCTCATGGTCCAGAAGTGCGGGTCCGCCAATGGGATGTCCACTGATTGCAACTGGACGGTGTGACCCATCTGCCGCCAATCAGTCGCGATCATATTCGTCGCGGTCGGCAGGCCGGTGGCACGGCGGAACTCGGCCATGACTTCCCGACCGGAGTAACCGTTCTCGGCGCCGCATGGGTCTTCGGCATAGGCCAGCACGCCGTGCAGGTCCTTGCACAGGTCGATGGCTTCAGCCAGTGACCAAGCGCCGTTTGGGTCCAGGGTGATGCGGGCATCGGGGAAGCGCTCGGCCAGCGCGCGGATGGCCTTGACCTCTTCGCTGCCCGGCAGCACGCCACCCTTGAGTTTGAAATCCTTGAAACCGTAACGCTCATAGGCCGCCTCGGCCTGGCGCACGACTGTCTCGGGGGTCAGCGCTTCGTCGTTGCGCACACGGAACCAGTTATCGCTGGCGTTCGATTCGTCGCGGTAGCCGAGGTCAGTCTTGTTGCGATCGGCGATGAAGAACAGATAGCCGAGCATTTCGACTTCGTCGCGCTGCTGGCCGTCACCGAGCAGTGCAGCAACCGGTACGCCGAGATGCTGGCCGAGCAGGTCGAGCAGCGCCGACTCGATGGCGGTGATCGCGTGGATCGCAATGCGCAGATCGAAGGTCTGCAAGCCGCGGCCACCAACGTCGCGGTCGGCGAAGGCCTTGCGCGCCTGGTTCAGCAAACCGTTGAAATTACCAACCGATTGGCCGATCAGAATGGCGCGAGCGTCGTCCAGCGTTTTGCGGATCGCCTCGCCACCGGGGACCTCGCCGACACCTGTATTGCCGGCGCTGTCCTTGAGAATGAGGATGTTGCGGGTGAAATACGGACCATGGGCGCCGCTCAGGTTGAGCAGCATGCTGTCTTGACCTGCGACCGGAACCACCCGAAGTTCGGTGATTACCGGAGCACCATGATTCACAGAATTGTTCATATGCGTCTCTCTTTTGTTCTTATGGTCCGCGTTGCGGGTACAGCGATCTGTTCGCCATGGGCGCGACCCGCCGAGACGCTAGGCGGCTCGGACAGGGTGCGCCGTGTCAAGCGGCACGGCTGATCAGCCGATATAGGTGGTCTTCACCGTGGTGTAGAACTCCTGGGCGTAGCGTCCCTGCTCGCGCGGGCCATAGGACGAGCCTTTGCGCCCGCCGAATGGCACGTGGTAATCCACGCCGGCGGTCGGCAGGTTGACCATCACCATTCCCGCCTGAGAATGACGCTTGAAATGGTTGGCGTACTTCAGCGACGTGGTGCAGATGCCAGCCGACAGGCCGAACTCGGTGTCGTTGGCCATGGCCAGCGCTTCGTCGTAGTCCTTGACCTTCACCACGTTGGCCACTGGCCCGAAGATCTCTTCACGGCTGATGCGCATGTCGGCGGTGCTGTCGACGAACAACGTCGGCGCCAGGAAGTAACCTTCTGTCCCGCAGCTGACACGCTCGCCACCGCAGGCCAGGCGTGCACCCTCTTGCTTGCCAATTTCGATGTATTTCAGGTCCTGTTCCAGCTGGGCCTGAGAAACCACCGGGCCGACGTCCACGCCCTGCTCCAGAGCAGAACCGACCTTGATCTTCTTGATGCGCTCGATCATGGCTTCGACGAAACGATCGTAGATGCCTTCGGTCACGATGATGCGGCTGGAAGCGGTGCAACGCTGGCCGGTCGAATAGAACGCACTTTGCGCGGCCAGTTCGACGGCGGTATTGAGATCGGCATCGTCCAGAATGATCTGCGGGTTCTTGCCACCCATTTCCAGCTGAACCTTGGCCTGACGTCCCACGCAAGTCGCCGCGATACCACGACCAACACCCACCGAACCGGTGAAGCTAACGCCATCGACGCGCTTGTCGTTAACGATGGCTTCGCCCACTTCGCGGCCCTTGCCCATCACCAAGTTGAACACACCCGCCGGGAAGCCAGCACGTGAAATGATCTCGGCGATCGCCCAGGCGCAGCCGGGAACCAGATCCGCCGGTTTGATCACCACGCAGTTGCCGTAGGCCAGCGCCGGGGCAATCTTCCACGCCGGAATGGCGATCGGGAAGTTCCAGGGGGTAATCAGACCGATCACGCCCAGCGGTTCCCGAGTGACTTCAACGCTGACGCCCGGGCGGACCGACTGCAGGGTTTCACCCGCCTGGCGCAGGCATTCACCCGCGAAATACTTGAAGATGTTGCCGGCACGGGACACTTCACCGATGGCTTCCGGCAGGGTCTTGCCTTCTTCCCGAGCGAGCAGATTACCCAGCTCTTCGCGGCGCGCCAGGATTTCCAGTCCTACCTTTTCCAGGGCATCGGCACGTGCCTGAATACCGGAAGTCGACCAAGCGGGAAATGCCTTACGTGCTGCTGCGATGGCGGCTTCGACCTGCGACGCGTCCGCCTGAGCGTATTCGCCGATGACGTCCGACAGATCGGACGGATTGATATTGGCCTGGTAGTTTTTGCCTGCTACCCATTGGCCATCGATGTAGTTGTCATAACGCTTTGCTTCTGCCACGGAACTCTCCTTCGTGAGGTCCGCCGCCGATGCCCTGACTATGATGACGGGCATCTGAAGCGGCGGGTGGGGCGAGTGATAGAGCGGGCGGGCCTTTATTGAGCGCCCTGCTTCGCGATCAGTGCGGCGAGCGCTTCGTACTCGTCCGGGCGCAGATCGGTCAGTGGTGCGCGCACGGGACCTGCGTCGTAACCGGAAATCTTCGCGCCCGCCTTGACGATGCTGACCGCGTAGCCTTTGCACTTATTGCGGATGTCGAGATACGGCAGGAAGAAATCATCGATCAGCTTACCGACGGTTTCATGATCGTCACGGGAGATAGCGCCGTAGAAGTCCATTGCCAACTTCGGAACGAAGTTGAACACCGCGGAGGAATAAACCGGTACGCCGAGTGCCTTATAGGCGGCGGCATAGACTTCTGCGGTAGGCAGACCGCCAAGATAAGTCAGGCGATCGCCCAAGCGACGGCGAATGGAGACCATCAGCTCGATGTCACCGAGGCCATCCTTATAGCCCACAAGGTTCGGGCAACGCTCGGCCAGTTGCTCTAGCAGCGGCGCGGTCAGACGGCACACGTTGCGGTTATAAACCACGACGCCGATGTTGACCGACTTACAGACCTCTTCCACATGACGCGCAACACCTTCCTGGCTGGCTTCGGTCAGGTAATGCGGCAGCAGCAGCAGACCCTTCGCGCCAAGGCGCTCAGCTTCCTGCGCATAGGCAATGGCCTGACGGGTAGGACCGCCAACGCCAGCGAGGATCGGCACCTGACCGGCACAGGTATCAACCGCGGTCTTGATGATGTCCGGATACTCCTGTGGGGTCAGCGAGAAGAACTCGCCTGTGCCGCCGGCCGCGAACAAGGCAGTCGCGCCATAAGGTGCCAGCCACTCCAGTCGCTTGATATACCCGGCGCGATTGAAGTCGCCTTGCTGGTCAAAATCGGTAACAGGAAAAGAGAGCAGACCAGAAGAGAGGATGGCCTTCAGTTCTTGTGGGTTCATTGTTTGAGCATCCTGTGAAGCTATCGGTATTTGAGGAAGGGGCCGCAGCCTTGAGATACGTTATCGTACAACTCTAAAACACGCTACCGGTTTTGACGATTTTCTTCTTCTCCTCGTTCGCTCCCTCTGAATATGGCCAACTCCCCCGAGTCATCGCGATAGGCGGGATTCGCGGCATTTCTTCTATTCTGAAAAAGAACACCAGATCCTGAAGGAGGCGAAACCTGGCGTCGACCGAGCAGTCACACAGAACAATTTTTATGTTTCCGTCATTTGACAACCACCATCGGCGCTGATAAAAATCGAACCAAGTCATACGACAACGTATGACAAAACAAACAGAGCTTAAAAAGCCATGTCTCATTCCGCGCATTTCTCCTCTGCAGCGCCCAGGCCTGTTGCCCACATCTCCACCGCTGTCTTGCCTCAGCGGGCAAGTCGTTCCGATAACCATTACAGCCTGGCGAGCGCGCCGGCCGCGAATCGTTCACGGTCAGACAGCTGTACGCGAGGGCTTGGCTGATAGCGCCACCCTCCCTATCCAATCATTGAGCTCACAAGAACAATCAGGAGCCCGCGACTCGATGTCAGACCTCAAAGCCAATACCCCTATCGTGACCAGGATGCAGGTCATCCCCGTGGCGGGCTACGACAGCATGCTGCTGAACCTTTGCGGTGCGCATGCGCCCTATTTCACTCGCAACCTCGTGGTGCTTGAAGACAGCGCCGGGCACAAGGGGATCGGCGAAGTCCCCGGCGGCGAAGGCATCCGTCAAGCGCTGGAGCGCACCAAAGGGCTCGTCGTGGGGCAGCAGGTCGGCCGCTACAACCGCGTGCTCAACGCCCTGCGCCAGGCTATTGCGGGCGGCTCGGCGAAAGGGCCGCAGGCCACCCAACATGAGGTGACCTCCGAAGCCGAAGCCGCGGTACTCAAACAGCCACACGAGATCAACCTGCGACTGGATAATGTCATCACCGCGGTCGAAGCCGCCCTCCTCGACCTGCTCGGACAGCATCTCAACGTGCCTGTCGCAGAATTGCTCGGCAGCGGCCAGCAGCGTGACAGTGTGCCGATGCTGGCGTACCTCTTCTATATAGGTGATCGCACCCGCACCGACCTGCCTTATCTGGCCGGCAGCGGTTCGGCCGACGAGTGGTACCACCTTCGCCATCAGGAGGCGGTCACCCCAGCCTCCATCGTCCGGCTTGCCGAAGCCGCCACGGCGCGCTATGGCTTCAAGGACTTCAAACTCAAAGGCGGCGTGATGCGCGGCAGCGAAGAGATGCAGGCGATTGCAGGCATCAAGGCGCGCTTTCCGGACTCACGTGTCACGCTCGATCCAAACGGCGCCTGGTCCCTGGCCGAAGCCATCGAGCTGTGCAAAGGCCAGGGCCACATCCTGTCCTACGCCGAAGATCCCTGCGGTCCCGAAAACGGCTACTCCGGTCGCGAGATCATGGCCGAGTTCAAGCGCGCAACGGGCATTCCCACCGCCACCAACATGGTCGCCACCGACTGGCGGCAGATGGGCCATTCGCTGCGCCTCGAAGCAGTCGACATCCCGCTGGCCGATCCACATTTCTGGACCATGCAGGGCTCGGTTCGACTGGCGCAGATGTGCGAGCAGTTCGGCCTGACCTGGGGTTCGCATTCGAACAATCACTTCGACGTCTCGCTGGCGATGTTCACCCACGCCGCGGCTGCAGCGCCGGGCAACATCACCGCCATCGACACCCACTGGATCTGGCAAGAAGGCCAGGAGCGCCTGACCCGCGAACCGCTGCAGATTGTCGGTGGCGCGGTGCAAGTGCCAGACAAGCCGGGACTCGGCATCGAACCGGACATGGATCGAATCGCTGCCGCGCACGAGCTCTATAACAAGGTCGCCACCGGCGTCCGAGACGATGCCATGGCCATGCAGTATCTGGTGCCTGGCTGGAAATACGATCCCAAGCAGCCAAGCCTGGGGCGTCAATAACCAGAAAAGATACAAACGAAGCGCCGCAACCCCAACCACGGAGAGACCCAACAATGAAAAAAGCTATCAGCGCCTCCCTCGTTTCCGCCCTGCTTGCAACCGCAGTCAGCGGCGCCTATGCCGCCGAAACCGAATGGCCGACGCGTCCTGTGCAGGTCGTGGTCATCGCCAATGCCGGCGGCGACACCGACTTCAATGCCCGCACCATGGCCAAATACTTCACCAAGATCACCGGCGAAGCGATGGTCATCACCAACGTCGCGGGCGGCGGCGGCACCTTGGCTGCCGAGCAGGTCAAGCAGGCCGACCCGGACGGCAATACCATTCTCTTCACCCACACGGGCCAGTTGATCGTCAACGAAGTCGCAGGCCTGACCAAGGACAGCCTGGACGCATTCGACATCTGCTGCATCGCGGGCGTCGACAAGGGCACCGTATTCGTCGCCTCGAAAAGCTCAGGCCTGAAATCACTGGAAGACCTGATCTCTAAGTCCAAGGCAGAGCCAAGCAGCGTGACCTACGGCACCGAGATGGGCAGCTACTCGCACCTGCAAGGCCTGATGTTCGAAGGTCTGACCGATACCAAGCTGAAGATGGTCGACGCCGGCACGGTGTCGGAAAAGGTCGTCGCCCTGCTGGGTAACCGTATCGACCTCGCCGCGATCAGCTACGGTTCGGTACAGGACTACGTAACGAGCGGTGAGATGGTCGCCCTGGGCCAGCCCAACGACGAGCGCAACCCGCTGCTGGGCGATGTGCCGACCTTCAAGGAACAAGGCGTCGACTTCGTCATGGAGAAGCCCTATGTCGTCGCGTTCCCGGACGGCACCGATCCGGCCATCATCGAAAAAATGGCCGGCATCGTGAAGCAGATCACCGAGACGCCTGAATACGAGGAAGAGCTGCGCAAGACGTTCAAGCAACCGGTCAGCTACTTCGGTACCGACGCGTCCATCGACCGCTTGAAGAACACCCGTGAGCAGTTCATGGAATACAAGGACGATCTGCGCCAGAGCAAGTAAGCCTGCGACCCGATGCCGGGCGCGCTCGCTGCGCCCGGCAGCCTTTCTTCTGAATCGAGAGCAGCCCCATGGATACCTACAAGAGAAAGGAGTTACTGGTCGGAGCCCTGATGCTGGGCGCCGGCCTGTTCTACCTGTTCCTGACAATCAATCTTCCGCGCAAAGGTTTCATCGACGCATCAACCGTTCCTTATGTACTGTCCGTCGGGCTCTGCCTGCTGGGCGTGTTGCAACTGCTGACTGCAACCAGGGCGACGCAACCTTCGGCTGATCCCGATGCGGCAGCTGACCCATCTACCGGAACGCCACCTGACTACCCGACGGTTTTCAAGACGCTAGGCCTGATCGCCGTATACGTCGCGCTGCTGCAGAAAGTCGGCTTTCCAATCATGACCGTGCTTTATCTGTATGCGCAGTTCATCGTGATCACGCCTCGCGAACAGAAGATCAACCACATCGCCTATGTCGTCATCGCGGTTGTGACCTCCGCAGTGATCTTCTTCACCTTCCGGCAGGGCTTCGATCTGATGCTCCCGACCGGCTTTCTGAAATTCTAGGAGGCGGCCATGTTCGAGCTTCTGCAGGCCGGTTTCGGTGCGGTTTTCTCTCCCTATATCTTCATCCTGATTACCCTTGGAGTCGCCGTTGGCATTGTCTTTGGTGCAGTTCCGGGGCTTTCGGCGACCATGGCAATCGCCCTGTGCCTGCCGCTGACCTACACCATGGGCCCGGCGGCCGGCCTATCGCTGCTAGTGGCCCTGTTCATCGGCGCGACATCCGGGGGTCTGATTTCGGCGATTCTGCTGAAAATTCCCGGTACGCCAGCCTCCATCGCCACGACCTTCGACGGCGGGCCGATGATGGAAAAAGGCGAAGGTCTGAAGGCCCTTGGGGTCGGCGTGGTGTTCTCCTTCATCGGCACCGTCTTCAGTATCGTCGCGCTGATGTCCATCGCCCCCTCGCTGGCGAAGATCGCTCTGCGTTTCGGCCCTCACGAGTATTTCGCCATTGCGATCTTCTCGCTGACGCTGATCGCCACGCTGTCCACCGGCTCGCTGCTCAAGGGCATCTACGCCGGCACCCTGGGCTTCGCGTTTTCCACCGTAGGCATCGCTCCGGTCGATGCCATCCGCCGCTTCACCTTCGACTCGCCCAACCTCAACGGCGGTTTCGCGATGCTGACGGTGATGATCGGTATGTTCGCCGTGGCCGAAGTGATCAAGATTGCCGAAACGGGCCGCGCCGCGCACAAGAGCAAGATCGCGTCCGTCAGCATGAAGGGCGTCAAAGGCTTCGGTTTCTCCATAAAGGAGTTCTTCGGGCAGATTCCCAATGCGTTTCGCTCCTCGCTGATCGGCATCGGGATCGGGATATTGCCGGGCATCGGGGCCGGCACCTCGAACATCGTCTCCTACATCATTGCCAAGAAGCGCTCCAAGCATCCCGAGCGATTCGGCAAGGGCGCGGTCGAGGGCGTGGTCGCCAGCGAGACGGCCAACAACGCCGGCATCGGCAGCGCCATGATCCCGCTGATGACACTCGGCATTCCGGGCGATACCGTGACCGCGATCCTGCTCGGTGGCTTCATGATTCACGGCATCCAGCCGGGCCCCTTGCTGTTCATTACCCAGGGCGCGCTGGTCTACACCATCTTCGCCGCCCTCATCCTGGCCTCCGTAATGATGCTGGTACTGGAGTTCTATGGGCTGCGGATCTTCATCAAACTGCTGGCGGTACCCAAGCACATTCTGCTGCCGATCATCCTGGTGCTGTGCGTGGTGGGTGCGTTCGGTCTGAGCAGCCGGGTGTTCGATGTCTGGACCATTCTGTTGTTCGGCCTGATCGGCTATGGCTTCGTCAAAGGCGGAATGCCCGCGGCGCCGTTCATCATCGGCTTCATTCTCGGGCCGATGGCCGAAACCAATCTGCGGCGCGGCCTGATGCTCTCGGACGGCAACTTCATGGGTTTCCTCACCAATCCCATCTCGGCGGCCTTCCTGGCGCTGGCCCTGCTGTCGGTGCTCTGGCATCTGTTCAGCGCATTGCGCGGTCGTAAAAGCGCAGTGGAAAAACTGCAGCGCGCTTGAGCGTGCGGCACCGCGCAAGCGGTGCCGCGCAAGCGGTGCCGCCGGGCATAGAACCGCGCCTTGGCGCGGTTTTTTTGCTCAGCCACGCTTACCCATTTCGATCTTTGCCAACGTCCAGTCAGCTACGCGCTCGTGCAGGCTGAGGCCCAGGCCTGGCCGGTCTGGCACGATCATGTGGCCGTCGCGTATTTCCAGTCGCTCGTTGAAGGCCGGTTCCAACCATTCGAAGTGCTCGACCCAGGCCTGATGCTCGTAGGCAGCCGCAAGATGCAAATGGATTTCCATGACGAAATGCGGCGCCATGATCATGCCGCGTTGTTCGGCTGCCTGGGCGACCTTGAGAAACGGCGTGATACCGCCCATGCGAGGCGCGTCGTGCATGATCATATCGACCGCGCCGGTGTCGACATAGCCCAAAGCTTCTGCTGCGCTGGTGAGCATCTCGCCGGTACCGATGGGCGTATCCAGTTGCGCGGCCAAAGCGGCGTGCCCCGCAACGTCATGCGCATCGAGCGGTTCCTCGATCCATTCCAACTGATACTGCTCCAGCGCTCGCCCCACACGTAATGCGGTGATGCGATCCCATTGTTGATTGACATCCACCATCAGTGGCACCTGGTCGCCGAGATGTTTGCGCAAGGCATCAACCCGCTGCAGATCGAGGCGGCTATCCGGCTGCCCGACCTTTATCTTCACGCCGCCAATGCCGCGCTCGCGAGACTGCGTCGCCTTGTCGATGAGCTCTTCGATCGAGGCCTGCAGATAGCCGCCCGAGGTGTTGTAGCAGCGCACCGAGCCGCGCTGCGCACCCAGCAGTTTGGATAGCGGTAGCTCTGCGCGCCGTGCCTTGAGGTCCCACAAGGCGATGTCGATCGCAGCTATGGCCTGCGCCGCGACACCGCCCCGCCCTACCGAAGCACTTGCCCACGCCTGCTTGCTCCAGAGTCGGGCGATGTCGTTGGGATCTTCTCCGATCAGCAAGGGTGCGAGTTCCTGAGCGTGGGCATATTGCGCCGGCCCGCCGGTGCGCAGGCTGTAGCTGAATCCCAGGCCGGCGTGCCCCTGTTCGGTTTCGATCTCGGCAAACAACAGACTGACCGAGGCCAATGCGGCTTGCCGACCGGTCGCCACTTTGGCATCGCTGACAGCGTGCGCCAGTGGCAGCTCCACCGAGCGCAGACCGACCCAGGTAATGCGATCGGAAATGTACGTTTTCATGTCCACCTTCATGGTCGCGACGATGTATGGAAAGCATGATGGACGTTGCGATTGATGCAGAGCTAATCTAATCACCCTCTTGATTGATACCGGAAATGCATCAATGTTTGATCTGGCGCAACTGCGATGCTTTACCGCTCTGGCGACGGAGTTGAATTTTCGTCGCGCCGCTGAGCGCCTGCACATGACCCAGCCGCCACTGAGCCGGCAGATCCAGCTGTTGGAGCATCAACTGGGCGTCGTCTTGTTCACCCGCAGTACCCGTGCGGTGGCGTTGACGGCCGCGGGTCGTGCCTTCTTCGTCGAAGCCCAGGCGCTGCTTGAGCAGGCCCACCGGGCGGCACAGACTGCGCGACTGATTGCGCTGGGCGAAAGCGGGACAGTGAGCATCGGCTTCGTCGCCAGCGCGGTTTACGATTTTTTGCCTCGGGTGGTGGCACAGGCCAGGCGCGACCGCCCCGGTGTACAGATCGCGCTACAGGAGATGACCACCTTCGAGCAACTGCAGGCCCTGCGCACGCGGCGCATCGACCTGGCCATCGTGCGTGCGTCTCTGAACGATCCGGGCCTTGTCAGCGAGCGTCTGGTGCGCGAGCCCTTCGTCCTGGCCGTGCACGACGAGCATTCGCTGGCACGACTCGAGCCGCTTGAACTGGCGGCATTGCACGGCCAGCCGTTCATCCTTTATTCGCATGCCGCCTGGCAGCCGTTCAATGAGCTGCTCACCGGCATGTTCCGCTCCACCGGCGTGCAACCGGACTATGTCCAGTCACTCAGCAACACATTGACCATCCTGTCCCTGGTGAACGTCGGCATGGGCCTGGCACTGGTGCCGCGCAGCGCCAGTGCGGTGAGCTTCGAGCGAGTGCGTTGGCGCACGCTCGACCTTCCGATAGGCGTACACAGCGAGCTACATCTGGTCTGGCGCGACGATAACGACAACCCGGCCGTCGCCGCGCTTCGCGAAGCAGTGCGTCATGCGGCCAGCGAGCCCGCTCAGGCGCGCTGACCCACCTCGGCCTGCTGCGCGGTCCAGCCAGCCACCCGTTCGCTCAGACTCAAGCCCAGACCGGGTCGATTCGGCACCAGCATCCGCCCATCGCGAATTTCCAGTCGTTCCTCGAACAACGGTTCCAGCCATTCGAAGTGCTCGACCCAGGGTTCACGAATGTGGGTCGCCGCAAGATGCACGTGCAGCTCCATGGCGAAGTGCGGCGCTAATGTCATGCCGGCCTGTTCCGCCAGGGTCTGCACCCGCAGATAGGGCGTGATGCCGCCGACGCGCGGGGCGTCAGGCATCAGGAAATCGGCAGCACGCTGACGAATGAACTCCCAGTGTTCGGCCGGGCTGGTAAGCATCTCGCCCGTTGCGATTGGCGTATCGAACTGGCGCACCAGCTCGGCGTGCCCCTCGGCGTCGTAGCAGTCCAGCGGCTCCTCGATCCATATCAGATCGAAGGGTTCCAGGCGTCGACACATGCGACGGGCCATCGGTCGGTCCCATTGCTGGTTGGCATCGACCATCAGTGGAAACGCTTCGCCCAGGTGCTGGCGTACCGTGCCGACCCGATGCAGATCCAGCGCCCAATCCGGCTGGCCGACCTTGAGCTTGATCCCGCCGATGCCCTTCTCGCGCGACAAATCAGTGTTCTTCATCAACTGATCCAGCGGCGTATGCAGGAAGCCACCAGACGTGTTGTAACAGCGTACCGAATCGCGCTGCGCGCCCAGCAAACGCGCCAGCGACAGTCCGGCGCGACGTGCCTTTAGATCCCACAGCGCCACGTCGAAGGCGCCGATGGCCTGGGTCGCCAGGCCGCTGCGCCCCACCGATGCGCCCGCCCAGCACAGTTTGTCCCATAGTTTGGCGATATCGCTGGGATTCTCGCCGATCAGATTGGGCGCCACCTCCAGGGCATGGGCGAACTGTCCCGCGCCGCCGGCGCGCTTGGAATAGCTGAACCCCAGCCCCTGGTGGCCGTCGCGGGTTTCGATTTCGGCGATCAGGATGGCGATTTCGGTCATCGGCTTTTGCCGGCCGGTGAGTACCTTCGCATCGCTTATAGGATGGGCCAGCGGCAGCGCCACCGAGCGCAGACGTAGCCAGGTGATACGGTCATCGTCGGCATAGATGATCGCGCAGTTGTCGTTCATGGAACCTCCTGGTGATGGAACCGACGACCTACCCGAGCCCGCTGTGACCAGACAATCACATAGACCTGTCAGACCGTCGAAAATGAAGTGCCCGATTCACCCTATGATGATTGCGCAATCATTCGAGTCCTAAAAATATCAGGCGCGGTCTCGCACGATCAGCTCGAAGACAACATCCAGGCGCAACGGATCGTGAGCCTGAGCGGGCTCGGCAATGCGCGCCAGCAACGCTTCGGCAATGGCTCGGCCAATCCTCGGCCCATCGACCCGTACAGTGGTCAACGGGGGGGCTGTGCGCCGCGCTGGACAGATCGCCAAAGCCCATCAGCGCCAGGTCTGCAGGGACGGCCAGACCGCGACTGGCTGCCTCCGCCAGTACACCTTGAGCCAGGGTGTCGGAGCTGCAGACCACCACGCCCCCCGTCGCGTTCGGCCGATCCAGCGCGCGACACGGTGATTGGAGAAACGCCCGCGACCTTGGCCACTTCGATCAGCGTTGGCGTGCCTGGCGGGCGAACATCGGGCTACTTTCTGCTCATGACCGTCTACCGTCGCTCATGACTGTCTATCGTCGAGGCGCCTCATGGGGATGAGGAACGGGCTCTGAAGCCCACATCTGAACACCCTTACTCCTGGCGCTGTCATCATACAACTACACGGGGTTCGACCGACTTGCTCATCCTTTTCCAATACGGGAGTCCTACTCGACTTTAGTGGTATGTGATTGCCCCGCTGCGCCCGCTAGCGTGATGCTTTGCATTCACCTCTGAAGGCTATGAAGCCTAGAGAACAAGCCACTTTCAGGCGCAACGAACGGAGCTTTCCCAGGCAAGGCAAGCATTTTGGGCATCAGCAAGAAGATCGCAATCGCGGTTGACAAAGCTCGATGGTCGCAGAAATAATCAGCTCAAGTCATCCGACAACCGATGACATCAAAAACAATAAGCGACGGGCAGGCCCATAATGACAAGCACGACGACCACACCCACACCCTTCAATCGCCTCCTGCTGACTGGCGCGGCGGGAGGTTTGGGCAAGGTGCTACGCGAAACGCTTCGACCCTATGCCACTGTTATTCGTCTCTCCGATATTGCCTCTATGGAGCCTGCCACCGGCCCGCATGAAGAGGTGATGCCTTGCGATCTCTCCGATAAAGCAGCCGTACACTCACTTTGCGAGGGTGTCGATGCGATCGCGCATTTTGGCGGCGTCTCTGTCGAGCGGCCTTTCGAAGAGATTCTCGAAGCCAACATCCGCGGTGTATTTCATATCTACGAAGCCGCACGCAAGCACGGCATCAAGCGCGTGATCTTTGCCAGTTCCAACCATGTCATCGGTTTTCACAAGCAGACCGAAACCATCGACGCTAACGCCCCGCGCCGCCCAGACAGCTACTACGGCCTGTCCAAATCCTACGGCGAGGACATGGCGAGCTTCTATTTCGATCGCTACGGCATCGAGACCGTCAGCATTCGCATCGGCTCTTCCTTCCCCGAACCGCTCAATCGTCGAATGATGGCCACCTGGCTCAGCTATCGAGACCTGACCGATCTGATTGGACGTTCGCTGTTCACTCCCAATGTTGGTCACACCGTCGTTTATGGCGCCTCGGCGAACCGGGATGTCTGGTGGGACAACCACATGGCGGCGCACCTTGGCTTCACACCCAAGGACACATCAGAAGTATTCCGCGACAAGGTCGAAGCGCAACCACCCTACGCCCCCAACGATCCTGCCTTGATCTACCAAGGCGGTGCGTTCTGCGAAGCAGGTCCCTTCGACGATTGATCGCCTTGCGCCACGCCGCGAAAAACAACAAGAGAATCGCCATGGCAAACCAAGCAGAACTGATCGTCGATGCCCGGAACGCTACCGGAGAGAGCCCGGTGTGGATCGCCTCCGAACAGGCGCTCTACTGGGTCGACATTCCCAACCGCCAATTGCAGCGCTGGGCGGCAGCGGACGCTTCGGTGACCCGCTGGACTGGCGAGCAGATGGTCGCCTGCATCGCGCGCCGCGATGGCGCTGCGAATCGCTGGATCGCCGGAATGGAAGACGGCGTCTTCGACATCACTCCGCAGGATGACGGCACGCTTGCCGCCACTCGCCTCATCGATGTGCAGCACGGTCACCGCGGTATGCGGTTCAACGATGGACGCTGCGACCGCCAGGGGCGTTTCTGGGCTGGCACTATGGTCATGGATATGGCTGCTGGCATCCCGGCTGGCGCGCTGTACCGCTTTGATGGTTCCGCCAGCGACGGTTCGCTCGCTGCACAGATAAACGACTTCATCGTGCCTAACGGGTTGGGCTTCAGCCCGGACGGCCGAACCATGTATCTGTCCGACTCGCACCCCAGCGTGCAGTGCATCTGGGCATTCGATTACGACATCGACAGCGGCACCCCGAGCAATCGCCGTCTGTTCGTCGACATGACCCAATATGCCGGTCGCCCAGATGGCGCTGCGGTGGACGTCGACGGCTGCTATTGGATCTGCGGCAACGATGCCGGCCTGATCCACCGTTTCACGCCGGACGGCCGTCTTGATCGTTCGCTGCAAGTACCTGTCAAGAAGCCAGCCATGTGCGCCTTTGGTGGCTCTGGCCTCGACACCCTGTTCGTCACGTCCATCCGTCCGGGGGGCGATCTCTCCGACCAGCCGTTAGCGGGCGGCGTGTTCGCCCTGCAACCCGGCGTCTGCGGACTGGAGGAAACACCCTTTCGTCAATGATTCACCCATGCAAGGACCGGCTCGCGGTTGTCCGGCCTTGAAGTTCCAACGCTGCTCACCAACAACAACAAGATGGAGATCCACATGAACTTCAAACGCAAGTTGCTCATCGCTGCACTCCCCTTCGCCTTCTGCTTGTCCAGCGCGGCCCATGCGGCCATGACATTGAAGATCGCTGAAATCCATCCAGCCGGTTACCCGACGGTCGTGGCTCAGGAACACATGGGCCAGAAGATTGAAGAAGCCACGAACGGCGAACTCAAGTTCCGCATGTTCTCCGGCGGCGTGCTTGGCTCGGAAAAAGAAGTGGTGGAGCAGGTCCAGATCGGTGCGGTGCAAATGACCCGCGTCAGCCTCGGCACGCTCGGTCCGGTAGTACCGGATGTCAACGCCTTCAACATGCCTTTCGTGTTCCGTGACCATGAACATATGCGCAAGGTCATCGACGGTGAAATCGGCCAGGAGATCCTCGACAAGATCACTAACTCCGAATTCAACATGGTCGGTCTGGCATGGATGGATGGCGGTGTGCGTAACCTCTACACCAAAGAGCCGGTTCGCAAGCTGGAAGATCTCAAGGGGATGAAAATTCGTGTCATGGGCAACCCCCTGTTCATCGACACTCTGAACGCCATGGGCGCACAAGGCGTTGCAATGAATACCGGTGAGATCTTCAGCGCCCTGCAAACTGGCGTGGTTGACGGCGCCGAAAACAATCCGCCAACCATGCTTGAGCACAACCACTTCCGTGCTGCGAAGAACTATTCGCTGACCGGTCACCTGATTCTCCCCGAGCCGATCGTGATGTCCAAGGCGACCTGGAACAAGCTCACCCCGGAACAGCAGGAAATCGTCAAGAAGTACGCCAAGGAAGCGCAGATGGAAGAGCGCAAACTGTGGGACGAGAAGACCGCCAGCAGCGAAGCCAAGCTCAAGGAAGAAGGCGTCACCTTCATCGAGGTGGACAAGAAGCCCTTCTACGACGCGACCGCCCCGGTTCGCGAGAAGTACGGCGCACCCTACGCCGAGCTGATCAAGCGTATCGAAGCCGTCCAGTAATTCGTTCTCTCTGAAAAGTCTCGCGGTGGCGGGCCTGCGCCCGTCACCGCGCTTGTGGTGAAGTCTGATGAAAAACACGCTGCTGCGCGTCAACGACGCGATCTACATGACCTGTGTATGGGTCGCGGGATTGGCCATCGTGGTCATGTCCATGATCATCCCTTGGGGGATCTTCGCGCGCTACGTGCTGGGCTCCGGTGGCGGCTGGCCTGAACCGGTGGCCATCCTGCTGATGGTGATCTTTACATTTCTTGGCGCTGCGGCGAGCTATCGAGCCGGAGCGCATATGGCGGTGACCATGTTCACCGACCGTCTGCCTGAACATCTGCACCGCCATGTCGAACTGCTGGTGCAAATCCTGATGGCCATCATCTGTCTGTTCATGACCATCTGGGGCGTCAAGCTGTGCATCGCCACCTGGAACCAATTCATGAGCACCTTGCCGACGTTGCGCGTTGGTATCACCTATTCCCCTATTCCAATTGGCGGCGCGATCACGCTGCTGTTCGTGCTCGAACGAATCATTTTCGGTGACCAGAGCCATCGACGAGCGGTCAACTACGAGCTGGTCGAAGACAGCAAGGAGGCGGTGTAATGGATGCGCTGATACTACTTGGCAGCTTCGCTGTGCTGTTCCTCCTACGGATGCCGGTCGCCTATGCGCTGGGCTTGTCGGCACTGATCGGCGCCTGGTGGATCGACATCCCGTTCGACGCGGTGATGATTCAGGTCGCGGGCGGCGTCAACAAATTCTCTTTGCTGGCGATCCCATTCTTCGTGCTGGCAGGAGCCATCATGGCCGAAGGCGGCATGTCGCGGAGGCTGGTTGCTTTCGCTGCCGTGCTGGTTGGGTTCGTACGCGGTGGTCTGTCCCTGGTCAACATCATGGCCTCCACCTTCTTCGGCGCCATCTCAGGCTCGTCCTTGGCGGATACCGCTTCGGTGGGTTCGGTGCTGATTCCGGAAATGGAGAAGAAGGGCTACCCGCGCGAATTTTCCACCGCGGTTACGGTCAGTGGCTCGGTCCAGGCACTTCTGACGCCACCTAGCCATAACTCGGTGCTGTTCTCGCTGGCAGCCGGCGGCACAGTCTCGATTTCATCGCTGTTCATCGCCGGCATCGGCCCTGGACTGCTGCTGAGCGCGGTGATGATGACCATGTGTCTGATCTTCGCTCGGGTGCGCAATTACCCCAAAGGTGAGGTCGTTCCACTCAAGCAGGCGCTGAAGATTTGTGTCGAAGCGCTCTGGGGCCTGATGACCATGGTCATCATCCTTGGCGGCATTCTTTCCGGGGTATTCACCGCGACCGAATCCGCCTCGATTGCCGTCGTCTGGGCGTTCTTCGTGACCATGTTCATTTACCGCGACTACAAGTGGCGTGAGCTGCCCAAGCTGCTGCACCGGACGGTGCGTACGCTGTCGGTGGTGATGATCCTGATCGCGTTCGCCGCCAGCTTCGGCTACATCATGACGCTGATGCAGATTCCCTCGAAGATCACCACGATGTTTCTGACGCTGTCGGATAATCGCTACGTGATTCTGATGTGCATCAACATGATGCTGCTGGTACTCGGCACCCTGATGGACATGGCGCCGCTGATCCTGATTCTCACGCCGATTCTGATGCCTGTGATTACCGGCATCGGGGTCGACCCGGTGCACTTCGGTATGATCATGCTGGTCAATCTCGGGATCGGTCTGATCACCCCACCGGTAGGCGCTGTCTTGTTCGTCGGCGCGGCAATCGGCAAAGTGACCATCGAGAACACGGTCAAAGCGCTGCTGCCCTTCTATGCCGCGCTGCTGCTGGTACTGATAGCCGTAACCTACATTCCGGCCATCTCGCTCTGGTTGCCAAGCATGGTGCTCTGACAGTCCTCAGCGCACGAGCGAGGACGCCGCCCACCCGGGCGGCGTTTTGCTTTGCAAGCCAACGAACAATTCGCCACCCATAACCATCAAAAAGCCACCACTGCCATCTGGCTACACGGCCGAACGGAACGGATTCCGCCCAGGACAGGACTGACCCCATGCAAACTGCTGCGCCCTTCCCACGCCATATCGCCGTACTGGTTCTGGCCACCCTGGCCTGCTCGTTCGCAGGCAATCACATCGCCGCCCGGATTGCTTTCGATCACGACACCGGACTGCTGCTGGCCATGCTCTGTCGCGCTGGCGTTACCCTGATTGCCTTAGGCACCTTGGTCTTCTGGCGGCGCGAATCCCTGCGCCTGAGCAGCGCCACTTGGCGCTGGCAGATTCTGCTCGGCCTGCTGATCGCGGTTCAGAGCTTCTGTATCTACTCAGCCGTGGCTCGCATTCCCGTGGCGCTGGCCCTGTTGGTGGTGAATCTGTCGCCCATCATGCTTGCGCTGCTCACCTGGCTGCTAGGCGGCCCAAGACCGACCCGGCAGGCGCTGGCGATCATGGGCATGATCCTGTTCGGCCTGGTACTGGTACTGGACGTCCCGGCACGCTTGGTCAGCAGCGAGGCGCCGGACGGCCAGTGGGTCGCCGGCATATTATTCAGCCTGACCGCGGCCGCGGTGTTTGCGATCGCGCTGTGGGTTACCGAACATAAGCTATCGACGATGGCCGGTTCGGTGCGCAGCATGCTGACGCTGGTCGTCGTATTCAGCAGCTCCGCCCTGCTTGGCGCCAGCGGCCTGATACCGGGTGGTCTGAGCCTGCCAAGCGCGAGCGCCGGCTGGATCGCCCTGGGGTGCCTGATATTGCTCTACGGGGCGGCGTTCTCGACGCTGTTCATCTGTATGCCGCGCCTGAATATCGCGCGCAATGCGCCGGTAATGAATGTGGAGCCGGTCGCTGGCATGCTGCTGGGCTGGCTGGTGCTCGACCAATTGCTCGGGCCCTTGCAAGTGCTGGGTGGCCTGATCGTCGTCAGCGGTATCGTTCTACTGGCGTACCGCAAGCATTGAGGCGAAAGGACAACCGGCCTGACGGTCATTCCGTTGAGGATCACCGTCTTGGCACACCGGCGATCGTTCGCTAACACGACGGAACGCTGAGCCGCCGAGTGGCGCTAGAGAAGCCGGTATTGGACGTTAGAAGGAGCAGCTGATTACCGGTGGACTCATCCATGAGCCCGGTATAGCGCCGCTGCACTGCGAGCCTCTGCTGCGGTACGCGTCGCCGGCATGGCCATGAACCAGCGCTGAGGTTCACCCAACCTTGTCGGTTTCAGCCTCTTCGTGCGCCTGGCGCAGCCGCTCGCGGCTGTTGGTCAGGTGCAGGCGCATCGCGGCGCGAGCGGATTCGGCATCCTGGCGAGCGATGGCGTCGTAGATCTGCTCATGCTCTCGGCCGAGGCGTTGCTGATAGTGCGGCTGGTCATCGTGCGCCAGGCGGGCCGAATTGAGTCGACTGCGCGGAATGATCGCTGTGCCGAGGTGATTCATGATGTCGGTGAAATAGCGATTGCCGGTTGCCTCGGCAATCTGCAGGTGGAACTGGAAATCGGAAACCGCGGCTTCGCTGGACAGTGCCGCGCTCTGCTGCAGCGAATCCAGGAACGCGCGCATCGCCGCCAGTTGTTCTGGAGTGCGACGCATCGCCGCCAACCCGGCTGACTCGACCTCAAGGCTGATACGTAGCTCGAGAATCGACAATACGTCACGCAACGTGCCGATGGTTGCCGGGTCGATGCGAAGACCCGTGGTACTGGGCGTGTCGAGTACGAAGGTACCGATGCCGTGACGCGTTTCCACCAGACCGGACGCCTGTAAGCGTGAGATCGCTTCGCGCACCACCGTCCTGCTTACACCCTGCGCCTGCATGATTGCAGACTCGGTGGGCAGCTTGTCTCCGCGCTTGATGAGGCCGTCGCGTATCTGCTGGGACAGCTCCGTGACCAGTTCCTGTGCAAGACTGCGGTGCTTCCGGCGGACGCGTGGTTGAGCGCTCTGGTTTTCCATGGACACATCGATCTCATTGAAGCGAAGTAATCTGTATCATAGCCCAGTGGTTGTACGATGACTATCCGACGACCGGATATAGGTAAGCCAGCGTCGTATCCAAACCTGACGGGGCATCTCGCCGTTTGAGAAGACAGCGAAAGGGGCGCGGAACGCGGCGGGTCTTACCCGATGACAGGTTCAATGATTCCGACGCTTTCGTAGGTGCAAGCCTGGCTCTTCCCGTCACCAGCGCTCGCGAAGAAAGCGGGCGATCTGGTGGAAGTACGCGGCCACGTCGGGCAGTAGGCTGGACATGCGCAGGAAGTCGTGGGTCAACCCTCGGCAAAGCGTCACCTCGACATCCACGCCCTGTTCCTGCAACGCCTTCGCATAGGCCAGTCCCTCGTCCACCAGAGGATCGAACTCGGCGATCAGCAATAACGCCGCGGCGCTGCCGCGCAGCCGTTCGCCTGCATACAACGGGGAGCAGTGCCAGTCACACCGCTGCGACTGCTCCGGTGCATATTGTCGGTAGAACCACTCCAGCGTGGCGCTCTCCAGCAGGTAACCGTCGGCAAACAATTCGCGCGATTCGCTTCCATCCTGGGCATCCACCGCCGGGTAGAACAGCAGTTGCGCACAGGGCAATGGGCCGCCCTCCGCCGCCAGTTGCGCCGCCAGGACGCTGGCCAGCGTGGCGCCGGCGCTGTCGCCAGCCACCGCCACCCGGGTTGGATCAATGCCGAGTCCAGCGGCCCGAACCCGCAGCCATTCCCAGGCCGCCCGCGCATCATCAGGCGCGGCGGGAAGCGGATGCTCCGGCGCCAGTCGGTAGCCAACCGCCAGCACCGTACAGCCACAGGCCTCGGCCAAGGTCCGACACAAACCGTCGTGGGACTCCAGGCTGCCAACCACGTACCCACCCCCATGGAAGTACAGCACTACCGGCGCCGAGCTTTGCGGCGTCGGGCGGTACAACCTCGCAGGCAGGGTTCGCCCTGGGAGTTCCAGCTCAAGTTGCTCCACTGGGATCCGAGGCGCACCGGCCTTCAAGGCTTGCGAAGCGGCCTCGAATTCCTCTCGCGCCCGCTCGACCGATAACTCATGCAGGGCCGGACGCCCACTCTGGCGGCGTTCGTCGACCATATCGAGAAAAGCGGAAAGTTCCTGATGCAGCATTGCAACCTCACTCAAGGGATCGCCGGCCCGGCATGTCGCCGGACCAGCGCTGGATAGTTGATTGATGAATGGTTCATGCGGGCAGGCACGCCTGTTCCTGGCGTTCACCGTGCGTCGCACAGCAATGCTCGATCACCGCCTGCAGCTCTTCCTGCAGCCCGGCCATCAGCTGCTCGATGGTCGAACGGCGATAGAGGCGTCGGCTGAACACACAGCGCAGGCTCAATCGCCCCTCATAGACCTGGCCAACGATCTCCAGCCATGCATTCAGCGGCGCGCTGGCGGCGTAGGCATCACCGGCGCTTTCCTGCACCGGCGCGAACAGCGCCTGGTCGTCGAAGCCCTGATCGAACTGCCCCAGATAGTTGAAGATGACCTGCGGCTGCGCCCGCTCCGCCAGGCGTCGACGTGTCGACTCGTCACCCAGATAGCGCAGCACGCCGTAGCCGATGCCCCTCTGCGGCAAGGCGCGCAGCTGATCACGGACCGCCGGAATCGCTTCAGCGTAACCGCCCTCGCCCGGTGTCAGGCGCAGCGGGAACAGGCTGGTGAACCAACCCAGGGTGCGGCTGTGATCCAGATCATCGAACAGGTCCTCACGACCATGACCTTCCATGCCGACCAGCACCGAGGCGCTGTCGCTCCAGCGGCACAGTGTGCGGCCCAGAGCGGTCAGCAGCAAATCGTTGATCTGCGTCCGATAGGCCTCCGGGGCGACCTTCAGCAGTCGCTCGGTCTGCTCCGGCGCAAGGCTCCACTGCACCTGCTCGCGATAGGCCACCCGGGCGTGCCCACGCGGGTTGTCGCGAGGCAGATCGACCAATCCGGCCGGCTCGGTCTGTGCCAGCCAGTAAGGCAGTTCCGCCGCCAGGCGGGGATGCCCGGCATAGCCGCGCAAGCCATCGGCCCACGCCTGGTAGCTGCAGCTCGGTGCAGGAAAGCTCGCTGCCTGCCCTTCGCACAGGCGCCGGTAGGTCTGTTTCAGCTCCGCCAGCAGGATGCGCCAGGACACCCCATCCACCCCCAGGTGGTGCGCCACCAGCAGCAGACGTCGGCTACCGTCGTCCATTTCGCTGTAGACCGCCCGAAACAGGCGTCCGTCGGCGATGGACAGGCTGCGCTGGGCCTGATTGGCGATGGCCACCATCGCCGCGGGGTCGGCCGCCGGCCGGACCCACAGCAGCGGATCCTCATCCAGCCGGAGCGCGTCCATGCCTTGCAGACGCTGGCGCCACTGACCGTCCGCGCCCCGCTGGAACGCCAGACGCAAGCTGCCGTGCTCACCGAGGACCGCGCGCAGCGCCGCTTCGAGCTGTTCGCAGTCCAGCGGCTGCCGGCACGCCAGCAGCACCGACTGGTTGAAATGGTCGGCCTCTTGCAGGCCCTGTTCGAACAACCATTGCTGGATCGGCAGCAGGCCGAAGCAGTCGCCATCCTGCGCTGCCGATGCAGTGAATTGTTCGGCCGCGAGGGCGGGCTGTGCGTCGCGCCGTTCCAGCAGCGCGGCGATGGTCTGGTACTGGAGGAGATCACGCAGGCGAATGTCCAGCGCCGGATCGCCACCCTGGCGCACCTGGGACACCACCTGCAAGCTGAGGATCGAATCACCGCCCAGGTCGAAGAAGTTATCGTGAATGCCGACCCGCTCGACCTGCAGCACCTGCGCCCAGATCGCCGCCAGCATCCGCTCGGCGTCGTTGCGCGGCGCGACATAGCCGCTCCCTTCCCAGCTCGGTTCGGGTAGCGCCTTGCGGTCGACTTTGCCGGCCGGAGACAACGGCAGGCACTGCAACGCCAGGATCTGGGCCGGCACCATGTAATCCGGCAGCTGCGTGCGCAGATAGCTGCGCAAGGTGTCGCCATCGACGTCACCGACCACGTAGCCGATCAGCTGCTTGCCGCTCGCACCTTCACGGGCGACCACCACGGCCTCCCGCACCTGCGGATGGGCTTGCAGGCGGGCTTCGATCTCGCCCAGCTCGATACGGAAGCCGCGGATCTTCACCTGATGATCGATACGCCCGACATACTCGACGACCCCGTCTGAGCGACCGCGCACAAGGTCACCGGTGCGGTACATGCGGCCACCCGGCTCGCCGAATGGATCGGCGACGAAACGCTCGGCAGTCAGCGCCGCACGCTGGTGGTAGCCACGCGCCAGGCCACTGCCGCCGATGTACAGCTCGCCAGCCACACCCAACGGCACTGGGCGCAGCGCTTCGTCGAGGATGTACAACCGGCGCGAGCCGACCGCCGTGCCAATGGGGGCATAGGTCGCTTCACAGCGGGTCGTTGCATCAGCCTTCCAGAGCAACGGCGTGACCACGGTCTCGGTCGGCCCGTAGCCGTTGATCAGATGTTCGGCACGCAGGTTGTGACGGGCCAGCTCGAAGGCCGCCTCAGCCACCGCATCGCCGCCGAAGCAGTAGATCCGCATGCTCGGGGCATGCCCGACACGCGCGGCCTGATCGGCCAATTGCTGAAGGTAGACTGGCGGAAACGCGGCGACGGTCACCGCATGCTCGCGCAGTTGCTCCAGGGTCTGGTCCGGTGCCCACAGCGCATCGCCGCGGATCAGCAGGCTACCGCCGTGGCTAAGCGCGGTTAGCCAGCGTTCATGGGCACCGTCGAAGGCGAACGACATGAAGATCAGCTCGCGATCGTTCGGGCCCATCCCGTAGCGCTCGCCGATTGCACGGCAATGCATGGCGATGTCGCCATGGGCCACCGCCACGCCCTTGGGCTGGCCGGTGGAACCGGAGGTGTAGATGAGGTAGGCCAGGTTGCCCGGCTGCAACGATACCTGCGGAAGTTCGGCGTGCTCTCCGGACAACTCGAGCCCGTCCAGCTCCAGGCAAGCGACACCCTCGGGCAGGGGCAAACGGTCGCGCAGACGACTGTCGGTAAGCAACAGGGCGATGCCGGCATCCTGCATCTGGAAGGCCAGGCGCTCGCGTGGGTAGTCGGCATCCAGCGGCACATAGGCGCCGCCGGCCTTGAGCACCGCGAGCAGCGCCAAGGGCAGCTCGACACCGCGCGGCAGGGCCACACCGACACGCACCTCGGGGCCGACCCCAAGCGCCATCAGGCGCCGCGCCAGGCGGTTGGAGCCTTCCTCCAGTGCCTTGCGATCGAGGCGTACGCCTTCACTGATGAGCGCGCACGCTTCCGGTCGCTCGCGGTTATGCCGGGCAATCGCCAGGTGCACCGGCTCGAAGTCCTCAACGGCCTGCGCGTGGCCGTGCAAGCGCGCCTGGGCGTCCAGCTCGGCGACACTCAAGCAAGCCAGATCGGCGATGCGCCGGTCGCCGCCCTCCAGCATCGAGGCAAGGATCTGTTCCAGATTGGCGCGAATACGTAACGCCGCCTCGTCCGTGAAGTGACTGCGCAGGTACTGGTACTCGATTTCCAGGCCATCACCGAGCCGTATCGCCAGGTCCATCGGCACGCTGGTGACATCCTTGGATACCAGCTCGCCGAAGCGCGGGCCTGTGCCGCCGCCTTGCTTGAGCGCCTCGTCGACCGGATAGTTCTCGAACACGATGATGCTGTCGAACAGCGCCTGGCCACTGTGCCCGGCCCAGCGCTGAATGTCGTACAGCGGCGTGTATTCGTACTCGCGGACTTCGACGTTGTATGCCTGCAGCTCGCGCAGCCAGTCGCCGAGTTCGGCCTGCGCCGCCGGCGCCTGGGCCACCGGCAAGGTATTGATGAACAGCCCCAGCAACCCCTCGGCACCGGGCAGATTCGTCGGCCGGCCGGCGACCGTGGCGCCGAAAGCCACTCGGCGCTTGCCGGTGTAGCGCTGTAGAAGCAGTAGCCAGGCCGCCTGCAACAGGGTATTGAGTGTCACCCGCTCGCGGCGGGCGAAGGCACGCAGGCGTTCGGTGGCGGCCGTGTCGTAGCGGCTGTAGGTGACACCATGGCCGCTGCCCTCCGCCGGACGCGGCAAGCAATCTGCCAGCAGTGTTGGCTCATCCAGCCCGGCCAGTTGCTCACGCCAGAAGGCCTCGGCGGCGACCGCATCCTGGCGCTGTAGCCAGGCGATGTAATCGGCGTAGCGGGCGATCGGCGACGGCAAGGACTCGCCGGCATAGACCTGCAGCACCTCCTTGATCAGCTGCGCTCCGCTCCAACCGTCCGTCAGCAGGTGGTGCATGGTCCAGATCAGTTGCCAGCGGCCATCGCCCAACGCCAGCAGGCTCATGCGCTGCAAAGGTGGCCGGGCGAGATCGAAGCCTTCGGCACGGTCGCGTTCGGCGAAGGCGACGACGTCCGTCTCTTCCTCGATCACCCGTATTTCGGCCGGCACCTGGCGGTGTACCACCTGCAGCGGCTGGCGCAAACCGCCCTGCCAGAGGAAACCGCTGCGCAGCGTTTCGTGGCGGGCCACTACCTGAGCCCAAGCGGCTTGCAGACGCGACGGGTCGAGATGCTCCACCGCCACGCTGATCTGGTTCACGTAGAGCCCTGAGCCCGGGTTGTCGAGGGCATGGAACAGCATGCCTTGCTGCATCGGCGACAGCGGATAGAGGTCCTCGATCTGCACCGCTGGCAAGTCGAGCGCATCGAGCTGCGCCTGATCGATGCCGGCCAGCGGGAAGTCCGACGGCGTCACCCCGCCCGCCTCGCCTTCGAGGCAATGCGCGATCAATGCGCGCAGCTCGTCAAGATAGCGGCCGGCCAATTGCTCGATTGTCGCGACCTCGAACATCTCGCGGCTGAAGGTGAAGCGCAGGCCCAGGCGGGCATCGAGTACCTGCCCATCGATGCTCAGCCAGTTACCCAGCGGTGCCTCGCCATCGCGGTTCGGCCCTGCACTTTCGTTGGCCGGCCGCAGCAGTGCATCGTCGGAGAAGCTGGCATCGAACTGGCCGAGGTAGTTGAAGGTCACGCGCGGCTCGTGCAGATCATCCAGGCCCTCGCCGAAATGACGCAGCAAACCGTAGCCGAGACCACGCCGCGGAACCGCGCGCAGCTGTTCCTTGACGGACTTGATCGCCGCGGCTGGCTCGCCACCGGCATGCAAACGCACCGGATAGAGGCTTGTGAACCAACCCACCGTGCGGCTCAGGTCGATGTCCTCGGACAGGGTTTCTCGGCCGTGTCCTTCCAGCATCAGCGAGGCGCTGTCGGCGCCGGTCCAGGCGCACAACGTGCGGGCAAGAGCCGTGAGCAGCAGATCGTTGACCTGGGTGCGGTAGGCCGCCGGGGCCTGTTGCAGCAATGCGCGGGTGTTGGCTTCGTCCAGTTCCAGACGCAGCGTATACGCCTCCCGCTCGACCAGGCGGACGTCAGTGCGGGCATTGGGCAGCGTCGCGGCGGGGCCCTCCAGTTGAGCACGCCAGTAGGCTCGTTCCGCCGCCATTTCCTCGCTGCCGCCCCATTCACCCAGGTGCTGCGCCCAGCGCTTGAACGAACTGCTGCGCGGTGCCAAGGGCTGGTTCCGGTAGAGCGCCTGCAGATCTTCCAGCAGGATGCGCCAGGACACGCCATCGACCACCAGATGATGGATCGCCAGCAACAGCCGTTGGCTGCCGTCGGCCATGGTCACCAGCAAGACGCGCAGCAACGGGCCACGCGCCAGGTCGAGGCTGGTCTGAGCGGCGTGACAGTGGCTTTGCAGCTCGCTGGCGTCCGCCGCCTCACGCAGCCAGAGCAGGTCGGGATCCGGCTGCTCGGCATGCCCGGCGTGAAGGCCGTCGGCGGCGAAACGCAGACGTAGGGCGTCGTGATGAGCGACCAATGCCGTCAAAGCTTCGGCCAACCGCCGAGGATCGAGCGCTTCCCGGGGCTCCAGCAACAGCGCCTGGTTCCAATGAGCACGGCGCGGCATGGGCGTGGCGAGGAATGCCCGTTGGATCGGCAGCAACGGCGTTTCACCCTGCTCCGGCCCCTGCACGTCTTGCACCGCGGCGTCCCGCACGACCGCCGCCAGAGTGCGCAGGGTCTGATGTTGGAACATGTCCTTGGGGCTGAGCTGCAATCCCGCCTGGCGGGCGCGGCTGACTACCTGGATGGAGACGATGGAGTCACCGCCCAGCTCGAAGAAGTTGTCTTCGCGGCCGACGCGCTGCACACCCAGCACGCCCTGCCAGATATCCGCCAGCAATACTTCGCGCGCCGTCACCGGGGCCTGGTAATCGGCCTGCGGCTGGCTGAGGTCGGGTTCTGGCAGCGCCTTGCGGTCCAGCTTGCCGTTCGGCGATAGCGGCATGGCCTCAAGCACCAGAATCCGCGCCGGCACCATGTAGTCCGGCATTTGCTCGGCCAGGGCCTGGCGCAACAGGTCGCCGTCACAGCTCGCCACGGCGTAGCCCACCAGCTGCTTGCCCTGCGACGTGTCACGCGCGACCACCACCGCTTCTTCCACCTGCGGATGAGACTGCAGCCGTGCCTCGATCTCGCCCAACTCGATACGCAGGCCGCGGATCTTCACCTGATGGTCGATGCGGCCGACGTACTCGATGGCCCCGTCCTCGCGCCAGCGCGCCAGGTCACCGGTGCGATAGAGGCGCCCGCCTTCGCCGAACGGATCGGCGACGAAGCGCTCGGCGGTCAGCCCCGGCCGGGCGTGATAGCCCCGCGCCAAGCCCACGCCACCGATATACAACTCACCGGCCACGCCTTGCGGTACCGGCTCCAACCAGGCGTCGAGGATGTACAGGCGCAGGTTGTCGATGGGCCGACCGATCGGCACGATGTGCCGCTCGTTTTCCTCCTCGCAAGCCCAGTAGCTGACGTCGATAGCCGCCTCGGTGGGGCCGTAGAGGTTGTGCAGTTTGGCAGCGAGGCGCTGGCGGAACTGCTGTTGCAGTTCGTAGGGCAATGCCTCGCCGCTGCACATCACCTGCCTGAGCGACGAGCACTGTTCCAGCTCACCGGAGGCTACGAAGGCCTGCAGCATCGACGGCACGAAGTGCAGCACGCTGACGTCGCCCTCGTTGATCACCTGACGCAAGGCCAGCGGATCGCGGTGCGCGCCTGGCTCGGCCACCACCAGCGCCGCGCCGGTCGTAAGCGGCCAAAAGAATTCCCAGACCGAGACGTCGAAGCTGAACGGGGTCTTTTGCAGCACCCGGTCGTTTTCAGTCAGGCGGTATTGCTTCTGCATCCAGTGCAGACGGTTGATCAAGGCCTGGTGGCTGTTGCCGGCGCCCTTCGGCTTGCCGGTGGAGCCGGAGGTGTAGATCAGGTAGGCCAGGTTCTGCGGTGTGCCGAGAGTCGGCAGATCGCCGCCATCCAGCGCTTCCACCTGCGGCCAGTCGCAGTCGAGGCAGAACAGTCGAGCACTCGACTCAGGCAACGCCTCGCACAGGTGCGCCTGGGTCAGCAGCAGTGTCACGCCGCTGTCGGCGAGCATGTGCTCCAGGCGTTCGCGGGGGTAATCCGGGTCCATCGGCACGTAGGCGCCACCGGCCTTAATGATGGCCAAGAGCGCCACCACCAGCTCGACGGAACGCTCGGCGGCCACACCTACCAGTACATCCGGCCCCACACCCTGCCCGCGTAGCCAGCGTGCCAGGCGGTTGGCACGGCTGTGCAGCTCGCGGTAGCTCAGGCGCTGTGCGCCGAATTGCAAGGCCAGGGCATCCGGGCTACGCGAGGCCTGTTGTTCCAGTAGCGTTTGCAATTGAACGGCATCAGGGAACGCCGCCTCGGTGGCATTCCAGCCGTGCAGCAGTTGCTCGCGCTCGGTCTCTGACAGCATCGGCAACTGCCCCACCGGCTGCCGCGGATCGGCCACCAACGCTTGCAGCAGGTTGAGAAAGTGTCCGCAGAGACGCTCGATGGTCGACGCATCGAACAGGTCGGTGGCGTACACGAATTGACCGCGCACCTGCCCGTCACGGCCCTCCTCGGTCTGCAACATCAGGTCGAATTTGGCGATGCCGACGTCCAGCGTCAGGCTCTCCAGCGTCAGCCGACCGCCCTCGCCGCCGGGCAGTTCGCGCAACGCGTCGCGGGCGCTCGGCAGATGGTTGCAGGCCACCTGAAACAGCGGGTTGTGGCTCAGGCTACGTTCTGGTTGTAGCACGTCCACCAGCCGCTCGAAGGGCAGCTCCTGATGCGCCTGGGCATCCAGCACGGCCTGGCGCACCTCGCCGAGCAACTGGGCGAACGAGGCGTGCTCGTCGATTTCGCTGCACAACACTTGGGTATTGACGAAGAAGCCCACCAACCGCTCGCACTCGGCGCGGCCCCGGTTGGCCACCGGCACGCCGACGCGCAACTCGCGCTGGCCACTGTAGCGCATCAGCAGCACTTCGAACGCCGCCAGCAGCACCATGAACAGGCTCGCCCCCTGACCGCGTGCCAGGCTGCGCAGGCCGATCACCAGCGGCAGCGGTAGCTCGAAGTTCTGCGCGGCGCCCCGGTAGCTTTGCACTGGCGGACGCGGGCGATCGCTGGATAGGGTCAACACCAGCGCCGGATCGCCGATGCGCCGGGTCCAGTAGTCGAGCTGGCGTTGCTCCTCGCCAGCCGCCATCCACAAGCGTTGCCAGCGGGCATGGTCGGCGTATTGGATCGGCAGCGGAGCGAGATCGGCCTCCCGACCTTCGGCGAAGGCGCTGTAGAGTTTGGCGAACTCGTCGATCAGCACGCCCATGGACCAACCATCGGAGACAATGTGATGCAGGGTCAGCAGGAGGATTTGATGATCGGCGTCCAGACGCAGCAGGTCGAGCCGTAGCAGCGGGCCTTCGGCGAGGTCGAACGGGCGCCGGGCGGATTGCTCCAGGTGCTCACCGGCGCTGGCTTCACGCTGAGTCTGAGGCAGCGCCGACAGATCCTTCTCGACCAGCGCCAACGGCAGCGAGGGCAGGATCACCTGGAGCGGCTCACCGCCCTCGTCGCGAAACAGCGTGCGCAGGCTCTCATGCCGTACCACCAGCGCCTCGAAGGCGCGACGCAGGGCGGAACGGTCCAATACGCCGCGCAGGCGAACCGCCGCTGGGATGTTATAGGCGGCGCTGTCCGGCTCCATCTGCCAGAGGAACCACAGGCGGCTCTGCGCCGGCGACAACGGCGCGCGTTCGCAGGGCTGGCGGCCGATGGGCAAGCGCTCCAGGCTCACCCCCTTTTCCCGCAACTGACGCAGGAAGGTCAGCTGTCGTTCTTCCGGGAGCGCGCCCAGGCGCTCGGCAATCACGCGCAGTTGTTCGGTTTGCGCATCTAGCATCGTCATCAGAAGTTCTCCAGCTCGCCCAGCAACTCATCCATCAGGTCCAGTTCGGCGTTCTCCGGCGGCGCGCTGTCCTGTTGCGCCTGCAGGTGGGCGGCCAGCGCCTGGATGGAATTCAATTCGAACAGGCGGTGCAACGGCAGCGTGACGCCCAGGCGGTTGCGCAGCGTCATGCCGACCTGGGTCAGCAGCAACGAATGCCCACCGAGCGCGAAGAAGTCGTCGGTGATGCCGACCCGCTCGACCTGCAGCACCTGCGCCCAGATCGCCGCCAGCTCACGCTCCAGATCGTTGCGTGGGGCGACGTATCCCGCTGCCGTGGAGCCGAACTCCGGTTCCGGCAGCGCCTTGCGGTCCAGCTTGCCGTTGGGCGACAGCGGCATGGCCTCCAGCACCAGAATGCGCGTCGGCACCATGTAGTCCGGCAACTGCTCGGCCAGTGCCTGGCGCAGCAGGTCGCCGTCGCAGCTCGCCACGGCGTAGCCCACCAGTTGCTTGCCCTGCGGCGTGTCACGCGCCACCACCACCGCTTCGTCCACCTGCGGATGGGCCTGCAAGCGGGCCTCGATCTCGCCCAGTTCGATGCGCAGCCCGCGGATCTTCACCTGATGGTCGATGCGGCCGACGTACTCGATGGCGCCGTCCTCGCGCCAGCGCGCCAGGTCGCCGCTGCGATAGAGCCGCCCGCCTTCGCTGAATGGATCGGCGACGAAGCGCTCGGCGGTCAGCCCCGGCCGGGCGTGATAACCCCGCGCCAAGCCCACGCCGCCGATGTACAGCTCACCGGCTACACCTGGCGTCACTGGCTCCAGCCAGGCGTCGAGGATGTACAGCTTGAGGTTGTCGATGGGCCGGCCAATCGGAACGATGTGCCGCGGGTTTTCCTCCTCGCAAGCCCAGTAGCTGACGTCGATGGCCGCCTCGGTCGGGCCGTAGAGGTTGTGCAGCTTGGCCGGATGACGCTGGCGGAATTGCTGTTGCAGCTCGTAGGGCAACGCCTCGCCGCTGCACATCACCTGCTTGAGCGACGAGCACTGCTCCAGCTCGCCGGAGGCGACGAAGGCCTGCAGCATCGACGGTACGAAGTGCAGCACGCTGACCTCGCCCGCGTTGATCACCTGGCGCAGCGCCAAGGGATCGCGATGCGCTCCAGGCTCGGCCACCACCAGCGCCGCACCGGTCAGCAACGGCCAGAAGAACTCCCAGACCGAGACGTCGAAGCTGAACGGGGTCTTTTGCAGCACCCGGTCGTTTTTAGTCAGGCGGTATTGCTTCTGCATCCAGTGCAGGCGGTTGATCAGCGCCGCGTGGCTGTTGCCGGCGCCTTTTGGCTTGCCGGTCGAACCCGAGGTGTAGATCAGGTAGGCCAGGTTTTGCGGCGTGCCGAGGGTTGGCAGGTCGCTGTCGTCCAGTGCCGCTACGTCCGACCAATCGCTATCCAGGCAAAACAGCCGGGCGTTCGAGGCCGGCAGCGTGTCGCGCAGATGTGCCTGGGTCAGCAGCAGCGTCACGCCGCTATCGGCCAGCATGTGTTCCAGGCGTTCGCGCGGGTAATCCGGGTCCATCGGCACGTAGGCGCCACCGGCCTTAATGATGGCCAAGAGCGCCACCACCAGCTCGACGGAACGCTCGGCGGCCACACCTACCAGTACATCCGGCCCCACACCCTGCCCGCGTAGCCAGCGTGCCAGGCGGTTGGCACGGCTGTGCAGCTCGCGGTAGCTCAGGCGCTGTGCGCCGAATTGCAGCGCCAGGGCATCCGGCTGGCGCGCGGCCTGTTGTTCCAGTAGCGTTTGCAATTGAACGGCATCAGGGAACGCCGCTTCGGTGGCATTCCAGCCCTGCAGCAGTTGCTCGCGCTCGGTCTCTGCCAGCATCGGCAACTCGGCCAGACGGCGGCCAGCGTCCTCTGCCAGAGCCAGCAGCAAGCGCTCGAAGTGCTCGCGCACGCGCTCCACCTGGCTCGCCGCCAGGCGGTCTGCCCGGTAGGCGTAGCGCACATCCAGACACTCGCCGGCGCTGGCCACCAGGGCCAGAGCGAAGTGAGTGCTTTCCAGCGGTTTCTGACTCAGGACTTTCAGGCCATCACCGCCGCCCGCCAGGACGGCATCCATGGGGAAGTTCTCGAATACCAGGATGCTGTCGAACAACGCCTGCCCCGGCTTGCCAGCCCAGCGCTGGATATCGTGCAGCGGGCTATGCTCGAACTCGCGGGCATCCAGGTTCAACGCTTGTAGATCGCGTAGCCAGTCGCCAACACCCTGCTCCGGCTCGACCGGATGGACGATGGGCAAGGTGTTGATGAACAGCCCGAGCAGGCTTTCCGCCGTCGGCAATCCGGCCGGGCGGCCAGCGACGGTGGCGCCGAAACAGGGTCGCGCCTGCCCCGTGTAGCGCTGCAAAAGCAACAGCCAGGCCCCCTGTAGCAGTGTATTGAGGGTCACTCGCTGGGCCTGGGCGAACTGTTGCAGGCGACGTGTCGCGCTGGCATCCAAGCGGCTGTTCACCTCCCGCGCGGGCTCGTCGGCTGCCTGACTCAACGCGCCGGCCAACAGGGTCGGCTCCTCGAAGTCGGCCAGCCGCTCGCGCCAGAAGCGCTCGCCGGCATCGGCGTTCTGAATCTGCAACCATGCGATGTAATCGCGGTACTGCCCAATCTGCGCCGGCAACGACTCGCCGCGGTAAAGCGCGAGTACTTCGCCGATCTGCCGAGCGCTGCTCCAGCCGTCGGCGATCAGATGATGGCAGGTCCAGATCAGGTGATAGCGGTGCTCGCCCAGCCGCACCAGAGTCACACGCTGCAGCGGCGGCGCGGCCAGGTCGAACCCTTCCTCTCGCTCGGCATCGGCCAAGGCATCCGCTGCCGCCGGATCGAAGCCGCGCTCGCGCCAGTCATGCTCGCGTACCGGCAACTCGGCCTGGCGCAGCACGAACTGCAAGGGTGCGCCGCCCTCGGTTACCAGGAAACCGGTGCGCAATGCGGCATGACGGGCAATCACTTGTCGCCAAGCAGCGATAAAGCACGACGCATCGAGCCCGTCCAGATCGACCCGCAGCTGGTTGATGTAAAGGCCCGAGCCCGGCACATCGAGGGCATGGAACAGCAGCCCTTGCTGCATCGGCGACAGCGGATAGAGGTCATCCAGATTGGTTACGGGCAGCGCGAGGCTGTCCAGCGCGGCCTGGTCCAGCCCTGCCAATGGCACGTCGCTTGGTGAAAGACGCGGCTCGGCCTCCTTCACGTGGGCCAACAGCCCGAGCAGCGACTGCTCCAGGCCCTGAACAAGCGCGTCGATGGCCTCGCCAGCGAACATGGCGCGGCTGTAGGTCAGTTCCAGTTTCAGACGACCGCCGAGTACGCGGCCGTTGATCACCAGCCAGTTGCCCAGGGGTGCAATGTCCGACTGGCTGCGGCCGGCGGACTCGCTGGCGGGATGGAATGTCGCCTCCGCGCCGAACTGCTGATCGAACTGGCCGAGGTAGTTGAAGGTGACACGGGGCTGGCCAGCGCTTTTCAAAACGTCGGCATGGTCACTCAGGTAGCGCAGCACGCCATAGCCGATACCGGCGCGCGGCACCGCCCGCAGCGCTTCCTTCACCGCACGCAACGCCGTACCGGGCTCGCCGGTCGGACGCAGGCGCAACGGGTAAAGGCTGGTGAACCAGCCGACCGCGCGCGACAGTTCCAGCGGCTCGCCCTCGTCGAAGGCATCGCGGCCGTGACCTTCCACTTCGAGCAGCGCCTCGTCCGCGCCGGTCCAGTCGCACAGCGCGCGGCCTAAGGCCGTTAGCAACAGGTCATTGATCCGCAGGCGTTGATTAGCCAGGGCCGGGCCAAGCAGCTCGGCAGTAGAGGCTACGTCCAGCTGTACGTGCCGCTGCTCCGCTTCGCGCCAAGTCGTCGGCGCATCGGGCACTGCTTGCGGGAAGCACGGAGCATCCGCCAGTTGCGCCTGCCAGTATGGCAACTCGGCGGCCAACGCCGGGCTCGCCGCCAGCGCCTGCTGGCGGACAGCCCAGACGGCATGGCTGTCACCCTCGATCGCCAACACGATGGGTTGGTCGGAACGGGCGGCTCGATAGACGCTGTGCAGGTCTTCCAGTAGCACCCGCCAGGACACCCCATCCACTGCGAGGTGGTGAATCGCCAGCAGCAGCCGTTCGCCGCCCTGCTCCAGCCTGACGTGCATGGCGCGCAGCAGCGGACCCTGGCGCAGATCGAGGCTACGCTGGGCCTCGTCGCACAAGCGTTCGAGCGTCTGCTGGTCGGCAGCACGACGGCGCCAGAGCAAGGTCAAGTCGAGCGCGCCGAGCTCGGCGATGCGCAGGCGCGGGCTATCGCCGTCCTGGCGCAGACGCAGCGACGGATGGCGCTCCAGCAGGGCATGCAGGGCCCGAGTCAGCACGTCGAGATCGAGCTTTTCCCGTGGCTCCAGCAGCACCGCCTGGTTCCAGTGGTTACGCAGTGCCGCCGGCACACGCTCGAAGAAACGTGCCTGCACCGGTGCCAGCGGCGCTTCGCTGTTGGCGGGCGCGACGACCGTCGTCGGAACGGCCGTCGGCACGGCGCGGACCTCCAGCCATTGCGCCAGCTGGCGTACGGTCTGCCGTTCGAAAAGCTGCTTGGGGCTGAGCTTGAAGCCCAGTTTGCGGATGCGCGCGATGATCTGCAGGCTGAGAATCGAGTCGCCGCCCAATTCGAAGAAGTTATCCTCGGCGCCCACTCGCTCGACCTTGAGCACGGCCTGCCAGATCGCCGCCAGCTGGCTTTCCAGCTCGTTCAGCGGTTGCTCGTCGTGCACGGTCGCAGCGCCCGGACGCGGCAGCGCCTGGCGGTCGACCTTGCCATTGGCGGTCAGCGGCAGCGCCGGCAGCAGCATCAGGTGCGCTGGCAGCAAGTATTCCGGTACCTCGGCGGCCAAGGCCTGGCGCAGCGTCTCGGCGTCACCGTCGGCCACGCACCAGGCCAGCAGGCGCAGCGGGCCGTCGCCCTCACGTTCGGCCAACACCTGCGCATCACGAACGCCCGGCAAGCGCTTGAGGACCTGGGCCAGCTCCGCAGGCTCGACCCGGTATCCGCGGATCTTCACTTGCTCGTCGAGACGGCCCAGAAATTCGATTTCGCCGTCGGCGCGCAGCCGGACGCGGTCACCGCTGCGGTAGTGGCGTTCGCCGTCCAGCTCGACGAAGCGCTCAGTCGTCAGCTCCGGCTGGCCGAGATAACCCTCGGCCAGCCCGGCACCGGCAATCAGCAGTTCACCAGGGACGCCCAGCGGGAGGCTGGCGAGCTGGGAATCGACGACTCGCACGTGGACATTCGGCAGCGGCCTACCGATGGTCAGGCTGCCGTCCGGTAGTGCATCACCTGCACGCCATTCATGCGTCAGCACACCGACCGTGGTTTCGCTCGGGCCATAGTGGTTGACCACCCGCAGCGCCGGCGTCAGCTCGCGCAGACGGGCCAACAGCGGCCCGCTGGTGGCCTCGCCACCGACCACCAGCAGGCGACGCGGCAGCACGCTGGCCGGTTGCGGCGCAGCAGCCAGCAGGCCGGCGAGATGGCTCGGGACAACCTTCAGCACATCCACGGCGCGCCCTTGCATGAATGCCGCGAAACGCTCGGCATCCCCCACCTCATCAGCGCTCGCCAGGCACAGCCGCCCACCGCTGCACAGGGCACCGAACAGGCTGGTATGGCCGAGATCGGCCGCTACCGAAGACACCATCGCCCAGCCTTCACCGGGCTGGCCATCCAGGCGCGTCAGTACACCCTGGACGTAGTTGGCCAGGGCCGCATGGCTGACCACCACGCCCTTGGGCTGGCCGCTGGAGCCGGAAGTGAAGATGACGTAGGCCGGGCTGGCCGGGTCGATGACAAGGGACGGCGCCTGGGCCGGGAAGTTCTGTGGACCATCGGCATCCACCTGCAGCGCGGCATCACCGAAGATCGCGGCGATTTCGGCATTTCCCACCAGCACGCGCCGCGCCCCGCTCTCGACCAGCAGCCCCTGCAGGCGAGCGGCCGGCAGCGCCGGGTCCAGCGGTACGTAGGCGGCGCCGCTCTTGAGGACACCCAACAGCATCAACACCCAGCGCGCGCCTCGTGCCTCACACAACGCGACCCGCTCGCCAGGGCCGAGCCCCTCGGCTCGCAGCGCATGGGCCAGGCGGTTGGCAGCGGCGTCCAATTCGGCATAGCTGTAGCGACCATCCCAGGCCTCGACCGCGGCCTCGTCCGGGCGCGCATCGCGCTGGCGAGCAAACAGTCGTAGAACGTCGGCGGCTGGCCATGGGCGACGCTCTCCGGCCAGTTCCGAACGTGCCTCGGCCGGTGCCGGGGCCAGCCGTGCGAGCGGTTCGAACGGCCGGGCACAGAGCTGCTCGAGCTGCCAGACGAAGACGGCGGCGATGCGTGCCACGGTACTGGCGTCGAACAGATCCCGGGCAAACACGAAGCTACCGCGCAGACGGCCGTCATCACTGGCTTCGGCCATGTCCAGGGCCAGATCGAAGCGCGCGCCGTACTGCTCCTCACTAAACAGTTCCAGACGCAGCGGGCCGGCAGCAGGGAGCGCACTGACATCGAAACCGAAGTTGAACTTGACCTGCGCCAGCGGGTTCCAGGCCAGGCTGCGCTCGGGTTGCAGGGCCTCGACCAGTTGTTCGAACGGCAGGTCCTGGTGCGCCTGGGCACCGAGGGCCAGGGGTTTGAGGCTAGCCAGCAGATCGGCGAAGGATGCCTGCGGGTCGATCCGGCAGGGGAAAACCTGCGTGTTGACGAAGAAACCGATCAGCCCTTCGGTTTCCAGTTGCTGGCGATTGGCGACCGGCACGGCGACGCGCAGGTCGTCCTGCCCGCTCCAGCTGCGCAGCAGCACGCCATAGGCGCTCAGCAAGAGCATGAACAGGGTGACATCCTGGCTTCGCGCCAGGGCCTTGAGGCGCTCGCTGAGCTCGGCATCTAGTTCGAAGCCGAGACTGCCACCCCGGTAGCTCTGCTGGGCCGGACGCTGGCGATCAGTAGCCAGGGCGAGTATCGGGTTGTCGCGGCCGAGTTGCTCCACCCACCAGGCCAGTTGGCGCTCGCCTTCTCCGTCTGCGAGCAGGGTCCGCTGCCACTGTGCGTAGTCGGCGTACTGCACCGGCAGCACCGGCAACTGTGCTTCGATGCCATCGAGGGCAGCACGGTAGAGCGCCGCGAACTCATCCATCAGCACGCGGATCGACCAGCCGTCGGAGACGATGTGGTGCAGGGTCAACAGCAGCACATGTTCCTCGTCGGCCAGGCGCAGCAACGTCAGGCGCAGCAGCGGACCGTCACGCAGGTCGAACGGGCGTGCGGCCTCCTCCTCTGCCAGACGGCGTGTCTGAACTTCTGCGTCTGGCTGGGTCGACAGGTCCAGGCGCGCCAGGGGCAGCTCCACATGGGGATGGATGATCTGGCACGGCTCGCCGTCGCGCTCGTCGAAGGTAGTGCGCAGGGTTTCATGGCGCGCCACCAGCGCAGCGAAGGTCTGCCGCAATGCAGCTTCATCCAGCGCGCCACGCAGGCGCAGTGCACCCGGCACGTTGTAGGCCGCACTTTGCGGCTCCATCTGCCAGAAGAACCACAGGCGGCTCTGCGCTGGCGACAGCGGCAAGGCGCCGTCGCGCGGCAGCGCACGCAGCGGCGGCCGACCTGCGCCGCTACCGAGCGCAGCGACACGGGTGGCGAAGGCATCCAGCCGTGACGCCTCGAAAATCACCTGCAGCGGGCAATCCAGTTTGAGGTCACGACGAATCCGCGACACCAACCGGGTGGCCAACAGCGAATGGCCGCCAAGTTCGAAGAAGTCGTCCTCGCGGCTGATCCGTGGTACCTCCAACAAACCGGCCCACAATTCGGCGAGCTGATGTTCCAGCCCAGCGCGTGGCGCGACATAGTGGTCGGCTGCTACCTCCGCGACCTCGGGCAGCGCCTTGCGGTCGATCTTGCCGTTGGCGTTCAGCGGCAGGCGCTCCAGGCCGAGGATCTGCGCCGGCACCATGTACTCCGGCAACTGCTCACGCAGCGCCGCCTTCAGCGCATCGATCGGCTGCACCGGCGCCACGTAGGCCACCAGCCGGCGGCCGCCCGCGCCTTCGCGGCAGACCACCGCCGCCTCGCGTACGCCGTCCAGCGCGCGCAGGCGCGCTTCGATCTCGCCCGGCTCGATACGAAAGCCACGAATCTTCACCTGCTGGTCTACCCGGCCGAGGTAGTCCATCACCCCGTCTTCACGCCAACGCACTCGATCGCCGGTGCGATAGAGACGGCCTCCAGCCGTGCCGAACGGATAGGCGACGAAGCGCTCGGCAGTCATCCCTGGGCGCCGGTGGTAACCGCGCGCCAGCATCTCACCGCCGATGTACAGCTCGCCGGCCACGCCGCGCGGCAGCGGCTGCATGTGTTCGTCGAGCACGTACAGCGCACGGGCACCGACTGCCTCGCCGATGGGTGCATAGGCTGCACCGCAGCGCGCGGTGGCATCGGCTTTCCACAGCAACGGCGTCACCACCGTTTCGGTCGGCCCGTAGCCGTTGATCAGGTGCTCGGCCTTAAGGCTGCGTCGTGCAAGCTCGAAAGCCGCTTCGGGCACTGCATCACCACCGAAGCAGAAGATGCGCATGCTCGGCGCATGGCCGAGGCGCGCCGCCTGCTCGGCCAGTTGCTGCAGATAGGCCGGTGGCAAGGCGGTGACCGTGACCTGATGGCGCTTTAGGCGTTCCAGGGTTTCTTCCGGCGTCCATAGCGCCTCGCCGCGCACCAGCAAGCTGGCGCCATGGGACAACGCAGTGAGCCAGCGCTCGTGAGCACCATCGAAGGCGAAGGACATGAAGATCAGCTCGCGGTCGGCCGGGCTCATGGCATAGCGCTGACCGATGGCACGGCAGTGCGCGGCGATCTCGCCATGGGCTACCGCCACGCCCTTGGGCTGGCCGGTAGAGCCGGAGGTATAGATCAGGTACGCCAGATTGGCCGGATGGATCCGCGACGGCGGGCACTCGGCTGGCCAGCCGGCGTAGTCGAAGCGGTCGAGATCCAGGCGCTGCACGTTCTCTGTCGAGCGTAAACGCTCGGCCAGCGAGGCGTGGCTGATCAGCCAGCCGATGCCGGCGTCCTGCATCAGCCAGCTCAGGCGCTCGTGCGGGTAGTCCAGATCCAGTGGCACGTAGGCGCCGCCCGCCTTCATCACGGCCAGCAGTGCGAGCGGGATATCGAGCCCGCGCGGCAGGGCTACGCCGACTCGCGATTCCGGGCCGACACCGGCCGCCACTAGCGCCTGGGCGAGGCGGTTGGCGCGCGCGTCCAGCTCGGCGAAACTCAGCTCGCATTCATCATCCAGCACCGCCACTGCCTGAGGACGCTCGGCAGCCTGGGTGGCGATGCGCGCGGCCAGGGGTTCGAAGGTGGCGTCCTGGACCGGCGCATCGGCGCGCCACAGCGCGGCATCGAGCCAGGCGCTGGCCTCCAGCGGCGACTCGGCTGGTTGGGTCGGCAAAACGCGCAGCAGCGCGAGGAACTGCTCGGCCATGCGCGCCATGCCCTCGGCGGCATACCGCTCGGCGGCGTAACAGAAGCTCAGCTCGACGCCATCACGACTCTCACGAACGCGCAGGACCAGGTCGAAAGGCGTTTCCAGGTCGATCTGCCGCAGGCTTTCCACGGCCAGGCCTGGCAGACTCGGATCGGTGCGCACCTGGTAGTCATAGGCCACTTGGCACAACGGATGTCGGCCATGACTACGTTCGGGTTGCAAGGCTTCGACCAGTTGCTCGAACGGCAGGCCCTGGTGCGCCTGGGCCTCCAGCAAGCCGTCACGTACCTGGCGCAGCAGCCCGGCCAGGGTCGGGTTGGCCGACAGGTCACAGCGCATCACCAGCAGGTTGACAAAGAAGCCCACCAGCCGCTCGCTGGCAAGCTGGTCGCGGCCGGCCTGGGTGAGCCCGACGCGCAAGTCGTGCTGGCCGGTGAAGCGCTGCAGCAGCAGGTTGAAGGCGGCCAGCAGGAGCATGACCAGGGTGACGCCATGACGCTGGGCAAGGCCGCGCAGGTCGGCAGCGAAGCTGTCATCGAGGCGCTGTTCGACGAAACCGGCGCGGCGCCCCGCCTTGTGGGTACTGGCCAGGGCGTAAGGCAGCTCCAGCGGTGAATGCTCGTCGCCCAGATGCGCACGCCACCAATCCAGCAGACGTGCGCCCTCCCCGGCATCCAGGGCCTGCTGTTGAGCGGCGGCGATGTCGAGGTACTGGACCTCGAGCGCAGGCAGCGTGGCGGAACGGTCTTGCAGGCGCGCCGCATAGCAGGCGGCGAATTCCTCCAGCAGCAGATTCAGCGAGGCCCCGTCCGCGACGATGTGGTGCACGCATAGCAGCAGCGTCTGTCGGCCTTCACCCATGCGTTGCAAACGCAGGCGCAGTAGCGGGCCGCTGGCCAGATCGAAGGGCTCGGCGGCGAAACAGGCCGCATCGGCCTCGGCGGTATCCGGCTGGGCGCTCAGGTCGATCTCGCTGAAGGGCACCGCGCCGGGCTCGGCGAGTCGCAGCTGGACCTCACCGTCGGCGCCTTCGATGAATCGGCTGCGCAGGGTTTCGTGGCGCACGAGCAGATCGGCGAATGCCTGTCGCAACGCGGGGCGATCCAGCTCGCCAAGCAGGGTCAGGCTGCCGGCGATGTGATAGAGCGGGCTGTGCGGCTCCAGCTTCCAGAGGAACCACAGACGGCGCTGGGCCGGTGACAGGGGCAACAGATCCGCCCGCGCCAGGCGCGACACGTTGCGCGGTGCTTCAGCGGATGCCGCGTGGCTGGCCAGGGCCGCGACGAACGCGCCCAGTTCGGGCGCTTCGAACAACAGCCGCATGTCCACGGCGCGACCGTGGCGTTCCCGTAGGCGAGCCAGCAGTTGGGTGGCGCGGATCGAGTCACCGCCGAGCGTGAAGAAGTGGTCGTCGCGAGCGACCTGCGGCACCTGCAGCACCTCGCACCAGAGCGCGGCCATGGCCTGCTCGGCCTCATTCAGCGATGCCAGGATGACAGTCGCCGGATCAGCGACCGACGACTCCCCGGCACGCTGTACGGCATAGGTATCGAGGGTACCGTCAGCCAATTTGTGCCGGCAGGCGGAGCGCTGCAACTTGCCGCTTGAGGTCTTCGGCAATGCGCCCGGCTCCAGCAACGCCACCACCAGCGGCGCTTCCTGGAAGGTTTCCGCCAGGGCGGCGCTGATCGCCTTGATCAGCGTGGCGGCTGGCACCAGCTTGCGCACGCTGCGACCGACCTCGGCGGCGATGCCGATGCCTTCACGACCATTGTGCTCAACGGCGAACGCGGACACGCGACCCTTGCGCACCACGTCCACCTCCTCTTCCACGCAGCGCTCAATATCCTGCGGGTAAAGGTTCTGGCCGCGGACGATGATCAGGTCCTTGAGCCGGCCGGTCACGTACAGCTCATCGTTGTGCAGGAAGCCCAGATCGCCGGTGCGCAGCCAGGTGCGGCCGTCGCGTTCGATGAACACCTGTGCACTGGCCTCGGGGTTGCGCCAGTAGCCCAGCGCCACGCTCGGACCGCTGCTCCAGATTTCACCGACGCCACCCGGCGCCACCGTCTCACCGCTGACCGGGTCGACCAATTGCACGTCGTGGCCCGGTTGCGGACGCCCGCAACTGACCAGGGTGGTGCCCTGGCCGGGACGGCCTTGATTGGCGGCCAGCGCCGTCGGATCCACGGCCATCAGACCGATGCCCTTGCCGCGCTGTCCGCCGGCGACGAACAGGGTCGCTTCGGCGAGGCCGTAGGACGCGTAGAGCGCGTTCGGATCGAACCCCACCGGGGCGAAGGTGCTGGCGAAACGCTCCAGGGTATCGGGGCGGATCGGTTCGGAACCGGAGAACGCCAGCCGCCAGCTGCTCAGGTCGAGGCCGTCCATCGCCGACTCACGGATGCGCTCGCAGCACAGCCGGAAGGCGAAGTCCGGGCCGCCGCTCACCGTGCCGCCATAACGCGAAATCGTCTCCAGCCAGCGCCGCGGACGCTCGAGGAAGTAGCGCGGCGACATCAGTACACAGGGAATACCGCTGTAGATCGGCTGCAGCAGGCCGCCGATCAGGCCCATGTCATGAAACAGCGGCAGCCAGCTGACCATCACGTCATCTGCCCCCATGTCCAGCCCACGGCGGATCAACCGCTCATTGGCCAGCAGGTTGCCATGGCTGACCTGTACGCCCTTGGGCGTCGAGGTCGAGCCGGAGGTGTATTGCAGGAAGGCAATGTGCGTATCGCTCAGTTCCGGCATCCCCCATCCCGACGCAAGGCCGGTGGGCGTCTGGTCGACCGCGAGCGCGAGCGGCTGCGGCGAGGTACCGCCGGTCCGCTGGCAGGCCGGACGCAGGGCGTCGATAAGGCTGGAGTCGGTGAGTACCAGGCTGGGCTCGGCGTCGTCGAGGATCGCCCGCAAACGCGCCAGGTGCTGGGGGCGCACCGATTCCGGCGGATAGGCCGGCACCGCGATGATGCCGGCATAGAGGCAGGCGAAGAAGGCCGCCACGTATTCCGGGCTGCTGTGCAACAGCAACACGGCGCGGTCGCCGGGCTGGCCATGCTGTAGCAACCAGACGGCCAGATCCCGGGCGCGCTCGTCCAGCGCGCGATACGTCAGCGGTTCGTCGACCCCTTCGGCAATGAAGCGCAGGGCGATATCGTGTGGCGTTTCGGCGGCGCGCTGGCACAGCACCTCGAGCAGGTTGGCGGCAGCGTCGTAACGATCATTCATGGCATCACCTTGAAACGCGGCGAGTGTCTGGCACCCGCCGAGGAATTGGAAAATCGCAGCCCTCAGGCCTTGGGATGGTCAAGACCGTGGCCTTGCGCCATGGCGACGATGACCTTGCGCGGGCCGCTGAACGGCGCACGGGCATGGGCGGTGAGCATGTTGTCGAGCATCAGCACGTCGCCGCTGTACCAGGGAAAGCTCACCGTGGCCTCGGCCAGCACACCGCGGATGTCGTCGAGCAGGGATTCCTCGATGGGGCTGCCGTCGCCGTAGTAGACGTTGCGCGGCAGGTCTTCCTCGTCGACGATCTCCAGCAGACTCTCGCGCACCTCCTCCGGCAGGTTGGAGACATGAAACAGGTGCGCCTGGTTGAACCACACCCACTCACCGGTGCGCGGATGGCGGGCCACCGCCTGACAGCGTTGGCGGGTACGCAGCTCGCCGTCGTCCTTCCACTCGCACTCGATGCGATGGGCGCGGCAATAGGCCTCGACCACGGCGCGGTCGTCGCTGTTGAATACCTGTTCCCAGGCCACATCAAGGCCATTGCCGAAGTTGCGCACGTACATCAACCCGCGCTCGGCGAAGCGCTGGCGGATCGCCTCGCCGACCTGGCGGTAGATCACCCGGCTGTCGGCGATGGGCGTCTCGCCACCGCTCTGCGCGGCCTGCACGCAATAGAACCAAATGCGCATCGGCCATTCGCGGGTATAGGCCTGCTCGTTGTGCAGCGGAATGTGCTGGTGCGGCGGGTATTCGGTGGACGTATAGACGCCGGCGGTAACGTTGCTGCGCGGCGTCGAGCCGAATTCGTAATTGAGCAGCGGATCGCCGAAGCCAGCGGCGAATGCGCGGAAGCGCTCCGCCTCGCCAACACGAAAACCGCGCAGCAGCACCCCGCCGCAGCGTTCGAGGTGCTCATCGATCAGCCCGCGCAGTTCAGCCTGGGCCTCTAACAGGTCGACTTCGTCCTCGGCCTGCACCAGCAGCGGCAGCCCGCCACGTGCTTCAGCCAGAGGTTGAATGGAAAACAGTTCCATCGAGCTCTCCGTTCAGGCCCAGATGGCCTGGATATCACGCCCGCCCTGGCGCAGCTTGCCGAGCATCAGCTCGAGCAGGCGCGCCTCGCAGGCATTGATGAAGAAGTGATCCCCCTCGAGCATCTCCAGCGAGAAGCCTTCGGCGGTTTCGTCCTGCCAGGCAGCCAGCGCGTCCACCGAGACCCGATCGGCCTTGCCACCGAATACATGGATCGGGCAAGCAAGCAGTGCACGGCGGTAATAGCGGTAACGGCCGCATAGCAGGAAGTCGGCGCGCAGCACCGGCAGGGTCAGACGCAGCATCTCCTCGTCAGCGAACACCGCCTCGGGAGTACCTCCAAGACGGTGTAAACGCTGCAGCAGCTGAGCATCGCTCTGCTCCACCGCCAGCTCGAGATGGTTTTCGCGGCGCGATGGCGCGGGCGCAGCCGATACGAACAGCGCTCGCGGCGCAGGAAGGCCGCGTTGGCGGATTGCGTGCGCCAATTCGAAAACAAGCAGGCCACCAAGGCTATGGCCAAACAGCCCATAGGGCAGGTCCAGGCGCTCTTCCAGTTCAGCAGCAAGTTGGTCGGCCAGGCCGAGCAGGTCGGTCTGCAGCGGCTCGTTGAAACGCCGGCCACGGCCGGGCAGCTCCAGCGGAACCACCTCGATCCACTCAGGCAGAGAGCGGCGCCAACGTGCATAGACCATTGCGCTGGCCCCGGAATACGGCAGGCAGAACAGACGCAAGCGAGCGGCCATCGTTTACTGCCCCGCCGCTTGTGCATCCATGGCCTGGCGCAGGCTCAGCGGCCGCATGTCGGTCCACTCACGCTCGACGTAGGCCAGGCACTCAGCCTTGCTACCGCGTTGACCGGTCTCTTGCCAGCCGGCCGGCGCCGCCTTGTAGTCCGGCCAGAGGGAATACTGCGCTTCGTGGTTGACCAGAACCTTGAACAACGCGTCTTCGCGATCGAATGCCATCTGTACTCTCCTTCTCCCCGTACGGGGCGGTTGATCGGGCGGCACGGTGGCAGAGCACCTGTTGGCCGCTTTCCGATGAAGACGAAGGAGCGAGCGGAATAGTTAGCCTTCGCGTATGAGATTTATTCTCAACACAATGGAACATGCAGCACGAGCGAGAGTCCGACGAACGCTGCCATTCAGCAGAAAGCAACTAAGATCTGAATTGATAAGTATTATCATTTGGACTAGATTGCTCGCCTTCAAGCCAGTACAGGTGGGCCAGGCTGAGCGGGCGGTTCGCTCAACTGCCCAGGACAAGTCCAACCGATATGGACGTCCGCCTTCGCGTCGTACAGGAAATTTCACATGCCAAAAACAATTTCAGCAGAGCAGCATCCGGCCCTGAATGACATGTTCGTCACGAACAGGCAGACCTTCATCAACGCGGCGGCGCGCATTCTCGGGTGTCGCAGCCACGCCGAAGACGTGGTGCATGATGCCTATTTGAAGCTGCGCGGTGCGGCCGCGGTTCCCAGCCCCCACTCCCAGATCAGTTACCTGCTGCGCGTAGTACGCAACCTGGCCATTGACCGCTATCGACGTCAGGCCCTGGAAAAGCGCTATTGCGGCAGTGAGGAAGAAGGTCTCTATATCTGCGCCTCAGGGGCATCGCCGGAAGGCCTTCACGAAAGCCGGCAGACACTGGAAGCACTCTCCGACGCCCTCGCACAACTACCGGAACGCACCCGGTACGCCTTCGAGATGTACCGATTGCAGGGCAAAACGCAGAGCGCGATCGCTGCTGAGCTGGGGGTCTCGCCAACGCTGGTGAACTTCATGGTGCGCGACACGCTGATCCATTGCCGGCATGCCCTCAAGAAGATGGAGCGAAAGGAATCCTGAGCATCGCCAAGCGGATGGGCCCTAGACGGTACTCACGGAGCACGGGAAAACGATGTAGGCAGCTTTCGCCAAAATTGATAACCATTAGCATTTGAATTAGGCTATCCGGCTTCCCGAAAATATCCGGTGGATGGACCCATGTTCGAACTGGAAAGCGTCAGCTTCAGTATTCCTGAACGCACCCTCTTGCACCCTCTGAGCCTAGGCATCCCCTCCGGACGCATGGTCGGTCTGATCGGTCACAACGGCTCCGGCAAGTCCACGCTGATCAAGCTGCTGGCCCGACAGCAATTGCCCAGCAGCGGACATATCCGTCTCGACGGCAAGGCCCTATCGGACTGGAGCCAGCGCGAGTTCGCCCAACAGGTCGCTTACCTGCCGCAGCAGCTGCCACAAACCGATGGGCTGACCGTTCGGGAACTGGTGGGTTTCGGTCGCTACCCCTGGCATGGCGCGCTCGGACGCTTCACCAGCGAAGATCGCGCCCAAGTGGAACGTGCGCTCGAACTGACCGACACCAGCGCCTTCGCCGAGCGCCTGGTGGATCAATTGTCCGGTGGCGAGCGTCAACGTGTCTGGCTGGCCATGTTGCTGGCCCAGAACACCCGCTATCTGCTACTGGACGAGCCCACTTCAGCGCTGGATATCGCCCACCAGGTGGAAGTCCTGTCGCGCGTTCAGGATCTCAGCCGCCAGCTCGGTCTCGGCGTGCTGGTGGTGTTGCACGATATCAATATGGCTGCGCGCTACTGCGACGACCTGCTGGCGTTGCACGGCGGTCGACTGCTGGCCCAAGGGAGCCCGACCAAGCTCATGCACGGCGAAACCCTGGAGCGCATCTACGGCATTTCCATGGGTGTGCTGGCCAATCCAGCGGACGGCTCGCCGATCTGCTACGTGCATTGAGCAGCGGCCCGCCACCAGACTGCGCCCTGCCCCGCCAGCGCTGAGTGGCTACAGATCGCTCACATAGGCTGGCGGCTGGTCCAGTAGTGGACAGTTGTCACAATGCTCGAAATGTTCCAGCCGATACCGAATGCAACAGACCCGACGTTGACGCCAGAGACCATCCGGGCGCAACGCCGGGCTGACCTCCACGTAACGAACAGGCCGGAACAGCGGATTGCGGCGGCCATCGGGGCGGTGCTCGCTCGACAGCAGCTCATGACCATGGGTCAGCACCGCCCCCGGTAGCGCCTTGGCCATCTCACCAATAAACCACTCCAGATAATTGCCCGCGCTGCTCCACAGCACCTTGGGCGACAGACGCACCTCCGATGCCAACCCCTGGATGAAGGGCTGCAGATTCGCGTCGATCAGCTCGCCGAAACGCTGGAACGGATCGTTTGGCGGCGTGCTGAAAGGACCGCCCTCAGCGGGCAGTTTGAACGCGTGCGGCAGACCTTGTTCGTCCAGCACCACCTCGACGTCATCGAAAGCCAACGGCAGACGCCAACCGAGCACCAGGGCGGCGGCCACAACCGGCGGAATCAAGCGAACCAAGTAGTATTTGGACCACTGCGAGGCCAGCGCACGACGGTCTTGCCCGGTATGCAGCGGGTCGAAACGCTGGAAGATCGCATCGAGCCGAGCCGGTTGCAGCAACAGGGGCGCGGGTATCGACGCGCGCGCGTCGTCCCGGGTCGTCAGGACGTCGCGGTAGCTGGCGAACTCGCCGATATACAGGGGCGCGAGCGCGGCGATCATTGCCGCTCCCGGTAAACGCAGAGCGTGCGACTCAGCACAAGCGGCATCGCTCGAAGAAGCGTTCACGACTCTGCACCATCAGCGCGGCGCGCTTGTGCGGAAAATCGAACTCTTTCTCCTGCCAGAAACCCAGACGCTGCATGTGCTCGATCATCCGGGCGTTGTCGGCCCGCGGCTCAGCAACGATGCGTTGGGTACGCGGATCATCCAGCAGCAGGTAATGAATCAGAGACGGCAGCCAGCTTTCAACCTTGTGCGGGCCACGGTGCGCGTCTTCCCCCACCAGCATATGAATGCCCCGGTCGTAGTCGTCGGCCGAGTAGAACGGCGCGATGCGGTCCTCCTTGGCCCAGTAGGCCTCGAAGTAGCCGAACGGCTGGCCGTCGAAGCAGCCTATAAGGGCCAGCGTATGGGGATCGGCCGCGACCTTTTCCAGGTACTGCCGATGCTGCTCGAGGCTACCTTCCTCCTGCCAGAACGCCGCGACGCGTGGCTGGTTCTGCCAGCGGCTAAAGCGTTCCAGGTCGGTGTCGATATCCAGCGCACGAAACGAAATCCAACTGCCTAGACGTACATCGAAACGCCGGTACAGTTCACCGCCAGGCTTTGGCGGACGCAGCGGATGACGCTTGCCGTCGGTTATGCGCAAGCGTTGCGGATAGCCTTCGCTGGCCGGACCGAGGCGCCAGGGTGCCGGTAACTGCCAGAACGTCGCCCGCTCCACTTGCCAGGTACCGCTCGAGTCCCGGTTGAGCAGGCCGCTGTGCAGCAGTTCCGCCGGACACTCATCCATTCTCAGCACCAGTCGTTGGCACAGCGGATCGCTGGCGAACGCCTGGTAGGCCAGCGCCCAGACCGCCGGCGGCATATTGATAGCCGATAATCGCCAGGAATCGTTCTGACGCTCGGCTCGACCCAGCGTTTGATCGTCGACCAGCAGGCTGAGCGCGTGTTCGCCGCCATCGACGAGCAACCGTCGGCCATCAGGCAAGGGAATGGAGCAACTGGTCATGTGTATTACCTCGAAAAACTCAAGACGAACGAGCGCCTGAAAAAATTAGTCGCTCGATGACAGTCGTCACCGAACGACTCGAATAGCAGACGCGCCGAGCAATCCTCAGGCGCTTTCCGCGGCTCGGGCATGCGGTACCGTCGCGACCGCCGGAAGACTGTCGAACAGCGAAACGGCGATTTCCTCGGCGCGCATCGGTAATACCGACAGCAGAGTATCGCTGAGACCGTGGCTGTCCTGACTGAACCCTTGCAGATAGATCCCGGCCCGCAAGCGTGCGTCGGCACGCATCCGGTAGTCGCGCCCGACGCTGAAGTCGCCCAGATACTCCTGCAGCGGCGCGAGCAGTTCGCGATGTGAGGTGCGCTCGTAACCGGTGGCAAGAATCACCGCATCGTAGCGACGGTTCTCCACCATACCGGTGGCGCTGTCGCAGAGGGTCAGCTCGACGCCGTTAGCATCGGCGCGGGCCGCTTCCACCGAGCGGCGGCATAGGAAGCCATGGCGTGCGTCATTGGCGACTTTCTGGCGATAGAAGATGCCGTAGATGCGCTCGATCAAATCCAGATCGACGACCGAATAGTTGGTGTTGTGATACTCCTGAATCAGCTTCTCGCGTTCGCTTTCCGGCTCGTTGAATACCAGATCGGTGTAGTTCGGCGCGAATATCTCGTTGACGAAGGGACTGTCGTCAGCCGGTTTCAGGACCGCGGCGCGAAGAATCATATCCACCTGCACGGACGGGAAGCTGTCGTTCAGATCGATGAACGCCTCGGCCGCGCTCTGACCGCCACCGACCACCGCGATGCGCATCGGCTCATGGCGCGTGCAGCGTTGCTGCGCCATGCACTCCAGATAACGGGCGTGATGAAAGACGCGGGCATCGTTGCGCAGGTGGACAAAGGCTTCGGGGATACGCGGCGTGCCGCCGGTACTAAGGACGATGGAGCGCGCCAGACGAAAATGCTCACGCCCCTGAGTATCGGTGGACATCACCTTGAGCCGATCGATGCCCTGAGCGCCGGAGACCGGCTCGACACGTGTCACCGTCTCGCCATAGGCGCACTGGTCGGCGAACTGGCGCCCCACCCAGCGCAAGTAGTCGTTGTACTCCAGACGGCATGGATAAAAGGTGCCAAGGTTGATGAAATCGATCAGCCTGCCCTGCTCGTGCAGGTAGTTGACGAAGCTGTAGGGGCTGGTGGGATTGCGCAGGGTCACCAAGTCCTTGAGAAAGGAAATCTGCAATTCGCTTTGCGCCACCAGCGTATTGCCATGCCAGCGATAGTCCTGCTGCCTGTCAAGAAACAACATGTGGCAATCGCGCTTCTGGCGCTGGGTCTGCTCCTGCAGGGCGATGGCCAGCGCCAGGTTGGAAGGGCCGAAGCCGATGCCCAGCACGTCATACGTTGGAGCGATCAATTGAGTCATGGTGCCTGTGTCCTCTAGCCGTTTACCACGGGCCGACGCGTACGCGGCGACCACCGGAAGCGCGCCTCCGCCGTGATGTCGACGGGGTGAAAGCGGCTTTGAAGAAAAGACGAGGCAGAAGGCGAGAAATTTAAATCATTCTCATTACGAACAGGGATAGCGGTCAGAACGAGCAGAAATTATCGCGTCCAGCTGAGCAGTCGGACACGACAGTGCTTCATCGCATTGACGATGTGCTTTTCCACCATGTCGCGCGAAAGGGAAAGGCGTTCGGCGATTTCCATGTGAGAGCAACCCTCCACCTTGCGCAACAAGAAGGCCTCCCGGCAAGGGGCCGGCAGTTCCTCCAGCGCCCGCCGCAACAGCTTCAATTGCTGGGCCTGGATGGCGTTCCCCTCCGGGTCGCGCTCATCCAGCCATTCTTCGTGATCGAGGCTGTCGAGCGGTTCGTTGCGTCGCACGCGGGTGCGGCGATGCATATCAATGCTGAGATTGGTAGCGGTCTTGAAAAGGAAGGCACGAGGCTGCTCGATGTCGCTCCCGGCCTTACGATCGAGCAGACGCACAAAAGCGTCATGAGCCAGGTCAGTGGCGACCTGGCGATCGCCGAGCAGGCGACTGAGGTAATGGACGAGTTCCTGATAATGACGGATCACAACGGCTTCCCTTCGGCGTTCCCGCCCGAAACCGCCCCATGCAGGTTTCGGGCGTGACGCATCTTGCGGATGCATGCTGGCAGTCCATGTCACCCCGTACTTATAATCACTCGCATTTTTCTGAAATGAAAGCGTGTTAGCGCTTCCGGAACTTCTCGAATGATTGGCAACCCGCTCCCTTCTGACGATGACCGCCTGAGCGCCGAGGCCGCGCTCTGGTGCACACGTCTGCACGATAAGGATTGCACTGACGAAGAGCGTCGGGACTTTGCTCGCTGGGTCGCAGAAGATCCGCGTCACCGCGCCGAGTACGATGCGATGCTGGCCATCTGGCAGTTGGCAGAAGGTTTGAAACCGGCCGGCGCTTCCGCCCTTGCGCATCCAACCACGCCGCCGGTTCGTCCACGTCGACGGCGCGATCCGGGGCGTATCGCCGCGGCCGCAGCGGTACTGGTGCTAACGGTCGCCACACTGTGGTCGGCTGGCTGGTCGGCAAGCCTCCTGCCTTCTCGGGTCGGCTATTACACAGCCAAAGACGCACCGCGCCAGGTCATCCTCGCCGATAACTCGCACGTTCAGCTCAACAGCCATACTCGGCTGTTTTTCGCCAGCTACCGCGACCGCCGCAGTGTCTGGCTGAACGGTGGTGGTGAAGCGTTCTTCGAAGTCCGTCACGACCGAGCGCAACCCTTCACCGTGCATACCGACAACGGCCAGGTGCGCGTCACCGGCACCCGTTTCAACGTCTGGACCAATCCCCAGCAATTGCTCGTCACGCTGCTGGACGGCTCGGTGACGCTGAGCCCACCCGAAGGCGTGAGCGGCAACAGCGCGCAGCTCATGCCAGGCATGCAAGCGCGCTACACCCAGACCAGCCGGCGAATCGAGGTGAATCAGGTGGCCCCAGCCGGCGCGATAGCCTGGCTCGAAGGCAAACTGGTGCTGGACGATCTGCCTTTGAGCAGCGCGCTGCCGCTGATCAATCGCTATCTGGATAAGCCTGCCAGCCTCGGCGACGACGAAGCAGCCGGCATGCGGATCGGAGGGGTTTACCAGACCAACGACCTGCGCGCGCTGATCGACTCGCTACCCGTAGTCCTGCCGGTTGAGCTCACACGACGAGACGATGGCAGCACAGTCCTGGTAAGCCGAAACAAGCGGCCCTGAGCCGCCCTTCCCTTATTGGCGTCGGGCTGACGAACAAACCCAATCTTTTTTATTCAGTTTTTTATCGCTTCATACGTCTTAACAGGAACGATTCGGATTTACCGCCACCTGGCTGGTGACGATCCCCTGTTAGGACCCAACGATGCAGACATCCACGAACAGCACGCTCCGCGAACTCTTCAGGCTCCTTCGTCCGTTCGGACCGCAACTGCTTGGCGCCACGCTGCTCGGCATGCTCGGTGGCGCCAGCATCACCGCACTGCTGGCCACCATCAATTACAGCCTGCATTCCGATGAAGGTCTGCAGAGCGGCCTGTTGCTGGGTTTTGCCGGCCTGTGCCTGATGGCCCTACTGGGCTCGGTCGTATCTGACATCGGCACCAACTATGTCGGGCAACACGTCATCGCCCGTTTGCGTAAGGATCTGGGTAGCAAGATCATTTCGGCCCCCATCGATCAGATCGAGCGCTACCGCAGCCACCGCTTGATTCCGGTGTTAACCCATGACATCGACACCATCAGCGACTTCGCCTTTGCCTTCGCGCCGCTGGCCGTTTCCTTCACCGTCAGCATCGGCTGCTTGGGGTACCTCGCGTCATTGTCGTTGCCGATGTTTCTGGCTACCGCGCTGGCCATCGTGATCGGTAGCGCTGTGCAATATGTCGCGCGTAGCAAGGGCATTCGTGGCTTCTTCGAGGCGCGTGACGAAGAGGATGAGTTGCAGAAGCACTACCGGGCCATGGCCGAAGGCGCCAAGGAGCTGCGGATCAGCCGCCCACGGCGCTTCCAGCATTACAGTGAGCGCTTGCAGGGCACTGCCGACCGCATCTGCGACATCCAGGTCAGCTCGATCAACCTGTTCGTAATTGCAAAGGGCTTCGGTTCGACGCTGTTCTTCATCGTCATCGGCGTGGCACTGGCCTACCAGACGATCTGGCCAAGCACCGACAAGGCCACTCTGAGCGGATTCATCCTCGTGCTGCTGTATATGAAAGGCCCGTTGGAACACCTGATCGGCCAACTGCCCATCGTCAGCCGCGCGCAAGTCGCTTTCCGTCGCATCGCCGAGCTTTCGGTACGTTTCTCGTCTCCGGAGCCCAACCTGCTGCTGCGTGACGACGGTCGTCCAGCGATGCCCATGCAAGGTATAGAGCTACGCGGTTTGCACTACCACTACCCCACCGAGGACGGTAGCCAGGGCTTTGGTGTCGGCCCGTTGGACCTGACCGTGCGTCCCGGCGAGATCCTTTTCATCGCCGGCGAGAACGGCTGCGGAAAAACCACCATGATCAAGCTTCTGCTTGGCCTTTACGTGCCTCAGGCCGGCGAGCTACGGGTCAACGGTGAGGCGGTGACGGACAGCAACCGCGATGACTATCGTCAGCTGTTCACCACGATTTTTGCCGACTATTTCCTTTTCGAAGATCTGCTCAAAGAAAGCGAAGACATCCCCGTCGAAGCCAGTCGCTATCTGGAGCGTCTGGAAATCGCTCACAAGGTCACGCTGGATGGGCACAACTACTCCACCATCGATCTCTCCACAGGCCAGCGCAAGCGTCTGGCCCTGGTCCAGGCTTGGCTGGAAAAGCGCCCAGTGCTGGTGTTCGACGAATGGGCGGCCGACCAGGACCCGGAGTTCCGCCGGATTTTCTACACCGAGCTGCTGCCGGAACTGCGCGCGCAAGGCCGCACTCTGATCGTGATTTCTCACGACGATCGCTACTTCGATATGGCCGATCGCCTGCTACGGATGAGCGCAGGGCGTATCACGGAAATCAGCGATAACCCACGCCGCACGCAGCAGCAGGATGCCGCTGTGCATTAGGACAATTATTTTTTCCGGTTTTTGGTCACTGACGCGTCATATAAATCTAAATAGTTCTTAACAACACTTCGATCTAAGGAGCTACACAGTGAAACGGTTTCTCAGCGCTTCGCATCGCAAAAAGCCACTGGCGGCGATCATCCGTGCCGCCGCGATTGGGCTGACATTGAGCGCCACCGGCGCAATCGCAGCGCCGGTCAGCATCGATGTTCCCGCCCAACCGTTGGCCTCTGCACTGACGAACCTTGGCGCGCAGACCGACCTGCAGATTCTCTTCAACCAAGCACAGGTACAGAATCTGCGCACCCCCGGCGTACGCGGCGAGATGGAGCCGACCGAGGCACTTGAAACGCTGCTCCGTAACACCGGCATTCGCTACCGGATCGAAGGTAATCGCGTGTCCCTGGTGGGCGACGAAACCAGCGCAGCTGCCCCTCTAGTCATGCCCGAGACGGTGGTCGAAGGCGTCATCGAAGGCCACGACAGCTTCGTGCCGAAGATGTCCAACAGCGGTAGCAAGACCGACACACCGATTCTCGAAATCCCCCAGTCGGTCTCGGTAATCACCCGTGCCCAACTCGAAACCCAAGGCGCACAGACCGTGACCGAGGCGCTGCGCTACGTGCCTGGGGTCAAGGTGGAAACCTACGGCCTGGATCCTAAAGGTTTCGACTGGTTGTTCCTGCGCGGCTTCAACGGCATGACCACCAGCGACTACCTCAATGGCCTGCGCCAGCAGAACAACAACTATGCCTTCTTTCGCAGCGAGCCCTATTCGCTGGAACGCATTGACGTTGTACGCGGCCCCGCCTCTACCCTGTTCGGTCAAGGTGATGCCGGCGGTATCGTCAACCGAGTGAGCAAGAGGCCGACCGCCAACCAAACCAACGAAATACAGATCACTGGCGGTAGCCATAACCGTAAGCAGGGGCAGTTCGACGTTGGCGGCGCGCTCGATGAGCAGAACCAATTCCTTTATCGCGTGGTCGGCCTGGCCCGCGAAAGCGATACTCAGATCGAATACGACGACGGCCATGAAATAGAAGACGATCGCCTGTATATCGCTCCGTCATTCACCTGGGCGCCCGATGCGGACACCAGCCTGACCGTGCTCACCGATTTCCTTCGTGATCGCAACGGCGGCAGCGTGTTTGTCTACACGCCGCCAAACGGTCATCCGACCGACACCCTGCTGGGCGACCACAGCTTCAACCACTTCGATCAGGACCAGTACAGCCTCGGCTACGAATTCCGTCATCGCTTCAACGACACCTTCGAGTTCCGCCAGAACCTGCGCTATGGCCAGGTTGATCTAGTTTTCAACAACCTGCTGCCCTTTACACAGGTCGGAAACAACCTGACACGTATTGCTGACCGTCGCGACCAGCACATGAACACTTTCAACATCGACAACCAGTTGCAGGCAGATTTCATGACTGGCTCGATACGTCATACGCTATTGTCTGGCATTGATTACAGCTGGCAGGACGCCGACGTCGCCTTCTATCGGAATTTGGGGCCTACTCTCGACTTGCTTGACCCCACCTATGGGCAGCCGGTACCCCGCCCGTCACGCGGTAACGGTCAGGTCGCCGCCGACTACGACCAGACCATTGAGCAACTCGGCGTGTATGTGCAGGACCAGATCCACTTCGACGATCACTGGCTGCTGACGCTGGGTGGCCGCCACGACCGGGTAGACAACGAGCTGGACGATCACACTTCCAACTCGACAACCCGGCAGAAGGACGACGCCTATACCGGTCGTGTCGGGCTCACCTATCTGACCAGCTTCGGGCTGGCGCCCTATGTCAGCTATTCCGAGTCGTTCAGCCCCAATAGCGGCCAGGCACCCGGCGGCGGCACCTTCGACCCTAGCGAAGCCGAGCAGTGGGAAGCGGGTGTGAAATACCAACCGCACGACGACCTGCTGTTGACCCTCGCTGCGTACGATCTGACCAAGACCAACATTCTCACCCGCCAGCTAGGTCCAAACGGCCTACCCACCGGTCTCGACGTCGCCGAAGGCGAGCAGCGCTCGCGTGGCATCGAGGCCGAGGCCCGAGCCAAACTCGGCGAGCATTGGGACGTGCTGGGTTCCTACACCTACACCAAGGCAGAGGTCACCCGAAGCAACAACGGTAACCAAGGTAATCGTCCTGCCAACGTGCCGGAGCATATGGCCTCCGCCTGGGTTAACTACAGCTTCACCGACGGCACGCTGCGCGGCCTGACCCTTGGCGGCGGCGCCCGCTATGTCGGCTCGATGTACGGCGACAACAACAACACATTCGCCATCGACAGCTACACCCTGTTCGATGCCTCGGCCAGCTATGCGCTAACTCCGCAGGTCACCCTGGGGCTGTACGCACAGAACCTGCTAAACGAGGACTACACCGCCACCTGCGATTCGGCTACCAGCTGCTACCCGGGTCTGGAGCGCAACCTCATGGCTAGCGTGAAGTACGCCTGGTAACCCCGCGTACTACCGATTGCCCACCATCCCGGGCCCCTCAGCGAGGGGCCCGACGCATTTCCGGAGCCGTCATGCTGCTTTCGAAACACTGGAGTCCCGCATGCCACTGAGTCGCCGCCTACTGCTCCGCCAGCTTGGCATGGGAGGGTTGGCGCTGGCGGCCGGGCTGCCGCTGCGCATCAGGGCCGAACCCTTGCGGCGCGTCGTGGCGATCAACTGGGCCGCGGCGGAAACCTTGCTCACCCTCGGTGTTGCCCCGCTGGCCATCTCCGATGTCGGCTACTACAACCGGCGAATGCCGACCTGGCCGGTGAAGCCGCCGGTGCTGGATATCGGCCCCTACTGGGAGCCGAACCTGGAGCTGCTCCAGCAATTGAAGCCAGAACTGATTCTCTGCGATCCGCTTCCCCCTACGGTCGACCGTGCCCTACGCAGCATTGCACCCACCGAGGTGGTAGACATCTACCCCACCGAACAAGGCGTCTGGCGCAGCGCCAGCGCCTTCACCTTGCGACTCGCCGCGCGCCTGGAGCTGGAGTCACGTGCCGTCGCCTATCTCCAGGCAGCCAATGAGCGTCTCGAGATCTTGGCCGAACGACTGGCAAGCCGTCCCCAGCCGCCGTTGTGTATCGCGGTGCTCAACCAGGACGGCCGCCACGCGACGGTCTATGGCCGGCACAGCATGGCCCAGGACGTGCTCGATCGGCTCGGTCTGGTCAATGCCTGGCAAGGGCCGAGCAATGCCATGGGTTTCAGCTTGACCGGGGTCGAGCGACTCGCAGAAACGCCTGACACTCACTTGCTCTATATCGAAATCCCGACCACGTCAGCGCGTCTGCAGAGCCTGCGCCAGCCCAACGCGCTGTGGGACAACCTGCCGTCCGTACGTAACGGTCAGAGCCAGCCTCTCGGCAAATTCTACCCCTACGGTGGCGTTGCCTCCGCCCTGAGCCTGGCGGAACGCATTGCCGGCTACCTTCTGAAGAGCCAACCGCATGTCTGATTCCCTCACCGCTCTGCCCGCCGGACGCGGCGAGCCCTACCGCAACCCGCTGCCCTGGGTCCTGGCGCTCGGGTTGGTCGCCCTGTCCCTGGCGGTCCATGGCCTGCAAGGACTGCTTCCCCGCGAGGTCTGGTGGCAAGCACTGTGGAACCCGGATCTCGACGATTCGCGTCAGGTCATGCTGCACTACAGCTTCGCGCCTCGGCTGCTGGTCAGTCTGCTGGCCGGCGCCGCCCTTGGACTGGCCGGCACACTGTTCCAGCAGGTGCTGCGCAACCCACTGGCCGAACCAGTAACCCTGGGCGTAGCGGGTGGCGCCAACTTGGCGTTGTCGGTGTTCACCATCGGCGCGCCTGGGCTGTTGGCACGTTTCGGTGTCGAATGGGCCACGCTGCTAGGTGCCGGGCTGGCAACCCTGGCGCTGTTCGCCATTGCCTGGGGGCGGACGCTTTCACCATTGCGTTTCATCCTTGCCGGCATGGTCATCAGTCTCTACTGCAATGCCATCAATGCATTGTTGGTGCTGTTCAACCACGACTATTTGATCGACTTGCTGCTCTGGCAAGCCGGATCGCTGAACCAGAGCAGCTGGGACGGCGTCACCTACCTGCTGCCCCGCCTGCTCGGCGCGGCACTGCTCGCAAGCCTCCTGCTGCGCCCACTGGCAGCGCTTGGCCTGGAGGACGAAAGCGCCTCCAGCCTCGGCGTATCGCTGCGCACCACGCGCAGCCTGGCACTGCTCAGCGCGGTGGCGTTGAGCGCCTTCGTCACCAGTTGCGTTGGCATTATCGGGTTCGTCGGCCTCGCCGCGCCGGCCATCGCTCGTCTGACCGGGGCCCGCACGCTGCGCCAGCGACTGATCTGGGCGCCGATATTGGGCGCCGTACTGCTCTGTCTGGTAGATCAGTGCGCCCGTGAAATTTCGCGCTTCGTGGGAGAAGTCCCAGCCGGCATCCTCACTTCGGTGTTCAGCGTGCCGCTGTTGCTTTGGCTGCTGAGCCGTCAACGTGCCGGTGGTATTCGTCCGGCACGCGCCGGCATCGGTCGCCGAAAAGTGTCCACCGCTCGTTTGATTGTCGGTGTCGGTCTGCTGTTGCTTGTGCTGCTGCCCGTCGCACTGCTCCTGGCGCCCGTGGCGGACGGCTGGCACTGGAGTTCTTTCGGTCAGCTGCAGCCGGTGCTGCAATGGCGGCTGCCGCGCGCTGTGGCGGCGATCGCTGCCGGTGCCATGCTTGCGGCTGCCGGTCTGTTGATTCAACGCCTCACCGGCAATCCCATGGCCAGTCCGGAGGTGCTTGGCGCCAGTTCCGGCGCCGCGCTTGCCGTGCTGATCCTGTTTCTTGTCGTCAGCCGTCCCGAACCGCTGATGCTGCCAGCTGCCAGCGTTGGCGCCCTGCTCACGCTCGGCCTGCTGCTCTGGCTCGGCTGGCGCAGCGCCTTCAGCGCTGAGCGCATGCTGCTCACGGGGGTCTGTCTGACCACCCTGCTCGGCTCGCTGAGTACCTTGATGATGGCCAGCGGCGATCCACGTATGACCATGCTGATGAGCTGGATGACTGGCTCCACCTACCATGTCAATGACACCCGAGCGCTGGTCGCACTGGGCGTTGCCGGTCTGCTGTTGCCGCTATGCTTGCTGTTGGCGCGCCCGCTCGAGCTGCTCACGCTAGGGACGGGACCCGCCTCTGCATTGGGGCTGCGCCTGCGTCTGAGCCAGCTGACGATCCTGATGCTCGCGGCGCTGCTTACGGCGGCCGGGACGCTGGTGGTCGGCCCGCTCAGCTTCGTCGGGCTGATTGCGCCTCACATCGTTCGCCAGCTCGGTGTACGTCATGCCGTGCCGCAACTTGTGCTCGCCGCGCTCATCGGGGCCTTGATCATGCTTGTCGCCGACTGGATGGGGCGCAGCATCGCCTATCCTTGGCCGGTCTCCGCGGGTTTGCTGGCCGCATTTATCGGCTGCCCCTATTTTCTTTGGCTGATGCATCGCGAACGGGGTTGAACCCAGAGCCGGCTGCCAAGCTAAGATCGCGTCCGCATACACCGGCAGGCGTGATCCGCCCGCATACTCCTGAGGTGAACGATGGTCAGTATCTCGCATGAAACACCGGAGAAAACGGCTAGCCGCCTCGAGTCGATCATCCAAAGAAGCCGTCTTACGCTTTTTGACGAGCCGTATGCTTTTGAGGAATTTCCGCTGGCACATTTCCCCAATCGGGCAAATGTGGAAGCACTGGCGATGGTGCGCGATGAGCACGTTTGGAGCCAGTTGGTGAAAAGCAACGACGCCAGCATGGAGCTCTTTGCAGTCTGGCGGTTTCACTTCCCAGCGGACGCTGATAATTCGGGTTTCGTGGGATGGTTAGCCGCGCGGCTTAAAGCGAGTTTTGGCACCGGCGTGTTTGTGGTTTGCGGGCAAAACAGTGCGGATGGTGGCATCTACGATTACTGGGGATGCCCATGGGCGCTGCGTGACGACGTTTTCAGTGAAGTGAAGCGTCTGGTGTCCCCTCGCTAGTGGAAAACCGAGCGCGTCTGATCGATGTACCCGCCGCGATTACCGTGGCAACCAGGTTCGCGCAGAGGCTTGCCAGGATTGGTGTCGTGTAGCTCTGGGTCAGATCGAAGGCGTATCCCGCCAGGCTAGGGCCTATCAGCGTACCGAACGCCACACTGGTGTACAGAATACCGATGAGGCTGCCGACTTTGGCTTCGCCGAAGTAGTCCATGACGAGGGCTGGGAGGACTGCGACCCACCCACCGTAAAAAATGCCATAGACAAGCGCGAAGATGACTAACGACCAGAATTCCGCCGCGATCAGCCAGATCAGCATGGCGAGCGCCATGCCGACGAACATGATCAAAAGGGAAAAGCGCCGCCCGTACCGATCGGCAAAGCCGCCAAGCAAAAAACGCCCAGCCGTGCTTCCTAACCCGATTACAGCCAGAAGGTAGACGGCCTGTGCGGGCGCGATCCCGAGATCCATAGCGTAAGGAGCGAGATGGGCAAACGGCACGAAGACGCCGAATGAGCAGAGTAAGCAGGCGGCATAAAGGCCGATGAAGCGCGGTGACTTGACGGCTGTGGCTACAGCGAAGCCTTTGCGTGGTTCGTCTCGTGCGCCCACCTGCACGGGGTCGCCGTCGGGCGCAGCGCCTCGATCCCTGGGGTTGTTGACGATCAGCAGCGCCATGCCCGCACCAACGACCGCGGCGAGCCCGCCGAGCACGAGGTAGGCATCGCGCCACCCGATGGACTCGATTAGCAGAGCGGAAAATGGCGGCATCACAAGCGTGCCGACGCCAATCCCACTGACCGCGACGCCGGATGCGAACCCGCGACGGCGAACGAACCATCGCTGGATGGTGCTCAGCACAGGTACATAAGAGAGACCTACACCGAGCCCTACCCCAAGCCCGTAGGCGATATAGACTTCCGTCAGAGTGCGGGCCATACCGGCTAACGCCAAACCGAGCCCCACCAGGATCATGCCGGCGACCGCCAGCGTCCGGGAACCCCAGCGATCGGCGAGCGGCCCGCTCACAACTCCCAGGCCGAAATACAGAAAGCCCGCCAGTGAGAACGCCAGGGAAACCGAGCCACGCGAGGCTGAAAACTCGTTCTGAAGAGGGATGACGAAAGCGCTGAAGCTATAGGCGCTTCCGAATCCGACGAAGGTGACGGCGAAAGCGGCCGCCACCACAAACCAGCCGTAGAAAACACGAGACGGCATCGAATTGTTTGTCATGGAAATGCCCGTTAGGCCAATGGATGGCAACGATGCCAGGATGTAGCGCTTTGAAAGGCGGCGCCGGCTCGAAGGAGCATTGCCTCGTCAAGATGCGCAGAGACGAGCTGGAACCCTATGGGTAAACCCGATTCGGTGAAGCCACCGGGCAAGGTGATGGTGGGATTGCCGGTCAGATTGAATGGGCAGGTGTAGCGTTGCAGCCTGGCGATCAGTTCGGGCTGTTCACCCAATGTCTGTATCGCGTCGAGGCTCAGTGGTGCGAAGGGGTGTACCGGCGTAAGCAGCAAATCAACGGTGTTGAAAAAGGTGCAAACGCTGCCACGGAAAGTCAGTCGCCGCAGCAGTAGCTTCTGATAATCGATGCCGGACAGAGCGCTACCTGCTTCGATAACGGACGCCAGCACCGGGCCGTATTCGCTCTTGTGCGCAGGATAGGTTGCCTGGTGCGCGACGGCCGCCTCCACCGCGCATATCGGGTGCCAGTCCGCAACCGCCTGCTGGACGTCCGGAAAGGCGACTTCGGCGATCTGCGCGCCGAGCGAGCGAAACACCTCCAGCGCGTCCAATAGCGCCCGTTGAATAGCGGGGTCAACATCGGCGCTGTTCCACTCGGGGTCCACGCCTATCCGTACGCCCCGGATGCCCTGGCCTACAGCCGCCACGTAATCTGGGACCGGATCGGTTATCGCAGTGGGGTCCTTCGGATCACCGCCAGCGATGGCTGCGAGCAGCGTGGCGATGTCCTCGGCACTCCGGGCCATAGGGCCCACATGATCGAGGCTTGCAGCAAGCTCGAACACGCCGTGACGGCTGACGCGCCCCCAGCTGGGTTTCAGGCCTGTCACACCATTGGCGGCAGAAGGCCAACGAATCGAGCCCCCCGTATCGGAGGCAAGCGCGCCGTAGCACAGCCCCGCCGCCGTCGCAGAGCCCGGACCGCTGGAAGAAATACCAGGCCAGAAGTCAGTATTCCAAGGATTCTTGGGTGCGGTAATCAAGGGATGGTGATCGGAGTAAGCGCCTTCGGTGAGTTGCAGTTTGCCCAGCAAGACGGCCCCGCCCTCCTTGAGACGCCGCATGACAGTGGCATCCTCGGTTGGGAGATTGTCCTGATGAATCGGCATGCCTGCTGCGGTCGGTATGCCTTTGGTCCAGAACAGGTCCTTTGCCGCGATCGGTATGCCATGCAGGGGCCCTCGGTATCGGCCCGCCGCGATCTCCGCCTCGGCCGCTTCAGCTTGGGACAAAGCAATATCCGCCGTCACAAGCGCGTAGCTACCGAGGCTACCGTCCATGGTTGCAATCCGGTCCAGCTGCGCCTGCACGACCTCGACTGGTGATATCTGGCGCGTTCTTATGTGAGCCGCGAGCTGAGTCAATTCAAGGTAATGCAGAGCTGTCGGTTGGGTGGTCACGTGATCCATCTCCACGAAAGGTATAGATAAGCTTGATCACGCATGCATGATTCGCATCAAGGTGACTAAGCTGAAAGAATAGTGACCCTGCACAAACGCTCGCGCAAACGAGTATTTCTGTCGATTTCGAGTTAGGTGAGCTAAATGATCGAGCGCAAGATGCCCCCACTGAATGCACTCCGTGCGTTCGAAGCTACGGCACGACACCTGTCGGTGAAGAACGCCGCTGAAGAACTATGCGTGACACCTGGCGCAGTAAGTCAGTTGCTCAAAACGCTCGAGTTCCATCTGGGCGTCAAGCTATTCCACCGGGTGAACCGGGGCATCTTCCTGACCGATATCGGGCAGACTTACCTGCCGCCGGTACGCAACGCCTTCAGGCAAATAACCGAAGCCTCCAGTCGCATTGCCAGCGCCATGGAGACGGGAATGCTGACTGTGAGCGTGACTTCGTTCTTCGCGTCAGCCTGGCTCGTACCGCGTCTGACGCAATTCCAGAACGACAATCCGGAGATCGATCTGCGGGTGGTAACCAGCAATCAATTGGTGGACTTCTCCCGCGATAGCGTTGATGTCGCCATCCGGCACGGACTTGGCGTTTATCCGGGGCTGGCGAGTCACCGCGTGTTGGCGGCGGAGATCGTTCCGGTGGCAGCCCCGCAACTCGTTGAACGATTGGGTCAGCCAGCAACGCCATCCGACCTGACGCACTGGCCGCACGTACATGATGCGGAGCGCAAGGCCTGGCATCGCTGGTTCCAGTCGCAAGGAATAGAAGATGTGGGTCCGCCCCGGGGTCCATCCTTCGATGACTCGGGATTGCTGGTCAAGGCCGTACTGGCGGGCCAGGGTGTGGGGCTGCTGCCGGCCGCCATGGTGGCTCCTGAACTCGCGCAGGGGCAGCTCGTTAAGGTTGCGGGAGTCACGCTGCTAGAGGACTTTGCCTACTATCTGGTCTACCCAGAAGCCCGACACGAACGACCAAAGGTCGCCGCGTTCCGTCGTTGGATACTCGATTCGGCGGCCGAAGCCGGTCTCTCGGGTTGAGAAGCCCCCACTCGGCTTGCGCTGTTCATGCCGTGTCGATGCACTTTTACCGGAACGTCCACGCAAATGCGTGCGAGACGCGGTAACACCCCGCATATCGAAATGCTCGACATTTTGGGCACCCCGCCACACCCAGGCTTTCACCGCAAGCCATTGCCGGTGTGGTGTTTCCCGACGCACATCGAGCGGGTCTAGTGCCGAGGAAGTTCGCACTCATGGCCGGACGGCATGCACCGGGCGACCGACAGCATTCTCGGCGCTGGCCATCGATGCGGGTTCAGCTGCTGCGTCTGGCCTCTCGGCACCTCGCTCGAACCTCTTCGTTCGACTGGGTTCAGTTTAAGAGCAACGAAAGAACTGCAGCGACACAGCAGTTCTTGGCTTGAACGCATCCCAAACGCCGAACGAGGAGGCAGAGTTTTGCATAAGCAACCGCGATGGAGTGAGCCTCGTGCAGACGAAGGACCGTCCTGTTGCAATGACAGACAAAACACGCTCAGGGTATTCGATATCGACCTCTACAATGGATCAAATGCCGAACTCATCTCGCACATCATCGAGGCGAGCGATACCGAGTTCAGTTATATCGTGACGCCCAACGTCAATCATGTGGTACGGCTCGAAGACGATCCCGAGCTACGTCGCGCCTATGCCAACGCCAGCCACCGGATATGCGATAGCCAGGTCTTGAAAGGATTGATGAAGCTCATGCGTATCCAGGTGCGCGAGGTCATCCCTGGCAGCAATCTGACCGAGGAACTCATGAGCATCGCGGACGCGAGGAAATGGCGAGTAGCGGTGATTGGCAGTGACGCCTCGGAAATACAGACGATGCGTCAGCTATACCGAAATGTGACTTTCATCCATCACAACCCACCCATGGGTTTCTTCGATCGCCCAGAGGAGATCCAAGCGTGCCTGGATTTCGTTACCGACCACCCGGCACAACTGGTCGTGCTGGCCGTCGGGTGTCCGCGTCAGGAACTTCTGGGCCAGCTGATCCATGCGAACGGAGGGGCTCAAGGCGTCGGGCTTTGTGTGGGCGCGTCAATCAATTTTTTGTCCGGCAAGGTCAAGCGCGCGCCCAGATGGATGCAACGTATGTCACTTGAATGGCTGCATCGTATGTGCACGGAGCCGCGGCGCCTGGTGAAGCGCTACGTGACGGATGCGATTCGCATCATCCCGATCGTATTCCGTCAGCTTCGCTAACGATTGATCATTCGCGCTCGGTGGGGCCACCCGGTATCCCGGCGCCAATCCCAACATTGCCGCCATTGCAAACCGTAAAGTCTCATGAGGGCCTCCATGAGGAAGCCCAACATATCGGCACTCAGGTGCATGGCTTTAAGACCACGATCAGTGACCGAGGCTGCGCGACTCAAGCGCCGCCGCTACATTGCTTCGCGGCCTGCGTGCGCCGACTGTTGCATGTCCAGGGTGTTCACATCTCGTCGAATGCGGCCTGTAGGTCTTGTTGTCCCGATTTACCGCTTTGTAAAAGCAGCATCAGCAGAATGCGCGCCTTCTGTGGACTCAGATTTCCTGCCATGACGGCGCCTGCATCGGCGGTCGTTTTACCGCCACCCTCGAAGCCGTAATTGGCCATGACTCGCCCGTTATAGACGCGCGTCGAGATGACTACCGGTACCTCCTTGCCCAGCGCATATTTCACCGCCTCGAACATCGGCCGGTTCATGTTTCCCATGCCCAGCGCCTGCACCACGATTCCTTCAGCGCCTTGGTCGACAGCGCTGCGCAGCAGGCTGCCATCGGCGCCTCCATACATGGCAACGATCTCCACTTTTGGCATGGTGTCGGCGCTGATCTCGATATGCTGTCGGCGTAGTGGCTCCCTGGCGAAAATCACGCGGTCGGGATACACCTCCCCTAGAAAACCGTAATCGCCAGATTGAAAGGTCTCTACGTTGGCCGTATGGGTTTTGGTCACATGGCGCGCAGCATTGATCTGGTTATTCATGGCCAGCATGGTGCCTTTGCCCTTTGCTTGCTCATCAACCGCAATCCGCACAGCGTTGAGCAGGTTGCGGGGGCCGTCGAAGTCGGAAGAGGACGCGTTGCGCTGTGCCCCAATAACGACGACGGGCTTTTCCGATTTTACGGTCAGGTCAAGCCAGAAGGCGGTTTCCTCCAGGGTGTCAGTGCCGTGCGACACGATCACACCCGAAACTTCCGGATTCTGAAGTGCAGTGTTTACTGCCTTGGAAAGCTCCACCCAACGCGGGGGATCCATGTAGTCCGAAGGCACGTTCGATAGATTATTGACTTCGATCTTGGCGAGCTTTGCCACTTCAGGCACGGTGGCCAGCAAATCATCGCCAGAAATGGCAGGTACGGGTGCTTTTTTGACCGGGTCGATTTTCATGGCAATCGTGCCACCGGTGGCAATGAACTGAACGGTTGGCTTCTCCTGGGCATGGGCACCGCCAGTTAGCGCCGCGCAAAGCCCGGCCAACAGCAATAAGCTCTTTTTCATGTCAGTTCCTTATCTGGTTATTCGTGCGCGGTAATGAAACTGACAAGCGATCTGACGTTTGGTTGGGTCTTCGTCCGGTGTTGCGTCCAGCTCGTAGCGTTTGAACATGACGTTGAAAGCGAAAGTCCCCAGAACCTGCTACACATCATTTAGGACGGTAGGCACTGGCAGTTCTTGTTTTACCGGAAGCCGCGTTCAATGTGTCCAACACCTACTTATTCGCCTCAAGAGCATCATCATGTCGATATCAAGCGAAAGCCGAACCGCCATCCGAGCAGCCTCCATCACGGCGAACAAATTTGCCCGTCGTATGGCCTCAGTCCTTTGTGTCACAGCGATAGTGTTGGCTACAACACAAGTCTTCGCTCACCACGGTTGGGCCTGGGCAGAAGAAGAGCTCTCGGAATTGAAGGGCACAATTGATGAAATTTCGATGGCTCCACCTCATCCGGTCTTACGCGTAAAGGCTCAAGACGGCCGCGTATGGCGAGTTGATCTGGGGAATCCGAACCAGACACAACGTTCCGGTTTTACTGGCGATACTGCCAAAGTGGGCGATGACATCACGGTACTCGGCAACCGTACCAAAGAGCCGAACGAAGCGCATATGAAAGCCGTGCGGGTTACGGTCGGCGGCAAGCAATACGACATGTATCCGGAACGCATCAAGGAATGACGCCGCGGCGATGACAGTTTTTCTGCAATCAATCGCCGCCTGGCCCGGCGCCGTCTTCCTGCAGGAATCCTGGATCGCCTATCTCGTCGTCAATGCAGCTCACATCCTTGGCATAGGGCTACTGCTAGGCGCGATCTTGCCCCTCGATTGGCTCGTTTTACGGTCACGGCACGCGCGGGCTCTGCCAATCCTTGGACCCTTTCTTGTACGCGCGGCAGCGACGGGCTTCACGCTCGCGGTGATTACGGGCCTTTGGTTGTTCTCCGTGAAACCGGTCGAATACGTAGAGAACCCAGCGTTTCGCTACAAAGCGGCACTGCTAGTGGTGGCAATCTGTAACATCACTCTCCAGCATCGCGGCGGCCGCGTTGATGCCGCCCTGTGCAGCAACCAGCTAACTGTTCGAGTTCGTACCCTCGCCGCCGCCTCCGCCATGCTTTGGCTTTCGATCCTCATCGCTGGCCGCTGGATCGGATTTGTCTGAATGGGAAGCGATCGCCTGGACGTTGAAGGCGCCGCCGATCAACTCCGCTAGCGTTGACGACTAAACAGGTCGAGCAGCACCCAAGATTCCAAGCGTTGTTCACCTCTTTCAATGCCGCTTCGATCGCTCCCGAGCTTCGAGCGCTCCGGCGCAGTGAATAGCGATCGCATGGGTCAGTTACCGTTCGCGGCAAGCGGCGTGGAAGGAAGGGCGGGCGCGACGCCGATCGTCCGGTGCAGCTCGACCCAGCGCAGCGAGATGTCGGCGCTCGCTTGCACCTGATTGCGCTGGATATCGAACAGGCTGCGTTCGGCATCCAGGACCTCCAACAGCGACACGGTGCCGATCTGGTATTGGTTACGCGCCAGCGCGACCGCACGCGTGGCGGACGTAGCCGCCTGGTCGAGGCGCTGCTGGCGTTGCCAGCCCTGACCGTAGGCATGAATGGCGCTCTGGGTTTCCCGCATCGCCTGGCGTAGCGACGCTTCGTAGGCCAGCAGCGCCTGTGCCTGGCGTGCATCGCTGGCCTCGATGCCAGCGCGAATGCGGCCGAAGTCGAACAGCGGCTGCAGCAGCCCTGCGGTCAGCGACCAGGCGGGGACGCTGGTGCCACGTTCGAATCCGCCCAAGGCACCCAGCGTCAGTTGCGGATAGCGCGCGGCCCGGCTGGCAGCCAGCCCCGCTCCCGCCGCCGTGAGGCGCTCACTGGCTGCGCGTACATCGGGGCGTTCTCGCAGGATCTCCACCGGCACCTCGAGCAACGCCGCCAACGCATCCTCATTCGGCAGGCTTGTCGTTTCTGGCCCATCCGCAAGAATCGCGTCAACCTGTTGATATTCAGTGGCCAGCAGATAGGCCAGCGCGTAACGTGCATCGACTTGTTGCTGACGTGCGACGGGGATTTCCGCTTCGGTGATCTGCACCTGGGCTTCGATCCGCTCGAGATTCAGGCGACTCACGGTCCCCTGGGCAAAGCGTTCACGGGTCACCCGGGCGATTTCACGCTGCGTCTCGCCAGTGCGGGTGGCGATCGCCAACTGCTGTTGCGCCAGACGATAGCTCAGGTAGGTGTTGGCAACCTCGGCCATCAACCCGATGCGCAAGCTCCGGTAGTCCTCCCAAGAGGCACGTAGCTCGGCGTCGCTGGCATCGCGCAGGGCACGCAACCGACCGGATACATCCAGCTCCCAAGCCAGATCCAACCCGTAGAAGTGGTCGTTCGTTCGGCCGTCCTGCGCGTTGCGGGCACGTCCGTATTGACCGCTGATGGCGATATCAGGCCCCAGAGCAGCCGCAGCCAGACGTCGTTGCGCACGTTGCTCGCGTACCCGCTCATTGGCGCTCAACAGGTCGAGGTTGTCGCGCAGTGCCAGGCGAATCAGACGCTCGAGCGATGGATCCTCGAAGCTCTCCCACCAGCGCGGAGACAGAACAGCCAGTGCTGACGGCAGTGCGGATGCTGGCTGCTCGAGCGGTTCGTCCCTGCCCGCCTGGCCCGCGCATCCAGCCAAGCCGAGCATGACCACCAGTACCCATGATGCTCGCGCGTTCATGCCACCTCTCCTGTCGGTTGAGCGGTGGCCGGTGCGCGATCGCGCCGGGACAAGCGATCCAGTGCCAGGTACACGACGGGGGTGGTGAGCAGCGTCAGCACCTGACTGAGCATCAGCCCGCCGACGATGGCCACGCCCAGCGGTTCACGCAGCTCCGCCCCGGTTCCGAACGCCAGCATTAGCGGCACCGCCCCGAGCAGCGCGGCCAGGGTAGTCATCAGGATCGGACGGAAGCGCGTCAGACAAGCCTGGTGGATCGCCTCGCGTGGCGACAACCCGCCTACCCGCTGGGCATGCAGAGCGAAGTCGATCAGCAGGATGCCGTTCTTCTTGACGATGCCGATCAGCAGAATCAGCCCGATCAACGCCATGATCGAGAAATCCAGTTGCCAAGCCCACAGCAACAGAATGGCGCCAACGCCGGCCGACGGTAGCGTCGACAAGATGGTCAGCGGATGGACGAAGCTCTCATAGAGCACGCCAAGGATGATGTAAACCGCCAGCAATGCAGTGAGGATCAGCAGCGGCTGGCTGGCCAGCGAAGCCTGAAACGCTTCAGCGGCGCCCTGAAAGGTGCCGGTCACCGAAGCCGGCATGCCGATCTCTAACTGCAGCGCATTGAGTTGCGCCACTGCGTCACCCAGGGCGACACCGGCACGCAGGTTGAACGAGATATTGGCGGCCGGCAGCATGCCGTTATGGGAAATGACCTGAGGGCCGCTTTCCTGGTCCTCGAGGCGGGCGAAGGTACGCAGCGGCACCATCTCGCCCGTGGTGGGCGAACGCAGATGAAAGAAGGCCAGGCTCTCGGCGTTGCCCCGCTGCGCCGTGCTCAGCTCGAGCACAACCTGATACTGGTTGGTCTCAGTCTGGTATTCGTTGATCTGGCGCTGGCCGAAGGCGTCGTACAGGGCGTTATCGACGTCAACGGCGGAGAAACCGTAGCGGGCGGCCTCATCCCGGTCGATGCTCAGGCGGGTGATATTGGCGTCCAGTTGCAGGTCATGGGACACGTCCTGGAACCCGGGCATCTGCCGCAGTCGATCGGTCAACGTCCGGGTCCACTGCGCCAGCTCCGCACTGCTCTGTGCGCGCAGGACATATTGATACTGGGCACGGGGCACCCCAGCGCCGATGTTGATGTCCTGGGCCGCACGCAGAAAGACCTGGATTCCCGGCACCTGCGCCAGCTGTGGGCGCAGTCGGTCGATGACTTCGCTGACGTTCTCGTCACGCTCCCCGGGATCATTGAGCACCAGCCACATGCGGCCGTTGCCTATCGAGTCGCTGGCAACACCGCCGACGCCATGGTTGTAGCTGATGATGGCTGGATCCTGGCTGATAACCGCCTGCAGCGCCTGGTGCTTGGCGACCATCTCGTCATAGGAGATGTCTGGTGCGGCTTGGGTGAAGCCGACGATGAAAGCCGTGTCCTGCAGCGGGAAGAACCCCTTGGGAATCATCACGAAGCTCGCCACGCTCAGCATCACGCTCAACCCGAAGATGCCGAGCATGGTGCGCTGGTGATCCAGCGCCCAACGCAATACCCGGTCATAGCCGCTGACCAGCCGCCCGGTTATGCCCGTCGTGCTGGACTGACGGTGTTTCGGTGCCCGCATGAACAACGCCGCCAGCGTTGGCACCAGGGTCAGACAGACCACCACCGAGATCAGGATGGCGGCGGTCGCCGTCAAGGCGAACTCACGGAACAGGCGTCCAATCACACCGCCCATGAATAACAGCGGAATGAACGCCGCGATCAGCGACACACTGATCGACACCACGGTGAAGCCGATTTCCTGTACACCCTTGAGCGCCGCGTCGTAGCGAGTGTCCCCGGCCTCCAGATGCCGGTGGATGTTCTCGACCACCACAATGGCATCGTCAACGATGAACCCTACCGCTATCACGATAGCGACCAGGGTGAGGTTGTTCAGGCTGAAGCCGGCCAGATACATCACCGCACAGGTCGCAACCAGCGAAACCCCCAGCACGGTTGCGACGATCAGCGTTGCCGACCACTGGCGCAGGAACAGCGCCATCACCCCTACGACCAGCACAATCGCGATGACCAGCGTCAGCATGACTTCGTGCAGCGAGGAACGAATCGTGCGCGTACGGTCGTTTAGCACTTCGACTTCCATCGCCGCCGGCAGCGCTTCGCGCAACCCCGGCAGGGCTGCCTGAATACGCTCGGCAGTGGCCACGATATTGGCGCCCGGTTGACGCCGAATCACCAGAACCACGCCGGGTCGACCATTGGGCCAGTGCTGGGTGTAGTCGTTTTCCGCTCCGACCCGGACCGTCGCCAAGTCCTTGATCCGCACCGCCGATCCGTTGCGGTAGGTGACGATTATGTCCTCGTATTCGTGCGCCTCGAACAGCTGGTCGTTGACCGCCAAGGTGGAGATGCGGTTGTTGCCGTACAGCGCCCCCTTCGGCAGGTTGACGCTGGAGCGCTGTACGGCTTCGCGTATGTCGCCCAGTGTCACCCCGGCGCCGGCAAGCACTTCCGGGCGGGCCTGGATGCGTATGGCCGGCCGGTGCTGACCGACCACATCGATCAAGCCGACGCCTTGAATCTGGCTGAGCTGCCGCGCCAGAACGGTTTCGGCGTGGTCGCTAAGCTCGATCAGGGACAAGTGATCGGAGTTGACGCGCAGGATCAGGATCGGGCTGTCGGCCGGGTTGACCTTACGCCACGTCGGCAGGCTCGGCATGTCCTCCGGCAACCGCGCCGAGGCTGTATTGATCGCGGCCTGGACTTCCTGGGCGGCGCTGTCGATGTCTTTTTCCAGATTGAACTGCAGGTTGAGCGTGACCATGCCCAGGGAACTGGACGAGGTCATCTCGGTGATGCCCGAGATCGTGCTGAGCTGAACTTCCAGAGGCGTCGCCACGGACGAGGCCATGGTTTCGGCACTGGCTCCGGGCAGGCTGGCGGTTATCTGCAGGGTCGGAAATTCTGCCTCGGGCAACGGCGCGATGGATAAGCGCGGGAATGCCAGCGCGCCAAGCAGCACCAGGGCGACGGTCAGCAGAATCGTGCCGACCGGGTGATCCATGAACCAGGCGTAGAGGCTGCGCGGGGCCATCAGAATCCCCTCCGGGTGGCCATCGCAGGTTCCGGTTGCTGGGCCTCATCGAGCGTACGGACGGCCACGCCCGGCCGCAGCCGCGAATGCCCATCGACCACCACGGTGTCCCCAGCGGCCAGGCCACTGATCACAGCAATCTCGTTATCAGAATGGAGCACCTGTACCGCTTGGGGCGCGGCGCTGCCGTCCACGACACGCCAGACCAGGACCTGATCGACACCCTGGCGCAGTGCTCGATGTGGCACCACCAACGCGTTCGGCAAGGTCTGCACCGGAAGGCTCACGGTCACTGACTGATCCGGCCATAGGCGTCCGTCTGGGTTGGCGAAGTCGCCCTTGATCCGGATGGTTCCAGTCTGCGTCGACACTCGGTTGTCTATCAGCGTCAGGAGCCCTTCGCCGAGCAGCAAACCACCGTCGCCCGAGTACGCCTGCAGCATCACCGGGTCGCTCTCGCTGCCAGGCCGCAGCGCCTGCAATTGCGGCAACATCCGCTGGGGTAACGACACCTCGACGCTGATCGGGTCCAGCTGCACCACGGAGAACAGCCCCTGTGCATCGCTGGCCCTTAGAAAATTGCCTTCATGTACGTTGTGAATCCCTACCCGACCATCGCTCGGTGCACGGATTTGAGTATGTGAGAGCTGTACCTGACTGGCTGCCACGCTGGCTTCGTGGGTGCGTAAAGTGGCTTCCAGCTGGGCCACCAGCGCACGTTGCTGATCCAGCGTCTGGGTAGCAATGGCCTGGGTTTTGGCCAACGATTGATAGCGGCGCAGATCCAGCCGGGCGGACACCAACTGAGCCTCGGTCACCGCTGCCTGTGCCTTGGCCTGCTCTACCGCAGCCACAATCGATCGATCATCGATACGAGCGAGCAGGTCTCCGCGTCGGACAAGCTGCCCTTCCTTGACCGGCAATTCGACGAGCACACCGTCGACCTGCGCGCGAATCTCAACGCTGCGCTGGGAGCGCACATTGCCTAGGGCGCGGATCAGTACCGGTACAGAGCGTTGCTCAACGATCCCGATCCTGACAGGCACCGCCGGCGCTGTCGCAGCGACTGTGGCACCAGACGACGAATCCCCGTAAAAGACGGCAGTAGCAACGGCCGCACAGCCTATGACCAAGGCCGAAGCCAGCGATTTCCTGAACGTAATGAGCGTCGCCACAACACTCTCCTTAACCCTAGAGGTTCCACCACTCTAGGGAGAGCAGACTGACGTCAATGTGACGGGTGGCTAACAGGACGATATCAACGGGTCATTGCGCGAATGCGCGGGCAGGTTTTGGCAAATCGGCGGGTTTGCTCCGCTTGATGTAGGTATTTATGCACCTAAATGTCGACGTTCGTGCTAGGCGTTGTGAGGCCAGCCGAGAGTCTTCCTGGCACAAAAAAGCATACCGAGCTATTACGCTCGCTTCACTGAGCGCCAGTCGGCCGGCCGCCTGGACGCCTCGTGCGTCCTAGGTGCCGACTAGCTAGCAAGTGTTTGCAGGTCCAGGATCTGCAGAACCGTGTCCATCTGGTTCATCGACAGGGGCGTGGCGTAGCCGCTGTAGGTGAAGTGTGGACGATCGGTGTTGTTGAATTCAAAGAAGTCATCGTCGTCGCTGGCGTCCGGAATTTGCTCGAGATCATTGTCCACCTCATCCAGGGACCGGTGAAGATTGTCTCGCAGCACACCAAGACGATCCGCGGGCATCGCATTGATCCAGGAGACGAATCCCTGCTGATCAGCTGCATCATTGAGGTCGAATCCCCGACTATTGGCGTAGCGTTCGAGCAGGGGCAACACGCTATACCCTTCCCCACTCTGATCCGAGAGTATTTGGGCAGCACTGTTGCTGAAGCCGGCCTGTGTCAGGAACGTCACCGTGGTTTCAGTCTGGTACTGGTTGGCCTGCTTGACCTGGTCGTACTTCATATGGATTCCGGTACCCAGCAACACCACGCCGATACCGATCGGCCCCCACATACTGCCGGTGCCGACCGCCGCCATCACCCCGCCCACGCCGGTGCTGGCATACAGCGCCGCTGCCCCCGCATCCCCTTGATTACCAGCCTGCCAGGCATTGCGGAAGTCGTAGAGCGAGGTCAGCACACCGAGTACCTTCACCGGCATGCGATTGCTGCCGCCGACCAGTTTGTCGAGCGTACCGCCCTTTTCGAACATGCCGACACCGATCATCAACTCCGTGGTTTTCTGCGCCACGCCGGCGGTATCCAGGGAGAGTTTCAGTGCCGTCCAGACATTCGGGTCGTTCACCAGGTTCGTCTGTGAATTGAACATAACCGCTGTATTGCCGACCACACCCAACAGTCGCAGAACCTGCCCAGGCGCGGTGTCGCGGTTGAAGGCACGCACGCCGGAACGGGACGAACTCAGTCGATCGAAATCGTCGTTCATCGCCTGCAACCGAGCACGCGCATCGACGGTGCTCTCACCCGGCTGCGGCATTGCACGCTCGATCACCTTCATCGCCTCGTCCAGGTCGGCTTCGGTCACCCCAAGCAAACGAGCGGTCGACTTGCTGTTGAAATTGTCCAGCGCGTTCTGCGCGTACTGGTAGCTCTTCGGATTGGCGGGATCGAGCGAGGCAAGCTCCGGTAACACGGTACGGCGAATGATCTGCGTAGCCGTTTCCTCGACGAACTTGCGCCCCCGGTCGGTCAAACGACCGTACTGGCCGAGCAGCTGCATGCTTTGCGGGTCGGACAGTAGCGACGGATCACGATCAAGTGCCATGCCCAGCGCGGTAAAGGTGTCGGGGTTATCGAAGGATGCAATCAGTTCCCTTGCGAAGGCGCTCTCTTCGGGGTTCTCGATGCGGCTCAGCCGAGCATCCAGTTCAGCGCTGCCCATGTTCTGCAGTTCGGTCGTGAATTCTTCCTCACCTTCAAATAGCTGCGGGTAGTGCGCGTCGATGGTCGCGAGGTTTTCCAGCACCTGCTCACCATCATCGGCAAGCTGATCGCGCAAGTCGGTGGCCTTTTTCTGCCAGCCCTCGTTGCCCTCGACGTACTGGTCTACCGCATCGGCGAGTTGGTCATCGGTCATCACCGATCCGCCGTTTTCCTCCAGCCAAGTCAGCTCCAGCAGATGGTTCTGGTAGGCATCGACGTGCTCGCCGATGCGCTGTGTGTTCTGTGTCAAGCCGGGAAGGATGTCGCCTTCAGTGAGCGTGGTCGGAAAGTCGCCCTCGTAGTGCCCGGTGAGCGCCAGCGGATAGTTCAGGCTGCCACCTTCGGCGAGATGCTGACTAATGCCGTGCATGTGGTAGAAGCCCATCGCGCTCAGCCGCTCCAACGAACGCTGATCGGCCTGGGGGTCGAGCCGGCCGGTCAGATTGAGCAGATGGTCCATGCCCTGAGTCCCCACGCGCAGCGCGCCAAAATCGCTACTGAGCGACTCGGCGAATGCCTCCTCCAATCCGGGCAGCGCCGCCTCGACCAGTTCGCTGGTGAGCGCGGGTTCCAGATCGGCGCTCATTTCATCAAGGCGACGGAACAGCTCCAAGGTCTTGAATACGTGTGGGTCCACCGCATCCTTGTGCTCTTCGGTCAGCGCGGCCAATGCCTGATCGGCAGCTCCCTCAATGATGTCCCGCGCGTCCGACGACCGCAGGAGCGCCTGCTGTACCTCGGGTGATGCTTGTTTGAAACCTGTGTTCAGGCTCTCGAGACGTTCGAGCGGATCGGTCTTCGCTTGCGCGTCGGCAACGAGCTGGCGGGCCTTCGTCTCGATGGCGCTACCGCTATGCGAGGACGCCGCAAGGGTAATGCCTTCGGCGCTGGCGGCCTGTTCTATCGCCATTTGTGCCGGCCCGGCATCGGTCCAGTTCTCATCGAACAGGCGCTGCGCGGCATCTTTGCGCTCTCCGTCAGGCAGCGCGCCGAGGTATTCACGGACGTCGGCCACCAGCGTGTCGACCTCGGCCTGGTGATCGATCTCACTGGCGTCCGCGTATTCGATGGCGTTGCCGCGGGTATAGAGATCATTCAGGAACAAGGCTTCGCCGTTGGGTCGCTGAGCCAGCTCCACAGGTGATGGTGGCGGCAGGAACAGCACCTCTCCGGTGTCGATGTGATCGAGACTTTCCAGCTGCGGATTGAGTTGTTCGACCTCCGGCAGCTCGACGTCGTACGCCTCGACGATGTCATTCAAGGTATCGCCGCGCTCGACGACCACCAGTCGCTCCTGTGGTTGCTGCTGGTCCAGACGCGCATCGTCAGACGCCCTGGCGCGATCGCCTACAGCCTTCTGCACGGCCTGGCGGAAACGCTCGCGCTCTTCCTGTGCCTGGGTCTGAAGGTTGCGCACTAGACGGCGCGCGCCCGAATCGTCGATCAGCAGAGCCATGTGATGTTCTCCGAAGGTTCGTTGAAAGGCAGGCCCATACGGGCAGAGCAATGAACGAGCACGTCGTGCACGCTTATATCAACCGTGCGGAGACCAGCAGGTCCGCCACACGCTGGAAATAACGATCAGGCACCGGAGCGCCAGGCGGCGTGCGCTTGCCGATGGCCTCGGCCAGCTCGCTGTCGGTGGCCAGGGGCAGGCCGAGCTGCGCGGCGCGTGCCAGCACGGCCGAGGATTGTTCGGGTGCCGCGCGGAACACCACGACCGGTACAGGCGTCTGCCCACGGACATAGCGCAGCCCGACGAGCCAACCACCGGCCTGGCCCACTATCAGCGTCGCCTGCTCAAGACCGAGGCGCGCGCCTGGTGTTTGGAAATCCTGCCGCAGACGCCGCCGCTCACGCTTGATCAGGGGGTCACCTTCCATGTCCTTGTGCTCACGCTTCTGCTCGCTCTTGGTCATGCGCATTTCGCGACTGAACAACCAGCGCTGGATCAGCAGGTCCACTGCCCCCACGACCAGAAAAGCGATGAGCGCGGTCACTACCAACGGCGTCAGGAGTGAAAGGAAGGAGGAATAGACGCAGGCGGCGCCGCAGCGGGACGACTCCATCAAGGCCTGCAAGCCGAGGCGATAGACGATCACCAGAGCCACCGCTACCACCAGCAGCTTGAACAGCGTTTTGAGAAATTCGGTGATGCTGCGCATCGAGAACAGGCGTTTGAAGCCCGCAACCGGATTGATGTGCTGGACGTCGGGTTTGATCGGCTCTGCGGTGAATACCATGCCGCGCATGGCTGCGACGTTGGTGACGATTACCGTTGCGACGGTCGCCACCAAGATCGGCAGCGTTGCTGCGATCAGCAGGCTGAACGCCTCGGATTGCACGCGTGGCCAGACCGTGGCGAATGGCTCTACATAGACGCGTGCCACAGTGCCGAGAAATTGCTGCACGCGGGCATGGATGCCGTCGATCAGCACGACCACACACAGAGTGCAGACGAGCATGACCATGCCGGTCACAAGATCCTGACTCTTTGAGAGCTGTCCCTTCTGCCGTGCATCACGCAGCTTCTTGTCGGATGCAGGCTGGGATTTCTCTTCGCTCTTGTCACTCACCGCAGCCGTGCCTCGCGTTCAGGCACCAGTGCTCGCGCCCACGCGGAATCAGCGAGCAGCCGTTCATACTCAGGCCACCGGACACGATGGACATGCGTTGTCTCCTTCGGGATTTCGACGCCAGACGACACGACTTCCATCCCGAAGCCAAACAAGCTAATGCGAGGCGGCTATCCAGCCGCTTTGGTATGACTCTGCCGCGACACGATGACAGAGGTATTGCAGTAGGCGGCCCGTCGTCAGTCGAACGCAGCCGCCCCCATGGCGAGGCTCGAATCCAGGAAGCGTTGGAAAAGCGTCGGCAGCGCCTCCAGTTCCGTCAGCATGAACGGCACCAGAAACGCGGCATACAGCGTTAGCAGAAAGGCGAACAGGAGATTCTTGACCGGCAGCGAAAGGTCGAACACATGGAGCTGCGGTGCCATCCTTGAGAGGTACGCCAGCAGCAGATCCGCCACCAGCAGAGCGATGACCACGGGCGCGATCATCAGCACGCCGATGCTCATCAGCCGGTCGAGCACGTGCAGCAACTGCAACGCGGTGCTCTCGACCAATACCGGCGTCAAAGCCTGCGCTGGCCATAGGGTGTAACTGCGATAGAAGCCATCGAGCATGGCAATGAACCCGCCGGTCATGAAGAACAACGCGATCAGCGCTACCGTGAGAAAGGTCGAGGTCACACTCGCCTCGCCAATACCCAGCGGATCGAGCAATTGCGCCATGGTCGATCCCCGTTGCAGGTCGATCAGCTCACCGGCGACCTCGGCCGCCCAGAACGGGATACCGAACAACAGCCCGATCGCAAGTCCGATCACCAGTTCCTTGACCAACAGCCCCGACAGCATCAGTGGCGACGGCGCGTCCAGGCTCGAAAATGCCAAGAACACCGAAGGCGCCACAGGGATCGCAAGAACCACTGCCACCGCCGAACGCAGCAGACCGGTCAGCCCGAGCCGGTTGAACGCAGGCGTGATCATCACCAGGCCCAGTGCGCGTGCGACTGCCAAGCCGAATGCGCTGAGTAACGGATAGGCCAGATCGAAGAATGCTGAGGCCAATTCACCGCCGGCAAACACGGCCTAGCGGGTCCAGGCAGGAAAACGATCGAGCATCTGTCCCGCCAGGTCAGCCACTTCACCGCCCAAGAGCGGCCCGGTGACGATCAACACCAGCAACACCGCCACCAACTTGACCGCCTGCGGCAGCGTCTGATCCTGGATCTGCGTCAGCGCCTGCAAGAGACCGACGCCAAAGCCGACCAGGATGGCGACGCCAAGCGCCGGTGCGGACAGCAGCAGCACCAACAGCGCAGCGTCCTTCATCAACGCCACGAAAGCGGCTTCGCCCACGTCAGCCTCCGTAGCTCATGATCAGACCATGCATCAGCCGCGACCAGCCATCGACCGCCACGAACAGGAAGATCTTCAGGGGGATCGAAATCAGCGTCGGCGAAACCATCATCATGCCCATCGCCATCAGCACGTTGGAGACGATCAGATCGATCACGAGGAAGGGTATGTAGAGCAGGAAGCCGATCTCGAACGCGCGGGTCAGCTCCGAGCTGACGAATGCCGGGATCAGGACGACCAGATCATCATCGCGCAGGCCAGCCCGCGCTTCTTCCGACCATAGGTCCTCGGTGGCATCAAGAAAGAATGCCCGCTCGCTCGGCTCAGCGTAGCGCGACAGATGCGCCTGCAACGGCGCGCGAAGCACACCGGCGGTGGCTTTCACCTCCTCGACGCTGTCGAGCGCCAAGGGTCGGTTCTCCAATTGACGGAACAGCTCTCCTGCGAGAGGGGTAGTGACATACACGGCCAGAATCAGCGCAATGCCGTAGAGGACCAGGTTCGGTGGCGTCTGCTGAACGCCCAGTGCGTTACGGATGAGAAACAGCACCACGGAGATCTTCAGAAAACCGGTCATGGTGACCACCGCCAGCGGAAGCAGGCCAATGGTGGCGACCAGCAGAATGATGCCGAACAGGTTCGGCTCGAACTCATTCATCGGCGGCGAAGCTCGTCAGTCGCACACCCAGCCCCGTGCCAAGCGTTACCAACTCGCCGCGGCCGATACACCGGCCGTTGACGGTGAGCTGCACCGGTTCGGTGAGGTTGCATCCAAGCTCCAGCACACTGCCCTCGCCCAATTCACGGACGTCACCCAGCGGCAACTCCAACCGGCCTACCTCGCAAACCAGGCGTACCGGCAGGCGGTCCAGTGCATCGTTAGGCGATGCATGTGAAGTCGTGGAATCAAGCGAGGCTTCCATGGGGTTAGGCTCCATCAGACGAAGGGAAGATAGGGGTGCAAGCAGCCGAACCGCGGCGGGCCCGGCGGACTCACACGAGGTTTCAAACGCCTCGGCCAAACACAGTCGATAGCGGGCAGCGGGACGATCGAGCATCACGACATCACCAGGACGCAGACTGCGCAGGTCACCGAGCGTGAGCGACTGCCATCCGCATTCAACCACCGCATGCAGTGGTATGACGGGTAGCCGATGCGGCGCGATGGGAAGTTGTTCGAGCAGATCGGCCAGCAGATGCGCGGCTCCGTCATCCAGATCGATCCAGCCATGTGCTTCGGCTGACGGCAATCCGAAGGTGACCCCCAGACGCAACCGGCAGGCATCAACGGGACCGTAGATATCGAAACGAATTGGCCGCTGAAGACGCTCTTCCAGCTGGGCGATCGGCCCGAGCAGTGCCTGTTCCACATACAACGCTCGCCAGGGCGACGGCAACTGCGGCCAGTTTTCGATCCCCATCAGTGCAGCCGCTTGGACGCCCAGATGCAGACAGGCGCGCGCAGAGCCAATGCTCAGCGGCAGGCCGATCAGCGCCTGGTGTGCCGTCTTGGGCGCCGTCAGTTTCGCCAGCCGCTCACCCGCCACCGTACTGATGGGTACCGGCAGCCGTCGCCGATGCAGGCGCGCCATCAGAGGCAGGAGATCGGGAGGAACGGCGGGCAAGCTGTCACGCAGAGGCCGGTAATCAGATGAACGCTCGGGTGTCGTCACTCGGTCTTCCTTAGGGCCAGTCGGGGCGCGTGAGGCGTTCAGCCTCGTCTTCGTCGTGCAGATCGGCGTCCACCCGGGCCTTGTTTGCTTGACGTTGACGATGAAGCTCCATCGCCTCGCGTCGTTTGCGCTGATGCGAATGGGTACGGGCAAGCGCATCCCTCTGCGTCTCGGCGTCGTCCTGTGCCACGCGCGCCTGTTCGATCGTTCGCTGGTGGCCGGCCTCTTCGCTGGCAACGCTGATTCGCCGGGCGTGCTCCTGCTGCAGCGCGTCGAGATCAAGCCGATCGCCGTTCAGGTACTGGAGTGTCGATGCGTCTTCGGCCTCGAGTTCGTCGAGAAAACGCTGATAGTCCTGCTGCGCATCGTTTGCACGCCGTGCCGCTTCCCTTGCGGTCTGGGTCTGTCGGGCCAGCGCAGCAGCAGCCTGATGTTCTCGCAGCTGACGCAAGCTCATCAGGCGATCAAGGGTTGGGCCGGTCATCGGGCCAGTTCCGTCATGGCCCGCAGGGTGTCGCCGAGCGTCGAATGTTCGTCCGTAGCCTGGCGTAGAAAGCGGTCGATGACCGGCTTCCGGGCGATTGCAGCGTCTATTTCCGGGTCGTTACCGGCCTTGTATTCGCCAACCTGCAACAGCAATTCGATATCCCGGTAGCGCGACAGCGACTCACGAATGCGCGCAGCGGTTTGCCGTTGCAGGGGCCGGGTCACTGCATCCATCAGACGGCTGCGGCTGCGCAGCACGTCGATGGCGGGGAAATGGTTGCGCTGGGCGAGCGATTGACTGAGGTGAATGTGCCCATCAAGGATCGACATCACCTCCTCGGCCACCGGATCCTGACTGCCCTCGCCTTCAGTCAGTACCGTGTAAAGGCCCGTGATGCTGCCCCTTGCCCCCGGCCCCGCGCGTTCGAGCAAGCGAGGCAGCGCCGCGAACAGCGAGGGCGGATAGCCGCGTCGGGTCGGCGGCTCGCCAGCGGCCAGACCTATTTCACGCTGGGCGCGGGCGAAGCGCGTCACGCTGTCCATCAACAACAGAACATGGCGGCCCTGGTCCCTGAAATGCTCGGCGAGAGCTGTCGCGACATAGGCCGCTTTCACCCGCTCCATTGCCGGGCGATCTGAGGTAGCGACAACGGCAACGGTGCGGGCCCGAGCCGTCGGATCGAGATGACGGTCCAGCAGCTCCCGCACTTCCCGGCCACGCTCACCGATCAGCGCGAGCACCACCACGTCCGCCTCGGTGCCTCGCACCATCGAGGCCAGCAGTGACGACTTGCCCACCCCCGCCTCGCCGAACAAGCCCATCCGCTGGCCGCGCGCGAGTGTCAGTAGGCCGTCGATTGCGCGAATACCCAGCTGCAAAGGCTGCTCGATCAGCTGACGATCAAACGGCGCCGGTGGCTCGGCCTGTACTGAACAACGCCCCATCGGCGGCAGGCTCTCGCCTTCCGGCCCATCGAGCCATTCGCCAAGTGCGTTGATCGCCTTGCCGAGAAGCCCGTCACCCGCTGGCACCTGCAAAACCGAGCCGGTCGAAATGACTTCGGCACGGGTGGACATCCCGTCGAGATCGCCAATTGGGGTAAGAATCGCTTCTTCGTCGGCGAAGCCCACGACCTCAGCGGGAATCTGCCGTCCAGTCAGTGGATCACGCAGATAACAGAGTTCACCAATTCGCGCCATCGCCAGGCTGGCATAGACCATCACACCGCGAACGCGACGTACACGGCCACGCGGAAGACGCGGATCGGCCTGTAGGGCGCGCTCCTGCAAGCGTGGCAACAGGTCGCTCAGGCGCTGGTCCAGCGGTAGTTCGCTCACGCCGATAGCTCCCGACTGGACGGATGGAGCGCCTTCGACAGTCCTTCGAGCTGCGCATCGAGGTCTAGGTCCACCACTGCCGAACGGCTGGCGAGCATGGCCTGAGCACCCACCAGCTGCGGATCCGCGGTTACGGTCGGCGACCGGCTGCCCACCAGCGCGTCAAGGTTGGCCTGCACCGCTGCAACCTGCTCAGGAGCGACGTGTAGCGTCAGCACCTGTTGATCACGGAACGCTTTCAGTGCTTTCGCAGTGAGACGGGCGATGCGTTCAGCATCGTCCAAACCTTCGATCAGCTGACGAACAACAGAGAGAGCGAGCTTCGCCAGATCACCTTCCAGACCGGCGAGGTAGCGTTCGACGTCCGCATGGGTCTTAGTCAAGAGCTCTGCCGCCGCATCGGCTCCCTGCCGGTGCCCATCGGCGTAACCCTGCTCGCGAAGTTGATCGGCCTCCTGCAGCGCACGTTCGCGTAAGGCTTCGGCCTGCTCACGCGCCGCCTGAAGAAAAGCAAAGCCGTCGGCCCAGGCCTGCGCCTCGTCAGCGCGAAGGATGATGCGGTTCGGCTGTGTCGGCAGATCACTCATGGCTTGTCAGTTGCCTCAGCGAAGTAATCGACGGCGACGACGCGCACGATCTCGAGTCGACGTGCGTCATGCTCATCACCCACAGGCGCACCCTCATCAAATCCGCGCAGACGCATCCAGTCCCGTGACGACAGCGATAGTTGGACGTACCAGGCGGCCATGCAGGCTTCGCCTGTGGCACAGACGGCAGCTTCCAGTCCCGCCGGATCATCCGAAACCGCCGGCAACCACGCGAGCGCTCGGTGTCGCAGTGCCAATTCATACAGCGGCCGGCCAAAGCGCTCGGTTAGCGTCTGCACCTGTGCCGCCTGAATGGCACACGCGAAGGTTTGCGCATGGCAAACAGCGCCACAGGCTCGACTCAGCTCGGACCACTGGCTGGCACTGGCACGCAACAGATGACGATCACCTGCATCAAGGACCGGATCGAGGGGGACGGCATTGCCTGCGAGCAACTGAAGTAGCCGGTCATGGAAACGCGGCTCGGCGAGCAGCACATCGACACTGGCGACACCTATCTGTTGACGAGCCAGCGCAGACACGTCGAGCAGGCTGAGCAGCTCGGTGCTCGACGGCGGCCAATCCATAGCGTCCGCACTCATGTGCGCGGCACCAATGGGTAGACGCGCGCCCCGCCAGCGGGACGACGCAACAGCCAAATGCAGACGCCGGCGAGTGCCAGCACCGCCAGCAGAAGGCTGCCGAAAACCCAGCGTGCCTGATCGAGGCTAGCCTGTTGCAGGGTTATGCCGAAGAATCTCACCAGCGGCTCGGTCGCACGCTCGACGGGCGCCGGCGCTTCGACGGGAATCACCGAGACGCCTTCGTAGCTCAGCCCGGAGATGCCGTTGGCCACCAACGTTTTCACCTGAGGCAACAAGCGATTGATATCCAGCCCGGGTTCATGGCGGATGAACACCGAGGCCGAAGATGGCACTGTGTTGCGCTTGAGCAGATCGTTATCTGGCAATACCACGTGCACGCGCGCCGATAGCACGCCATCGACCTGGGAAACGGTATGCGACAGCTCCTCACTGAGCGCATAGATCATCTGTGCGCGTTCCTGCACAGGCGACGACACCAGGCCATTGTTCTGGAACACCTCGCCTAGATTGGTGAAGCTCTGCTCCGGCAAACCGGCATCCTCAAGCAACGACACGGCGTCGGCGAAGCGGCGCTTGTCCACTGTCACGGTCAACCGTCCATCCTTCTGCATGACTCGATCAGCCGCGATACCCCGCTCCAGCAGCACTGCCACCATACGGTTCGCTTCGCGTTGCTCGAGGTCGCTGTAGAGTTCGGTGTCGCAGGCCTGCAGCAATAGCATCAGCGCAAACAACGGGATCAACCTGAGCCGCATGTCATTGGCCTCGCAGCAGCGTATTGGCCGCACCAGATATCTGCGTCGCACCGCGCACCACCATTTGCGTCTCGATGGCATGATCGAACATCCGGCTCAACGACTCGGCAACCTTTTCGAGCTGAGCGTCGGCCATGCGCGTCGGTGCGCCAGGCTGATCAACCACGCTGACCTGCGCGTCGACGGCAGTTGACCCGCTGCCGGATAGGCTGTCAGCGCGGGCAGCAAATGCTTGGGACCGCTCCAGAAACCCGTCGAGTCCATTGACCAGCCCTTCACCCAACTGCGCGGGGCTGGCTCCCTGTCCCGCGCTTTGGGCCTGGCTAGCCAGGTGTTCGAAAAGGTTCTGCGATGCCAACTCCTGCCCCCCGCTGGCGAGGTTGGTGGTGGAAATTGCTGGCGTCATCGCGTCTCCCCTTCTGTCTGTGGTGCAGACGTTTACTCGTCCGACATGGCTTCGTTGAGAATCTCGGTGGCGCGCGGCATCAGGATCATCTGCCCACCGACCTGTATGGCCCCGATGATCAATTGCTCGTTGAAGTCGGCCTCCGACAGCTCGTTTTGGGCGTTCTCGATGGCCTCGTCGAAGGTCCGCTCGTTGGAAGCGGCACTGGAGCCGTCGGTGATGACGCTGGTATCTACGGGATTGATCGACATGGAACTCTCCTGCGTGGATGTGCCCAGGGCACGGTCAGTGGTTGTCAGCTGCGATTGCTGACGACTTCGGTGTCGGCGCCGCCCCGGAATATGCGGACGCCGATACTCGGAGCTCGACCCGGACTGCCACGCAGGCTATCCAGGCGTTGCTGAACATGAGCGATGTAGCCCGGCGGGCCTGAGACGTTCAGTGTCGCGCGGCGCTCGTCCAGACGCGCCCCGACGCCTGTTCCGTGGCGAAGCGTGGCAAGCAGATGATCAAGCGCATCGCTGTCGAACGGGCCGACGTTGAAGCTGCGGCTAGCGAGTTCGGTGGCTGAATCGACCACGACCGCATCGCCCTTGAGGTACCAGGTAAGCCCGGCAGCGGTTGAAATACGCTTCAGAAAGGCTGCGGCGTCCGGCGCCTGGATGTCCCCTCGCACTCTGCCCTTCACGCGTGCAGATAGAATGACCGGCACGTTCAGGTTACGGCCGAACTCAGCCAGCACGTTGCGCACGTCCTGATCAATCACGCGATAGCGATAGGGTTGAGCGAACCAGTCGGGGTCAGACGTGGCCTGCGCAGGTTGTGCGAGGGCAAGCCAAGCGAAAAACCAGATCGCGGCATGACGGAATGGCCGCAGGATGTTGAAGGCGTCATCGTGGCGATACGAGGTCATGTTCGTTCCATCCATACCATCACCTTGAAAGGCGACAGTCGGGCGCGGGCCCGCTAGGAAAAACAGCCATCCTGGTATTGCGCGACTACAACGACCACGTCCAGCAGCCGAAACGCGGAAGTCGCGTCAGCGACCTCTCGAATGGCAAAAGTATTGCGGCCCCAGATGACAACATGATTGCAGCGGCCCTGATGGCGTCGGCGGAATGTCATGGCATTGTCATGCCGCTCTGGCCCAATCGCTTGCTGCACCCACGCAGGAGCTATCCGTTGCCAGAGTTTGTCCGCCCCCGCCTGTCGGCTGTCTTCGTCTGCATGGCGCTAAGCGCCTGCGCCAGCAATCCCACCCCCCCTGTCAGTGATCGCGACCGTCTCCTATCGCTGGCCGAACAGGTGCGACGTGGCGGGGACCCAGCCTCGGCTGTCGCGCTGTATGAACGAGCCGCCGAGCTGAGCGATCAGGCACCGGAGGTCATGCTCGCACTCGGCGATACGATGCTGGTTACAGGTGATGCAAGCGGGGCAGCACAAGCGTTTCGCGCGGTATTGACCCGCAATCCGGACGACCCACAGGCGCTACTCGGGCTGGGCACCGCGGACCTGCAGCAGGGTCGCGTCGAGCGCGCCGTACGGTCTCTCCAAGCCGCCGCGCCGCAGATCGACACGGCGGTAGCTTATAACCGTCTCGGAACCGCGTACGTGCTGTCCGGCGCGTTCACTGAAGCCCAAGCCGCCTACGGAACCGCACTGGCGCATGCGGGCGGCGACCTGGACATTCGCAGCAACCTGGCGTTGGCATTCGCACTTGACGGTCAAGCCCAGCGAGCACGAGCAGAGGCTACGGCGATTACCGAATCCCCATTATCCGAACCGCATCACGTGCGCCAGCAAATGCTGGTATTGACCCTGCTTGGTGATGATCAATCCGCAGCTGATGCGCTGGCTGGTTTACCCAAGGCAGAGCGCGGCGAGTTGCTCGCTCAAGCTCGGGCGATCCGTTCTATCAAAGATCCCGCGGCCCGCGCGCGTGCCGTCGGCTTGTTGACCTCTACCCAACTCTGACCTGTCAGGGTGCGCCTGTGCTGCTCTCCTGCTCCAGACGCCGGCTGCGCTCGCGCTCATCTTCGTTATCGCCACGCAAGTAGCGCTCCGCGGCCTGGGCAACTGGCGCCGCGAAGGACGGTCCGGTATCGCGACCGCGACGCAGGTCATCAGGCCGCTCGACCATCCGCTGCAAATTGAGCGCATTGGCGCAACCGACCGGCAGGCGGGGCGAATTCGTTCCATTGGCAATGGCCAGACACGTATCGGGAAAAGGCCGCGAGTCGCCGGGCAGGTCCACATCGAACCCTGCCGAATAGTGTGGTGAGTCCAGCTCAGTAGCGCAGCCGCCAAGCATCGCAACCAGCCCCACCCAAACGACCGTTGCAGAAAAAAAGCGGATCTCATTCAACATGGAAGCCGAACTCCGTACGACGCGTGAACGCTGACGCGCCAGCCAGTTGCCAGGCGGGATTGGTGCCCGCCGGGTCCAGCGGTGTCGCCAAGTCGCGCTCGCCGCTCGGCTCGACCAGATACGGCGTGATCAGGATGACCAGCTCCGTCTCGTTCTGCTGAAAGCGCCGGGAACGAAACAAGCTGCCCAGCACCGGCATATCTCCCAGTAGCGGCAGGCGATCCATATCTTGCGAGTTATTGCGTTGGAACAACCCGGCAATGGCGAAGGTCTGTCCGCTGCCTACCTCTACCCGCGTATCGGCGCGGCGGATACGGAACGTCGGCACCGTCAGCCCGGCGATTTCAACCGTGCTGCTGCCATCCAGGCTGCTGACCTCAGGTCGCACCCGCAGACCGATCCGCTCGCCGGGTAGCAGCGTCGGGGTGAACATCAGCGAGACGCCATAAGGTTTGTATTCGATACCCACCAGCTCGTTGCTGACGGGGACCGGCACCGGGATCTCCCCGCCCGCCAGAAAGCTTGCAGTCTGCCCGGTCATGGCCGTGATATTCGGCTCGGCAAGAATCTCGAGAATACCGTTACTCTGCAGCGCGTCGAGCAGCACGTCGACACTGCCGCTGCCGGAGCTGAAACCGCCACCGATCAGGTTGGTCGCCCCGTTGGCTGCCGCGCTGGCCAACGGGCCACCGGTCACCAGGCCGAAGGAGAAGTTGCCGGCGTTGACCAAGGCGTTCCAGTTAACGCCATAACTGAGCAACTGCTGACGTGAAACCTCGGCGAACCGAACTCGGATGTTGACCTGTGGCGAGCCGGCATAAGTGGTCGCATTGATGGCCGGTTGGCCTTCTATAGCCTGGCTGTCCAACGAAGCCTGGGTAGCCAGCGCAGACTGCACCGTATCCGCTTCTCCGGTTGCGAACGCGCGGCGCCCGGCAAGATCGACACGCACCTTGCCACCACCGTCGGGCCGAACGTCCAGACTGACCGTGCCGCGTGTTTGTTGTTCTGGCCCCAGAGCGATCAGATCGGTATTGCCAACCGCCTTGGCGTAGACATAAGCGACGCCGTCGGAGACGACGCGTACGTCAGCGATCGTCGGATCGGCGACAAACAGTGACTCAACGGCCGCAGGAAAGCGCAGCACCCGCCCTTCCCCCGGCGTCAGGCCGATCTGCTGGGCACTGCCAGGATCGATCGTGACCGGGCGGGCCTGAACCATGACCGGCATCAATCCGAAGGCAAGCACCAACCAGCACAGCGGCCGGTACGTGGCCGCAGTCAGCCAACGAATAGCGTTCAGGAAACGTTCGGGCATGGGCGCTCCTTGCCGGCTCAAGAGGCTGCCATTGACGCAGGGGCGCGTTCTGGCAACGGTTTATAGCCCCGCGGCAGTTCCACAGGCGCGAGTGGCTGCACGGAAAATTCGCGGGTCAGGTCCTGGAAGCTCAGTACGGCGATATCGAGCCCTTGCCGGACAACCAATTGGCGCAGATAGCGGCGCAGGTCTGGTGATGTCATCAGCACCGGTTCCAGGTTGCCGCTCAGTCCGTCGTAATGCCCCTGGAGCTGGGACAACACGCCACGAGAGAGGGCTTCGGGCAATGCCTGGGCGCGATCGCTACGACGTAGCGCCTGTCTGATCGCCTCTTCCAACGGACGGGTGAGGGTAAAGGCTGCGATGACGCGGTTGCCGTCGGCGTGGCGGTGGCAGATCTGACGCGACAGTGCCGCACGGACATGCTCGCTCAACACATGAATTTCAAGATCGCGCCCGCCCCACTCCACCAGCGCTTCGAGCACGCCGCGCAAGTTGCGCAGTGCAATGCCTTCGTCCAGCAGCCGCCGAAATACTTCGGAGGTGCGCTGCAACGACACGACGCGCTGGGCTTCCTTGACCAGCTCAGGATACTCAGCTTCCATTCGCGACAGCAGTTGGCGAGTTTCCTGGATACCGAGAAACTCCGCGGCGTACCGCCGTAGCGTGTGCGCCAGATAGGCGCCGAGCGCTTCGTCGATTCCCCGGCAGGCCACTCCTGCCTCATTCAGCGCAGTGCGTGCGCCTCGTTCGACCCATAAAGTTTCCCGCCGCCCGATCAAAGGCGGCAGGTTCTGTGCGTCGAAGCCGGCCAGTGACAGCGTCACCGTGTCGTCAAGTACCTGCAGACAGCCCGGCGCGACGCTCGCCTCGGCGATCGGCACCCCATCGATATCGACACCGATGCGGCCCTGCGCTGCGCTCGGATCGCATCGCACACCGACACGCGGCAGCTCGATGCCCAGTTCATCCATGACCTGCTGACGCGCTTCGCCCGCCTGAGCTCTTACAGCGTCGAGGACCAGATCACGCTCCAGCGCAGCCCCCAGCCACAGCGTAACGCGGCAGTTCCGGTCATCGCTTTCCACCAAGGCCGGTCCAACCTGCGGCGCAGCCGGCGGCGTCGCAACCAGGCTTTCGAGCACCGGGTCGGCACCGGCCGCCTGTACTGGCCGCTCGCGACGCGCCAGACGGTAGGCGAAGGCGCCAAGAATCGCAGACAGGGCCAGAAACACAGGGGCGGGGAAGCCCGGCACGATCGCCATGCCGCCAAGAATGACGGCCGTCAGCCCCAGCGCCCGCGAGTTGGCACCCAACTGACCGACGATTTCCGTACCCAGGTCGCGCTCGTCTTCAGACGCGACGCGGGTCACTACCGTGCCCGCCGCAACGGCAATCAACAGCGCGGGAATCTGGGCGATCAGACCATCACCTACGGTCAGCAGTGAATAGGTATGAAGGGCCTCGTCAAACGGCATTCCACGCTTGAGCATACCGATCATCCAACCGCCGAACAGGTTGACGAAGAGGATCACGAGGCCGGCGATCGCGTCGCCTTTGACAAACTTCATCGCGCCATCCATCGCTCCGTAGAGCTGGCTCTCGCGCTCCAGACGGGAGCGCCGCGTGCGCGCCTCCTGCTGATCGATGTCGCCGTTGCGCAGATCATTGTCGATACTCATCTGCTTGCCCGGCATCGCGTCGAGCGTAAAGCGGGCGGCTACTTCGGCCACGCGTTCCGAACCCTTGGTAATCACCAGAAACTGCGCAACCGTGATGATCAGGAATACCACAAGGCCGATCAGCACTTCACCGGCAATGACGAATTCGCCAAAGGCTTGCACGATCTCGCCAGCGTCGCCTTCCAACAGGATCAGGCGAGTGGTCGTGATCGACAACGCTAACCGAAACAAGGTGCTCAGCAGGATCACTGGCGGCAAGGCGGAAAAGTCCACTGCTCGGGTCAGGTAAAACGCAACAACCAGGATCAACAGACTGAACGCGATGTTGATGCCAATGAGCAGATCTACCAGCCAGGTCGGCAGCGGCATGATCATCATCGCCACAGCGAGGAGCATGAACGCGGCGATCACCACGTCGCTGCGACCAGCAGCCAGTTGCGCCAGGCGATTCAACGGAGCCAGGGTCATTCGGTTCTCCAGGCCAGATAGCGGTGAAAACACTCGCGCGCATCGTCACGCCGGTTGAGTATCCATAAGGCCCGGCTGCGCAATAACTGGTGGTCGGCCTTTTCGCCTTCGAGCAAGGCCAGCTGATCGATCGCTAGCAGCGCGCGGCGGCCATCACCCGCAGCAAGGAAGCCACCAATCAGCGTCCGAAGAATGGAAGGCTGCGTGGGGGCAAGGCGCACGGCGAGCAATAGCATTGCCAGCCCGCGCTGGGGCTGTCCCGCGCGCGAGTAAAGATCGCCACGCACTTGTAGCCATTGCGCGGCCTCGTGGTGGTGAATGCTCATGAAATCGGATCCGGCGATAACCATTCGAGAAGCGCCATCTGCTGATCGCACTCTTCCAGCAGCATGCACTCGAGGGTTTCCAAGGTTTCAGCGTCGCCTTCCAACGATGGCAGCACCTGGTCCAGCAGGTACTGAAGAACTTCCAGCGAACGGCTTTCGCCGAGCAGCGCCGGATCGTCAATGATGGGCATCGTTGCCCGCTCCAACGCGCTGATCAGGGACCGAGTCTGAGCGCCGCGCCTTGTACGCAGCAAGCGCTCGAAGGTGTCACCAGCGGTACCGTTGACGACCGGATTGAAACGCCGCACCGCATCGGCAGTGGTTGCTGCCGACACGTCCGGGCCCGCTGAACGACCAAGTCGATGGGGATCGATTCTCATCGCCATGAGCTCCGGTGGATGTCTAGCGTTTGTCGGCTCATAGGGTCAGCACGAACTCGGCGCCATCGCGACGCAGCAGCAGGCGCTCGGCTTCGATGCTCGCCAGCACCCAACCACCGTCCACTGCTGCACCCGGGTATAAGCGTTGTCCGTTTTCGCCGATCACGTAGGGGTTTTCCCCTGTCCAGATCGCTTGCACCCGCACGCGAGGCGGTTCGATCGGCGCGGCCGGGCTGACCGCACCGTGCAGCAGATGGCTGTGCCCGTAGGTTTGGTCGAACCAACGCTGGACATCGCGCCACCGTTGCATCCTGTCGGCATCGAGCGCGCCGGTCACCTGCAGGTAGCTGCCCTGAACATCCAGGCGTAGCGCTTGAAGATTCGCGTCTGCCAACCGGGCGCGCAGTTCTTCGGTAGGGTCGGCAGACGCTGGGGCAACGCTTATGGATGTTTGGGCGGGCTGCTCTGGCTCTACACGCGACGAAGCGCCACTCATGGCCAGAAAAGGAAACAGGCACAACCCGAGACCCGCGACACTTCCGGCTAACACCGCAGCGCGACGATCCAGCCAGCTCTGCAGCGGCGTCGCGATCGCACCAGTGGTACCCGCGCAAATGTGCATCTCCACCTCACCGATCCTGAGCGTGACAGGTAGCCGACCAAGGTACCCGCAGCCCTGCGCGACATGGGTGCCGTCGACATGCAGATCGGCACCAACGGCTTCGACGCGCAACCCCTTGCGCTTGACCAGTTGCAGCGCGAAGTGCTCGGGCGCGATCACGGCGTCAGTGAGCACTACATCGCAGGTCAGGTCGCTGCCGATCCGACAGCGCTCATCGGTAAGCAGAAATGAGGCACCAGCATGCGCGCCGGCCGAGACCACGAATCGCGGTGGCGTCGGCGCCGAGTGGGTGGTGAGGATCTGGGCAGTCATTGGATTCGAGCCCCGGAGCGGTGTTCATGGGGCGTTCTACTCGCCACATGATGAAGAAATCGATGCTGAACGGCCGGGCGACGACTGTTCGCCGCCCGGTCGCGAATCAGTTCTGAGGACGCTGTTTGGTGGCGTCGAGCTCAGTCTTCTTCTCGGTGGTGATCTCGGTGATCTTGGCCGATTTTTCGATAGCGGCGTCGAACGCTGCTTCCATTTTGGCGATTGCGGCGTCTGCGCTGGTGGTGCTGGAAGGGGCAACAGTACTCATATCGATGTCTCCTTGAAGGGATAGAAGGACATGCGCAAACCGCGACTGCTCGGCTGCAACCTGCACACTGCTTACGAACAAAACACCCCGTTGGGCTGCGCTGTCCGTTGCATTTTCAGGATGAAGGCCAAAGGTGACGGTAATATGGCGAGATGCTTGATGCAGAGCAGTTTATTGACACGTACCTGACAGACGGTAGAGCCGTTTACGCCCCTTCTGGCCAAGCGCCTCCCAGAACTGACGACCGCCATCATGCACGCGAGCAATCGGCCGTCAGTGCAAAAAAAAGCCCGAACGGCCAGGGGCCACTCGGGCAAGCTTGGTGCTTCGGTTTCCTTGATCGAGGGGGCCGAACAAATGGATCAACTCGCTACGGTACTTCCCTCATCCATCTGGGTTTGCAAGTTACTTCCGTCCCCGTCGTAGTCCACGTGTGTGATGTAGTCAAAGCCTGGCGATGGCAGATGTCCATCCTCAACGAAGAACTCGTACTCCTCTTCGCGGTACTCGAAGATGCTCTGGTCGTCCGGCGCGTCACGCTGGCCATAGCTGTACATGTACTGGTCAAGAAACTCGAAGCGCTGCAACCCGTCTTCGGTCAACAGACCCTGCTCGTCCAGATCAGCGAACAATTGCTGCAGGTCGTCGCGATGGGCGTCCATGCGATTGTTGTGCTTGATGTCCTCGACGATCAGGAACGGGGTCAACGCCACGGTCAGTGCGGCGCCTACCCACAGTAGCGGCGCGGCAATGGCCCGGGCGGCATTGGAGCCCAGAAGCGCCGCCATCTGTGCGCCACCGCCAGCGAAGTTGAATGCTCCGGCGGCCACGGTGATAGCCCCTTGCGCCACTGCAACCTTGTCGTTGCTGGCTAGTCCTGACTTGATCTTCAGTCCCCCGAGCACAAGGTCGGCCACACCGGTAAAGGTATTGGCCCCTGCATCCATTACCCGAAGAAAGGCCGAGACGCCCCGGGTGGTCGGCGTGCTGCCGTTGAGTCCCGGGTTCTTGGCGAAGCCGTCGCGGAAGCCGGCGTTAAGCTGATCCCACTGATCGGGCGTCAGATCAAGCTTCTTCGCCAGCTTGTCCTTGTCTTCGATGGGTGCGGCATCAACGGCGGTGTTGAAGTCCGTGAGAATCTTATGCAAATCGCCTTCGACCAGCCCCATGTTACGACCGGCACCGCCTGGCACGTCCTTTCCAAATATCTGCGGCAAGGACTTGTCGAGCCCCAACATTTGATTGACGTGAGTGCCACGGACGCTGTCGACGATATTGCTGCCCAAGTTGACGAAGTGCTGCCCTGCGCCCAACACGCTGACGAAGTCCTTGGCGATGGCCAGTCGCTCCTCTGGCGTGTCCGCCAGCGTGCCGCCCTTGCCCGCGATCTGATAGATGCCAGAGGCCAGCGAAATCAGACCGCCTGCCGACCCGAGCACGCCGTTGCTATTGAGCTCGGTGATGGTCTTCAACATGCTGCCGTGGGCACCCTCACCCAACGTCTTGTAGATGTCCTTGCCCATGACCTTGTCGATATCGGCCGCGGTCACGGTCCCGTTTTTGGCAAAGGTCGCGCCCAGTTCCTTCAAGGCCTCACCGAACGCTTTGGCGGTCTGCTTGTTGCCAAGAAACTCCTGCACGAAACGCTCGGTTTCCACAGTACGGCGGGGCATGTCGACACCACCCCTCTTCAGCGCAGTCAGAAGGGGTTTGATGGTGTCCTGGGTCGCAAGTACCGTGTTTTCGTCATTGATTCCGGAGGGATCGGCGAGCAGCTTGTCCAGGTCCATGGTCGTCGCATCGATCATCATGTGCTGCGAAAACTGTGCGGCCTTGTCCGGATCGAAGGCAGCGAGCGATGCGTAGGTCTTGCCGATATCGGCTTCAGCCAGATCAGCCTTGCCGCTCTCCTTCAGATCGGCAATGTAGCGCGAGTACTCCTCGGAGAAGGCCATCTTCTCAAGCTTGTCGAGTACCGCGTCTTTGTCCGGCAGCGCGTCAAGGGCCTTGCCCTGTTGGGCCTGGAAATCTTTTTGCACAATGCTGGAGCCGAACAGCTCGGCCGTTTGCTCATCAACCTTGGCTCGATCGATGATCGAGGCGAAGTCCTCGCCGTTGACCTTGGACGTGCTCTGACCCATCGACATGTCCAGCGTCACCATGTCCAGGCCATTCTCGCTGGCAGCCTGGGCGCGCAAGGCGTTGTACAACTTGGCGCGGTCGTCGTCCTTTGCAATGCTGCCGTTGTCGATGCCGGTCTTCCATTCGCTGATCAGGTTCTGCCAGGTCAGCTCGCCTACGGTCAACTTGCGATTCTTGTCATTCGGATCGGCAGTCGTGGTTTCCAGGTTGGCCACATCCGTTTCGGAATCCAAAGGCAGACCGGCGCTCTTGCGTTCGAAATCCAGTCTGCTGTCTTCGGTAGCCTCAGGTCCCTTGAGGCTTGAGAAACCGTACTTACCGAAGTCCTGGAGGCGGCCTGCTTCGGTGCCATTCCTCGCTTCGCCATCCTTGGTGATGCCGTCAATGCTGCCATTGCCCACATCGCTTCCAGACAAAAGCTTTCCGTCGCTGTCATGTGTTTCGATAAATTCGAGTACTTGCGAAGCCCTGAACGCGGCGTCGGCATCCTTCTCGAAATCGCCGACCTGGTCTTTCAGCATGTCCTTGATGCCGCTCTGGTTCCCGAGATGCTTCAGCAATGGATCGCCATTGATGATGTCTTGTGCCGAGCGATTATCGCTGTCCGGCCGCTCCCACACGATGCCGAGTTGTTCCGCCTGTTCGCGAGCGTCCTTGTCATTGGCGGCCGACGCCGGGTCCTTGAGTTCGCCTTTGAGGTGGGAGAAACCGAACTTGCCGAAGTCCTGAAGACGCCCGGCCTCCGTGCCGTTCTTCGCTTCGCCGCTCTTAGTGAAGCCATCGACACTCCCATTGCCGACATCTTTCCCGGCGATCTTCTTGCCTGAACTGTCCATCGTCTCGATATGCTCGAGAACCTGAGCCGCTCGGTAAGCGGCATCGGCACCCTTCTCGAAGTCGCCAACCTGCTCCTTGAGCATGTCTTTGACGCCGCTCTGGTTCCCAAGGTTTTTCAGCAACGGGCTGTCGTCGATGATGTCCCGGGCAGAGCGCTCATCACCTTCGGGACGTTCCCATTTGATTCCCAGCTTCTCGGCTATTTCGCGTGATTGCTTGTCATCCGCTGCAGCGGACACCTGATTGAGCTCCCCCTTGAGGTGAGAGAATCCATACTTCCCAAAATCCTGTAGACGTCCGGCCTCGGTGTTCGCCCTCGCCTCGCCGCTCTTGGTGAAGCCATTGATACTGCCGTTGCCGATGTCGCCGCTGATGATGCGGTTACCGTCGCCATCAAGCTTCTCGACATGTTCCAGTACCTGAGCGGCTCGGTAAGCGGCATCGGCATCGTTTTCGAAATCGCCGACCCGCTCTTTGAGCATGTCTTTGACGCCGCTCTGGTTACCTAGGTTCTTGAGCAGGGGATTGTCATTGATGATGTCTTGCGCTGAGCGGTCATCCCCGTCCGGACGTTCCCATTGGATGCCGGCGGCCTCGGCCTGCTCTCGGGCTTCGGTGTCGTCGCCAACAGTGCTGACATCGTTGAGCTCACCCTTGAGGTGGGTGAAGCCATATTTCCCGAAGTCCTGCAGTCGACCCGCTTCGGTGGCATGTCTCGCCTCGCCGCTGCTAGTGAACCCGTCTACTCTGCCGTTATCCACATCGTTGCTGGCGATACGGTTGCCGCTTTCGTCGAACTTCTCGATATGCTCCAGGACCTGCGCGGCCCGGTACGCCGCATCGGCATCTTTCTCGAAATCGCCGACGCGCTCTTTCAACTTGTCCTTCACGCCGCTCTGGTTTCCCAGATTTTTCAGCAGCGGCGTATCGTCGATAATCTCTTGTGCTGAGCGTTTGTCGTCTGCTGGACGCTCCCAATTTATGCCAGCTTCCTTGGCCCCCTCAGCCGCCTGCTCCCACGCTCTTGTGGAATTCGAGTCCGTTCTGGGGTTGTCGCCTGCGTTACTCGTCGCTTTGACGGTCATTGTCTATTCCTTTCTCGAAGCACCAGAAAAGTACAGTGACTACATGAGCTTACGTGGGCCGGGCGCAATACTCGCTACTGGCTGGATCGGATGATGTAAACACCGTCCATGAGAACCCTCATGAATGAAAATTCAATGACAGCCCAACCCATCGAGCAACGCACTGCATTTCAACGGGACCTGAGATGTGAGCGATAACGCTTCGGCCGACCAGACGCAGCATGAATCCCCTCGCGAACGGTGCGATGTGTTTCGTAACGACAGGGCCTCCTGATCCGCATCGGACGGCGATGCCCGGGCCGCCGCCTGACAGCCATACCGCCAGCAAGCCATCCAACGGTGCGGTGAGCTTCTGCAAGACCAATCGATACCGGCTTTCTTCCGAGCACCGCCGACCTGCGGTAATCAACCTGCAAACGGCCTGGTACCGTATTCTGGGCCGGGAATCCGCGCCTATATCAGTGATTCAGTGAGCTGAACCAGATGTCTGCAGCAATCCTCAATGCCTTCGGCTGGAACATTGGTCACGCCCAACAGCAATCCACTTTGGGCCTGTGCAGCATCGGCATACCAGATGGATAACGGTAACGGCGCAATCCCGAATGCCAACGCCTCCTGGCTGATGGCAACGTCGTCCGTGCCTCGAGGCAAGTGCAACAGCAAAGCAAGTCCGGCCATCGCTTCGCTCGTGCCTGGAACGTTCAAGGCACGCTGTAGAGCGGCCAACCGGGCGGCATAGGTGCGCTTCATTCTGCGCAGGTGGCGCAGGTAATGGCCCTTGCGCATGAACTCGGCGAGCGCCCATTGGCTGGCGATCGACGCCGCAGGTGCCAGCGCAGCCGCTGTGTCTGCGACCCGGTTTGCCAAGGATGCCGGAGCCACGACAAACCCTAGGCGCAAACCCGGGTTGATGGTTTTGCTGAAAGTGCCAATGTGAATGACCCGACCTGAACGATCCTGGGAGGCAAGAGCCGGGGCCGCTCGACCTGCGAGTTGCAGCTCGCTCAGGTAGTCATCTTCTATGATCCAGCTGCCATTCCTCTCAGCCCACTCCAGCAGGCGAAGGCGCCGTGCCAGCGACAACGTCACACCCAGAGGTGCCTGCTGCCCTGCGGTGACGACTGCCAACGCCGCGTTCGGCGCGTGTCGGATACCCTCTTCGACGTTCAAACCCTGTGCATCAACCCTGACGGGTACCGACTCGATCCCCGCCATGGAAAGCGCCGTTCGGGTCATTGGATAGCCGGGATCTTCCATCCATGCCGTCTGCCCTCGCAAACCGAGCGCATGCAGGATCAGCCCTAGGCCACCCGAGTAGCCCGAGGTGATGACGATCTGCTCTGGCGCACAGATGACGCCTCGCGCCACCGAAAGATAGGCGGCGATCTCGGTCCGCAAACCGGGCTCGCCGCGAGGGTCCGGGTAGCTGACCGGAGCCATTGCGGCCTGACGGGCCGCGCCCGCGGCAATGCGTGACCATACTTTGTAGGGAAAAACGTCCTGCGCGGGTATGCCAGCCTGGAACACCATGGGTGCGTTGCTGAATGGATGCTGGTAGAAGTCCGGTAATGGCGAGCGCAAACTGCTGGCGTCAATCGCCCGGACCGCAGGTAACGGCTGCGCGACAAAGGTACCCGCAGCGCCCCGGGAGACGATCAACTGATCGTCGATCAATCGCTCATAAGCCGCCCGCACGGTGCCACGGGCTACGCCTAGTTGAACACTGAGGTCCCGCCAGGATGGCAAGCGAGCACCCGCGTACAAATGCCCCTCGCCGATCGATCTGCCAATGGCTCCAACGATTTGCTCAACCAGGGAAAGCCCCGCCTCGCGGTTGAGTTCAATGCGCAAATCTTCCATGCATCCATCACCCGCTGGCGTTGACAAAAAGACGAAAGGAGGCCTGGCGTTCGAAAGCGGTACAGGCGCGCCGATGGTACAGCCAGATTTGCCGTTCATGGGCCTTTTTATTGAACCTTCAATCCATATGATGAAGCACTACAACGACCTATTTCATGCCCAACCCGGTCTAGGAGTTCCCCTTGCAATCACCGTCTTTCCTGTCATTCATCAAGCAGTTCGCGGCACTGCTCGTGCTCGGTTTCGTGTTCCACTCGGCTCACGCCGACGACAGTCTCGACGATGAGGGTGAGCGGCGGGCACGCACCGCCGGCGCTTCGCTGATCGGACATCCCGGGCCGGTTGCTGTGCTGGAAACCATCGATGGAAAAAAAATCGATCTGGCTGAGCTGTACGGTAACAAGCCGGTCTACCTGAAGTTCTGGGCCACATGGTGCGTGCCTTGCCGCCAGCAGATGCCCGGCTTCGAGCAATTGCAACAGACGATGGGCGACAAGGTGCAGGTCATCGCGGTAAACACCGGCTTCAGCGACGACATTGACTCGATCCGCGCATACCGCAAGGAGCATCAGTTGACCATGCCGATCGTGATCGATGACGGCAGCCTGGCGGCGGACCTCAACCTACGGGTAACCCCCCAGCATGTGGTGATCGGCCGGGATGGACTGATATCCCATATTGGTCACCTCGATGATCAGGCGCTGCACGCTGCGCTGGAGCGTGCCGTATCGGAGCAGACGGCCTCCGCCAGTCACTCGGAGGCCAACACAGCGCCCGAAACGCCGCAGTTCGGCGTGGGCGACACCGTGACCGACCTGAGCATCGAAACCCTCGACGGTGATCATGTGAAGCTGGGCAAGGGTGACAAACCACGTGCGCTGGTGTTCTTCGCCCCCTGGTGCGAGTCCTATCTCGAGGAAAGCCGGCCCGAGACGTCCCAGGCTTGCCTACGGGTACGCAAGGATGTGGACAACCTGATGGGCCAGAGCGACATGGAATGGCTGGGCGTTTCTTCAGGCCTGTGGGTCTCGGCCAGCGACCTGCAGGACTACAAGAACACCACACCGACCACTCTGCCGCTGGCGCTCGACGAGCAGGACGAGCTCTTTCGTGCCTTCGCCATTCGGGACATCCCGACGGTGGTACTCCTGGATGCGCAAGGCCGTGTCACCAGCATCCTCAAACCGCAGGACAGCAATCTCGTAGAGACCGTAAAAGCGCTGCCCTGACCCGTTGCGCCCCGCGGTTGCGGAAGGAGGCGCCATGATGCCTCCTCTCTTTGTTCACTCGATACCTTCGTCAGGAACCGCATGCCACTGCTATCGCTAAACAGGCTTCTGCTCTGCCTCTGCCTGTGCGCTTTCAATCTGCCTAGCCTGGCAGCCGAGATGCCTGGGCCGGACGATGTATTGATCGCCTCCTCGCTGATCGCTTCAACCGAGGCGCCTTCATCCGGGTCGACCACAACATTGGCGATCTTCATGGAACCCCAGGGCGAATGGCATGGCTACTGGAAGCAACCAGGCGATGTCGGTCTCCCCGCCAAGTTCACCTGGCATCTGCCGGACGGTGTAACGGTGGGCGATCCCGCTTATCCGCTGCCGCAAACGCTGCTGATCGAAGGTCTGATGAACCATGTCTACGAGCATCCCTATGCGTTGCTTGTAGACCTGTCTCTCGAAGACAACCTGCCAGACGGGACCGCATTGCCGATCCGTGTGGATATGCAATATCTGGCCTGTCGGTACGACGCCTGCGTCCCTGAGCGGGCCTCGCTGGGCATGACATTGCATGTCGGCGACGGTCATCAGTCGCCGGGCGTCGCAGCCCGTTTCGCCAGCTGGCGCCAGGCGCTGCCCAGGCCACTGGCCGCGCCGGCCAGTTATGACGTGGACGGCGATCGCCTAAGCCTTCGCGTGCCCCTTCCAGCCGGCGTCTCGATCCGGAATCCTCATCTGTTTTCAGCAACCAAGGGGGCGATCGACAACGCAGCTCCCCAACGCGTTGAGCGCCGCGGCGATGAACTGATTCTGGAAACCCGCGCGGGAGCTCAAGTACCCGATGCTTTCCAGGCCACGCTGAAACTGAGTGATGACCTGGGGCTGGATATACATGCGAAACGCGGCAGCCCGGCGAGCGCGCCCGACAGCGGCTTGAGCGTCATCCTGTTCGCGCTGGCCGGGGCGATTGCCGGCGGACTGTTGTTGAACTTGATGCCGTGCGTTTTCCCTATCCTGAGCCTCAAGGCCTTGAGCTTGGCGCGCTCTGGCATCAGCCCGGCTATAGCTCGTCGCGACGCCGTGGCCTACACCAGCGGTGTGGTGTTGGTGTGCGTCTTGCTCGGCGCCGTTCTACTCGCCCTGCGTGCTGCTGGCGCCCAGGTCGGCTGGGCCTTCCAACTGCAGAACGCTAGCGTGATTCTGACCCTGATGTTGCTTACCACCGCCATCGCCTTCAATCTGGCCGGGCTGTTCGAGCTGGCAGCGATCGATGCTGGAGCCAAGCTAACCAAGCAAAGCGGCGTCGGCGGTGCATTCTGGACCGGCGCGCTCGCGGCCTTCATCGCCACGCCTTGCTCCGGGCCGTTCATGGCAGCAGCCCTGGGCGCTGCGCTGGTTTTACCGACTGCCGCAGCCATGCTGGTATTCGCCGGGCTTGGTCTGGGAATCGCGTTACCCTTCTTGGCGCTGGGGTTCGTCCCCTCGCTACAACGACGCTTGCCCAGACCCGGCCCCTGGATGGGAACCTTGCGCCACGTCCTCGCGGTGCCAATGTTTCTCACCGCGCTCGCCCTCCTCTGGGTACTTAGCCATCAGGTGCCGGCCAATGCACTGGTCGCATCCCTGGGCTGCGCCATGCTGCTTGCACTCGGGCTCTGGCTGACTGGCCTCTGGCAGCAGAAACTGAAACGCAACGCCTGGTTACCCGCTGCTGTTGCATTGATCCTGTCGCTCGGCCTGGGCTGGAGTCTGGTAACAGGGCAAACCGCACCGGCTTCGGATGTGCAGCGGCACGTGTTCGACGAGAAGCAACTGGCCCAACTTCGTGCTGATAAGGTACCGGTGTTCCTTTACTTCACCGCTGACTGGTGCATCACCTGCAAGGCGAACGAGCAAGTCGCCATCGACCGTGACGCAACCGCACAGGCTTTTGCCGCTGCCGGGGTTGAAGTGATGCGTGGCGACTGGACCAATGGCGATCCCGTCATCACCGCATTTCTAGAACGCCACGGTCGCTCAGGCGTTCCGCTGTACCTGTGGTACGGAGCGGGTGAAGCCGAGCCACGACTACTGCCCCAGATCCTCAGACCGGATTCGCTGCCCGAACTGGTGCAACGGTAATTCTGGATATCGAAAGACCAAGGAGTCGCTCATGGAACAATTGCTCGTCATCAACACCAGCCCGCAGCGCAGTGCGTCGTACAGTCGGCAAATGACAGAACGCTTTGTGCGTTCTTGGCGCCTTCGATACCCGAGCGGCGAAATCGTCTACCGCGAGCTGGGCAACCAGCCAATTCCACATGTGGATGAGCGCTGGGTCCAGGCCGCTTTCACACCGCCCGAGGGCCGGGACTCTCAACAGAAAGACATCTTGGCGCTCAGCGACGAACTGGTGAGCGAGCTGAAGCAAGCCACCCAGATCGTGATCGGCTGCCCCATGCACAACCTGTCGGTGCCCAGTACGCTGAAAGCCTATATTGATCAGATTATTCGTATGGGAATCACTACCCGCCTGGTGCCCGGCACACCCGGCAGCCCCTACGCAGGTCTATTGCTCGACAAGAAAGCGTATCTGCTGCTCGTGCGAGGCGGCCATGGGTACGGTGAAGGGGGAGCTTACATACACATGAATTTCCAGGAGCCCTACCTTACTGCAGTGTTGGGCATGCTGGGCATCCACGATGTGGCAACGGTCAGTCTGGAATACACGGCCATCGGCGGTGATCAACTCGATGAAGCCGTCAAGCGGGCCAGTTCACGTATCGATGCACTGTTGGGTTAAGCGACGACGGCACCGGTCTGGTCTGTGATACCCGACCAGAACCACCTGCCGCCGCGTCTCCAAGCCAACAACGAGAGCGGGCATCCGCGACTGCTCGACCGGTACGGCAAGCGGCCTAGAAAACCGGTGACTGTCTTGCTTCCCTGTTGACACTCTAAGGCTCCTATGCACCCTTGAATGCGGTCTGTGGCGCTTCACGACCGCGAGCGAATATGCGTTCGTCCATTAGCGACTGGACGCTTCAGGGAAGCATGCTCAGCTTCCATTGTCGACCATAAGCCCACCCCCCGGCCCTGTGAATCAGTGACGCCCTGGACTTCGGCACAAGCGCATCGGTCGCTGGGCGTATCGAGCACCGAACCACAATGACCGCCAGTCGCCCTTTTCTTAACTAATCGGTCAACTAGCCGATAGGGAGCCATCGCCACGCCCGGGTCGGGCCGGCTGTCTACAGGTTCAGGATCCATGCGTACCATTAAAGCTCGCTACACAACCGCCTTCATCGGCTTCGTTCTCTTGGTCATGCTGCTCACGATGCTGGGCGTCAAGCGCTTCGTTACCCCGCAACTCATGGCTGCGGGCGAAACCATCGTCATGTCCCAGGTCACTGAGATTGGCGAGCACATCGCGATGGAACTGGCGCGAGTCGAGGCGCAAGCACGCAGCATCACCCAGACGGTGCCGATGCTCGACAGTGACGGGATCGATCGGGTCCTGCCCGGCCTTGTCGACCAGTACGGTGATATCAAGGTCTTCGGCGGCGGCATCTGGCCGCTCCCAGAGGTCCGCACGCCAGGCCGCGCAAAGCACAGCACCTTCTACCACCGGGACGCGTCGGGGAAGCTTATCGTCAATACCCACTGGAACTCGCCAGAGTCGCGTAACTACTTCGAGGAGCCATGGCACCGGGCCGGCATGCAGGCACCTCGCGGCAAATGCGTCTGGGCAGCCGCGTACCAGGACGACGCCAGTGCGGAGCCACGTACCAATTGCGCCATGACCATCTATAAGGACGGCTCCCCCTGGGGCGTGTCGACGATCGATCTCACCCTTGGCTTCTTCAACCGCTTGGTTGCAGAAAAGCAGGATGAGATCGAAGGCGAAGTCATGATCGTCGAAGCCGATGGCAAGATCCTCAGCAACCAGCCGCAGCTGGGCTCGGACATGGTGCTGCGCAACGTTTCCGACATGGCCAGCCAGTCGCCCTTCATCGCGACCGTACAGAAGGCGCTCGCCAGTCCGCCGCAACCGCTACGACGGGAGGTATTCACGAACAAGACCGGAGAAGAATTCACTTTCTTCATGGCACCTGTCGATGGTACGCCGTGGTTCCTCGCCGCCGCCCTACCGACCGCCAAGCTCGAGGCACGAAGCGATGCGATGCTCAGGACGCTTGCATCCCTGCAAATTCCAATGGTGCTCGTCCTGCTAGTCCTCATGCTTGTTGCGATCAACCAGCTCATGAAGCGACTTGGCGTTCTAAGGACAAACATCGATTCCTTGTCCGCGGGCGACGCCGACCTGACCAAGCGTATCGATATCAAGGGTGAAGACGAGGTCGACCAGGTCGGACGCTCCGTCAATGGATTCATCGGCTACCTGCAGAAGATGATGATCGACGTAAGTGACGCCACCACCCAGATCCAGTCCGAGATCGCGCAACTCAAGCAGCTGTCACGTTCTACCAACGATGCGCTTGCCCGGCATGCCTCGGAAACGGACCAAGCCGTTACGGCGATCAACGAAATGAGCTCGACTGCCGAGTCGGTTGCTCACAGCGCCAGCGACACGGCGACCTTCACCAAAACGGCCAACCACAACGCGATCTCATCCAAGCTGGTGGTTGACGATGCATCCAGCAGCGTGCGCTCGTTGGTCAGCGAAGTGGAAAGCGCGACGGCCAAGGTCCAGGCGATGCAGGCCGACGCCCAGCGCATCAACGATGTACTGGGCGTCATTGGTGACATCGCCGGACAAACCAATCTACTCGCACTCAATGCCGCGATCGAAGCGGCACGAGCCGGCGAGCAGGGCCGTGGTTTTGCAGTCGTCGCCGACGAAGTCCGCGCACTCGCCGCACGTACCCAACAGAGCACGTCCGAAATCAATGAAACGCTCCAACGCCTGAAAGAAGCTGTGGGCTCTGCCGTGCAGGCCATGGAACAAACCAAGGTCAGTTGCCAGGCGACAGCCGACAAGACCGCTCAGGTCACTGTCGGGCTGGACGAGATGGCCAGCTCGGTCGTTCACATCAACGACCTCAGTACTCAGATCGCGACAGCCGCCGAAGAGCAAAGCGCCGTGGCCGAGGAGATCAACCGGAACATGGTCGCTGTGCGCCACGTGGTTGAAGAGCTGGTCGAAAGCGGCGTGAGCGTCGACCGAAGCACAGAGTCCCTACTTGGCACCAATGCCCGCCTAACGGCCTTGGTGAATCGCTTCAGGGTTCGCTAACGTTCGAGCTGATGAGAATGGCCCCGACAGGGGCCGTTCCACTGCAACACACCTCCGCAAGCTCTACCGACGTTGCACTGCGTCCTGCCTGTGCAAGCTACACTGCTGTCGGTAGCCGGGGCTGTCGAGCATAGTGGAGCACCTCTTCGAACATTGCTCATTCGATTTCTCGCCATGCCGCCAAGGCAACTGGTCGCGCAACAGCCCGGAGCTTGGGCGGCCAGCGGCTCCCCCGACTGAGACGCGGCCAATGTGGTACACCAGATTAACCGGCTGGCCGAACAGTTGGTGGGGCGACGGGTTTAGGGGGCGGCGTTCTGCTGTTGTCCTACATAGAAGTGGCCACAAGCCCGCTGACGGTTATGGCCCGAGACAATAACCGCAACGCAACGATCCTGGGCGCCTTCGCTCCAGCCGTGGTTCCATATTCGTGGGGCTCCTAAGCACCCAGCATGAGCGCGACAGAGCGATCAGGGCTGTGACCGTAACGTCGAACTGCGTCGCCTAATGGTCGCTCTGGTCAATCTAGAGCACTGCTTTACGCCCCGAGTAAGCGTCTAACCGCATTATCGATCACCAGGTCCTGAAACACCGCGCCATATCGCTACAACAAGCTAATATGTCGTCCCGGCTCCAGATCAGCGAGCCCTGGAGCGGTTATCAATGTCACCACCGCTCTGCGACTAACGAGACACAGGATGTTTTACGTACATGAAACCACAGACGAAGGCCAGGCCGACTATCTGAACTCAGCACTTCGACGTTACGGAGTCGATTCATTCGTAGCGCCAATAGGGCCTAATGCGGAAGGTCGGAACGTCTACGGTATTGCCTGCCCGCTTGCCTCTGAAGCTGAACAAGCGAGGTATCTGCTCTACAGCAACCGAGCATTCATCGGCGATCTGCATCCTGATGCCGCGTCCGAGATCAGTGAGAAGCGTGCGAGGAAAAACGCGGCATTCGTTAGGCTGATCACATCCAACCGTATGCTGAAGGCCTCCGGACTGATGCTGTTGATCGTGCTCGGTGGCTATCTGCTAGGTCTTTAAGCGTGTCCACTTAGAAATATTGTCTGCTCAGAGCGACGGTCATCAATACCGAGTGACACGATCTAGAAGCACCTGAGCTGAGCCCTCGCCAACCTGGGCTCACGAGCGCACTCGTACTGCTGCCCCAAGCAGCTAAGCGCCATGGAACTGGCATGAACTGGACAGCGCGATAAGCGAGTTTAAGAAGCGCAGCGTGACCGAAGGGGAAGCCGACGCCAGGGCTTAGCCCCCTTATCGGTAGTAACGAGCTAGCCGGGCTTCAGTTCCCTCGAGTCGCCTAATCATTCCTCTTATTACATGCTGCCAGTGCTGGGCTGATCGGGCGTCTCGGTGCCGGACGCAATTGATTTAATCCGCAGTCTTTTGCGCAATAGTATCGGCTGCAGGGAGAGGTTCTTTCACCTTTGACTGAGTGCGTCGCGCTTGTCCGCGTTGCCGCTTAGCCTGCTGCTTCGCGTGTAGCGCTTGAGCGGCTGTCACCGAGCCAACCGCCTGGCCGTTCAAGTCGAGACGCGGAGCATTCTCAATCATGCTTGCCCAATATCGGCTCCCCCTGCACCAGGTCGCGATGCCCAACTTGAGTTGTTCGCTGGATATTCCGAGCAGCTCCAAGTGTTGCTCGGCATCTTTGAGAATGCCCTCTTTGAGCGGGACCTTGGGGGCCGGGTTGACCGGGAAGGCCAACGGAAAATGCTTCTGCAATCGCCATATTGCTTCCACCGCAGGATCTTGCTCACGAGGCTTCGTTTGCAAGGCCGGCTCCCGCTTGCGCTGCTTCGTACTTTCAGTCTTCACCTGCTGCTTTTCAGCCCGCAGGCGGTCCCGTAGCTCAGCTAGTTGCTCAAAACCCATCGTTCAGCTCGCCGCTTCATGGTTGTCGTGACGCAAGATTATCCCATGCAGCCATTCGAAGCAGCCTCGTCAGGCGGCAACACGATCAAGCAATTGATTACGGCACACCGGCCGGTCGGTAACTGGCCGGCCGCAAGCGGCGGCGTTATGTGACCTTCTGCACCACTGTCATGTCTGGCACAGCAATACCACAGAGGGCTCCGCCTGCCTGGCGTGCAGGATCAGACACTCTCCCTTCCGATCGAGCGTGAGCCCGGTCAGGCACAGCTCCAGTTGATCTGTCACAGCGGCAACCGCTTCGTCAAAGGTCACGGACGTCTCCCGTTATCAAGACTGGTTAGGTCTGCAAGCTGTTGCGGAATGCCGGATCGTCCAGGTAGGCCACATTCAGACGCGTCCAGGGTACCGGGACGTTGCGGTTCACGGCAAAGATCGACCCTGGCGCCAACATTACGCCTTTGGTTAGGCAGTGCCGGGTCAATTCGTTCGTATTCTCAATGCCGGGAAAGCGGGCCCAGAGGTACAGGCTTTGCTCCGGCCGGCAGAAGACCTCGGCGCCCAGCCCGTCGAGAATTTCCAAGCCGCGCTGCGTGGCCTCGTGCAGTCGATTCTGCAGACGCGCCAGATGTCTCAGAAAGTGCCCTTCTCCCAGGATCACTTCAATGGTGCGCTCGCTGTATTCAGCGCCGCTGTTGTGCAGGAGCATTTTGAGATCTGCCAGTTCCTCGATGCGCTGCTTGCTGCCGGCGATGAAGCCGACGCGCAGCGCCGCCGAGATCGATTTGGAAAAGCTGCCCAAATACAGCGTGCGGTTCAACTGATCCAGGGCCGATAGCTTGACTGCCGAGCTGGGTTTGAAGTCGGCCATGGCATCGTTTTCGACAATCAGCAGGTCATGCACCTCCGCCATTTGCAGCAGTCGATGGGCCTTGGCGGGTGACAGGTCCGAGCCGGTGGGGTTGTGGCCAACCGACTGTATGAAGAACAACTTGGGCTTGTGCCTCTTGAGGATGCGCGTCAGCGCGTCGAGGTCCGGCCCATCGGCATGGCGCGGTACGCCTAGCATGCGCGCGCCTTGCAGCTGCAGCTTGCCGAACAGGGGGTAGTATCCCGGATCCTCGACCAGCACCACGTCACGCGGCGCAACGTAACGACGGATGATCAGGTCCATGGCGTGGTTGGCACCCAGGGTCGTCACGACCTGCCTGGGTGAAACGGCTATGGCGTAATCCGCCAGTTTCTGGATCAGCCGGTGGCGAAGCGCCGGATTGCCCAGACGGGTGCCGTAGCGAAACAGGGTGGTGACCCCGCCCCGAACGACCTGGCGGTGAAACTTGTCCAGGCGCATGTCCATCAGCCATTCCACGGGCGGGAAGCCTTCGCCCAGATGCGAATGACCCGGCTCGCGGACGAACTGTTGGCGCATCATCCAGATGGTGTCCAGGGCACGCGTATAGGGCTCTGACTCCTCGTCCTCCAAGCCGATCGATGGGACGACATCGCATACGAAGAATCCACTGCCGTGACGGCCCTCGACCAGACCCTGCGCGGCCAGGTGCTCATACGCGGTGATCACGGTGTTTTTTGACAGCCGATGCAGGCGCATGTACTCGCGTAGCGACGGCAACTTGTCGCCGGCCTTGAAGGCACCGTCTGCGATTTGCCGTGCGATGGCATTGGCAACCTTTTGGGCAAGCGTCTGACGGGCCATGGCGAACTCTGGTTAATGAAGGTCAACTGTCTCTCGAAACTGTACCTTCTTTCAAGGTTACAGATGGGGATAACGTTGGTTCATCCAATAACAACCGACTCCCCAGGAGCGCCCCGATGTCCATCGATTCCCGCTTGCCCAATTTCCGAAACCTCACGCCCGCCGACCGCCTTACACATATCCAGCAATTGCTTTCCCTGTCCGACGCGGACGCCGCTCTGCTGCGTGGTTCCGGGGCGCTGCCCCTGGAGATTGCCGAGGGCATGATCGAAAACGTCGTGGGTACGTTCGAGTTGCCCTACGCGATTGCCGGCAACTTTCAAATCAACGGGCGTGACGTTTTGATTCCTCTGGTGGTCGAGGAGCCGTCCATCGTTGCTGCCGCGTCGTTCATGGCCAAGTTGGCCCGGCCGACCGGAGGTTTCGTTACCTCCAGCAGCGCGCCATTGATGCGTGCCCAGGTTCAGATCGTAGGCGTGAATGATCCCTATAACGCCCGCCTCAGCCTGCTGCGCAACAAGGACGAAATCATTGCACTGGCCAACAGCAAGGATCAGTTGCTGAACAAGCTGGGCGGCGGATGTCGCGATATAGAGGTGCATACCTTCATCGACAGCCCGCGCGGGCCAATGTTGGTCGCGCACCTGATCGTCGATGTCCGTGATGCGATGGGTGCCAATACGGTCAACACCATGGCTGAAGCCGTCGCCCCGCTGATCGAGCAGCTCACCGGCGGCAAGGTTCGGTTGCGCATCTTGTCGAACCTGGCCGATTTGCGCCTCGCCCGCGCCCAGGTGCGGATCGCGCCCGAACAGCTGGATACGGCCGACTACAAGGGCGTGGATGTCATAGAAGGCATCATTGATGCTTACACCTTCGCTGCCATCGACCCCTACAGGGCCGCGACCCACAACAAGGGCATCATGAACGGCATCGATCCGTTGGTGGTGGCCACCGGTAACGACTGGCGCGCAGTCGAAGCCGGCGCACACGCCTATGCCTGCCGCAACGGCCACTACGGTTCGCTGACCACCTGGGAGAAGAACGGTAACGGCGATCTAGTTGGTACCATCGAAATGCCCATGCCGCTGGGCCTGGTTGGTGGGGCGACCAAAACCCATCCACTGGCGCAGCTTTCCCTGCGCATCCTTGGCGTAAAAACGGCTCAGGACCTGGCGGAGATCGCGGTCGCCGTAGGCCTGGCGCAGAACCTGGGCGCATTGCGCGCGCTGTCCACCGAAGGGATTCAGCGGGGCCACATGGCGCTGCACGCGCGCAATATTGCGCTGTCAGCTGGTGCGCGTGGTGAAGAGGTCGACTGGGTCGTCATGCGCATGGTCGAGACCCGCGACGTACGTGCCGATCGCGCCGAAGCGCTGCTGGTCGAGAAGCGCGGCTAATGACTGCCAACGCGGTCAGGCTGGTCGAGGTTGGCCCACGCGACGGCTTACAGAACGAGCCGCGCGTACTGCCTACCGAGACGCGCATCCAGCTTATCGAGCGCCTGGTCGCCGCTGGCCTGCGCCACCTGGAGGTCGGCGCATTCGTCTCGCCTCGGTGGGTCCCGCAGATGGCAGGCTCCGACGAGGTGATGCGCTGCCTCGCACCTTTGCCCGGCGTGACCTACAGCACCCTGGTTCCCAATGAACGAGGCCTGAATGCGGCACTGGCGAGCGGCTGCCGCGAGGTAGCCGTATTTGCGGCAGCTTCTGAAGACTTCTCGCAACGAAACATAAACTGCTCCATTGCCGAGAGCCTCGAACGGTTTGAGCCGGTGCTCAGCAAAGCACGGGAAGCAGGCGTCGCGGTCCGCGGTTATGTCTCCTGCGCGCTGGGCTGCCCCCTAAGTGGCGATGTTGCGCTCGCCGATGTGGTTCGGATCAGCACCGAGCTCTATAGGATGGGTTGTTATGAGATCAGCCTCGGCGACACCGTCGGTACCGGCACGCCGAAAAAGACGAAGGACTTGATCGAAGCCTGCGCCAGCGAGATACCGGTAACGGCGCTGGCCGGCCATTTTCACGACACCTACGGCATGGCGGTCGCCAACCTGCACGCCGCGCTCGAAGCAGGAGTTCGTGTCTTCGACAGCTCCGTTTCCGGCCTTGGCGGCTGCCCCTATTCGCCAGGCGCAACCGGCAATGTCGCAACGGAAGACGTTGTCTACCTGCTCGGCGAACTGGGGCTGCAAACTGGCATAAAACTCGAGGCGTTGGTGGACACGGGGCGCTTCATCGACCTGCAGTTGGGTCGCGCCACCGCTTCGCGTACGGCTCGTGCCGTCATTGCCAGACGGGGGCGAACCGGCGAGCGCATACCGAACTGACGCCTTTTTTCTCGATAACAACAAGAGCCCATCAGGGCAGGAGAAACATCATGGACTACCAACCGAGCAAATCCCGTGTTCCCGCGCCGCCAGGCAGGAGGCACCGGCCATGAAGAAGCCTGAGCTCTACGAGGTCTGGGGAGACACCGTCAATGGCAGCCACCTGGTCATCTCAATCATAATCGGCGCCTGCGTCAGTCTAGGCACCTTCTACCTCGCGCAGCATCTGCTCGTCGGGTTCGTCGAATCGACTCAGATGGCCCGGGCCTATGCAATGCTCACCGGCATTTTGGGCTGCCTTGCCGGAGGTGTGATCTGCGCCATGCTGTTCAGACCCAAGCGCGACGTCGTCGAGGGCACGGTCGACCCCACGTTCCGTGAGGCGGTACTTGTCGAGCTCACGGCTGAGCATGGCACGCTCGGAAAGCTCGACGATCTGCCTGCAGAAGTTGTAGCTGAGCTTCGAGAACTGGCTCTGTATGACCTATTCCGCGACGCCGAGATTACCGAGACCCGAAGAACTTCAGATCCATCTACTGCCACTGATGTGGGTGCGACTCGAGCCTCCTTGAGCGGAGGACATGCATGATGGAAGCCTTACTCGATCAGATACTCGTGGCCTTTGGCATGGGGCTTATCGGTGCTGTCGTGTTTGCTGGGATCGGCCTGATCTCCGGTAGCGACGAAACCACTACACTGGCGCCACTGACGCTGCTGGTGGTCCTGCTTGGCGTTCCGCCCGAAGGCGTGTTCACCTTCTTCCTGGCCGGCGCCGTGGCCAAGCATATGACCCATGCCGTTCCAACCGCCCTGCTCGGCATTCCGGGCGACACCATGGCGACGCCCTTGATGGCCGAAGCCAACTATCTGCGAAAACTGGGCGTTCCCCACATCGCGCTTCGCAAGATGATCTCCGGTGGTGCCGTCGCAGCGCTTGTTGCCGTGCCGTTGTCGGTGCTGTTTGCGCTTTTGCTTGCACCATTCGGCGACGTCATCAAGGAGTTCGCGCCATGGGTATTTTTGTGCGCCGCGCTCCTGATTGCGTACTTCTCGGCGGGTCGCTGGGCCTCGGTATTGACCCTGGTGCCCTTCGTTCTGGTAATCGTCGCGCTACAGAGCCTGACCGCGCAGCATGGCGTGAAGCTGGGCGTCAGCTACTTCCTTGGCATTGCCATTGGACCGCTTATCGCGTCGCTGTTCGCACTCACGTCCCCCGGTGAACGGATCCGGATGCAGCGCGAAAATGTCCGCGTGTTTTCGCTGTCGCCCGACGTAAAAAGCTGGGGTGGCTACTTTCCCAACCCGCTTAAGGTTCTGGACAAGCGCCAGACGCACATGACCCTGGCGACCGCAGCTGTATCGAGCGCGACCTTCGTGTTCAGCCCGGTGGCGATGACTGTGATTCTGGGTGAGGTGGTCGGTGCGCGGATCAAGCACGCCTATCACCGTCTGACGACCGTTATTACAGCGCGCAACGGTGTCACCGAGGCGACATACATCGCCGAGGCGTTGATCCCGTTGATCGCTTTTGGCCTGCCTTTGAGTCCGGTTGCCGCGGGTCCAGCGGCCCCGTTGTTCAATGCACCGCCACGCTTTTCCGTCGACAGCGCGACCGGCGAAATCAACAACCTGCACACCTTGTTGAGCACGTGGGAGTTTTTCGGCTACGGCATGCTGGCTGTGATCACCGCCATTTTGGTCGCTTATCCGTTCGCGATGAATTTCGCGCACCGTGCAGCATCCTTTGTATCCCGTAAGGTGAGCCACGAGGCGGTTATTGCGACTTTCGTTGGGCTGATCCTAGTGATCGGCATCTGGGAAGGCGGATTACTCGGTCTGATGGTGATCCTCACCGTGGGGCTGCTCGGGGGGTTCCTTTCACGCTTCCTGGGTTTCACCGTGGGCGTGCAGTTCATGGGTTTCTACACTGCCGTGCTCACCGTCCCAGCCCTCCTTGCACTGGGGGGATGACAAGCCGCACACGCTGGACATGAAAAACCACCCACCTGGGTGGCTGTTTGGACGGGCGTTCGGCCCGTTCAAACCCATGTCGCCAGACCGGCGCAACATCTGATGGCGGCACGATCCCCGTCTAAGTTTCCAAACTGGCGACAATGTTCGTTCAAAAGCCACCGTAGACAGTGAGCTTGCCCCGGCCGTGGATTGCAGACGCGGCCATCACTCCGCTCGATCGGCGTGCCTGAGAGAGGCATGGACGGGAAAGCTTCGTCACCCTTGTTTCGCGCTGTCGATGGGGCATCCCGCACGTGTGGGCCGTTCACACGTTACGGCCAATTTACCGCCTTTGCGCTATGCGAACTGTCAGCCGTGTAACCGCTTCCTATTCTACGCCGTGCTGCCCCTCGCTCGGAAACGCGGATGCCGTAACAACCGTAGACCTTAGGTACTTGCGCTTAACGTTACGATATAACATCATTATCAAATCCTATGATGGAGAACCCGATATGAAGCCCGGTATCCACCCCGACTATCGCCCGGTGCTGTTCCATGACACGGCAGCCGACGTCTATTTCTTGATCAGCTCGACCGCTGAAACGACGCGCACCCACCAGCACACCGACGGCAATACCTATCCCTATATCGCCCTCGACGTATCGAGTGCTTCGCATCCGATCTACACCGGCAAGCAGCGCAAGACTACGACCGAAGGCCGCATCGCCGGCTTCAACAAGCGCTTCGCCGGTTTCACTACGAAGAAGTAAGTCCACCTCGTCACAGCGACCCGATCCGTTCCTCCCGGGCGGACAGCGCCGCTGTGCGCGTTCCCCCGTGCCTTCAAGGAAGACGTTCGATGCCCCGCCGTAACCATCATGCGTGCCCCCGCGCCCGGCTCATCCCCGCCCTCGCCCTCGTGCCGCTATCGGCCTTCGCCGACCAAGCATTGCATATCGAACCGACCGTCGTAACCGCCACCTCGACCGTCCGGCAGCTTGACGATGCGCCCGCCAGCGTGTCGGTGATCACCCGGGACGAGCTGGCATTGCGGCCCGTTCAGGACCTCGAAGATGCGCTGCGGGGTACCGCCGGGCTGCAGTTCACCGGCCCCGGCATGACGCGCCGGGGCGTCAGCATCCGTGGCATGGGAAGCGAGCACACACTGGTATTGATTGACGGTCAGCGCATCGGCAACGCAGCCGGCGCCGTGGCGCACGCCGATTTCGATCTGGGCTGGGTACCGGTCGAGGCCATCGAACGCATAGAGGTCGTGCGCGGCCCGATGTCCTCGCTCTACGGCTCCGAAGCGCTCGGCGGCGTGGTGAATATCATCACCCGCCGCAGTACCGATGCCTGGCATGGTGCAGCGCAGGTCAACGGCGGGGTTCGCGAAGATGACCGGGGTGGCCAGACCCATCAGTTGGGCGTCTATGCTGGAGGCCCGCTGGTGCCTGGCGCGCTTGGCCTGTCGCTAACAGGCGAGACGCGTCGTCGCCAGGAAACACCGTTGCATCGCGACGCGCCTCTGTCCGAGATCGAAGGCCGTGACGCCCAGAGCGCGAGCGCAACGCTCAGCTGGACGCCGGATGCTGCGCAACGCATCGACATCGGCTTCGCGAGCGGCCTGGAAGACCGCTGGCGCAATACACGCAGCGCCGGCCGCGCGCCGGTCGAGTACGAGTCCCATGATCGTATCGAGCGTGAGCGCTTTTCCCTTGCACACAGCGGCGAATGGTCCTGGGGTAAAAGCTCTTTGCGCGCCTATCGCAATTCCTTGGAGCGCAACAATCGTTACACCAAAGGGGTCGTCCCCACATCGCCGCGCCAGGAGCTCACCGATGATGTCGTCGACGGCAGCGCAAGCCTCCGCGCCGACGCTCACCTGTTCACCCTCGGCGGTGAGTGGCGCAAGGAGCACCTGGAGGACATCGGCTTTGCCAGTGGTGACGCCAGCAGCATCCATCGCGCCCTGTTCCTGCAGGACGAGACCGAGCTCGCCCCGTCCTGGTCGCTCGTCGTCGGGAATCGCTTCGATCGGCACGAGGAATACGGCTGGCACAGCAGCCCGCGCGCCTACCTGGTGCACCACGTCACCGATGCGCTAACGATCAAGGGCGGCGGAGGACGCGGTTTCAAGGCGCCGACGCTCAAGCAGCTCTCTCCCGGCTACTCGGCCATCGGCGGCGGAGGGATGTTCACCATCTACGGCAACCCCGACCTGGAACCGGAGATCAACACCACCTACGAACTCAGCGCAAACTACCAGGGCGATGGCTGGACGCTCGACGCTGGCGTGTTCCAGAACAACGTGCGCGGGCTGATCCAGACCGTGTGCGTCGTCAACTGCGGGCTTCGCGGCCGAGAGGTTCGCAACTACGAAAACGTCGACGAGGCACGCATCCGGGGTCTAGAGGTTGGTGGCGGCTTGGACCTGCTCGCCGATTTTCGTTGGGAGCTGAACTACACCTACCTCGATGCCATCGATCGCAGCGCCGATCGCCGCCTGGGCGACCGTGCCCGTCACCTGGCCAACACCCGTCTGCAATGGACGCCAACGGCTACCTTCACCGGACAGTTGCGCGGCGAGTACGTCGGCAGCCAACTCACCTACTCAAGCAACACGGCCTATGCGGTGCCGGCGTACAGTCTCTGGCACCTGGAACTGACGCAGCACCTTACCGACGCGTTGAGCATTCGCGGCGGCATCGAGAATCTGACGGACAGGGATTTCAGCGATGCGCCGGACAACTATACGTTCGCCGAACCCGGACGGACCTATCATGTCGGTGTGAGCCTGAGTTTCTGATATGCGTGGTTTGATCTACATCGGCCTCACCGTCCTAGTGATGACGGACGCAAGCATGTCCGCTGTCGCCGCGTTGCCGCCGGATGCCCCTGAGGTGCAGGTCGTCGCGACCGAGTTCGTATTGCAAGGAAAGATCGACCGGCTCGCACGGTTGGCAGGCGAGTCGGGCGTCGGGTTGAGTCGCGCTTTTTTGAACTCACCGGATTTGTCCACCGATACGCCCGATCTGCTCATCCTCGATACGCCTCGTCCGGCAGATCTCGCCGCGGTGCAGCGTGCGCTCGGCGAGCACCTTCGCGACACACGCGCGTCCTGGATACGCGTGGGTGGCGGTCCACCCGCCTTTGGTAACCTGCCTGAGCAGGTGGCCAGGCGGCTGATCGGCTATTACGCCAATGGCGGCCAGCAGAATTACCAGCACCTCTTCGCCTATTTGCGTGCCTGGCATGGCGGCAAGCCTACCGACACGATTGCTCCGCCCACCGAATTGGCGGAATCCGGCTACTACCACCCCGCGGCACCGGGCCCCTTCGAGCGGGTGGAAGACTATCTGGCCTGGGGGGGCGAACGCTGGGCCCCCGACGCGCCGCGAGTGGCCTTTGCGATTCATCGCGGTGCGCTGGTCGACGATCAGCTTCGGCTGATCGATGCGTTGATTGCTCGCAGCGAAGCCCGTGGCCAGGCGCCCATGGCCTTCTGGATGGAGGACAGGGACCCACAGGCACTGACCAAGGTGCTCGGTCCAGCGCATAGCGAGGTGCTCGTCAACCTCCAGCATATGCAAAACGGGCCGGCGCGGCAGGCGGAATTCCTGGAGCTTGGCATCCCGGTGCTAGCCACGCTCACCTGGCGCGAAGGCGATCGAAACCACTGGAGGGCCTCGGCCAGGGGGGTCGCGCCAAGAGCGGCGGCGACCATGCTGACCGTTCCGGAAAGTTGGGGCATGACCGATCCGCTGGTCATCGCCGCTATTGAGGATGGCGAGCCGATGCCCCTTCCTAACCAGCTCGACGCCCTGCTGGCCAAGGTCGATCGCCTGGCCCGTCTTCGCCGCCTGCCCGCGTCCGAGAAGCGCTTGGCGCTGATGTTCTGGAACCATCCCGACGGCGAAAAGAACGTCGCCGCATCCAACCTCAACGTGCCACTCAGCGTTGCGAAGTTGACGTCCACGCTGCATCAAGCGGGCTATGCTGTACCGGAACGCAATGAGGCTGATCTGATCGAAACTGCCCAGCGCCTGTTGGGCGGGTACTACCGCCCCGAGACCCTCGACGCCCTGCTCGCCGACAACCTTGCGATCTCGCTGCCGCTGACCGACTACCAACATTGGATAACGGACCTGCCGGAGCCGCGTCGGCGGGCCCTGATCGAGCGCTGGGGCGATCCTGCCGGCCACTGGGCACTGCGTCAGGTCTCAGGAAAGCCGCACTTCGTCATACCCGCTGCCCGTCTGGGTGCCCTGTTGCTGCTGCCACAACCGCCACGCGCAGGTCGGCCGGGCGAGGCTTATCACGACAGCAAAATTCCGCCCGACCACCTCTATCTGGCCGCCTACCAGGCACTGCGAGAGGGCTTCAAGGCCGACGCGCTGATCCACTTCGGCACCCATGGCACCCAGGAGTGGTTGCCAGGCAAGGATCGGGGCCTCGCCGTGGGCGACTACCCCTTCCTTGCCCTCGACGACCTTCCTGTGTTCTACCCCTACATCCAGGACAACATCGGCGAAGCCATCCAGGCTCGCCGCCGGGGTCGCGCCGTGGTCGTCAGCCATCAGACGCCACCGTTCGCACCGGCCGGGCTCTACGACGAGCTGCGCGACCTACACGCGCTGATCCACCAGTACATGCAGCTCGACGTGGGTGCGGTGCGTGAGGCGACCGTCGAGCACATTCGCCAAGGCGCCCTGCAGAGCGGCATGCTGGCGGACCTGGGTTGGGATGAAGCCCGCATGCGCACCGAGCCTGAGGGGTTCATGCAGGCGTTGCATGATCATCTGCACGAGGTGGCGCAGGCGAACGTGCCTCTGGGGCTGCACACGTTTGGGGAACCAGCGAAGCCCGAGCATCGCCTTGCCACGGTGCTGCAGCAACTGGGACAGCCTTATCTTCAGACGCTGGGCCTCGGCGAAGAGGAGCCAGTCGCCGAGGACTTCGCCGGGCTGCAGACAAGCCTCCCCTACCATACCCTGCAGCGCTTTTTGCGCGACGGCGAAAGCCTCGACACGATCGATGATGGTCGGCTGCGCGAGCAGATCGAACGGGCCCTGGTATTGGATGCGCAACTGGCCGAGCCGGGCGAACTCGAGGCGCTGCTCGAAGGGCTTTCTGGCGGCTTCGTAGCCCCAGGCCCGGGCGGCGACCCGGTGCGCAATCCGAACGTACCCAGTGGGCGCAATCTCTATGCCTTCGAGGCGGACAAGCTGCCAACTAGCGCGGCTTACGAGGCGGGAGGCCGGGCATTCGAGCAGCTGCTCGACACTTACCGGAATGACCACGAAGGCGCCTTACCCGAAAAGCTCGCCTTCAGCCTGTGGTCGTCCGAAGCCATGCGTCATTTGGGCATTCTCGAAAGCCAGGTTCTGCATGCACTTGGCGTACGTCCCGTCTGGGACTCGAGCGGGCGTGTGCAGGCACTTGAGATCATCCCGGCAGCGGAACTCGGCCGGTCGCGCGTAGACGTCGTGGTACAGGTCACCAGTGTCTATCGCGACCAGTTCGACGGCTTCATGCGCCATCTTGCCGATGTGGTGGAACGGCTCTCGCACTTGGACGAGCCGGGTAATGTCCTGGCCAGCAACAGCCGCGCGTTGGCCCTCCGGCTGCGCGGCCAGGGCCTTGAGGCGGCCGACGCAGAACGCCTGTCGCAGCTGCGGCTGTTCGGCAACGAGCCAGGCGATTACGGCACCGGGGTTTCCCAGTTGACCATGGATTCGACGAATTGGGACAACGAATCGGAGCTGGCGCAGCAGTTCCTGTCCCGCCTGCAGTTCGGCTACGGCACCGGTAGTTGGGGCGAGAAAATCGAAGGCCAGAACCTTTTCGCCGAACAGCTCAAGGGCGTGCAGGCGGCGGTCATGGCACGCTCCAGCGAGCTCAATGGTGTGCTTTCCACCGACCATCCGTTCGAGTTCCTCGGTGGGCTTTCCTCGGCCGTTCGCCATCTGGATGGCGCGAGTCCGTCGCTCTACATCTCCGATCTGCGCAAGCGCGAACCGCGCACCACCGGTGCCGCAGGCTACCTTGCGACCGAGCTGCGCAGCCGCTATTTGAATCCCCAATGGATCCAGGCCATGCAGCAGGAAGGCTACGCCGGCACGCTGGAAGTTCTGAACGTGGCTAACAACCTGTGGGGATGGCAGGCGACCGACGCCAATATGGTGCGCGCCGACCAGTGGCAGTCACTGCATGAAACGTTTGTAAATGACCAGCGTGATCTCGGCATCAACGAGTGGTTCGAGGCGCACAACCCCACGGCCCAGGCCCAGCTAATCGAGCGCATGGTCGAGGCGATCCGCAAGGGCTATTGGGATGCGCCCGCGCAAACCCGGCGCGAGCTGGTCGAGCGCTGGCAAGCCTTGACCACCGAGCGCGGCGCCGACGCAGGCGAGCCGGTAACACGCGAGTTCATCGAGCAACTGGCCTCCGGCTTCGGTCTGGCGCTTACCTCGACGCAGCCAGAACCCGAGACGGCGTCGACATCCGACGCGCCTGCAGCTAGCGAAACGGTACGCGGGCAGGTCATGCAGCCAGTGCCCGACCAACCAGCAGAAGAGCATGAGCGCTGGCGGCTGCTGGCAGGCACCTTTTCCCTCGTCCTGCTTTCACTCATCGGCGCGCTACATCAGCAACGGGCGAATCGCCACCTTGCCGCACCCTCCTGAACGAAACGAAACGAAACGAACCTCATGAATACACTTGAAACCAGTCTATACGAGCTTACCCGCATCTTTCTGGTACCCGTTCTGCTGCTCATCCTCGCCGCCTTGGTCTACGCGTTTCTCGCGTTGGGCAGCTTCGCCATGGAAGCCTGGCAGCGTCGCAGTGGACGCTATCGCTCGGCGCTCGCCGCGCATCAGCGCTCCTGTGGCGGTACCAGTGACGATCTCGAGCTGTGGATCATGCAGCGCCTGGAATGGCTGCGTGTAATCTCGCGCAGCACGCCAATGCTGGGGCTGGTCGCTACCATGATTCCCATGGGGCCAGCCTTGCTGGCGTTGACCGAAAGCGACGCCAAGGGTATCGGCGAAAACCTGGTGGTCGCCTTCTCGGCCGTGATTCTGGCCTTGGTCGCCTCGAGCATCGCATTCTTTGTGCTCACCGTGCGCCGCCGCTGGCTGCTTCAGGAGTTGCGCGCAATCGAACGCACGGGAGAGCAAAGCTGATGCGCTTCCTTGAGCATGACGACGAAGACGATCCGCTGCTCTCGGTGGTCAACCTGATCGACCTGCTCCTAGTGGTGATCGGCATCCTGCTCATCGTCATCGTGCAAAACCCGCTCAACCCTTTCCGACAGGACAGGGTTGTGGTCGTCGAGAATCCGGGCGAAGCGAACATGCGCATGCTGATCAAGGACGGGCAGGAGTTGAAGCAGTACGAATCCAGCGGAGAGATTGGTGACGGTCACGGCGCTAAGGCAGGCGTTACGTACCGATTGAACGACGGACGAATGATCTATGTACCAGAGCGCCGGGCGGACTGACGTCAAGCGGCACCCTCACTTCGAAGCGAGCATATATCGAAGCGGAGTCGCGCCCGAACGGATCGCTATGTATGAAGTGCGCCTGCTGCTTTGGCGGAGCCCTTCAAGGCGTAGCGTCAACACCGGTACGCCGTTTCGTGTCACCGCCACCGTATGCTCGAATTGCACAGACAGTTTCCCATCGCAGGTAACGACGTTCAAACCATCATCCTCCGTTTGGCTTGCACAGCGGCCCTGGTTAGTCATCAGTTCGATGGTGAACACCATACCTTCGCGAAGCGCCACCCCGGTTGTTGGCTACCCCAGTGCAGCACTTCGGGAGGCTAGCGCATTTCGAATCCGTCATAGGTTACGGCAGTGGCACTTGCCTTTCAGGTCGCAGTCATGCGCCTCCACTTGAAGCTCGTTTTATCGAGGTGCAACGTAATAGAGCGGCCCGGCGCCCCAGGTTGGCGGCAGGTCGAGATCCGCCTGCCCCCACAGTTTCAGCCGCCCCTGCTTATACGCATCGCTTTCGATCAAGGCGATGTGCACTTTCTTCATGGCGAGCATTAGTGCCTGGATGCCGTCCTCGCCGCAGGCGTAGCCGCGCTCCTGATGAACCGGCCAACCCAGCACGTAGTGACACTGGAACTCGCCCCCGACTGCCTTCTTGGGTTTGCCAAAACGGGCAATGATGCTCATGTCGTCGTCCAATTCGAACCTGCGCTCAACGAAGATGACCATGACAATTCTCCTGTGAAGTCATGATTCGCATGAGGGGCGCCGCGACCGCTTCATGTTTGTCCGAGGCGGCAGCCTGTTCTGGATGTGATGAAGCCTCGCTTCTGAACCGCGCCGCCACGTAATAGCGCCGGTCAGGCCGGCTGAGGACGTTGACCTCTCGAAAGGCGTCTCACTCGTTGGCAACCTGTCGAAAGGACACCAAACGTGGCGACTCTTCCGACTTTCTCTCGGATCAGCCCCGGCCGCCACTTTACGCCAAGCCTTCTCCCGGCGCAGCCGAGCTTCTTTAAGCGAGACTTCCGGATAGGTACCTAGCGAGACGCTGGGCCGCCCGAGCCCGTGATGTACACATTTATGTACCTAAATATCGACGCTGGTACCGGGCGTTTTGAGGCCAGCCAGGAATCTTCCAGGCACAAAAAAACCCCTATTACGGGGCTTTCAGGGATTTCGATTGCTCCAGAGAGGTCTCAAAATCATGTAATGGTGCGGACGGAGAGACTCGAACTCTCACACCTTGCGGCGCCAGAACCTAAATCTGGTGTGTCTACCAATTTCACCACGTCCGCAAATCTGCTAAACGAAAACGCCAGGCAGTGCCTGGCGTTTCGGAATATGGGGTGGACGATGGGGTTCGAACCCACGACCGCAGGAGCCACAATCCTGTGCTCTACCAACTGAGCTACGCCCACCATATTGCCTTGCTTTTGCCAGAGCCCGAAATGGCGCACCCGGCAGGACTCGAACCTGCGACCATCCGCTTAGAAGGCGGATGCTCTATCCAGCTGAGCTACGGGCGCTTTTATCTGCAACCTATCAGAGCGCAGACTTCAAGCTTCAGCCAATGAAGGCCTCGACCTTCAAAAGCCGTCTTACCCAGCAGCAAGCTGTGCTCGACAAGCGGGGCGAATCTTAATGGCCTGCCGGCATGCCGTCAACAGCCAAACCGAAAAAAATTCAGCCTGGTAAAGGAGTTACGGGATTCCGCCGTCGCATTGCCTTTGCCGGACGGTGTCACCGTGCGAGAATGCGCCTCCTTTTTCAATCCTTCTCGATGGTTAATCAAGCGTCATGACCGCAAAACTGATCGACGGTAAAAAGATCGCTGCCAACATCCGCCAACAGATTGCAGGCAGAGTTGCCGAGCGATCTCGGCAGGGCCTCAGGATACCGGGACTGGCAGTGATTCTCGTGGGCACGGACCCGGCGTCTCAGGTCTATGTGGCACACAAGCGCAAGGACTGCGAGGAAGTCGGATTCAAGTCTATCGCCCATGATCTACCGGCAACGACCAGCCAGAAGGACCTACTGGCACTTATCGATCAGCTCAATGAGGATCCGCTCATCGATGGCATTCTCGTACAGCTACCACTGCCCAAGCATTTGGACGCCTCGCAGTTGCTTGAACGCATCCGCCCGGACAAAGACGTCGATGGCTTCCATCCGTACAACATCGGCCGACTCGCTCAGCGGATGCCGCTACTGCGTCCGTGCACGCCGAAAGGCATCATGGCGCTGCTTGAAAGCACCGGCATAGATTTGCACGGGCTCAACGCCGTGGTTGTGGGCGCGTCCAACATCGTAGGGCGGCCCATGGCGCTGGAATTGCTGCTGGCAGGCTGCACGACGACCGTCACCCATCGTTTTACCCATGATCTGGCCGATCACGTCAAGCGCGCCGATCTGATCGTGGTCGCGACGGGTATTACAGGCCTGGTAAAAGGCGACTGGATCAAGGAAGGCGCAGTCGTCATCGATGTCGGGATCAACCGTCAAGCCGACGGCAAACTGGTCGGGGACGTCGAGTTCGAGGTGGCGGTACAACGCGCCAGCTGGATCACCCCGGTGCCTGGCGGTGTGGGTCCGATGACCCGCGCCTGTCTACTGGAAAATACGCTGCACGCCGCGGAACATTTGCATAGCTGACCTGAACGAAGCCTGGTCGTCGGGCGCTCCCTGAGCCAGCGTGATGAAAAAACGGCACCCTGAGGTGCCGTTTTTTTGCGCTTTTAACGAACGTGTCGGCGCTTAGCGCTCCTGTTCCCAAGACTTGATCAGCTCGTCATAACTGATGGTCTGGCCCTGAGGCTTCTCATTTTCCAGCTTGGGTTTCGGTGAACCAGGCTGCTTCAGCCAGTACTCCGGGTCACGCGGCTCGTTCAGTTTCGGACCGCATTTGGACTGGACGTTGGCCCGCTCCAGTCGCGCCATCATGGTGTCTTGCGCTTCGGCAAGACCATCCAGCGCCTCTTGAGGGGACTTGTCGCCGCTGGCCGCTTCGGCGATGTACTGCCACCAGAGCTGCGCCAGACGTGGATAATCCGGCACATTGGTTCCGGTTGGCGTCCACTGCACCCGCGCAGGGCTGCGATAGAACTCGACCAGGCCTCCCAGCTTCGGTGCCGCTTCGGTCATGGCATCGGAATTGATGTCGGATTCACGGATCGGCGTCAGGCCGACCAGAGTCTTCTTCAGCGACACGGTTTTCGACACGGTGAACTGCGCGTAGAGCCATGCAGCCAGACGGCGCTTCTCGGGCGTCGAGTCGAGGAAGGTCCAGGAGCCAGCATCCTGATAGCCGAGCTTCATGCCCTCTTCCCAATATGGCCCTTTGGGAGATGGCGCCATCCGCCACTTAGGCGTGCCGTCTTCGTTGACGACCGGTAGACCCGGCTTGGTCATGTCGGCTGTGAAGGCGGTGTACCAGAATATCTGCTGCGCGATATTGCCTTGCGCCGGTACCGGCCCGGACTCGGAGAACGTCATGCCCTGGGCTTCACGCGGGGCGTATTCACGCATCCAGTCGACGTATTTTTGCGTCGCGTAGACAGCCGCTGGCCCATTGGTTGCGCCGCCACGAGCCACGCTCGAGCCGACTGGATGGCAATCCTCGACGCGGATGCCCCATTCGTCCACCGGCAAGCCGTTTGGCAGCCCCTTGTCACCAGCTCCCGCCATGGAGAACCAGGCATCGGTGAAGCGCCAGCCCAGCGAAGGATCTTTCTTGCCGTAGTCCATGTGGCCATAGACGCGCTGACCGTCGATTTCCTTGACGTGCTTGCTGAAAAACTCGGCGATGTCTTCATAGGCGGACCAGTTCACCGGCACGCCTAATTCATAGCCATAACGCTCTTTGAACTGTTTTTTCAGCTCGGGACGCTCGAACCAGTCGGCGCGAAACCAGTAGAGGTTGGCAAATTGCTGGTCGGGTAGCTGGTAGAGCTTGCCGTCTGGGCCGGTGGTAAAGGAAATCCCGATGAAATCATCGAGGTCGAGCGTCGGCAAGGTAACGTCCTTGCCCTCGTTCTTGATCATGTCGCCGATGGCGATCGCCTTGCCGTAACGAAAGTGAGTGCCGATCAGGTCGGAGTCATTGATATAGCCATCGTAAATGTTCTTGCCGGATTGCATCTGCGTCTGCAGTTTTTCGACGACGTCGCCCTCCTGCATCAAGTCGTGGCGCAGGCGGATGCCAGTAATCTCGCTGAACGCCCGTGCGAGGGTTTTGGATTCATATTCATGGGTCGTGATGGTTTCCGAAGCGACGTTGATTTCCATCCCACGGAAGGGCTCGGCGGCCTTGATGAACCAGCGCAACTCTTCCATCTGCTGTTCCGGCGAGAGGGTCGAAGGATTGAATTCCGACTCGACCCATTTCTTAGCCGCATCTTCATAGGCATCAGCCCATGCCGTTCCTGCAATGCCGGACAACGTCAGCAAGGCCGCGATCGCCATGCCATGTCGGGTGTTGTTTTTATTCTCGAACATAAACACCTCCTTTGGGTTTTTCGGAGGGATGGGCCGCGAGGCTCAACCCCAGCGCATCACTGCAAACAACCAGACGAGAGATAGCGCGGACGCTATCCAGATGCTCCAGTCGGTCAGCCCTATCAGCAGAAGGTGCCAATAGGCGCTGCCCAGAAGTCCAATGAACAATCGATCGCCGCGCGTGGTGACGATAGGCAGGAACCCCTTGCGTGGCACACAAGGCCGCCTCAGCTCCCAAGCGCTCATCAGCGCCAGCATCACGCCAATTACCGCGAAGAAGGCTGCAGTAGGGGTGGTCCAAGCCATCCAATTCATGGTGATCTCCTTCCTATACCCGTCCGAGGGCGAAGCCCTTGGCCACGTGATTGCGGACGAACCAGATCACCAGCATGCCCGGCAGGATGGTCAGCACGCCGGCGGCTGCCAGCACACCCCAGTCAATTCCTGAAGCGGAAACGGTCCGCGTCATCACCGAAACAATGGGCTTGGCGTCTACCGAGGTCAGCGTGCGAGCCAGCAACAGCTCGACCCAGGAAAACATGAAGCAGAAAAAGGCCGTCACGCCAATACCCGAGCCAATCAGCGGGACGAAAATTTTCACGAAGAACTTGGGAAAGCTGTAACCATCGATATAGGCGGTTTCATCGATCTCCTTGGGCACACCAGACATGAAGCCTTCAAGAATCCAGACCGCCAGAGGTACGTTGAACAGGCAGTGCGCCAGCGCCACCGCGATATGCGTGTCGAACAACCCGATCGACGAATAGAGTTGAAAAAACGGCAGCAGAAAAACCGCCGGAGGCGCCATGCGGTTGGTCAAGAGCCAGAAGAACAGGTGCTTGTCGCCGAGAAAGCGGAAGCGGGAAAAAGCATAGGCAGCCGGCAACGCCACGGTCAGCGAAATGATTGTGTTCAGGCAAACGTAATACAGCGAATTGATGTAGCCGCTGTACCAGCTGCGATCGGTGAAGATCACCCGGTAGTTGTCCAGCGTGAAGCCCCGAGGCCAGAGCGTAAGGCCGCCGAGAATCTCGGTGTTGCTCTTGAATGACATATTGACCAGCCAGTAGATCGGCACCATCAGAAAGACGATGTAGAGGATCAATACCGCTCGCTTGCGCAGGTTCATAAGCAGGCCCTTGTCATTTCTGGTCGCCATGGGTCATGGCTGTATAGAACAGCCAGGACACCAGCAGGATGATCAGGAAATAGATCAGCGAGAACGCCGCCGCCGGGCCTAGATCGAACTGGCCCACCGCCATCTTGGTCAGCGTCTGACTGAGGAAGGTGGTGGCGTTGCCCGGCCCGCCGCCGGTGAGCACGAACGGCTCGGTGTAGATCATGAAACTGTCCATGAAGCGCAGCATCACGGCGATCAGCAGCACGCTTTTGAGCTTCGGCAACTGTATGTAGCGGAACACCGCCCAGGACGACGCCCTGTCGATGCGCGCGGCCTGGTAATAGGCGTCGGGGATGGCCCGCAACCCCGAGTAACAGAGCAACGCAACCAGTGACGTCCAGTGCCAGACATCCATGACCAGTACCGTCACCCACGCGTCCCGTGTATTGGAGGCATAGTTGTAGTCGATACCCAGCTCACGCAGGCCGTACCCCAGCAGCCCGATATCGGCACGCCCGAAGATCTGCCAAATGGTGCCGACTACGTTCCATGGAATGAGCAGCGGAATCGCCATCACGATCAGACAGAGCGACGCCCAGCGGCCACGTGTCGGCATGGTCAAAGCAACCGCGATACCCAGCGGGATCTCGATCAGCAGCACGCAGCCGGAAAAGATGAATTGCCGCAGCAGCGAGTCGTGCAGTCGAGGATCATGAAGGATCTGGCGGTACCAGTCCGCACCCACGAAGAACCGCGTCGAGGAATCGAAGATGTCCTGAACCGAGTAGTTCACCACGGTCATCATCGGCAGAATCGCACTGAAGGCGACCAGCAGAAATACCGGCAGCACCAGCCACCAGGCACGGTTGTTCTGGACCTTGGTCATGGTGCCTCCTCCACCAGCCGATCATCGGCGTAGAGCATCAGCCACTGGGCAGGGAAGCCTACCCAGGCCTCGCCTCTCGGGACGGGTTGATCCTCTGGCAGTCGCGCCTTGAGCAAATGTTCTTGCAGGCGAAGCGTGACGATCTTGTAGGTGCCCAGGTCTTCCACTCGCACCACGTCGGCCTGCATCCCGCCTACTGCGGCCTCGTCGGAAACCTGAACGAACTCCGGACGAATGCCGATCTGCAAGCGACACCCAGCTACATCGGGCAATCTCCCGAGCAAGGTATCGGAAAGAGATAGATGCAGATCGCCGAACCCGACACCGCCCTTTTCGGCCCGCACGTCGATCAGGTTCATTCCCGGACTGCCGACGAAGAAGCCGACAAAGGTGTGCTGTGGACGCTCGAACAGTTCCCGTGGCGTGCCGAACTGAACGATCTGCCCACCATGCATCACCGCGATTTTGTCAGCGAAGGTCGATGCCTCCAGCTGATCATGGGTGACGTAGATCATGGTGATATTGAACTGCTCGTGAATCTGCTTGAGCTTGCGCCGCAACTTCCATTTCAGATGAGGATCGATGACGGTGAGCGGCTCGTCGAAGAGAATTGCCGACACATCGTCCCGTACCAAGCCACGTCCCATGGACACTTTCTGTTTCTCGTCCGCGGTCAGGTTGCGGGCTTTTCGCTTGAGTAGCGGATGGAGATCGAGCACCTCGGCGATTTCGTGCACCTTGCTGGCAACCCGCGCTTCCGGAACGCCCTGATTGCGCAACGGGAAGGCCAGATTATCGAAGACGGTCATGGTGTCGTAGACGACCGGGAACTGGAAAACCTGAGCGATGTTGCGTTGCTCTGGCGACATCCTGTTGACTTCTCGCGCGTCGAACAGCACCTGCCCCTCGGATGGGCTGAGCAATCCGGAAATGATGTTGAGCAGAGTCGACTTGCCGCAGCCGGAAGGGCCCAGCAGCGCATAGGCGCCACCCTGCTCCCACACGTGGTCCATCTCGCGAATGGCATAGTCCGCCGCACCATTCGGCTGCGGGTTGTAACTATGGGCAAGGTTCTGCAAGCGAATCTCCGCCATGGCGCTCTCCTCAGACGCGTCGGGCCGGTGCCTGGGCCAACTGCCCACCAGCATCGAACACAAACAGCTTGTGGGTCGGGATGTACACCCGGATCGGCGAATCAACGGCGTAGTCGTGCACACCCTGCAGATGTAGCACTAGGCTGAAATGTTCGTTGCGTACGTGCAGGAAGGTTTCCGAACCGCTGATTTCCGCCAGCTCGACCATGCCGGACACCTCGAGGTCGTCGTCATTGGACGGCACCAGCCCGATATGGCTGGGGCGGATGCCGAACCGGTATTCCCCTTCGTTAAGTGCACGCAGGTCGGCATTAAGGGGAAAGTGCATACATTCCTGGAAGCTCACCTCGTTGGCGGCGATCCGTCCCGGCAACAGGTTGATTGGTGGCTCGGAGAACAGCTCGGCGCTGAGCATCTGACTCGGCCGGTGGTAAACCTCGGACGTCGGTCCGCTCTGAATCACGCGACCTTCATGCAGGACAGTGGCCGTTCCACCGAGCGCCAGCGCCTCGTTGGGCTCGGTGGTGGCATAGACAGCAATGCTGCGCCGCGTCTTGAATAGCTCGCGCATCTCCTGGCGGAGTTCTTCACGCAGCTTGTAGTCGAGATTGACCAGCGGCTCGTCGAACAGGATCAAATCTGCGTCCTTGACCAACGCCCGGGCCATCGCAGTGCGTTGCTGCTGCCCGCCCGAGAGTTCTAGCGGGTGCCGCTGAAGAAAGCCTTCGATGTGCAGCATCTCAGCGGTTTCGCGAACCTTGCGCTCGATTTCCGCCTTGCTCATGCCAGCCTGTCGCAACGGTGAAGCAATATTCTCGAAGACGCTCAACGTCGGATAGTTGATGAACTGTTGGTACACCATCGACACATTGCGCTTGCGCACCGGTACGCCGGTTACATCGGCGCCGTTCATCAGGATCCGTCCCTGGTTCGGCTTGTCGAGTCCCGCCATGAGTCGCATCAGCGAGGTCTTACCCGACAGCGTTCGCCCGATCAGAACGTTGAATGAGCCTGGCTCGAAATTCAGGCTGGCGTCGTCGATATGCAGCTGCCCATCGACGGACTTGGTGACGTGTTCCAGCGTGAGGGACATGTCGCATCCTTCTATTGTTATGGAAGGATGAAGAGCGATATCCGTGCCAGCGCCGGAAAACGCTCTAGTTCGTTATTTTCCGCAGAAAACGTTGTTCTCAAGTGTTCAAAATGAACATTTGTGAACATTGACAGTGAACAGAAATGAACAAGACTGTTCAAAGCCGATAGCCGCGTCAGCGTCGATAACAACAATAAATTGCACATTCAGAGAGGCAACATGGCCGATCCAGCCCAGTCCATCTCACATCAGGCTCTGGTGGAAGATTCGTGGAACCGCTGCGAGCGCTACGGGTTGAACCCGCTCAGCATTCCCAGCTTCGGCCAACCCGCAAAGCAGGACATTGATGCGCTGCTGGAACGCCAGCGCAGCCTGGTGCAAACCACCCAGCGCGAAGTGCTCCCCTACTACGAAAACATCCTTTCGAATTCGAGCTGCCTGATTCTCTTGGCGGACAGTGGCGGGCAGCTGCTCGAATCCTGGGGCGATCGACGCTTTGTAGAACCCGCACAGCAGCGCGGATTCAAGCCTGGCGCGAGCTGGATGGAGCGCGACACCGGAACCAATGCGATCGGCACTGCACTGGCCAGCGGGCAGGCCGTACACATTCAGCGCGACGAGCATTTCCTCAAGGCCAATCGCTATCTTTCCGGCGCGGCTTCCCCCATCTTCGATGCGCAGCGCCAGCTGATCGCCGTACTCGACGTCTCCAGCGACAGCTATCTTCCCCCTTCGCACACGCTCGGCATGGTCAAGATGATGAGCCAGTCGGTGGAGAATCGGCTGATCCTCAATCTGTTCCATGACGACTATTTCCAGCTGACCTTCAATACCGGACAGGACAATCTCGACAGCCAGTGGGCCGGGCTACTGCTATTCGACGAGTCCGGTCTGGTCGTCTCGGCCAACCGGCGTGCCGACAATCTGCTCGGGGTGACACTGGCGCGGACCCGCATCGACACGCTGTTTGATGTCCCCTTATTACAACTGCTCAATCAACCCGAAGACCAGCCCTTGCTGTTGCGAGCAATGGGCCGCCATCGCTTTCACGGCATCGTGCGACGTCCGCAGAAACCCCGCATGCAGCCGCGCGACTTCCGCACGATGGCTCGACCGGAGCAACCCATCGACCTGGCTGGCATCGACCAGGGCGACCCGCAAGTCAACAAGGTGATTCGCCAGGCCAGACTCATGCTGGAAAAGGATGTTCCGATTCTGGTGCACGGTGAAACGGGTGTCGGTAAGGAAGTCCTGGTCAAGGCGCTGCATGCATCCAGCTCGCGGGCCAAGGCACCATTGATCGCCGTAAACTGCGCTGCCATACCCGGCGAACTGATCGAATCCGAACTGTTCGGCTACGAGAAAGGTGCGTTCACCGGTGCCCATCAGAAAGGCAGCCTCGGCTTGATCCGCAAGGCAGATCGAGGCGTGCTGTTCCTAGACGAAATCGGTGATATGCCGCTGAATCTCCAGGCGCGCCTGCTACGCGTGTTGCAGGACCGCAGCGTCCAGCCGCTCGGTGGCGGAGAGCCCTTCCCCGTCGACTTTCGCCTGATTTGCGCAACGAACCGCTCGCTACGCCAGGAGGTCGAGAATGGCCGCTTTCGCCAGGACCTGTTCTACCGCGTCAGCGGACTCAGCGTGGAACTGCCGCCTTTACGAGATCGCCGCGACAAGCAGGCGCTGTTCCAGCGAATCTGGGAACAGTATCGAGAACCGCAGCAGTGGGCCGGGTTGAGCGCCGAAGTGCAGCGCTTATTCAACAGCCATCCCTGGCCGGGAAATATCCGGCAGCTGAGCAGTGTTATCCAGGTTGCGTTGGTCCTGGCCGACGATCAGCCGATCCGCCCCGAGCACTTACCCGACGACTTCTTCGACGATCTGGAACGCGCTCCGACCCAACCGACGCCACGCTCTGTGGAAGCCACTCCCTCCCCCAGCGACGATCTGGCCAGCCATTACCACGCGTGCCGCGGAAACATTTCGCATTTGGCCCGCAACCTCGGGATGAGTCGCAACACTCTTTACAAGCGTCTACGTGAACAAGGGCTGAAAGCATAAAAGCCTGAACGCTGCCTCTAGCGAAATACACAACGCTTGTTCAATCGAGCGAATGATGCTTTCATCGACATTAATTAATTACCTGATTAATTAAATATGCCAAAAGCTCATAAAGCTCGCCGCACTGCTGGTCGTCCGGCCTCGCACCAACAGGTACAGCGCGATCAATTACTCGATCTTGCTACCCAGGCGTTCGCCCACACTGGCATCAAGGCCAGTAGCCTGCGCATGATCGCCGAGTCTGCCGGGGTGACTCCCGCGTTGCTCAACTACTATTTTGGCAACAAGCAGCAACTCGTCGACGCCATGGTCGAGGAACGCTTTTTGCCACTGGTCCAGGAAATCGCCGAAGAGCTGCGATCCACGGACGACGACCCGCAGCGCCTGGTTCGCACCTTCGTCCGTAGCATGAGCGAAATGGTGCGACACAACCCATGGATACCACCGTTGTGGGTGCGCGAGATCCTTTGCGAGGGCGGCCTGCTGCGCGCACAACTGACCACCCGGATCGCGCCTATGGTGCCGTTGCTGCTGGCTCAGCGATTTGCCTCCGCCCAGGCGCGTGGAGCGCTCAATCCGACGCTGGACCCACGCCTGCTGGTGGTTTCCCTGATTGGCGTAACCATGCTGCCCTATGCCGCCGAGTCCATCTGGCGGGGCATATTTGCCAATCCGGAGGTTGGCCACGAAGCCCTCGTCAACCATACCCTAGCCCTAATGGAACGCGGCATGGAGGTCTGACATGAGCCGTGTACTACTTGTCGCCCTGTTACTCCTCGGGCTTATCGGCTGTGAAGCTAAAAACGACAAACTCCTCGGCACCTTGGAATGGGATTCGATCAGCCTGCCCGCCGAGGCCTCGGAAATCATGCTTAGCGTGAACGTCAACGAAGGCGATCATGTGGCAGCCGGCCAGCTACTGCTGGAGCTGGATGCGCGCCGCCACGATGCCCGCATCGCCCAGGCCAGGGGACAGGTCGATCAGGCCGCCGCCCAGTTCGCTGAATTGAGCAATGGCGCCCGTAGCGAGACCATCGAAGCGGCCCGCGCACGGTTGGCGAGGAGCCGTGCGGAACAGACCGATACCGAGCGTAGCTTCCAGCGCATCGCTGCACTCTATCAACGCAAGCAGGTCGCCATCGCCGAGCTGGATCGCTCGCGCGCCGCCCGGGATCAAGCCAGGGCCTCCGTGCGCAGCGCCGAGGCGCAACTGAGCGAGTTGACCAACGGCACACGGACGGAACGCCTGGACCAAGCCACTGCCGCGCTAGACGCCGCGCGCGCGAATCTGAACCTCCTGCAGATTGGCCGTGAGCATCTCAGCCTGCGAGCGCCCCGTGCCGGTCTGGTGGATGCCTTGCCCTTCAAGACAGGCGACCAACCGCCTGCTGGGGCCGAACTGGTCCGTCTACTGGTGGGCGATGCGCCCTATGCGAGGGTATTCATACCTGCGAGTCAGCGGGCGCAGATCCACATTGGAGACGGCATGCAGGTCTGGGTTGAAGGCGTCGACCAGCCGTTCGCCGCACATGTGCGTAGCATTCGCAGCGAGGCGAGCTTCACGCCCTACTACGCACTCACGGGCGATGACGCCAGTCGCTTGTCCTACCGCGCCGAACTGGTGCTCGAAGGTGCCGAGGCGCAGCGGCTACCGGCCGGGCTGCCTCTACGGGCAGAACGGTTGAATGATGAACAATGACGATCTGGTGATACGCGCCCGAGGCCTGAGTAAGTGCTTCGGTACGCTGACCGCCGTCGACCATCTTGAGCTCAACGTGCGCCGCACCGAAGTGTTTGGTTTCCTCGGACCCAACGGCTGTGGCAAGTCCACCACCATTCGCATGCTCTGCGGCCTGCTGCAGCCCAGCGAGGGAGAAGTCGAAGTGCTCGGCTACCAGATTCCTCGAGACGCAGAAGCACTGAAGCGCCGCATCGGCTATATGACGCAAAAGTTTTCCCTTTATGACGACCTTACCGTCATGGAAAACCTGGAGTTCCTCGCCGCCGTCCATGGCCTGAGCCGTCGGGACGCCCACCAGCGTACCGAGGAGTTGCTGGAGCGCTACTGGCTGACCGACCAGCGCTCGCAAATGGCCGGCACCATGAGTGGTGGGCAGAAGCAGCGTCTGGCACTGGCCGGCGCCGTGCTGCACAAACCCGACTTGCTGCTGCTCGACGAACCCACCAGCGCCGTGGATCCGCAATCGCGCCGAGAGTTCTGGGGATCACTGTTCGAACTGGCCGATGCCGGCACCACACTGCTGGTTTCTACGCACTACATGGATGAAGCCGAGCGCTGTACCCGCCTGGGCATTCTCGACGCGGGCCGGCTGGTTGCCGACGGCAGCCCGCGAGAGCTGATGGACGCGCTACCCAGCCACCCGCTGTTGATCGAATGCCGCCAGCCACGGCAAGCCCAGCGAGCGCTCGAAGGGCACCCAGAAGTGCTCGCAATGGCGCAGATCGGTGCTGTGCTCCGCGTCCTCTGTGCTGGCAGCGATACGCGCGAGGCCATCGCAGCCACGCTACAGCGTGCTGGCATACCCGCCGAGCTGCGGGACGGTGAAGCCAATCTCGAAGATGTCTTTGTCAGCGTCACCCGCAAGCCCGTGGAGGCCACGCCATGAACCTGCGCAGGTTGGGCGCCATTGTGCTTAAGGAGCTGCGTCAACTGCGCCGCGACAGACTGACCTTCGCAATGATCGCCGGCATTCCTCTCTTGCAGCTGGTGCTGTTCGGTTACGCCATCAATATGGACGTGCGCGGCATCCAAGCGGCGGTGCTTGACCAGGCCAATACCGCCAGCTCCCGCGAAGCCATCGCCGAACTGGCCTCCAGCCAGGTGATCGAACTGCGCTACCACTTGGACAACCCGCAACAGATCAACCAATTGCTGCGCGAAGGCCGGATCAGCGCTGCCCTGGTGGTCCCAGTGGATTTCAATGCACGCCTGCAGCGCAAGGACCGCCCTCCGCTGCAACTGGTGGTCGACGGCTCCGATCAGAGCGTGCAAGCCTCGGCCCGCCAACTGGCAGCCTACCCGCTGCCTGGCTGGAGCAACCGCCAAGCCGTGGAGGTGGTCAACTTCTACAACCCGGAACGCCTGGCACCTCTGAACACCGTACCGGGACTGCTGGGCGTGATCCTGACCATGACCATGGTGCTATTCACCGCGGTCGCTCTGGTACGCGAGCGCGAGCGCGGAAATCTGGAATTGCTGATCGCCACGCCAGTCTCGCCGTGGGAATTGACCGTCGGTAAGGTCCTGCCCTTCGTGGGCATCGGCCTGATCCAAGTCAGCGTCATCCTACTGGTCGGTCACTGGCTGTTCGCCGTGCCGGTACGCGGCTCGCTGCTGGAGCTCTATGGCGCCTCGCTACTGTTCATCGTCGCCAGCTTGTCGCTTGGCGTGTTTCTTTCCACCCTGGCCAGTACGCAGTTCCAGGCTATGCAGATGGCGTTCTTCACATTCCTGCCGCAGATTCTGCTGTCGGGATTCATGTTTCCCTTCGCCGGCATGCCGAAAGCCGCCCAGTGGATCGCCGAGCTCTTGCCTCTGACTCATTACCTGCGCATCACCCGCGGCATCATGCTGCGCGAGGCCGGCATGGGCGAGCTATGGAACGAAGCCCTGTGGTTGCTGGTATTCTGCGCCATTCTGCTGGGCCTTTCGGTATCCCGCATTCAGAAGCGCCTAGATTGAACGCTGCGCAGCAACGAGCCCGCCAGAAGGCGTCGTTGCCCCAAATGAAAAAGGCCGCACACGCGGCCTTTGTCCTTTTGACAGCAATCAGTCAGCCAGCCGCCATGTCGTCCCACCTTTGCCGTCTTCCAGGACGACCCTCATGGCGGTGAGCTGATCGCGGATGCGGTCGGACTCGGCCCAGTTTTTCTCGGCACGAGCTTGCAGGCGAGCGGCGATCAACGCCTCCACCTCAGCTGCGTCAACCTTACCTGCGGCACCGGCCTGCAGAAAGTCGTCCGGCTCCAGCTGCAACACACCTAGCGGCCCGGCCAGCTCCTTCAGACGCGCCGCCAGACCGGCAGCGGCTTGCGGATCGGACGGGCGCAGGCGGTTGACCTCGCGGGCCAGCTCAAAGAGCACAGCACAGGCCTCCGGGGTATTGAAGTCGTCATCCATCGCCGCCGAGAAACGCTCAACGAAAGCCTCACCGCCTGCAGGCGCCGCGTCAGGCATGCCCCTCAAGGAATGGTAGAAGCGCTCGAGCGCGCCTTTGGCTTCTTTCAGGCTGTCTTCGGAATAGTTGATCGGGCTGCGGTAGTGGCTTGACACCAGCAGGTAGCGCACCACTTCCGGCTGGTATTTCTCCAGCACTTCGCGAATGGTGAAGAAATTGCCCAGCGACTTGGACATCTTCTCGCCATCGACACGCACCGCTCCAGCGTGCATCCAGGCGTTGGCGTACTGCTTGCCGGTTGCCGCTTCGCTCTGCGCAATCTCGTTCTCGTGATGGGGGAACACCAGATCGGGACCGCCGCCGTGGATATCGAAGGTCTCCCCCAAGCAGCAGGTAGACATCACCGAGCATTCGATATGCCAGCCCGGACGCCCCGCTCCCCACGGCGAATCCCAGCTCGGCTCACCCGGTTTGGCCGCTTTCCAGAGCACGAAGTCCAGCGGATCTTCTTTGGCCTCGTCGACTTCGATGCGCGCACCGATCTTGAGATCTTCGATCTTTCGGCGTGACAGCTTGCCGTAGCCGACGAACTTGCCGACTCGGTAATAGACATCGCCATTACCCGGCGCGTAGGCGAAGCCCTTGTCGATCAAGGTCTGGATCATGCTGTGCATGCCGGCGATGTGCTCGGTGGCACGCGGCTCGAGATCCGGCCGCAGGACGCTGAGTCGTGCCTCGTCCTCATGCATGGCGGCGATCATGCGTCCGGTCAACGCCTCGAAGGCCTCGCCATTTTCCTGAGCACGCCGGATGATCTTATCGTCGATATCGGTGATGTTGCGCACGTAGGTCAATTCATAACCACGCTGGCGCAACCAGCGCGAGACCACGTCGAACGCCACCATGACGCGCGCGTGACCGATGTGGCAGAAGTCATAGACCGTCATGCCGCATACGTACATGCGTACCTGGTTGTCGACCAGCGGCTTGAGGGGCTCCTTGGCCTTGGTCAGGGTGTTGTAGATGGACAACGCCATTACTGGCCTCCCCAGGAGTCACGCAGCGTCACGGTCCGATTGAACACCATGGCGCCCGGGTGACTGTCCTTGCGATCGACGCAGAAATAGCCCTCGCGTTCGAACTGGAAACGGTCTTCGGCTTGGGCCGAGGCCAGCGAGGGCTCGGCACGGCAGCCCTTGAGCACCACCAGCGACTCGGGGTTGATGTTGTCGAGGAAGCTGCCGCCCTCCTCGTCTTTCTCAGGATTGGCCGAGCGGAACAAACGGTCGTACAGACGCACTTCGCACTCGAGGCTCTCGGCGGCCGGAACCCAGTGAATGACGCCCTTGACCTTGCGGCCCTCCGGGTTCTTGCCCAACGTGTTTTCGTCGTAGGAACAACGCAGCTCGACGACGTGGCCGTGCTCGTCTTTAACCGCTTCATCGGCACGGATAACGTAGCCGCCTCGCAAACGCACTTCGCCGCCCGGAATCAAGCGCTTGAAGCCGGCCGGCGGGACTTCTTCGAAATCGCTGGCGTCGATGTAGATCTCGCGGGAGAACGGCAATTGGCGTACGCCCATGTCCTGCTTGGGATGGCGAGGCAGCTCGAGATTCTCGACCTGACCTTCGGGGTAGTTGGTGATGACGACCTTCAGTGGCTTGAGCACGCACATGGCGCGTGGTGCGTTGGCGTCCAGATCCTCGCGGATTGCGAATTCGAGCATGCCGATGTCGACCACACCACCGGCACGGTTCACGCCGATCATGTCGCAGAAGGAACGAATCGACGCCGGGGTATAACCGCGTCGGCGATAGCCGGTGAGCGTCGACATGCGCGGATCGTCCCAACCGTTCACGTGCATCTCATCTACCAATTGCTTGAGCTTGCGCTTGCTGGTGATGGTGTAGTTCAGGTTGAGCCGGGCGAATTCGTACTGCCGCGGGCGCGCAGGAACCGGGAGGTTTTCGAGGAACCAGTCATAGAGCGGCCGGTGATCTTCGAACTCCAGGGTGCAGATCGAATGAGTGATGCCCTCGATGGCGTCCGACTGGCCATGAGTGAAGTCATAGCTGGGGTAGATGCACCAGTCATTGCCGGTCTGGTGATGATGCGCATGACGAATACGATAGAGAATCGGGTCGCGCAGGTTCATGTTCGGCGAGGCCATATCGATCTTCGCGCGCAGCGCCTTGGCGCCCTCCGGAAATTCACCGGCCTTCATCCGAGCGAACAAATCCAGGTTTTCTTCCACCGAGCGATCGCGAAACGGGCTGTTTTTGCCCGGTTCGGTCAGGCTGCCTCGATACTCCCGAGCCTGCTCGGGGGTCAAATCGCAGACGTAGGCTTTGCCGGCCTTGATCAGATCGATGGCCCATTCATGGAGCTGGGAGAAATAGTTGGAGGCATAGCGCTCTTCACCCGCCCACTGGAAACCGAGCCATTGGACGTCGCTCTTGATCGCATCGATGTACTCCTGATCTTCCTTCGCCGGATTGGTGTCGTCGAAGCGAAGGTTGCACTCGCCGCCGAACTCCTTGGCCAGGCCGAAATTCAGGCAGATCGACTTGGCGTGGCCGATATGGAGATAACCGTTGGGCTCGGGCGGAAAGCGCGTGACGATCTTGGCATGCTTGCCCGATTCCAGGTCGGCCTGAATGATCGGGCGGAGAAAGTTGGTGGCTGCGGTAGTCTCAGGCTTGCTCATGGTGTCCTTAACGATCTGCGAGTGTGCGGCTCAGAGAGGTTTACAAAAATAGTCGGGCAAGGCGCAACGACCATCGGGAGTAACAGCCAAAGGCTGGCCCGAAGGGTGAGCGCCGCGAATCAATCAGTCGAAAAAGCGGAATGTACAAGTAGTACACGAGCATTTGAGGCTGATTTCAACGCAGCATGGCCGAGCGCAGTAATTTGTAAACGCTCTCTCAGGGTAGGCCGGCCAAAACAAAGCACCTATCATAGCGGACCCATCAACCCCCTGACAGCGCAAAGCGCCCTGCTGCGCACTGCGCCGCAGCAGCGAGTCTCCGGGGCGACCGCGCCAATTGCGCAATCGCAACGCAATTTCTAACTCTTTATCATAAGGAAGGCTTCCAATGATCAAACTCCACACCAATCATGGCGTCATCACCGTCAAGTTGTTCGAAGACAAAGCTCCTGAAACCACCGCCAACTTCAAGGAATATGTGAAGACCGGCCACTATGACGGCACCATCTTCCACCGCGTCATCAGCAACTTCATGATTCAGGGCGGCGGCTTCGAGCCAGGCATGAAGCAAAAAACTACCCGTGGCCAGATCAAGAACGAAGCCAACAATGGCCTTTCCAACAAGACGGGCACCTTAGCCATGGCCCGCACCATGGAGCCACATTCGGCGTCCGCGCAGTTCTTTATCAACGTCAAAGATAACGACTTCCTCGATCACACCGCGCCAACCGTTCAAGGCTGGGGCTACGCCGTGTTCGGCGAAGTGGTCGAAGGCATGGACGTGGTCGAAAAGATCAAGGGCGTTCCCACCACGATGAAGTCAGGTCATCAGGACGTGCCGGTGGACGACGTGGTTATCGAGAAAGCCGAGATCGTCGAGTAATCGCATTGATCCTGCTGATTTCCGACCTGCACTTGGAAGAAGAACGCCCGGATATCACCCGGGCGTTTCTTCGCTTCCTCGACACACGAGCGCCCCAGGCCGAGGCGCTCTACATCCTGGGTGATTTCTTCGAGGTCTGGGTCGGCGACGATGGCATGACGCCCTATCAGCACGACATAGCCGGAGCGCTGAAGGCTTTGAGCCAGCGGGGAACCCAAATCTATCTGATGCACGGCAACCGTGACTTCATGATCGGCAAGGCGTTCAGCCGAGAGGCCGGGTGTACGCTCCTGGCCGATCCGCATATCGCGCAGCTTGGCGGAGAGCGAGTACTGCTGATGCACGGCGACAGTCTGTGCACGCGAGACGAAGGCTACATGCGGCTACGGCGCTGGCTGCGCAACCCGATCAGCCTGTTCATCCTGCACAACCTCTCCCTGGCCAAGCGTCAGAGGTTGGCGCAGAAGCTGCGCTCCAGCAGCAAGCAGGAGACACGCATGAAAGCCAGCGACATCGTCGACGTGACGCCCGACGAGGTAGTCAGGATCATGCAACGACACAAGGTCCGCACGTTGATTCATGGCCACACCCACCGCCCCGCTACGCACTCGTTCCAAGTCGACGATCAAGCCGCCAGACGTATAGTGCTAGGTGATTGGGATCGCCAGGGTTGGGCGCTGCAGATCGATGACTCAGGCTTTCACCAAGCTCCGTTCGACTTGGACTGAGCGAATCAGGCGGCGCTCGGTACACCGCTGTGAAAGCGAAACTCGTCATCCGGGCTTTCGATCAGCTCGCGCTCGCGCTCACGGACCCGAACGATGGTCGCGTCGATATCTGACGCATCGCCGTAGAGATACGCCAGCTTCAGATAATCCTGGAAATGCCTCGCCTCGGACTTCAGCAAACCGTGATAGAACTTGCCCAGCTCTTCATCCAGGTGCGGCACCAGCATCGCAAAGCGCTCGCAAGACCGCGCCTCGATAAAGGCCCCGATCACCAGGGTATCGGTGAGCCGATAAGGTTCATGGTTGCGAACCAACTCCCGCAATCCGGCGGCGTAACGTGATGAGCCGATGTTGCGCAGGCCGATATCGCGCTTGCGAATGATCGACAGCACCTGCTCGAAGTGTCGCAGTTCCTCTCTCGCCAGGCGCGACATCTTGTTCTGCAGATCGGGCTTGTCGACATAGCGGAACATCAGCTGGAAGGCCGCGCCAGCGGCCTTTTTCTCGCAGTTGCCGTGATCGATGAGCATTACGTCCTGGTTCTGCAGTGCAACATCGACCCAGGCGGCAGGCGTTGCACAGCCCAGAAACTCGTTCAATTCGGGAAGCATGGTGAGGTGTATTCGCAATAAGAGGTGAACGGCGGCGATACCGCGATTCGAAGCCGCGGACGACGGGCATTATACGAGCCGAATTTCCTGCGGCCAGTGCGGGTTGATTTGCGTCACAACCAAATGGGTTGCCTTAGCTATAGTGAAGACATTACGAAACCGGAAACGGAGCCGATCATGCAAGCCATTCGCAGCATCCTCGTAATAATCGACCCAAACCTGCCCGACAACCTGGCACTGAAACGAGCGCGCCTGATCGGCAGCGTCAGTCAGGCAAAACTGCATCTGCTGGTCTGCGATGGCAAGCATGAACACAGCGAATACCTCGCCAGGCTTCGCGCAGAACTGGAAGATCAGGGGCAGACCGTAGCCGTTCATCAGGCCTGGCATGAAAATCTTCACCAGACGATCATTGCGGTACAGCAAGCCGAAGGTTGTGATCTGGTGATCAAGCAGCACATCGCGGACTCTCCTTTGAAGCGCGCACTGCTGACGCCGGACGACTGGAAACTACTGCGTTACTGCCCCTGCCCTGTGCTGATGGCCAAGACCGAAGCGCCCTGGACCGGCGGCACGGTGCTTGCCGCGGTCGACGTCGGCAACGCCGATCTCGAACATCGCACGCTCCATGCCAGCATCGTCAATCATGGCTACGATATCGCCTCACTTGCCGAAGGCAGCTTGCACGTCATCAGTGCCCACCCGTCGGCCATGCTCTCGGCGGCCGATCCCGCTTTCCAGCTCAAGGAAACCATCGAAGCGCGCTATCGCGATGCCTGTAAGCAGTTCCAGGCCGAGTTCGGCATTCCGGATAGCCATCTCCATATCGAGGAGGGTCCGGCCGATGCCTTGATTCCTCGCGTTTGCCACGAGCTGCAAGCCGTTGTGACGGTTATCGGCACGGTAGCCCGCACGGGCTTTTCCGGCGCACTGATGGGCAATACGGCAGAAGTGGTGCTCGATACATTGGAAAGTGACGTCCTGGTGCTCAAGCCGAAAGGTATCATCGATCACTTGGAAGAACTGGCACGTCGGTAACCGGCCCGGCGCGCCCATCCCCGGCGAGAGCAGTGCTACCGCCGCTGCGGCCGCTAGCCGCTGATCTCGCCCAAAAACCCTGGCGCGATATAGCGCTGATAGTGCGCCTCTGAGAGAAGAAAAAACTCCCGGTCGATAGCATCGCGAAGCTCGGGCAGAGACCAGTCGCGAAACTCAGGCAGCAAGACTACGCCATAGGCGTCGAGCTGCTGAATCACCCGCGCGCCCCTAGCGATAAGCTGATAAGCCCAGCAGTAGGGTGACTGTTCCGCAACGAAGCGGATCTGTCGGCTTTCCAGTTGGCGGCGCAACAGCTCCGCATCGAAGATTTCCAGCTTGGCAGCCATCACCTGCGCCAGGAGCTGTTCCAGCCGCAGCCATACGGAGCGCTTGCTCGCCTCGTCATAGGCATTCCAGCTGACCACTTCGTGATGGAAACGCTTGCAGCCACGGCAGACGAGATCACCGTAAACAGTGGAACAGAGGCCCACACAAGGGGTTTTGATGCGCTGATTGGACATAACGGGCGGTGGATCGGAGAACAGCGCCGCATCTTAGACTTTTGTCCAAGCCGGGTCACGGAAGAATCCACCTGGGCACCCGCCCATGGCCGTGCATCCCGCGCCCTGCGGTACTCCAGCGCGTTTTCGCAACAGCCCGGCAGGACGCACCAGATTCGATGGTCACGGCGTTTCACTTAACTTTGCGGGCCTGTTCCAGTAGAATCGGCCCGCCGTTTTAGGCGCAACAATCCGCAAGAAGCTGTTTTCAAAGCGTCACGAGCACAGTTGACCGGCTACCTACCGGGTGCGCAGATCCCTCTAACCTGCGCACCCGGAAACCGGCGTAAAACTTTGAAAACAGCTTCCGGATGCGCGTCCCGAGACACCCAAGGGACCAATGATGAGGGTATAAAACTGTGCTTGAAGCCTATCGCAAACACGTAGAAGAGCGTGCCGCCCAGGGCGTCGTGCCCCAGCCGCTGAACGCCGAGCAGACCGCAGGCCTGGTCGACCTTTTGAAAAATCCGCCAGCCGGCGAAGAGCAATTCCTCCTCGATCTGATCACCAACCGCGTTCCTGCGGGCGTGGATGAAGCCGCCTACGTCAAGGCCGGTTTCCTCGCCGCCATCGCCAAGGGCGAAGCCAGCTCGCCGCTGATCAGCAAGCAACACGCCGTTGAGCTACTGGGCACCATGCAGGGCGGTTACAACATCGTCACGCTGGTCGACCTCCTGGACAGCCCGGAACTGTCCGACGCCACCGCCGAACAACTCAAGCACACCCTGCTGATGTTCGACGCATTCCATGACGTAGCAGAGAAAGCCAAGGCCGGGAATGCGAACGCCAAGGCCGTCCTGCAATCCTGGGCCGAAGGCGAATGGTTCAAGAACCGCGCCCCTGTTGCCGAGAAAGTTACCCTGACCGTATTCAAGGTCACCGGCGAAACCAACACCGACGACCTATCGCCGGCACCGGACGCCTGGTCGCGCCCGGACATCCCGCTGCATGCTCTGGCCATGCTGAAGATGGCCCGCGACGGCATCACGCCTGACGTGCCTGGCTCCGTTGGCCCGCTCAAGCAGATGGAAGAACTGAAAGCCAAGGGCTTCCCGGTCGCCTACGTCGGCGACGTGGTCGGTACCGGTTCTTCGCGTAAGTCGGCCACCAACTCGGTGCTGTGGTTCTTCGGCGATGACATCCCGAACGTACCGAACAAGCGTGCCGGCGGTTTCTGCTTCGGCACCAAGATCGCGCCGATCTTCTACAACACCATGGAAGACGCAGGCGCCCTGCCGATCGAGTTCGACTGCTCGGATCTGGCCATGGGTGACGTGATCGACGTATACCCCTACAAGGGCGAAGTCCGTCGTCATGGCAGCGATGAGCTGGTCACCACCTTCCAGCTGAAAACCGACGTCCTGCTCGACGAAGTACGCGCCGGCGGCCGTATTCCGCTGATCATCGGTCGCGGCCTGACCGAAAAAGCACGTGCCGAGCTGGGCATGGGCCCGTCCGACCTGTTCAAGAAGCCGGAAGCGCCGGCTGAAAGCAACAAGGGCTACACCCTGGCCCAGAAGATGGTGGGTCGCGCCTGCGGTCTGCCGGAAGGCAAAGGCGTGCGTCCGGGCACCTACTGCGAGCCGAAGATGACCACCGTTGGCTCTCAGGACACCACCGGCCCGATGACCCGCGACGAGCTGAAGGACCTGGCTTGCCTGGGCTTCTCAGCTGACTTGGTGATGCAGTCGTTCTGCCACACCGCGGCCTATCCGAAGCCGATCGACGTCACCACGCATCACACCCTGCCGGACTTCATCATGACCCGCGGCGGTGTTTCCCTGCGTCCAGGCGACGGCATCATCCACAGCTGGCTGAACCGCATGCTGCTGCCGGATACCGTCGGTACCGGTGGCGACTCGCACACCCGGTTCCCGATGGGTATTTCCTTCCCGGCCGGTTCCGGTCTGGTCGCCTTTGCCGCGGCCACCGGCGTGATGCCGCTGGACATGCCGGAATCGGTACTGGTTCGCTTCAAGGGCAAGATGCAGCCTGGCATCACCCTGCGCGACCTGGTTCATGCGATCCCCTACTACGCCATCCAGAAAGGCCTGCTGACTGTCGAGAAGAAGGGCAAGAAGAACATCTTCTCCGGCCGTATTCTCGAGATCGAAGGACTGAACGAGTTGACCGTCGAGCAGGCTTTCGAGCTGTCCGACGCCTCTGCCGAGCGTTCGGCTGCAGGCTGCACCATCAAGCTGCCGGAAGCGGCTATCGCCGAGTACCTGCAGTCCAACATCACCCTGTTGCGCTGGATGATCAGCGAAGGCTACGGCGACGCCCGTACCCTTGAGCGCCGCGCCCAGGCCATGGAAGCCTGGCTGGCCGATCCGAAGCTGATGAGCGCCGACGCCGACGCCGAGTACGCCGAAGTCATTGAAATTGATCTGTCCGAAGTCACCGAGCCAGTTCTGTGCGCGCCGAACGACCCGGACGACGCCCGTCTGCTTTCGAGCGTACAGGGCGAGAAGATCGATGAAGTGTTCATCGGTTCCTGCATGACCAACATCGGTCACTTCCGCGCTGCAGGTAAGCTGCTGGACAAGGTCGAAGGCTCCCTGCCGACTCGTCTGTGGCTGTCACCACCGACAAAGATGGACCAGCATCAGCTGACCGAAGAAGGCTACTACGGCATCTATGGTCGCGCCGGTGCGCGCCTGGAAATGCCGGGCTGCTCGCTCTGCATGGGTAACCAGGCTCGGGTCGAAACCGGTTCGACAGTGGTTTCCACCTCGACTCGTAACTTCCCGAACCGCCTGGGCGATGCGACCAATGTGTACCTGGCCTCTGCCGAGCTGGCAGCAGTCGCCTCGATTCTCGGTCGTCTGCCGACCGTCGAGGAGTACATGGTCTACGCCGCGCAGATCGATACCATGGCAGCGGACGTGTACCGCTACCTGAGCTTCGATCAGATCGCCGAGTTCCGTGAGTCCGCGGCCAAGGCGAAGATCGACGTGGTTGCGGTTTGATGCGCTGAGCCATGCATGTCCGCCTTACAGACGGTTAACGCCGTCTGCATGAGTAGCGGAAGATGAGCAAACGCCCCGACTGGTTCGGGGCGTTTGCTTTTCTGCGAATCGCATAGCAACCATAGCCGTGCGCTATCGGCGCTACTCAAGCACGCTGTCGACATGCATTCAACAGCACGAACCCGAGATAGCTCCATACCGTCGCGGTATGCTGAACCGCACGGCCAGATGTTCAGCCAGCTAACCTACGAACCTGCCTGGGTTCGGCAATACGTCAAACGCCGCTCGATAGAACGGCCGCTCAGTGATGTGCCAACACGGGAACCGCAGCAGCCAAAATAACCATGACGGCCTCCGATCCAGAAATCACTATCCCATCTAGCCGTTAGCCTTCGCCGAGCCACCGTGCAGGCTCGCGTTACCCCAGCTGCGAAGAGCATCCTGCTTGATGCCAGAAATTTTCCATTCGCCCTCCAGGTCGGAAAGCTCGAACTCGTAGCCTCCGCATGAATGGAAGAAATCCTCGCCTGAATCCGGACGCTCCTGGGAAAGGTCAAACCGAAGAATCAGGTAGTTGCACCGCGCTCGGACAATTCCTGCGTCTGGCCCTGGAGTGATTAACAGGTTGGAAAAACTGTGGTGTTTCGCCAAGGTGTCTGCGGCATTCTGCCGACGACTGACGAAATCACGACCAGTCATCGTCGTCGGCCGCTCCCGCCCAGAGGACACATAGTCAATTGCCACTTCAGGCCCAAGGCAATCGACCATTGAGGGCCAATCACGCTGATCGAAGCAAAGAAAAAATCTACACAGGACGTCATTGACCTGTACGAATACCTCTGGCTCTACGGATTCCACATCACACTCCTACGGATCGATCACTGCGCCGAAGGCATGTCTGCCGCTGCCTCCGTGAGGATTTCAGGGCCTGGGTTGCTGCGGGCAGCAAGCTATAATCTCGTCGCCTTTGCGGCCGTGCTGCGAAAGTTTCTCTGACCGACTTATCGCCAAACATTCAGTAGCGCTCAGCCTCGATAACCTGCGAGCGCAAATTCCGCATTCATGTCCGGGAAACATCGGACTCAGCGTATACGCATGCTAGAACGCCCCTAACAACGGCTCAAGTGACCGCGCCGTTTCGTTAGACTTTGTCGCGCGCCTTTTCGATTCAAGGGATGAGCTATCGAGAGGCCAGATGCTCCGAGTAAGCAACGCTACGGCACTGACCCGCTGGGCCCAGCGAGGCCCGTCGGATCGGCATCGGGGCTGCCCTTGAGTTTGCGTAGGCAGCCGACGAAGTCATCCACGTAGCTGAATAACACCGGGATGACCAGCAAGCTCAACACGGTCGAGGTTATCAGCCCCCCTATCACGACGATTGCCATCGGAGAGCGGAAGCTCGGGTCGACGCCCCACCCCAGCGCCACCGGCATCATCCCTGCGCCCATGGCGATCGTCGTCATGATGATGGGACGTGCACGCTTGCTGCAGGCATCGATGATAGCGTCCCATCGCGACAGCCCGAAGTCGCGGCGTGCGAGGATGATGTAGTCAATCAGCAGAATTGAGTTCTTCGTAGCGATGCCCATCAGCATGATCAGCCCGATCATCGCCGGCATCGACAACGCCGTTCCGCCCAGGTAAAGCGCAACGAAGGCTCCGGGAATTGAAAGCATCGGTGCGGCCAGAATAGTCAGCGGCTGCAGGAAATCCTTCAAGAGCAGGACTAGCACGACGTAAATACATAGCACGCCGGTCAGCATCGCCAGGCCGAATCCTCTCGCAAGCTCGCCCATGGCTTCGGCGTCTCCAACCGACGTCTGGACTACGCCTGCTGGCAGATTACGGAGGCTCGGTAGTGCCAGAACCGCCTGCTCGATGTCGCCCAAAGGCTGGCCATTGAGTTCGATCTCGAAATTGACGTTGCGCATCCGATCATAGCGGGTGATCTCGGAGGGGCCGCTGCCGATCTCGAGCGTTGCGACATTATCCAGGGGCACCGGTCCGCGAGCACCGGGTACGGGAAGGCGTTGGAGCGTATCGAAGTCTGCTCGGGCGGCGTCAGTCAGCCGTACCACAACGGGAACCTGCCGATTGCTGAAGCTGAGCTTGGCGAGATCCTGATCGTAATCCCCGGTCGTGGCGACGCGCAGGGTGTCGGCGATGGCAGTGGACGTAACACCCAGGTCGGCAGCACGTGCGAAATCAGGCCGGACAATCAGTTCGGGGCGAACCAGGCTCGCGGTCGAGGTAATGGCGCCCACCCCGGGAACGGTGCGCAGCTCCCGCTCCACCTGCTGGGCGTGCCGGCTCAATACCCGACCGTCTTCGCCTGCCAGCACCAGCACGTAGTTTTCCGATCCGCCCATGCCGACCTTGATACGCACGCCGGGCAATGCAGCAAGCGCTTTGCGCAGCTGACTCTCGATCTGCTGCTTGGTCAGCCCGGGGCGATCGTTACGGTGAGTCAGATTGAGGGTGAGCACCGCGATGCGAACATCGCCTGCCGAGCTGCCGGACGGATCAATCAGGTCACCGCTAGTGTTGCCACCGCCAATCCCGGCGTAAACCATCTGCACGTGCTGATGTTGCGCCACGATACTGCGTGCTCGCTCGGCGAGCACCAGCGTGTCGTCCATGGTGCTTCCCGGCGCGAGCGTAAGGGTTACTTGCGTCTGCCAATCGTCGTCTGGCGGCATGAAGGTACCCGGCAACAAGGCGGCGAGCATCAGGCCACCCGCGAAGAATACCGCCGCGCCTGTGACGGTCAGAACGCGGTGGTGCAGGCACCAGCGCGCAAGCGATAGATACAAGCTCATCCATCCCGGCTCGGGTTCGTCATGCTGCTTTGGCGCCTTGAGCAAATACGCCGCCATCATAGGCGTCAGCATGCGCGCGACGAGCAGCGAGAAAAAAACCGAAATGGCTGCGGTCCAACCGAACTGCACGAAGAATTTACCGACCGTACCGCTCATGAAGGCCGTGGGCAGAAAAACCGCAATAAGCGTAAAGGTGGTCGCCACGACGGCCAATCCGATCTCATCGGCCGCCTCCATCGCGGCTTGGTACGGCGTTTTGCCCATCCGTAGATGGCGTTCGATGTTCTCGATCTCAACGATGGCGTCATCGACGAGAATGCCGACAACCAGTGACAACGACAGCAAGGTCACGGTATTGACCGTAAAGCCCATCCAATACATTACGGCGAAGGCGGGAATCGCTGACAGCGGCAGCGCTACGGCGGCCACAAACGTTGCCCGCCAGTCACGCAGGAAGAGGAATACGACCAGCACGGCGAGCGCAGCGCCCTCATACAGCAGGCGCATGGAGCCTTCATAGTTCTCGATCACCAGATCGACGGAGTTGAAGGCTTCGGTGACGGTGATGTCCGGGTGCTTGGCCTTGAGCGTGTCGAGTGCCGCCCGAACGCCCGCGCCCACCTCGACCTCACCGGCGCCCCGCGCACGTACAATCTCGAAACCGACCACGGGCTCACCATTCAGGAGTGCAGCCGATCGGCGTTCGGCGAACGTATCGGATACCGTGGCGACCTGGTCGAGCCTGACTCGCCGACCATCGCTGAGCGTGATCTCGAGCGCGCCGAGTTCCTCGGCGGATTGAACGGTAGCGATGGTGCGCACCATCTGCTCACCGCTACCGAGGGTCACACGGCCGCCGGATGCCTCCCGCTGGATCTGACGCAACTGACGGGAGATGTCCAGCGCCGTAGTATTGAGAGCCAGCAGATGCGTCGGATCCAGGGCGATGCGCACCTCGCGGGTGACACCGCCAACCCGGGTTACCGCTCCCACCCCGGGCACCGCAAGCAAAGACTTGCTGATGTCATGGTCGACGAACCACGACAGGGCCTCGTCATCCATCCGTGTCGAGGCGACTGTGTAGGTCAGGATCGCCGAGCCCGAGACTTCGACCTTCTTGATCACCGGGTCGCGTAGATCGGCCGGCAGGTCGGCGCGTACTCGGGACACCGCGTCACGGACATCATCAAGCGCTTCCTGGGTCGACTTCTCCAGGCGGAACTCGACCGCGATATCCGCGGTACCGTCAGTCAGGGTGCTCTGGATGTGTTTGACGCCTTGCACGGTGGCGAGCGAGTCCTCGATCCTGCGCGCAACATCGTTCTCAAGCTGTGCTGGGGACGCGCCGGGCAGCTCCGCCGTGATGGTGATCATCGGCAAGTCGATGTCGGGAAACTCCTGGATTTTCATCGAGGCAAAGCCCATCAGGCCCGCAAAAGTCAGCAATATGAAGAGCAGGATGGCCGGCGTCGGGTTTCGGATCGACCAGGACGAAACGTTAAGAGTCATCGGGCATCCCCCTTCATGTACAGGCTGACGGGCTTGGCTGCTCCACTGGAAACCTGCTCGCCCTGACTCAAGGCAGGCTGCTCCTCGACGACTCGCACAAGATCGCCGTCGCCTAGAAACCCGCCTCCCGTCAGTACCACTTGGCCGTCCGTATCAAGACCCGCCGTGATCTCGACGCGGTCTTTTACCCGCCGCCCCACAGTCACCTTGACCTTTGCCACTGTTGAATCAGGTCCGACGCGCAGGACGTAGCTGAACCCGTCACGCAACAGCACGGCGCTCTGCGGCAGGGTCCGCACCTGATCCGTGCCCACCACAAACTCGCCTCGCGCGAACATACCAGCACGTGCCGGGCTGTCTGGCGGCAAGTCGACATAGACCAATCCATTGCGGGTTTGCGTGTCGATCACTGGCGCGACCATGCGCAACCGCCCTTCTACCACCTCGCCATTGCTCAGCCTGACTTGTGCGGGCTGGCCCGGTCGCAACGTAGCCAAGTCCGCCGCGGCGACCTCGGCGCGCCACTCGAGCCGCCGTCCGCGTATCAAACGGAACAGCTCCTGACCGGCAGGCAGAACTGCTCCCACGGTGGCGCTGCGCGCCGAGATAATGCCGTCGTCCGGCGCCAATACTTGGGTTTGAGCCAGGCGAAGGCGCTGGGTCTGCTCGGTTGCCTCCGCAGCCTTCAGGCGTGCTCGCGCGGTGCGCTCAGCCGTCACGTACTGATTGATCTGCTGGGCCGACAAGGCGCCGCTGTTTTGCAGCTCCCTCGCCCGCTGGGCATTGGCCTCGGCTTCGGCGAGTGCCGCCTGTGCTTCTGCGGTGGCGGCACTGCTCTGCGCCAGTTCGGCCGTGACGGTATCGGAAGCAAAGGTCGCCAGCAGCTGATTGCGTGTGACCAGATCGCCCACGTTCACCCTGACCTCGGCCAGGCGCAGGCCATCGGCCTCGGTACCGATGCTCGCCTCCTGCCACGGCTGGATGTTGCCATTCGCCGGGATCTGATTGGGCAGCGTGGTGGTTTCGAGCGAGGTAACGGCCACCGTGAGCGCAGGCCTCGCGACCGGCTCATCCTCCTGAATCGCGTCACGGCGGTCCCAGGCGGCTATATCCCCCATCGTCATGGCGACCGTGGTGACCACTACCGTTACGATAAAAACGGTCTGGCGAGTTGTCCTTTTCATACGGGTCATAATCCTGGTTTAACGTTGCGGCCGGGACGTGGTCGGAGCGGCGATCGATAAGGCGATGGTTGTGTGGCGGTCATAGGCCGGTGATGTCGTCCAACGCCGCGGACGACCAGCCACCACCAACCGCTCGGTACAGCGTGATCCAACTGGTGACGTGCTCGCGCTGCAGTTCGATGAAGGAGATCTGCGCATTCACCCTGCTGCGACGGGCATCCTCCAGTTCGAACAGGCTGGCATTACCCGACCGGTACCGTGCTTCGAAGGCCTGGAACGAACGTTCGAATCCCTCGGCGGCGTCGCGTGCGTTGTCACTTCGCGCAGCGGTGCTCTGCAGCGACACCAGCGCCGTTTCGACTTCTCGTATGGCATTACGCAAGCGGTCGGCGTAAACGACCTTGGCAACGTCGTAGCGCACCTGGGCAGCTTCAGCGTTGGCTCGACGCGTACCGGCATCGAACAGAGGTACCGTCACCGCAACCGGGCCGACGCTCCAGACGGTACCGCTGGTGCTAACGCTGCCCTGCTCGGATACACGTGTCCGCCCGACTTCCCCGCTCAAGGTGACGCGCGGCCAACGCAATGCCTGCGCCTGAACAGACTCAGCGCTAGCGGTGACGACGTCACGAGCAGCCGCAAAGATATCCGGGCGTTGCGCCAGTACCTGAGCGGGCAGCGTCGCGACGACAAACTCGGCAGGCTGCGGCATCCGCGCGCTGGCTGCGTCAAGGTCGCGTCGCAGCGCCACCTCGTTCCGGGCGGTCAGCGCAACCAGCGACTTGATCAGATATTCGCATTGCGCATGTTGCTCAGCCAGACTCACCCGCCCTTGGGCCGCGCTCGCACGGGCCAGGTCAGCTTCGGCCGGCGATTGAAAACCGCTCGCGGCCATCAGATCGGTCAGGCGTGCGGTTTCATTGCGTGACTGTGCATCGAGTTCGGCTTGCACCGCCTGGGCTTCACAAGCCCGGAACTCGACATAGGTCGTCGCGATCTCGGCGGCGACCGACACCCGAGCGTCATGCCATTCGGCCAAACTGGCTTCCAGCTGCGCCTGTGCAGCGCCGGCTCCAGCTCGATTGGCACCGAATATATCCAGCTCCCAGCTGGCCTGAAGGCCCACCGATGCCATCGAGCCCACCGGCGCTGCCACTTCGGACCGTCCACGGCTCGACTCGATGGCTCCATCCAGCGAAGGCAACAGAGCAGCCAGCCCAGAGACACGTGCAGCTTGGGCGTCAGCGATACGTGCGATGGCCTGTGAAAGCGTCGCGCTGGCGTCCTGTCCATCCTGGATGAGGCGCAGCATCAGCGGGTCGTCGAATTGTCCCCACCACTGCGCCAGATCAACGAGCTCGCCCCCGTGTGCACGGGGTGCATGCCACTGGGTGGCCACGGGCGCATCGGCGCTGCCGAGTGTCGGTGCCTGCTCGATGGTCGCGCAGCCAGCGAGCACAGCTGCTGTCAGCACGCCCCAGGTCAGACTCAACGATGAGTTCAATGCGGCATTCTCCCTTCCTACATGAGCGCAGCCAGTCGTCATCACGCAGCGAACTGGCCATCGACTTGCGGCTTAGGGAGTCACTATCGGACGGGCAACCTTTCCAGACCCTTACCGGGCGCACGGAAAATAAAGGTTGGCCGGTAAGTTTTCAGTAAGACGGAGTTCTGGACGATGCAAGCGTTTTCAACCTCGCCCTGGAGAGTTCGATGTATCGTTTTCGCTTACCCGCTTTGACCGCATCATCAAGTGCAATCATGCGCGCCGCGACTGCTTCCGTTCTTTTAGGTGGCTTGTCGCCGCTGGCCACCTACGCGGCCGAGTTCGCCTATCCAGAGGTTCCAACATCCTGGGGGCTTGGTATTGGCGCGGCCAGCAGTCAACAGCCGTACACCGATATAGATCGGGACAACAAGGCGATACCGCTGATCTACTACGAAAATCAGTATGTGCGGATCTTCGGCCCTGTCGCGGAGTTCAAGCTGCCGAGTCTGCGCATCAGCGATTCTGAACAACTCAATTTCAATATTGTGGCTCGGTACGACTCAAGCGGGTATGAAGAAGGCGATGCTCGCATACTCGACGGAATGGACGATCGCGACGGCGGTTTTTGGGCTGGAGCGAATGTGAAATGGCAGAACGAATGGGCGGACGTCTACGCCGAATGGCTTACGGACGCGTCGAGTAATAGCGACGGTCAACGCTTTACCCTCGGCCTGGAACGATCGTGGCAGGTCGGCGACCACATCAAGCTTACGCCGCGCCTGGCAGCCGTATGGCAGGACAAGAAGTACGTCGACTACTATTACGGCGTTCGCGACAGCGAAGCTCGCTTCGACCGGGCGGCCTATGATGGAAAGGCCGGAATCAATACTGAGTTTGGCGTGCGTGGAACCTATATGTTCGATAAAAAGCACTCCGTGTTCCTCGACCTCGAAGCGGTAAGTCTCGCTGATGAGATCAAGGACAGCCCTCTGGTAGACAGCTCCACCGAAAATCGCGTGGCCTTTGGCTACCTTTACCGATTCTGATGAACCGCATCCTCCTCGTTGAGGACCACGAACGCCTGGCTCGATTGATCTGCAAAGGGCTGCTGGGCGCCGGGATCGCTGTCGACGTAATCGGACGCATCGATGCTGCGTGGGCCGCTATCCAGCAGCTCCCGTACCAGGCCGTCATCCTGGATCGGGGCCTGCCGGATGGCGATGGGCTCATCCTGCTGCGAAGGCTGCGCACCGCGGGGATAGGGTTGCCGTGCCTCGTATTGACGGCGCGTGACGCATTGCACGATCGAGTAGAAGGGCTGGACGCCGGAGCGGACGATTACCTACCCAAACCGTTCGCCATGGATGAGATGATCGCGCGCGCCAAGGCGTTGCTGCGCCGCCCCGTCATACAGCGCTCGCTCGATCCCAGCTATGGGGACCTGACGCTACGCGTCGATGCCGGCGTTCTCTGGCGCGGCGGTAATAGCGTAGCCCTGTCGCCGACCGAAGCTCAGGTCATGCTCTTGCTGATGCGCAACCATGATGAGGTTGTTCGGCGCACGGCGCTGGAAGCAGCCGCGTGGGGGCTGAGTGAAGCGGTCACTCCCAATGCTCTGGATGTAGCGCTTCACCGTATCCGCCGCAAACTGCTCACCATCGGTGCGCGCCACAAGATCGTCAACGTACGGGGGCACGGTTATGCGCTTCGTGAGAACGACGTGGCTCAATAGCCTCGCCGTCAAAGTACTGCTCGCCTATATCGCCGGCGCAATGGTCACCACAGCCATAATCGTGCTGGCCCTTTTTGCGCTAACGGCATCTCAAAGTGACATGCTCTCGGACGCGGAGGTGGCCGATAATGCGAGAGAGATGGCCGATGACCTAGTGTTCGATAGCAATGGCGTACCGATCGGGATAGACATAACCAAATTCGATATCGAATGGGTATTCGACAGCCTGAAACAAGAAACCTCATACCGGGTGCTGGACGCGTCGGGGATGGTTGTATTGTCCTGGCCTGGAAGCGAAGTCATTTGGCCTGAAAGTAGCGAAGCCGACCAGCTTCGCTCCGAAAGTTTTAAATTCGAGCAAAGAGGCGTGACGATGCACGGCGCCACCGAGGCAGTCGAGCATGAGGGGCGGACTTGGTATTTTCAGTTCGCGGCCAGTACCCGATTCCTGCACCTGATGCACCGTGCGTTCGCATTGCCTTTCACCGGCCTGGGAATCACGCTGTTCAGTTTGGTATTGCTGTTTATCTTCGGCGCATGCGTTTACGTAACACTGAAGTATGCGTTCAAGCCGCTACGAGACATATCGAACTCGGCTGCGAAGATTTCCCCTCGCTCGCTACACGCTCGCCTGAACACCGATGCCGCGCCAAATGAGATCGCACCCTTGGTTGAAAGCTTCAATAACGTGCTCGAGCGGCTTGAGCGGGGCTATCGCGTTCAGCAGGAATTTCTCGCAACGGCGGCCCATGAACTTAAAACGCCACTTGCATTGATCCGTGCTCAGATCGAGTTGATCGATCATGCCGACGGACAGAACTCACTGCTCAATGATGTCGAACATATGACGCGCCAAGTGCAACAGCTGCTGCATCTCGCCGAAGCAAGCGAGATGCAAAGCTACCGGTTTGCCGCTGTGGATATCCGGGAGGTTGTGAGCGAAGCGATCAGTTATCTGCAACGTATGGCCGATGGCGCGGGTGTGAGACTGGTAATGAACAATGACGCCCGTCAGAACGATTGGGTAGCCGATCGGGGTGCGCTGTTCACCTTGCTGAAAAATTTGTTGGAGAACGCGCTTCAGCACGCGCCTCGTGGGACGGCAGTTCATGTGAGCGTCGGCGCGAACATATTGGCGGTGCGTGACCGGGGCCCTGGTGTGAACGAAGACCAACTGGCGCATTTATTTGCACGCTTCTGGCGTGGCGCCGATAGACGCGATCACGGTGCGGGCCTTGGCCTCGCCATCTGCCAGGAAATAGCGACAGCGCACGGTTGGACGCTGTCCGTGTTCAGGGTAGAGCCAGGCCTGCTGTTCCAGCTCTCGCACCCTGGCGCCAAAGACACCGCAGGCCAGCAACGGCACCATCTGAGCCCAATACCAGATCCTGCTCCCAGCTAAGGCACAGGCTCTGCATCGCGGCGGATAGTTTCGGTCGATGAGGTCAACGGCGGATGCCCTTCCTCGTCGGGCTGCGGGAGGCTATGCAAGCGCACTGGACTTGAATGTAGCGGCTGACGCCGCCGTGCAACATCGTTACGTACCCACCGTGACGCCGGTCATTGCGGCGCAGCATCACCAGAACCAGCCCTGTAATCTAGCGAAGCAAGCCGGATCTGCATTCATCAAGGACAACCAACGCTTAAGTCATTAGGGATTCGCTAGCATCATCCGTACAATGCGCGCCACCCATACGCAACCATCTGCCTGATGTAGGCATGCCCCGCGTTTATCGCCAAACAGCTTGGCTATCGTTACATGTCCCTCGGTCTCGATACGCCTGTTGCCGATAGCGAACGCGATGGGAACGAAATGAAAAAGCTGCAGATGGGACCTAAAAGGGACCAAGCGTAAATCCCCAACTCTGAAACCCGCGAGAATATTGGCTTTGATCTCCACCGCTAACATCACCATGCAGTTCGGCGCCAAGCCGCTGTTCGAAAACGTTTCCGTCAAATTCGGCAACGGCAATCGCTACGGCCTGATCGGCGCTAACGGCTGCGGCAAGTCGACCTTCATGAAAATCCTCGGGGGCGACCTGGAGCCGTCCGCTGGTCAGGTCATGCTCGAACCCAACGTACGCCTGGGTAAGCTGCGTCAGGATCAGTTCGCCTACGAAGACTTCAACGTCATCGACACGGTGATCATGGGCCACGAAGAGCTATGGAAGGTCAAGGCCGAGCGCGAGCGCATCTACTCGTTGCCGGAAATGAGCGAGGAAGACGGCATGGCCGTCGCCGAACTGGAAACCGAGTTCGCCGAGATGGACGGCTACACCGCCGAGTCCCGTGCCGGCGAGCTGCTGCTGGGCCTTGGTATCCCGCTCGAACAGCACTTCGGGCCGATGAGCGAAGTGGCGCCGGGCTGGAAACTGCGGGTACTGCTGGCCCAAGCGCTGTTCTCCGATCCGGAAGTGCTGCTGCTCGACGAGCCGACCAACCATCTGGATATCAACACCATCCGCTGGCTGGAAAACATCCTCACGGCGCGTAACAGCACCATGATCATCATTTCCCACGACCGGCACTTCCTGAACAGCGTGTGCACGCACATGGCCGACCTCGATTACGGCGAGCTGCGGCTGTTCCCGGGCAACTATGACGAGTACATGACCGCGGCGACCCAGTCGCGCGAGCAGCTGCTGGCCGACAATGCCAAGAAGAAAGCGCAGATCGCCGAATTGCAGACCTTCGTCAGCCGCTTCTCGGCCAACGCATCGAAAGCCAAGCAGGCGACTTCGCGCGCCAAGCAGATCGACAAGATCCAGCTCGCGGAGGTCAAGCCCTCGAGCCGCGTCAGCCCGTTCATTCGCTTCGAGCAGACCAAGAAGCTGCACCGCCAAGCCGTAACCGTCGAGCGCATGGCCAAGGGATTTGATGGCAAGACGCTGTTCAAGAACTTCAGCTTCACCGTCGAAGCCGGCGAGCGGGTCGCGATCATCGGCCCGAACGGTATCGGCAAGACCACCCTGCTGCGTACGCTGGTTGGCGAACTGCAGCCGGATGCTGGTTCGGTGAAGTGGACCGAAAGCGCCGATATCGGCTACTACGCCCAGGACCATGCCGATGACTTCGAAGACGACATGTCGCTGTTCGACTGGATGGGCCAGTGGACGCAGGGCGGCGAACAGATCGTGCGCGGCACCCTTGGCCGTATGTTGTTTTCCAATGATGAGATCCTCAAGTCGGTTCGAGTTATCTCTGGAGGCGAACAGGGTCGCATGCTGTTCGGCAAGCTGATTCTGAAAAAGCCCAACGTCCTGGTAATGGACGAACCGACCAACCACCTGGACATGGAATCCATCGAAGCGCTGAACCTGGCGCTGGAGAACTATCCGGGCACTTTGATTTTCGTCAGCCACGACCGCGAGTTCGTCGGCTCGCTCGCGACGCGAATCATTGAGCTCTCGGATACAGGTGTGACCGACTTCAGCGGCACCTATGACGACTATCTGCGTAGCCTTGGCGTGATCTAAGGACGCCGGAACGAACGCGCCCCGTCAGTTCCGTACTGTACGGGGCGTTTTTGTATGAGCCCTTCGCGTCAGGCGGTTTCGTACAGCGCCTCAATGGACTGCTGAGCTGCGATCATCGCTGATTCCCGTGCATCGCCTCCCATGGCGAGGCCATGGGCCCGAATGATCTCGATCTCGGTAATGCCGAGAAACCCCAGTACAAGCTTCAAGTAGCCTTCGTGCGCGACACCGCTGGGTTGGTCGCCATGAATGCCTCCGGCAGTTGAAACGAGAATCACGCGTTTTCCGCCGGCCAAGCCCTCTGCACCGTTCGGGCCGTAGCGAAAGGTTTTGCCTGCTACGGCGATGCGGTCGATCCATGCCTTGAGCTGGCTGGGTACGCTGAAGTTGTACATAGGTGCGCCAATGACCAGTAAATCCGCCTTGAGAAACTCATTCAGGGTCGCCTCGGCCAGTGCCGCTGCCTGACGCTGCACCGCATCACGCAGCTCTTCCGGAGTGCTGGCGGCCGCCAAACTTGCGCCAGACAGGTGGTCCAGCTCGTCCGCAGCAAGATCGCGATAACGCAAGCTGCTCTCTGGCTCGGCCGCCAGCACAGTCGCCACGACAGCACGTGTTAGCTGACGCGAAGCCGAGGCGTCGCCGAGGATGCTCGAATCCAGGTGCAGTATGTTCATGTAGGGTCTCCATCTCAGGTTCGTTTCGATGGGGAAATCCTACAGACAAATCGAATAAGGGATTAGTAGCGAGATTTACGATAGATTGTCCTGAAAATAGGACGATAAGCCATGCAAGATCTCAACGACCTTTTCTATTTCGCCAAAGTGGTCGAAGGCGGTGGATTCGCTGCGGCCGGTCGCCAGCTCGGCATTCCCAAATCACGACTGTCGCGCCGCATCGCCGAGCTTGAAGAGCGACTCGGTGCGCGATTGCTTCAGCGCACGACGCGAAAGCTATCCGTCACCGAGATCGGCGAGCGCTACTACCGGCATTGTCAGGCGATGCTGCTGGAAGCGGAACAGGCGGATGAGGTCGTAGCGAGACTGACCAGCGAACCCAGGGGACGCGTGCGCGTGTCCTGCCCCATCGCTGTGGCCGGATTCGCTGATGCGGTAGTGGATTTCCTTGCGACATATCCGCTGGTGACACTCGAAACGATTGTCACCAACCGGCGTGTAGATCTGGTCAACGAGGGCATCGATGTCGCTCTGCGGGTTCGTACCGCAGATGACGAAGACCCCTCGCTCATCGTTCGGCGCTTGCAACCGACTGTCGCCTATCTCGTCGCCTCGCCCGCATTACTTCGTGACCACACCATCAACGGTCCAGAAGACCTGCCTAAGCTGCCCGTGCTCGGCGCAGCAGACCCCGACCGCAAGGTGCGCTACCGGCTCGTCAGCGATGATGGCGAGACACGGGAACTCGTGCTGGAACCGCGGCTTGCGGTCGATGACTTTGTGATCCGCAAGGCTGCCGCTCTTTCAGGGCTCGGCCTGACCATGCTGCCACGCGGCTACTGTGAAGAGGAGTTGGCGAGCGGCCAGTTGATTCGCGTCCTGCCAGACTGGACGCTGCCGGGGAGTCACCTGCAGGTGGCTTATCTGCATCGGCGCGGAATGTTACCTGCCGTTAGGGCGTGGATAGATCATATGGTCAAGGTATTCGGTCAGGGCTGACCGTGTTAACGCCGAAAGACTCACCGGCTCAATCCGAGCAATACCCCATGCAAGCGCTGGGAATACAGATAATCCAGCCACACCACCTGATGAGCCATAACGATCAACCAGAACGCCAGCTGGAATGAGAGCTTGCGAGTCTTGTGTCGTAACACTTGCTGCGCCAGCAGCGCGCCAGGCCAACCACCGAGCAGCTCGACCAGATGCAGATGCGCCTCCGGCGTACGCCTGTTGCCGCGCATGGCGCTGCGCTTGTCGTGCAAATACAAACCGAAGACCAGTAAACTCGCCAGTGCATAGGCGACTAGCGGCCAGTGCACGCCCTGCTGGACCAACCGCACGCTGCCCAGCGTCGGTAGCAGACACAGTAGTACAAGGGCAGAGACCTTCAGCGAGAAATGCTGACGAAGAGCACCAACTCGTCGGGCGCGCGGTCCATGGTCCTCATGCCGAGCTTTGGGTGAGCGCCGCGCCAAGGGCTTTTGGCGAATGGCCGGATCATCGAGGGAAAGCGTATCCAGACGGATATGCGAGGCACGCAAACGCCCTTCCCTGTCGCGATCGGTTCCATACCGCACCCGATCGCCCTGTACCGGACGACGTGCTCCGCGCATGACCGAAATGTGCGCGAACACCTCGTTACTGCCATTGTCAGGGCGGATGAAACCGAATCCTTTCTGATCGTCCCAACTTTTCAGCTGACCGCGTAATTCCATGTTGAAAGACTCGGTGAAAATCAGGCATTCCAATCGGCGGCAAAACGATAACGAAATGATCGGTTTCAATCGGTGTTCGTGGCGTTTGCCGGAGTTTCTTCTTCAGCCCTAAGCCATGGCGTTATCAGCCTGCGGCAGTGCTCCAATCGATCAAGCCGAACTGCCAGGTCGCCAGAATGGCGATGCCAAAGATGATCCGGTACCAAGCGAATGCTGCGTAGCTATGGTTGCCGATAAATTTCAATAGCGCACGCACCGCCAACATCGCAAAAATGAACGAAGTGACAAAGCCAATCGCAAATACTGGAAGATCACCCGACTGGAACAGATCGCGGTACTTGTAGCCGGAGTAAACCGCAGCACCCACCATGGTCGGCATCGCCAGGAAGAAGGAAAACTCAGTCGCCGCCTTGCGCGACAGGCCAAATAACAGCCCGCCGATAATAGTAGCCCCCGAGCGCGAAGTGCCTGGAATCAGCGCCAAGCACTGTGCACACCCCACCTTCAATGCATGGTTCCAGTGCATATCATCGACCGTTTCCGCCTGGATACGATGAGAACGTTTTTCAGCCCAGAGCATGACCACCCCACCGATAACCAGCGCGGTCGCCACGGTGATGGGGTTGAACAGGTATTCATGTATCAGGTCGGCAAAGGTCACACCCAGCACAACGGCTGGTAGGAATGCCACTAGTAGGTTGACGGTGAATTTCTGCGCCTGTCGCTCGCTGGGCAGCCCGACCACGACATCGATGATCTTGCGCCGGTACTCCCAGACCACGGCCAGAATCGCGCCCAGCTGAATGATGATGTTGAAGGCCAATGCCCGCTCACCACCAAACCCGATGAGATCGGCGACGATGATCTGGTGTCCGGTACTGGATATAGGCAGAAACTCCGTGATTCCTTCGACCACGCCTAGAAGCAACGCCTGAAAGGCGATCCAAAAATCCATCTAATCCCCAATAGCGGTGCAAACCACCGCATTTGAATATGCAACGAAGGTATATGTCAGATAGCCACTTGAGCGCTGTTCTGACTCGCTGGCGACAAGTAAATTCAATGAGTCGAAGCGCCCATCCTCATCTTTTTTTCACAGATGCCGACAAGCTATTCAACGGTGTAGCAAAGCAACCACTGCCACAGCTCAAACGGCCAAGGCAGACGCAGGCGCGGTGCTCCAACCCAAAGCCGCTAAACAAATAATAATTAAGATAAAGTCTCAACAGGAGCTTACAAGCAGATGAATATGCTGCGAAATTTCCCTATCAGCAAGCGCCTCTGGCTGATTCCGACGCTAGCCGTTGCGATGCTATTCGTTCTCGGCCTGCTGATGATCCAGCAGGTGCGTACCGACCTGTACAAAGGCAAGCAGGTCATGACCCAGAACATCGTCGAAACGGCGACGGGTGTTCTCAGCTATTACCAACAACTCGAGGCAAACGGCACGCTGAGCACGTCCGAGGCACAGAAAGCAGCAATGGATCAGATCCGCCTGCTCCGCTACGGACAAAATGACTATTTCTGGATCAATGACATGAGCCCGGTCATGCTCATGCACCCGATGAAGCCCGAGCTCGAAGGCAAGAATCTTTCCAACGTGAAGGACCCGAACGGCAAAGAGCTGTTCAACGAGATGGTCAAAGTAGCTCGCCTACAGGGAGCCGGCATCGTCGACTATCAATGGGCGAAACCGGGTAAGGAAGATCCCGTACCGAAAATTTCCTACATCGAATTGTTCAAGCCATGGGGCTGGATCATCGGTTCCGGCATCTACGTGGACGACGTAGAAGCAGAGTTCCTGCATTACCTCGTTCGCTTCTCCATCATTGGCTTGATCATCGCCTCGCTGATGGCGCTGCTGGTTTCCGTTCTCATCCGCAGCATCACCCGTCCGCTGCGCCATTCCATGCAGGCGATGGCCAACATAGCGAGCGGTGAAGCTGACCTTACGCGCAGCCTGGACATCTCGGGGAATGACGAGCTGACTACGCTGAGCCGCGATTTCAACACATTTATACACAAGCTCCATACGGTTATCGCTCAGCTGTTCGAAACTTCCGGCTCGCTGGCGAAGTCGTCCAGCGACCTGGGTGGGCTAGCCGGTCGGACACACAAGCAAAGCCAACAGCAGTCGCAGCAAATGGAACTGGTGGCCACCGCAGTGAACGAGGTGACCTACGCGGTGCAGGAAGTGGCGAAAAATGCCGAACATGCATCGAACGAAGTCGGCGATGCGGAAAAGCAGGCAGGGCTGGGACAACGTAATATCGAAGCCAGCCTTCAGCAGATCGACCAGCTATCGACCACCATCAACAAAGCAGTTGGGGTCATCCAGTCATTGGCCGACGAAACCACTCAGATCGGTTCGGTGTTGGAAGTTATCGGATCGATCGCCGACCAAACTAACTTGCTCGCTCTGAACGCCGCGATCGAAGCCGCTCGCGCCGGAGAACAAGGCCGCGGCTTCGCCGTTGTGGCTGATGAAGTTCGTTTGCTGGCACAGCGCACCCAGACCTCGACGGCAGAGATTCACACGATGATCGAACGCCTGCAGAAAAATTCGGGCGCGGCGGTGACCGTTATCATGGAAAGCAGTCGGGCCTCTCAGGCCACCGTCGAGCAAGCCAGCCAGGCCGGTGAAAGCCTGGGTCAGATCGCCCAGGCGCTGCGCAACCTGTCCGGCCTGAACGCCTCGATTGCCAGCGCTACCCTGCAGCAGACTCATGTCGTCGAAGATATCAATCAGAACGTCACTCAAGCCGCCGGTCTGGCACAGGACAGTACCCAGGCCGCTGAGCACTCGAGCGCAGCGAGCAAGCAGCTCGGCGAGTTGGCAGAACAACTGAACCGTCTGCTCAAGCAGTTCAAGGTCTAGCCAACCAAACCTGCATCAACGACTGGCTTTTGTATACATACGGCTGGCCTCCTCACGGAGACCGGCCGTTCTATTTCGCCAGGCAGCTGCGACTTTTCGCCACGCGCGATGCGGCTTGAGTAACGGTCATCGTTGCGGCCATGGAACCTCTGAACGGTCCGCAGGCCAGGAAATCAAGCCGTTCAGCCGACGCTTAATCCAAAATGCGCTTGCACGACTAATCCTATACTTTCGGCTAATTGCAAAAATTCTCCGCAATCGCGAACTCTCAATGTGACTTATCAGTCCTCTGTGTACATCAATGGTATGTAAGGCCAACGCCGGCAGCCTGGCGGCAGGCTAAATCCGATCTTGGTTATCACACAGAGAGACACACCTCATGAATAGCCCCCTTCGTTTCAACGACGCCCTTCTCATTACTGATCGTGCGTTCAAGCCGTTCCAGTGCGTCGCCTGGACACTGCTCGAAGGCAACGGCGAACTCAGCATTACCGTCGTGGATGGCAGCGAGTCTCGCGCCGTCGGCCATTGCAAACTCTCCAGCAGCGTTTATTCCGACCCGGTCAAGCTCGGCGAATCGTTGGAACAAGCACGCGCTGACCTGAGCCGCCAGGGTATTCACCTCGCCCCCTGGCAGATGCCGGAATAAGACATCCGTCTCGAATGAACCAAGGCCCGGAGGCGCAAGCACCGGGCCTTTTTCATTGCAATCGCATGGCCCTCGCCTGCCGGTTCCGTTTATCGGACTGATCCATTCGCTTGTTTCACGGTCCCAGCAATAAGTGAATCAAGAGGAGCAAGCCATGAAGGGTGCAGAAGCCTACGTCAATGACCAGTGGCACAGCAGCGGTCTGGCAGACCTGCCTGAGGGTGCTGATGGCCATTGCATTACCTTGAAGTTCGTTATCCCTCGCGATGCTCAGTTCACCGGGCTGATCACGCATGTCCGCGAGGTGGCGCAGCGGCACCTGAGCGAGTTCTATAAAGACCGAAAGGTAACGCACAGACCAGTGGAAGGTTCGGTCGTAGGGGATGGCAGTGGCGACGGTATAGACCTGGTATTTGATGTCGCCCCTGCGCAATGAGCAATCGCTACATCGGAGTACGGACCATGACCGCACTACGTCTTGCACTCGACGAAGCCATACGTATCAGCGAGATGGCTTTTCTACCTTGCCACGCGACTACCCAGGTGAATAACGAGGACGCCAGCTTTTCACTGCGGGTGACCAACGCGGCAGGCGATGAAATCATGTCGATTCCCCATATCGCTCGTTCCCAGTATGCGGACCCCATGCATCTCGCCGGTCTGCTTGAGAACGCACGGCTGCAGCTCAGCAAAGATGGCGTGCCGCTGAGCGCATGGTCCATGCCCGCACAGCCGGGCCTTATTGGTTAAGCGACGCCATTATCGAGGCCGCGAATGACTCCTTTCGATTGGCAGCGCATGCTGCTGGACGATCTGCCATTGCTGTTCATCGCAGAAGTGGTGCTGCGAGCGTTGTTTGCCTTCGTTGCGGTGTTTCTATTTCTGAAAATCAGCGGGCGACGGGGTATTCGGCAGCTGTCACTGTTCGAGCTGGTAGTGATTCTTACGTTGGGGTCAGCAGCAGGCGACGTCTCCTTCTATGAGGATGTGCCACTGCTGCCCATCGCGGCCGTCTTCGCAACCTTGTTGCTGCTCTATCGGCTCACCGTCTGGATCATGACGCGCAACGAACGGTTGTCCAAATGGATGGAAGGCGAACCAGTCACAATCATCCAGAATGGCCTGTACGAACTACACAGCCTGGACCAACTAAATATCTCATCCGACGAGTTTTTCATGGAGTTGCGTCAGCAAGGTGTTGAGCACCTGGGGCAGGTTCGATTGGGCATTCTCGAGACCGATGGAGAGGTCAGCCTCTATTTCAACGAAGCCGAGGCGGTGCGCCCAGGGCTTTCTGTGCTGCCCAAACAATTTCGGACGATTTACCGGCAGGTCCCCTCCAGCGGGCTGTATGCCTGCATGCGGTGTGGATATCCGCAGATCATCGAAGCACAGCGGGAGGCGACCTGTCCTCGTTGTCACCACCAGCATTGGTGTATTGCGCTGAGCAATCCTCGTGTGCGCTGATCTGCGGCGCGAACCCCGTCCGCTTACATCGGTCACTTATAGAGACGGGCGCCGCGCTGCCCCCCCCCCCACGGCTGCCTTTTATTCCGCGATCCAGGAGCGTTCACATGATTGGCGACTATTCATCGATAAATGATCATTTGGAAACTGCACGCAGGCTTGCTGACAGCGCTGAAACCAAGGCGGATCCCGCAATCTACCGAGAAGCAATCGACGAACTGGTAGCCGCGATACGGTTGCTGATGCGCAACAGCCCGGAAAGCGAAGACTGATCGCAATTCGTTCACTCGCCGGGTTCATGCTGAAAGGGGAGCGCGCAGGCCAGATCAGTCTGCGCCATCAAGCTGTGCGTATCGCGAGGTGTGTTCCGCATGCTGATCGATCAAGGCGGTGAAGTTCCTCTGCCATTGGCGGAGGGTATTCGTCCGGTACCGACGGACGAGCAGTCCGATACAGGCACCGCCCTGTGTCCTCCGCTTCCAGCCGATCTCCATTACGTTGATGATCGCAGTCCGGGAATCGGGCGACGGATACTGCGGGGCAAGTTCGCCTACTTCCAACCGAACGGAGAGCGCATTCGCGACGCGACCGAGATTGCCAGGATCAATAAACTGGCGATCCCGCCGGCCTATACCGATGTCTGGATCTGCCCCGATCCGCAAGGGCATCTTCAGGCCACTGGGCGTGACGCCCGTGGTCGCAAACAGTATCGCTATCACGCCCGCTGGCGGGAAATCCGGGACAGCACAAAATATGAACGCCTTCTGGCGTTCGGTGCAGCATTACCCCGGTTGCGTGCTGGTCTGGAGCAACATCTGGCGCTGCGCGGACTGCCGCGAGAGAAAGTCATGGCGCTGGTGGTGCAACTGCTCGAGTCGACGTTGATTCGTGTCGGCAACTCACGCTATGCGCGGGAAAACCGCTCCTACGGCCTGACCACGCTGCGTACACGCCATGTCGATGTGCATGGCGCCGCGATCCGCTTCCAGTTTCGAGGCAAGAGCGGTGTAAAGCATCAGGTCACGCTGAAAAATCAACGACTGGCGCGCATCCTGCGTCGCTGCATGGAATTGCCCGGGCAACACCTTTTCCAGTACCTGGACGAGGACGGTTTACGCCACCCGGTGAGCTCCAGCGACGTGAATCAGTTCATTCAAGATATGACTGGTGGTGACTTCACTGCCAAGGACTACCGCACCTGGGCCGGTAGTGCGCTGGCCCTGGACTACCTGCGCAAGCGCGACTGGCAACCGGACGCCGTTGCCCGTCGCAATCTGGTCGAGACGGTCACCCAGGTGTCCCGCCAGCTTGGCAACACCCCGGCCATCTGCCGCCAGTGCTATATCCACCCCGACGTGCTCCAGGCCTTCACCTCAGGTGAGCTCGCCCGGTTGTCCAAGGCAAGAAAGCGCAAGTGGCTGAGCAGCGAGGAAGCCACCTTGTTGAATTTCCTGACCGAGCGCAATCCCACCTGACGTCTCCGAATATTGGTCAGCGGTAGAGCGATACCTGATTGCGGCCTGCCGATTTCGACATATACATCGCGCTGTCAGCTCGCTCGATCAGCTGCGCATAGCCGCTGGTGGGCTGACTGAGATCCGCGATGCCGAGGCTGACGGTAAAATGGATGCTGCGCCCTTCATGGATGACCTCATGCGCCTCGATGGACTGCCGCAGCCTTTCCGCGAAGGTCACGGCCCCCTCGCTGTCCGTATCCGGCAGCAGTACCACGAACTCCTCACCGCCGTAGCGCCCGGCTATGTCGGCGTCTCGCATGCTTTGGCGGATGAGCTCGGCGGCCCGCTGAATGACCGCATCGCCTGCCTGATGACCGTAGCTGTCATTGATCCGCTTGAAATGATCTATATCGAACATCACCAGTGCGGCATTACGGTCGTAACGTCGGTGCCGAGCATAGTCCTGACGCAGCATTTCTTCCCAATGGCCGCGGTTGAACAGACCCGTCAGGCGATCAGTGCTCGATAACCGCTGCAGCTCCTGGTTGGCCGCCTGTAACTGGCGCCGGTTGATGGCGACGTCGGTCACGTCGTAGATGATCAGGCAAATCTGGTCAATGTTGCCGCTGAGGCCTTTCAAGGGCATCAAAGTGGTGTTCTGGTACATGAAATCTTCCAACCCGGTGATCGGCTGGTAATTCTTGAACCGTAACAAATAGGGACGTTGCTCCCAGATGGTGAACGACGGCGTGCCGAGCGTCGCAACGTTCTCCACCTTGCGCCGAAACCATTGCTCATCCACTTCCGGAAACAGCTCGAAAAAAGATTTTTCCCGCGCATCTTCAGGCAGCCGCCCGGAGCGGTTTTCCATGAAGGTATTCCACACATCGATGCGGTATTCGCGATTCAGGACCACAACACCAACGTCGATGCTCTGGATGATCGCCAGAAGCCAATGAAGTTCGCTCAGATTCATCGAGTCGGACATGCTCAGGCCATCAGGTAGGCGAGTTTGCGAGACAGCAGCTCAACCGAGTCTTCGGTGAACAGCAACAACAGATCGAAATGGACATCATGGCCTTCCAGGCTGTAGCTGATCTCCACCGCAAGGGTGCTTTTCCAACGCTGCCGATTGAGCCGGATGAGCTCGTCGATCGACGCGTGCTGGCCCAGCACCTGCGGATGCCCCTGGGAGAACACCACGTCAATTTGATCGGCGATGCCGCTGAGGCATGCGCTGATCAGCAGACTGGACAGATCGAGCAGCATTTCCAGTTCACGGAAGTCCTTTGCGCGCATCAGGCGCGCCATGTCGGCCACTTCCGAGTCATGAAAGATCAGCAATGCCTCACCGGCGATTCCACCGCCGATATAACCCTGGCAAACCGCGGTCAGTTTGTCTCCCTGGGCCGCATCGGCAAGTGCCATGTGCAACTCGCCGACTTCGAGGATGTTCACGTTGGGAATCGGTAGCTGAACAAAAACCCCAAGCACCTTTGCAAGCAGCGCAGCCGCGCGCCCCATCGCAACGTTCACCACCTCGCGGAAGGCATCACGAAACGGGATGGGCCCTGTCGCTCTCTCACCCAGCGCTGGCAACTCGTTGCCCACAATCCCCAGACTGGCCAGGGTCTGTCGCAAGTGCACCGGATCTGCCGGTTTACGAATGAATGCCAGCGCTCCCAGCTCCAGCACCCGCCGTACAGCCTCTTCCTGAACATCCGCCGAGACCACAATGACCTTGCAGTCGAGTTGCTCATCACGAAGCGCAGCAAGCACCTGATAGCCGTCCACATCCGGCATGGTCAGGTCGAGCAGTAGCACATCGATTCCGCCCTCGCGTATGCGCTCAAGGGCCTCACTGCCGCCGGCGGCCTGACGGATGTTCAGCGGCCAGGCAACCGGCAGCGCACGCAGCAATTGCTTGCGCGCCAGGTTCGAATCATCGCAAATCAACAGGGAAACGGCAGACATGCAGCGCTCGCTCACTTAGCCAGGCATCAGAAACCTGGACAGCTTATCTCAGCAAACGGTCGCTGGGTTGGTGACACAAAACTATAATGGCACTTTGCCCAAGAAGTGACTGAAACAACCACCGTTTGGGCAGTTCCGCCTTAATAGTAAGCGTTATCCCGATTGGTGTGATCGGTCACGTCGCGCACGCCCTTGAGCTCAGGAATTCGCTCCAGCAGGGTTTTTTCGATGCCTTCCTTGAGCGTAACGTCAGCCTGGCCGCAACCTTGGCAACCACCACCGAACTGCAACACCGCGACCCCCTCGTCAACCACATCGATCAAGGTGACCTGGCCACCATGGCTGGCAAGCCCTGGATTGATTTCGGTCTGCAGGTAGTAGTTGATGCGCTCGTTCAGCGGGCTATCTTCGTTGACCATCGGCACCTTGGCGTTCGGCGCCTTGATCGTCAGCTGCCCCCCCATGCGATCAGTGGCGTAATCCACCAGGGCGTCTTCCAGAAAGGGCTCGCTGACACTATCGATCCAGGCTGTAAAACGCTTCAGTGCGACGGGAACGTCATCCGGCTTTTCTTCACCAGGCTTGCAATAGGCAATACAGGTTTCCGCATAGGGCGTACCGGGCTGAGTGATGAAGACCCGGATGCCGATCCCTGTGGTGTTCTGCTTCTCGAGCAGGTCTGCCAGATAATCGTGTGCAGCTTCGGTAATGGTAATGGCGCTCATGGGAACTCCTCTCAGACATGATGGGCAGTGTACGCCAACCCTCTCCCCGGATAAAGTCCCAGTGTTTTAGTAGGAAATAGAACCTTCCGAGCTGGAGGCTCCGATAGCTGTCCAGCCCCCTCACGCGGAGCGTCAGAACCGGTTCGCAAGACGTCACACCCAGCAACGAATATGAGCGCCACTCATACAAAAGCGCTGATGATCAAAAAGCATGCAGCTTTGTTATCATTCGCGCTTCTAGAAATCAGCTTTTCAGGTAGTCCCCATGCTAGACCGCAACGCCCGTCTCCAGGCTCTCCAGAAGGCCCTCAAGGAGCGCATCCTGATTCTCGACGGCGGCATGGGCACCATGATCCAGAGCTACAAACTGGACGAGCCCGATTACCGCGGCGAGCGCTTTGCCGATTGGCCGCAGGACCTCAAAGGCAATAATGACTTGCTGATCCTGACACGCCCAGATGCAATCAGCGCCATCGAAAAGGCCTACTTCGATGCCGGCGCCGATATCGTCGAAACCAACACCTTCAACGCCACGCGCGTTTCCCAGGCCGATTACGGCATGGAAGAGCTGGTGTACGAGTTGAACGTGGAAGGCGCCCGCCTCGCTCGCCAGGCAGCCGATGCCAAGACTGCCGAGACGCCAGACCGCCCGCGCTTCGTCGCCGGGGTGCTGGGCCCGACCAGCCGGACCTGCTCGCTGTCGCCGGACGTGAATAACCCAGGCTACCGCAACGTTACATTCGACGATCTGGTCGAGAACTACACCGAAGCCACCCGAGGCCTCATTGAAGGCGGCTCTGACCTGATACTGATCGAGACCATCTTCGATACGCTCAATGCGAAGGCGGCGATCTTTGCGGTTCAGGAAGTCTTCGAGGAAATCGGGTTCGAACTGCCGATCATGATTTCCGGCACCATTACCGATGCTTCGGGCCGGACCCTGTCCGGACAGACCACCGAAGCTTTTTGGAACTCCGTACGCCACGCCAAGCCGATCTCGGTCGGTCTGAACTGTGCTCTGGGCGCCAAGGAACTACGGCCCTACCTGGAAGAACTGTCTAACAAGGCCGAAACTCACGTCTCGGCACACCCCAACGCCGGCCTGCCGAACGCCTTCGGCGAGTACGACGAAAGCCCGGCGGAGATGGCCCGGGTGGTCGAGGAATTCGCCGCCAGCGGCTTTCTCAACATCGTCGGCGGCTGCTGCGGTACGACACCGGCGCATATCGAGGCGATTGCCAAGGCCGTTGCGAAATATGCGCCACGCGTCATTCCCGACATTCCCAAAGCCTGCCGCCTGTCCGGCCTCGAGCCGTTCACGATCGATCGCAGCTCGCTGTTCGTCAACGTCGGTGAGCGGACCAACATTACCGGGTCGGCGAAATTCGCTCGCCTGATCCGCGAGGAAAACTACACGGAAGCTCTGGAAGTCGCCCTGCAGCAGGTGGAAGCCGGCGCCCAGGTGATCGACATCAACATGGACGAGGGCATGCTGGATTCGAAGAAGGCCATGGTGACCTTCCTCAACCTGATCGCCGGTGAACCGGACATTTCCCGCGTGCCGATCATGATCGACTCCTCCAAATGGGAGGTGATCGAAGCCGGTCTGAAATGCATCCAGGGCAAGGGCATCGTTAACTCGATCTCGATGAAAGAAGGCGTCGAAGCCTTCAAGCATCATGCCCGCCTGTGCAAGCGCTACGGGGCCGCCGTAGTGGTGATGGCCTTCGACGAGGCCGGCCAGGCCGATACCGCCGCGCGCAAGCGTGAGATCTGCCAGCGCTCTTACGACATCCTGGTAAACGAGGTCGGCTTCCCGCCGGAAGACATCATCTTCGACCCGAATATCTTCGCCGTCGCCACCGGCATCGAAGAGCACAACAATTACGCCGTGGACTTCATCGAAGCCTGCGCTTACATCCGCGACCACCTCCCCTATGCCCTGACCTCGGGCGGCGTGTCCAACGTGTCCTTCTCGTTCCGCGGCAATAACCCGGTGCGGGAGGCAATCCACTCGGTCTTCCTCTATTACGCGATCCAGAATGGGCTGACGATGGGCATCGTCAATGCCGGCCAGCTTGAGATCTACGACGAGATCCCGAAGCAGCTGCGCGACGCGGTCGAAGACGTGGTGCTCAACCGCACGCCCAACGGCACCGAAGCTTTGCTCGCCATCGCCGACGAATTCAAGGGCGACGGCAGCGTCAAGGAAGCGGAAACAGAGGAATGGCGTGGTTATACGGTCGAGAAGCGGCTCGAGCACGCGCTCGTCAAGGGCATCACCACCCACATCGTCCAGGACACCGAAGAGTTCCGCCAGCAGTGCGCGCGCCCCATCGAGGTCATCGAAGGTCCGCTTATGGCGGGCATGAACGTGGTCGGCGACCTGTTTGGCTCGGGCAAGATGTTCCTGCCTCAGGTGGTGAAGTCAGCCCGTGTGATGAAGCAGGCCGTTGCGCATCTGATTCCCTTCATCGAAGCTGAGAAAGGCGACAAGCCTGAAGCCAAGGGCAAGATCCTCATGGCGACGGTAAAGGGCGACGTCCACGACATCGGCAAGAACATCGTTGGCGTGGTGCTCGGCTGTAACGGCTACGACGTGGTCGACATGGGCGTGATGGTCCCAGCAGAAAAAATTCTGCAGACGGCGATTACCGAGAAATGCGACATCATCGGCCTGTCCGGCCTGATCACGCCTTCCTTGGACGAGATGGTCCACGTTGCCCGCGAAATGCAACGTCAGGACTTCCATTTGCCATTGATGATCGGCGGCGCCACCACCTCCAAGGCGCACACGGCGGTGAAAATCGACCCGCACTACAAGAACGATGCAGTGGTCTATGTCACCGACGCTTCACGTGCCGTCGGGGTTGCGACGACATTGTTGTCGAAGGAACTGAAGCCGGCCTTCGTGCAGAAGACTCGCGAAGAGTACGCGATGATCCGCGAGCGCACCGCCAACCGCAGCGCTCGCACCGAACGCCTGACGTACCCCGAAGCGGTTGCCGTCAAACCCAAATTCGACTGGGCCGACTACAACCCGGTGAAGCCGAGCTTCACCGGCCGCAAGGTGCTCGAAGACATCGATCTGCGCACCCTGGTCGACTACATCGACTGGACGCCGTTCTTCATCGCCTGGGACCTGGCTGGTAAGTATCCGCGCATTCTCGAGGACGAAATCGTCGGCGAAGCCGCCACCTCGCTGTTCAACGATGCCCAGGCGATGCTCACCAAACTGGTCGATGAAAAGCTGATCAAGGCTCGCGCGGTGTTCGGCTTCTGGCCAGCCAACCAGGTCGACGAAGATGATATCCAGGTCTATGGCGACGACGGCGAAGCCCTGGCCACGCTGCATCATCTGCGTCAGCAGACGGTGAAGACCGACGGCAAACCGAACTTCTCGCTGGCCGACTTCGTCGCACCGAAGAGCAGCGGGGTGACCGATTACGTGGGCGGTTTCATCACCACGGCGGGCATCGGTGCAGAGGAAGTCGCCAAGGCTTATCAGGACGCCGGTGATGACTACAACTCGATCATGGTCAAGGCGCTAGCCGATCGCTTGGCCGAAGCCTGCGCCGAGTGGCTGCACCAACAGGTGCGCAAGCAGTGGTGGGGCTATGATCCGGAAGAGCATCTGAGCAATGAAGAGCTGATCAAGGAACAGTACAAGGGCATCCGCCCTGCCCCCGGTTATCCGGCCTGCCCCGATCACACCGAGAAAGCCACACTGTTCAGGTTGCTCGATGCCGACGGTGCCAGCCTGGTAACTCTGACCGAGCACTTCGCCATGCTACCAACCGCGGCCGTTAGTGGCTGGTACTTCGCTCACCCCAAGGCGCAATACTTCGCGGTCGGCAAGATCGACAGGGATCAGGCCGAAAGCTACAGCAAGCGCAAAGGGCAGGATCTTGCCGTAACCGAGCGCTGGCTGATGCCAAACCTGGGCTACGACGCCTGAGAAGCACTGCGCCTGTCGAAGGGCGTGTGCTGTCAACGACGGCGGCCGGATTCCCCAGGCCGCCTGCCATGCCCCAACGCTCAAGTCGCAGACGCGTCAACCGACAACCGCACGGCTAGTGCTCGGCAAGCCAGTGCTCGAAAGCTTCCGCGCGCAGGGGCATCGAGAGCAGATATCCCTGGGCCTCTCGCCGCCGAGCGCTCTCAGTAGGTCATAGACTTCGGCCTCTTCAATCCCCTCGGCGACGATGCTGCAACCCAGATCATGGGCCATGTTCACCATTGACTTGACCAAGGTCTGGCTGCGCATGTGCTGGCCGGGTTTAAATAGCTACCCTGCGAGCACCGCTCGGCTCCGCCACACTTCCCTCTGGATGACGAAACCATGCCAAGCGACACGCTCTACCTACTCGATCAACTTGAAGTTGCGGACATGCTGGAAATCGACGGCCTGCATGCCTGGCAGTTCGAGCTTAACGATGCCCTCCTCGACCAAGCTGACGCCGCCGCCGAAGCAGAGCTGGCATTCGACAGCGAGGAAACCGTGGTCACCATCGAAGGACTCGATGGCCGGGAACGACGGGTGTGGCGCTTCAGCTACAACCAGGTCATGGAGGCGACCTATCTCGAAGCGGACGATGCCTGGTCACTGGACGAAGGCAAACATCACCTGCGCTGCCTCGGAGCGGTAATCGTTAGCGAAGACGTCTGAAGCGCCCGCCAAGCGCGACAAGCCGCCACCTGTTGCTTCAGTGCTGGTACACCGCTTTGGCGCCAGACCTGTCCTTCGACCCCGCCCCGTCAGTGGTGCTGACGTAAGCGGTTGCTCGATGGTCGTAACACGCGCTTGCCTGTCAGCCTTCGCGCGCGCCGCGGCGCAGCAACAGGGCGATCGCCAGCAGCACCAGCAGGCTGCCCGGTAGCCACTGCCAGCCGATGCGCTGTGGCTGGGTGAAGAACAGCAACAACATCGACACAAACGGCACCAGGTAGCTGTAGGCAGTAACGGCACCCGGCGTCAGCACTGCCGTGGCCCGCTGTTGCAGGAAGAAGGTCATGCCGCTGGAAAACACACCCAGATAGATAACCAGCATCACGTCGCGCAGGTCCATCCGCAACAATGTCGCCGGTTGCTCCCAGATCGCCCCGAGCAGGCCGATCAGGATCGCGCCTGTCAGCAGGCTCCAGAATGTTCGCAAACCGGCCTGCGGAGCCAATATGCCGCGCTGCAACCCCCACTTGCTCAGCACCGGGTACATCGCCGAAGCAATACAACCGAAGAAAAACGCCAGCTCGCCAAAGCCGAACTTGAGCTGCGCAAGGTCTCCATTGTTTTCCGCAACAGCCAGCCCCAGCGCACCCAGCGCACCCAACGCAAGAATCGCCAGTAGCCGACCCGCTGGTTGCTCGACACCCAGGCCACGGCCAATGCAGTAAGCCAGCAGCGGTACAGTGACGAACAGAGTAGCCATCGACAGCGCACTGATACGGTGCGCCGCCCAGAACATGGTGCCGAAGAAACCGGCCAGACTCAGGCCCATCAGGGCATACAGCAGCAATCCGGGAATACTTGGCCAACGTGCACCCTGACGCACCAGCAGCGGCAACAACGCCAGCGTGGCGATGCTGAACCGGATAGAGGTCAGTAGCAGCGGCGGCAAGCCTTCGCTCATCAACCCCACCGCAGGAAAAGACAGGCCAACGAACAATGCCCAGAGCAGCATGCCCAAATGCGCACGAGTGGCGCCACGCTTCGCCTCAGTCATCGCCTTGCTCCTCTAGTGTCCGCAGCAATATGCGCAGCCCGCTCGCCAGGGCCTGTCGCTGCTGGTTATCGAGCGGCGCCTGCAGACCGTCCAGGGTCGCGAGATATTCATCGAGGCAGCCGAGCAATACGGCCTGTCCTTCATCGGTGAGGCGTATCAACAGGCTGCGCCGATCGTTCGGGTTGGGAACGCGCTGGATCAGACCGGCCGTCTCCAGTCGATCGAGCCGATTGGTCATGGCACCCGAGCTGAGTACGGCGGCATGCCGCAAGGCGTTCGGTGTCAGTCCTTGCGGTTGGCCGCTGCGATAAAGCGTCGCGAGCAGATCGAACTCGCCGTCGTGCAGACCGTGCTTGCGAAATACGTCGGCGATGCGCCGGTTGAGGTATTTGGACAGCCGATACACTCGCGTAAAGATTGCCATCGGCGATGCGTCGCCTTCCGGGCGGACGTTTTGCCATTGAGCGAGCACGCCATCGACGTGATCGCCGCCTTTGGGCTTGCGCATAGATATCTCCACGAAAAGAATCTTCATGTGAAGATATTTAAACGAAGAACCAAAGGCAAGCGATTACGGCTCAGGCGGCGCACTGATCGACGAGTGACGTTTGATCAACCAGGAACCGGGCGGCAACCGGAGCTGCGCGCCCGATGGACAGCGTTACTTCAGCTCGGACGGCGAATTACGAACGATTTTGATCGAGTGTGTGAGCGCAGGCTTACGAGTGACACTGATGGCCTTGCGCGTCACGGTGTCGATGGTGATATTCCAGAAGCCGGTGTTGGGCACCTTGATCTTCGCTGGAAACTTGTCAAACGCACCGCCGTGATACGCATGACGCCCGCCGTTCTTGAAGCTGCGGAAATTCTTGTCGTTCATCAGACGGATATTGCAAGGCTGCGAACATTCGATGATCACGAAGTCGTCTTCGTTGAGATGTTCGCGCTGGTGAATGAACTTCATGTACCGCTCCGGACCGCGTTCTGGCAAAGGCGAAGATTACCATGGGCACGAGCGACGCTGGGCACACCCGGCACGCTGGAATTTGCCACAATGACGCCTGTACACGGCCTTTGGCGCGCTAGCGCTGGCTTTCACTCCTGCTGATCAAGGACACCCACGAATGTCGCCGGTGCCCCGTTGCGTTGATGCTACATCTCCCCTCGCGCGCCGCGCGACTCGGGTCGGTTTCTTCATGGCCGGATTCGGTCTGTCCGTATGGGCGCCGCTGGTGCCCTATGTGCGCGAGCGCATCGAGATGAGCGATGCCCTGTTCGGCACGCTATTGCTATGCATCGGCATCGGCTCGTTGAGCTGGATGCCGTTATCTGGATTGCTGGTGACCCGCTGCGGCATCCGTCCTGTGGTGCTGTCGAGCGTCGCGCTATTGCTTTTTGCACTGACCGGAATGGCGCTGACCGAATCGATCTGGGTCCTCGCCTTGGCGTTGTTCTGCTTCGGTGGCAGCCTGGGTGTCATCGATGTGGTGCTCAATATTCAGGGTGTGCTCATCGAGCGTGGCTCCGGCAAGCGACACATGTCGAACTTCCATGGCATGTTCAGCCTGGGATCAATCTGCGGTGCGCTGGCACTGACCGGCGCGCTGACCCTGGGCCTCGCACCGGCAACCGGCACACTGTTGATGATTGCCGTGATCGCTTTGGCCAACCTCGCCGTATCATCCGGGTTTCTACGGGACAAGGCACCGGGCGGCGGGGTCGCGCTCATCCGCCCGACCGGGATGGTGCTGCTGGTGGGCGCCCTGTGTTTCGTCGTCTACCTGGCCGAGGGTGCAGTACTGGACTGGAGCGCGCTCTACCTCACCGAGCACAAGGCATTGGAAACCGCCAAGGGCGGCCTGGGTTACGCAAGCTTCGCCTTGATGGTGACCGTCGGCCGCTTCGCCGGAGCGCCTGTGGTAAACAGCCTAGGGACCGCACGGGTGATCGGTTTCGGCGGACTGTTGGCGGGATTTGGCATCGGCCTGAGTATCCTGACCGAGCATTGGGGGTTCGCCCTCCTCGGTTACGGCCTGTGTGGCCTGGGTTGCGCCAATGTCTCGCCAGTGCTGATTTCCTCCTTGAGCCGGCAGCACAGCATGCCGGTTCATCAGGCCATCACCGCGGCGACCACCATCGGCTTTGCCGGCGTACTTGCAGGCCCAGCCGTGATTGGCGTGATCGCTCACTACAGTTCGCTGACGCTTGCTTTTGGCTTGCTCGCGATACTGTTGTTCGGGCTCACCCTGGGCAGTCGTCGCTTCAAGGAATGAATGTCCCGGCGCGGGAGCTGGCAATCTTCACCACACTACAGACCAGGCCTCGACCTTTGGCTAGAATGCGCGCCCTATGCGCATCCAAGACATCCATCGACAGCTCGCCGAGATCGGTGCCAAGCCCGTCCATATCGGTCGGATCACGCGTGCCTGGCTCAAAGGGCAGGCGCTGGATGTCGGAACCCGTCACCAGAAGACCGAAGACTTCCTGCCATTGTCGGTGCGCAACGGGCTGCCCAAGATCAGCGAAACCGTCGCTGGGCTGGCTCGCCTGCGCTCCGAACATCCCGGTGGCGATGGCTCGGCCCGGTTACTGGTCGAGCTGGCGGACGGCCAGATGGTCGAAAGCGTGCTGTTGCCGCACGACGGTCTGTGCGTGTCGAGCCAGATCGGCTGCGCAGTCGGTTGCGTGTTCTGCATGACGGGTAAAAGTGGCCTGCTGCGCCAGCTCGGCAGCGCCGAGATCGTCGCCCAGGTTGCCCTTGCCCGCCGCTACCGCCCGGTGAAGAAGGTGGTATTCATGGGCATGGGCGAACCCGCGCACAACCTCGACAATGTCCTCGACGCCATCGATCTGCTGGGCACCGACGGAGGCATAGGCCACAAGAACCTGGTGTTCTCTACCGTTGGCGATCCACGCGTGTTCGAACGCCTCCCGAGCCAAAAGATCAAACCCGCACTGGCACTTTCGCTGCACACTACCGACGCCGCACTGCGGCGCGAGCTACTGCCGCGCGCACCGGTATTCGACCCCGCCGAGCTGGTCGAACTGGGCGAGCGCTATGCGCGGCTGGTCGATTATCCGATCCAGTACCAGTGGACGCTGCTAAAGGGCATCAACGACAGCCCGGACGAGATGGACGGCATCATCCGTTTATTGCGCGGCAAGTTCGCGATCATGAACGTCATTCCGTACAACAGCCTGGACGACGATGAATTTCAACGACCCGAAGCCGAGCGGATTCGCCAGATCATGCGTTATCTGCACGACAATGGCGTGCTGACCAAAGTGCGCAATTCTGCCGGACAGGACATCGACGGCGGTTGTGGACAACTGCGTGCGCGCGCCGAACGCATCGTGCGCGATCGCCGCCAATCCTCCCAAACATCCAGGCCAGAGCCGTTGCGCTGAACAAGTGTCGCATGCCGTTGTCCTAGCGCGACTGAGTCGAACTAGGCCCCGACCGGCCGATACAGACTGCGGCGGCCGCACAACCATGCCCAGTGACGGGCTACGAGAACAGCATGCACACACTGGAACAACTGAAGCGCGGTGAGCTGACGGGCATCACCCGTCTCGACCTGTCCGAAGGACTCGACGTATTCCCATCGGAAATCTTCGAACTGGCCGACAGCCTGGAAGTGCTCAACCTGTCCGGCAACAGACTGACCCGCCTTCCAGATGACCTTCCGCGCCTGCACAAACTGCGCATCCTGTTCTGCTCCGATAACGCCTTTACCGCCGTGCCCGCTGTGATTGGCCGCTGCGCCCAACTGGAAATGGTCGGTTTCAAAGCAAACCGCATCCGCACGCTACCGGCCGAAGCACTACCCACCCTGCTGCGCTGGCTGATTCTCACCGACAACCAGCTCGAAGCGTTGCCCACCGAGATCGGCCGATGCGACCGCCTGCAGAAACTGATGCTGGCGGGAAACCGGCTGCGTGAACTTCCTGAATCGCTCGCCGACTGCCGGCGCCTGGAGTTGCTGCGAATCGCTGCCAACCAGCTCCCCGCCCTTCCTGGCTGGCTGCTGCGTATGCCCCGGCTGAGCTGGCTGGCATTTGCCGGCAATCCCTTTAGCGACAAGATGGAGGCGGAGATCCTGGCCCAGCATCCATTGCCGCCCATTGATCGCGCGCAGGTGTCGTTCGAAGATGTGCTTGGCCAGGGCGCGTCCGGGGTTATCCATCGTGCCGAATGGCAGCGCCCGGGGAGCGCCGGACAAGCCATGGCAGCCAAGCTGTTCAAAGGCAACCTGACCAGCGATGGATTGCCTCATAGCGAGATGGCCGCCAGCATCGCAGCCGGCGCGCACGCCAACCTGATTCCGGTAGCGGGACCACTGGCCGAGCAGGCTGGTGCTCTTCCTGGGCTGCTGTTGACCCTGATCGATCCCGCCTTCCAGACGCTCGCCGGCCCGCCATCGCTGTCCAGTTGTACGCGCGATTGCTATCCAGCGAGCTGCCAGTTCAGCCCTGCACAGGTGCTTCGCATCGCAGCCAGCGTCGGATCTGTGGTCGCTCACCTGCACGCACGAGGCATCCTGCACGGCGATCTCTACGCACACAATCTGATGGTGGATCCGCGCGGTCAGACCCTGCTCAGCGATTTTGGTGCTGCATCGTTCTATGATCCGCAAGGCGCACAAGCACCTGCATTGCAGCGACTCGAAGCACGCGCGTTCGGATGCCTGCTGGAAGAGCTACTGGCGCATTGCACGGTCGCCGACCACGATCCGGCTCTGCGAGACCTCGGCGAGCTGAAGCGCCGCTGCCTCCTTGACGCCGTACTGGAAAGACCGGACTTCGCGCAACTGAACCAGGCGCTCGAAGCAATTTGCGCCGGACGGACCGATACGGCCGATTAGTTGCATGGAGGGAATCGACTTTTCCAGCTCTGACGGCTTTCTGACGCATGTCTCACTCCGAACCACGCAATAACGACACAAACGCCCAGTCGCCAGCGGCCAACGCTAACGTTGCGCTCGAGCACGACCCATTCATCGTCGGACTCAAGCAACGACTGCCCGAACACTTGCGTGAAAGCTTTAGTGAACAGCAGCTGGAAGGATTGCGCAGCGCCTTCGCCACGCGTTCCTGGGGCCGTCACAAGATTGACTGGCGCGGTACGTTCAGCCTGTGGAGCAACCAGTACTATTTCGTACTGGTTGGCGGGCGCAACAAACGCAACCTGTCCCGCGCGCAGCGCAGCCTTTCGCTGGCTGCAAAGGCCGGCGCGATCACCTTGTTCCTGATGTTCTCCGTGCTGGTCGGCCTGGTGGTGCTCTATCTGATCAAGTCGGCGCTCGGGATCAACCTGTTGCCGAACTATTCGCTGGGGCTGTGGGACTGGTTCAAAGGCGGCGGCTGAGACGATAGGACTCGGTAGTCAGTCTCCGATCAGGATGAGTTTGCCGGTCACGGGATCACGATAGACCTGCCCGACACTTTCCAAGCCTTGGCCGGAGCTGCCCTCCAGACTGTCTGGCAAGCGCGGCAGCTCACGCCCGCGTTCGACCGTCACGGGCTGTTTGGCGGCATCGAGTTGCTCCAGTAGATCGGTCTGGGCGACTAACGCGGCGATCAAGCCACAGGCGAATACCAGGACTACGTCGACCAGATTGGCCAAGGGTCCCAACGGATCGTCATCGCCAGCCGCAAATCGACTAGATCGCCACCGTCGACTCATTGTCGCGCGCCTCCGCCGCTTCGATCTCATCCAGCAGCTCGTCATACCAACGTCGTCGCAAACGGCCGAGCGCAAAGCCGCCCACCCCGATCAACAGCCCGAGCACGGTGGTATCGAAGGCCACTCGCATCGCGACGCTGAGTATCTGCACATTGCCGTCTCCCAGCGCAGCCAGGCCCGGACCGAGGGGTATCAATGTGCCCATCAGGCCGAGCATCGGCCCGACGCGAGCGATCAGATCGGCGCGATCAAGCCGCCGCCTTGCACGCCTCTCGATTTCGGCCACCGTCAGCATGCGCCAGCGCCGAAGCCCACCAAACCGCTCTCCCGCCGCGACGCCTGCGTCGCAGATCATCATGGCCATGAGTCCGAACAGCGTCCAGGTCACGGGCTGCAGCAGCCACCCCACCAGCAGGTGCAACCAGCCGAACAAACGGTCATCGAGCATGCTCATGAGCCACCCCTGGATGGTGCTCGGCGGCCTCGCCAGATACCGACGCCCAGCAGCAACAGCATGACTAGCGCAGCCAGCCACAGGTATTGGCTGGCACTGGTATCGCCCTCGCCTTGCGACTCCTGCGCCTCGACAGACTGCTCGGCTACGTCTGGCTGGATCTCGCTGATACTGCTGGGCGCCTTCATGGTCTGCTGCGGCTCGCGCTTCGCGGCATCCAGACGCGCCTGCAAAGCCTCCCGAACGTCGGGCTTCAGCTGGGGCAGCAGCCACTCGATCATCGGATGGTCGGGGCGGGTGTGGCCGCTGCCGGGGAGCCCATTCGCAGAAACCAGCGTGGCGAAGGCCTCAGCCAACTCACTCCGGGTCTGCTCGTCGGCCTGCCAGAAGCCCTTGTGAATGGCCACCAGCATGATCGCCAGCATGTTGGCCTTCACATGCACATTGGCGCCCTGTTCAAGAAAGGAATCGATCCCCAACTGGTAGCGATCATCGAGATACACCGCCTTGACCTCCTCCCAGGCGCTGTCCTGGATAATGTCCGGGTTGGTCACCTGCCAGCCCCAGAGATATTCCAGGAACTCGCTGCCCATGGTCCGCGCGCCAGCGTAATCATGCTGCATCAACGCCTTGATCCAGGCCGGATTGAGGAAGCGGCCGCGAAGCTCCGCCAGCAACGCCTGCTGCAAGGGTTCCAGGCGCACCTTGGTCGGGTCGTTGTGCCAGCTGACGAAATTTTCGGGCGCCTGGCCGGCCAAATGCTCGACGGCCATGCTCAGGCCACCGAGGTAGTCGAACGCATCGTTGTTGTCCATCAGCCCGTAGAGGTTGCTGGAACGTCCTAGATAGGTACGTGTGACCTGCTTCAAGCCAGCCTCGAACACTGCCTGGACCGGCTCGCCATTGTGCTGCAGGCCGTAGGCATGGCCCATCCGGTTGACGTAGCTGCGCGCCAACTCGCTACGGTCCTGCCAACTGCCGGAGCGTTCCACCAGCGCGTTGATGCCTGCACCATAGGCGCCTGGTGCCACCCCAAACAGGCGCAGCGCCGACAGGCTTCCGGCTTGCTCGGCATCGGCGCCGCCGTCCAATCGGCGCGCCGCGTCCTCGACCCAGTTGGCGGCGATCCGGTTCTGTGAAAGGGTCTCATCTCCGCCGGTCGCCAGCGCACCGATCGGTTGCAGCGCGGCATCCAAAGCGATACGCAGAGCGGGATAATCCCGGCGGATGGTGTTGCTGGCGCCGTCCAGCGCCAACAGCACACCGCGCTCGAGCAGCGCAAGCTGGTCGGCGTACAAATCCCGGAACAGGCCGGAGGTGGTGAACATCAAGTCACGGCGTTCATGACCCTGCTCAAGCGGCACCCGCTCGATCCCCTCGACGATTCCCCGACTGTTCCAGACCGGCTCGACGCCGAGCAGATCGAGGCCGAACGCAACCATGGCGCCTTCGTCTCGTACGGTGTCCGAGGCCCAAAGGATGACCGCTTCACGGCCGCCCTCCGGCATGGCTCGCTCACGGGCGCGATCGGCCAGTTCTCGACCGATCCCCCAACCGATACGACTCGGCAGCAGGCTGCTGTCCAGCGCGTGGAAGTTGCGCCCCGTGGGCAACGCCTCCGGCGTGCGGATCGGGTCGTTGCCTTTACCCGGCGCGACGAAGCCTCCCTCTAGCGCGTGGATCAGCGCCCGCATCTCGGCTGCCGGGGAATCGACCAATGCCTGGCGGTACTCGGTCCGTTCGGCGCCCATCGACGCCATCAGAGTATCGACCGCCTCCTCGGACCAGGGCTTGCCGAACACGTGCAGACCGAGCGGCATGAAGCGCTCCTGGATATTGGTTAGGTAATGACCGACCTCGTGGACCAGCAGATCGTCGTCGACCTGATCGAAATCGATACCGCGCGCGGCGAGCGGCTCGGCCATGGAATCGCGCAGCTCGGGTTCCAACCCGGACTCGCTCAGCAGCCGTTTGATCTCAGCGATAGTCGCGCGCCGAGCGGGCCCTTCGGTGCTGCCAGTCCCGGCCTCGAAACTCTCGATTAGCTGACGCAGCTTGAGCAGATCGTCGTACAGCGGCGTCGCCACCAGAGGCGGCGTGAGGTGATCGATCATCACCGCGAGCCCTCGACGCTTGGCCTGGATGCCCTCACCCACGCCATCGACGATGTAGGGATAGATGCTCGGCAGATCGCCGACGATCTGCAGCGGGTAATCCTCGGCACTCAGCCCGGCACGCCGCCGCGGCAGGAATTCGTAGGTAGAGTGACGCCCCAGGTGCACCAAGGCATCGGCACGAAAGTCGTCGCGCAGCCAATGATAGAAGCCCAGATACTGGTGCGTTGGCGGAAAGACCAGGTTGGCGTGGAGCAATTCCTCGTCCACTTCCCAGCCTCGCGGCGGCTGCGGACCGAGGAAGACGTTGCCCAGTCGTAGACCTGGAAAAACCATCCGCTCCCCTTGCACCATCACCCGTCCAGGCGCTTCGCCCCAACCACGCAGCCCCTCGATGCCTGTAGCCGCCAGCGCGTCGATCAGCTCATCCGCTTCACTCCAGTTGGCCAGCCCGGGCTGCTCGAGCGCTCGTTCGTAGAAGTGCTCGAGTTGCCCGAGCAGATCCAGCGCGCGGGCTCTGGCCGGATGCTCGACGCCATCGAGCAGGTGATGCAGCTCGCTCGACCCATCACGCAAGGTCTGCTGGGCGATATCCAGATGCGACGCCTGCAGTGCCCGACGCATCTGCGCGCTCCAGTGGCCCAACGGGCCATGCACCATCTCGGCCTGCAAGGCCGACGGCAAGGTACGGAACCAGCGCAGATATCCATCGCGGTCGAGCCCGGGCACCTTCTCGGCCATGTTGGCCAACGCATCCCCTTGCTCAGGCAGATTCACGCCATGGTCTTGCAGCATGCCCAGCAGCGCCTCGGAAGACAGCGGCAACTCGCCTGTTTCGTAGCCCTCAGCCTTGAGACGCCGCAGTATCGCGAGCAAGGATTGCGGTACGTCCAGGTTGTCGGCACCAATGTTGTGCCGTCCCGGCGGATGGTTGTAATAGATGATGGCGACACGCTTGTTCTTGTTGGCCTTGCGCTGTAACCGCTGCCAGCGATGGATCCGAGCGGCGAACGCTTCGATCCGGGACGGCAAGGGCTGGCTGAAACCAAAACGGATACCGGAATTCGGATCGATCTGCGCCGACTCCCACGCGGCCAGCACCATCGGCTGGCTGCTGCCCTGCAGCTCCGGCATGGCCAACTGGTAGTGGACCTTGTCGCGCCCGAGCCCGTCACTGGAGAGCTGCCAGGCGCTCTCGTCACGGTCATCCAGGCGCAAGGCCTTGAGCACAGGCACATCGAGGCGCTTGAGTATCTCGGTGGCCTCTTCTCGCCCCTCGCCACCGCCGAGCACGAAATCCTGCAGCACGACCACCGCCGCCAGCGTCGGATGCGCACCGCTTTCGAGCCAACGCAGCGCCTGCAGGGTGCCCTCGCCCCATCCAGCGAGCAGGCTGACGCAGGCGATATCACGCTGTTGCAGCGTCTGGCAGAGCGCGTTGTTGAGGTCGGCGTCGCCCCGGCGATCGGCACGGCCATGATCGATCACCGCGACCATGCTGTCGCCGCGCCAGACGAGCTCAGATGCGTTGAGAGTACGCCCGTCCTGGTAGAAGCGTAGCGCTGGACGCGGCTCGGCAGGCATGATCCGCCTCGAACCATCGTCGGACAGCCAGCTCAGCAGGCGCGCGATGTTATCGCTCCCACCGGCAATCCAGTAGCTACGCGCCTCGATCCACCCGGCCTGATCGGGATTGGCATCGCCAAGCTCGCGGACCCAGCCGGCCAGATCCTCGCCGGGCTTTTCTGCGCCGAGACGTGATGCCTGTTCACGGTCGCGGAACACGGGCGTGCCATCGATACGGCTCATCGCAACCAAGCCCTGATCGCTGTGCATGATGTAACGATCACCGGAGCTGTACCCCTCGATCAGCGGCCGCAAGCGCTCCACCTCGGACCCGAAGACGCCGACAGCGAGCAGCGTGTCTCCGCCCTGGAGCCATTCGGCTATGCGGGCATCATCCATCTCGCTCAGCTGTTCCGGGGTCCGTGCATCGATGATTTCGTCCGGTTGGCGCTGTTTGAACAGGGCCACCGCCGAGGCGAATTCAGCCGCGCTGTACTGCGAGATGATCGCCTTAACCTGCCCGCCCAGGGCGGGAGGAGCGAGCAGCAGCGAAAGCACCAAACCAGCCCAGCGGAAAACGATAGACATGCCCACTCCGTCTCGAGACGCGCGGGCGGCAGAACGGCCGCACAGCCTGGAACAGGCGCAAGGCGTTCTGAGGATGTCGCCCACCGCGACAATTCCTTGGGGAGTACGGGCTGGTATCGGGCTTGGCCGAAGGTTCGGCTCTACCGTTGCGGGGGCAGCATCAGCTTGGTACTGATTTCCCATTTAACCCGAACCTTGATCCGGGCACCGCGCACTCCATGAAGACAGCCGCTTGGCGGCTGAAGGCGCGAACCTTACGCGGCGCACCCGACAAGATCAAGCAACAAACCCTAGCCGCTGCAGGTACCCTCGGAACTTAGATGCGACGGCTTGCTTGATGGTGGCTAGACTTCGAGGGGATCAGTCATATCGGGGCGGCTATGAACGACGACAAGCAACCAAAACCACTCACGTTTCGGCAAATGCTACAAAGCGTTCTGGCTGGCGCGCTCGGTGTGCAGAGCGGAAAAAACCGAGAAAGGGATTTCAGTCAGGGAAAACCGAGCCACTTCATTCTGTTGGGTGTCGGCTTCACAGTGGCGTTCGTACTGATCATCCTCGGCGTGGTCAAGCTGGTGCTGTATCTTGCCGGTCTGTGACAGCCCCGGCACAGGTAGCATGCTTTATTGGTGACTGACCCAGAAAACCGCCGTTGCGACGACTAGAATTATCAGGACGAAAATAGCGGTGGCATCCGCCACGCTGTCATTACCGCGTTGATTGGACTGCTCTGACACGGCTGCTCTCCTTGTTATCGGGCTCACGTTGCTTGCAGTTAAGACCACGCCAGCGAGTCGCTCAAGCTCACCGCTTCAAATGCCAATAAAGCAGCGTTTCGTTCTAAACATATTCCCAAACATCACTTTTGCGCATAACCGCTAGCTGGTATCGTGCCGCCCTCCCTGAATGGGTGCGCGGCCGTGCGCGCGATAAGCTGTAGACAGCCCTGAGAACAGGACATCCCATGTACGTTTACGACCAGTACGACCAACACATCATCGAGGATCGCGTTCGCCAGTTTCGCGATCAAACCCGTCGCTTTCTGGCGGGTGAACTCGGTGGCGAGGAATTCCGCCCCCTGCGCCTGCAGAACGGCCTGTACATTCAACGCTATGCGCCCATGTTGCGTATCGCGGTGCCCTATGGGCTGCTGTCTTCGACCCAGGTGCGCAAGCTGGCTGAAATTGCCCGCAAGTACGACAAGGGCTACGCCCACATCAGTACCCGGACCAATGTGCAGTTCAACTGGCCGGAACTCGAAGATGTCCCTGAGATTCTCGCCGAGCTGGCAACGGTGCAGATGCATGCGATCCAGACCAGCGGCAATTGCATCCGCAATACCACTACCGACCAGTTTGCCGGTGTAGCCAAAGACGAGCTGATCGACCCACGCCCCTGGTGCGAGATCATTCGCCAATGGTCGACCTTCCATCCGGAATTCGCTTTCCTGCCGCGTAAGTTCAAGATTGCCGTGAACGGAGCCGCGAGCGACCGCGCCGCCATCGAAGTGCACGATATCGGCCTCGAAGCAGTGAACAACGAGGCTGGTGAGCTGGGCTTCCGCGTGTCAGTCGGGGGTGGTTTGGGCCGCACACCGATCGTGGGCAGCTTCATCAACGAATTCCTTCCCTGGCAGCATCTGCTGACCTACCTCGACGCCATCCTGCGTGTGTACAACCGCTATGGCCGTCGCGACAACAAGTTCAAGGCGCGCATCAAGATTCTGGTCAAGGCGCTCACGCCGGAGGTCTTCGCCGAGCGCGTCGAGGCCGAGTGGTCCCATCTCAAAGATGGCCCTAGCACGCTGACCGAAGCCGAAGTCGAGCGCGTCAGCAAATTTTTCGTCGACCCGGCCTACAAGCCTCTGGAAGATCAAAGCGCCGCGCTCGCTCAACTCGATACCGAGCATCCCGGTTTCGCCCGCTGGCGCCAGCGTAACGTGGTGGCACACAAGAAGCCCGGTTACGCAGCCGTCACCCTATCGCTCAAGAGCACCGGAGTGGCTCCAGGCGATGTGACCGATAAGCAGCTCGATACCATCGCCGATTTGGCCGATCGCTACAGCTTCGGTGAAGTGCGCAACTCCCACGAACAAAATATGATCCTCGCAGATGTCGAACAGTCACGGCTGTTCGAGTTGTGGAGCGAGCTGCGCGAACTGGGCGTCGCCACCCCGAATATCGGCCTGCTGACCGATATCATCTGCTGCCCTGGCGGCGATTTCTGCTCGCTGGCCAATGCCAAGTCGATTCCGATCGCTGAAGCCATCCAGCGCCGTTTCGATGATATGGACTACCTGTTCGACATCGGCGACATCGATCTGAACATCTCCGGCTGCATGAACGCATGTGGACATCACCATGTGGGTCACATCGGCATTCTGGGCGTGGACAAGAAAGGCGCCGAGTTCTACCAGGTCTCCCTCGGCGGCAGTTCCGGCCGCAATGCGAGCCTCGGCCAGATACTTGGCCCGTCCTTCGCTCAGGACGTTATGCCCGACGTGATCGAAAAGATCATCGGCGTCTATGTGGAGCAACGTACAGAAGATGAACAGTTCCTCGACACCTTCCGCCGTATCGGCATCGACCCCTTCAAGGAGCGCGTCTATGCAGCGAATCATTAAGGACGGCCAGGTCATCGACGAAACCTGGCATCTGCTACCCAAGGACGTAACGCTTGATGGTCTGTCCAATTGTGACGATCTGATCGTGCCGTTCCAGCTATGGCTCGATCATGCTCATGCATTGAAAGCTCGCGACGGCGGTCTCGGGGTTTGGCTGGACGCCGACGAAGCCGTGGAAGAAATCGCCGACGACCTTGAGCATTTCCAAGTCATCGCACTGAACTTCCCTGCCTTTACCGATGGTCGCCACTACTCCAGCGCTCGCCTGCTGCGCGAGCGTTACGGCTACAAAGGCGAGATCCGAGCCATAGGCGATGTGCTGCGCGATCAACTGTTTTATATGCGTCGTTGCGGTTTCGACGCCTTCGCGGTGCGCGCTGACCGCGACCCCTATGAGGCGCTGGAAGGTTTGAAGGATTTCTCCGTCACCTACCAATCGGCCGTCGATGAACCGTTGCCCTTGTTTCGCCGCCGACAAGGCTGAATCCACGCTCGTGCTGCAATAAAAAAACCGCCTTTCGGCGGTTTTTTTATTGATACATCCAGAAGTTGGGGTGCTCGACCTGAAGGGCCTCGGTCGGCTGCTTCTTGCCGAATGCTTCGATGATCTTCTCTGCCAGTGCTTTCATGACCCATTCCTGTTGCGTTGGAGTGGCGCTAGCTTCGCTCACTCGATCAACGCAACAAAATCGGTTTTAGCTATATCATCAATAGCCGGTTAACCGAAGCCGCCCAACCGAAGGGGTCACACAGTCAGTCAAGCCGCACAAGTACTCGACCGGCCTGCTGCCCCGCCAGGATTCGCTCGATAGCTGCAGGCAACTCCTCCAACGAAATCTCCTGCACCAGATCATCCAGATTCGGCAATTTCCACTGCACGGACAGTCTGTCCCACATCGACGCTTTGACGACCAGCGGGATTTCCACCGAGTCGACTCCAAGCAGATTCACGCCGCGCAGAATGAAGGGCATGACGTTGGCCTGAAAATTCGTCCCGGCAGTCAGACCGCAACAGGCGACACTGGCGCCACGCCGCAACGATTTGACGACGTTGAAAAGAATTTCGCCACCGACGGTGTCGACCGCGCCGGCCCATTGCTCTTTGAACAGAGGTTTCTCCGCTCCCGCCTGAAGCACACCACGCTCAATGACCTGCGCGGCGCCAAGCCGGGTTAGGAAATCGACTTGATCGGCCTTACCGGTCACCGCAGCGACGCTGTAACCAAGACGGGACAGCAAGGCCACCGCAATGCTGCCGACTCCACCCGTAGCACCGGTCACCAAAACTGGCGCATCGGTTGTTGGCTCAAGGCCCGCCAACTCGAGCTTGTCCACGCAGAGTGCCGCAGTCAGCCCTGCCGTTCCAAGCGCCATGGCCTCGCGCAAGGAAAGCCCGGCAGGGCGCTTGATTACCCACGCCGACGGCACGCGAATGAACTGACCGAAACCGCCCGCCGTATTCATTCCAAGGTCATATCCGGTAACGATGACCTCATCGCCCTTGGAAAACTCCGGGACGCTCGATTCGGCAACTGTGCCGGCCGCATCAATGCCCGGTGTGTGCGGAAAGCTTCGGGTAACGCCGCGGTTGCCGCTGGCCGACAACGCATCCTTGTAGTTCAGCGATGAGTAGCTAACGCGAATCAACACCTCACCCACAGGGAGTTCGTCGATGGCTCTCTCGACGACACGTGTTTCGAAACGGCCATCGGCATGTTCGCTGGTTTGCAGTGCTTTGAAGCTACCCATCAGTTGCTCCTTATTGCCAGAATCGCTGTTCGTTGAGACGTGTCCAGCCCTTCAGCAAGCCGTGCTCCAAGGTGGCACTCGCCGCCATGCCGAATCGCTCTGGAAGACTTTTTTTCTCCGCATAGTGCAGCTGGAACAGATCCGCCTCGCGGGCGCGAGCGGCCAGATACTCATCGCTCGTCTTCAATTCATCAACGAGCTGCTTGCCAAGAGCGGCGATACCCAGCCAGACCTCACCAGTGGCAACATCGTCGATAGACAGCTGCTGGCGATAGCGGGCGACGAAGTTCTTGAACAGCTCGTGCGTAGTTTCCAGATCGTCTTGGAATTTCTCCCGTCCCTTATCGGTATTTTCACCAAAGATCGTCAGGGTACGCTTGTATTCACCTGCGGTGAGCACCTCGACATCGACATCATGCTTCTTCAGCAATCGATGGACATTGGGCAGCTGCGCTACGACCCCAATGGAGCCGAGAATTGCAAAAGGTGCGCTGAGGATCTTCTGGCCGATACACGCCATCATGTATCCGCCGCTCGCTGCAACTTTGTCGACACACACCGTCAACGGCACACCTGCATCACGGATGCGCACCAGCTGCGAGGCAGCGAGTCCGTACCCGTGGACCATGCCGCCGCCACTTTCCAGACGAAGGACCACTTCGTCCTGTGGCGTGGCCAAGGTCAGCAGTGCAGTGATTTCATGCCGCAGGTTGTCGACGGCCGACGCCTTGATGTCGCCGTCGAAGTCGAGCACGAACACCCGCGGGCGGGTTTCCGGCTTTTTCTTCGCCAGCTTGGCTGCCTTGGCTTCACGCTTGCGCTGCAGTTTGAGTTGATCCTTATCGATCAGCGATTGTTCGAGACGCTCACGCATCGATTTATAGAAGTCGTTAAGTTTATGGACTTCCAGATGGCCACCCGTCTGCTTGCTCCTTCCGCGCCGCAGTGTGGCGAGCGCAGCTAGCACTACCAGCACAGCCGCCACTAGCGTGACGGTCTTAACCAGAAAGCTTGCATAGTCAGCAAGAAATTCCACATATCCTCCTCGGATCACCTACGGTTGCCAGCGGGACACGGCATGGCGTAAAGCGCTCAAGCATACCGATTGCATAGACACCTGAGCCAGCGGAAGCCGATTCAAACAAACGTATGATTTATCGTTGACACTCCTAGTCGATCCCCCTACCCTCGCGAAAAACAGGGTCCTGGAGCTGAACATGGGCAGTATTTACCTGATCAGGCATGGTCAGGCGTCATTCGGCGCGGAAAACTACGATGCCCTGTCGCCGCTTGGCTTTCGACAGTCAGCAGCCCTGGGAGATTACTTGGAGCAATTAGGTGTTCGTTTCGACCGCTGCGTGAGCGGAGAGTTGAGCCGGCAGCAAGATACCGCTCGGGCCACCCTGGCGCGGATGAGCACTCATGATCTAGATGAATGTCCCATCGAAATCGATTCAGCGTTCAATGAGTTTCACGCTGACGAGGTGATTCGTGCTCACATGGCCGATCTGTTGGCCGTTGAGCCTGACGCGATGCAGATATTCAGCAACGCTGCCAGTCACCGTGCCGAGTTCCAGCGACTGTTCAGTTACGTGATTCATCGATGGGTTTCTGGCGAGCATGAAAAAGCAGGGCTGGAAAGCTGGCAGAGCTTTATCGACCGTGTCCAAAACGGATTGAACCGTTTGCTCGATCAGGCGAACAAAAAGGATCACATCGCCGTTTTCACGTCTGGCGGGACCATCACCGCACTGCTTCAACTGATCATCGGCGTGCCGCCCATCAAGGCGTTCGAATTGAACTGGCAGATCGTCAACACCTCGCTCAGCTGCCTGAAGTTTCGCGACAACGACGTAGCGCTGGCTTCGTTCAACAGCCATGTGCATCTGGAACTGCTGAAGAATCCGGAGCTCGTCACCTATCGATAAGCTCCAACCCGACTGCAGCCCGAGGCTGCAATTTCCACGATAAAAAAGGACATATCCGATGAGCAACGTCGACGACACCATCCAGGGCATGAAAGCCAAGTTCAACCCCAGCGCTGCAGCCGGTCTGGACCTGGTTTTCCAGTTCAATATCACCGACGCGGAAAACTACTATCTGGTCGTTAAGGATGGCACCTGTGACTTTCACAAAGGCGAGTCCGCCGATGCCAACGTTACGCTGATCATGGACAGCGAAACCATGCAGGGCGTCATCAGTGGCGAGACCGACGGCATGCAGGCGTTCATGGCAGGCAAGCTGCGCGCCGAGGGCGACATGATGCTCGCGCTGAAGCTGAGCGAGCTGTTCCCCGCCTAACTTGCCGAGACGTGACGCAAAGGCCGAAGTTTTGCGACTTCGGCTTTTTTGTGCGCTTTTTTAGTGACGTTCAAGCATCAAGCATCTTGATTACATAGCAACACCCCGACCAATAAAGACCGTCTTTGCTTGGTGCTGCCATGGGCGCCCATTAGATTACAGGTGCTGGATGGTCAGCTGGCGTTGCGGAGTACAGCCGCCATGAACCTGCTCATCAAGGCATCGATTACAAGAAAGGGACAAGCATGGCGCTAACAGATCAGACCAGCCGCATCCGTGAAGGTGAAGAACTGCCCGCTGCAGTCATCGATCAATACCTCAAAGCCCATATTTCGGGACTGGAAGGCAGCCCGAACATTTCGCAATTTCCGGGTGGCGCGTCCAACCTGACCTACCTCCTGGAGTATCCTCGGCAGGAATTCGTGCTACGTCGCCCACCGTTTGGCCACAGAGCCAAGTCCGCACACGACATGGGCCGCGAATACCGAATCCTCAATCAGCTCAACGCGGGCTTTCCTTACTGCCCGAAAGCCTACGTCCACTGCACTGACGAGGCGCTTATCGGTGCCGAGTTCTATGTCATGGAGCGCGTCCAGGGCATCATCCTGCGTGAAGACATGCCGGCTGAACTCGGATTTACGCCAGAACAGACGACCGCGCTGTGCAAGAGCTTCATCGACAAGTTCGTCGAGCTGCACAACGTGGACTACAGCGCCTGCGGCCTTGGCGACTTGGGCAAGCCCGAAGGCTACGTGCAGCGTCAGATTACCGGCTGGATCGATCGTTACGAGCGGGCCGCCACACCGGATGCCCCTGGTTGGGAACCGATCAAAACCTGGCTGCGCGACAAGATGCCTGCTGACCACCACAAGCCCGGTATCGTGCACAACGACTACCGCTTCGACAATGTCATCCTCAACCCGGAGAACCCGATGGAGATCATCGGCGTGCTGGACTGGGAAATGACCACCATTGGTGACCCGCTGATGGATCTGGGCAATACGCTTGCCTATTGGATAGAAGCGACAGATCCGCCGCCTATGCAACTGATCCGCAAACAGCCCAGCAATGCTCCAGGCATGCTAACGCGCCAGGAGTTCGTCGATTACTACGCCGAGCGTGCCGGCATTCATATCGATAACTTCGACTACTACTACACCTACGGCCTGTTTCGTCTAGCGGCTATCGTGCAACAAATTTACTACCGCTACTTCCACGGCCAGACCCAGGATCAGCGGTTCGCTAAATTCGTTCAAATGAACGCCCTGCTCGAACAAGTAAGCCTGCAGGTCATCCATAAATCGAAGCTGTAATACAGCTCACCAAGAGGAATACAGTTCATGAGCAAAACCACCCTGTTCGACCTGGATGGCAAGATCGCTTTCGTCTCTGGCGCCAGCCGCGGCATCGGCGAGGCCATCGCTAAACTGCTGGCCCAGCAAGGCGCCCATGTCATTGTTTCCAGTCGCAAAATCGAAGGCTGTCAGGCTGTCGCGGATGCAATCGTCGCAGCTGGTGGCAAAGCGACGCCGGTTGCCTGCCACATCGGTGAGCTGGAACAGATTCAAACGGTATTCGCTCAGATTCGCGAGCAATTCGGTCGGCTGGACATCCTGGTCAATAACGCAGCGACCAACCCACAGTTCTGCCACATCCTCGATACCGACGTTTCGGCTTTTCAGAAAACTGTCGACGTGAACATCCGTGGATATTTTTTCATGTCCGTCGAGGCCGGCAAGCTGATGCGTGCAAATGGTGGCGGCAGCATCATCAACGTCGCCTCCATCAATGGCGTGACGCCAGGCAACTTCCAGGGCATCTATTCAGTCACCAAAGCTGCGGTGATCAATATGACCAAGGCGTTCGCCAAGGAATGCGCACCGCAAGGCATTCGGTGTAACGCGCTGCTGCCGGGCCTGACCGACACCAAGTTCGCCTCGGCGCTGGTCAAGAACGACTCGATCCGTGAAGAAGCGCTGCGTCATATCCCGCTGAATCGCGTCGCCGACCCGAGTGAAATGGCCGGCGCCGTGCTGTATCTGGCCAGCGACGCATCGAGCTACACCACAGGCCTGTCGCTCAACGTGGACGGTGGCTACCTCGCCTAACGGGTCTGAAACAAAGAAGGGAACCTCAGGGTTCCCTTTCTTCACTAGCTGAAATCTTCGCCGTTACCAGTCTTTCATCGCCTGTTCCGCTGCAGCGTTTGCCGGTTTCGCCAACAGACCCGTGGGTGCCATCTCAACCGTATAGGTAGCGCCGTCGGCGATCGGTAGAAAGCTCACCCGTCGCGGCTGGGCCTCGAGGACCAGCGGTGCGCACTGACAGCGCTGCAGCCAAGCCCAGAAGTCGACCCCAGCTTGGCTCCGTCCGAGCGCCACATGAGGGTGGCGAGCCTGATCCTGCTGTTCGACGGCGAGGTAGCGACCAGAAAGCTTCTCCAGCCGATAGCCCGATTTCAAACCGATCAGCGTTGCCAGACCTTTCCAATGAAGTGCACGCAGGTCGAGTTGCCAAAGATCACCCTCCAGCGTGACAAAACGGATCTGCTGCCCCTCCTCCACCTTTACTTGATAGCGCTGCTGGCCATCGGCCTGAAACGACAAGGACGCCAACGGTGCACCCTGCTCCAGCGGCTGATAAGTGGTGACGTCCCAGGCGATCAAGCCAATCAGACCACCCAGCGCGAGGACCAGCATACCGACGGTGCCTCGCAGCCACCCCAACAGCCAGCGGCCGCCGACCAGCATACGCACCGCTATCAGCGCAGTGATCAGCGCAAGCAACGCGACAACCACTGCAAGCCCCAGATATTGCATCGCCACATTCCCGAAAATTTGACGGCACATTATCGACAGGGTCACGCAGCGCAGCCAGCAGCAGATGGGGACACTGACTACGAGTCGACATTCTGCTTTGTTGCCTCCTAACGATACGGTGAAACGACGTTTATTAGCTCGCGATTGGCTTGCGGCAACGCAAGCGGCATCATGCGCCGCCTGTCTTCACCAATTTGCTCATGAGTGACGCGCATGCCAATGCTTGAATTCGCCACAGACCCGCTGGTACTGGCCGCTCTGATGGCCGTTGCCTTCTTTGCGGGTTTTATCGATGCGATCGCTGGGGGTGGTGGTCTCTTGACCCTACCCGCATTACTCACGGCCGGCTTACCGCCACATCTGGTTCTCGGCACCAACAAACTGTGCGCGACCTTCGGCTCGGCCACGGCAAGCTTCACGTTTTATCGCCGTAAGCTCTTCGATCCCGGGCAATGGCGATTCGCACTCACGGCTACAGCCGTAGGCGCAGCACTAGGCGCAGGACTGGCGCACTGGATTCCCGCCCGCTGGCTTAATCAAATGCTGCCCTTGGTGGTCTTCGCCTGTGGGTTGTACCTGCTGTTCGGTCGGGTGCCGACCACACCACGAGAAGATTCAGCGCCGATCGGCAAACGCCGACAATGGCCGCAGGGGCTGACGCTGGGTTTCTACGATGGCGTGGCCGGCCCCGGCACCGGCGCCTTCTGGACCGTCAGCAACATGCTGATCTACCCACTGGATCTGCTAAAAGCGAGCGGCGTGGCGCGCAGCATGAACTTCGTCAGCAACGGTGTTGCGCTTGCCGTATTCGTGATCAGTGGCCAGGTTGCCTGGGCATTGGGGATCGGCATGGGGCTCGCATTGATGGTTGGCGCCTACCTGGGGGCACGCACAGCGATCCAAGGTGGATCGAAGTTCATTCGACCGATCTTTATTTCGGTCGTGCTGGCATTGAGCCTGAGATTAGCTTGGCAGCACTGGTTCGGGGCGGCCTGAACGTCGAGCCACATACAAGTCGATCAAGTAGCGGGCAATGGATTTTGGCGCTGGTAGTGCCGGCAGATCGTGGATCGAGAACCAGCCGGCATCTTCGATCTCCTCAGGCTGCATGACGATCTCTCCCGACGCATATTCCGCGTGGAAGCCAAGCATCAACGAGTGCGGAAACGGCCAGCCCTGGCTGCAGATGTAGCGAGGCTCCTGGATCGAAACACCGACTTCCTCATGCACCTCTCGCCGGACGCACTGCTCGACCGACTCGCCAGGCTCAACGAAGCCCGCCAGCGTGCTGTATACACCCGGCGCGAAGCGCGGTGAACGCGCCAGCAGCAATTCATCGCCACGAGTCACCAGAACGATCATGCTCGGAGATATACGCGGGTAATGATGAATGCCGCAACTCTCGCACTGCATTGCCCGCTCTGTCGGATGCTGACGCATCGGGTTGCCACAGCTTCCGCAGAAGCGATGATGATTGGCCCAGGTGCCGATCTGTGCGGCGAAGCCGAGCATACGGAACCTGTCGACATCATCGTCCTGCATCATGAACTGACGCAAGCCCTGCCAGGCTGCACCAGGCACTTCGGCAGGGTGAGCCAGCTCCAACAGAAACACCGGGTCGCCGTCGAAGTAACCCAAGCCCTGCTCACTTATCACAGGTAATTCAAGCCGCTTGAGCCAGCCTCTCGGAAACAGCACACCGTTGGCATCGAAAAGAAAACCCTGCTGACAATGCACAACGGCCCACCCGCCTTCGTTCGCGGGATCGAGCAGTGCAGGCTGCCAGCGAAGGCTCATCAGGCAGCCACCGGAAGACCCAATGCGCGAACGCTCTCGGACGCAATATCCAGCACGCTGGCGCGAGAGTCGTCGCGCCGCAGTATTGCGCCACCGTCGAGGTAGTACTCGAGGCTGGTCAAGGCATCGGCAAGGGTTTCGAGCATCTGCTCTGGAGGCATCTGCACGCCTTCGAGCATCTGCTTCTGAATGAAGTCGGCACAAGCACCGATCAGCTCGGCCGCCCGATCTTGCTCAAGGAAACGCAACCCGCCACGAACCGCCATCAAGCTGAACGGGACGTTAGCCAGATGCAGCTTTTCCCCATTGGACTCCAGATAGGCTGTGATAGCGCGCTTGGCCAACGCCAGGCCCGCGGTCGCTTCGCCGATCACAACAATGCAGGCCTCGGTGAGCTGATGATTGGCGAAGGCTTCAGCTTCCTGGCCCGGTTGGGCAATTGGAGGCCGCGAATCACGGCGCTCGCCGCGCTCCAGGCTTGCCACCATGCTTTCGACATAGAGCACCGCGTCGGCCAGCTTCAGCAGCGCCTGGGAGTCCGGAGCCTGTTCGGCGCTCCAGCCGGCGACCGTGGCAAGCTGAGCGTGCAAGGTACTCGAAGCGGAAGACAGCCCCACCATACCCAGGGTCTTCGCCAGCTTCCCCAACAGACTGTGCAGGTTGGCGTACGATTCGCTCGGAGCCGTCTGCCTTTCGATGAGGTCCAGCAGATCCTTGAGGCTCGCCAGTTCTTCACGAATCGCCGATGACAGCGAACGCATCACTGCCTGACCGGGACCAGCGAGGCGCTGGGACTCGTCCTCGAGCAGATGATCGGTAAAGGGCAGCGGACCAAGCGAGAACGTCTCGCGAACCTGAGTCGCCATGGGCCCGCTGCTTTCCGCCAACGCAACCAGATACAGCAATTCCTTGAGCAGGACACGCGGCGGCTCGTAGGCCGTATTGATGCTGAGTTGTCGAAGCTCACGGTCGAGCCGGGAAAACAGTTGCTTGCGTGACTGACGCGGCAGCAGCTGGCCATCCAGCTGGGCCTCCAACGCCGCACTGCCCAACCAGCATAGGCGGCCAGCAGGAGTATTGGCGAACAGCAGATCCAATCGACTGAGGGCTCGCGCCATGAGCTTGAGGCTCGCGGCAGCATTATCTTCACGAATGAAACCCAGCAGACCGACCTGATACATCTGTCGTAAGCGTCGTGCTTCGGTCATCCGCGCGGCAGGCTCTCGCACTGCCGCCACCACTGGTGGTCGCGCATGATCGAGTCGGGCACTGAAGAAGAAACTCTCGGGTAACGGGGACTGTGCACTGACGAGCCGCAGCGCGTTGATCGGCGGCAGGAGCAGTTCCGGCATTTCCTGACGGCTGGCATCAACACTTTCAAGATAGCGCCCGAGCACATACAGGGCATTGCTCAGCGCTGCCAGCTGAGTATCCCGTTCTTCGCCTGCGCCAACCGGAATATCGGTGGCGAGCTGGAGTATTTCCTGCGCCAGCAACTCGGCCCCGGTCAATTCGATGAGATTGAGTGTCCCCCGAACCTGCTTGAGATTTTCCACGGCCTGTTGCAGCAGACTTCCGTTGTTCCGATCAATGATGAAATGCTCGAGGCTCTGCTCGGCTTCCTCCATGGTTGCGAATAGTTCATCGCGGACCAGGCTGAGTGAAGTAGCTCCGGTAACCATGCCTAGCGCGCCTCCCGCGCAACGTTTAGATGATGCATCAGTCGGAGAAATCCGGTTTCTGTTTGCTCATATGGGCAGCCATGGCCACCTTGAGGTCTGCCGACTGAAGCATTGCAGCATTCCAGGTGGCAATGTACTCGAGACCGTCATCGACGCGGTGATCGCGCATATAGCGGATCATTTCCTTGGTGCCGCGAATCGCCACCGGCGACTTCGCAGCGATGTCAGCTGCCAGAGCGAACACCGCGGCCATCAGCTTCGGCTGATCAGGATAGGCTCGATTCACCAATCCTATGGCCTGCGCTTCCTGGCCTTCAACGGTGCGTCCGGTATAAGCCAACTCTCGCATCATTCCATCGCCGATGATTCGCGGCAGCCGTTGCAGTGTTCCGACATCAGCCGCCATGCCCATGTCGATTTCCTTGATGGAGAATTGCGCGTCGAGCGTGCTGTAACGCATATCGCAAGCAGCGATCAGATCGATCGCACCGCCTATGCAATATCCTTGGATGGCTGCGATAACCGGCTTGCGGCAGTTGTCCACGGCATTGAACGACGCTTGCAGCTTGAGAATCTGACGGCGCAGGCGCTCGGCGTTGCGTCCGACATCATTCCCCATCTGGGTTGCGGCTTGCGCTAACAACTGCAGATCGATACCGGCCGAAAAATGTTTACCCTCGCCTGAAAGCACCACTACACGGACATCGTCCGTATCGTCGATCCACTCGAAAATATCGACAATCTCACTCCAGAACGCAGCGTTCATGGCATTGACCTTGTCAGGTCGATTGATCGCTACATGGGCGATCTTGTCCTTCAACTCCACACGGAAGGCTTGGTACTCAGTCACGCTATCATCCTCGACAGCCGAGGCACTCATGTGCCTTAAACAGGTTGGACAGGCCCTTCGCAGGGACTGTTCTCAGCCGAACAACTATAACAACAGCCGGGTGAAAGTCGATGCGGGACGTTGTGAAGCAGCCCACGCCCTTGCACATCATCGGCTTTGACATCTCGCGATAGCAGGTCAATACCAAGTATTGCCTATTCCTCAAGGATGCAATCGACCGTATACCGCGTTCCCCCAGCATGCTCTTCGTGCTGCAGCCCATGCACATCGGCGTCGAATCCGGGGAAGCGGGCGGCGAAGCGTTGGGCGAAAGCAAGGTAGTCGAGTATTGAGCGCGTTTCGGGAGTAAACCGCTCGCCCGGCATGATCAGGGGAATACCTGGCGGGTACGGCACCAACATTACCGCGGCAATACGGCCCTCCAGCGCTTCGATGGGTACAGCTTCGACCTCTCCCCGAACCAGCTTGTCATAGGCATCGGCCGGTTGTATCGCCAGCGCCGGCAGCGCCGTATACATCCGCCGCATGGCTTTTGCGGTGGCGTTGTCGCGGTAGCACTCGTGCAAGGAGTCACACAGGTCGCGCAACCCCATCCCGGCGTACTGGCTGCCGCCGGTCTGCCCGACGGTGGGCAACGCGTCGCATAACGGGACGTTATCGTCGTAGTGCCTTTTGAACTCCAGTAACTCGGTTAGCAACGTGCTCCATTTGCCCTTGGTGATGCCCATGGAAAACAGCACCAGAATCGAATAAAGACCAGTCTTTTCGACGACCAGCCCCCGCTCCCAGAGAAACTTGCTGACAACCGCTGCGGGAATGCCCCGCTCACTCAGCCTACCGCCAGCAGTGAGGCCAGGTGTGACCAGCGTGACCTTGATGGGGTCAAGCAATACGTAGTCATCCGCCACATCACCGAAACCATGCCAGTCCGCTTCCGGCTGCAGCAGCCAGTCAGCGGTAACCAGTTCGTCCGCGCCATCCGCCGCGGTGGGTTGCCAGATACTGAACCACCAATCGTCCGGCGCCAGATGCTGACGGAGATTGGCCAGTGCACGACGGAAACTTAGTGCCTCGTCGAAGGTTTCCTGTATCAACGAGCGCCCGGCGGGGCCTTCCATCATCGCCGAAGCCACATCGAGCGAGGCAAGAATGCCGTACTGCGGCGACGTCGAGATATGCATCATGAACGCTTCGTTGAAGCGATCCCGATCCAACTGTCGCTGCTGACTGTCGAGCACATGGATCATCGAGGCCTGGCTGAAGGCCGCCAATACCTTGTGCGTCGAATGCGTGGTGAACACCAGCGGCCCCTGCTCGCGCGTATCCATCCCATAGCGGCCATCGTAGAACTCGTGAAAGGCCGCATAGGCATACCAGGCCTCATCGAAGTGCAAGACATCGACACTGTTGCCCAGGGTGCGCTTGATCAGATTGGCGTTATAACAGAGCCCGTCGTAAGTGGAATTGGTGACGACGGCCAGTCTGACTCGTGGCGGTCTCCCGCGCGCTAGCGGGTTGGCATCGATCTTGGCCTGAATCGATTCCGGGGAAAACTCCTCGAGAGGAATCGGACCGATAATGCCGAGCTCGTTGCGCGAAGGCGTCAGGTAGAGCGGAATCGCCCCGGTCATGATGATCGAATGCAGTATCGATTTGTGGCAGTTGCGGTCCACCAGGACCAGGTCATCCCGCGCCACCATCGAGTGCCAGACGATCTTGTTCGCGGTCGACGTTCCGTTGATGACGAAAAAAGTATGGTCCGCACCGAAATTGCGCGCCGCCCGAGCTTCGGCTGCGGCCAGCGGCCCCGTGTGGTCGAGCAGCGAGCCGAGCTCCGGCACCGAGACCGACAGATCGGAACGCAGGGTGTTCTCGCCGAAGAATTGATGGAAAGCCTGGCCGACCGGGCTCTTGCGAAACGCAACGCCACCGCCATGACCCGGAGTGTGCCACGAGTAGTTGGAATCGCCGGTGTGCTGAACCAGTGCGCGGAAGAACGGAGGCAGCAAGCCGTCCAGATAGCTCCGGGCGGCCCGCGCGACTTGTCGTGCAAGGAACGGAACAGTGTCTTCGAACAGGTAGAGCAGCCCGCGCAGCTCGTTCAGGTCTGCCATCGCTTCGGCCGGGGCATTCTCGATAGTGATCTGCTCACCAAGCGCGAAGATCGGCAATTGTGGCGCGCGCCGCCGTGCGACGCGAATAAGTCCCACCACGTCCTGCAGCAGCCGCTGATTCTCACCGGCACCCTCGGCAGCGACCAGAATACAGGCGAGTCCGTGGTGCGTAGAAGCGACGATGCGACCTTCGGCAGCGCTACCCGTGGGAAGAATATGGAAGCCGTCCCGTTCGAGCTCGGCAGCGATCTCGCGGACACGCTCGCCAGCGACGGTATCGGCTTTGATATCGCGGTGAACGATGAGGATGGGAAACTTGAGGTCTTTATACATGGGTGCTTCCTGGAGGCGTACTCCCCCCAGCGTAGAAGGTCCGCCCTCAAGCACCAAGCGTGAAATGCGATGGCGCCGAGTCGACGCGACAATAGGCGCGTCAGACAGCGCCGACGGATCAGGCCGGCAAGGCTTCAGTCTCGATCTCAGAGGATTGTTCCAGCTGCACCCAGAGCGGCGCCGCACCCGCAGCCTTTTCGATCGCTTGCATGCGTGCCGCATGCGCGGCGACTTCTTCGGCACTGGCGCGAATGACCAGCGTGCCGGGACGATCAGCCGGCAACCGGCGGATTGGCGTTGCCTGCTGCCGACCGCCGTTTTCAGACTCGGCGCCCTCACCTGCTAGGGACAGATTGGTCTGCCCGCCGGTCATGGTCAGGTAGACGTCGGCGAGAATCTCGGCGTCGAGCAGCGCGCCGTGCAGGTCGCGACCGGAGTTGTCCACGCCATAGCGTTTGCAAAGCGCATCGAGGCTGTTGCGCTGACCCGGATGGCGCTCGCGCGCCATTAACAATGTATCGAGAACGCTACAGTGGTCGCTCAGCTCGGCACGGTCCTGCTGCCCGAGCAGGGCGAACTCGTTATTGATGAAGCCAACGTCGAACGCTGCGTTATGAATGATAAGTTGCGCGCCTTTGATGAAATCGAAGAACTCATCGGCGACATCCTTGAACCTGGGCTTATCGGTCAAGAACTCATTGGTAATACCGTGAACGGCGATGGCACCCTCGTCCACCTCACGGTCCGGCTGAAGGTACACGTGATAATGCCGCCCCGTGAGGCGTCGGCCGATGACTTCGACACAGCCGATCTCGATGATCCGGTGCCCATCGGTCACCGGCATGCCAGTGGTTTCGGTGTCCAGCACTACGCTACGCATGTTTCAACTCACTCAAGCGGTTTGTCGTTTAGCCTGTACTACGCCGCGATTGGCCAGCAGATCGGCGCGTTCGTTTCCCGGGTGGCCGGTATGCCCGCGCACCCATTGCCAGCTCACTTGATGGCGATTGACTTGCTCATCGAGCTGGCGCCACAGATCGGCGTTCTTTACCGGCTGCTTGGCAGCGGTTTTCCAACCCCGTTTCTTCCAGTTGGGCATCCAGTCGTTGATGCCTTGCATGACGTACTGGGAGTCGGTCACCAGCTTGACCCGGCAAGGCCTTTTCAGCTCTTCCAGTGCACGGATAGCTGCCATCAGCTCCATTCGATTATTGGTGGTTTCCGCTTCGCCGCCCCACAGCTCGCGCTCAACGCCCTTGTAAACAAGCAGCGCACCCCAACCACCGGGACCCGGATTACCCTTGCAGGCGCCATCCGTGTATATCTCGACCGTTTCATCACTCATGAAGGATTATTTGCCTAATTTTACTGTTCGGCATCACGGCGACTGACCTTTGCCACAGGCATTGGCAGCAGCTGACCCATACGCTCGCGACGGCTCTGTCGCAGAGGTCGCAGGCCCACCATCAGCTTTCGCGCCACCAGCAGATAGAAACCGCCGGTTGGCATCTGCAGTCGTTGGCCGACGATGTCCAGGCCGGACAATCGTGTCTGCCACTGACCCGAGGAAAGCGGCGGACAATAGCATCCGAACCGACGTTTCTCCAGCGCGAATCCAAGCAGGTTCAACCAGTCCCCGACGCGTGTGGAACGGATGCAGCGAGCACGACGAAAGGCCTTGCGTGACACCAGGCGCGTCGCTCCCCAAGCACTCCACGGATTGACTCCAACGATCAACAAGTGCCCGCCCGGCCTGACGCTACGCGCCGCCTCGCGCAGCAAAGCGTGTGGCGACAGACTGAAATCAAGGCCGTGCTGAACCACCACGACGTCGGCGGCGTGCTCACCGATCGGCCAGCTCTGCTCTTCGCAAACGATCTCGACGCCCGCCAACGGTGGCCCCAATCGCACACTACGCTTGATCTTCTGCGGCTCGATTGGCGTATTGGCGAACGGTCCGTAATGCACCAGGTAGCTGCCGAAGCAACGCGACAATTCCTGACTGATCACCCACTCTTCCTGCTGCAACAGCTGTCGACCCGTTGGGCTATCGAACCAGGCACTCGCCTCGTTCATCAGCGACAGCCAATCTTCATCCGACTTGGTACAAGACTCACTCATGGCTAGCCTCCATTCATCGGCTGGGTCGGTCAGATCGGAGCTACCGGCCGGTTCAACTTTCCGATATCGCTGTTAGGATGCGCTTTTGCTAATGACTTGGCGACCCGTACATATGTTGAAGATAGAAGCTCTGCCGGCCTTCACTGACAACTACATATGGATGCTGCTGGATCCTCAAAGCCGCCTTTGCGCGGCGGTGGACCCGGGTGAATCGGGCCCCGTCCAGCGCTGGCTGGATGCTCATCCCGACTGGCGCCTGACCGATATTCTGATCACCCACCACCACCACGATCACGTTGGCGGCGTGCAACAACTCAAGGCCACGCATGGGGCGAAGGTCCATGGGCCGGCTGCAGAGAATATTCCTGGCAAGGACAATGCGCTGGCTGATGGGCAGCGTATCCGCGTCCTCGACCAGGAGCTGGAGGTGATCGAAGTGCCCGGGCATACCAGCGGCCACATCGCCTACTTTCACGACAACGCAAAGGAGCCATGGCTATTGAGCGGCGACACTTTGTTCGCCGCAGGCTGCGGCCGCCTTTTCGAGGGCACCGCAGCCCAGATGTTCAACTCTCTGCAACGACTGGCGGCGCTGCCCGCGTCCACCCGGGTGTACTGCGCTCATGAATACACACTGAGCAATCTGCGATTTGCCCAGGCAGTGGAGCCGGACAACCAGGAAATCGCAGGGCGCATCGAACAGGTCATTCGTTGGCGTGAGGCAAAACGCATTACCCTTCCCACTGACATGCGCATCGAACAGGCTACCAACCCGTTCCTGCGCAGCACCGAACCCACCGTCGCGGCTGCAGCAAGTCGCCATGCCGGCCGTCAATTAACCACGCCAGAAAGCGTATTCACGGCATTGCGCACCTGGAAAGACAGCTTCTGACTAAGTCGACCAGTCTCCAAAAAACAAGGCACCGGGTTGACCCACCGGAACGGCATTCCTACACTCCCTCGAATTTTGCGCTAGGGAAACCTTCAGCCAATGCCGTCTGACTCATCAAATAGCCCTCATCCGGACGCCTTGGCAGCCTCCGGCCGGGCCCTGGCGCTGGCCATCTGTCTCGTTATCACCGGCTGCCAAAGCACCGGTTCGCGCACCTCGCCAGACCGCGAAGCTCAAACACGACCTGAACCTCAGGTCCAGGACACACTGTGGCTCACGGACGTGAAAACCGCCGCGCCGACCCACTCGGACGTCTGGGATCGCATGCGGCAGGGCTTCAAACTGCAGGATTATCTGGACAGCAACCCTCGCATCGAGCAACAGCGCCTGCTTTTCTCAAGTCGCCCACAGTCCATCGAGGCGGCCAGCGAGCGAGGTAGCCCTTACATTCACTATATCGTCGAGCAATTGGAAGAGCGGGATATGCCGCTCGAGCTGGCGCTACTGCCTATAATCGAGAGTTCCTACAACCCCTTTGCCTATTCTCCAGCCCAGGCGGTAGGCCTATGGCAATTCATTCCTTCGACCGGTCGCCACTTTAATCTGCAACAAACCAGCTGGTACGACGGCAGGCGCGACATCACCGCCTCTACCACCGCCGCATTACGCTATCTGACCTACCTGCACGGCTTGTTCAATGACGACTGGCTACTGGCGCTGGCAGCTTATAACGCGGGCGAAGGAACCGTCAGCCGGGCCATCGAGCGCAACCAGAAGCTCGGCTTGCCGACCGACTACTGGAACCTGCCTCTGCCCCGCGAAACGCGCGACTACGTACCCAAGCTGCTGGCGCTCTCGCAGATGGTGCAAAGCCCCGAAGCATATGGCCTCAACCTGACTCCGATCGCCAACGAGCCCTATTTCGAAGTGGTCGCGCTGAAACAACGCATGGATCTCGCCAGGGTCGCCAAAATGGCGGATCTCGAAGAAGACGAAATCTATCAGTTGAACCCCGCGTTCACCCGTCGCATTACGCTGGACGGCCCACAACATCTGCTCGTTCCAAGCGCTAAGGCCGAGATGTTCGCCGCCAATCTAGCAATGATGAAACCGCAAGATCTGGTTGATTGGCAGCAATACAAGGTCCGCCCGGGCGACACGCTTGGCGCAATCGCCAACAGGCACCGCCTATCGGTCAACATCATTCGTGATATCAATCGTCTTCGAGGCGATCGCTTGCAGATCGGGCAGGTCCTGAGCATCCCGCAGTCGGCCGGAACGGGACAATCTCGCGAACTCCTGCATGCCGTAGCGCGGAGCCAACCGGCACCGCGCAGCTATCGGGTCCGCAAGGGTGACAATCTCTGGGATATCGCCAAGACCCAAAAAGTCTCGGTTCATGATCTGCAGCGCTGGAACAACCTTTCAGGCAGCAACATCAAGGTAGGTCAAGCACTGTTTTTACAGGCTGCCGGCGGCAACCAACGGGCTAACCCGAGGCCGACCTATTACAAGGTCAAGAAAGGTGACTCACTTTACGAGATCGCCAAGCGTTTCAATGTCCAGATCAATCACCTGAAAACCTGGAATCCCAGGGACAGCGCGCTGCTCAAGCCAGGCCAGACCCTCACGCTGTATATCCCCCAGTAATTCGCCTGGGCAAGGCGCCCCCTTAGCGCCTGCCCAGCGCATCGAGACAACGCCCGGCCAGCTGTGTGAATCGCTGGAAAGCAACGAACTGCTCATGCTTCAGCGCGCGACCGGATATCCGATTGTCAGCGTAGAGCACACCGATCTCGCGCGCGCCCGCCATCAACGGCGCAATGAAAAACATTCCTTTACCCAACTGCTGGCGAAGCGGCAAGGTCACCATTTCCTCAAGGTTATAGCTAGCTGGCACCCCCATCCATAGCGGCTGGCGTTGACGAAGCACGTAGCTGAAAATGTGCGATTGACCCGATGGATCGACAGGCAAGACGAAGGTGTCAAGCCAGGATTGGGTATGCTCCCCCGCAACGCGCTTGGCGCGGAACGCAGTTTGGTGATCGGCCAGAACAGTCAGCATCACGCGCTCCAGCCCTGCTCCTTCATGCAGCCCCTTGAGCAACGCATCGAGAATCAGCCCGACGTCACCGCGACTCGCGGCCATCATTCCAAGGTCCTGCATGGCCTGTTGCATCAGCAACAGATTCGGTTGCAAAAGGCTAGCTGCGCGTTGCGCCTGTTGCAGCTGCACTTGCTCAGGATCGGTTGACGGAATCAGCTTGCACAGCCGGCTGGCCCCGAACGTCGCCGCCACGTTGACGGCTTCATCCGCGCTGGCAAGGACCTGTTGCATCGCGTCTGCTTCAGATATACCACTGAACTCGGCGAGCTCCTTGACCAGGCCTTCCATCTCCGGACACCCCCAACCGTTCAAGGCTGCCGAACCAATGCGAACACCCAGGCTGACCGCGTGCACTGCGGGGTCACGCAGATTCGCCGATCCGTGAGCAAAACTGGCGAGTTCACCGATATTCCAACTTTTAATCAGCCCCAGGTTCAGCTGGCGAAAACTGGTGCCAAGCACTCGCTCGACAGCCTGATCATGATCCGCATCACTAGCCGCGAGAGCCTCACCAAGCTCGTCGGCCTGCTTGCCACCGCAGCCCCAGAAGGCAAGTTCACCCACTTCATGAAGCAGTGCTGCAATGAAAACTTCCTCCTCGTGCTTCGTCAGTACGTAACCGGCGATATTGCGTGCTTGCACGGCAGCGTGAAACGAGCGTGCCAGCAGTTCCTGCAATTGTTGGCGCGGCGCGCGATCGAGCAGGCCATCGATCAGGCTGACCGAAAGACTGATCAAGCGAACATTGTCGAAGCCGATCATGACGATGGCACGCGAGATGGTCTTGATGGTTTCCTGCGACGGATTGTAGTAACTGCTATTGCCGACACGAAGCACCTTGGAGGTCAGCGCAGCGTCGCGCAATAGCACGTCCGCGAGCTGCTGCACGGACGCATGTTCCTGCTCCGTGAGGCGCTGCAGATCCTGCACGACCGCCGCCAGCGCGGGCAGCTCAGACTGGTTCAAGCGGTCTATCCAAGACTGCAGGCCATAGCTCGTTTCACTCAAAATCTGCGACCTCACCCTGTGACCGGGCGGCTAGTAAGGAAAGGCAGTTTGCCCAGATAGTCGGCCTTTTTCCAGCGGATACAAGCTGTTACTGTACTCCGCCGAAAAGACCGAAAGCGCCATGGATCGGATTCACCGTTTGATGCGACCCATCCTATTGTTATTAAGCTGTCTGGGATTGAGCTTTCCGTCGTTCGCGACTATCAGCGAGAGCCACGGTTATGCGCAGTTTGGGACTCTGAAATATGCGGAAGGCTTCACTCATTTCGACTGGGTGAACCCCGATGCGCCGAAGGGTGGCCGAGTGCAACTGATGGCGTCCGGCACATTCGACACGCTCAACCCTTATACTTTCAAAGGGACCAGTCCAAGCGCGACGCCGGGCTTCTTCCAGTACGGCATCAGCGAATTGAATGAACCGTTGATGGTGGGCACCGGTGTTTACGATCCGTCCGGCGACGAACCGGCTTCGGCGTACGGACTTATCGCCGAGACGATCGAGTACAGCGATAACCATAGTTGGGTAGTGTTCAATCTGCGCGACTCGGCCCGCTTTCATGATGGTCACCCGATCACGGCTTATGACGTGGCCTTTTCCTATCGTTTGCTGATCAAGGATGGCCACCCTCGATACCGCACCGATCTAAAAGGTATCAAGCGCGTCGATATTCTCAATAGCCACCGAATTCGCTTCGTGTTCGACAAACCGGATCAGCCATTGCTGATCATGCGCCTCGGCGAACTACCGGTACTGCCGCAACATTATTGGAAAGACCGTGACTTTCGCGCCACCACCTTCGAGCCGCCACTCGGCAGCGGTCCGTACCGCGTCAGCAATGTCCAACCGGGACGTAGAGTGAGCTTCGAGCGCGTGGAGAACTGGTGGGGTGCCAATCTTCCTGCCAACCGCGGAAAGTACAACTTCGATCGGATCGATGTAGAGTTTTACCGCGACACGACGGTCGCGTTCGAAGCCTTCAAGGTTGGCGAGTTCGATTTCTATATTGAGCATCAGGCGAAAAACTGGGCCAACGGTTATCAGTTCCCGGCGGTTCTTCGTGGTGATGTGATCCGTGCGGAGATTCCGCATCAGATCCCCACCCAGACGCAAGCACTGTTCATGAACGGGCGCCGGCCGGTATTTGCCGACATCAAGGTCCGTCAAGCACTGGGCATGCTGTTCGACTTCGAATGGACCAACCGCGCCCTGTTCTATGGCGCCTATCAGCGCAGCGAAAGCTACTATCCGAACAGTGAGTTCTCCGCGACCGGCACACCAGAAGGAGGCGAATGGTTGCTGCTATCGCCTTTCCGAGACCAACTACCGGCGCACCTGTTCACCGAACCGTTCGCGCTGCCGAAGACAGATGGGCGCGGTATTCCGCGAGACACCTTGCGCAAGGCGCTGACGTTGCTTGGCCAAGCCGGCTGGAAACTGACTCCGGACGGTCTTCGCAACAAGGCAGGCCGCGCTTTTAGGTTCGAAATCCTGCTGGTCAATCCGGGACTCGAGCGTATCCTCCAACCCTATGTGGAGAACCTGGCGCGCATCGGCATCCATACCCGCTTGCGCAGCGTTGACGGCGCGCAGTACAAGCAGCGCCTGGATCAGTACGATTACGACATGATTTTGACCACGCTGGCCCAGAGCCTCAGCCCGGGGCTCGAACAGTGGCTGTATTTCCATTCCAGTCAGGTGAACATCAAGGGGGGCCGCAACTATGCGGGTGTCGCCAACCCGGTGGTCGACCGGCTGCTTGAGAAACTGCTTGCAGCCAAGACCCGGGAAGAACAGATTGCCGCAGCACGCGCAATCGATCGGGTCCTGCTCTGGAACCACTACATCATCCCCAACTGGTACATCAGTTACCACCGCCTGGCATATCGCAATCGGTTCGCGCATGTCACCACACCGCCTTATACCCTCGGGCTGCGTGCGTGGTGGTTGAAGGACCTGGAGAAGGCTCAATGACAAAAAACGCACGACTGCCGATCTTGCATGCAGGCGTCCTGGCCTTCCTTTGTCTGGTAAACACAATCGAGGCAGCGCCACGGCATGCGCTGACGCTGTACGGCGAAGAGCCCAAGTACCCCGCGGATTTCTCCCATTTCGATTACACCAACCCGGACGCCCCCAAGGGCGGAACCCTGCGCCAGGCAGGCTTCGGCAGTTTCGACTCATTCAACCCCTTCATCAGTAAAGGCGTAGCCGCTGATGACATCGGCCTCATCTATGACACCCTGACAACCAACAGTCTGGATGAGCCCTTTACGGTATATGGCCTGTTGGCGGAAAAAATAGAGAAGGGTCCGAAAAACGAGTGGGTACGTTTTTACCTGCGCCCCGAAGCGCGCTTCCACGACGGCGAGCCAGTAACGGCCGAGGATGTCGTGTTCACCTTCGAAACCTTGCTCAGCAAAGGTGCGCCGCATTATCGCGGCTACTACGCCGATGTCGAAAAAGCCGTAGTCGAGGGTCCCCGTCGCGTTCGTTTCGATTTCAAGCACGCAGGTAATCGTGAGCTGCCATTGATATTGGGACAACTTCCGGTCCTGCCGAAGCACTGGTGGGAGGAAAGAGACTTCACCTCAGGCAGCATGGAGCCACCCCTGGGCAGCGGCCCCTATCGCATCGAGCATTTGGAAGCCGGCCGTTCGGTACGCTATGCCCGCGTCGAGGATTACTGGGGCAAGGACCTGGCGGTCAACCGGGGCTTATATAACTTCGATCATGTGCACTTCGACTACTACCGCGATAACACGGTGGCACTGCAAGCCTTTAAGGCTGGGCACTTCGACTACTGGTTCGAAACTAGTGCGAAGAATTGGGCCACCGCTTACGATATCGATGCAGTCAAAGGCGGGCGAATCATCAAGGAGGAGATCGCCAATCGGAACCCGCAAGGCATGCAGGGTTTCATCTTCAATACCCGCAGGAAACGCCTGCAGGACGTCCGAGTTCGAGAAGCACTTTCGCTGCTATTCGACTTTGAATGGACCAACCGGCAACTGTTCAACGGCGCCTATACCCGTACGGCCAGCTATTTCGACAATTCCGAGCTGGCTGCGTCTGGGCTGCCCAGCGAGGAAGAGCTGAAACTGCTCGAACCCCTACGCGGCCAGATACCCGACGAAGTGTTCGAAAAGCCCTTCAAGCTGCCTCAGACCAATGCCGATGGCATGATTCGGGAGCAGCAGCGCAAAGCGTATGAATTGTTCACCGCTGCGGGATGGAAGATCGAAAACGACCGCATGGTCGATGCCGATGGGAAACCGGTCAAATTCGAGTTTCTGCTGTTTCAGGCCGATTTCGAGCGCGTACTCTTACCCTACAAGCGCAACTTGGCCAGCCTGGGCATCGATCTGGAGATTCGCCGCGTCGACGTCTCGCAGTACGTCAATCGACGCCGCTCGCGTGATTACGACATGATCGTTAGCGGCTTCGGCCAATCGAACTCACCGGGTAACGAGCAACGCGGATATTGGCATTCGACAAGTGCCGACAACCCTGGAAGCTTAAACTTCATCGGTCTCAAGGACCCCGCCATCGATACGCTGGTAGAAAAGCTGATCGCCGCCGACTCCCGTGATGAGTTGATCACCCGAACGCGAGCGCTGGATCGTGTGCTGCTCTGGGGTCACTACGTGATTCCAAACTGGCACATCAAAACTTGGCGTGTCGCCTATTGGAATCATCTGGCGCATCCGGAGATCACACCCGATTACGACATCGGTCTCATGACCTGGTGGGAAAAACCCGACGTAAAGAGGCCAACGCCGGAGCCGCCCGCAAACCAGGCCGACGCGCCGATCGTCTCTAAGCGCCCCTCCTCCGGGACGGAGCGCTAAGCATGCTCGCGTATATTTTCCGGCGGTTGCTGCTGATCATCCCCACTCTGTTCGGCATCCTGCTGATCAACTTCATCATCATCCAGGCAGCCCCCGGCGGTCCGGTCGAACAGGCAATCGCCAAGCTTGAAGGCTTTGAAGGTGCTACGAGTCGAATCGCCGGCGGCGGCTCGGAAGTGGCCACCGGCAGCAACAGTTATCGGGGCGCACAAGGTCTGGACCCGGATTTGATCGCCGAGATCGAGCGTCTGTACGGCTTCGACAAGCCGGCCCCCGAACGATTCTGGATCATGCTCAGCAACTACCTGCGCCTGGATTTCGGTGAAAGCTTCTTTCGCGACGCAACGGTGACGGAACTGATCGTCGAAAAGATGCCGGTGTCGATCTCGCTGGGTCTCTGGAGCACACTGATCATGTATCTGGCGTCGATACCACTTGGCATTGCCAAGGCGACCCGCCATGGCAGCCCATTCGACGTCTGGACCAGCTCGGCCATTATCGTCGGCTATGCGATACCGGCGTTTCTGTTCGCGATCCTGTTGATTGTCCTGTTCGCCGGCGGCAGTTATTGGAATTGGTTTCCACTGAGGGGGCTGACCTCCAGCAACTTTGACGATCTGACACTCACCGGCAAGATCATCGATTACTTCTGGCACTTGGCACTTCCGGTCACGGCCTTGGTGATCGGCAATTTTGCGACCCTGACCCTTTTGACCAAAAACAGCTTTCTCGATGAGATCAACAAGCAGTACGTGATCACAGCGCGGGCGAAAGGACTGAGCAAGAATCGCGTGCTCTACGGTCATGTGTTCCGCAATGCAATGCTGATCATCATCGCTGGCTTTCCATCGGCTTTCATCGGCATGTTCTTCACCGGCTCGCTGCTGATCGAGGTGATCTTCTCGCTCGATGGGCTGGGCTTGCTCAGTTTCGAAGCGGCCGTCAACCGCGACTATCCCGTCGTGTTCGGCACACTGTTCCTCTTCACCCTGCTCGGCCTCGTGGTCAAGCTGATCGGCGATTTGACCTACACGCTCGTCGACCCGCGAATCGATTTCGAAAGCAGAGAGGCCTGACATGCAGCTATCGCCGCTGAATCAGCGCCGCTTCGCCCTGTTCAAAGCTCACAAGCGCGGCTGGTGGTCGCTGTGGCTGTTTCTCACCTTGTTCACCCTAAGCCTGGGTGCCGAACTGATCGCCAACGACAAACCGATCGTGGTGCGTTTCGATGGCGGTTGGTATTTTCCGGTATTCAAACGTTATCCGGAGACGGTTTTCGGCGGTGAGTTTCCGCTACAGGCCGATTACAAGGGTCCGTACATCCAGGAACTGATCGCAAAGAAGGGCGGCTGGATGATCTGGCCCCCGATCCCGTTTCATCATTCCAGTATCAACTATGACCTTCAGGTCCCCGCGCCCGCCCCACCCTCATGGGATAACTGGCTAGGCACCGACGACCAGGGCCGGGACGTGCTTGCGCGAGTCATCTACGGCTTCCGTATTTCGGTTCTGTTTGCGCTGACGCTGACGCTGATCAGCTCGGTGATCGGCGTCATTGCCGGTGCGTTGCAAGGATTCTATGGAGGCTGGGTCGATCTCGTTGGACAGCGACTGCTGGAAATCTGGTCCGGACTGCCCGTGCTTTACCTGCTCATCATTCTCGCAAGCTTCGTGCAGCCCAATTTCTGGTGGTTACTCGGCATCATGCTGCTGTTTTCCTGGATGAGCTTGGTCGACGTGGTCCGTGCCGAGTTTCTCCGCGGCCGCAACCTCGAATACGTACGCGCGGCACGAGCACTGGGTATGCGCAACGGCGCGATCATGTTCCGTCACATCCTGCCCAACGCGATGGTTTCGACCATGACCTTCATGCCGTTCATCCTGACCGGCGCGATCGGCACGCTAACGGCCTTGGATTTCCTTGGCTTCGGCCTGCCACCCGGAGCTCCGTCTCTGGGCGAACTGGTGGCACAAGGGAAAGCGAACCTGCAGGCGCCATGGCTCGGCATCAGCGCATTCATGGTCCTCGCGATCATGCTGACCTTGCTGGTATTCATCGGCGAGGCCGCTCGCGACGCCTTCGATCCTAGGAAATAGCATGGCTGAGAATCTGATAGAGGTCCGCGATCTGGCCGTCGAGTTCGTAACCGGCGGTCAGGCACAGCGAGTTGTCGAGGCCGTGAGCTTCGATATCCGCAAAGGCGAGACCCTGGCGCTGGTCGGTGAAAGTGGGTCCGGCAAGTCCGTTACGGCTCACTCGATCTTGCGCCTGCTGCCCTATCCGCTCGCGCAGCATCCGGCCGGTGAGGTTCGCTACGCCGGTGAAGATCTGATCAAAGCAAGCGAAAAGCGCATGCGCCGAATACGCGGCAACCGTATCGCCATGGTCTTTCAGGAGCCGATGACGTCGCTCAACCCGCTGCATACCATCGGCAAACAGATCAACGAAGTACTGCAAATTCACAAGGGGCTCAACGGCAAGGCCGCCACGGCACGCACCCTCGAGCTCCTCGAACTGGTCGGAATACCCGAACCCGCCAAGCGGATTCGAGCCTATCCCCACGAACTGTCAGGCGGCCAGCGTCAGCGTGTGATGATCGCCATGGCGTTGGCGAACGAGCCCGAGCTACTTATCGCTGACGAACCAACCACCGCGCTGGACGTGACGGTACAACTGAAAATACTGGAGTTGCTCAAGGAGTTGCAGGCCCGCCTGGGCATGGCTCTGTTGCTGATAAGCCACGATCTGAACCTCGTACGCCGAATCGCTGATCATGTATGTGTCATGCAGAGCGGTCGCGTCGTCGAACAAGCACCTTGCGAAGAATTGTTCCGCTCGCCGCAGCATCCTTACACTAAGGAACTGCTCGCAGCGGAACCTAGCGGCGGACCTGTAGCAGTTGAGGCCTCGTCGCCGACGTTGCTGGAAGTAAGCGATCTGCGGGTCTGGTTTCCGATCAAAAAGGGGCTGTTCAGGAAAACCGTCGACCATGTCAAAGCGGTTGATGGAGTCACGTTCAGCTTGCCGAAGGGTCAGACGCTGGGCATCGTCGGTGAAAGCGGCTCGGGAAAATCAACGCTGGGATTGGCGATTTTGCGACTGTTGTCCAGCACTGGGCAGATTAGATTTCAGGATCAGGCCCTGGAAAAAATGTCGCAACGGGCGGTACGCCCATTACGACGCCAGATGCAGGTCGTGTTCCAGGATCCTTTCGGCAGTCTCAGCCCTCGGATGTCGGTCTGCCAGATCGTCGGAGAGGGGCTCAGCATCCATGGAAAGGGCTCCGCTGAGGAACAAGCGCAGGCGATCATCGATGCGCTGGTCGAGGTTGGGCTCGACCCGGAAAGTCGCCATCGCTACCCTCACGAATTTTCCGGGGGGCAGCGGCAACGAATCGCCATAGCCAGAGCACTGGTACTCAAGCCTGAGCTGATTCTGCTTGATGAACCAACCTCGGCGCTGGATCGTACCGTACAACGGCAGGTGGTGGAGCTACTACGCTCGCTACAGGCCAAGTACAACCTGACCTACCTGTTCATCAGCCATGATCTGGCGGTGGTACGGGCGCTCAGTCACCAGATGATGGTGATCAAGCAAGGAAAGGTCGTTGAACAAGGAGCAGCCGAGGCTATCTTCGCCGCTCCCCAACATCCGTATACACAGCAGTTGCTGGAGTCTGCCTTTATGGCCCCGGCCACTGATGAACAACCAGAAGAGGGACAAGCACATGGGTTTTCTTACCGGTAAGCGCGTACTGATCGTCGGCGTCGCCAGCAAACTGTCGATTGCCTCCGGCATCGCCGCGGCCATGCATCGTGAAGGCGCCGAGCTGGCTTTCACCTATCAGAACGAGAAACTCAAGGGACGCGTCGAAGAGTTCGCCGCCAGCTGGGGCTCGGGTCCAGAGCTGTGCTTCCCATGCGATGTGGCCAGCGACGAAGAGATCGTCAAGGTTTTCGAAGCGCTGGGCCAGAAGTGGGACGGCCTGGACGGTATCGTTCACTCAGTCGGCTTTGCCCCGGGCGATCAGCTCGACGGTGACTTCACCGAAGTTACCACCCGCGAAGGCTTCCGCATCGCGCACGACATCAGCGCCTACAGCCTGGTCGCACTGGCCAAGGCCGGACGCCCGATGATGAAAGGCCGTAACGGCAGCATCCTGACCCTCTCCTACCTGGGCGCCGAGCGCACCATGCCTAACTACAATGTGATGGGCATGGCCAAGGCCAGTCTCGAAGCAGGTGTTCGTTACCTTGCCGGCAGCCTCGGCCCTGAGGGTACTCGCGTAAACGCCGTATCGGCAGGCCCAATCCGTACGCTGGCGGCGTCCGGAATCAAGAGCTTCCGCAAGATGCTCGCAGCCAACGAGAAGCAGACGCCGCTACGCCGCAACGTCACCATCGAGGAAGTCGGCAATGCCGGCGCGTTCCTCTGCTCGGATTTGGCGTCCGGTATCAGCGGTGAAATTCTTTACGTCGACGGCGGCTTCAACACCACCGCAATGGGCGCGATGGAAGACTGATTCACCACTCCAAAAAAAACCGCATCCTGGATGCGGTTTTTTTTGCCTGCAGTTATCCGCGCTTGATTAGAAGGTTTCGATCTCAGCGTCGGCGTGCAGCATCTGACGGTACGCTGCGAAATCCTGCTGACCACTGCGCGAGGCCAGGAAGCGACGATAGTTCTGCTTGTCTTGTTCCGAGAGCTCGCTTTTCGGCTCGCTGACTCCGCTCAGACGAACAACGACAAAATCCCCATCTGCGAGACGGACACTGCCGTAAGTTGGCTTGTCAGGCGCCTCGGGCTTTGGCATCCGGAACACCTGCTGCAGTACCGCGGGTTCAATGCCGTCCTGATTGCGCGAAGCGGCCTCCACCGGCACCCACTGCTGGTCTGCCTCGCCTCCGTCCCGCAGCGTCGCGATCATCCGCTCACCCGCTTCACGCGCCTGCTCGGCTGCCTTGCTGCGCTGTAGCTGGGCAACGATGTCATCCTTCACCGAATCGAAAGGCAGAAGTTCTGGCTGCAGGTGCTCTTTCACACGCACCGCAACGACAGTGTCCGGATCCAGTTCGATAACGCTACTGTTAGCACCATCAATCAGAACCTCGTCGCTGAACGCCGCCTGGATAACCTGCCTGTTGGCTGCGATGCCAGCGCCACCCTCGCGCCCGAACGCCTCGGTCGTTTGCACGGACAAACCCAACTCCTGGGCCGGCTGGACAAGATCGGACGACTCGAAAGCAGTGTCCTCTAGTTGCTTGCTCGCCTCGACAAAACGCTGTTCAACCTGCTGCGCCTTGAGCTCACGCACCAGCTCCGGCTTCAGGCTCTCCAGCGTCGGAACCTCAGGTGATTGCACGCCCAACAACTTGATCAGATGCCAGCCGAAATCGGAACGCACCGGCGCCGACACCTGACCTTCTTCAAGCGCATACAGCGCCTTTTCGAAAGCCGGGTCATACACGCCCGGACCGGCAAAGCCCAGATCGCCCCCTTCATTGGCCGAACCCGGATCCTCGGAGACCTCTTTCGCCAATGCAGCAAAATCCTCGCCGGCAGCCAACCGCTTGGCAATCTCCTCGATCTTTTTCTTGGCGTCGGCGTCGCTGGCGTCATCGGCCTCGATCAGAATATGTGCCGCACGGCGCTGCTCCGCTAGGTTAGCGATGCGCTGCTGATAGAGGTCATTCACCTCGTCATCCGAAACATCGACCTGATCGAAGAACGATTCCTTGTTCAACTCCACGTACTCAAGAACAACCTGCTCTGGAGATCGAAAACGGTCAGTGTTCTGCTCGTAATATTCACGCGCCTCTTCGTCGCTGACTTCAGCCGCACCGGCATCCGCCTGCACGGTGATGGTGGCGAAGTCACGGGTTTGCTGTTCCAGGCGAGCAAAGGCTTCAATCTGCTCGTCCGTAACGAAGCCGGAACCGGAAATGCCAGCGCGCAGCTGACCAATCAGCATTTCCTGCTTCAGCAGCTCGCGGAATTGCAGCCGCGTGTAGCCCATTTGCTGAATGACTTGGTCGAACCGAGCTGCGTTGAAAGCGCCGTCTACGGTAAATTCTGGCGTTTGTAGAATCAGTTGGTCGAGTGCGGCCTCGGAGAAGGCGAAATCGGCGTCACGTGCACCTTGCAGCAACAACGCACGATCGATGAGCGCACGCAGGGATGACTCGCGTACCAGTTTGTCATCCAGCAGCGGCGGATCGAAATTGCCTCCCATCTGCTGAGCCAGCTGCCGACGCTGCATATTCATCGCCTGGTTGAGCTCGTCCAGCGAGATTTCCTCACCGTTCACCTCAGCGGCATTACGACTGTTGCTGGCGGCGTTGAAGATGGCGTCGAAGCCGGTCAACGCCAACAGCATAATGATGATGCCGATGATGGTTTTGGCAATCCAGCCTTGTGAATTGTCCCTGATGTTCTGAAGCATGCGTCCCCCAGGAGTCAGCTGCGCAATATCCACTGCAGCACGGGTGGAAACTGGATAAAAGAAAGGCGCATCCAGGGATGCGCCTTCTCGGAGCTTTTGGAGCGGTTGGGCTTTATCCCCCAAGCCCGAACGCAACAGGCAACCACCTGTTCGATTAACCGCTCCAAGCCAGGACCAGCGCTAACTGGCAACTGGCCGGATCGAAAACGCTTAGTTCACAGCGTCTTTCAGCGCCTTGCCAGCTTTGAAGCCCGGGATCTTGGCCGCAGCGATGTTGATCGGCTTGCCAGTCTGCGGGTTACGGCCAGTACGAGCGGCGCGTTCCTTGACAGCGAAAGTACCGAAACCAACCAGCACCACGGAATCACCAGCCTTCAGAGCGCCAGTGACAGATTCAATCACTGCATCCAGCGCGCGGCCAGCAACAGCTTTCGGGATATCAGCAGATGCAGCGATGGCATCGATCAGTTCCGACTTGTTCACTCTAAGTCCCCTTATTTCTGTTGAGTCGTATCTTTAATTTTTGGGTGTAAGCAAAGCGGTGCTGAAATAGCAGCAACACAGAGGGCCGGCTTATATCAAGGCTACCGAAAATGTGTCAACAAAGCCTTTCAGACTAATGCGTGCTGATTCGCTCCTTGGAATCAGACTCGCGCTTGTCGTCCTTTGCAACAATATCGGGAGCCGCATCGGGCAAGGGCTCCGGCGCGTATTGCAGCGCAATTTGGAGGACTTCGTCAATCCACTTCACCGGTTTAATCTGTAGGTCCTGCTTAATATTCTCAGGAATCTCTTTCAGATCACGCTGATTTTCTTCCGGAATGATCACCGTCTTGATTCCGCCTCGATGCGCGGCAAGCAATTTCTCCTTCAAACCACCGATCGCCAAGACCTGACCACGCAATGTGATTTCTCCGGTCATAGCCACTTCGGCGCGAACCGGAATCTGCGTCAGCGCCGAAACGAGTGCGGTGCACATCCCGATTCCTGCGCTCGGACCGTCCTTCGGCGTTGCGCCTTCAGGCACATGGATGTGTATGTCCTGCTTCTCGTGGAAATCCACCGAAATGCCTAGACTCTTGGCTCGGCTACGCACAACCGTGAGCGCCGCGGTGATCGACTCACCCATCACATCACCCAGCGAACCGGTCTTGGTCAACCGGCCCTTTCCAGGAACTACGGCTGCCTCGATCGTGAGCAACTCGCCGCCAACCTGAGTCCACGCCAAACCAGTTACCTGACCGACCTGGTCCTGCTGCTCGGCAAGCCCGTAGCGGAATTTGCGGACACCGAGGAAATGCTCCAGCGACTCAGCGGTAACCTTCACTTCGAAGTTCTTCTCCGCCGCATGCTCCTTGACCACCTTGCGACAGACCTTCGCAACCTGGCGCTCCAGCCCACGAACGCCAGCCTCACGGGTGTAATAACGGATGATGTCGCGGATGGCGTCCTCGTCAAACAGCAGCTCGGTCTTTTTCAGGCCATTGGCCTGAACCTGCTTCGGCACCAGGTAGCGAATCGCGATGTTGATCTTTTCGTCTTCGGTATAACCCGGAAGACGGATGATTTCCATGCGGTCCAGCAGCGGCGCCGGAATGTTCATGGAGTTTGCGGTACATAGAAACATCACGTCGGACAGGTCGTAATCGACCTCGAGGTAATGGTCGTTGAAATTATGGTTCTGCTCGGGGTCCAGCACTTCGAGCAGCGCGGAAGCCGGATCGCCTCGCATGTCGTTGCCCATCTTATCGATCTCATCGAGCAGGAACAGCGGATTGCGAACCCCGACCTTGCTCATCTTCTGAATCAATCGGCCAGGCATCGAACCGATGTAGGTGCGGCGATGGCCTCTGATTTCGGCCTCGTCACGCACGCCACCCAATGCCATCCGGACAAACTTGCGGTTGGTAGAACGCGCGATGGACTCCGCCAGCGAAGTCTTACCCACGCCAGGCGGACCAACCAGGCACAACACCGGCCCCTTGAGCTTTTTCACGCGCTTCTGGACGGCGAGGTACTCCAGAATACGGTCTTTCACTTCCTCGAGACCGTAGTGGTCGGTATCAAGCACTTCCTCAGCCTTCGCCAGATCCAGGCGCACCTTGCTGGCAGACTTCCACGGCACATTGACGAGCCAGTCGATGTAAGTCCTGACCACGGTGGCCTCGGCCGACATCGGCGACATCTGTTTGAGTTTGTTCAGCTCGGTTGTCGCCTTGGCATATGCATCTTTGCTCAAACCGGCATTTTCAATGCGCTTCTTCAGGTCATCAATTTCGTTATGACCTTCATCGATATCGCCCAGCTCCTTCTGAATTGCCTTCATCTGCTCATTCAGGTAGTACTCTCGCTGGCTGCGCTCCATCTGCTTCTTGACACGGCCGCGGATGCGCTTTTCGACCTGCAACAGATCGATCTCTGCATCAAGCAGCGCCAGCACGTGCTCGACACGAGCCGGCAGATCGGTGATCTCGAGGATAGCCTGCTTCTGCTCGATCTTGAGCGCCATGTGCGCGGCCATGGTATCGACCAGGCGTGCAGGCTCATCGATGCTTGCGAGCGATGAGAGCACCTCGGAGGGAACCTTCTTACCGAGCTGTACGTATTGTTCGAACTGGCTTAGCAGACTGCGGGTAAAGACTTCCGCCTCGCGCTCTTCGACTTCCGACTCATCGATCAGCGAGACTTCGGCGCGACAGTGGTCGTCCACCTCAAAGAAACGGTCAATGACGCCACGCTGTTCGCCTTCGACGAGCACCTTGACGGTGCCATCCGGCAGCTTGAGCAGCTGCAGCACAGTCGCAACCGTACCCACACGGTACAGAGCCTCTTCGGCCGGATCGTCGTCAGCCGGGTTCTTCTGGGCCAGGAGCAGTATCTGCTTGTCACCAGCCATGGCGGATTCGAGGGCCTCGATGGATTTTTCCCGGCCAACGAACAGCGGAATCACCATGTGCGGGTAGACCACTACGTCGCGCAGCGGCAAAAGGGGCAATTCGATGGTTGTCTTCATAAATTCAGCTCTACGACGGCCATACGGCGGTAAACGGGAAACACCTTGGCAATCAAGATGAGGGCACGCAGGGCAAAAAACAAGGATGCTGTAGAAAAGCAAAGGGGCCCGGAGGCCCCTTGTGCTGTCACGCGTCTGGCGCAGCCTTTGCAGGCGGCTCACTGTTCTCATAAATCAGAAGCGGCTGAGACGTACCCTCGATGACGCTCTCGTCGATGACCACCTTGCTGACATCCTTTTGCGATGGGATCTCGTACATGGTGTCCAGCAGCACTCCCTCGAGAATCGAGCGCAGCCCACGGGCTCCGGTCTTGCGCTCCAAAGCGCGGGACGCGACGGCCTTGAGCGCGTCGGTGCGGAACTCGAGATCCACACCCTCAAGCTCGAACAGCTTGGCATACTGCTTGGTCAGCGCATTCTTGGGCTCAGTCAGAATCTGAATCAGCGCAGCCTCGTCCAGTTCATCAAGGGTGGCGATGACTGGCAGCCGTCCCACGAACTCGGGAATCAGGCCGAACTTGACCAGATCATCAGGCTCTACTGCTCGCAGCGACTCACCGATCTTCTTGCCCGGATCCTTGCTGCGAACCTCGGCGTTGAAGCCGATACCGCCCTGGGTCGATCGCCCCTGGATGACCTTTTCCAAGCCCGCAAACGCCCCGCCACAGATGAACAGGATGTTGCGCGTATCGACCTGCAGAAATTCCTGTTGCGGATGCTTACGGCCACCCTGTGGCGGAACCGAAGCGACCGTACCCTCGACCAGCTTGAGCAGCGCCTGCTGCACGCCCTCGCCCGACACGTCGCGGGTAATCGACGGGTTATCGGATTTGCGCGAAATCTTGTCGATCTCGTCGATGTAGACAATGCCCATCTGGGCCTTCTCGACATCGTAATCACACTTCTGCAGCAGCTTCTGAATGATGTTCTCGACGTCCTCGCCCACGTATCCCGCCTCGGTGAGGGTGGTGGCGTCGGCGATCGTGAACGGCACATTCAGCAGCCGTGCGAGCGTCTCGGCAAGCAGCGTCTTGCCCGAACCGGTCGGCCCGATCAGCAGGATATTGCTCTTGCCCAGTTCGACTTCTTCTTTCTTGTCGCGCTGGTTGAGTCGCTTGTAATGGTTGTAAACAGCCACGGCCAGAATCTTCTTGGCACGTTCCTGACCAATGACGTACTGGTCGAGGATGCCGCTGATTTCCTTTGGCGCAGGCAGTTTTTGCGCGCTGCTCTCGGCCTGTGCTTCTTGCACCTCCTCACGGATGATGTCATTGCACAGGTCGACGCACTCGTCGCAGATAAAGACCGAGGGCCCGGCAATCAACTTGCGTACTTCATGCTGGCTTTTGCCGCAGAAAGAGCAATAAAGCAGCTTGCCGGAATCCTCGCCGTTGCGGGTGTCAGTCATTCGATCGATCCAATCGGGAAGGCTTGAAATACAAGATGAAGGCAAATGCGGGCATTTTCAAGGGTGCGCACAGCGCACATGACGGGTGCCCGCTCACAACGCCCTCCAAGACCGGTATTAGACCGGCAGTTGCCGTTTTTCGTGGACAGCGTCAACGACCCCATACTCCAGCGCTCGCGAAGCACTCATAAAGTAGTCGCGATTGGTGTCGCGCTCGATCGTCTCCAGGTCCTGCCCCGTGTGATGGGCCAGCAACTGGTTCAGCCGCTCACGAATGTAGAGAATCTCACGCGCGTGGATATCGATGTCTGACGCCTGGCCCTGGAAACCGCCCAGGGGTTGATGAATCATCACCCGGGCATTGGGAAGGCAGAAGCGCTTGCCCTTTGCACCACCGGCGAGCAGGAACGCGCCCATGCTGCAGGCCTGACCGATGCAGGTGGTGGAAACATCCGCCTTAATGAATTGCATGGTGTCGTAAATGGCCATGCCCGCAGTGACGGAGCCGCCCGGAGAATTGATATACAGATGAATGTCCTTCTCGGGATTTTCAGCCTCGAGGAATAGCATTTGCGCGACGATCAGGTTGGCCATGTAATCCTCTACCTGGCCCACCATGAAAATCACCCGCTCCTTCAGGAGACGGGAATAGATGTCATACGCGCGCTCGCCACGCGCAGACTGCTCGATGACCATTGGCACCAGGCCGCCAGCTGCCTGGATGTCTGGTGCTTGCATAAACGAATTGCCGGACATGTCCAACGATACTCCCTATGTCACGCCGCAAAGACATAAGCCAGCACGAGGCTGGCTTATGAATGTGCATTAAACGGTTGAAGAGGCTCAGGCAGCTTGCGGGGCTTCCGCAGGCTTCACTGCTTCTTCGTAGGAGACCGACTTGTCGGTCACTTTAGCCTGCTGCAGGACAGTATCTACAACTTGTTCTTCGAGCACAACAGAACGGACTTCGTTCAACTGCTCGTCGTTCTTGTAGTACCAGGACACGACCTGCTCCGGCTCTTGGTAAGCGGAAGCCATTTCTTCGATCAGCTCGCGAACGCGTGCATCGTCAGGCTTGAGCTCGTTTTGCTTGACCACCTCGGCGACGATCAGCCCCAGCACGACACGGCGCTTGGCCTGCTCTGCGAACAACTCTGCCGGCAGCTGGTCGGGCTTGATGTTGCCACCGAATTGCTGAACGGCCTGAACGCGCAAACGGTTCACTTCGTTGTCGATCAGTGCTTTCGGCACTTCGATCGGGTTGGCACTGACCAGACCTTCCATGACCTGGTTCTTCACTTTGGTCTTGATCGCCTGGCGCAGTTCACGCTCCATGTTTTTCTTGACCTCGGTGCGGAAACCTTCCAGACCACCTTCCTGAACACCGAATTGGGCGAAGAACTCCTCGTTCAGCTCGGGCAACTGAGGTGCCTCAACGCTGTTGACGGTCACGGTGAACTCAGCGGTCTTGCCGGCCAGATCGAGATTCTGGTAGTCCTCAGGGAACGTCGGGTTGATGACCCGCTCTTCGCCAGCCTTGGCGCCAACCAGAGCGGATTCGAAGCCCGGAATCATGCGGCCGGAACCCAGTACGAGCTGGGTACCCTTCGCCGAACCGCCTGCAAAGGCCTCACCGTCGATCTTGCCGACGAAATCGATGTTCAGCTGATCGCCGTCTTCGGCGGCACGATCAACTGTTTCGTAGCGAGTGTTCTGCTTGCGCAGGATATCGAGCATGTTGTCGACGTCGGTATCAGCTACTTCGGCCTGCAAACGCTCGATCTCAATGCCGTCGAAACCGGCAACCTTGAACTCGGGAAAAACTTCGAACGTCGCAACGTATTCCAGATCCTTGCCCTTCTCGAACACCTTCGGCTCGACCGCAGGCGCGCCGGCGGGATTCAGCTTCTCGGCAACCACGGCTTCATAGAAGGTGGCCTGGATCAGGTCGCCCAGTGCTTCCTGACGTGCTGCAGCTTCATAACGCTGGCGGATGACGCTCATCGGCACCTTGCCGGGGCGGAAACCTGGGATTTTTGCACGGCTGGCGGTCTGTTGCAGACGCTTGTTGACTTCGGTCTCGATGCGCTCGACCGGCACGCCAATGGTCATGCGGCGCTCAAGAGCGGAGGTGCTTTCAACAGAAACTTGCATGGATTTTCCTCGTTGCACAGACATAAGCCGGCATTCCGGCCCCAGAATGGGCAAGCATTCTAGTGGCTCGTATCACAGAAGTCACCCCGCCCGTCAGGGCGCATCCAAAAGTGCCCAGCGTCCTCTTTCAGCGAAAAATGCGAGCTCGAACGTGAGGATGCGAAGGTGGCCCAATTTAGTACGCAGCAACCTGATCACCCGGCTCGGCTCCTCGCTTATGTCGAAAGCAGCACTCTCTTCGTTGGTCTATGTTATAGGAAACGCTATGCCAGAGCCCTGGCGCGCTAGAGGACGAGACGAGTCATGACTGACGATATTGGAAAACTGCTACTGAGGGTATCGGTAGGCGTGCTGATTCTGCTGCACGGGATCGCCAAGCTACAGAGCGGCGTCGGCGGTATCGCCGGAATGCTCAGCGGGCACGGTTTGCCCGCGTTTCTTGCCTACGGCGTATACCTCGGTGAATTAGTTGGGCCGGTACTAGTGATCATCGGCCTGTTCAGTCGTGTTGGAGCATTGCTCATGGTCGGCAACATGCTCGTCGCCTTTGCTCTGGCTCATATGGGTGAGCTGTTCTCCCTCGGCCAGATGGGGGGCTGGGCTCTCGAGCTGCAAGGGATGTTCCTCTTCGGCTCGATTGCCGTCGCGCTGCTCGGTGCCGGCAGGTATAGCGTTGGCGGTACCAATGGGCGGTTCAATTAAGGCGGCCCGCGCGCTGAGAAGCGTAAGTCGCCTCCAGCTGCAGCTGGCATCGTGCGAATCGCGATCAGGGCGCCTGCTACTGGTGGGCGCCTTTGAGAGAAGGTGATGTCGAATTTCGTAGCTCTTTAGCTGGATGCAGCCCTTCCCGATGCGCTTTCGCCTGCTAATCGGTACATCCGTTTCGTCGACGAAACGGGTATCGGGCCGCGCCGCCCGCTATGATCAATATCCATGACAGCTTCGGTTCCGATCCGCACCCCCTGCCCGCCAGGTTCCTGTATTTGCGGGCGCGAGCAACTGCTAGAAACGCCTGGCAGCGATCTGCGCATCCTTCGCCTAACCCGGCATGAGGAGAATCGGCTGCTGCATCGGCTGGAGAACCTGACCAGCCTTGATGATCTCGAACACATGCAGCAGCGGATTTACCAACAGCTGGGCATTCGCATGCAGATTGCACCGAGCTTCAACGAGGTACGCAGCATGCGCGGTATCCGCATTGATATCGCCGATCTGCCCGGGCTATGCCGAAAGACCCGCCAATCCATTCCCGCCGCGATTCGGCGCGCATTGGAGCGGCAGCCGGAAATCGCCTACCGATTGCTCGACGCTCACGATCTGCTACGCAATACCTGAGGCCGCCAGATCCGGCAATAGCGCTCACAGGCACCTTCTGCGATAGTTGTACGACCAGTTGCAGTGCGGCTGGTACGCCGTTCGCTCACAAGGCATTCGGCATTGGTGACGCCCGTACGTTGCGCTGCACTATCCATCCGCAGCCTACGCGTCACTTTTCGCGCTACCCGCGCGTCCCTATGGCTATGGCTCGTCGGCCATCGCAGTGCCCGTCGCTGACCGTCAGCGCCTGGCCGTTCGCCAATAACAACCAGAAAGACCGATCCGAACAAGGACGCCCCATGAAACTGACCCGCTGTTTTACCGCGCTGACCATCGCTGCCGCCCTGTCTACTAGCTTCTCCGCCGCGGCCCGCGAATATTCCGTTTCCACCGTACTTTCCGATGCATTCCCATGGGGGCAAGCCGCGCAAAAATGGGCCGACCTGGTCGAGGAACGCTCCAAGGGCGAAATCACCCTGCGCGTTTACCCCAACGCGCAATTGGTCGCGGGAGATCAGACCAAGGAATTTTCCGCCATGCGTTCTGGACTGATCGACATGGCGGTCGGCTCGACCATCAACTGGTCGCCGCAAGTACCGGAGTTGAACCTGTTCTCTCTGCCGTTCCTGATGGCTGATAGCGCCGATCTCGATGCCATTACTCAAGGCGAGGCCGGCAAGCTGGCCTTCGATGCCATCGAGAAGCGCGGGATCGTCCCGTTGGCCTGGGGTGAGAATGGCTTCCGCGAATTATCCAATTCGGCCAAACCGGTAAAGACTCCAGCTGATCTCGCCGGATTGAAGATTCGCGTTGTCGGCTCGCCACTGTTCCAGGACACCTTCACTGCGCTGGGCGCAAACCCCACTCAGATGAGCTGGGCCGATGCCAAGCCGGCACTCACCACTGGCGCCGTCGATGGCCAGGAAAACCCCCTATCGGTGTTTGATGTTGCCCGTGTCGATCAGGTCGGCCAGAAATATTTGACGCTCTGGCACTACATGGCCGACCCACTGATTTTTGCGGTCAACCAGCGCATCTGGAAACAGCTGCCGGAAGCCGACCGAGAGCTCCTGCGCCAGGCAGCCATCGACGCCGGCAAATGGGAAATCGAGCTCTCGCGAAGCGGAGAAGCCAAGCGCCTGGACGACATTCGTTCACGCGGCGTCGAAGTGACCGAGCTCAGCGATCAAGAGCATCAGGCATTCGTCGAGGCGACCCGAACGGTGCACGAAAAGTGGGCACCGAAGATTGGCACTGACCTGCTCGAAGCGGCCCGTGCGGCCATGGCAAAGTAAAACTGTTTTGCCCGGCGGTGCGCCGCCGCCGGGATTCGAGGGATTCCATGAACAATCGACAGGACGCGCGCCTTGAGCGTGTGCTGGCCACTCTGGCGCTTATGATTATCAGCCTGATCAGCCTGGCCAATGTAGTGGTGCGCTATTTCACTAACGCCTCCTTTGCCTTCACCGAAGAGCTTTCCGTGTTTCTGCTTGTCATTCTGACATTTGCCGGTGCCTCAGTAGCCATGCGCAGCAACCGGCACATTCGTATCGGACTGATCGAGCGGCTGTTCCCTGCTCTGCGCGCACCGCTGATTGTCCTTCAGTGGCTCGCCAGCATACTGGTCCTGGGATTGGTGGTTTGGTTCGGGGGGCAGTTTGCGTTGGAGGAATACCAGTGGGAGTCGGAGTCTCCCGGCCTCGGCCTACCGAACTGGTGGTACGTCGTCTGGCTGCCGTTGTTGGCACTGGCGATAGCCGTACGGCTGAGCCAGATGACGCTCGACCGGCTGCGCGGGAGGCTTTCCGATGAGCCCTGACGTCTGGATGCTCGTCAGCTTTTTGCTGTTGTTGCTGATCGGCGTACCGGTAGCCTTTTCCCTGGCGTTGTCTGGCGCCATCGGAATTCTCGCAGGCCTTTCACCAGACATGCTGGCAACGCTCGGCACCAATACCTACAACGGCGTCGCCAAGTATCCGTTGATCGCGATCCCGCTGTTCATTCTCACCGGTCTGGTATTCGAAAAGGCCGGTGTGGCGTTACGTCTGGTGCGTTTCGCCCAGGCGCTGATCGGCCCTCGACACGGCGGTCTGGCGATGGTTGCCATCCTGGTCTGCCTGATCATGGGCGGCATGAGCGGATCGGGTCCGGCAGATGCGGCAGCGGTGGCCATGGTGATGCTCCCAAGCATGACCCGCGCCGGGTACCCCAAACCGTTTTCGGCCACTCTGATTGCCGCTTCGGCGTCCACTGCGATCCTGATTCCACCCTCCATCGCACTGATTCTCTACTCCATCGTCGTACCGGGTGTGGATCTACGAGCGCTGTTCGCCGCCGGACTGTTCCCCGGCATCATCGCCGGACTGGTTCTGCTTCTACCGGCCTGGCTCCTGGCGCGCCGTTACGGCTGGGAAAACCCGGAGGACACCGAGCGGCCGCCGCTGGGCGAAAGCTTCCGTCTGGCGCTGCCGGCACTGTTCGCACCGGTGCTCATCCTAGGCGGTCTGCGCAGCGGCCTGTTTACCCCGACCGAAGCTGCGGTGGCCGGCGTTGCCTATGGCGTGCTGATCGGTTTGTTCGTTACCCGCGAACTGGACTGGCGCAATCTCTGGAAGCTCTGTGGGGAGGCGGCGGTGATCTCGGGTGTGGTCATGCTCATCATCGCGCTAGCCGGCATTTTCGCGTGGGCCGGCACGATGCTCGGCACCTTCCGTCATCTGGCCGAATGGCTGATCTCGCTTTCCGATAACAGCGCTGTGCTGCTGATTCTGGTGATGATCGCCGTGCTATTGGCCGGCATGTTGCTGGATGCGATTTCCATCTACCTGATCCTCATGCCGATCCTGATCCCGGTGATGCAACACTTCGGCTGGAACCCGGTTTGGTTCGGCATCCTGTTGGCCATGAACATCGCCATCGGCCAGTTCACGCCGCCGGTTGCGATCAACCTGATGGTCACCGCCGAAGTGGCGAAAATCCGACTGGAACAAACGGTCGGCTGGGCCATGCTGTTCGTCCTGGTCATGGGCAGCGCGCTAGTGCTGGTAGCAATCTTCCCGGAGATCGCGCTGTGGCTGCCAAGAGTGTTGGGGTATACGGTGTGAACCTGCCCAACCCTCGCTCATCGTCGTTCCAGCACGTTGCACCAGCTACGTGCGCCGACGAAACGCACCCCATCTGCTCCCCTGCCGCTACGGCCCCGGTCCGCCTACATCGGTCTATCCCTGCGGATAGGCCGGTGCAGCCGGCGCGAAGAGGCAGACGGCTATCGCTGATAGTTTTCTCTAAGAAACCACACAGCTGCGGATCGATTGATCGAGCCGAGAATATCTCGGTGGGTATTTATTCATTCGGAACTATCGAGATCTTTCCGTCTTTCTCCAGAATTGCGAATTTTATTTGGTCCAGGCGAGCCAAGCCTTGAGAGTAACGCGCCGCCTCAAGAATATCTTCCTCTTCAATACGCGCCCTTTGAGCTCTGCTTTTCAAAAGGAGGCCATTTTCAACAATGATCATGGGGTTTCCGTCGATGACCCTGCCGAGATAAGGAGAACGCCTTTTAATTAGCGATATGAGAATATCGAAGGTGACGAGCGAAACGATGATCAACACGGCATTGACCACAGAGAAATCATCTCCCAACAATGCCTGCTGGGTGGCCTCGCCAATAATGAGTAGCAGAACGAAATCGAACGTGGTTATTTGCGAGAGCGTTCGCCTTCCGGAGATTCGGAAGATTACCAACACCACCAGATATATAGCCGCTGCGCGTAGAACAGACTCCATGACTCACGCCCTATGGGTAGATGAATTGGCGCAATTCCACAACTTGGTCGCCGGAGCGCACCGTAGTGCGTGAACGGCCGAAACCGTACGGCCTGATAGCAAGATAAGCAGTTGCCCAGCCATTGCCATCCGGCTTTAACTCAAGCCGTAATCCTTTGTTAAAGCTTTCGGTCGTGACGGGTTGTGGCTGAATGCTCTCAATCGTAAACGCTTCGAGCAGATCGCCATCGATAGTCAGCCTGACGACCTTACCGTCGTTATCGGCTTTGGCTTTGATAGTCATCTCGCTGGAAGCACCGTTGCGTTCGAACACCTCGTATTGAGCGCTGAGGGTGCCATTTACGGAGGCTTTGTCAGTCCAGCTCAACGGGCCGGTTCCGAATAAACCCGTCAGTGACAGAAGCATCAACAGACACAATAGATACCAACCGACGCGCTCTGCTGCCCATACCTTCACTTGCAGCGGCATGTCTTCCTGTACTGGATAAGTCCGACTGACATATTCATCATCACGGTTGCGCATAACGAACCCAACAGGCGTGTTGTTAGGTAGAGCCTGCCGCCTACAAGGAAGTTCAGGCGCCGTGGGGCCCGTTGTGCGGGACGATATTAGGGCAGTGCATCAGCACGGCAGGAAACCAAACCGAAAATCGCGGCCTGCATCTGGCACGTCACATCACCTAGCGTTCGGTCATGCCCTACTGGGGTTGATTGATGTTCCAAGCGGTCCGGCGTTACCGTCTAATCTGCGAGAGTCCGCCATACTGCGTCGATCGGCCAGTTGAATTCGCATGCGCATATTTTCACGGATCAGTTCACGCTGCGTAAAAGCCTCCCGTATTTGGGCGCGCAAATGCTCTTCTTCCCATGGCTTGGTGATGAAGCGGTATATGACCCCTTCGTTGATAGCTTTGAGGATGCTATCCACCTCCGTGGAGGCACTCAACACAACGCGAATGACATCGGGGTAAAGCAGCCTGACCTGCCCAAGCAGTGCGATGCCGCTCATTTCATCCAGCCGCAGATCGGTCAGTATTACGTCGACCGGGTAAGAAGCCAGTAAGGAGAGCGCTTTGCGAGCAGTGGTGGCAGTTAGGATTCGATAGTTCTCGAGGCGCAGTTCTCGGCGCAGCGCATCGAGAACGCTCTGCTCGTCATTGATCAGCAGCAGATAGCGCACCTGCTCGTCGAGAATGTGTGCTGGTAATTGCAGATTCGATTTGCTGGACAGAAACGTCAGGCACTCCTCGGGTTTCAACGGGTGCGAATAAAAATAGCCTTGGAGTTCATCACAGCCGGCGTGGTGTAAGAAGCCGAGTTGTTCGGCCGTTTCCACTCCTTCTGCTATGACCTTGATGCCAAGATCATGCCCGATGGAAATCATCGAGCGCACCAACGAACCACTGTCCGGGTCGAGATGCGTGTCATTCACGAAACTGCGATCGATCTTGAGTTCGCTGAACGGAAAGCGCTTGAGATACCCGAGAGACGAATAACCAGTGCCAAAATCATCGATTGAAAACTGGATGCCCATAGAACTGAGCGCTTTCATTTTCTCCAGTGCCTGATCGGCATCGGTCATCAGGCAGGTCTCTGTCACCTCAAGTTTTATCAGGTTCGGGGTGATCTGGTATTGATCGAGCGTCCGCTCAACCCGCTCAACGAAATCCGCCTCCATCAAAGTAACTGCAGAGACGTTTACTGCCACGTTCACGCCATGCATCGCATCACGCCAGGACTGTAGCTGCCGGCACACGGCGTCGAGCACATAGAAATCGATGCCCACGACCAAACCGGTTTCTTCCGCCAATGGAATGAAATCATCCGGTGGGATCGGCTTGCCCTCGCGCTGCCAGCGCACCAGTGCCTCGAAGCCGCATAGCCGACCACTGAGCAGGTCTAGCTGAGGCTGATAAACCAGGTGATATTCGTTGTTTTGTAGCGCATGGCGGATCTGCTTTTCCAGGACCAGACGCTTCTGAATTTGCGCATTCATCTCAGGCATAAAGGCGCAAATACGGTTGCGGCCTTGGTGCTTAGCCCGATACATCGCGGTGTCAGCGTTACGCAGCAGCGTATCGATATCCTCGCCGTCGGTCGGGTAACAGCAGAAGCCGATGCTGCAGCCGACCACCAATTCATGCCCATCGAGCATCAGCGGCGTGGCAATACGTGCTTGCAGTCGCTCGAGAAAACCGATCGGCTCGGAGCACATGCGGCTATCGGTCAGCAGAATAACGAATTCATCGCCGCCAAGCCGGGCGAGCGTGTCGGTATTGCGAGTGCACTCTCGAAGACGCTCGGCAACCTGCTTCAGCAAGCAATCGCCAACGTTGTGTCCAAGGCTGTCATTGATCACCTTGAAACGATCCAGATCGATGAAAACGAGCGCGAAGGATTCCTGATTACGCGCGGAGAATGCGATCGCTTGCTGGATGCGGTCGTTCAACAGATTTCGATTCGCCAAGCCGGTCAGCCCATCATGATTGGCTTGGTGCTCGAGTTCCTCTTGATAGCGCTTGGCTTCGGTGATGTCGTGAAGAATGCCGACAAAATGACTGATCTTGCCTCGGTCGTTTACCACCGGAGATATGTTGAGCTCGTTCCAGAACTCGGAGCCGTCCTTACGATAGTTACGCAGGACGGCAGAGCCTTCCTGCTCGGTCTGCAGGGCCTGGCGAATACCAATCAGATCAATCTGGTCTCGGTCCGTTGCTTGAAGGAAGCGGCAGTTTTTACCTAGCACCTCTTCCTGCCTGTAGCCCGTGATGCGCTCGAATGCCGGGTTGACGTAAACGATGGGTTGGTCCGGCTGCTGGTTATCGGTGATGATGATGGCATTGACGCTTGCCTCCACCGCACGTGTTCGGACACGCATGCTCATGTCGCGCTGGCGCTGTTCGCTAATGTCCTGGATAACCGAGATCGATCCAAGCTGCAAACCACGCTCATCGCGGAACGGCACAGCCGAAGCCAAGACGGTCTTCTGGGCACCGTCGAACGCTTCGATGTCCAGCACCTGGTTTCGCAGCTCCTTGCCCTGCCTGGCGGCGAGGCGCAGAGGCCATTCCTGTTCGGTCAAGCGCTCTCCGGTCTCGGCCCACGCGCCCTGAAAGCGGCTCTGATCGGCCCGCTGAAGCGGCTGTTCGGCATTCCAGATGCGGCTGCATTCGACGTTGCTATCCAACAGTCCGCCATCCTGATCGCCAACCAATACGCCGACAGGCAAGCTATCGAGCACGCTGCGCAGCAGCGATTCGCTCCGCGATAACGCCTGGGTGCGCAGTTCAACCGCCTCCTCCATGCTCGCAAAAAGTCGCGCTCGTCCAAGCGCCATGGACAGCTGTTGGCCGATTGAGGTCAGAACCTCAAGCGATTCCTCCGGCCAGCTCTCGGCATCGCAACGCAACACATTGAGCATGCCGATGCATTCATCGCCAAGATTGAGTGGAATCCCCGCGTGAGTGTTTCCCCCGGGAAGGTCCTCCAACGCTGGGCAGGCTTCGATATTGGCCGGCGCGACGGGCTGCTGGCTGCGCCAGGCCTGCATGCATGGGCAGGTTTCAACGCAACGCCGAAGGGACTGCTTCGCTTTTGCCAGGCCATACCCCCGCACACCGGCGAGCTGCGCTGAAGCATCGCCCCCTTCGGCTTCCGTCATCACCAACCAGGCTCCACTGGCATCAGGGAAATCCACGATATGTTCGAGCGCAGCCTCAATGACATCCCGCTCGCTTCGGGCATCACTCAAGGCAGCGGTGAAGTCGAACAGGCAGCTGAGTAGAAGATTGCTGTGGGTGAGCTCGTCATGCTTGTTCTGTAGCTGATTGTTGAGGCGAATGCCTTGTTCGTACGTCGAAATGAGCAGATCAAAGATCTGCTGGCGATCGGCAGTGATGAAGTGCCGCTCGCCTGCCAGCATGATTTCGACACCCATCTGCATCCGCTCCTTGGTACGCAATTCCAGGTTCACCAGGAAATAACGGATACGCGACATCAAATAGTTTTGGTCATACGGTTTGACGATGAAGTTATCGGCGCCCGACGCCAGGCCGTGGACCACATCCAGCGCATTGCTCAAATGGGTGATCAAAATCAAGGGGATGTGGGAGGTCTTCGGGTCGTTTTTGAGCTGCCGGCAGAGCGCATAGCCGTCCATCTCAGGCATCACGATGTCGCTGATGACAATGGTTGGCGGCCGCTCCGCCACCATCGCCAACGCCTCGACGCCGTTGCTGGCGACGCGTACCGAGCACCCGGCGGATTCGAGCAGATACTGCAGCTCCATGGCCTGGGTTGGACTATCCTCGACAACCAATATTTCCGCAGCTTGATTCATCAGCATGTCCCGGCGCATTCCTTTTACGATGTCGCTTGCATCGCAATCGTATTGAGCATTTCGGCAATCCCTTGCGCAGACATGACCTCGCAGGCCGCCTGCAGATCGATCGCAGCACGCGGCATCGAATCGATTATCGCGTCGCTCGGTTCCTGAACGAAGGTGAGCGCTCCGTTGCGTTTCAACTCCGCCAGCCCGGCAGCACCATCACGCCCCATTCCCGACAGTTGAACCCCGATCGCCTGTCTGCCCAGTGTCCTGGCGATGGAGTGAAACAGGTAATCAGCCGATGGGCAGAACGCCTGCTCGGGCCGACAGGCTTCCAGCCGCAAATGACAATCGGCGGTGATGCCGATCTGATATCCGTCCGGGGATAAATAAAGCCTGCCGCGCTGTAGCAATTGACCGTCACAGCCAATTTCCACCGGCATTGACGTGATGCTTTGTAACCATTGACAGAAGCTGGTCAGAAATCCGGGCGCGATGTGCTGTACCAGTATTAACGTCCAAGGTTGGCCAGGTTGCAAACGCTGCAACAAGATCTTGAGTGCCGCGGGCCCACCAGCAGAAGCGGCAACCGCCACGAGCCTGGGTACCTGCGATACGACCCGGTCTATCTGCAGAGTTGGCGCCGCGCGGATCCGCTCCGTTACCAACCGCTGCCGCCGGACGACCTTCACCTGCGACATGACCCGCAAGGTTCGTAGCAACTCATCAATATGCTGATCGAAATCCGACGCGTCCGGGCCGGCGGGCTTCTCCAGCACCGCCAATGCACCAACCTCCAACCCCTTCATGGCGGTCGTTGAATCCGCCGCATTGGCGCTAGCGGTGAGCACCACCACGGGCAACGCGTGCCGCTTGAGGATGCGGGAGATGGTCGTATAACCGTCGATGCCGGGCATGTGGATGTCCATGGTGACGATATCGGGCGTATAGCTTTCAAGCATTTCGAGCGCCTGCTCACCCGACTCGGCCAACCGCACTTCAGCACCAGTGCTTTCCAGAACGGCCTGGAGAAGCATGCGAACAACCTCAGAATCATCAACAACGAGTACCCGCATTTTTGATCCTCAGTCAGATTAGCCGCCGGATGGCGTCGAGCAGGCTGTCCTGGGCGAAACCGCTTTTCACCAAGTACGCATTCGCTCCCGCTTCCAGCCCTCGGGCGCGGTCCTCGTCAGACTCAAGCGCGGTGACCAACACGATCGGAAGCCGCGCCAGGTTCGGATCGGCCCGGACGCGGTCGGCCAGCATGAAACCGTCCATGCGGGGCATTTCGACATCGGATATCAACAAATCGAAGGGCTCCTGTTTCAGCGCGTTCCATGCTTCAAGGCCGTCGTTGGCCGTGGCGACCTGATAACCCGCGGCTTCGAGAATCGTCTTGAGCAGGCCGCGCGAGGTAAAGGAGTCTTCGGCGATGAGCAATCGCTGGACGGTAGTACCAGCCGGCTCGCCTGCAGGTCTCGCCAGGGTGCTGGCGTTCGTCGACAACGCGCTCTGGTACAGATCGACAGGGTGCAGGATCGGCACCAGTCGGCCGTCGCCGAGTACGGTCGCACCCATCAGGTTGCGTACCCGTCGCAATTGCAGCCCTAGGCTCTTGACCGTGATCTCCTGGTCGCCGAGCAGCTCATCTATCAGCAGGACGAAGCGCTCACCCCGCACCTGCAGCAATAGCAGCGTAAGCTCGTCGACGTGCGGCTCCAATCTGTCGAGCCCGAGCACATCAGCCAAAGCCCAGACCGGCAAGACCCTTCCCTCCCATGCCAGCGAGGGGCGGTTTTCCATGGTCCGTATGGCGTCATGAGGCAGCCGCAAACAGCGCTCGACCGCCAGTGCTGGAATTGCGAAGGTGCGCTCGGCATTGCGCACGATGACCGCCCTGAAGGTAGACAGGCTTAACGGGAGGTTCAATTCGAAGCAGGTGCCCTCTCCAAGGCTCGACTCGGTCTCGATGCGTCCACCGATGCGCTCGACCGCTTCCTGGACGATGGCCATGCCCAAGCCGCGTCCGGACAGTTCGGTAATCATCGCGCTGGTTGAAAGGCCGGACGCAAACACCAGCTTGTAGGTCTCTTCCATGGTCATTTGCGCGACCTGCTCTTCGCTCAACAGGCCGGTCTCCAGCGCTCGCGCCTTCAGCTGGTGGATATCGATTCCTCGGCCATCGTCGCGCACGCTCAATCGGAAACGATCCGCCGACTCCTGGCTCAGCTCGATCTGCAGTCGCCCTACCGGCGATTTGCCAAGAGCTTCACGCTGAGACGGGCTTTCCAACCCATGGTCGATGGCGTTGCGCAACAGATGAGTCAACGGCGTTCGCAGCTCATCGAGAATACGCTTGTCGATCTGCAGTTCCGTACCACGGATCTGCAGATCGACGCGCTTGCCTGCTCCGCTCGCCAGGTCCTGCACCATCGCCGGGATACCCTGTACCAGATTACCGGCGGGCAGCAAAAGCACAGCGAGCAACTCCGCGGCATGGCTATCCGACAGCTGTGACAGCCCAGCGGCAAGTTGGCGGCTGGCCTTCTCGAGATTCATCGCCTCGAAATGAAGTCGATCCAGTTGCGCCTGACTCCAATCCAACTGATCAAGCACCCCCTTAAGCAAATCACGGCTACCCAGCGGCAGTGTTTCCAGCTCCTCGCGCAGTTGTTTCCAGCCCGGACTGCCGGCAAGAAGCGCCCTGCCACGCTGGGAGTCGAAACCCCGCGAATGCTCGCGCAGATGCTGAGCCAACGCCACGGCCTCGAGCTTGTGTTGCAACAGGGTTTCGCCGTGGTACAGCAACGCGTCAAGATTATCCGTGGACACCCTGACCATATTCGATTCAGCAGGAGGCGCCGCCGCGGGCCTCTCTCCTCTGGACTCCACCGCTTCGCCACGCGACGCGGACTCGAGCTGCTCGATCAGTTGCCGTTGCTCGCCTCGATCCAGGGGAGTACCCGCCTCGAGCTTCTGTACGGCAGCCAGTGCCTGCCGACAGATATCTACCCGTTCAGGAGTCAGCTCGAGCTCGCCCTTGCGCACTGCGCCCAGCAGCGTCTCCCAGGCATGACAGATCTGCTCGATGGGTCTGAGCCCAACCGAGCGGGCGGCGCCTTTGAGGCTATGCACTTCACGAAACAGTGACTCAACGGATTGTGGATCAGTGAAACCTTCGCGCCAGTCCGCGAGCCGATCGGCAAGCACCATCAAGCGCTCACGCGCCTCCGTTCGAAAGCCTTCCAGCAATCGTCGCTGTAGCGCTTCACGATCCAGGCTCATGGCCGTTACAACCTGAAGCGACTGGTCAGGGTCTTGAGCTTCAACCCCACCTCGTGCAGATTGCGCGCTGCCACATCGACCTGTCGCGTACCGCCGACATTGTCCTGGCTTGCCTGGCGGATGTAATCCATGGCGCTGGAGATCTGGTCCATCCCGGCCATCTGCTGCTGGCTGGTGGCGGCGATCTGCAAGGCCACGTCGCTGGACTCCTCGATACTGCTGCTCAACGTGCGAATCGACTCGCCGCTCACGCGAGCTCGCTCATAACCAGTCTCGACCGCCTTGCTGCCTTGCTCGGCCAGCATTACCGCCTTCGTCATCGCTTTCTGGATATCGCCGAGAATGCCGCGCACCTGCGCGGTGGCCTGCTTGGACTGATCTGCCAGCGCCTTGACCTCCTGCGCCACTACCGAGAAACCCTTGCCCGCCTCCCCCGCCTTCACGGCCTCGATGGAGGCATTCACGCCGAGCAGATTCGATTGTTCGGCAAGGTCGCCTACCGTCGCGACAATTTCGCCGATGGCTTGGGTCTGATCGCCCAGTCGCATAATGCTTTCACCGACGGCCTGCATCTGCTCGCGGATTTGCTGCATCCCCTTGAGCGCTTCGTCCACTGCCTGAAAGCCGCTCTGGGCGACCAACCGGGTACGCTCAGCGCTTTCGGTCACGGTTTTCGACTTGGTGCTGGCCAGTACGGCGGTCTGTTTGACTTCCTCTACCGTGGTGGCGATTTCGCTGATGGCCGTGGCGGTTTCCTGGGTGCTCGAAGCCGCCTGGCTGGTAGCCGCGAGAATCTCCTCGCTGGAACTGGCCAGCACCGAGACTCCTTCGTTGATTTCCTGCACCATTTCTCGAAGGTACAGACTCATGTCGGCAAAGGCCTTAGCCAGGCTGCCCACCTCATCCTGACGCGAGCTGGTGGGGACCGAGCGGGGGATGTCGCCGCGCCCGATCTGCTCAGCGAGCCCCGTCAGCCAGGCCAACGGCTTGGAAATATGGCGACTGAGCAACCACGCCAGCACGCCGCTGATGAGCACCAGCATCAGGCATAGCTGAAACGTGCTGGTGCGTGTCGCCTCGAGTTGCTGCTGCGACACGGCGAAAGACTCGCTGATACGACGATCGGTCAGACGGGTGAGCTCCGCGCCAAGCTTATTGATTCGCTCGAGCCGTTCGGCCTGCTCCCTCGTCTGTAGTTGCACCGCCACTTCGGGACGGCCGTCTCTCATCAATTGCAGTTGTTGATTTCGCACCTCCACCAGCGCGGTACGTAATTCCACTATTCGATCAACGATACGGATAACTTCGATGTCATTGGTCGAATCGGATTGCAGCTGTCTGACAATTCGATCGTTGTCCTCACTGCCCTTCCTGATCGATTCCTCCAGTCCACTCGAGCCGGTCTGGCTGCCCTGCATACTGGCGTTCAACGCCAGCAGAAGGTCTCCGCGTAAATCAGCGAGATTGGCACGCAACTGGTTCACCAGGGAAACGCGCTGATAGTGACGCTGGAACTGCTCCTCCTCCTGTTCTTGCAACTTGGCGAAGCGCGCCTGGGTGGTGAACAGGAGCGAGCCAAACCCCAAGATGAAAATGGCGAAAATGATCACCAGTTTGCTGCCGATGCTGAACCGCAAGGCTTGCCTCATACTTCTTTTCCTTATTCGATGATGACGCGCATAGCCGGATCGCCCAGCATCCGGGCGCCGTCGAGAACCGTCCATTGATCGGCCGTGACGCCGAGCAGATACGCCGAGCGAATGCCCGACAGGTTGGCGACCTCCTGTTGCAGGGCCGCCGTTTGAATCTGTTTGACCCCCAGCACGCGGTCGATCAATAGCCCGAACTCCATCTCCGGCCCTTGCATGACGACCAGAAAATTCTTGTCGGACAGTCCTCCAATCGGGAGATCGAACAGCACGCGTAGATCAAGTACCGAGACGATACGGCCACGCACATTGACGATTCCCAGCACATGAGGCGGGGTGCCGGGCAGCGGCGTATATTGCGACAGAGGCATCACTAGGCTTACGTGCTCGCTTTCTACTGCGTAAGTCTCGCCGCTCAGGCTGAACGTCAGCGTCTCGATCCAGCCACCCTCCTGTTCCGCCTCTGGCATGGCCGCCCACTTCTGCGTCCGCTCACGCAATCGCGCCTCGAGCGTCGCGGCATCGGGCTTGAAGCCTGTGTCTAGACGTTGGCCTAATTCCGCCAAACGCAGGTGTATTTCGGCCCAATGGCCATCCTTATTCAACGATTCGGCCATGGCTGGTCTCTCGTCACTATCTGATCGCAAAGGCGCAACAACTGAGCGCAGCTCATGCCGTCGGCGCGAGGCACTGGAGCGTCCTCGGCTTGCTCGCTCAACAGCTGCCGGCACACCTGAAGGGATTTGCTGCTGGCTTGCGCCTGGTCATCGCTACGGAGCAGACGGGCCTGGAGGAAATAGCCAAGAATGAAATCCGGCTCCAGATAGAGCGCCTTTTGCAAGGCGGATAGCGCTCCACGGGTGTTACCGGCCTGCTGTTCCAGTAATGCCGATAACCAATAGGCAGACGTTGAGGCTGCATCGAGGGCGAGCGCACGCTCGAGGTAGCATCTGGCTGGTTCGATCCGCAGCTCGTCGGCCCAGCTCCTGGCCAGCAACAAGCAAGTCTCATGCTGCTGCCCCGGGCTCAGCCCAGGACAACCCAGATAGGCATGCAAGGATTCTCGCGCCACCTCCGACTGTCCCTGAGCCAGGGCTTGCTGCGCCTGTGCCCAAAAGACCGCTGGATCCGTCTCGATCACTCGGGGTTCGTTTTCAGGCGTCGTGACTCGTCTCGGAGCGGTTCTCGACAAAGCCGCAGGTTCTGCTGGGGCAGCGGCCGCATGATCGCCCCCAGGCCAGAGCAACTGGGCCGGCGACGCAACTGGCCGAGGCACGCATAATTCCTTCGCACCTATCGAACCCGGCAGAGTCAACGCATAGTTGCTGGCTGCCATGCACCCCTTCAGCCCGGCCTGGGTCGCGATGCCGGCCTCGACCGAGCTCAGCAACAGCACCCCGTTCGGTTCCAGGCTGGCGAGCAGACGATGCAACGCAGCGCTGGCACGCGCAGGTGAGAAATACATCAACACGTTGCGACAGAGAACCAGATCGGCGCTTGGCATCGGGCTCGGTTGCCGAGCATCCGTCAGATTGAAACGGACGAAGCGAATACGATCCAACCAATCAGAGCGCACTCGCCAGCGGGAACCCTCCGCCTGGAAATAACGCCGACGGAACGCATCGTCATTGCCGCGGAAAGCATTGCGGCCATATACGCCACGCCGTGCATGCGTCAGGAAATCCTCATTGATATCGGTGGCCAACAACTCCACATCCCAACTGCGACGCTCAGTGCCGAGGAGTTCATCGATCAGGAACAAAAGGCCATAAGCTTCCTCACCCGTGCAACATGCCGCGCTCCAGAGCCGCAAATAGCGTTGTCCTTCTCTCCTGCGTCGCGCCAGCAACGGCTTCAGGTGATTTCGCGCCAGCCAACCGAACGCTTCCGAGTCGCGCCTGAAATAGGTTTCGCCGACGGAAAATGCCGGGACCAGAGCCTGGATCTGGGACGCGTTCCAGTCGGCGAAAGCCAGCGCCTCCAACCAGTGCTCGGTATCCGGCAAGCGTTGTTCCCGTGCCAGCCTGAGCAGGCGGCGCAAGAGATCGCTTCGTCGCTCTCCCGAGAAGTCCATGCCCAGGTGCTGGTGCACCTTGTGAGCCAAGGCGTCGAGCAGACGTGGTGAGCATTGCAAGTCAGACACTCTCATTGCCGGCCTCGGTAGCCTGGGCCATCGCCTCGGCCAAACGCTGTTCATCGGCGGCCGACAGCAGCTGTTCGACATCCTGGATTAGCAACATGCCCGTCGCGCTTCGTACCACGCCGTGCAGCAGATTGGAGGGCACTCTAGGGTCGGGCGCCGGAAAGAACGATTCAGGTTCGCAAGCGAGGACTACCGCAACCGACTCGGCTGACAGCAGCAGTTCGCGCCGGCTGGTTTTGAGCCAGATCAAGGGTTGCCAGAGGGATTGCTGGGCCGGATGCAAGCCGAAGCGCCCAGACAGATCGATAACCGGCAGAACTTGTCCACGCAAGTTGACCAGCCCACAGACTGACTCTGGAGCCCCCGGTAGCGGTGTATTGAGAAGCGCAGGCAAGACCTTCACGACGTTCTCAAGCGGTACGGCACACTGGAGGTTACCGATGGTGAAAGGTAGTACTGATAATCCTTCCATATACATCCGGCGACGTTTACTTGGGAATTAACCGAGGCCCTTGCAGCATAGTCCAAGGCAAAAGAGTGCGCCGGTTCGTCGCGTCGAATTAGTAATTAAGCCGAAGGGAAGCCGTGCCAATTGCACAGAGGCCTATTGGAACCTGACCGGCCACGCCTGACCGGGTCCGGTTTGCATCCGATTGCTTCCTGGGCCGAGGAGCAAACCGCGTGCATGCGGCCCCTTGCCATGCTCCCACGGTGCACGGGAAAATATCCGGGATCGAGGCTTATCGGAAGGTCAACGCCCATACGTACGCTTGGTTTAACAGCGTGGCGATGAGCGTCGAACTGTTGCGTGGTTCGAGAACGGCCATGCTGAGTGATGTTATGGTCCGGCGACGCCAAGCACGTCACCCTCTCACGCCAGGCGCCTGGTCTCGTCGCAACGCCCACTACGCCGACACCATCCTGCGCAGCGCCCCGGGCGATGGTCGCGCAGCATGGAGCGACACCAAACAGCGTATCGCTCTTTTTTATCGACTGGTCTCTCAGCCGCCTATCGCAATCATTCCAACGGGCTGCAGGCTTGCTGGTGGCGTCTGCGTGACCTTAGCAGCACGCTCCGCACGTTGCTGCATGACGATATCCAGCGCGCGGCTCGGCAGGAGGTCAACGTCGTCGAACGTAATCAACTGACCGGGTTCAACCGCACGCTTGAGTGCTGTCTTGCGCAGCAGGCCGATCGGAACGTGATTTGGATTCTGATCGAGCTTGAGCGCCTCACCACGGAACTGGAAGCCACCGATGCCGCGCTCAATGAGCTCACCAGGGCGCATGGCCCGTTTGGCAATGGCACCTACACCCAAGGTCGGCGCGGTGGAATTATTCAGCAGCACGCCACCTCCGTTGAGTACGCGACGCACGGTCTTGCCCACTTCCAATGAACACAGGTGGAACGGACGCACCAACGTGTAATAAGGACCGGGACCGAGCTTGAAATACTCGATAGCGGCCTGCTGGCTGTCGTCATGCCGACAGACCAGGAATACGCCGCCGGCTGGATACCCAGAGGGAATGACGTAATCGACGAATGGCTGACCGAGGCGCTCAGCCATCATGCCAAGCAAATTCCCTGTTTCGGTCAGATTGGTCGATGCCAGCCCTTCTAGCCCCTGCTGAGTAATGGTCGCGCCCAAACCGTTTCCAACGATCACTTGCTCGATCTGCACCTTGGTGCCGTCGGTGAAAGAAGTGGTCTGATCGATGCTGATACCCTGGTGTTTCGACCAGTACGTCATGTCTTCGAGCGACGGATCGTGGTTCAGGTAACCCTTCATGTTGCCGTACACCAACGGCTTGAAGCCCATCATCAGGGCTTCTTCATGCAGCGCCGCCAGCGAGCCGGGCTGGTCGCCCTCAGCTTCGGTGATAAAACCCTTACCGGCCAGATAAGAGCCCGTGGTGACCTGCAGCTCTGCATTGACCGTCACTACCGGCAAGCCGGCCTCGAACGCGCGCTCGATGACCTCGGTGCCATGAAAGACATCACCGCTGCATTCGACGATCAGATCGGCGTCATCGATCAATTGATCGATGGAGTTCGTGAGCCGTTCGGTCAGGGGAAAGTCGCTGAAGGAATTCAGCGGGCGGCGAGTCAGCACACCGGAAATTTCCAGATCCTGGTAGTGCTGCTTGATCAGCCGGATAAAGCAATGGGCAATCATTCCTGTGCCGGATACACCGATCTTCTTTTTGATATGCGAGGTAGACATAGGGGCGAATCCATTCAATAGGCAACGAATGCTCTGACCGCAGCGGCACGAAAAGATTTTGTAGCAAAATAAAAAATCTGGCCTAACGCCATCGCGTGACGCCGTTGCGTCTGCAGAGCGCTTGATAGCTCAAGCTAAGCGTTAGCAGCACGATTCAGCCAATTGATTAATGGCAAGCGAAAAGGGTGTGCGGGCTAGATTTTTGTCGCCAGATTCGGGAAGAAAAAGAAGCGGCGTTGCACCGCTTCCTATCGATCGTAATTACTTGAGGGCCGCAATAGCCGCTTCATAATTCGGTTCGGTACCGATCTCGGCGACCAATTCGCTGTGCAGCACCTGGTCCTGCTCGTCCAGCACGACGACGGCCCGCGCGCTTACACCAGCAAGCGGGCCAGTGGCGATCAACACGCCATAATCCTCGAGAAATTCCCGACCGCGCATAGTCGACAGGTTGACTACGTTCTCCAGTCCTTCTGCCCCGCAAAATCGCTTCTGCGCGAACGGCAGGTCCGCAGAGATGCACAGCACAACGGTATTGGCCAGCTCGTTGGCCTGAGCGTTGAACTTGCGTACCGAGGTGGCGCACGTCGGCGTATCGATGCTCGGAAAGATGTTCAGCACCTTGCGCTTGCCAGCAAAGCTGCTCAGCGTGACATCAGCCAGGTCGCCACCGACCAGGCTGAACGGCTTAGCCTTCTGACCCGCCTGCGGAAAAACGCCGGCCACCTGGATCGGGTTGCCCCTGAGGGTTACTTCAGTCATGTGAACTCCTAGTTGGAATGGGCCGCGAGAAGAACACTCGCGGCCTGGATTGATCACGCAGCCTGATTACGGGCGAAATATTCCTTGGTCAGCTTGACCACTACCGGGCTCAGTAGCAGCAGCGCAACCAGGTTGGGAATCGCCATCAGGCCGTTGAGGGTGTCGGCCAGTAGCCAGGCGAAATCCAGCTGCGCGATCGCACCGAACGGCACTGCCAGCACCCAGATGATACGGAACGGCCAGATCGCCTTGGTGCCGACCAGGAACTCCCAGCATTTCTCGCCGTAGTAGCTCCAGCCAAGAACCGTGGTGAAAGCAAACACCACCAGTGCGACGGTCAGTAGCGCCCCGCCAACTCCCGGCATGGCTGATTCAAAGGCTGCGGCGGAGAGTGCAGCACCGCTTTCGCCTCCGGTCCAGACACCGGAGCAGATAATCGCCAGACCCGTGATGGTGCAGATGATCAGAGTATCGATGAATGTGCCCATCATCCCGATCATGCCTGAGCGTACCGAGCTTCTGGTGGTACCGGCGGCCTGAGCGATGCCGGCAGTGCCGAGGCCTGCCTCATTGGAGAAGATACCCCGCGCGACACCGAAACGAATCGCTGCCATGACCGCCGCGCCGGCAAAGCCGCCTGTGGCCGCGATAGGCGAGAACGCGTGGGTGAAGATCAGGTCGAATGCAGCAGGAATTTCCGAGGCGTGCACCACCAGCACCGTGATGCCAGCGATGATGTAAGCCACACACATGAACGGCACCAGCGCCGCTGCCACAGCGCCTATGCGCTTGATACCGCCCAGGATCACCAAGCCCACGAACAGCATGGCAACCAGACCGGTGACCCACAGAGGTACGGAGAATGTGGCCTCGAGCGCAAGTGCCATGCTGTTCACCTGCACCATGTTGCCGATACCGAACCCAGCCAGACCACCGAAAATGGCGAAGGCGCTGCCGAGCCACAACCAGCGCTTGCCCAGACCGTTCTTGATGGCATACATCGGCCCGCCGACATGCTCGCCACGGTCATCCTTCTCGCGGTAATGGACCGCCAGAACGACTTCGCAGTACTTGGTGGCCATGCCGACCAGCGCGGTACACCACATCCAAAACAGCGCACCCGGGCCGCCGAGAAAGATCGCCGTGGCTACACCGGCGATGTTTCCAGTGCCGACGGTGGCGGCCAGACAGGTCATCAGCGCCTGGAATGGGCTGATCTCACCCGTCTCCTCGTCGCCTTTTACGCGCCCGCGCCAGATCAATGCGAAGCCGGTGCCAATATGCGCCAGCGGCACGAACTTGAGCATCACCATAAGGAAGAGACCGGTACCGAGGATCAGCACCAGCATGGGTGGTCCCCAGACGAGACCGTTAATGTTGTTGACCAGGTTTTGCAGGAATTCCATTCAAGGCACCCTTATTAATTATGTTAGACATCCTTGCCCGAGCGGCCCGCGCCGGAGCGAAATACAAATGCAGCGCACACGCCACATTTCCATCCCCTGCCGAAGCGACTCGGTAATGACCCCGACTTCAATGTGCTGGGTACTACCGGCAACCTGCAAAACTCATGCTAGAGCCTTGCGTCAGCCGTCATGCGAGGAGCGACCGAGCGATCCTACCATCACCACGAGTGCTTGGCGCGACACCGTTGACAGGTGCTTTTCGCAGCCTTGAGCGACTCGCAGGTCACCGAATGAGCGGAGCCCTGATTGCCGGTTACGTAAGCTCACCAGCGTAGCTCAGCGCTGCGATGCCGCCAGCGAATTCGGTGCGTTTTTTTTGCAGGCGGTATCGCTGCATGAGCGGCTAGAAGTTGCGTCGATAGAAGAGGTCGAGCGAACTGGCCAGCCCGCTCGCAGCCTCGAGAAATATCCGCTTGGTCAATTGATAGCGCAGGGCAACGGTGTTGGCCGATTCGAACACCCCAACACCGTAACGAAGCGTCAATCGATCGGTAAGACGACCGCTGGCGACGACGCTGGTTTCCGTGCCACGACCTTCAGTGTCGAGCTGGAAATCCTGAATGCCCAGACGCTGGGCAACATTGCCGGTAATCGACGAGCTACCCGCCAGACCAAGCCCTAGCGCCGCCTGCGCCAACATGTTGTTTTCACCCTCATCGGTGCCCAAAGGCCGTCCGAGCACCAGATACGACAGCGCCTGCTCCTGGCTCATCGCCGGCTCGGCGAACACGTCGACCCTCGGTTGTTCGGCGCTACCGGTTATGCGTAAACCGGCGATGACGTTGTCCGACTCGATCCGTCGTATGGCCTCGATATTCAGGAATGGTTGCGTCAGCACACCCGTGAACAACAGCTGAGCACGGCGAATGGTCAGGCGCTGGCCGTAAGCACGATATCGACCATTGTTGAGATTGAGCTCGCCGCGTGTGTCTAGGTTGTCGCCGATGTGTACATAGCCCGCTAAATCGGCCGTGAGACCAAAGCCTTTGAATCGCAAGCGGTCCTCGCCCACTTCGACATCGATATCCATGCGAATGGCCATCGGTGCCTGGGCTTCTTCGGTATCCGCACCGATGATCACGGCGTCTTCGGAAACCCGAACGGTCGAAGGTGGCAACTCGCGCACGGTGATATCACCGCGCGGTACGCGCACCTTGCCGCTCACCGCCAATTGATCACCGGCCAGCTCAAGACGCAGATCCGGCTCGACCTCGAGCTCGGCGTAAGGCTCGACGATCACCGGCAGCCGGCTGCCCCTCACGCGTAGATCCAGATCCAGCGCATCGCCCCAATCCAGGGTGCCGGCAATCTCCCCTCGCCCCTGCTCACCGCTGCGCCAGTCGCCATCGACTCGCGAGCGCTCACCCTCGATGGTGGCCCGTACCTGAAGCTGCTCGAAACTGACGGGCAGCTCGCTGCCGGCAATCTCCGCGTCGCTCAGTCTCAGCTCACCGTTGACCTGCGGCTGTTGCAAGCTGCCGGATAACTCGCCATTGCCGTTCAGCTGTCCGCTCAATCGCTCGACTTGAGCCACGAAGGGCCTGGCTACGGAAAGATCGAAACGGCTCAGACGGAACGAGCCGGAGATGGCCTTGGCCTCGGTACTCGGATCGACCCGCAGTTGCACGTCGAGCTCGCCGAGTTCCCCACCCTCGAAGCGCAAGCGGCTGTCGACTTGCCGCGGCGTAAGCTCGCTGTTCAGTGCCAGGGTTGTATAAGGAAAGTCCAACCACTGTTCGCCGTCGCGCATACGCAAGGTGCCGGGCCCCGCATCGACTCGAACGTTCCCGCTGGGACCCGCATTCGGCAGGTCCAACGACAGGTCGGCATTGACCTCCCCTTGCCAGAGCAGATTGTCGGGCAGGTAAGCGGCCAGTGATTCCAGTGGAAAATCACGCAGCCGGTAACGCAGTTGCGGATCGGGCATTAGCCGCTGATCCTCGGCACAGAGCGTGGCCGGACCCGATCCCCAGCAATGTGCGCCCAAGGTCACCCGACCGCTGGCCAAGCGCTGCAGGGTGGCCGGCTGCTCAAGTGTCCACTGCTGTCCCTTAGCATTCAGTTCGGCTCGCAGCAGGCGCCCTCGCCAATCCTCTCCACGCAATCCGCCATCCAGCCCCAAGGACAAATCGAGCAGCGGCCCTTGCAGGCTCAGACTGACCTGATGCGCCGGACGAGTCCCCTCGGCATTTATGTGCAGCTGCCCCAGATCGGTATCCCCCGCCTGCAACCCCGTGGCGGTGAGTTGCAGTTGGCCGCGCTCGCCTTCCTTGAGGTTCGCGGCCAGTTGCAGACGATCCAAGCGATTGTCCTGGAACGCGATTTGGCGGCCATCAAGCGTCAGCTCGCCCTGGGGGGCGGCCGGCGTGCCCGCCAGGCTGAGGTTGCCGGCGAGCTGGCCTTGGAGATCAGGCCAAAGCTGCGCCAAACGCGGCAAATCCAGCTCGAGGCTTGCCTGCAAGGTTTCAGCCCAGCGCCCGTTACCCTGGATCCGGTTGTCGCCGAGGCGCAAGTCCATACGGGGAACGTCCCAGGTGGCACCCTGCCCGCTCGCCTCCAGCTGAAGATTCAGCGGTTGCTGGCGCAACGTACCGTCCAGATCAAGACGAGCCTCGGCCTGCAGCTGTTCATCACGCATTGCGCCGCGGCTGCTGAGCGTGCCTTTCAACCGTCCCGGCAGTTCCGTAACCCAATACGACGGATCGAACTCGCTGAGATCCAACGTGGTGTTCCAATCGACACCGTTGGCGAAGCCCACGCTGAGATTCCCGTCGGCTCGGCCCTGTCCGGCACGCAATTCGAGCTGCGGCAGATGCACCTCTTCGAGATCGCCGCTGATAGGACTTCGCAAGGTGAAATCGCCCGACGGGCCGGTCAGCGCTGCATCGAAGTTGCCCAGGTAGTTGCCCCTGTCGTATTGCAGCTGCGCATTGAGCGTGCGAAGTGTCACGGGGGGCTCTTCCATGTCCGGATACAACCGACGCCATGGGAAGTCGCGCCAGGCCAGCTCACCCTCCCCCTGCAGTCCTTCCTGCCAGTCCGCCTGGCCACTCAAGCTGAGCCGTTGCCCCTCGCCGGCCTCAAGCTGTAACGCTTCGACCTGCGCATGGATCTTGTCGACCAGCGCATTCAGGGCGATGCCGACCGCACCGCCCTCGCCTTGCAAACTCCCCTCGCCGACCAGCCGATAGCCACGCTGCAGATCGCCAGCAACGGTCAGGTCAAGCGTGTCCAGACGCAGCGCATCGGGGAGCTCTTCCGCGGCTTTGAAGCGCTCCACCGTCAGCAGCAGATTCGCCGGCAAATCCGACTCCAAGGGACGTATCCAACCTCCGAGCGTGCCGTCGAGATAGCCCTGGCTTTCGACGTCCAGCATCAGGTGCTCGCGCAATTCGCCATCCAGCGCAATCTTCAGCGCCCAGGGTTGCCCATCGGGCGAGCGCACCGCTGCATCGCCGGCCAGTTCCAGCGGCCAGTCGCCGCTCGGTTGCAGGCGACCAGCCATGTCCAGCGAGAGGTCTTCGCGGCGCAGCTGCAGCGCCTGGATATCCAGGCCGTCCTGACGCCAATCCGCGCGCAGCTGCAGGCGCTGCAACTGCTCGACATCATTCAACCGAAGCCTGCCGATCTCGATCCGTTCGACTCGCAATCGCAGCGGCAACTTGATGTCGGGCAGGCTGAACGGCTCACTGGGCGCAGCATCCTCCTGCGTCGGTGGGAACCGCAGATCAATATCGCCGACGACCAGCTCCTCGACGCACAGCGTCATGCGGAGCAGGCATAGCGGTGACCATGCCATTCGCGGCGACTGCACCTCGACGCGGCTGCCGTCCTGCTCCCAGGTCAGCCGCTGCGCCTGCCAATCGCCACCAAGGCGCCCGCGAAACTGCTCGACCTGCACTCCGGGGACCTGGCTCAAGGCCCACCGACTGCCCACACTGGTGCCAAGCACCAGGACTACGGCCAGCAGAGTCAGGAGCAGCAAGGCCAGAAGACCCAACAGCGCCCAACGAATGACTCGTGCCGTAGACTTCAAAGTTCCGGCCCCATGGAAAAATGCAGCCGCACGCCCCCCTCGTCATCGAGTGGGTGCGCCAGATCGACGCGGATCGGCCCGACCGGCGAAACCCAGCGAACGCCGAGCCCGACGCTGCTTTTCAGCGATGGCAGCTCCAAGGAGTTGAACGCGTTGCCCTGGTCGACGAAGGTCGCGACCCGCCACTTGTCCGTCAGCGAGTACTGGTATTCGGCACTGACCGCCAACTGGTAGCGCCCGCCAATCTTGTCGCCATCGGAGTTGGTCGGCGACAAGCTCTGATAGTCATAGCCACGTACGCTCTGATCCCCACCGGCGAAATAGCGCAGCGATGGCGGTACCTTGGTGTATTCGTTGGTCCAGTTTCCGCCGACCTGAACACGGCCCAAGAAACGATGGCGTTCGGCGAGGGTGATCAAACCCTTGACCGTCGTGTTCGCATGGATCAGATCCGCATCGGACAGCAGCCCCTCCTTGGCCGCGGCCAACTCGAATTCCAGACGGTAGCCGCGGCTGGGATCGATGCGGTTGTCGCTGCGCAAATAACTGTAGGCAACGCCCGGCATCAGCAGCGTGCTGACGCCAGAATCGTCCCCGAGCTCGTACTGTTCGTGTCGCCATTTCAGTGCCCAGACCCGCTTCCACCCGCTGGGCAGTTTACGGTGCCACTCGGGGCCGACCGTCAGCAGCCGACTCTGGCTATCCCTGTCGGCCAGCTCTTCGAACTGATAACCGGCGGCATAGCGCAACTTGTCGGTCAGCGGCGGATCCAGCGGCACGTCGTACCAGAGTCCGATATTTTGCCGCGGCGCCGAGAGTTCCGTTTCGAGCCCGTAGCTATGACCCTGCGGATTGACCCAATGACGCAGAAAATCCAGACGCATGCGTGGGCCCACATCGGTGGAAAATCCAAGCCCGAGCCCAAGTGTTCTGGGGTCGCGCGTGGTCAGCTGTACCGCAACAGGAATGCGCCGTTGCTCGGCGTTGGCCGGATTGGCATCGACTCGCACCCCTTCGAAGTAACCACTGGATTGCATCGCCTGATTCAAATCAGCGACCAGTTCCGAGTCGTAAGGCGTACCGGCTTCGAATGGCACCATGCGGGCCAGCAGATCCGGATCAAAGGGAGAATCTCCCTCGAAGCGCACATCGCCCAACAGGTAGCGTGGGCCGCTCTCGAATACCAGTTCGACGTCGGCGGCGTTCACAGCGGGATCGATGGCAAGGCGCTGGGTTTTGAAGCGGCCATCGAAGAAACCGTAGCGTGAAGCCTGGTTGAGGATCTGCTGCTTCACCTCCTCGTACTGGCCATGGTTGAGCACCTCCCCGCTCTTGAGCGTTTTGCGAGGCACGCGGAAGGTGCGCAAATCGGCGGCCGGCCCGTCCACACGTACGGTGATGCTGCGCAGTCGAACCGGCTCGCCGGGCTGGATACGTAACCTCAGCTGCGGGTTCTCGCCACCACTGACCTGAGATTCGATCTTGCCGCTGTAATACCCCAGGGCCTGGAGTGCTTTTTCCGCCTGCTCCTGGGCGATGCGGCTATAACGCAGCAGTTCCGCCTCGTTACGATCGCCCAGATCGCCAATGTAGCTTTCGACGTTTTCACGCAGTGCACGGTTCGAGGGCTCGACGCTGACGTCGAGCTCCGCGGCGCAGAGACCGGTAGAAACGAACAGGGCAAAGCCGGTCGGAAGGATTCGACTCATGGAGAATAAGCGCATGGCGAGCGATGCTAGCACGACGCGCGCCGAAGCTCGGGGTTGGCATCGAGGCGTATGGCACGGCACGTACAGCGTCAGGCAGGGCATTGGAAAACTTCATCGGACATCCATCAGTTGGACTTTGGACGGCCAGCAAAATTCGCGGTCAACCGCTATTGGCTTCAACCTGACGCGGCGCTGGATGGAAAAACACATGTTCGACCACCGGCCCGATGGCCACCTGGCCAAGCTCTTGATAGCCCTGCCGTTCGTAAAAGTGCAGGTAACGAGGATTCCCGGTATCGATCACCAATCCCTGCGAGGTGGTGTCGGCGGCGCACCAGTTGTGCAATGCCTCGAGAAGCTGCTCGCCATAGTGTTGCCCTTGATACTGCGGGTGGACGGCCATCATCGGTAATACATGGAGGGTGCCCGGCGGCAGGCAGCCCAGCACCGCGGCGTGGTAATCGAGATAGCGTCGGGTGCAGCGAAAGCCGGCAGTCAACAACATACGCATGCGCCATGCCCAGCTTTCGGTGATGTCGAGGCGCCGCTGCGGCGGCGCGATCAGCGCGACGGCGATCAGCCGATCGTCTACCAGCAAACCTAGCGAAGGCTGGTCCTGTAGAAGGTGTTGATTCACCAACTCACGTACCGTTGCGCGCACTCGTTGGTCGTAGCCCGGCCGATCGGACTCGAACAGGTACGCAAAGGTGGGTTCGTGTCGATAGGCGTTGTACAGGAGCGAGCGAGCTTCCCTGGCGTAACCACTGTCCAGCATTCGTACTTCCGCGGGAATCGGCATGGCGGTTCTCTTTGATCTTTATTGTTGTAGAGCCTGAACTCACGTTAGCACCGGCATCGCTGCCGTGCTGCATCTAGGCGTGTTTATAGCCGGCTCTACTGATACGGCTCGCAGCGGGCCGCTCGAAACGATTAGAATCTCGGTTTTGCCGGGGCCTGAACCAAATGAAAATTGTATCCTTCAATATCAATGGGTTACGCGCAAGACCTCACCAACTGGCTGCACTGATCGACAAGCATCGGCCGGACGTTATCGGCTTGCAGGAAACAAAGGTGGCCGATGAGCAGTTCCCCCAGGCCGAGATCGAAGCCCTCGGCTATCACGTCCACTTTCACGGTCAGAAAGGGCACTACGGCGTCGCGTTGCTCTCTCGCAACGCGCCTCTGGAAATCCATAAGGGCTTTCCTGGCGATGGCGAGGAGTCGCAGAAGCGCTTCATCTGGGGTCGCTTCGCCGATGGCGATGGCCAACCGGTCACTGTCATGAACGGCTATTTTCCGCAGGGAGAAAGCCGCATCCATCCCACTAAGTTTCCCGCCAAAACCAAGTTCTACGCGGACCTGCAAGCATTGCTGGAAGAGCGTTTCACTCCCGATCAGTCAGTTGCCGTGATGGGCGACTTCAATATTTCGCCGGAAGATTGCGACATCGGCATCGGTGAAGTGAACGCCAAGCGCTGGCTGCGCACAGGCAAGTGCAGCTTCCTGCCGGAAGAGCGCGAATGGCTGGCACGCCTGAAGAACTGGGGCCTGCAGGACAGCTTCCGTACGCTCAATCCCGAGGTTGCCGATCGTTTCAGCTGGTTCGACTACCGCAGCCGTGGGTTCGAGGACGATCCCCGCCGAGGACTGCGTATCGACCTGATTCTGACGACCACCGGCCTGCATGAGCGCGTCATTGATTGTGGCGTCGATTACGACATCCGCGGCATGGAGAAACCTTCCGACCATTGCCCGGTCTGGATCGAACTGAAGTGACAGCCTTGACTGGACTCGATGCACGGTGCATCGAGTCGGGCGACTGAAACTGCCAAGCATTGCTCATATCGGCAAGTTCGCGACCGGCCGTCACATAACGGCAAACAAAGCTTCTTAATCTCCCCGCTTCTTTGAAAGGGAGTCGCTGCATGGCATTTTCTGCGTCCGCACGCACTACAGGGAAACGGGTGCTGCGCTTAGCGTTTCTCGGCCTGCTCAGCATCGGGCCGATGTCAGCGAGCGAAGCTGCCATGCCGGCGCCGCCTGTGAACGACAGTCCGGTCTTGCGCATACAAGGGTCGAACACCGTCGGCGCGAAGCTCGCCCCGATGTTGATCGCCGGGTTCTTCGAAGCGCAGGGGCTGACGGCCGTACGGATTGCTCCGGCTGGGCGCGAGAACGAGCAGCGCGTCAGTGGCACCGACGATTCCGGTCGTACAGTCCACGCGCTGGTTGCGGCCCACGGGACAGGAACCGGATTCGCCGGGCTGAAGGACGGCTCCGCCGATCTCGCGGCCGCCTCACGACCGATCAAGGACAGTGAATTCGATAGCCTTGCCACGCTGGGCAATATACGTGGTGCAGAGGCCGAGCAGATCATCGCCATCGATGGACTGGCGATCATCGTTCACCCGGGCAACCGGATCGCTTCACTCAGCGTCGAGCAGGTCGCCAGGCTTTTTGCCGGCGAGGTCCGCAACTGGCGCGAGCTGGGCGGCGACAATCTAGCAGTCGAACTGCATGCACGCGATGATCAGTCCGGTACCTATGACACCTTCAAGGAGTTGGTGCTTGCCAGGCAGAGCAAGACGCTGGCCGGAAGTGCCGCACGCTACGAGTCCAACGACCAACTGTCGAACACGGTCAGCACCCGTCCCGGCGCAATCGGATTTGTCGGTCTCGCCTCGGTCGGTCGTTCAAAAGCTCTGGCGATAGCCGACGGCAACTCACAGCCGATGTTGCCCTCCACGGCGCTGGTCGCAACCGAAGATTATCCATTGTCGCGTCGCCTGTTCTTCTATGCCGATCCGGGTCGGCAGTCGGAGTGGACCCGCGCCTACCTCGACTTCGTCCACAGCGCCGCTGGCCAAGCCATCGTTGCGCAATCCGGCTACATCGCACAGGCGATTACCGCGATCAAACTGCCAGCGCAGACGGACATGCCTCCGCCCTACCAGGCCCTGGCCAATACAGCGCAGCGACTGACCGTCAACTTTCGCTTCGACGAAGGCAGTGCGCGCCTGGACAACAAGGCTCAGCGCGATATCGGTCGCCTGATCGATTATCTGCGAGGCACGGACAAAATAATGAACGCAGCGGTGCTGGTGGGCTTCGGTGACGCGAAAGGCGACCCGACACGCACCGCTCTTCTGTCCAAACTGCGGGCGATGGCGGTCCGTCGCGAGCTTTCCCGTGGAGGCATACTCGTAAGGGATATCAACGGGTTAGGCGAACAACTTCCGGTGGCGTCGAACAGTGAGAGCGGCCGCATCAAGAACCGGCGGGTCGAAGTGTGGGTGTACTGAACCGCCAACCACCAGTGCAAAATCGTATTGGTGGAAAGCCTGTGTCGTACTGTCACACGGCACGTACCGCGACTAAGCTCTGGGGATTTACGGCATCGGAAATATCCTATGTACCTGGTCTGTGGCGAAGCCCTGTTCGACGTATTTGCGACGCCCTCGGGCACTCGTAACAACCGCTTGAATCTAGAGGCGGTCGCCGGCGGGTCTCCCTTCAACGTTGCCGTCGGGCTGGCCAGGTTGGGAACGCCCTGCGCACTGTTCACCGGCATATCCAGCGATCACCTGGGCCAGCAGCTGCGCCAGGTGCTCGAAGAGGAAGGTGTTGATTGCCGTTATCTGGCGGCTTTCGATGCGCCCACCACCCTCGCGATGGTCGCACTCGGGGCCGGCGGCGTGCCGGTCTACAGTTTCCGTGGCGAAGGCTGCGCCGACCGCTTACCACGCGATGAGCATCTCGCCTCGCTTGGCGAGGATATCCGTGGCATTCATGTCGGCTCCTATTCGCTGGTGACCGCGCCGATCGCCGACACTTTGCTGGCGCTGGTACGCCGCGAAAGCAGCAATCGTCTGATTTCCCTGGACCCGAATATCCGCCTCAATGTCGAACCGGACGTGCTGCGCTGGCGCGAGCGGGTCGAGGCCTTTGCCGAGCACGCACACCTGATCAAGGTTAGCGATGAAGATCTGGCGCTGCTTTATCCCGGCGAAGCACCTGACGTTATCGCCCAGCGGTGGCTGCAAGGAAGCTGCGAGTTGGTGCTGCTGACCCGCGGTGGCGCAGGCGCGCAGCTGTTCAGTCGGCGTCATGGCGCGCTGTATGCGGCGGCCAGAACCGTCACGGTGCGCGACACCGTGGGTGCCGGCGATACCTTTCAAGCGGCGTTGCTGAGCTACCTCCACGAGCAGGGCCTGAATTCCCCAGGCGCATTGGCGGACATAGAGCCTGGTCAGTTGGAAGCGATGTTGAGTTTCGCGATGCAGGCGGCATCGATCACCTGCTCCAGACGTGGTCCCGAGCTGCCTTACCGATACGAAATCATCTGACCGGTTGGCCGTAGCTTCACGAACGTCTATAAACCCAGAGGACTTTTTAGGACGACGGAACCTGCATGAAAGCGCTGAAGATCACCGACCCATCCTATGAGCTGATGGATGACCACCACGGCAACTCGCTGATCTACCGTGAACATGGTTTCCCCTGCCCGCTGGTGCGCTGGCACAACCACAAGGAATACGAACTGCACCTGATCGTCGCCAGCTCCGGCAAGGTCTTCGTCGGCGACTACGTTGGCAACTTCGCTCCGGACAGCCTGTTTCTGACCGGCCCGCACCTGCCACACAACTGGATCAGCCAGGTCGAGGAAGGCGAAGTGGTGACCAAGCGCGACATGCTGGTCAATTTCACCGATGAGCTGTTCGAGGCAGGCCATAACGTTTTCTCCGAGCTGCGCGGCTTCACACCGATGCTCGAACGCTCTCGCTACGGGATCGAGTTCCGCTGCCCGCAGACCATCACCCAGGCGCGCCAGCTGATGCAGCAGATCGCTGACAGCCGCGGCGCCACCCGCCTCGGCTACTTTCTGATCATGCTCGAACTGCTCGCCCGCTGTGACGACTATCAGCTGCTGTCCGGCGCGACGTCGGCACAACTGAGCGACGAACACCATGCCGACCGCACCAACATGGCGGTCAATTACATCTTCGATAACTACATGCGCGAACTGCCGCTTGAAGAGGTGGCCAGCCACCTCGGTATGAGGCCCACCTACTTTTCGCGCTTCTTCAAGCGCGCGACCGGCCGGTGCTACGTCGAATTCGTCAACAGCCTGCGCATCAGTAAGTCCTGCGAGCTACTGTTGGATCAGGACAAGCCGGTCACCGACGTCTGCTTCGAGTCGGGCTTCAACAACCTGTCCAACTTCAATCGCCGCTTCCAGCAGCTAAAAGGCATGACGCCGTCGTGCTATCGCCGTCTGGTCGAGCAGCGCCTCACCGAGCAGAACCTGGCCAGCTGATACGCATCCGGCCGCTGCCACCCATCGTGCACCCGCGCTCCGACTCGTTCGAAGGCCCCCGACCGAACTCGGAAAACCCTCGCGCTTGAGCCGCTGGCGCGACTCAATCTTGAGTCTATCCAGGCAACAAGAACGCTCAAACTCAGTGCAAAAAAGTATTGTTCGAAGTGTAGTCAGGGCTTTGTCGCCCGCACACTACCGGCGTTGTAATGCTCGCGAGCCGCCCGTAGCGCAGTACGCGGGCAACAACAAAAACAATAAGCGACTTCCACCGCTCTGCCGTGGAAGAGGAGTTCAAGAATGAAGATTTCACACTTGCTGCTCGGCACGGCCTGCATCGCCTCGTTCGGCATGGCCCAGGCCGCCGAAACCGTAACTGTCGCGACGGTCAACAACGCGGACATGATCCGCATGCAGCGCCTGTCCAAGACCTTCGAAGAAAAGAACCCCGACATCAAGCTCAATTGGGTGGTGCTGGAAGAAAACGTCCTGCGCCAACGCCTGACCACCGATATCGCTACTGACGGCGGCCAGTTCGATGTGCTGACCATCGGCATGTACGAAGCGTCGCTCTGGGGCGACAAGGGTTGGCTTGCACCGATGAGCGATCTGCCCGACGACTACGACCTCGACGATGTCTTTCCCTCGGTGCGCGAAGGTCTTTCGGTCGATGGCACCCTGTACGCCCTGCCGTTCTATGCCGAAAGCTCGATGACCTACTACCGCACCGATCTGTTCAAGCAGGCAGGCCTGGAGATGCCCGAGCATCCCACCTGGGCGCAGATGGCGGAGTTCGCCGAGAAGCTGCACAAGCCGGGAGAAGACCAATACGGCATCTGCCTGCGCGGCAAGGCTGGCTGGGGCGAGAACATGGCGCTGGTGACCACTGTGGCCAATTCATTCGGCGCGCGCTGGTTCGATGAGAAGTGGCAACCCGAATTCAACGGTCCGGAGTGGACCAAGGCGGCCAAGTTCTACGTCGATACGCTGAGCAAATACGGCCCGCCGGGTGCGTCCAGCAACGGATTCAACGAAAACCTGGCACTGTTCAACAGCGGCAAGTGCGCCATGTGGGTCGATGCGACGGTTGCCGGCTCCTTCGTCACCGACGCATCGCAAAGCAAGGTCGCCGACAAGGTCGGCTTCGCCTTCGCGCCGCAGCAGGAGACTGACAAGGGCTCGGCCTGGCTGTATTCATGGGCATTGGCGATTCCGACCAGTTCGCAGCAGAAAGACGCCGCCAAGACCTTCGCCGCCTGGGCCACCTCGAAAGACTATGCCAAGCTCGTCGCCGAAACCGATGGTGTCGCCAACGTACCGCCGGGCACCCGCGAATCGACCTACAGCGACGAATACATGACCGCTGCGCCCTTTGCCCAGATCACCCTGGAGTCGCTGAAGCAGGCTGATCCCGCCTCGCCGTCGACCAAGCCGGTGCCCTATGTCGGCATCCAGCTGGTGACCATTCCAGAGTTCCAGGCCATCGGTACCCAGGTCGGCAAGATGTTCTCCGCCGCGCTGACCGGCCAGATGCCGGTCGAGCAGATGCTCACCGCGGTCCAGCAGTCCACCGCCCGTGAGATGAAGCGCGCCGGCTATCCCAAGTAGGCACTCCATCGGACAGGGCTCGCCTGAGCCCTTATGGCCTTCTTTCATCCGGAGCACGCCCATGGCCACCACTACCACAGCCTTGCCCAAGGTCCCCGTCACCGACACGGCGAACGAGCGCAAGCCACGACGGTTCGGACCCAGCTGGTTCCTCGTCAGTCCGTCCGTTGCGCTTCTGCTGCTGTGGATGCTGGTGCCGCTGGCGATGACCATCTACTTCTCGACGATTCGCTACAACCTGCTCTATCCCGGAGAAAACGACTTCGTCGGGCTGGAGAACTTCGAGTATTTCCTGACCGACGCCGGCTTCATGCCCGGCATGGTCAACACGCTGATTCTGGTCGGCAGCGTGCTGCTGATCAGCGTGGTCCTCGGCGTGCTGATTTCCGCCCTGCTGGAAGCAGCGGACTTTGCCGGTCGCGGCATCGTGCGCGTCATGCTGATTTCGCCGTTCTTCATCATGCCCACGGTGAGCGCCCTGGTTTGGAAGAACCTGATCTACCATCCAGTCTCCGGAATTCTCGCCGCCGTCTGGAAATTCTTCGGCGCGCAGCCGGTGGACTGGTTGGCCCAGCACCCGCTGGCGTCGATCGTAATCATCGTCTCCTGGCAATGGTTGCCCTTCGCGATCCTGATCCTGATGACGGCCATGCAGTCCCTCGACCAGGAGCAGAAGGAAGCCGCCCGCCTCGATGGCGCTGGCCCGATCGCCATCTTCTGGCACCTGACCCTGCCACACCTGGCGCGACCGATCGCGGTGGTGGTGATGATCGAGACGATCTTTTTGCTGTCGGTGTTCGCCGAAATCTTCACTACCACCAGCGGTGGTCCCGGCTACGCATCGACCAACCTTGCCTACCTGATCTACAACCAGGCGCTGCTGCAATTCGACGTCGGCATGGCATCGGCCGGCGGCCTGATCGCAGTGCTGATCGCCAATATCGCGGCGATCATCCTGGTGCGGATGCTCGGCAAGAATCTCACCGAAAAATACTGAGGACAGACCGATGCTGACGCTCAAACAAAGTCGCCGCCTCAATACCCTGGTGGTCGGGTTGCTGGCCTGGGCCGTGGCGCTGCTGCTGTTCTTCCCGATTTTCTGGATGCTGCTGACCAGCTTCAAGACCGAGATCGACGCCTTCGCGACGCCGCCGCAGTTCATTTTCACCCCGACGCTGGAGAACTACCTGCACATCCAGGACCGCAGCGGCTACTTCAAGTACGCCTGGAACTCGGTAACCATCTCCTTCGGCGCAACCGCGCTCGGGATGCTGATCGCGGTCCCTGCGGCCTATTCGATGGCCTTCTACGAGACCAAGCGGACCAAGGGCACGCTGCTCTGGATGCTCTCCACCAAGATGCTGCCGCCAGTGGGCGTGCTGGTGCCGATCTACCTGCTGGCCAAGCAGTTTGGCCTGCTCGACAGCCGTACGGTGCTGATCATTATCTACACGCTGATCAACCTGCCGATCCTGGTCTGGATGATTTACACCTACTTCAAGGACATCCCGCGCGACATCCTCGAAGCGGCGCGAATGGACGGCGCCACCTTGATGCAGGAAATGGTTCGCGTGCTGCTGCCGATCAGCAAGGGCGGACTCGCTTCGACCATGCTGCTGTCGCTGATCCTATGTTGGAACGAGGCCTTCTGGTCGCTGAACCTGACCTCCTCGAACGCCGCCCCGCTGACCGCGTTGATCGCCTCCTACTCCAGTCCAGAAGGGCTGTTCTGGGCCAAGCTCTCGGCCGTCTCCACGCTCGCCTGCGCGCCCATCCTGATATTCGGCTGGATCAGCCAGAAGCAGCTGGTTCGCGGCCTGTCGTTCGGCGCCGTGAAATAGCTCGCCGCCTCGGTATTAACAAGATCGACAAGAATAAAAGGATTCGAACATGGCAGACCTTAAAGTCCACAACCTGAAGAAAAGCTTCGACGGCAACGACATCATCAAGGGCATCGACCTGGATATTCGCGACCGTGAATTCGTCGTCTTCGTCGGCCCATCCGGCTGCGGCAAATCCACCCTGCTGCGCCTGATTGCGGGGTTGGAAGAAGTCAGCAGCGGCAAGATCGAACTCGACGGCCGCGACATCACCGATCTCAGCCCGGCCAAGCGCGACCTGGCCATGGTTTTTCAGACCTACGCGCTGTATCCGCACATGACAGTTCGCAAGAACATGTCTTTCGCCCTCGACCTTGCCGGTGCGGACAAGCAGGAGGTGGCACGCAAGATCGAAGCAGCGGCCCGCACGCTCGAACTCGAGCCGCTACTTGAACGCAAACCGCGTCAGCTCTCTGGCGGCCAGCGCCAACGCGTCGCCATCGGCCGCGCCATCGTGCGCAACCCCAAGGTGTTCCTCTTCGACGAACCACTGTCGAACCTCGATGCGGCATTGCGTGTGCAGATGCGCCTGGAGCTCTCGCGCCTGCATCAGGAACTGCAGGCGACGATGATCTACGTCACCCATGACCAGGTCGAAGCCATGACCCTGGCCGACAAGGTCGTGGTACTCAACGGTGGCCGCATCGAGCAGGTCGGTTCGCCCATGGAGCTCTACCACCACCCCGCCAACCTGTTCGTCGCGGGCTTTCTCGGCACGCCGAAGATGGGTTTTCTCAAAGGCAAGGTCAGCCGTGTCGATGCAACTGGCTGCGAAGTCGAGCTAGACGCCAACTGCAAGTTGTTCCTGCCGCTGGGCGGCGCGACGCTGACTGCGGGCGATCCGGTCACGCTCGGCATTCGACCGGAGCACCTCAATCGCAGCACCGATGGCAGCTGCCAGTTGGAAGTGAAAGCTGACGTCAGTGAGCGGCTGGGTAGCGATACCTATTGCCACGTCATCAGCCAGGCCGGCGAACCGCTCACCATGCGAATCCGCGGCGATTTCACGCCACGCTACGGCGAGTCGTTACAGCTGACGCTGGACGCCGCTCACTGCCATCTGTTCGACAGCAGCGGGCTGGCGGTCGGTCAGCCATTACAACAGGCCGCCTGAGTTTCCGCTCCTGCCCGAACCAGGTTGCTGGCGCGTCGCTGTTGACCAGTCGCAGCGAGTCACGCCTTCGTTTTTTTGAATTCACGCCCCGCGAGGCCTGATATGAAGTTGAAACGACAGAATCTGCCACAGCTGCCGGCATCCATCGTCCGGCCTTCTTATGACCTGCAGTCCGTGCGTACTGGCATCGCCCACATCGGTGTTGGCGGTTTCCACCGTGCCCACGAGGCGGCCTACACCGACGCCCTGATGAACACGGGCGAAGGCCTCGACTGGGGCATCTGCGGTATCGGCACCCGAGCGGGCGAGATCACCATGCGCAACGCTCTAGCATCGCAGGATTACCTCTACACCCTGGTCGAGCTGGATGACCGGCCGGACACCGAGGTGCGGGTGATGGGCAGCATCCGCGACATGCTGCTGGTGACCGAGGATGGCTCCGAAGCGGTAGTCACCCGGCTGGCCGACCCGGCCATTCGCATCGTCTCGCTGACCATCACCGAAGGCGGCTACTGCATGGATGACAGCACAGGCCAGTTCAACGCCACACTGCCGCAAATTCAGCATGACCTCACTCATCCGCGCGCGCCGATCAGCGTATTCGGGCTACTCTGCGCCGCGTTGGCCAAACGTCGCAGCGAAGGCAGCGGGCCGTTTACCGTCATGTCCTGCGACAACCTGCCGCACAATGGCGATGTCACCCGCAAGGCGACCCTGGCCTTCGCCAACCTGATCGATGCCGAGCTGGCAGGCTGGATAGAAGGCAACGTCAGCTTTCCCAACGCCATGGTCGACCGGATTACACCGATGACCAGCGTCGCGCATCGCAAGGATCTCAGGCAGCAGCACGATGTCGACGACGCCTGGCCGGTGGTCTGTGAGCCCTTCGTGCAATGGGTGCTGGAAGACAAGTTCGTTGCCGGACGTCCGGCCTGGGAAAAGGTCGGCGTGCAGTTCACCGACGATGTCACGCCCTATGAGGAGATGAAGATCAAGCTGCTCAACGGTAGCCACCTGGCGTTGACCTACCTGGGCTTCTTGCGCGGCTACCGCTTCGTCCACGAGACCATGGCCGATCCATTGTTCGTCGAGTACATCCGTCGCTACATGGACGATGACGTCACGCCGCAGCTGGCGCCCGTGCCTGGCATCGACCTGACCGAGTACAAGCAGACCCTGATCGAGCGCTTCTCCAATTGCGCCATCGCCGATCAGCTGGAGCGCGTCTGTTCCGACGGCTCATCGAAATTTCCCAAGTTCACCGTACCGACCATCAACCGTCTGATCGCCGACGGCGCGGAGCTGGACCGCGCCGCGCTGGTGGTGGCCGCCTGGGCCATGTACTTGCGTGGCGTCGACGAGAACGGTGACCGCTATCGAATTCCCGATCCGCGAGCCGAGTTCTGCCAGGCGCTGGTGGAAGAGGACGAGGGCCTCGCCGAACGACTGCTCGGGCGCGAAGAGATCTTCGGCGCGCAGATTCCCCGATCCATGGCGTTCCGCGACGCCTTCGAGCGCAACCTGTTGCGGCTGCGTACGCTCGGCGTGAGCGGCACGCTAGATCTCCTGCTGACACGCTGACGGAGGCCACCATGTTTCTCGGCATCGATTGCGGAACCCAGGGCACCAAGGCGCTGCTGCTCGATGCCTCCAGCGGCCGCGTCTTAGGCCAGGGCTCAGCCAGCCATGAGCTGATCAGCGGCCCCAATGGCCGCCGCGAACAGCGCACCGAACAGTGGACCTGCGCCTTCGAAACGGCCACCGCCGCGGCCTTGAGCGAGGCCGGCGTACCGGGCGCTGCGATATTGGGCATCGGCGTTTCCGGCCAGCAACACGGCCTGGTCACGCTCGATGCACAGGGTGCGGTGCTTCGCCCGGCCAAGCTCTGGTGCGACACGGAATCAGCGGCTGAAAATCAACGGCTACTTGACTGGCTGGGCGGCGAAAGCGGATCGCTACAGCGCCTCGGTGTTGCCATTGCGCCGGGCTACACCGTTTCCAAGCTCCTCTGGATGAAAGAACAGCATCCGCAACTGTTCGAACGCATCGCGCATACCCTGCTGCCCCACGATTATCTCAACTACTGGCTCACGGGCCGCTGCTGCAGCGAATACGGCGACGCCTCCGGAACCGGCTACTTCAACGTGCGCAGCCGGGAATGGGACTTCGAGATCCTGCGGCATATCGATCCAAGCGGTCGCATCGAGGCAGCGCTACCGGAGCTGATCGGGCCAGACCAGCCCGTCGGCCGGCTGCGCCCAGAGCTGGCGAAGCGCCTGGGCTTGAACCCACACGCCATCGTATCGAGCGGCGGTGGTGACAACATGATGGGCGCGATCGGCACCGGCAATATCAGCACCGGCGCGATCACCATGAGCCTCGGCACGTCCGGCACGTTGTACGCCTATACTGACCAGCCACGTATCAGCCCGCAGCCCTCGGTCGCAACCTTTTGCAGCTCGAGCGGTGGCTGGCTGCCGCTGATCTGCACCATGAACCTGACCAATGCCAATGGTGCCGTTCGCGACCTGCTGCAGCTGGATCTCGAGCAGTTCAATGCTTTGCTGGCCCAGGCGCCGATCGGTGCTGAAGGCGTCTGCATGTTGCCGTTTCTCAACGGCGAGCGGGTTCCCGCCCTGCCCCACGCCACAGCCAGCCTGCACGGGTTGACCAGCGGCAATCTCACCCGCCCCAACCTGTGCCGCGCTGTGGTCGAAAGCGTGAGCTTCGGCCTGCGCTACGGTCTGGACCTGCTGCGTGATAGCGGTGTTCGCAGCGAGCGGATCCAGCTGATCGGTGGCGGTGCGAAGAATCCGCTATGGCGGCAGATGATCGCCGACATGATGGCGACTCCGGTGGTCTGCACCACCTATAGCGAAGCCGCCGCGCTGGGCGGTGCCATTCAGGCCGCCTGGTGTCATGCGCGGCAAAGCGATCCACAGGCGAGTCTTGACGAGCTGTGCGAGCGTTGCGTCAGCTTCGACGAAACGACCGCTGTCGAACCCCGCGCCGAGGCCGTGGAGGCCTACGAGCGGGTCTATCGACGCTACCGAGAGCTGATCGTCGCCACCTATGGTCGGCACACCCCACCGGACCTGGTGACGGTCGCCCCCTGAGGCGTGCCAGGCTGCGACGTGGGACGCCATACTCAGTCGCCTGCTATCAACGAAGCGGTCAGGCAAAAAAAGGCAAAGCCACCGAATGTGGCTTTGCCTTTTGAACAACAACGAGCCGGAATCAGCGGCTACGCAGCATTTCCCGCGGGAAATACTTACCCAACTCGTGCTTGGCAATCGATGCGCGATGCACTTCGTCCGGGCCGTCAGCCAGGCGCAGGGTGCGCTGCATCGCCCACCAGTGCGCCAGCGGGAAGTCTTCGGAAACACCCGCACCACCATGGATCTGAATGGCGCGGTCGATGACCTTCAGCGCGACGTTAGGTGCGACCACCTTGATCTGAGCGATCTCGCTGGCGGCAATCTTGTTGCCCACGGTATCCATCATGTACGCCGCATTGAGTGTCAGCAGGCGTGCCATGTTGATTTCGATGCGGCATTCGGCAATGTGGTCGAAATTCGCCCCCAAGCGCGCCAGCGGCTTGCCGAAAGCAGTACGGTTCACCGATCGCTCGCACATCAGCTTCAGCGCGCGCTCAGCGACACCGACGGAACGCATGCAGTGATGGATACGGCCTGGGCCAAGGCGACCCTGGGCGATTTCGAAGCCACGACCTTCACCGAGCAGCACGTTCTCGTACGGCACCCGCACGTTTTCCAACAACACTTCGGCGTGGCCGTGCGGCGCGTCGTCGTAGCCAAAAACCGGCAGCGGACGCAGCACCTTCAAGCCAGGCGCGTCCATCGGTACGAGGATCATCGAATGCTGCTGGTGGCGCGGTGCATCCGGGTTGGTGAGGCCCATGAAGATCATGATCTTGCAGCGTGGATCGCAGGCACCGGACGTCCACCATTTACGACCATTGATAACCCACTCATCACCCTCGCGAACCGCACGAGCCTCCATGTTGGTGGCGTCGGAAGACGCCACACCTGGTTCAGTCATGCCGAAGGCGGAGCGGATTTCCCCACGCAGCAGTGGCTCAAGCCATTGCTTCTTCTGCTCTTCACTGCCGTAGCGCACCAGCACTTCCATGTTGCCGGTGTCCGGCGCCGAGCAGTTGAATGCCTCCGGGCCAAGACCTGAGCTGCCCATGATCTCGGCCAGCGGTGCGTATTCGGTGTTGGTCAGGCCGGCGCCGAGCTCGGACTCTGGCAAGAACAGGTTCCATAGCCCTTCGGCTTTGGCTTTGGCCTTGAGTTCTTCGACAATCGCGGTGGGCTGCCAGCGGTCTCCCTCGCTCACCTGTTGGTAGAAGATCTTTTCAGCAGGATAGACATGGGCATCCATGAACGCCTGGACGCGCTCACGCAGCTCTTGAACCTTGGGGGAATAGGCGAAATTCATGGCGACCTTCTGCACGTAATGTTTTGTAGTTTTGAATGCTAGAGGACGCTCAGTGATTTATCTAAGCTATTTTCCTCGTGTATAAACATTCATCACCGATATATGATCGGCCAATTCCGATATACGCCAGAGAGCACAACAATGAACCTGAACAAGGTCGATCTGAATCTATTCATTGTCTTCGACGCCATCTACACCGAGGCCAACCTGACTCGCGCCGGGCAGATCGTAGGCATCACCCAGCCGGCCGTCTCCAATGCCCTGGCACGGTTGCGCGAGACCTTCAACGACCCGCTGTTCGTGCGTACCGCCCAAGGCATGGTGCCGACCCCGATGGCACAGAACATCATCGGGCCGGTGCGTAACGCATTGCAGTTACTGCGGGTGTCGGTGCAGGAAAGCCGTACCTTCAATCCGCTACAGGCAAACAAGACTTTCCGCATCAGCATGACCGACCTTACCGAGGCCGTGGTACTGCCACCGTTGTTCCAGCGGCTGCGACGGCTGGCGCCGAATGTGAAGATCGAAAGCATGCTGGCCAAGCGCCGCGAAACCACCAAAGAGTTAGCCGCCGGCCGCCTGGATTTCGCCATGGACGCGCCGCTCAATACCGACCCACAGGTTCGCCACGTCAAGCTGTTGGAAGACCGCTACGTATGCGCCATGCGCCGTGGACATCCAATGGCGAAGGACAAGCTCAGCGTCGAGGAATACCTGTCGCTGTCGCACATCCACATCTCCAGCCGGCGCAGCGGTCTGGGCATGGTCGATCTGGCCCTGGGGAAGATGGGCCAGCAGCGCAAGATCGCCCTGCGCTCACAGCACTACATGATGGCTACTCAGGTGATTCAGCAGACCGACATGGCGGTCACCGTGCCAGAGCGTTTCGCCCGTCGTCACGATCTACATCAGATCCCGTTGCCGGTGGACATTCCGCCATTGGAGACGCACATCTACTGGCACGAAAGCACCGATCAGGACCCCGCCAACCGCTGGATGCGCGAACAGATGATCGAGATCGCTCAGCAGGTCACCGCGGCACAGCAAGCCGAGTAGCAATACGGCCGGCAGGTCCCCTTGCCGGCTCTCCAACTACGCACTTTCGCGCATCACCACTTCGAATCCGACGTCGATCCGCCGTTGCGACGGAGTTTCGCCACGCATGAGGCTCAACAGCATCTGCCCGGCCAGCTTGCCAATTTCGCCACGAATGGTTCGCACCGTCGTCAGAGCCGGATGCATCCAGGCGGCCGCTGGCAGGTCGTTGAAGCCTGCGATCGCCAGTCGTTGCGGGACGGCAAGCTGCAGCTGACGCGCACGGAACAGCGCGCCCAGCGCCAAATCGTCATTGTTGAAGAAAATCGCATCGATCTGAGGATGCTGCGCCAGCAGTCGGTCCAGCAATTGCGCGCCCAAACCAATGGAGGAAACCTCAGGCGTCAGCAATTCCAACGCGGCGGCGTAGCGCGACGCGTCGCGCATGGCCTGCCGATACCCTTCGGCGCGTTGCAGCGTGCGGGGGTCGAGCTGAGCGGCAGCGAAAGCGATATTGCGGTAGCCGCGTTCGAGCAGCTTGCGGGTCATTTCCGCACCCGCCTCGTACTGTGAGAAGCCGACGCAGTAGTCTTCCTCCGCATCACTCAGCTCCATCAGGGTAACGATCGGGCTGTTGTAACTGCCGAGCACTTCGCGCGCGGCGTCACTGCGTTCGAATCCGGTGACCAACAGTCCGGCCGGCTGATGCGCCAGATAGGCGCGTAGCAGACGCTCATCTTCTTCGGGGTGGTAATGGCTGACACCGATCATCAGCTCATAGCCAGCCGGCATCAGCACACGCTGAATGGCCTCGACCGTATCGACGAACACCGCGTTCGATAGCGATGGGATGATCACCGCGACCAGATTCGACCGGGCGCTGGCAAGGTTGCGCGCGGCGGTATGCGGCACGTAACCCAGTGTCTTGACCGCTGCCATCACGCGCTCGCGCAAGGCGTCCGACACCCGTTCGGGTTGCGACAGCGCACGTGAGGCGGACATCAGCGAACAGCCTGCGCTGCGGGCAACATCGGAGAGCGTGGCCCGTTCCAGAGAACGACGACGGCGAGAACTCATAGCGGCATCCAGCGACCAAGGACGGGAATTCTATAACGGGACGGCGCCCCCGCAGGGGCGCGGCCGCTCACTTCGGCGCTTTGGCAATTTCCGCCTGGACTTCGTTGAACAAGGGCTCGCCCACCGTGTCGACCACGGTCTGAATCGCTGGCTTGGCCTTCTCGCGCATGCGCTGAATCTCTTCAGGGCTGACCTTGTTGATTTCCATGCCCTGCTCCTTGATTTTGGCCAAGGCTTCTTGCGCTTCGGCACGGGTGTCCGCACGCTCCGAATCGCGTGATTTCTTCGCGGCGTCCATGATGATCTTCTGCTCGGTCTCGGACAGGCCATCCCACCAGCGCTTGGACGCCGTGACGATCCATGGGCTGTAGACGTGATTGGTCACGCTCAGATACTTCTGCACTTCGTAGAATTTCGAAGAGAGGATGGTGTTGTAGGGGTTTTCCTGGCCGTCGACCGCCTTGGTTTCCAGCGCCGTAAACAGCTCAGAGAACGGCAGAGGCACCGCATTGGCGCCCATCTGTTTGAAGGTGTCAATGAACACCGGGTTAGGCATCACGCGCAACTTGATGCCGTTGAAGTCTTCCATCTTCTCGACCGGGCGCACGTTGTTGGTCAGGTTACGAAAGCCGTTCTCCCAGTAAACGAGGCCGACCAGGCCCTTGGCTTCCAGCGCATCCATGACCTTCTGACCCACGGGGCCGTCCAGCACGTAGTCCGCCTGCTTTTCACTTTCAAACAGGAAAGGTGTATCCCACACGGCCATTTCCTTGGCGATACCAACCAGGGTCGCCGTCGAGCCGACCATCATTTCCTGCGCCCCGCCCATCAGCGCGTTCTGCATTTGATCGTCCGAGCCCAAACTGGCGGAGCCGAAGGTGCGGACCTTGAGCTTGTTGTCCGACGCCTTGGCGATCTCTTCGGCGAGTACCTTGGCCGCGCGCCCCTGGTTACTGTCTTCATTGAGACCGTAGCCGAAGCGGATCATCCGCGGACGGATATCGTCGGCCGCCTGTGCGGTAACAGCGCTGATGGCACTGCCAAGGGTGGTAGCGGCCAGGGCCGCGATCAGAAAACGTTTCATGCTGACGTACCTTTTGTTGTTGTGGAGGATTGGGTGAAGCGATTGTTGTTTTGACCGATTACCTGAGCCACTGCAGCGGCACGGTGATGATCGACGGCACCGCGACCAGCAGTGCGACGATAACGAGGTAAATGGCGAAGAACGGAGTCACACCACGGACCAGGGTTTCCATGCGTAGCCGCCCGATTCCGCCGACGACGTTGAGCACCGTACCGACTGGTGGTGTAATCAAGCCGATCGAGCCGATCAGCACGAACATCACACCGAAATACACAGGATCGATGCCCGCCTTGACCGCAATGGGCGCAAGTACCGGACCGAGAATCAGGATCGTCGGGGTCAGGTCGAGCACCATGCCGATCGCGATCATCAGCACCATGATGGCAACCATGAGCAGTTTCGGATCCTCGGCCAAAGGCCCGAGCATGGCGGCAATCTCGTCTGGCAACTGGGCGAGCGTAATCATGTAGGCGGAAACGATCGCGGCTGCGCAAAGGAACATGACCGAAGCCGTGGTGCGGCTGGCGCGGGTCAGCACTTCTATCACTCCGCTCCAGCTCAGCTCGCGGTACAGCAGCGTCGACACCAGCAACGCATAGACCGCAGCCACAACAGCCGCTTCGGTAGGCGTGAACAGGCCAAAACGCAAGCCACCGACAATGATCACCGGCAGCATCAACGCAGCCGAACCATCGACCAGAGCCTTGCGGCGCTCAGCTCCGCTGGCCTTCGCCTGTGGTGGCTCTTCGATCTTGCGCGCGATCAGGGTCCAGGCAATCACCAGCCCGGCGCCCATGATCAAGCCCGGCACCATACCGGCGAGAAACAGCTGGCTGATCGAGGTGTTGGTCACCACGCCGTAGATCACGAACGGCATCGACGGTGGAATGATCGGCGCAATGATGCCGCCGGCCGCCACCAAGCCCGAGGACGAGCTCAACGGATAACCACGCTCGCGCATCATCGGCAACAGCAGCGTCGCCAGCGCGGCGGTGTCCGCCAACGCCGAGCCGGACATGCTCGCCAGCAGCACCGACGCGGCGATCGCCACGTAGCCGAGACCACCACGCTTATGGCCGAAATAAGCCTGCGCCATGTTGATGATGCGCCGGGAAATACCGCCGGCGTTCATCAGTTCGCCCGCGAGGATGAAGAACGGCACGGCCAGCAGCGGGAAGCTGTCGGCCCCGGCCTGCAGGTTCTGCGCGAGCAGCTGCACATCCCAGAAATCCAGATACCACATCAGCACCGCGCCAGTGAGGATCAGCGCGAAGGCGATCGGCATACCGAAGGCCATGAAGCCAAATAATGACGAGAGAAAGACGACGACAGTCATGTACGGACCTCGGTTGGGCGTCTGCCCTTGTTGTTATCAGGAAATCAATCGGCCGTTACATTGGCTTCGGCGATATGCGCGGGCGGTTGTCGACGCCAGACGTTGATCAGCTGGAGCAAGGCCAGCACCGTCAGCGCGAGCATGCTAGCGGCGACCGGAACCATGGCGATCGCCAGCGGATAACCCACTACCGGGCTATTGATGTTCCAGCCGAACTGCATTTGGTGCCAGCCGCCCAGGGCGGCCATGCCGCTGGCGACGGCCACCATGATCCAGCTGATCGAATCCACGACACGGCGAAACAGCAAGGGAAAGCGGTCCCGGATCATGCTGAAGGCCATCAGCTCGCCTCGCCGCATGCTAGACGCGACGCCGACGAAAACCAGCCAGACGAAGGCCAGCCGGGACAGCTCTTCGGCACCGGTCCAGCCAGTGCCAAAGGCGTAGCGCAACACCACGCTGCTGAATACCACGATAACCATGAAGGCCAGCAACGCGGCCATCAGCCAGTCGGTAATGCGATCGAAGCCCTGGGCGACTCGTCCACTATAGATTGGCGGGCTAGTCAGCTCGGCACCTCGCACCGTCGACGCGTTAGCGCTATCAAGCGGAGCCGCCGAAAGCCCCTCACGCTCGCTGATCTCCAGACCCAGGCCTTGCTGCATCCAGCCAACGATTGCCTCCAGCACCCGCTCACGCGGCTGGCTGGCGTCAACTACAAGTACGCCCGGCTCACCTTCCGGTGATTCGAGAGTGGCGAACTGGCTGTCCACCAGCGAAATAGGCATGAAGTGCCCGGCACGCCCGCCAACACGCTGCACGGCGATGTCGTAGTCGATGGCTAGGTGAGCGAAACGCAGGCCGGGAACGGCATGGCGCAGCAAGTCACGATAGCGGCACTTGAGGGCGGAACAGGCCAGAACGAAACCAACGTCGTCATCAATGGCGCGCTGCATCTCGACCGTCAGCTTCTGCAACCACTCGACACGGTCAGCGTCCGACAGCGGTGTGCCGGCACGCATGCGTGCCACGTTTTCTTCGGGATGGAAATGGTCGGCTTCGATATGTCGAAAACCCAGTGCTTCGGCGACGGCGTGGCTGGTATCGGTCTTGCCCGAACCGCTGACGCCCATCACCACCAACGCTCGACAGGTCGCAGGAAAATCGCTGTTGGAGTGGGAATCCACTATCGGCTCTCCAGCAGCATCGAAGTGCTGCGTTATGATTGTTGAGCAGAATGGTAGCGCTAACATGAAGCACCCATAACTACCGTTCGTCGGGTCAGGTGGCGGACGAACGGTCGGCCTTGGGCGATGCTGCTTCGGTTTTGCATCTGCCCTGACTACAATCGCCGCCGCACGCAAGGAGAAACGCAATGCCCAAAGCCATGGCCCGCCATATTCTGGTGAAGACCGAAGCCGAAGCTGCACAGCTGAAAAAGCGCATAGCCGGCGGCGAGGCCTTCGATGTGCTAGCGAGGAAGTATTCGACTTGCCCGTCGGGCAAGAAAGGTGGCGATCTGGGCGAGGTGCGACCAGGACAGATGGTCCGAAGCATCGATCAGATCATCTTCAAGAAAGCACTGGGCGAGATACATGGCCCAGTAAAAAGCCAGTTCGGTTATCACTTGGTGCAAGTGTTCTACCGCGACTAAACGGTGCCTGCCCCGGCTGTGCCGAATCGCTGCAGTTGCATTTCCCGTAGCCGGCTCAGGGTGCGACGAAACGCGAACGATAGATATCCCTGGGTGTACAGCGCCTCCAGCGGCACCCGGGCCTCCAGATACAGCGGCACACCGCGGTCGTAACACTCATCCACCAGCGCAATAAAACGTCTGACCGCATCGTCGCGCGGGGCCAACCTCGGTAACTCTCGATCCCCCGCCTCTACCTGCGCCGCAGCATCTTCGGTACCCCGAGCAATGCGCCCTTCCCTCTGCTCGCTGCCGAGCTTCGGAATTTCACTGATCAGAATCGCAGAGAAGCGGTCGCACAGCTCGATGAAATCCAAAGCCGAAAACGGCTGCTCACAGAGATCGGCAAAACGACACCAGATCACCGATCCGCTATTGCGTACGGTCTGCACCGGACGATGGCCAACGGTCACCACATTTGTATTGGAATCCTCGCCGCCCGCCAGCTCATCGAATACGGACCACAGCGCGCTGACGCTATCTGGCATGGTTAACCAATAGCGCTGTAGCGCGGCGCCTGGTCGCTGCCGGTGGTCCGCGCCGCCATCCACTTCGATTACATTCATGTGCCGCTCGATGGCATCGATAGCCGGCACGAATCGCTCCCGGTTGAAGCCATCGGCGTATAGCTGGCCAGGCGGCTGATTGGAGGTGGCGACGATGACCACCCCGTGCTCGAACATGACCTGAAACAGGCGTCCAAGGATGATCGCATCGCCGATATCGCCAACGAACAGCTCATCGAAGCACAGTACACGCACTTCCTGGCTTAGTTCTTTGGCCAGCACCTGCAGTGGATCAGCCGTGCCGTTGAGCTGGAACAACCGGATATGCACCCAGCGCATGAAATGGTGAAAATGCTGCCGGCGTGACGGTACTCGCAAGCTGCGGTGAAACATGTTCATCAGCCAGGTTTTGCCACGTCCCACCGGCCCCCATAGATAGACGCCGCGCGGCGTCTCCATGGCTGTGCCGTGCAAGGCGTCGTGGCAGTGCTGCAGCAAGGCAACGGCGCGCAGCTGAGCAGCGTCACTGACAAAGCCTTGATCGGCGATGGTCTGCTGGTACAGGGCAAGCGGGGAGCTGAGTTCCATAAAAAAACAGGCGATGGTGATATGTATCGCGATGGTAACTCAGGCACATCTGAATCGCAGGACAAGCCAGCCGATGACTACGGTCGGAGCTGATCTCCCATCAGGCTGTTGGCTTGCTTGCGTACCTGCTCAAGCAGTTCGAGCTGCGCTGCGGACGCCGCTTCCTGGGTTCTCTCCAGCGCATAGAGCGGTACGGGGATCAGCGGCTCTAAGGGGCGTGCCAGTACCCGCTGCCCGTCCCCTGCCTGCGCGGTCAAAGGATCAACCAGGGCCAACCCTTGCCCGGCAGCAACAAGCGTGCGCGCCAGTTGGTACGTCTGTACCCAGGTATCGATGCGCGGCGGCGGATCGAGCGCTTCCAGATGGCCGCGCAGCAGACCGCCGAGCGCATCATGCGTATCCAGACCGATCAGCGGGGCATCGGCCAATTGCTCCAACCGAAAGGGATGCGAAAGCGTTTCGTCTGACCACCAGCCGACCGGAGCGATCACCATCATCTGTCCCTGCGCGAGGAGCTGGCTGCTCAGACCCGGATGTTCCACCGCCTGCAAAGTCAGCCCTAGATCGGCCTCGCGCAATAACAAGGCCTGGATGATCTCAGCGGTGTGCTGGGTGGCCAGGTGGCATTGCGTACTGGTGAATCGCGTACGCCAAAGGCGCAGCGCCTCGGGCACCAGCGCTTGCGCTAATGCAGGCGTGCAGATCAGTCGCAACGCACGCTCCTCGCCCCGACCGAGATTGCCAGCCAGCCGCCGGAGATTCTGCAGATCGGCCGCGAGCCGCTCCGTTTCTTGCTGCAAGATCCGCGCTTCGGCGGTCGGTTGGAGCTTGCCCCGCACCCGATTGAACAGCGCAAAACCGAGCTGCTGCTCGGCATGTTTGAGAATTTTGCTCGCCGCTGGCTGGGATATGTGCAGTAGCTGCGCGGCGGCAGTCAGGCTGCCCGTCTGCAAGATGGCCTGGAACAATTCGATGTGGCGAAGGCGCATGCGCAATCCTCTGATCTGAGTGCCGAAGCATAACCATAACCCCGGGTTATGACTTATCTTCATCCTTTCATTGGCCGCTTCGCTCCCGCTGATTCTAGGCTGCTGTCATCAAATGTCTGGGAGCGGCACGATGCAAATCGCGGTAATCGGTGGCGGTGTCATTGGGCTGACCACGGCCTATGCACTGGTGCGCCAGGGGCATCAGGTCGAACTGGTCGAAAAGCGCGATCAGGTGGCGATGGAGACCAGCTTCGCCAATGGCGGCCAGCTTAGCTACCGCTACGTATCGCCGCTGGCCGATGCAGGCGTTCCCATGCAGGCGCTGGGCTGGATGCTGCGTGGCAACGATGCGCCCCTGCGGTTCCGGCCGAAAATCAGCAGACAGCAGTGGCGCTGGTGTCTGCGCTTCTTGCTCGCCTGCCGGCGCTCCACCAATCGGCGCAACGCACAGCACCTGCTACGCCTCGCCCTGCACAGCCAGCAGGTATTGCGCAGCTGGCGGGAAGAAGACGGCCTCAGTGACTTCGGTTGGCGCGCCAATGGCAAGCTGGTGATCTATCGCAGCCGAACCAGTTTCGAAAAGTCAGCTGCCGGGCTCGATACAAGCGCAGGCCAATTAGTGCTTAATGGCCCGCGGTGCATCGAAATCGAGCCGGCGCTGCTGCCCTTATCCGGTGAGCTGCACGGCGGCATCTATTCGCCTGGCGACGAAGTCGCCGATTGCCTCTTGTTCTGCCGACGGCTACTCGAACGGCTGGAACGATCGCCGAACTTTCGCTTGCACTGTGGATGGGAAGTCGGGGCGCTGCCCAAGGAGAACGGCCGGATTCGCTCGCTGAATGTCGGTGGCAAGCGGCTGGAGCTGGACCACTTGGTAATCGCCGCCGGCACCGCCAGCGTCGCACTGCTGCGGCCGTTGGGGATCGAATTGCCGATTTATCCACTCAAGGGCTACAGCCTGACGCTGCCGTTGAGCAGTCACATCGGCATTCCGGAAACCAACGTGACCGACTACGACAATAAGGTGGTGTATGCACGCTTGGGTGACCAGTTGCGGGTGGCCGCGATGGTCGATATCGCTGGCTGGGATGCCAGTCTCGATCAGGGTCGGATCGCCATGTTGCAGCGCCTCGCCAGCGAAACCTTTCCCGCCGCAGGAGACTACCGTACGGCGGCTCAATGGGCGGGGTTACGTCCGGCGACCCCGAAGGGAACACCGCTGCTCGGTGCCACTGCAATCGACAATCTCTGGCTCAACGTGGGTCATGGCAGCCTCGGTTTCACCCTGGCCTGTGGCAGCGCCGATCTGCTTTGCGACCTGATTGGCGATCGACGTCCGGCCGTTGCTCTGGACGGCCTCACTCTTGCTTCCTGACCACGCACCCAAAAGGATTTCCGCATGACTTTGCAACGTATCCGCAGTAATGAACGTATGTCCGCAGCCGTCACGTTCGCCGACTTGGTTTTTCTGGCTGGCCAAGTACCCGATAACCGCAGCGAGAACGCGGATGGGCAGACCCGGCAGGTGCTGGCGAAGATAGACAACTTGCTTGCCGAGGCCGGCTCCGATCGCTCAAGGATCCTCAGTGCGCAGATCTGGCTGAAGGACATCGAAGCCGACTTCGCAGCGATGAATGCAGTGTGGAGCGAATGGCTGCCGGCCGAATGCGCGCCGGCGCGAGCGACTGTGGAAGCCCGCCTCGCCTCAGCAGACGTGCTCGTGGAAATCATGGTGATCGCCGCCAGCGCCTGATCCGCTAGCACCGGTTCATGCTCTATCGCGGTCGCTGAGATGATGCCGTGGTCGTCACGGACGATACGGTGGCAAACCCAACCAATAAAAACATGAGAGGGACTCACGATGAATAAAAAGATCCGTATCGGTTTGCTCGGCTGCGTACTTGCCGGGTCCCTGGGTGCGAATACCGGCATGGCCCAGGAGCGTTTCGTCACTATCGGTACCGGTGGCCAGACCGGGGTCTATTACACGGCGGGTCAGTCGGTGTGCCGCTTTCTCAACCGCGCCGAAGTGCAGCCAGCGATCAAGTGCAACGCGCCGTCTACCGCCGGTAGTGTGACCAACATCATGTCGCTGCAAAACGGCGAATATGAATTCGGCTTCATTCAGTCCGACCATCAGCATAAAGCCCTGAACGGGCTCGCCCCTTTCGACAAGGACGGCCCTATCAAGGAACTGCGAGCCGTATTCTCATTGCAGACCGAGATTCTCACTGTGGTCGCTCGAAGCGATAGTGGTATCGAGTCGTTCGATGACCTCAAGGGCAAGCGAGTGAACATTGGGGTACCGGGATCTGGTAGCCGCGATACGTTCGAAGAGGTTATGAAGGCCAAAGGCTGGACCAACGCCGACTTCGCCCTGGCCAGCGAACTCAAGCCAGCAGAGATGGCCTCGGCACTCGGCGATAACAACCTCGACGCGATTACCTATGTAGTCGGACATCCCAGCGGGGCGATTCAGGAAGCACTGACCAACGTTAAAGCCAGGCTGATTCCGGTCGACGGTGCGCAGATCGACACCTTTCTAAAGGGCGCCGATTACTACACCGCAGCCGAGATTCCCGCCGGGCTCTACCCAGGCGTAGATGCAGCCGTCCCCTCGATCGGCGGCAAGGCGGTGCTGGCGACAACCGCGAATACCGACCCGGAAATCGTTTATCAGCTGGTTAAGGCCGTGTTTGACAACCTTGAGCGCTTCAAACGCCTGCACCCGGCGTTTGCCGACTTGGACGCCAAGGACATGATCCACGTCGGCCTCACCGCGCCATTGCATGAGGGCGCTGAGCGGTTCTATAAGGAGAAAGGCTGGCTCTGAAGCTGTTGCGCCGCCCCTAGGGCGGCGCCTCCACGGTGTCTGTAGCCAAACAAGCGAGCCGCTTGTCGGCAGCCGCTCACCTGTCATTAAATTGTCGCAACCTCAGCCTAGCGTCACAGTTCCGTCGATTACCTATGGAGCTGCGTCGTGACTGACGATAATCAAAACATCATGTTCGGCAATGGCGATGAACTGCCGAGCAACCGCTCAAACAACTGCCATATTCAGGATGTCGTCAGTGCGGGTCGACGCAAGGTTCTGGCAGGCGGCGCGGCGCTTGGAGCGTTGGCCTTTTTAGGTGGTTTGCCTGCCATCGCGGGCGCAGCCGAACCTGCAGGCGCAGCCAACAAGTTGCCCTTTCAGCGACGTACCCGCCTCCCGTTCGGCGCCGTAAACGTCACCAGAGCGGACACTGTCACGGTCCCATCCGGCTTTTCTACACAAGTGTTCATTCCTTGGGGCACGCCTATCTGCGGAAGCTATCCGGCGTATCTGGAAGACGGCAGCAACAGCGCGGAACACCAAGCGCAACAGACCGGAATGCACCACGACGGGATGCACTTCTTCCCGATGGACGCAAAGTTCAAAGGACGCAAGAGTGACCATGGCCTGCTCGCACTGAATCACGAATATATAGATCCGCCGTTGCTGCATCGAAACGGGCCCACTGTCGTGGGCGACAGACGCGTCGATGCCGATGAGGTCCGAAAGGAGATCAACGCCCACGGCGTATCGATCGTAGAAATCCGTCGCAATGCCCGCGGCGAGTGGGCTGTACTGCCATCCGCCCGCAACCGACGCATCACCGGCGCGACACCGATGCGAATCGAAGGCCCCGCCCGCGGTCATGACCTGATGAAAACCCGCTATAGCCCAAGCGGCACCTCCACTCGTGGGACCCTGAACAATTGCGCAAATGGTTACACACCTTGGGGAACCTATCTGACCTGCGAGGAAAACTGGGCGGGCTATTTCGCGACTCGCGACGCAGAGCTTCCTCGGCACCTGCAGCGCTACGGACTCCGCTCGACGAGCCGTTACGGCTGGGAAACCATTCAAGGTGATGAGTTCCAGCGCTTCGATGCCACCATAACAGCCGAAGACGCCCGTGCCGACTATCGCAACGAACCCAATACATTTGGCTGGATCGTCGAGATCGACCCGTTCGATCCTGACTCCACACCGGTAAAGCACACCGCGCTGGGCCGTTTTGCCCATGAAGGACTGGTGTTCGCACCCGTCAAGCCGGGTTGGCCAGTGGTCTGCTATTCGGGAGACGACTCGCAAAACGAGTACATCTATAAATACATCAGCCGCGACAAGTACCGTCCAATGCGCGGCGATAGCCGCCTTCTCGATGAAGGCACTCTGTACGTCGCTCGCTTCAATCCGGATGGCAGCGGCGATTGGTTACCGCTGGACATCAACGACGCAGGTTTTCAACAGGCGTGTGCCAACGCTGGCGTCGAATTCGCCGATCAGGGCGATGTAATGATCAATACTCGAGTCGCAGCGGACATTGTCGGAGCGACCAAAATGGATCGCCCGGAATGGGGCGCGGTGCATCCTGACACGGGCGAAGTGTATTTCACACTGACCAACAACAGCGCTCGACAGGAGGCCGACGCAGCCAATCCCCGAGCACCGAACCCTTACGGACATATCATCCGCTGGCGCGAGGTTGGACGAAATCACATCGGTACCCAATTCCGATGGGACCTTTATCTACTTGCCGGGCCACAGAACGACAGTCTCGACCCGCGTGGCAAATCACTGGACGAAGCGAGCATCCTGGCCAGCCCGGACGGCCTCTGGTTCGACGATGAGGGACGTCTCTGGATCCAGACTGACATGAGCGGCAGCCAGCTGAGCGGTGGACCTTTTGGCAACAACCAAATGCTGGTGTCGGACCCCAGGACGGGTGAGACCAAGAGATTCCTGGTTGGGCCAAGAGGAGCCGAGGTGACAGGCATTACAGCCACTCCCGACTTCCGCACCCTGTTCGTCAATATTCAGCACCCTGGAGAAGGTTCGACCTCCACCGAATACACCAGCGCCTGGCCCGATGGTCCAGGACGTAGGCCCCGTTCGGCTACGGTAATCATCACTCGTGACGATGGCGGACGAGTGCTTTGATCCCGAGGTGCGCCCGATACGACCGGGCGCGCCTAAGCTAACGGTTTGGATTCGGGGGCGGTAAACAACCCCCACGTGGACATGAACAGCGCAGCAATGAGCGGGCCGATCACGAAGCCATTAAGGCCGAACAGAGCGAGCCCGCCCAGCGTCGAGATCAACACCAAGTAGTCGGGCATCTTGGTGTCCTTCCCTACCAGAATCGGCCGAAGGATGTTATCCACCAAGCCAATCACCAAAACACCGTACAGGGTGAGAATTACACTCTGTACGACCATTCCCTTCATAAGGAAGTAAATTGCGACTGGCGTCCATATCAATCCTGCACCGACCGCTGGCAGCAATGACAAGAACGCCATGAGTACGCCCCAGAGCAACGCAGCAGGAATACCCAACACAGCGAAAATCACACCGCCAAGAAATCCTTGAGTGGCCGCTACGACGATATTTCCTTTAACCGTTGCCCTGACCACGCGCGTGAACTTGCTGAACAATCTACGTTTTTGATTATCGCTCAAAGGCAGCGCACGCCGGATCATTGCTACCAGTTCTCGCCCGTCTCGGATGAGGAAGAACAGCAGGTATAGCATCACAAAAAAGCTGATCAGAAACTGAAAGGTTCCTTGGCCAAAACTAAATGCCTTGGTAGCCAGAAACTGACTCCCTTCCAGCGCCCCGCTTGCAAGCCGCTCGCGTATTTGGTCCATATCACCAAGGCCAAACCTCTGCAACTGCAGCTGAAACGATGTGGGCAACAGTTCTTTTGCGCCACCTACGAAGCTGCCTATATCGAGTTCACCGCTTTCGATCTGTTTATAAAGCGAAGTGCCCTCTTGAACCAGCAGGCCGGCAATCAGGATAACTGGAAGAATCGCAACGACCAGACATACCGACAAGGTAATCAGTGCAGTCAAATTTCGCCTATTACCAAGACGGCTGTATAGGCGACGCTGGAGGGGCGCAAAAATGATGGCAAGAATGACGGCCCAGAATACTGCCCCGTAGAACGGGAAGAGTATCCAGCAGAACGCAAGGGTTACGATGAGCAACAGAGCAAGAAAAACTTTCTGCTCAAGAGTTGAGTTCACAATCTGCTTCCTATCGCTGCGGCTGTATCTATTAGTCAGCGATTGCCGTTAGGAGTGCTGGTTCGGCAGTAGGAAGTGGCATGATGAAAGCGCCGTCCTTAGGACGGCGCGTAATGCATATGGGCGGCAGTTCAATCCTTCACAACGTCATTGCTGCAACCCAGCCAAATGCAAGGAGCGGCAGGTTGTAATGCAGGAAGGTCGGCACCACGGTATCCCAGATGTGGTTGTGCTGGCCGTCTGCGTTCAACCCAGCAGTTGGGCCCAGCGTTGAGTCCGAAGCCGGCGAGCCCGCGTCTCCTAACGCACCGGCTGTGCCTACCAGGCTGACGATGGCCAACGGACTGAACCCGAGCTCCAACCCGAGCGGAACGAAAATCGCCGCGATAATCGGAACGGTGGAAAAGGAAGACCCGATACCGATGGTGACCAACAAGCCAACCAGCAACATCACCAAGGCGCCAATAGCCTTGCTGTTTCCAATCCATTCTGCAGACGCATCGACAAGAGTTTTGACTTCGCCCGTTTCGCGCATGACTTCTGCGAATCCGGCTGCAGCAATCATGATGAAGCCGATCATAGCCATCATCTTCATGCCTTCGGTGAACAGATCATCAGCCTCCTTCCAGCGCACCACTCCAGAAACGGAGAAAATAACGAAACCTATCAGGGCCCCGATAATCATCGAGTCCAGCCACAGCTGTACAACGAACGCAGCAGCAACAGCCAGCGCTGCAACCAGCAAGGTGAGGGGGCTGTAGGTCACGCTGATCGTTTTAGATTGATCGACCTTGCCTAGATCGTAGACGCGCCGTTTGCGGTAGCTGAACATGGCCATCAGCAGGCCTGCGCCCATCCCAAGGGCAGGAATCAACATGGCCTGGCTTACATTTATCCCAGAGACATCAGCACCGCTCTTGGCGACATTAGCGAGAAGAATTTCATTCAGAAAGATGCTTCCGAAGCCCACGGGCAAAAACATATAGGGCGTGACTAGGCCAAACGCCAGAACGCAGGCGATCAATCGTCTGTCGATCTGTAACTTACTCAGTACATACAGCAGAGGCGGGACCAGCAAAGGAATAAAGGCGATGTGTATAGGAAGGATATTTTGGGATGACACTGCGACCGCGAGCAACAGTCCGATCATCGTCCACTTAACTGCTCCGCCAGACTGGGATTCGCGCTTACCCACCATAGCCAGAGCGCGGTCTGCCAGAGCATGGGCTAGCCCACTCTTGCCGATTGCGACTGCGAACGCACCAAGCAGAGCATATGAAAGCGCGACCGTCGCTCCTCCCCCAAGCCCCTTGTTAAAAGCAGAGAGGCTCCCCTCAAGCCCTAGCCCACCCAAGACGCCCCCGGCAATAGCCCCAGTGATCAATGCCACTACTACATGGACCCGGCAAAGACTTAGGATCAGCATAATACCGACTGCCGCCACTACTGCATTCATTTCAACTCCTCGAAGTGGCACGTGCCGATAAAAAAGCGGGGTACTTTGCCCCAAGCCCGCAGTAGTGTCAAAGTCCAGCAAGAGATACGAACTTAGACGCGCTTTTCAAGCAGCCTGTTTAGCTGTGACACCCTAGTTACAGGACGGTAAGATGAGCCTGACTTTCACCTCTTGGATGAATCAGTGGAAATATTCAAAGAGTTTACGTTCGAATCAGCCCACCGCTTGCCGCATGTACCCGAGGGACATAAATGTGGCCGCCTGCACGGCCATTCGTTCCGGGTCGCAATCTACCTAGAGGGTGAAGTGAATGCTCATACAGGCTGGATTCGAGATTTTGGTGAGATAAAGCAAGTATTCAAGCCAATCTACGAACGACTCGATCACAACTATCTAAACGATTTGCCGGGCCTGGAAAATCCCACCAGTGAAAATCTGGCGAAGTGGATCTGGCATGAACTGAAACCGCTACTCCCAGAATTATCACGGATTCGCGTTCATGAAACCTGTACGAGCGGATGTGAATACCGGGGTAACTGACCTACGCATTGCGACGGGCTAGCGAGCCGCTTATTTATCTTATCGTTTGTGGTGCCTTGCGGTGTCCCGTGAACCGCATTTCCAACAAGATTGTAGCCTTACAAAAGCAAGGCGATCTATGTATACGCTATAGATGCGTTTAGCGCGCCTTGTGAATCTGGGCCGCCTGTCATTCATCCAACCCGCCCGCCCGCGCTACCGAGCGGTTACTCCAAAGCAACAAGCGCGGCTCACAGCGTTAGCTACCCAGCGCTCAAGGCGTGCCTCGGTAGTGAATCGTGTGCACTATTGGCAGACGATGAGAAATGGTTTTCCCGCACCCAAAGACAAACCCCCGGCCATCTTTCGATGATCGGGGGTTTGGTGT
>NZ_JAKOEN010000014.1:0-3036 GCF_022355455.1 Pseudomonas sp. KSR10 | reverse complement strand
ACACCAAACCCCCGATCATCGAAAGATGGCCGGGGGTTTGTCTTTGGGCGCGGGAAAACTCGCTGGGCTTTGGAACTGCAGCTATCATGCCTGGCTTGCTGGTTAGGGGACCTTATGAGTGAATTACTACGGCTACTTGGTGACGGTCGTTTTCATTCTGGCGAAGAGCTGGGTGCTGCTCTTGGTGTGAGTCGGAGCGCTGTATGGAAATATCTGCAGCGACTTGAGGCCGAATACGATATTGAGCTGTTCAGAGTGCCCGGGAAAGGTTATCGGCTGGCAGAGCCGTTTTCGTTGCTGAACTATGAGTCGTGCTCTGCCGCACTGGCGCATTTAGGCTGGCAGCTTTGCTTCCGAGACACAGTGGACTCTACTAATGCCGAAGCATTGAGGCTGCTGCGCTCAGAAGTTGCAGCGCCGTTCGTAGTATTGGCTGAGAGTCAGATCAATGGCCGAGGCCGCAGGGGGCGAGTATGGGTGAGCCCGTTTGGGAGAAACCTCTATTATTCCTTGGCGCTGAAAATTGCAAATGGCTCTGAGGGGCTGTCTGGCCTGAGCTTGGTCGTAGGTTTGGCCGTTCTCCATGCTCTGCGTCGGGCAGGAGTTGAGGATGTCGGGCTTAAGTGGCCCAACGATCTTTATGTCAGCGGCAAGAAGATAGCTGGAATCCTGTTGGAGCTGACCGGGGACCCGGCCGATGTATGTCACGTCATTATCGGCATCGGAATAAACGTAAATATGATTTCAGATGGCCTAGATATAGATCAGCCTTGGACGTCGGTCAGAGCCCAGACGGGAGTCTTGGTGGATCGAAGTGAGCTGGCAAGTTTTGTCAGTGAGTCGCTGCATCATTATGTGAATCTGCACGCCCAGCAGGGATTTTCCTCGCTGCGGGGCGAATGGGAGGCGAATAATGTCTGGCAGGGCAAGCGCTGTGTTTTAAGTGCGGGCGCCCACCAGATTAAAGGCCTGATGCTCGGTATAGATGAGCATGGCGCTTTACGGCTATTGGTTGATGGTCAGGGGGAGCAGCGTTTTAGCGGGGGAGAACTAAGCTTGAGGATCGATCATGATTCTTGAGCTCGATTGCGGAAACAGTTTTATCAAATGGCGCGTTGTTTCTGGCGCTAATAAAGCCGTATTAACTGAAGGCATTGCTACTCATGTGGCGGATGTTGTCCGAGATCTGCTCGATGGGCGCATCGGGAAAATCACCCGCTGCCGGCTGGTTAGTGTCAGAAGCGATGCTGAAACCACGGCGTTAGTGCATGTGCTTTCTGAGGCATTGGGCGTGAACGTGGCCAGAGCGCGCCCGGCCGACCGTTTTGCCGGCGTTGTGAATGGCTATCGTGACCAGCAGCGTTTAGGGTTGGATCGTTGGCTAGCTGTTCTTGCTGCCTATGACCTGTGTAGGGGCGCCTGTTTAGTTATCGATTTAGGTACGGCTATTACCGTAGATCTCGTTGCTTGCGATGGGGTGCATCTCGGCGGCTACATAGCTCCAGGAATCGCTCTGCTGCGAGCGCAATTGGTCGATCACACTCGCCGTATCCGATACGACGTGGCAGAAGCTGCGCTCGCGTTGAGTGATGTTGCTCCTGGTAGGAGTACCGCCGAAGCCGTTGAGCGGGGCTGTCTAATCATGGTGCGCAGCTATCTCTCTAGTCAAATTTCCTTTGCCAATAGTCACTTAGGTGACGACTTTACTATCTACGTCACCGGGGGGGATGCCGCAATAGCAGCGGATCTTCCGGGTGTAAGATGTGTGCCAGATTTGGTTTTCAGAGGCCTGGCGATAGCCTGTCCCTAAAGAGGTATCGATGCGCTGGCTTTTAATGCTTCTAGTGATACTGAATCTGCTGCTTTACTTGTATCACCTAAACCAAACTCCGTCGGTGGTAAGTGAGGCTTCAGGGCAGCGAGTACCTCCAAGAGATGCTGGCATCAAGCTGCTGAGTGAAACGAAGCCTTTGGCGCGCCGTGAGTCAGAGCAAGATGTGGATAGTGCCTGTCTGTTTCTGGGAGGCTTCGATGAGGAATCAATCGCACTGGCTGTTGAGCAGCGTTTGTTGAGTCTAGACATCGATTCCCGCGTCGAGCCTGTAGATGAGGCCGCTGGCGTTGACTACTGGGTGTACCTGCCTCCGCTTGTGTCTCGGCAGGCATCGCTGCGTCAGTTGCGAGAGCTGCAATCTCGCAATATCGACAGTTACATAATCACTGTTGGCGATCTGTCTAATGGGATCTCTCTCGGGATATTTTCTCGTAAGGATTCTGCTGAAAGTGTCGTCAATCGTTTGCAGGGTGTTGACTATGCGGCGTTGATTCGTGAGCTGCCCAGAACCCATCGTCGTTATTGGGTCCGGGTGGCGGACGTTCGTCAGCACTTATTGAACGGTTCATTGCTTGCTGAGCTTATGAGGGATTTTCCTGAGCTTGAGCATCGACAAATGCCTTGCTCAAGCATTGCAACTTCAGAGTAGTTTACATAGAATGGCGCCCGCTCAGCAGCATACCCCTCAGGGGCGCTACTTAGCGCTGTCAGCTAACCTCAAGTTTTTAATGAGAAAATGCTTGACAGTGAGGAGGTTGGCAATGAAAATGCCGCCTCGTTTTGGAGGGGTTCCCGAGCGGCCAAAGGGATCAGACTGTAAATCTGACGTCATCGACTTCGAAGGTTCGAATCCTTCCCCCTCCACCAGATTTTAGCGTAGGCCTCGGCTAACGCGGGTATAGTTTAGTGGTAGAACCTCAGCCTTCCAAGCTGATGATGCGGGTTCGATTCCCGCTACCCGCTCCAGGTTTTAAGCATCTATGCGACAAGATTCGCTCATGTAGCTCAGCTGGTAGAGCACACCCTTGGTAAGGGTGAGGTCAGCGGTTCAAATCCGCTCATGAGCTCCAACCCCAAAGGCAGATATGTAAATATCTGCCTTTGTTTTAATGGTGGCGTGACTAGCTCAATTCAACGATGGGAGACGGTCTCGATGGCTAAAGAAAAATTCGAACGTAACAAACCGCACCTGAACGTCGGTA
>NZ_JAKOEN010000013.1:0-2097 GCF_022355455.1 Pseudomonas sp. KSR10 | reverse complement strand
CCGAAAAGCAACTCCCTCGGAGAGCGACTTTTTCAACAGAATCGGCCGAAACCAGTCATCGCCACTGCTTCTTCGCTTCAACGATGGGCGCTCTCACGGGGCGAGACGGCCTGGCTCGCTCGATGCGCAGCAGGCAGCGCTATTATCCAATTCTCAGCCAGCCCTTTGCGAATCTTGCCCTTCCAACTCTTGCTCGATGCGACTCCAATCCCCACGAAGTCGAAAACGCAGGTAAGCGACCAGAACTTTGTGGCGCATGCGGCGGAACCTGGAACTCCGACGAGCCTGCTGGTTGTTGTCAATGGTATCGGCAAGCCGGGTGCTGTCGAATGCCGTCCATATCGGTGGTATAGGTGCCTGCATGTTCGAGTAGCAGACGGGTGCCACCTCCTCGAAGAAGGCTTCCTTTACCGCAGCACGGTCGTATCCTGCCACCTCCCGTGCTATTGCCGGATAATCGATCTCGTTGTCGATGAAGACATCTGAAAGCGCCGACCATAAACGAACTTTGTCGTCGTGTGTCAAAACACTTCCCACTTGGAGAGCTCCTCGAGTTCGTCATCTAGGGCATCGGCCGCCAGGCTGCCTGCAACTCCGCCAGCTGCACTGCCTGCAAGTACCAAGGCAATGGCACAGAAAGGAGCGCCAGGGCCGCAGACGAGCGAGACGCCAAGGCCTGCGAGAAACCCGCCGGCAGCGCCGGCGCCGATAATCATGCCTTGGCGTGCAGTCTCCTTTACCTTGTTATCAGCATTGAGGATCTCGTATGTGGCAAATGCCGCAGTGACCATGATGCCTACCTTGCCCATGATGCGCAGGCGATCCGAGCCCTTTGTAAACTTGGCGTTATCCCGGCCAGAGGATTCAAGGACTTCATAGTGGATCTGCCGCTTTTGCTCGATCGTGAGCGCCTCGTAGGGCTTACCAAACTTGCGGGTGGCGTACTTTTCGAATAGTTCAGGCAGGGTTGGTGGAGTTTGCTTGTGCTGCTGTGCTTTGGCGAGCCCGGTAGCCGAAGTCAGCTTGCGGTGCTCCGCCATGATTTTGTTGCGCATCTCGTGGCAGAACTCGACCCCTGCCTGGCTGCTTATCTTGCCTGCTGCCACATCCGACCGTACCTGAGCGGATATCCGCTTGATGTTTGCGGCGTAGCTGGCGCGTGTCTGCGCGTCGTTGATGGCATCAAGTGAAAATCTTGTCGCCACGCCTTCCATGCTGGCGAGGGCCTCGTCGAGTGGCGAGCCGGGCAGGGTGTGAACGCTCTGAGTCTGGTATTGGCCAAGTACCTCAATGCTCCCCGTCATACTTGGCTACTCTCAAAGATGATAGCGAGCAGCTTGTCCGTTACGGCGGGCTGCTCGCCAGCCTCTGGTACGGGGATCTCAACGCGGGTGCAGATTGACCCCGAGAGATTGCCAAAGGCCACTCGGTTGTCGCTGCCGATGACGCCATCAAGGCTAGATCCGTCATCGAAGTGGGCGATGCACTTCCAACCGGTGTAACACTCAGTTGCCGGAATCTGGAAGCTGATCCATTTGTCGGTCGCCAGAGGTGGCGGAGCGGTGAAGGGCGACGTGATAACCGTATCGCCAATCAGCACATCACCCGATCCGCCGATGATTACTCCGCCATGGCTCAGCGTGCTGTCTAGCATCGCGGCATTCTTGCCGTTGATAAATACGGTGGAGGAGAAAGCACCGGATATGGCCTGGCCACAGCCAGCAGCATCTCCAAGGCGCGCAGCGGGGAGGTTATTGAACAGCACATCCGGGGAGCCGGACGTGATGGCCGGTGTGCCATGTCCGGGGACCGGGCAGGAGGTTGGGTCGCTCAGGCGAGCTGCGGGTTTGCCTGACATGAGAGTCCTTCTCGTGGTTTCGTCCAAATATGGATCCGTTGGGTCACTGCCTACTGTAGCTAACGGGTTAGAGCGTTGCGGTGATCTTCGTCGCGCATTGCATTTATGGTCAGCTCCAACGAGGTCCTATGCGCCATGGAGTTGGAGGTCGGAATCTTCCTTTGTTTCGTAGATGCTCAATGACCGCATTTGGCCGATTCTGTTGAAAAAGTCCCGCCTCGATATTGGTCCACGAAAGA
>NZ_JAKOEN010000012.1:0-2521 GCF_022355455.1 Pseudomonas sp. KSR10 | reverse complement strand
TTCATCCGCAACGTCATCGAGATTCCCAACGTCATGGTGGTGCCGGCGAGCAGCCCCTACCAAAGCGTCGAGCAATTCATCAAGGCAGCGAAAGACAAGGAGATGACCTTCAGCTCGGCCGGCGTTGGCAGCTCGATCCATATGTCCGGTGAGCTGTTCAAAGCCATGACCGGTACCAAGATGACCCACGTGCCTTTCCGCGGGAGTGGCGAGGCCCTGCCGGCGCTGCTCAGTGGCGATGTCGACGTGTCGTTCGAGAACATGCCGGCGGTGCTCGCGCACATCCAGTCCGGCAAGCTTCGGGCGCTGGCGGTGACCTCCGCCGAACCTTCTCCTTACCTGCCGGGTGTCGAGCCGCTGTCCAAGCTCGGTGCCAACCTGGGTCTAGGCGACTTCGTCACCACCGCCTGGTTCGGCCTGGTCGCCGATGACAGCATGCCGGACGAGGCCATCCAGACGCTGCAGAGCGCGCTGGACAAGCAGCTCGATAACGAGAGTTTCAAGGCATTCGTTGCCCAGCTCGGCGGTGAACTGGCGACTGAAGAAGGTGACGATTTCCGCGATTATGTCGCAGAGGACGTTAAACGCTGGCAGCGTGTCGCCGGGCAGGCACAGCTCGACCAATAAGATCGCAACGAGGACTCGCCGGCGCGTACGCGGCTGCAGCCTGCTTGGCGGGCCGGGCGACGCTCCGCTTCAATCCGAGCGGGTCGCCAGCCGGACTGCGCCGCCTGCGCTCAGCGAATAGCGCCAGCGGCACGCAGCTCGGCCAGCGCGGCCTCGCTCTTGCCCAGCACCCGGCCGAGCACGCTGTCGGTGTGCTGCCCATGCAACGGCGGTGCCTTCGGTGCAACGGTCGGCGTGCGCGACAGGCGCAACGGGCTGCGCACCATGCGCACTTCACCGGCGACCGGGTGTTCGGCGCTGATCACCAGGTCGCGATGGCGAGCGGTCTCCGACTCGAATGCCTGGGCCACATTTTTCACCTCGCCCACAGGAATCCCCTGCGCGCGCAATGCGCCGATCAACACCTCGTTGTTCCAGCCCGCAAAGGCGTCCTGCAGCATCGGGAGCAACACCTCGCGGTTCTCGGTACGGCTCTTGTTCTGGGTGAAGCGCGGGTCGCTATACAGCTCCGGTTGCTTCAGCACGTCCAGACACAGACGCCGGTACTGCTCGTCGTTGCCCACGGCCAGGGCGATGCTACCGTCGGCGGTATTGAACAGCTGATAAGGGACGATGCTGGCGTGGGCGTTGCCGTAGCGCTGCGGCACCTTACCGGTATTGAGATAGCCGGAGGCGATGTTGGCGAGGAAATGCAGTGCGCTGTCGGACAACGCGATATCCACCGACTGTCCCAGACCGGACTTCTCGCGCTCGTACAGCGCAGCGAGGATGCCTTGGACCGCATTCATACCAGTAACCAGGTCGATGAAGGCGACGCCCAGACGCATGGGCTCGCCGTCCTTATCGCCAGTGATCGACATGAAACCGCTCTCGGCCTGGATGATGAAGTCGTAACCGGGACGATTCTCCAGCGGATTGTCGCGCCCATAGCCGGTGATCGAGCAATGGATCAGCCGCGGATTGACCGCCGACAGCGCCGCGTAGTCCAACCCCAGGCGCTTGAGGCTCGCCGGCAGGAAGTTTTCCACCACCACGTCGGCGTGCGCCGCCAGCTCGAGGATCAGTTGGCGACCTTCCGGCTTGCGCAGGTCGACCGCCAGGCTCTGCTTGTTGCGATTGGCGCTGAGGTAATAGGTCGAGATCCCTTCCTTGGCCGGTGGCATCCAGCTGCGGGTATCGTCGCCGCCGTCCAGGCTCTCGATTTTCCAGACCTCGGCACCGAGATCCGCTAGCGCCATGGTCGACCAGGGGCCGGCGAGGATGCGCGTTAGATCCAATACTTTGATGCCCTGCAGAACGCTCACCGGCGCCTCCTCGTTAACGGACCGACAATCTGGGGAGTCGAAGTTGGCCCAAGCGGGTCGAAACCACAACCGGTGACAGGCGCAGTAGTGTTCGATAATCGAACACCATTTCAGTCCAGCGGAGGCTCGGCAGGGCGGGTTCCTTTATGGTGAATGCGTCCGAGCCGCTGTCTATGGCCCTATGCCAGCCAGCAATCGTCGGACGCCCACAACAATTACAAGACGGGATTTCTCCTATGGCTCTGACTCTCAAGCGCACCCTGCGCCTGCGCCTGCTTCTGCTGGGCACCATTCTCCCGCTCGCTTCCATTGCGGCTCAGGCGGCCGAATGGCCAACCGACACCGTTCGCCTGGTGGTGCCCTATGCGCCGGGCGGCACCACCGATGTCCTCTCGCGCAAGATCGCCGACCTGCTGCAGAAGGAAATCGGCACCGTCGTGGTGGAAAACCGTCCCGGCGCCGGCTCGACCATGGCTACCGGTCAGATGGCACGAGGCGGCCGTGGCAGCGACCACAGCATTCTCATGGCATCCCCCGGCCACACCATCGGCCCGGTGATCTACAAGAATCTGCCCTACGACCCGGTGAAG
>NZ_JAKOEN010000002.1:0-147170 GCF_022355455.1 Pseudomonas sp. KSR10 | reverse complement strand
TAGAAGTTGCGCGCATTGACGGTGATCTTGGTGTCGTCGACGAAGCCTGCAGCACTGGCAGTGGCAGGGATGCCAAGCGCCAGGGTCAGAGTGCCTGCGAATACGGCGACAGACAGGGGGTTGCGTGGGGTCATTGTTGTTGTGCTCCCTTTTTTTAAGTAGTCCACCCCGTGCGGCCAAGGCCTAAGACGAGGCGGGATGTAGCGCGGCCGCAGATTCTGGAGCGGCGCTCGTCGGGCAATGAAACTGTTATCAGTTGTCTGACGACGTATCGGATTATGGCTATGCCGCAAGGCTTGTCAATTCAATTTGTAAAGAATTGTTAGGTCTCAGACTTTCGTCTAGTGCAATAGCTCGATGGCGTAAAAGGCGGAGAAACAGGCTGTTGCGGCGATTCGAGCCGAGTCTAGTCAGATGGCTGCACGGGGCTGACCTACGCTGGCCGTGGCCACCAGCCAGGCAGCAGTCGTCTGACCTGTGATCGAGCGAAGCGGTCGTCGATGAGATGAAGCGTGCCAGCGTCTTCCGTGGTGCGGATCACTCGCCCCGCAGCCTGCACGACCTTCTGCAGACCCGGGAAGAGGTAGGTGTAGTCGTAGCCGGCGCCGAACAGCTGATCCATCCGAGCCTTCATTTGCTCGTTCACAGGATTGACCTGGGGCAGGCCCAGGGTTGCCACGAATGCACCGATCAAACGTTTCCCGGGCAGATCGATACCTTCGGAAAACGCACCGCCCAACACCGCGAAACCGATGCCTCGGCTTTGCTCAGTAAACCGTTCGAGAAAGGCAACGCGTGCAGCTTCTTGCATGCTACGGGTCTGCTCCCAGTAGGGCAGGTCAGGGTGCTGCTCACTGAGCAGGGCGGTCACCTGTTGCAGGTAATCGAAACTGCTGAAAAAGGCGAGATAATTGCCCGGGCGCTCGCGGTACTGCTCGGCCAGCAGATCGACGATGGGCTGCAAGGAGGCGTAACGGTCCCGATAACGCGTGGAGATGTTGCGCGCCAGCCGTACCTGCAGTTGCTCAGCCCGAAAGGGTGACTCGACATCTATCCAGACATGATTGAGCGGCACGCCAAGGGTATCGGCGTAAAAACGCTGCGGCGCTAGCGTGGCGGAAAACAGCACGCACGAGCGCGCTTGGCGAATACGCGGGGCGAGAAAGGGGGCGGGGAGCACGTTGCGTATGCAGAGCACCGAGGCTTTCGTCCCATTGCGATCCAGCCCCGGGACCAGCGTACAGTCGATCAGCGAATGCTCACCGAACTCTTCGGCCAGTCGACAGAAATGCATGGCATCGAAATAAGCCGATAACAACGAGGGATCGAGCCCCGCGGGCTCTTCACTCATGTATTCGGTTATGGCACTGACGGCTTGTTGCAGCGCGTTGATGAGCTTGTACGGGATATCCGGGAGGACCTGATACGCATCGACCTGATCTCTGTGCAGGTCGCTCCAGCCGCGCAGCACGCGTTCGACAGGTCTTTTCAAAATCATCGGAAGAGTTTTCCGTAACTTCCTGATATTCCTTACATCTAGCTCGGCGCTGTACATGCTCCTGCCGCGTTCAAGCAGATTATGCGCCTCGTCGACCAGCACTCCGACGTGCCACTCATTGAGCAGCGTCAGGCTGTAGAGCAGAGCGCTCAGGTCGAAGTAATAGTTGTAGTCGCCGATCACCACGTCAGCCCATCGGGCCAGCTCCTGGCTCAGGTAATACGGGCAGATTCCGTGCGCCAGCGCGACCTCACGTAACGTCGCCTTGTCCAGGAAGGGTCGTGTGACGGCGTCGGCGCGAGCAGCTGAAAGCCGATCATAGAAGCCGCGTGCAAGCGGGCAGGATTCGCCGTTGCAGGCCTTGTCCGGGTGTTCGCAAGCCTTGTCACGGGCGATAAGCTCCAGTACCCGAAGCGGCGTGGAATCGCTCGACAGGCTTTTCAGTGCATCGAGGGCAAGTTGGCGGCCGGAAGTTTTCGCGGTAAGAAAGAACAGCTTGTCGAGTTGCTGACCAGGAAACGCCTTCAATTGCGGAAACAGGGTCGCCAACGTCTTGCCGATACCGGTGGGAGCCTGTGCCATCAGGTGCGTGCCAGTGCATACGGCCTTATAGACGGCCTCGGCCAGCTGCCGTTGACCGCTGCGAAATTCCCCGTAGGGGAACGCCAGGTCCCTTAGCGCCTGGTCGCGCTCGGCACGGTGCGCCAACTCCTGCTCGGCCCATGCAATGAAAAATTTGCACTGCGCCTCGAAGAAATTCTGTAGATCGTCCGCACTGAAGGTTTCGACCAGCAGCGTTTCCTTCTGCGTGACCACATCGAAATACACCAGCGCGATATCGAGCGTTTGCAGATAACGCGCTTCGCATAGCAGCCAGCCATAAACCTTGGCTTGAGCCCAGTGCAAATGGCGGTGATTGGCCGGCTGCCGGTCCAGATCGCCGCGGTAGGTCTTGATTTCCTCCAGGCGATTCTTTCCCGGGTCGTAGCCGTCGGCGCGGCCACGCACGTGAAGGGAGCCGTAACGGCCTTCGAGGGTGACCTCGCGTTCGTAGCCATTACCACGTCGTGCGGTGACAGTGGCGTGACCGGCGACGCCCTCCAGCGCGGTAGGCGAGGGCGTGAAGCGCAGGTCCAGATCACCTTGCTTGGCCGTGAATTCGCACAGCGCTCGCACCGCGACGCGATAACTCACCAGGTGGCCTCCGCCCATTGCACATAGCAAACGGCGATTGGCATCTGATGTCGCTGTGCAAAATCTATCCATCGCTTCTGATTGTCCTGCAGACGATCACCAGGGCCTTTTACTTCGATCAGTTGGTAGCGCCGATCGCCAGGCCAGAACTGGATGAGATCCGGCAACCCGCTGCGATGGTTGGGCACGTCCAGCAGAATGCGCTGGAAGAATGCCTTCAGGTGCTCGGCTGGAATGCATTCGAGCGCCAGCTCTAACAGCGTTTCGTCAAACAGTCCCCAACTGACGAACTGTGATTGCAGGCCGAACTTCTCGCGAAACACGCGGCGTATGCAGTCACGGTATTCGTCTGTGCCAAGTTTGCTCAGGCATTCATCGAAAAGCCCGGCTCGACGCGTATGGAAGTCGGGTCGGGCGAGATCAGCTGGAGCCGCATGGAACGGATGGAAGAACGCACCCGGCAGCGGCGCGAAGATCGCGTCCCAGCACAGCAGACCGAGCAGCGAGTTGATCAGCGCATTCTCGACGTAGTAGGCCGGCGCCTCGCTGCGCGACAGATGCTCCCGCACGGCTTGCTCGACGCTCAGGCCGGGTTGCCTGGCAATGGCAAGATCGATGCGTTCCGCTTCGACCACAACGCGGCGGCGTGCCACGGGCTCGCCGAGCGCACGACGCAGGCGTGGCAGGATCCGCTGCAGCTGCTGCGCTTCGTGTTCGCTTTCCGGCGCGGCATTGGCTTCGCTTGCCAGCTGCAACGCGGCTTCGGGCTGGTCGCAGCGTTCGAGCACTCTGATCGCCCGCTCGCGCGCACCGGGATAATTGTTTGTCGCGTGCAGGCGCAGGGCCTGGCTCAGGTCGCCAACACGTTCGCATTGGCGGCCAATGCTCAGCAGCAGCTTGCCGCGCCGATGCTCCAGCCATTCGTTGGCGTAGGGCACGTGAGGAATGTCGGCGAGCACCTCATCCAGCGCCTCGCCCGCCTCGAAACGTTCGCGGCAGCGATGCAGGTGCAAATAGGCGTCGACGTCCTCACGACTGTGGAACGCGCGCGAGGCGGGAGAGAAACTCACCTGTTCGTAGCGGAAGATGCCCAGGTCGGCGAGCACGAATTCTGTCCAGTCCTGGTGAATATTGCCAAAGAACATCAACCGTAGCCGGTCACACAACTCGCTGATGTTGAGCCCGAACGCGACTTCACCGAGCGCCTCGCACCAGTTGCGGAACGGTCGTGGCTGAACATGCTCGGCCAACAGCGTCTGCAGCAGGTCGGTTTTGCGCTGACTGCGGCCCGTCGGGGGGCCAAAGACCCGGATCAGTTCATCTTTATTGAGCAGGGCGAATAATTGAACCAGATCCAGCGTCGGATCCGCGTCGATCCAGCCCTGATCGATCAGCGCGGCGGAGGCTTCCAGGGGGCAGCCGATCTCGGCATAACGCAACTTGCTGGCACGGAATAACGTCCCCTTGCGCATCACCATGCGAACCAACAGCGCCTGCGAGGCTTGCGGGACTTCGCTGAACCGGTCTAGAAACGCGCGCTCGTGGTCGGCCAGCAGATCGCCATGGCGTTCGCCGACCCAGGCAAGCACCTGTCGAAAGTTCTCGAGGTAGTAGAAGGGGTTTTCCAGGGCCTGGCGCATCGAACGTCCGGTTCGGTCATACACGGGCGCATTCACCCGTTTGGCTGTGTATTTATACAGTTGTTGGCGAATTTGGCAACGGCGGGACGATCAGTGGTTTGGCGTGCTATTTGAAAGCAGGGCAGGCCGATGGCAGTGGATGTCTGCAGTGAGACGCACCCAGCAAGGCCGGGCGCGTTAGGCCGTCACACCGTGCGTGAGAACCGGCCGCGCTGCTCGCCGCCGAGATAGGCATCGAACGCCATGGCGACGTTGCGCATCATCAGGTGGCCCTGAGGCATCAGCACTACCGCATCGCTGCGTATCTCCACCAAACCGTCGGCCACCTGCTCGTCGAGCTTGGCCAGCGAATCGGCGAAGTAATCGCAAAAATCGATGCCGTAGCGCTCTTCGATCTCGGCGAAATCGACGCGTCCGTGACACATCAGGGAGATGATTACGTCACGGCGTAACCGGTCGTCTTCGCTCAGCTTGTATCCACGATGCACCGGCAGCATGCCTTCGTTCAGGCGTGCGTAGTACTGCGACAACTCCTTCACGTTCTGGCTGTAGCTGTTGCCGACCTTGCCGATGGAGGAAATGCCGAGCCCGATCAGGTCGCAATCGGCGTGGGTCGAATAGCCTTGGAAGTTGCGCTGCAGCGTGCCGTTGGCGCGGGCCAGCGTCAGCTCATCATCAGGCAGGGAGAAGTGGTCCATGCCGATATAGACGTAGCCGGCGTCTGTCAGGCGCTTGATGGTCAGCTCCAGCAGTTCCAGCTTGCGTTCCGGTGGAGGCATGTCTTCCGGGCGGATCAGCTTCTGCGCACGCACCAGATCCGGCAGATGCGCGTAACTGTAAGCGGCGATGCGATTCGGGCGAATATCGATGATCTTGTTCAGGGTGGTGTTGAAGCTCTCGACTGTCTGCAGCGGCAATCCGTAGATCAGGTCGACGCTGATCGACTTGAAGTTCACTTCACGTGCTGCCTGGACCAGCTCGCGGGTCTGCTCTTCGGTTTGGATGCGGTTGACCGCGATCTGCACCTGTTCATCGAAGTCCTGCACGCCAAAACTCAGACGATTGAAGCCGAGCGTGCGCAGTCCATGAATCTGTTCGGGCGTGACGGTGCGCGGATCGACCTCCAGAGAGAACTCGTGATTGTCACTGTCGTCCATGTTGAAGGCGTCGTGCAGTGCATCCATCAGGTCGGCCAGTTGCTCGCTGGTGAAATAGGTCGGCGTGCCGCCGCCCAGATGCAGCTGGGTCAGCTTGCGCGAACGATCGAACAGCGCCGCCTGCATCTGGATCTCACGCTTGAGATATTCCAGATACTCGACGGCACGATCAATCTTCTGGGTGATGATCTTGTTGCAGGCGCAGTAGTAGCAAAGGCTTTTGCAGAAGGGGATGTGGATATACACCGATAGCGGCTTGGGTGCCGGGGCGTCGTTGGTCTCCTGCGCGGCGCTGCGATAGTCGTCGATGGCGAAGGCCTGATGGAACTGGGGAGCGGTGGGGTAGGAGGTGTAGCGAGGACCCGGACGGTCATATTTTTCGACCAGGGCGCGGTTAAAGCTCGGCGTTTGGTCCATGTGCGGTTTCACCTTGCGGGTTAATAGGGGAGTGGCTGGATGGGGAGCTCCGTCGACAGCCAGCGACATCGTGCCGCGATTATCCTTGATTCTAGTCACGGTTCGGATGTCTCAAATCAAGAACGCTGCGACTGCCCAGACGCCGATATTCGACGCTCAATCTACCCGTCCCGGCGTATCAGAGCGTCGAACCCCGTCTGGTTCGTGCGTGCTTAGAGACGGAATTGCCCGACCAGGCGGTTCAGCTCAGCCGCCAGGCGCACCAGCTCATCGCTGATCTGCGAGGTCTGGCTGGCATCCGTGGAGGTCGTGTCGGCAATGTTGCTGATGGTGGTGATGTTGCGATTGATTTCCTCGGCGACCGCGCTTTGCTCTTCTGCCGCCGTGGCGATCTGCATGTTCATGTCGTTGATCGTCCCCCCCCCGCCAGCAATTACGTTGAGGCTTTGGGCGGCCTTGGCAACGCAGTCGGAACCGGCATGAGCGCGAATCTGTGCGTTCTGCATAACTGTGACCGCATCGCGCACACCGCTCTGCAGCTGCTCGATGGTCGCCTGGATATCTCGAGTGGATTGTTGCGTACGCGAAGCCAGGGTGCGCACCTCGTCGGCGACCACCGCGAAACCGCGGCCCTGTTCGCCAGCGCGTGCTGCTTCGATCGCGGCGTTGAGTGCGAGCAGATTGGTCTGTTCGGCGATGCCGTTGATAACGCCCAGCACCATGCCGATGGAGGCACTGTCCGTCTCGACCTGCTTGATCACCTGTGCGGCCCGTTCGATTTCCTGAATCAGCCCGTCGATGCCGTCCAGCGCCTCGGTGGCCAGGGTTACGCCGGCTCTGGATTGCTCGTCCGCATCGTTCGAGGCCGATGCCGTCTGGCTGGCATGCCGTGCCACTTCCTGCACCGTCGCGCTCATCTCGTTCATCGCCGAGGCCACCATGTCGGTTTCGCTGCGCTGCGCCATGACCGTCGAATGGGTCTTTTCGGCCACATTGGCGACTCGGTCCGACACGTCGCCCAGTTGGCGGGTGATGCCCGCGACCGCTTCCAGGCTATGGCGAAACTTGCCAATCATGCGGTTGAACGAGTGCCCCATGGCACCCACTTCATCCTCGGCATGGACGGATACGATGCGGCTGAGGTCCTCGTCCTCCGTCATCGCCTCCATGGTGTGGCGCATGTCGTTGACGCGACTGATGATTACGCGGCGAATGATGTAGCTCATCACGATCAGGCCGGCCAGCAGAAGCAGAAGCTGGATGCCGGCGGAGGTCATGACATTGCGATTGATTTCACCGTCGAGAACCGACAGGTCGTAACTGATCCGCACAGCCCCCATCACCGAATTTTCGGCAACCTGGTGACACGAAAGGCAATTGGTGCCGCGGTAATCCCGATGAGCAAGGATTGGGTTGACGACGGTGAGCACTCGACCATCCTTGCCCTCCCTGACGTCCATCGTCGCCTTGCCTGCCAGCGCATCGCGGTCCATTTGATCGGCTGCCGCCTCGTGTGCGAATCCTGGGCCGAAGACCTTGGTCACCGGTTCGCCACGTACGATGCGCGCGTCAATCACGCCGGGCCTTGAGAGTATCTTTTCTCGCAGCACTTCGCGCTGGGCCATGGTGCCGGTCAGCATCATTGCGTTGATGCTGTCGAAGTACGAGTCGGCGGCGTCCTTGGTTTGCTGTTCGACGACCTGCAACACCAGTCGCTTCTCGGTGCTGGCGGCATGCAGCAACGAGGCGGAAAGCACCAGTGCGAAAACCAGCACCAGGGCCAGGTTGATCTTCGCCTGGACGGACATCTCGCGGTTAGCGTGAGCGCTGCTCATCATCATCCTTACTACTGCTCGGAAACGAAATCGCCTGAAAGCAGGCGATAGACGTGGGGGCTACAGAACAGGCGGTCCAACGCAAGCGTTCGCTCCGTTCGATCAGCCAGGCAGTGGGCGATATGTTAAAGGCTGCGATCGGCTGCGCCTTTGGGACTCGCACCGTATAGGGCGCTAGTTGCTGTTTCACTGATCTGGGTCAGTCAAACGCTTCGTATCGCTTGCGAAAAACAGAGGTACTCCAAAGTACAGCGAACGAGTCGGCGGCGCGGATCTACGGCACGGGGAATCCCTGAATCTCGGGTCGTCCCGATTCACTTGGCCACTTGGCAAGCCGCTCGGCACCGAGCACTCTATGCCGCGCGTGCAAGTCAACGACCGCCGGTCAGCTGGCAGCTTCGTTTACCGACTCGAATTTTGCTGTGTGAACCTGCGAACCCCTAATCGTTTCGGCGGTCGTAGCCTCTAGTCAGCCGCTGTCGGCGGGACATGCAGGGTATGGCTGTTGACCGATCCAGGCGCAGTGCATCAACCGGAACTATCTTTTCAAGGACTCACATGATCAAGAAATGCCTTTTTCCTGCGGCCGGATATGGCACGCGCTTCCTTCCTGCGACCAAGGCCATGCCCAAGGAGATGTTGCCGGTAGTGAACAAGCCGCTCATCCAGTACGGGGTTGAAGAGGCGCTGGCTGCAGGGCTCAACCAGATCTCGATCGTTACCGGTCGCGGCAAACGTTCCCTGGAAGACCACTTCGACATCAGCTACGAGCTGGAGCATCAGATCCGCAACACCGACAAGGAAAAGTACCTGGTCGGCATCCGCAAGCTGATTGACGAGTGCAGCTTCTCCTACACCCGCCAAGTCGAAATGAAGGGTCTGGGCCATGCCATTCTCAGCGGCCGCCCGCTGATTGGCGACGAGCCCTTTGCCGTGGTTCTGGCCGACGACCTGTGCATCAACGTGGACGGAGATCCGGTGCTGGCGCAGATGGTCAAGCTCTACAACCAGTTCCGCTGCTCGATCGTGGCCATTCAAGAAGTGCCGCCGGAAGAAACCAGTAAGTACGGTGTTATTGCCGGTGAAATGATCCGTGACGACATTTTCCGCGTCAGTCACATGGTCGAAAAGCCCAAGCCGGAAGACGCGCCGTCTAACCTGGCGATTATCGGTCGTTACATCCTGACGCCGGATATCTTTAACCTGATCGAGCAAACCGAGCCGGGCAAGGGCGGCGAGATCCAGATTACCGACGCCCTGATGCGTCAGGCGCAGGATGGCTGCGTCCTGGCATACAAGTTCAAGGGCCAGCGTTTCGATTGCGGTAGCGCCGAGGGTTATATCGCGGCGACCAACTTCTGCTACGAGAACTTCTATCTGACCGGCAAGGCGTTCTGATTCACCTAACGCCGAACACAAAGCCACCCAAGGGTGGCTTTGTGCGTTTCATGGCGCCGGCATGTCATCGGCGCCTGGTCCCAACGGCTGGCCATAGCTGAACTCGACGTAGTTGCCCGCCGGATCCCGCAGGCCGCAGTAGTAGCCGACCGGGTAGGGTTCATCACGCGGCTCCCAGATCAGGCAGCCAGCCTGGCGAGCACGAGCGGCAATCGCATCGACTTCACCGCGGCTCGACAGCGCGAAGCCGAAATGGCTGTAGTCATTGTCGGCCAGCGCACGGTCCTGCCCCCCCGGCATGATCACAAAGATGAAATCGCGCTCCTTGCCAGGCTCAGCCATCCAGACGATGCGTGAACCTTTTCCGGCGCGCTCGTGAAACACGTGCATTCCGCAGAACTGTGCATAGAACGCGATGCATGCGTCCAGGTCGGGGACATGCAAGGCGAGGTGGGTCAGGGTAGGGCGCATGCGGCACTCCTTCGATGATCGGGCCAACGACGTTGGGTTATGCTTTGCGTTCTACATGGGAGACAACAGTTCATGGCTTACGACTTCGATCTATTCGTCATCGGTGCCGGCTCCGGTGGCGTCCGTGCCGCTCGTTTCGCCGCTGGCTACGGTGCCCGCGTCGCGGTTGCCGAAAGCCGTTATCTGGGTGGCACCTGCGTAAACGTCGGCTGCGTACCGAAGAAGCTGCTGGTTTACGGTGCCCACTATGCCGAGGATATCGGTCAGGCCCAAGGCTATGGCTGGACCATTGATGGTGCGACTTTCGACTGGAAGACCCTGATTGCCAATAAGGACCGCGAGATTCAACGCCTCAACGGTATCTATAAGAATCTCTTGGTCGACAGCGGCGTCACCTTGCTGCAGGCGCACGCGCGGCTGGTCGATGCCCATACCGTCGAAGTAGACGGCCGTCACTACAGTGCCGAGCACATTTTGATCGCAACCGGTGGCTGGCCTTTCGTGCCGGACGTTCCGGGTCGCGAGCATGCGATCACCTCCAACGAAGCCTTTTATCTCGATGAGCTGCCGCGTCGCGCGCTGGTGGTCGGTGGCGGCTACATTGCTGTCGAGTTCGCCTCGATCTTCCATGGCTGTGGCGCGGAGACCAAGCTGCTTTATCGGGGCGACCTGTTCCTGCGTGGTTTCGATGGTTCGCTACGCGATCACCTCAAGGATGAGTTGATCAAGAAGGACATCGATCTGCAGTTCAACGCCGACATCGCGCGCATCGACAAACAGGCGGACGGCAGCTTGCTCGCCACACTGCAGGACGGTCGCGTATTGGAAACCGACTGCATTCTGTACGCCACTGGCCGGCGCCCGATGCTGGACGGGCTGGGGCTCGAGAATGTCGACGTCACGCTGGACAAACGCGGTTTCATTGCGGTTGACGAGCAGTTTCGAACTACCGCGCCATCGATCCTGGCAATCGGCGATGTAATCGGTCGCATCCAGTTGACCCCCGTCGCGCTTGCCGAAGGCATGGCGGTGGCGCGCCAGCTGTTCAAACCGGAGGAGTACCGGCCAGTCGATTACAACACCATCGCCACCGCGGTGTTCAGCTTGCCGAACATGGCGACGGTCGGCCTGACTGAAGAAGAAGCACGCAAGCAAGGGCACAAGGTGGTGTTGTTCGAGAGTCGCTTCAGACCCATGAAGCTGACCATGACCGGTAGCCTCGAGCGCAGCCTGATGAAGCTGGTGGTCGATGCCGAAACCGACAAGGTACTGGGCTGCCATATGGCCGGACCGGATGCCGGCGAGATCATGCAGGGCATGGCCATCGCCTTGAAAGCAGGCGCTACCAAGCGAATCTTCGACGATACGGTGGGTATCCATCCGACGGCGGCTGAAGAGTTCGTCACCATGCGCACGCCAACGGGAATCTGATCGAAGCACGGTGTTGCGCACGTCCGACCGGCCATGCGTCATGGCCGGTCGGACAAGGCATCATTGTGGAGGAGGGTGCTGATTTCCAGGGCGGGCAGCTAGGCACCTCAGCTGTCATCCGTGGTCGTCGACGCTCAATGATGCTGGTGGGTGTTGCCATTCGGCTCCGGAGCCTGCTCCTGAATGGCGACATCAACGGTTACTTCACCAGCTTTATCGAAAATCAGCGTAAGGGGGAAGCGCTCTCCGGCGACCAGCGGCTCGCTCAGTTTGAAAAGCATCACGTGATTGCCTCCCGGCTTGAACGCCACTTCGCCACCGGCAGGCAACTCGACCGAGTCGATACGCTCCATGCTCATCACGTCGCCCTTATGGACATGGGTATGCAACTCGGCTCTTTCGGCGCGCGGGGTCTGAATGTCCATCAGTCGATCCGGCGTATTACCGGGATTGCTCAAAGTGAAGTACACCGCACCGGTAGGGGCGCTCGGCGGCATGGCACGGGACCATACCTGCGTAACGATCGGCTTCCCATCGTTCATTTGATGGCTGTGTGCATGGTCATCAGCCATGGCGGTCAGAGTAACCGTGCCGAGCACGAGAGCGGTTGCCAGACGAAGCAGCATGAAGTTTCTCCAGAGTGGTGTGCGATGCCGAACATTATCATGACGGCTTTCACGTCTCATGAGAGCAAAGCCAATCGCGCCAGCGATGCTGGCGTCGCAATGAACCTGCAGCGCTGCTGCGTTTCTGTTTGAATGAAACGCCGAACGCGGTTTACAACGAAACGGGGACAGGCCTAGGTCCCATCTGATCGGAGATGCATCAACCAATGGAACGAAGTCGCTGGAGTCACCGGCTGTTACCCGGCGGAAAAGAACCTGATCCGCGATTCACCCTGGCCAACGAAAGAACCTTTCTCGCCTGGATCCGCACGTCGCTGGCGCTATTGGCTGGCGGCGTCGCGGTCGAAGCCTTTGCCGGAGGCGTCTTTACCCTGGAGTTGCGCAAGGTGCTGGCCGTCTCGTTGTTATTGCTGGCCATGTTCATCAGCTCAACGGCCTGTATCCGCTGGCTGAGCATCGAACGGGCGATGCGCCACAGCGGCCCTTTGCCGTTTCCGTTGCTGATCCCGATTCTTTCGATCGGCGGCACGTTGGTTACGCTGGTCCTTATCAGTTTCATCGCCCTGCGCAGCTGACATGCACATATCCTTTCGTCGTCGCCTGGAGCCCAAACCGTCGCGGCCGCCGTTGCACGAAGACCCGGGGTTGCAGCCGGAACGCACCTCGCTGGCTTGGGGTCGAACGCTGCTCACCATGCTCACCGTCAGCTCACTTTTCTTGCGCTGGATGCCATATCACGGAACCTTCGTCGCGATGCTGATCGCACTGTCGTTGCTCACGGCGCTAGGCATCTGGACCACCCAACGGCATCGTTACACACGCAGTGCCAGCGGCCTGAAAAGTGGACGCATTCAAGCTGACGCGGTCTCGGTACTGTGGTTGGGTGCTTCAGTTTCCATACTCGCCGTGTTAGGGCTCTATACCGTTATTTTCTTGCCGATCAGTAGCTGAGGCAGCAACCAGAAGAGGCTTAGATGACCACCGCCAATCAGCAATTTGCCAGCGACAACTATTCGGGCATCTGCCCGGAAGCTTGGGAGGCCATGGCCCGGGCGAACCAGGGCCATGATCGGGCTTACGGCGACGACCAATGGACGACCCGCGCCGCGGACCATTTCCGCCAGTTGTTCGAAACCGATTGCGAAGTGTTCTTCGCGTTCAATGGCACGGCGGCCAACTCTCTGGCGCTGTCTTCGCTCTGCCAGAGCTATCACAGCGTGATATGCGGCGATATTGCACATATCGAAACTGATGAATGTGGCGCGCCGGAATTCTTCTCCAACGGCTCCAAACTGCTGGTGGCGCGGACCGAGCAAGGCAAGCTCACACCCACGGCAATCCGTGAAATTGCGCTGAAGCGCAAGGACATCCATTACCCCAAGCCGCGCGTTGTCAGCATTACCCAGGCCACTGAAATCGGCACCGTATACCGGCCCGACGAACTCCAGGCCATCAGCGATACCTGCAAAGAACTGGGGCTGCATCTGCATATGGACGGCGCACGTTTCGCCAATGCCTGTGCGTTTCTTGGATTATCGCCGGCGGAGCTGAGCTGGAAGGCTGGCGTGGACGTGCTCTGTTTCGGCGGGACCAAGAACGGTATGGCCGTGGGCGAAGCCATTCTGTTTTTCAATCGCGACCTGGCTGAAGATTTCGAATACCGCTGCAAACAGGCCGGACAGCTGGCATCGAAGATGCGCTTTCTATCTGCGCCATGGGTCGGCTTGCTGGAAAACAATGCCTGGATGAGATACGCCGACCATGCGAACAGCTGCGCCCAGTTACTTGCGACGTTGATCAGCGATGTGCCGGGCGTGGAGCTGATGTTTCCCGTCGAGGCCAATGGCGTTTTCGTAAGCATCCCACCCTTGGCCCTGGAAGCGCTTAGAAGCCGCGGTTGGATGTTCTACACCTTCATCGGTGTCGGCGGTGCGCGCTTCATGTGCTCCTGGGATACCAGCGAGGAGCGTGTGCGGCAGTTGGCGGATGACATTCGCGTTGTCGTTATGGAGAACCAGTAGTTGCGACCTTCGCCGGTGCCGCACGGAAGCGGCATCCACCCGGTTTGCGGCCGAAGCCGATAGACATTGATTAATTCACAGGTTGGTTTGCACGGCCGGTTCAATCCAGCCCGAAGATGTTCGCGGCGGATCTAGTAAAAGATCCCGCCGGCATCGTGAAGCATGTACATGGCGCCTCGGCGATCATTAACTCCGACTACATGCCGTGGACAAAACGACGTACTACAGCGTTTGGGATTTTCCGGACGAATCGATGTACTTCATGGTCTGCTCCACCGGTTCGCAGACAGCACTATCTCGAGTCGAGATAGACAACACTTTTTCTATATCCAGCTTCGTTCCGTACGCATCTGAACAAAAGATGGGTGTGATATTGGTTATCACACCCATCGATGCGGAACACGGGTGCCGTGATCCGGTGCGCCCGTAAGTTAGTGCATTGGTTTACGTCAGCGCCGTCCGGTTCGGGTGCTCACGTCTACCCACACGGCCAGCACCAGAATGCTGCCTTTGACAATCATCTGCCAGTAGCTGTCTACGTCGAGCATGGACATGCCGTTGTCCAGACTGGTGATGACCAGCGCGCCAAGGAGGGCGCCGTAGACAGTGCCGGAGCCACCGCGCATCGAGGTGCCGCCAATGAAGCAGGCGGCGATGGCGTCGAGTTCGCCCATGCTGCCGGCCGACGGTGAGCCGGCGGCCAGGCGCGCGGTGTTGACCATGCCGGCGAATGCGCACATCACACCCATGATGCCGAAGATCCACAGTTTCACGGCCTGGACGTTGATGCCCGATAGCCGCGTCGCCTCCATGTTGCTACCAACCGAATAGATGCGTCGGCCGAATACGGTCTGGCTGGTGACGTAGCTGAACACGCCAAGCAGAACGAGCAGGAGCAGCACAGGAACCGGAATGCCGTCGTAGCTGTTAAGCGTGTAGACGAACCCGGCCAGCACGGCGCCTATCAAGGCCACGCGCAACAGGTCGCGAACCAGCGAGTGCGCAGCCAGCCCGTGAAGGGCGCGATTGCGGCGCTGTCTCCACGTCAGGAACAGCGTCAGGGCGAACAGCAGTACGCCAAGTACCACACCCACCGTATGCGGCAAATAACCCTGGCCGATGTAAACCAGGGACGGCGATACCGGAGCAATGGTGGTGCCGCCGGTGATCCCCAGCAGGATTCCGCGAAACGCCAACATGCCCCCCAGCCCCACGATGAAGGAGGGGATGCGCAGGTAGGCGGTCATGTAGCCGTTTGCCAGCCCGATCATCAGCCCGCACAGAGCGACCAGGCTCAGGTTCGCCAGGAGCGGCACGTTGTAAATCACGTCCAGGATCGCTGCCAGCCCGCCAAGCAGGCCAAGCAGCGAGCCCACCGACAGATCGATCTCGCCGCTGATAATCACCAGCACCATGCCGCAGGCGAGAATTCCCGTGATGGACATCTGCCGCAGCAGGTTGGAAAGGTTACGCGGCGTCAGAAACCCGCCCTCGGTCTGCCAACTGAAGAACAACCAGATAATTGCTACAGCGATCACCAGCGCGAGCATCTTGTAGCGGCTGAATAATTGTTTGACGTGGTTCATTTACGCGGACTTCCGATCATTATCGTTATGGTCAGCGGGTTGGCTGAGCGCGGCGGCGAGCACCTGTTCCTGGGTGAGTCCGTGATTGACGAAGTCTCCGCGTAGTTGGCCTTCGCCGATGACTAGGACACGGTCGGAAATTCCCAGCACTTCGGCCAGCTCCGACGAAACCATGATGATCGACACGCCTTGAGCCGCTAGCGCACCCATCAGCTTGTAAATCTCGTACTTGGCACCGACGTCCACCCCGCGGGTGGGTTCGTCGAGAATCAGCACGCGGGGCCGCGTCAGAAGCATCTTGGCTAGCACGGCCTTCTGCTGATTGCCGCCGGAGAGACTGGTGATCGGTAAAAAGGGGCTCGCGGTCTTGAGATGCATGCGCGAAATTTCCTGATCGATGCTGCTCAGCTCAGCTTCGGCATCGATGCGGGTCATCCTCGCGTAGTTCTCCAGGACCGCCAGCGTGATGTTCTGGCCGACACCCAGGTCCGGGATGATGCCTTGGCGCTTGCGGTCTTCGGGAACCATGCACAGCCCGGCGCGGATGGATTTGCGTGGCGTTCGGGTGTCGATCGGCTTGCCCTCTAGCAAGACGTCCGCTTCGTACCCGCCCGGATAGGAGCCGAAAAGCGCCGACACCAGCTCCGTGCGGCCGGCGCCGACCAGCCCCGCGATACCGAGGATTTCTCCGCGCTTGAGAACGAAGGAAATGTCGTCGACCCGTTTGCGCTTGGGATTGTCGACGTCGTAGCAGGTGACGTGGCGCGCCTCGAAGATCACTTCGCCGATGTCGTGGGGTTCGGTGGGGTAGAGGTTGCTCATCTCCCGTCCCACCATCTGGGCGATGATTTTCGGAATATCCATGTCCGTCATGGCGGTCGTTGCGATGTGTTGGCCGTCGCGGATCACCGAAATGGTGTCGCACACGGCCGCCACTTCATCGAGCTTGTGGGAGATATAGACGCAGGCTACGCCCTTAGCCTTGAGGTCGCGGATGATGTCCAGCAACACCTCGATTTCCGAGCGGGTGAGGGCGGATGAAGGCTCGTCGAGGATCAGCAGCCGCGCTTGCTTGTTCAATGCCTTGGCGATTTCCACCAGCTGCTGGTAGCCACCGCCGTACTGCGACACCGGCAGCGAGACGTTCATGTCTGGCACCTTGAGTTCACGCATCAGGGCTTCGGCGCGGTGGATCATCGCCGGATAGTTCATGCGCCCGCCGGGCAGGGTCAGCTCGTGGCCCATGAAGATGTTTTCGACCACCGACAGGTCCGGAACCAGCGTCAGCTCCTGATGGATGATGACGATCCCGGCCGCTTCGGTTTCGTTGATCGATTTTGCCCGTAGCGGCTGACCGTCCCAGAGAATTTCACCGTCCCAGGTGCCGTAGGGATAGACGCCCGAGAGCACTTTCATCAGCGTGGACTTGCCGGCGCCATTCTCACCGCAGAGGCCCACGCATTCGCTAGGCTTGATCTTGATATCGATGCCGTCAAGGGCTTTGACGCCGTTGAAGGCTTTGACGATGCCGTTCATTTGCAGCAGGTAATCGGTCACGGGAGATACTCACAGATAAGCAACGGGCGGGGACGGCAGGGGCGCCTGCCAATCCACGTGGGTCGCGGTCGGGTCGTCAGTCGAGTCTGCTCAGCTCGATGATCATTGCCCGGCGATCTGTGCCTTGGTGTAGAAGCCGTCCTTTTCCAGCAGATCGATGTTGTCGCGAGTCAACAGGGTAGGGGTGAGCAGGATGGTGTCGACTTGCTTGGCGCCGTTGTCGAGCTGGGAGCTGTAAGCTGGCTTCTCGTTGCGCGCCAGCTGCACCGAGAGCTTGGCGGCTTCCGAGGCGATCAGTTTCAGCGGCTTGTAGACGGTCATGGTCTGGGTGCCTCCGATTACCCGCTTGACCGCCGCCAGGTCGGCATCCTGGCCGGAAATCGGCACCTTGCCGGCCAGCTTCTGCGCCGCCAGCGCCTGGATAGCGCCCCCTGCCGTGGCGTCATTGGAGGCGACGATGCCATCGATCTTGTTGTCGTTTCGGGTAAGGGCGTTTTCGACGATGCTGAGCGCTTCGGTCGGGTTCCATTCCTTGACCCACTGTTGCCCGACGATCTTGACGTCGCCCTTGTCGATCGCCGGCTGCAAGACCTTCATCTGCCCTTCACGCAGCACCTTGGCGTTGTTGTCCGTAGGGGCGCCACCGAGGAGGAAGTAGTTGCCCTTGGGCGCCGCCTGCAGCACGCCCTGGGCCTGCAGTTCACCGACCTTTTCGTTGTCGAATGAAATGTAGGCGTCTATATCGGCGTTCAGAATCAGCCGGTCGTAGGACACCACCTTGATTCCGGCTCGCTTGGCCTCGGCCACGACGTTGGTCAGCACGGTTGCGTTGAACGGCACGATGACGATCACGTCGACGCCGCGGGAGATGAGGTTCTCGATCTGTGAAATCTGCTTCTGCTCGTTGGCATCGGCCGACTGGACGAAGACCTTGGCGCCCAATTGCTCCGCCGCCGCGACGAAGTAATCACGGTCCCGGGCCCAACGCTCCAGGCGCAGGTCATCGATGGAGAAGCCGATTTTCGGATTCGCGGGATCGGCCATGAGTGGAAGCGAGAGCAGGGCAAGGGCCCCGGCGAGGAACATGCGCTTTACGGTTTTCATGGTGGTGCGCCCTTTTATTGTTGTTGGAGACACTGCCTGACGATTGGGTAGTGCTATAGAACAGTAGAAAGTCGGACGGCGCCGTGCGTAACGAAGTGTCGCGAGAATGTAACCGCCTGACGCCGACCGGGTGCTGTCAGGGGTAGATGAACTGGTTGACCACGTTTTCGAGCATCTCCTGACGACCGCTTACTGCCTGCGGATGCAGTTCGTTGGCGAAAGCATGTTCAGCCAATGATTCGAGGCTGAACTCGCCCGCCAGCACTGCCTGTCCAAACGGCTGCTGCCAGCCGGCATAGCGTTGATCCTTTAGCTGCTGGAGTCGGTCGTTCTGCACCATGGCTGCCGCGCGCTCCAGGGACAGAGCGAGGACATCCATCGCGGCGACGTGGCCATAGAACAGATCGACTTCATCAAGGCTCTGCCGACGCACCTTGGCGTCGAAGTTGAACCCGCCATTCTGGAAGCCACCGGCTTTGAGAATTTCATAGATGGCCAGGGTCATTTCTTCGACGCTGTTGGGAAACTGATCGGTATCCCAGCCGTTCTGTGGATCACCGCGGTTGGCGTCGATGCTCCCGAAAATCCCCAACGAAACTGCCGTTGCGATTTCGTGATGGAAGCTATGGCCCGCGAGGGTCGCGTGGTTGGCCTCGATGTTGACCTTGATTTCGTTTTCCAGGCCGAATTGATGCAGGAAGCCAAATACGGTGGCGCTGTCGTAGTCGTACTGATGCTTGGTTGGCTCCTGGGGCTTGGGCTCGATCAGTAGGTCGCCCTTGAAACCGATCTTGTGCTTGTGCTCGACCACCATGCGCATGAACCGGCCCAGTTGCTCGCGTTCGCGTTTCAAGTCGGTGTTGAGCAGGGTTTCGTAGCCTTCACGGCCGCCCCACAACACGTAGTTCGATCCGTTGAGGCGTTGAGTGGCGTTCATGGCGCTAAACACCTGAGCGGCGGTGCAGGCGAACACTTCCGGATCAGGATTGCTGGCGGCGCCGGCGGCAAAGCGTGGGTTGCTGAAGCAATTGGCGGTACCCCACAACAACTTGATTCCGCTTTCTTCCTGATGGCGTTCCAGATGGTCGATCATCTGCGCGAAGTGGTTGCGGTACTCCTTGAGCGAGTTACCTTCCGGGGCAACATCCGTGTCGTGGAAGCAGTAGTAGTCGATTCCGAGTTTGGAGAAGAACTCGAATGCAGCCTCCGCCTTACCCATCGCCATTTCCATCGGATCTGCAAGCTGCTGCCACGGACGCTTGAACGTGCCCGCTCCGAACACATCGGAGCCTGGCCAGACGAAGCTGTGCCAATAACAGACCGCCATGCGCAAATGCTCACGCATGGGTTTGCCGAGGATGAGCTTGTCGGCATCGTAGTGACGGAAGGATAGGGGAGAATCGCTGGCGGTGCCTTGATAGCGAATCTTTTCGACATCGGGGAAGTAGGGCACTTGTAATGTCCTTTTGTTCTTGGCGGTGTCCCGATACTAGCAACGGCCCTATGGGTAATTAGTATGAAAGTCACCAACCCAGGGTTCGATTTTGACCTAGCCTTTACTACCGCCTAGGTACTGATCGGCTCAGGACAAGAACAATGAAAACCGTACCGCTCGTTCACCGTATTGCTCTGCTGTTCAACGGCAGCAAGATCTACGACCGCGGCATCATCAGCGGCATCGGTAACTACTTGAGCAGCACTCGAGCATCCTGGGATCTTTTTCTCGAGGAGGATTTCCACTGTCGGCTGAAAGGGATCGAGCGCTGGCAGGGGGACGGGATCATCGCCGACTTCGATGATCCGATGATTGGCGAGGCGCTGGCCGACATCAAGGTGCCCGTTGTGGCGGTAGGCGGTTCCTATCAGGACGAGCGCGCTTATCCGAAGGGTATTCCGTACGTCGCCACCGATAACGAAGCGTTGATAACGCTGGCGTACGAGCACCTGATCGAGGCCGGACTGACGCGTTTTGCCTGCTTCAGCCTGCCTGAAGCACAGGCCAATCGTTGGGCGCAGGAACGAGAAAAGGTGTTTCGCCAACTGATGAAACGCGATGGCTTGCATGCCGAGGTCTATCGCGGGATGGGTACCAGCGCGCCGCTTTGGGACAGCGCCGTCGAAAAGCAGATCGCCTGGCTGCAAAGCCTGCCCAAACCCATTGGCATCATCGCCGTGACGGATGCTCGCGCCCGGCAGTTGCTGCAAGCCTGCCTGACCGCCGGGATCGCAGTGCCGGAGCAAGTGGCGTTGATCGGTATCGACAACGACCCGCTGACACGCAGCCTGACCCGGGTGCCATTGAGCTCGGTCGTTCAGGGCACCGAAACCATGGGCCGGACCGCTGCGCATCTGCTCCATCAAATGCTGCACGGTGTGCCGTCGGCCAGCACGCACATACTGATACCGCCTGATGCGGTCAACGTACAGCTATCGAGCCTGCATCAGCCATTGGGTAACCCGTACGTCATGCGGGCGCTGTTGTTTATCCGCCAATACGCTTGCCAGGGCATCAAGACAGCGCAGGTAGCGGCCTATGTGGGCGTGTCGCGTTCATCGTTGGAGTCGCATTTTCGAAAAGCGCGAGGGTGCAGCGTGCATGACGAGATTTTGCGTTTCAAACTGGCCGCAGCTACAAGCAGGCTGGAGAACACCGATTCGACGATGGTGGATATTGCTCAACATTGTGGCTTCAAATCTGCGCAGTACCTGCATACCGTGTTTCGGCGCGAGTTCGGGTGTACGCCCCGTGAATACCAGCAAGCCGCCAACAACGTTGGGAATCCCCGCGCAGAGACGAGTAGCGACAACAGATCAGTTCTCGCGACGTGATCCTGCATAACGGTAAACGGCGCATTTGACCCGGGGGACCTCATGAACACTCACAACCCAATACGTTATTTAACATAATATAGATTATGCGAAGTACGCAGTATATGAACCAGCGCCACTCTCGTAGCTTGTCGAGCTGTGTTCAGGCCTGATCTTTCAGCCGCAAACGACAAGCTGCCATGATAGCGCCTGGATTACCGAGACGCTGCCACTGGCAGATTGTCCTAAAGCTGTGGCTTGCTCACCGCTCCAGAAAACCGAATACATGCTCCAGCAATATCTCTGGCACCTCTTCGGCTAGATAGTGGCCGGCTGGCAGTGCCGTTCCCTGGACATCGGCAGCAACCTTTTGCCATTCATTCAACGGATCGAAGCATTGGCCGATTGCGCCATGCTTGCCCCATAACACCAGCAATGGTGCCAGCAGTCGCCGCCCGGCTTTGAGGTCCTCTCGATCATGGTCTAGGTCAATGGAGGCGCTTGCGCGATAGTCTTCGCAGATACCGCGCGCACTATCGGGTAGCCGAAGACAACGGAGGTACTCAGCAAACGCTTCTTCGGTAAATGGCTTCATTCCGGCACTGCGACCGCCCATCACGCTGCGAAGATAGAGATCTGGATCTGCTTCGATGAGTGTCTCCGGCATAGGCGCCGGGCGAATCAGAAAGAACCAGTGCCAATATGCTCGAGCGAAGGCTTCACTGGTCTGCTCGTACATCGCCAAGGTCGGTGCGATATCCAGCAACACCATTCGTCGCACCGCTTCAGGGTGGTCCATCCCCAATCGAGCGGCAACTCGCGCGCCGCGGTCGTGTGCGAGCACGTCGAAGTGCGGCAGGTCCAAAGACGTCATCAACTCGACCATATCCCGAGCCATTTCGCGCTTGCTATAGCGGGCGTGCTCAGGGTCCGCTGCAGGCCTGTCTGAGTCTCCATATCCCCGCAAATCAGCTGCGACAACCGTGAACTGTCTGGCCAGTATCGGCGCCACTTTGTGCCAGATCACATGCGTTTGCGGATGCCCATGAAGCAACAGCAGCCCCGGTCCATGACCGCCGATGCGATAGCAAATCTGAACACCGTTTACATGCCGAAACTCTTTGCGGAACTCGTTGAACACGCCGATGACTCCTTCTTAACGGTTTCGCGCATGCTAAGCCGAAGTTGACGGCACTCAAGATGCCAACTGTGATGCGAATGTTCACACTTCATGTTGACGCTAGAACAACCGGGTAAAGCGTTCACATGCCCTCCTCAGACTAATCTCGGCGTTCTCAAGGCTCCCGTTTCATTAGGATCATGATGTCCACGAGCTCTTTCGTAAGCCAACTCATATACGGCTCACCGCCGAGGGATTTGCGCCAGTACAACCTCACAGAGATGGCCGTGCTGGTAAAAGGTAAGGACACCAGCCGGTTGCCCGTCAGATGGGCGAGCCGTTCCGCGTACGTCCTCGGCATTGTCAGTAGAAGGTCCGTTTGGGCTACCACCTGAGCTGCCGCGTGGTAATGCTCGCAATGCAGAGCTATTCGCCGTGGCTCCCCTGTCAGGCCAAGCACTTCTTGGTCGACAGTGCTGCGTTCGCGGTCGGTCAAGGTAACAAGAACGTGCTCACTCTTCGCATAATCGGAAAGACCGATTTCGCCTTGGTTGAAAGCAAGGTGCTGTGGCCCAACCATCACTGCGAGCTGTTCCTTGACCACTTCGCGACTCGCCAGCAGTTCGCTGACCGGATATTCCAGGCTCATCGCAACGTCGAGCGCTCCTGAGAGGATTAGCGCCTCGATATCTTCGCCCTGCATCCGCCGACTTTGAAAGCGCACTCCCCAACCACCTGCTCGAGCGCGCTGCAGGAGCGTCGGCATGATCAGAAATTCCAGTGCATCGCGAAGACCGCAGCGAAACGTCATTGCTGACTCAGAAGGATCGAACACCCTTTCACGCCGCGCGGTAGTGGCAAGTTCACTGAGCGCATTTCGAACCGTGGGCAGAATGTCTCGCGTATGCGGAGTCATCACGAGTTGGCGGCCGTGTTTAACAAATAACGGGTCGTCAAGGGCAGCTCTAAGTCGGCGCAAAGCATGCGAGACCGCTGATTGCGATAAGTTGAGTCGCTCAGCCGCCTCGGTCGCACTCCCCGTCTCGGCTACTGCAACCAGAACGCGAAATAGATTTAGGTCGCTCATCGAATGAATTGCATTCATGTAATTATGTGAAATATCGCCATTATACACCGCCAACGGCCTGCGCTATTTTCAAACCCCACTAATAATAAGAGGTCCCGGTTATGGATATTTTGAGCCAAGTTAAAATGAGCACAGTTGGTGGTGAGGGTGCCGCCAAAATACCAATGCCGCCTACATTCAATGATCCACTTGAACAGCGGGCCTATATCAAGCATCGACTTGCGGCGGCGTTCAGGCTATTTGCTCATTATCAGTTCGATGACGGCCTCGCTGGGCATATAACTGCTCGAGACCCAATCGAGCCAGATACCTTTTGGGTGAATCCGGTAAGCCTGCATTTTTCGATGTTACGCGCCAGTGATCTTGTGCGCCTCGATCACAAAGGGCAACTGGTAGAGGGAAATGCATTCGTCAACTTGGCGGCATTCATGATCCACTCTCGGATTCATGCTCGTCATCAGCACATTCACTCCGTAGCACATGCTCACTCTCCTCAAGGGCGTGCTTGGTCCGCCTTTGGCCAGCCTTTACAACCACTCACGCAAGACGGCTGCGTGTTTTTCGAGCGCCATCGTGTGTTCTCGAACTTCAACGGCGTCGTGCACCAAAGCGAAGAAGGAGATGCCATTGCTGACCATCTAGCGGATGGAAGCATCGCATTGATTCTCCAGAACCACGGCCTCTTGAGCGTAGGAAAGGATGTAGATAGCGCAGTGTCGTTATTTGTACAGCTCGAAAGAGCTTGCGAAACCCAACTAATGGTGCAGGCCGCCGGCCATGACTTCCAACCCATCAACCCGGAAGTTGCTCGTAAGACCAGGGATTTCACGGGTTCAGAACTCGTAGTATGGGGAAATTACCAGCCCCAATACGAAATGATTACGCGCCTGCATCCAGACCTGTTCGAATAACCTCATACTATGTGGCGCCGTCCCTGCACGAGCAGGCGCCGGCGCATTCAAATATGGAACTCCGAAGCGGCCTATTTTAAGAACGACCTGCGCAGCGCTTGCCCTTCGACACGAACCAAATCTTTAACTACTTCTGCTACCTCGTTAAAACGAAGCACACCATGAATGACCCCAGGAGATACAGTCAGACTTGACTCGACACCGACACGTTCAAGTTTGTGTTGCAGTGCGATGTTTTCATCTAGAAGCGGGTCCAGGTTACCAACTACCAGTCGAGTCGTCGGAAGGCCGTCCAGGTTTGCGTACAGCGGTTGAACCCGCCAGTCGTTTTCATCGTGTACCAGATAGCTATCCCAGTACTGACGCATCGAATCAGCAGAAAGCCCATGCCCGCCGACACCGCTTAACCGGCTCCATGATTCAGACGTTGTATCTTTTGAATACACTCCATAGAAAAGCAAAAGATGCTCCAACGGAGTTACCCCATTCTCACGCAGTGCGACGGCCGCTCCCAGCGCCAAATTAGCGCCTGCTGAGTCACCACCTAATGCGAATCGATTGACTTCGAACCCGGCAACCATGCGGTCGCCGATCACCTGTCTGGCTATCGCAACCACTTCCTCGAAGGCCGCAGGGAATGGTTGTTCGGGTGCAAGCGCGTATTCAATTGAAAGGACTGCCACCCCGCTCTCGCGCACTAACTGCCTCAGGGGGGCGTCCCAGTCTTCTAACGAGCCGTGCCTAAACCCGCCGCCATGGCAATAAAACATTAAGCCTGGCGGATAACCCCTGTCGGGCCAGTAAAGTTTGCAGGGCACTTCGCGCCCATTCGCTAGAAAAGCCATTGACTGCTCGAGTGCCAACGGCACGCTGCTTGCCGAGACGAATTGCGCTATTCGCTGTAAATAAGCTCTCACCACTGAGATCCCCTCTCCTTTTGGAAGAAATAATCCAGCTTGACTCAACAGCGAAGAAACCCTGGTTAGGTCCGGGTGAACGGCCGATAACTGATCCGTTACGATCGAGTTCGGTAGATAACTATGTTCAGTATGTTCCATGAGATTATTCTCGTTTGGACTGATACAAACTCACATTTTCATCATGGCGGCAAAAAGAGCGTCGTAGTCAGATTGCTGTTCGAGCGTAGAGACGAAGTCCAGAATGTCGTTCTGTGCACCCTCCCCCAGATACGGGGCCGCCATCTTCCGGAACTTCTTCTCGAAACACTTCCCAGTCATGGGCGTCTCAAGCGAGCCTGGTCCAGTAATAATTTCACTAACCAGTACTTCACCAGATTTCAACGTGACGGTGACTCGATTGGCCAAGTGTTTGGGAAATAGTTTCGTGAGTTTCGGGTCTTCTACAACTATCGTCTTGTCCATCAGGGAGATGACGAGAGGATCCGTTATCTTTTCGAGCGAATACGAATCGACGGAAATATCCGCATCAATCAAGGCGCGGGCTACGTTGTAAGGCAAGCTGTGGTCAGCGGTTTCTCTAGTCTGAGGACGCCATTTATCCGATGCATCGGCCAAGACACGTTTGTTGAAGTCGGAAGTTTCGATGCAAATTGCCTGGATATCGAATATGTCATCTATTCGCTTGTTTAGCTCAATCCCTGCCCATACAGCAGTATGTAGCTCTCCGTTGGTAGGAAACGTTTTGGTGAGCGAGCGTTCAATGGCAAAATCTTCGTTTGCAACGGAACCGAAATCGGCAACTTCCAGAAAGAAGTCGCCCGTGATTTGTTTGCAGAAGCCCATCTCCCCTTCGAATATCGGTGATGGCCCGGTCATTCCATGCCGCGCCATCTGTGCTGAAAATATGGCGTTGCGCGCAGCGTTTGCTGCGGAACATCCCTTCCAGTCCGACAAATTTCCAGAGCGTACCTGGCGCATCGCCAGATGGCCGCTAAGCGAGATGTTAATTGCCTGCTCTATTTGCTGCTCTGTAAGCTTCATCAACTTGGCGGCAGCAACTGCCATCGAGATATTGATGTAATTGACATGGTCCCAGCCCCGCTTATTCAAGCTCGCCGCATCCTGAAATCGCATTTGAATTTCGTACGCGAGTAGAATGGCTGCGATCAGTTCTCGCCCACTCGCGCGCTCCGCCTGTGCAACAGCCAGGCACGCCGGAATGTTGTCACTTGGGTGGCCAGGTTCCAGGCCCATGTAGCCATCGTTGTAATCCAGAAACCTCACCATGACGCCATTGGCAAATGCAGCATATTCAGGCGCAGTTCTTACAGCCGTTCCAAAAATACTGGCTCGACCCGGTACCGAGGCGGCATATGCGACGCTAGCTTGAGCTGGGGCTGCACCATACGCGCCTAATACGCATGCAAGGCTGTCCAAAAACCGGTTACGAACGATAGTGTTCAGCTCGTCTGAGTACTCTGCTGTTGGAAATTCGTACGCATACTTCGCGATGCTCTTTGCTAGCGTATGGCTTCCCATCCCCACCCCCTTAAAATAAACACAGCCCAATAAGTGCCACAAAAAATCCCTTATGCGCCGATCAGGACATAAGGGATTTCAATTAATCGACAGAAACGTTTAGCAGTCGGACGTACTGCTGACCTGCGTGCATGTCTCGCTCAACGATCCCGCCCTGAGGCGTCAGTCTCGGGTAAGAAATCTTTATCATATCGAGCTGCGGGACCGGAATACGTTTTATGAACGCAGGATTCGCCCCATATAACTGTGCGAACGCTTCAGCAGAAAGCGCTTCGCTCTCATGGTAGCGATTGAAATTTTCACGTCCATCAAAATAGATGTCGAAGGTAATCCAGAATGGCCCCGCTTGCTTCGATCTGATATAGCGGCACACTTCACGTAATTTAGGCATTGCTTTTCTCCTCACTTTTATTCTTGCGCCCGAAGGTCAGCCATTCAGTGCTAACTAGTTCGAAAGGATCGTCCAGCTTCACAACATGGTTCAACTTGAACTCGTAAACTTGGCCGCGCGGGATGTCGGCAGGAGAAAAAGCAAATCCGTATGAAGGCAGTTCTTTCCCCATAATGCTGGGATAGTGGAAAAAATACGGGTTGCAGGCCTGGGCAATCGAATTGGCCAGCTCTTGGGTCGCTGCGGTCGAAACGAACAAGATACCTAGTTCAGGAGGTGTCGCAGTGCCCGCTGGGGGCTTGAGGCCGGTGACCGCATTCCAACCGTACATACGGAGAGAGATATGAAATTCCCCGAGTTCTTGTGCAGGAATGCACTGGCGCGTGCGCACATAAAGTGCTTCCAACAGGCGATCATGGAATCCATCGATATCCGCGAGTACGTCCGGGTCTTGCACGCCAACTAGCATGAGCGTCTGGTACAGCCCTGCTGCGGCGCCTTCCAGTTTCATGGTGTAGGGTTTAGGATCCCACCGCGAACCCGTCACCCGAACTACGCGTTCATCCAGCATTTGATACTCAGCGTCCTTTACGTCGAGGACTCCGCCTGGCTCGATAAGACGAAATGGGTCGCTGTTCTCGTAGAGCATGTGCCCAGAGACACTCTTGGCGGTGCAGCGATTATTCAGACTCAGTGGCTCTACTTCGAAACCGTCCTTGTCAATCGTGAGCAAAACCCCGGAGCCCGCCGTAGGGTTGTCGGCGCAGTGCACGCCACACTCTGCGATCTTCCCTGCGTGCCATGAGGGTCCCCAGGGCGCTCCCTTCCAGATGGGAAACGCTGCGATAACGGCGGTATCGGTCGCCCTGCCGGCCAGGATGATGTCTGCGCCATCTTCCAGGGCAGCCACGAATGGCTCGACGCCCAGCGCAGCGACGATATGCTCACAGGAGTCGATAGTGGCGTCATCCAAAGACTGGGACGGCGGAAGCGGAGTGATACGCCCTTCCGCGTTCAGCCTCTTAATCGTTGTCTTATCCTGTTCGCAATGAATCAGTGCGATTCTAGGCGTGATATTCAGTTCACCGGCAACCTCGAGCACAATATCGCGAGTCCATGCCAGGTTCAGATCGCCGCCTGCCTGTCCGGAGGTCCCTACTATTATCGGGACACCACTATCGGCGTGGGCTTGCATCAAAATTGTCAAATCGCGTTTGACCGCGCCGCGATTGTTCTTGGATATCCCCAACGCCAAATATGCCGCACCGCTATCGGTCGAGCCGGCGTCCGTAGCGATTGCCTGAGCCCCCTGCTCCAGCCCGTATGCTATTTCATCCTCACGTACGCCAGCGCCCAAAGAACCACAGGGTACGATAATTCTAATCGCGTCTTTCAAATTCCGATTCATAAAAATATCTCTTGAACTATTAGTAGGTACGCAACACACCGTGCCTGAGCACAGCTACTTGTTGAGTTATTTAACCAGCGCAGTTGGCGGGACCTGCGATCAGGCATTTCGAAGAAGGCATTTCTCCATTAAGTACCGATGCAACGCAGTTGGCCGCTACCATGTTCGTCCGTTGCAAGCCTTCATGTGTCGATGCACCTGAATGCGGAGTGGCTACGACATTCGGACGGCGGACCATTTCCTTGGTTACTTCAGCAAGGCTCGCATCCAGTTCGCTTTCGAAGACATCAAGTCCAGCCCCGGCGATATCTCCTGCTTTCAGTGCCGCTAGAAGCGCCTGATCGTCGACAAGACCACCGCGAGCCGTATTGATTAAGAAAGCGTTCTCTTTCATCAGCGCTAAGCGGTCAGCGTTGATTAGGTGACGTGTATCGGGTTTCAACGGAGCATGAATGGACACGAAGTCGCTGCGCTGTAAAAGTGTTTCCAGCTCAACGTACTCAATGTTCATCGATTCGCCATAAACGAATGCGGGCCGTGGCGTATTTACCAAGATGGTCGTATCGAACGCTTTTAATCTTCTAATGACATTTCTGGCGATACGACCTAATCCGACGATGCCCACCGTTTTAGCGTAGAGATCGCTGCCAAGAAGGATCGAGGCAGGTCCATCTATGAGTTGCTGTTGAGATTCCCGAAGACGATGTGCCGCCGCAAGCATCAGAGCCAGGGTGCGATCCGCTACGCTCTCTTCGTTACCTCCGGTGGCGATGGTTATGACCTTCCCTGTTTTGGCTGCTGCGTCGAGATCGATCTTTTCGTAGCCCACGCCTCTACGTGCAATGACCTTGAGCCGAGGTAGCGATTCGAGGAGGCTTGACGTCACGTTTGCATGGCCGACGATCCAAGCATCCGCTTGGGCCAAAACCGAGACCAACTCTGCCTCTGTCGCGGCGGCATCTGCCTTATCGTCAGGCAGGCGGGCTAAAGTGACCGAACAACCATGCCCCTCCAGGTATCTGATCGCCGCATCGTCGAAAAACTTTGGTGTTACAACCACTGACTTTCCGTTACTCAGCATAAGCTCACCGTTTAACTTCGCTCTGCATACTGGGGTTCTCGTTCAAGGGTTAAAACGCGTAATCGACGTACACTCTGAGCTCTTTGCCGTTCACCACATTGTTTGGTTGAGCGGACACGAGCGCGACGAAATCTTCGTTAATCCAGTAGCGCGTATAAATCATGCCAACCGAGAGGCCTTGATAATCCGGCTCTTCAAATCGATAATTCAGCCGGTATTCCGCCTGACTTTCTTGAATGTCTGTATTGACTCCGGAAAATGGATTGGTCGCATCGAATTTGCCTCGCTTGAATAGAACCATCGCATTGAAGCCATCCAGCGAAATCCCAGCGATAGATTTCCCGTCAAATTCATACTTTCCGGCTATCTGCCAAGTCTGCTCGTCGTCGTTATTGAAGTCGTTACCCGAGCGAGTCCAGGCATCCATCAGGCCGTCAACGTTTTCGCCATGATCAAAAAAGGCGTAGCCAAGTTGCCCATTAGTCAGCTCGGCGCGTGTTTTTGAATAAGAAAGCCCAAAACTCCAGTGATCAATTTTTAGCCCTAGATTCAGGTTGAGCCAGCTTGCTTTGTCATCGTAGCCGGCATTCCCATCTAGCCAGTCACGGTCCCAGATGCTGCCGCCTCGACGGAAATCGTAGTATTGGGTATCAAAAACGGCGCCGCTGTTTTCACCCAATGGGGCTCGTAGTGTCAGACCATAGTTGGTGTTTTTGTTGAAATCTTCAGCGACACCCTTGGCAAACTTCAGGGCGAACAGCTTGGCATCGTACGTAACACTGAATGTCTTGATGTCGTCTACTTCAAATCCGCCTTTACTCAGTATCCGTTCAAAATCCTCCCGGTCCCGAGGAGACACTCTATTGACGTAAGCACCATCAATATTCAATACACCCGGCAATGGGCCAATATCGAGCCCGTCAACTTGAATCTGCCCTCTAGCCCCTTGAAGGCTCCCCGGCACCGCCCGTGTGTCAAGGGTGACTACCGTACCGGCATCGAACCTTCCGCGGCCGGCTTGAAGCGCAGCAGACCAGTTATCACCGGCATGGCGAAGTTTCAGACTTGCCTGGCCTAACTTCGCAAATCCTTTACTTTCGCCGGACGTGTCATCGAAAAGATCCCGGTTTTCCGGTCGGGCATCAATTTTTGCGACGCCATAAAGAGAGGCGTCAAAGCCGATGCTGTCTTGCCAGTAACCCGAGTTATAGTCTGCAACTAAACCGAGGGCCGTACCGCCGAGACGGCTTCCAAATGGAAAGCCGCCAAAGTCATCTTCGATGATGCCGTTTTCAATTCTGGTATCGATATGTACAGCTCGCAGATAAACATTGAACTTACCATCGTTGTTAGTTCTGTTGTAATCGTGGATGTTGGATGCGAAAACCTTGGCGTGTGCACCTAAAACTATCGCCGATACGATTACCGATATAAGTTTTTTTGCTTTCATTTCCTGATCCTTTATATTTATTTTTTGCAGCAGGAACCCGCTGCCGCCGGTAATCACCGGAAGCGATGTTTCACATCAATTCGCTATGAGTTGCTAGGAAATAGCCCCGGTAATGGAGGCACCCGCAATTAGAACCAGCGATGCGCAGATAGCTGGCAACAGCGCAAACTTCTGGAGCTCTCCAATCTCCTTTTTAAGAAGCCCGCCTATCACATAGATGGCCGCGATCAGTGGGCTGAGCGCATGTACGGGCTGCCCAAGCATAGAGGCTCGCGCGATATGAATTGGATCGACCCCATATTCAGCTCCAGCGGCAGCAAGGATTGGGACGATCCCAAAAAAATAAGCGTCGTTAGACATGAAGAAGGTGAAAGGTAACGACGCGAACGCAGTAATTATCGCCATATAACTACCGGCAGCTTCTGGGATAACCGAAACAAACGATTGGGACATTGCGTCCACCATCCCCGAGCCAGTGAGAATGCCCGTAAACACACCGGCGGCGAAGATAAGTGTGGCAACCGTAACCGCATTCTCTGCGTGTGCTGCGATGCGCTTCTTCTGCTCTGCCAGCCGCGGATAATTGATCAGCAACGCTAGGGCGAAGGTAACCACCATGACGACTGGCAACGGCGCCAAACCAGTACCCATGGCCCCAGCCATTCCAAGCATCAGGAAAAGATTGACCCAGACGAGTTTTGGCCGCTGATGACTCCGATCAATCTCCGGTATCGCCACGTCTGTTTCCGACGCCAGCATATCTTTGCCAGGCGCCCAACCCAGGCGCTTTCGTTCTCTTATGCCTAGCCACCACGCAACGCCTCCGGCATAGACGAGTCCTAGCAAGGCGGCCGGAATAAGCCCTACGAAGACATCCATCACATCCAAGTGCAGAGCGCTGGCAACACGGGCCGTAGGGCCGCCCCAAGGAATGATATTGATCATTGTGTTGGTCAGAAGGATAAGCAGCGCAATAATCAGTGGATTCATTCCGATGCGAAGATAAACGGGCAGAAATGCCGTCACTACGATAAGTACGGTACTGGTTCCATCGCCATCAAGAGAGGTCACCGCGCCAAGAAAGGCCGTCGCCAGGCTGATCCGCAGGGGGTCGCTGCCGGCAAAGCGTGTTATTACTCTGACGATCGGTTCGAAAAGCCCCGCGTCGTACATGATTGAGAACAGCAGTATCGCGAACACCAGCATGATCGCGATCGGAGCGACTTGGCGCATTCCATCCATGATCATGCCGCCCATGTCACCACCCAGCCCGGCCAAGAGTCCATAAACTACTGGGACGAGAATAAGCGCTACCACGGCAGACAATCGTCTAGTCATGATCAAGGCCATAAAGGTAATGACCATCCCGAAACCAATCCAAGCCATATCACCATCCTTCTTATTTTTAGAAATATGCGATTCACTCGTCAGGTGATCACAACGCAACAGTACATATTGATTATCTGTGCGTAAATCTTGATTTTTTTAGTGCATATTTACTTTTTTTATGCATACATGATTAAATCGATCGCTGTCGAGATACGACGGGAACGGTGAGGAAATCTGTAAATGGCCAGGGCGGTTTACCTATGAGCGACGATCATCTGTATCTGACAGCTGAGGAAGCGGCTAGCCGTCTCGGTGTGAACCTGCCAACTCTGTACGCTTATGTAAGCCGTAAGAACATCCGATCGGTCAAAGTCGAAGGATCTCGAAAGCGACGATATTGGGCCGCCGACATCGAAAGGCTGTCCAAGGGCGAGCAGCGAACCAATATCGCCGCACAGCCGGCACTAGACCTGGGCAATCAAAGCAGTGCCATCACCCTGTTGACGGACAACGGCGTCTATTACCGTGGCGTAAGCGCCGTAGAACTGGCCGACTCAGCGTCCGTTGAAGAAGCGGCGGAGCTCATTTGGCAATCGTCGGGAGCCTTTTCAAATTCGCTCCCCGTGATGCCTGAAAGCACCCAGGCACTGCTTGAGCTCTACCGTGATATGACCGTCTCAGAAAAAGCGATTGCGCTTTTTCCGTTGGTTGAACGAGAGAACCCGCGATCATTCGACCTGTCGCCCGACGCTTACGCCCGGACTGGCGCCGATGTCGTACGCATCCTGGCATCGCTTATCGCGGGCCGCGGAGCTCCTAGTACAAGGCCATTGCACGAATTCTTGACCGCGGAGTTGGGCGTAGACCCAGCGTATCGGGACCTGATCAGACGCTTAATGGTCCTGTTCATCGACCATGAATTCGATCATTGCACTTATAGCGTCAGAGCTGCGGCCCGAACAGGTGTGACTCCCTACTATGCGGCAATCGCAGGGCTGACTACATATCAAGGCAGGCGAACCGCTTACAGCAGACACCAGGCAGCCAACCGGCTGCTCTCCGAAATATGTACCGCGAAAGACCCTACTCCAGCCCTTCTGCAGCACTTCAGCCAGAGCGGTGAAATACCTGGGTTTAACCATTCCACCCACAAAGTGGTGGATCCTCGCGTTGGCAATCTGATGGCTGCGTTGGTAGAAACATTTGAGGCTGATCAGGAGTTCAAAAATCTGCTCAAAGCCGCTGAGGTGGCCAACGAGTTGGTTCGTAAACCACCAGAGTTCGTTCTGCTGGCCAGCTTTGTGGGAAGAAAATGCAATCTTGTCGGAGAGGAGCTAGCGTTGGCGGGGATTGCCAGGACGATCGGCTGGATTGCTCATGCCAGCGAACAATGCCAACAACCTGCGGCCCGTCAACGTGCTAACTACACCGGCAAGCTTCCATGATGGGTGACGAGGCGATGCCCCTTTGCCGCGTCCGCCTCGTCCTTCGTTAAATAGCAAACCTACCCTCCACGAGGCAAGTCGATCGCCCAGCGGCTCCACCTAACACCTCAGCCAACACTCCTTAATGCTCGAAGATGAAGGTGCCCGCTTTTCTGTAGGCGCCCTGGGCCTCGACGCTCCGTGAGCCAACGCCCCCTGCCCGTCTCGATGCAATGAATAGTTTACATTGATGAATTTCGTACAGATTTACGGCATTAAATCAATAGCATAAATTCAATCAAGCTATGGCGTAACCGGGCGGCGGAGTAGCGCGTCAGGTCCTGTCCGAACAGCGCATCACCAACTACAGAACAATCAACACTCGGCCTGTCGACCTGATGTTCTTGCTCGGGCAGAACAACGCTGTATTCCACGGCTAAAAAACAAATGCCCAACCGAGCTTGCAAGCCACTCTTTTTCAAGTGACAGGTAATAGCTGGCAATTCGGTATGGGTGATATTCGACCCTGCTCTCGTCTAAGTTGGCCGGTCGGCTGGCTTTCAGATATTGCTCTGATGGTCTCGTATAGAGGCGAACTCTAATGCCGATTTATCGATCTTTTAACGTTTCACGGATTCTGGCGCACATTGGGCTATGCGCATCCATTGTGGTTTTACCTAACGTAATGACCGCCAATGAACTACCAGTAGGCCCCTCCGCAGGCGACATGGACCTCTCGCCATTTTATCGATGGCAGGACGAGATGCCCGCGTCTCCCGGTGCTGCGCTGAGGAGCGAAACGCTCCAGCCGCAGAAAGAGATCCCGGCGGCCTCTGAGGCGATTCGCATCCTCTACAGCTCCACGGACCAGCGCTGGCAGTCAGGGTTGGTTCCTGTCAGCGGAACACTATTTCTACCGGCGGCCCCTCCTCCGTCTGAAGGTTGGCCACTTTTGGCATGGGCCCACGGCACGCTTGGCATCGCTGACATTTGCGCGCCTTCCTGGACCGGCTTCAAAGCGCGTGATGCTGCATACATCAATCGCTGGCTAGAGCGTGGATTCGCCGTCGTTGCCAGTGACTATCAAGGCTTGGGAGGTCCGGGACCTCACCCCTATTCGGTCTGGCAAGCAGAGGGACGCTCTGTTCTCGATGCGATTCGCGCAGCCCACGCCGTTAGGCCTGGGCGTCTATCAAGACGCACTTTCCTTGCAGGGCAATCGCAAGGTGGAGGCGCAGCTTTAGGAGCGGCGCTACTCAGCGCTACTTATGCACCAGATCTAACTATCCTCGGCGCGATTATCACAGCTCCTAACAGCACGTTCCCCGAAGGGCCGGTCGCGGTTCCGCCGCGCTATTCCAATACCATGTTCCTGTCGTTCGCCACCGGAGGGTTGCGCGGAGATGGGCCGGCGATTGAGGACATACTTTCATCTCAGGGGCTTGAGCTTCTCGACATCGCCCGACGGGGTTGTACGCGTGATATCGCTCTCAAAGCCCGAGAACTCAAGGTTCGCTCGTTTACCGACCTCTTGGCGATTACTCGCGACCAGCTTGACGCGCTGCGTGTTCCCACGACCGACATGCCATTGGCCGAGATTCCATTTCCGCTATTGATCGCCACAGGCCAGGCCGACGAGACGATTACACCCAAAAGGCAGCATGCCGTGGCGGCAGCATTGTGCGCTGCTGGAAATCAGGTTACATGGCGGGTTTTCGATGGATTGGGTCATGACGGCGTGCTGCATGGCTCGTTGAACGAAGCCTTCGCTTTTGCGGATGCACAACTTGCCGAACAGCAGTACACGCCGAATTGCTCGAATATCCAGCCTCCTGGGCCTCCCGGTGAGAAAGATCCCAGCGCACCCTTTAACGACGATTGATAAGGGGTGCGCCCCTGGACTCGACAATGACAAGACACGGCATTCGCAGAACCACCTCCTGGCTCGTCCTCATTCTATTGTCCGCCGGGGCCGCGGCATTGATGCACCAGCTGAGGATGCCTGCTGCTTTTATGCTCGGCCCTATGATCGCGGCGATACTGGTTGCTTTGAGCGGAGCCGGCCTTCGCCTGCAACGAAACTTCTCGCTCGGCGCGCAAAGCGTGATGGGCTGTCTGATAGCGGGATTCATCACGCCTAGCTTGCTCGCTGCGTATACAGATCATTGGCTTGCGTTGACGACAACCAACATCGCAACCATGGCCATTATCGTAATTGTCAGCGTGATCATCGCGCGTTGTCGGTGGCTGCCCAACACCACCGCGATCTGGGGGCTTTTCCCAGGCGCGGCATCTGCGATGGTGCTATTAGCCGATACCCACCATTCCGATCCGCGTGTCGTCGCGATGATGCAGTATTCCCGCATCGTGCTGGTGTCGGTTGCCTCAATTTCCATGGCCTCAATTCTCGGTCAAACGCATGGGACTGGCGAATCGGCATCCGGCCCGGCTGGGCTCGCGTGGTCTTTATCTGCGGAATACGGGCCTATCCTCGCCGGGCTCGGCCTTGCGTTTTGCGGCTATGCGGTGGCTAAACTGACCGGCAATGGCGCCCTCGCGCTTCTGTTTCCTGCATTCGGCGGAACGGCATTGCAAGCGGCCGGTTTGATCAGCATCGAGGTGCCGTCATTCATTTTCATCCCCGCCTTCACGATAACGGGCTGGTACGTGGGTTTGATGTTCACTCGTAGCGCGCTAAGACATTGTCTGGCGCTGTTGCCAGTAATACTGGCGGCGATTGCAGTGGTCATTCTCGTTTGTGGCCTGCTAGCCCTCGTGCTGGCTCGTATGATTCCGGACATCGGCTTGCTTACAGCCTATCTCGCCCTGAGCCCAGGCGGCATCGAAACCATCGTCATCATCGCCAGAGACGCCGATGTGCTTCTGCCACTGATACTGGCATCGCAGTTCTTGCGCTTGCTCATGGTGCTGTCGATCGGGCCGGGAGTGGCAAGAGCGGTCGCCGGCTGGCAGAGCCGGCATCAATCGGCTGAGTTGTGACGATTAGCCGTGTCACACAATGGCTTTAGGGTAAGCGCCTCGTCATTAGGCACAGTCTTGATGGTCGTGCTTGCTAGCGCCTAGGTCGCTAGGCGGTCGGCAGTACGATTTCAGCTGCCAAACCGCCTTCATGGCGGTTACGCAGTGTCAGCGTTCCACCATGCTCAAGCACCGTTGCCCGTGCGGCGGGCAATCCTAGACCTATCCCCCCGGTGTCTTTGTTTCGAGAGCCCTCTATGCGAAAGAATGGCTTGAACACGGACTCCAGATGCTCGGTCGCGATACCGGGGCCTTCGTCCAGAACTCGAATCTCGACCTTGCCAGCACCAGCGACAAGCTCAACAGTGCATCCGCCGCCGTACTTGATCGCATTGTCCAACAAGTTGGTGACCGTCCTCCTGATTCCAATAGGGCGACCCACATAAACGAGGCGGTCAGGACCGAACAATGGGATGTCCACTCCCGAGTCTTTATAGTCATCTACGACGGTCTGCAGCAGCGCAGCGAGGTCGAACGTCGTGGCTGGCTCTAGCCTCGCATCATCCCGGAAGAATTCCAGAGCGCTGTTTACCATTGCGCGCATCTCGTCCACGTCCCGGAACAGTCTGGCCTGCTGCTCCGTATCTCCGATAAATTCACCGCGTAGACGCATACGAGTCAGGGGTGCACGAAGGTCATGTGAGATAGCCGCGAGCATCTGCGTACGGTCATTTATGAAGTGCTGCAACTGAGCTTGCATGGCATTGAACGCCACAATGGCCTGACGGATTTCCCGAGGACCCTCCACGACAATCGGAGGTGATCTGAAATCCGTTCCAAAACGTCTCGCGCCCTGGGCGAAACGTTCCAGCGGGCTCGCCAGATGCCGCGTGGCAATCAGAGCGACGACAATCGTCGACAACAACACCGTGACCATCACGATCAAATTTTTTGGCACCACATCCAGCCCCCAGTTACGAGTAGGAGCCGAGAACATCACCCAGGAGCTGTCACTGAGCTCGATCAACAACACGTAACCTTTAGCCACATCAGGCGCAGGCCAATCGCTCGGTACGTACGCCTCGATCTTTACGTCAGACTGCTTTAGCTGACGACGCAAGATCTGCTCACCGGCTCTGAACTCAGGGTCATCCAGCTTCGGCATTCCTGCAGCGTCATGCTTCTCGAGCCATTTGACGATGAGCATCTCATCACTGGCTGCCTTCGCAATTCCAGGCCTTTGCTCGGGTATCGCAGCGCCGACTATCCGGGTAATGGTCGCGCACCTTTCGAGCAAACCCGTTTCCAGCAACGGTGGACGAGCCCAGATACCGGCCAACTGACTGAGGAGCCCATTGAGCGCCAATGCGGTCAACATGGCGGCCATCGTAGTCAATGCAATCCAGCGAGCCACCGTATCGCTGGAACGATGGACCGAAGCCAGCATGCGGCGCACTAGATTCATCGTTTCACCGCGACCTGTGGGGTAAATAGATAACCGCCATTGCGGACAGTACGAATCATTGGCGTTTCAATAACATCACTTTCCAGCTTGCGCCGTAGACGGCTGACTTGAACATCGATGCTTCGGTCGTAGGCTTCGTGAGCCTCGCCCCGTGTCAGGTCGAGCAACTGTTGTCGTGTCAGGACTCGCCGAGGATGCTCAGCGAATACCAGGAGCAGCTCGAATTCTCCGCCAGAGAGCGGGATCATTACGCCCTCCGGCGACCTAAGCTCGCGAAGCGCCACATCCAGCTCCCAACCGGCAAACCCCAGGATAGGCCGGGGCTTGTCGTTTCGTGCGTTATTGATGCCAGCGGTACGCCTGATAACAGCACGGACCCTGGCCAGAAGCTCCCGGGCATCGAATGGCTTGGTCAGATAGTCATCGGCACCCAGTTCCAGGCCTACGACGCGATCACTGAGTTCGCCCATTGCCGTGAGCATGATGACCGCTATCGCATAGTCGGCTCGCAATCGCTGGCAGAGCACCAGGCCATTCTCGCCGGGGAGCATCACGTCCAGGATCACAAGATCAGGCAGTTGCTTCTCCAGCGCCTGCCACAATGCACGGCCGTCTGTTGCCACATCCACGACATAGCCATGTTGCTCTAGGAATTTCTTTAACAGGGCGAGGACTTCAATGTCGTCGTCCACAAGTAATAAACGGATCATGGCTTCGTACACGGCACGCAGGAAGGAATATCTAAAACCATTGCGCGCCGCCCGTCATATATTTCAATTTGGGAATATTGTTTCCTCACAGAAGCGATAAGGAAATCTTCAGGAAAAACCGCTCAGGCAGCATCGCGAAAAATCCTCACCGAGATTGCTCGCATGCCAATCCTGAAGTCCGCATTGACACTTCGTATAACCGCTCTAAGCGTCGCCGCCGCATTGACCGTTGGCTGTGCAAGCACGCCACCTTCCCTCGCGACGTCGAGCTGCGCGGTTGAACCCGTTTCGGTCTATGACCCAGTGGAACCGCTCAATCGCGGCATCTTCGCGTTCAACCGCACTGTGGATGACCTACTGGCTCCCGTCGCGCGCGGTTATCGTCACCTTCCGGGCGTCGTTCAAGACGGCGTTCATAACTTCGTCGCCAACTTTGGCGAGCCGAAGGTATTTATCAACGACCTATTGCAAGGCAATGCGAAGCGATCGGTGAGAACGGTGGGACGCTTCGCGCTGAACAGTACGGTTGGTTTACTCGGACTCGTCGATGTTTCCGGACGGTTGAATATCGAGCGGCACGAGTCTGACTTCGGTCAGACCTTCGGCGTATGGAATCTGGCCAGTGGTCCGATCGTTGAGCTGCCATTGCTGGGTACATCCAACCTCAGGGACGCTGCGGGGAGACTCCTGAGCTCCGTGGTTTCGCCGTTGAATTCCGACAGCGATACGATTGAGACACTCGGCACGGTTGACAAGGTCGGAGGGGTAATCGATGGCCGGGCGGAATCATTGCCCTTGACCAGCAAACTCGAGAAAGAACCCGACTACTACCTTGCATTGCGTGACGAGGTAGCGAAACGGCGTGCCAACTTCGTTATCGAAGGCAAAACAGGATCGGCCGGCTCTGAACAGCAAAGCTGTAACGGGGAGAGAGACAGTGACTGATACAACGATGCGGCTTCATCGCCGGCTACGAGCCCCTGACCCGGACTCATTGCACTGCCGCGAGTTCGAACTCAACCTCACGAACGACAAGCGTTACCTGATACTCAGTCGCTACACCGAACTTTATTGCCGCGAACGACCCGGTTGGGATCTCGTGCATCATCACCAGGTGCCTGTGGCGAGTCTGATTCGCTGGATCATCAGCAACAGCGATGCGGAAAAGAATTAAAGACGCCCGAGCACGCCGTGTGCATCGGATCGCGAGAGTGGGAATAACAAGCGGAGCGGATCATTTGGCTGCATTACGGCTCGAATGGCCGCTTCGTGTGATCTGTCGTAACGCCTCTTGGGAGAGCTTCGCATTGACGCGGCGCTAGCGAGCCCCAAAAACAGGCAGGCTTCGCCTAATGCATTCACTGCAATGTTGATTCCGTTACACCGGAGCCGTGAGCTTCATCGATTCACGAGCTGCAAACCCTTCCTGAAAGCTTGCCAATTCTGGCGCTCCATGTCGCCACGCCAAGTCGGCGAAGCGAAAATCCAGGTAGCCCAATGCGCAAGCGACCGCAATTTGCGCAATGTTCAGTGACCCCTGAAGCTCCGTAGCCTGCTGTTCCAGCGTCATCAATGCGCGACGCACCTTGCCCAGCTGACCTTCGACCCACTCATCCCACTGCAGCTCAGCCGGACGCACGGCGCGCTCATATCGCACCAGGAGCGCGGCTTCCATCAGGCCGTCCGCCAACGCTGCCAGGCGTAGGGCGCGCCATCTTTCGGCCGCCTCTGCCGGGTACAGCCGAGGCCGGTCGTGCAGGCTGTCGAGGTATTCGCAAATCACGCGGCTGTCATACAGCACCTCGCCGAGATCAGTCAGTAGCACCGGAACCTTGCCAAGCGGATTGAGCGCATTGACCTGGTCATTGTGGGTAATCGGCAAAACAGCGGTATCGATCAGCTTCATCCGCTGAATCAGGTCGGTTTCAATCGCTAGCACACGGACTTTTCGAGCGAAGGGCGATGCGGCGGCATAGGTTAGTTGCATGATTAGGCCTCACTGCAAGAGTTGTTCGAGTGACGGGCAAAGCTTAGGCTTCGCCGCAGTTCAATGAAGGGGCGCACCATGGTCATAGACAAGAAGATCAACGCGGCCTCCGTGCGCATGAAATCGCTGGACCCGCTCGATCGCTGCCTGGAGTTGTTGCACTTTGGATTCCGTGGGCTGACCGTCGAGGCGGACGCGTTTCTCGGCGCCCAGGGTTTGTCCCGTGTACATCACCGTATCCTCTATATCATTGCCCGTGCCGAGAAGATCAACATAGGGGAACTGACATCCACGCTTGGCGTCAGCAAGCAAGCGATACACCGGCCGCTGACGCATCTTTTCGAGCGTGACCTTGTGTGCTACACGCGCCAGCCGGAGCGCCATCGCTACAAGCTGCTGGCGCTCACCGAACAGGGTGAGGCGTTGGAGCACCAGGCCACCGAGCTGGAGCGCGAGACACTGCGCCAAGCCTTCGCGCACACCGATGGCCCAGGCCAGGAAGCCTGGACGGCGGTGATGCTGGCCCTGGCCGAACGCCTCAACTAAGTGGCTCAGGTGATGCGCTCGCGTACCACGATGCACTTTGCCAGCGGCTGGATCAGCGCTTCTGTCGCCTCTTCGCATGAGACCACACTGGGGCTTACCAGCAACGGATCGCAGCGCCCGGTTGCCACCAGATCGAACACCTTGGGGATGTGCGGACGCACATTACATACCCCTACCGATAAGGTGACATCGCGAAGGTACATGCCAAACAGCGGAATTTTCGGATCCTCGAAAATGATGCCGATGCACGAGCAGTGCCCGCCCGGGGCCAGCGCCAGAAGCCCTCGGTGCAGCGCCTGGGGATCGCGCGTGGCCGAAACCACTACGTCGTAGCGCTCATCCAGTACCCTGTCCAACTCAACGTTCGCACCGCTTTTCCGAGCCAGGTCCAACCGATAGTCGCTGTCATCCAGATAGTCGACCTCAGCCGCCCCTGCCGCAACCGCCATTTGTACCGCCAACACGCCGAGGCTCTCGGTGCCGCCGACGACCAGCACTCGCGCATCGTCGCGCGTGGCGATGGGGCGGCTGGCTGCGACCCAAGCATCCGTCAGGTTGTCGCTGGCGCTGGCGACTGCCAGCGGGTTCAAGCCGGGCGGCAACGGCACCAGCATGGCGTCTGCGAACGGGACATGGACGACCTCCGAGAAAAGCCCGCCCCAGTTCCCTCCCGCCGGCACGCCATAAGCGGCGTGACGTGGCACCGCGGTACAGGCGGTGAATCGTCCGGCACGGCATTGCGGGCACTCACCACAGGCGATCTTCCAGGGCACCGACACCAGGTCGCCGCGCCGCACGCCTCGAACCTCCTCGCCGACCTCCAGCACTTCGGCCACGCATTCATGACCTAGCGCGAAGGGCGGTTTGAAGGGCGTCATGCCAGCGATCAAGCGGCGGTCGAGATCGCAGGACGCGGACGCGATAGGCCGCACCAATGCGCTGCGCGGGCTACCGAGCGCTGGAGACGGGGCGTCCATCCACGCCAGCTGCCCTCCCCCAAGAACCATCAGTTCTTTCATCGCCTCAGCCTCTGATCGCGAAGGTGGTCGTGGCTTTGGCGTATAGCGTTCCAGCATCGTCAACCACCTGGGCGTCGCAGATCGCCAGGCTTCGGGTGCGATCAACGACCCAGCCATCCACGCGATAGGTCTCACCCGCGATCAGGGGGCGTAGATATTTGACGTTCAGGTCGACTGTCGAATGCGCAGTCGTGGCTTCCAGCATCGAGAACAACGCCAATGCCGCCGCGCCGTCCAGACAGGTCGCTGCGAAACCACCATGTACGCCGCCGGCTGGGTTGAGATGACGCTCGTCAGGTCGAGCCTCAAGCCTGATGCGCCCTGGCGTCACGTCCACGGCGGTCATGGCCATCGTATGACCAATGGTAGGCGCGGCAATCTCACCGCGGATCAGCGCACGCAGGGCCTGCAAGCCCGAAGTCTCCGATTCAATCATGCAACGTCTCCATAATCGCAATGGCGTTGTGATGGGCTGGGTGCAAAACCGCCGGAGCCTCAAAGAGCCGGCGCACGCCAAAGCTGGTATCAGCCTCTTCAACGGTCACAACGAGAAGGCTCGTGAACTTGTGAAGCAGCTGCAGGCGCGATGACTAGCGCTAACCTATACGTTCTACGTGCATCAGGTCAACATTGTTGATGTGATGAGTCTTCTATTCACGCAGGCGGGTCAAGACGCCGCAATTTAGAAGCACTCGTCATGTCCCGACGGCACTGGCGGTAACCCGCACACGCTCCTGCTGATGGTCGGCCTGTCGTCCGAGTCGCCATCCCAGGCCGGCCCAAAGCAATGCGCAAACCGCTCCGATCATTGCGCCCAGACCGGCGCCCTGCCCTAGCATGTCCAGCAGACTCTTGGCCCACCCGCTGACGGCGTCACCGCCGCGATAGACCACCGTGTCGATAAACGTCTTGGCCTTGTATTTGCTCTCGGCATCCAACGGTGCAAACAGCATTTCCCGTCCCGGCCGGACGAATGCGTATTCGCCGATGCGTCGGACAATCATCAGGGTCGCGAGCAGAGCGAATCCGGGTGCCAGCGCGAGGCCAACGAACCCGATGCACATGAGTAGCGGCACGACCGCCAGCAACACGCGCACCCCCAGTTTCTGCGCGATACGTCCGGTGATGAACAGCTGCGAGAGTAAAGCGCCGACCTGCACGATGACGTCGATGGTGCCGAAGACCCGGACCTGCATCTCGCGATCGGGGAATTGTTCGGCCACCAAGCGAGCCTGCTCGAAGTAGAGAAACGTGGTCACGGTCGACAATAGCACCACGAATCCAGCGATCCCCAGCAAGTACGGTGACCTGAGCACCGACGTCAGTCCGCTGAACGGATTGCCGGGCAGCGGCTGTCGGGGATGTTCCGACGGCGCGGCGCCGGGCCGGCCAGCACCGCCCACTTCACGCCACCGCATCAGCGCCTGTTTCAATACAAGCGTGACGCCGAGCAAGAGGGCCGCCACGAACATCAATCCCGCCTCGCCAATGACGCCGATGAGCAGCGCGCTCAGGGCCGGTCCGAGCAGCCCGCCGACGCTGGCGCCCGCCGCGATGAAGGCGAACAGGCGTTTGGCCTGCTCGTTGTCGAACACATCCGCCATCAGGCTCCAGGCCACGGAGACAACGAAAAGGTTGTAAACGGATATCCATACGTAGAAGACGCGGGCCAGCCAGATGCTGTCTGGCTGAAATTGAAACAGCTCGACGAATACCAACAGGTTGATGGCAAAGAAGCCGTACACCCAATTGATGAAGCGCAAACGTGGAACCTTGGAGCTGAGCCAGGCGAACAGCGGAACGGCGGCCAGCATGACCAGGAAGGTGACGGTGAATAGCCACTGGAGATTCTCGACGCCTGCCGCGATGCCCATCGATTCGCGTATGGGACGCAGCATGAAGTAACCGGCGAAAAGGCAGAGAAACAACAGAAAGCCCGATAGCGCCGGTTGTAGCTCTTGGTCACGGGCATTGATAGCGAGGCTTAACCGGCGCAAATAAGAAGACGTGCTCATGGGAACTCCACGATGAAGACAGCAGGCGGCTGCTAGGAGCGTCGGGCACGGGCGGCGCCCATGCCCGCCAAGCAATCAGGGATAGGTAACGCCCGTTAGCTGCTCGGAGACCGCCCAAAGCCGCTCGGCATCTTGCTTGTCGGTGGCGGTTGGCGGAATCTTTGCCAAGCCCAACGGCCCGCGTTTTTGATCTTCCCCGATCGGGCCGTAATAGGCGCCGCCGACAGCCTCTGGAGCAGTGGCAGCATAGAGCGTCGACAGCGCCCCCTGAGCCGCGGAGTGGTATTCGTCGCGATCCTTTGCCCAGCGCTGGCCGAATTCGCTGTTTAACCCGGGGCCGCGTGCGATTAGCTCGGTCACGGCGACGCCCGGGTGCGCAGCAATGGCCTGGACACCCCACTCGGCGGCCTCGCTGCGCCGCTGCAAGGTGAACATCCAGTGGAGGATGGCCAGTTTCGACTGCGCATAGGCCGCCAGCGGGTCATATGCCTGCTCGGCCTGGAGGTCGTCGAAGTTCATCTGCCCGCGAGCGGCAGCAATGCTCGAAACGCCGATTACACGAGCATCTTGACTCTCCTGCAACAGCGGCAACATCAGACCGGTTAGGGCGAAATGCCCCAGATAATTGGTCGCCAGCTGCAATTCGAAGCCGTCGGCGGAAGTGCCGCGTTCGGGCGGCGCCATGATGGCGGCGTTGTTGATCAGCACATCGAGCCGCGGCAGCCGCTGATTGAGACGCTGGGCCAGGCCTCGTACGGAAGACAGATCGGCCAGGTCCACGGCCTCGAATTGCACCTTGGCATCGGGCACGGCCGCCTGGATACGGGCGATGGTCTGTGCACCACGCTCCGGATTGCGGGCGGCGATGATGACCTCAGCGCCCGCACGCGAAAGTGCTAACGCGTCCTCATAGCCCATTCCGCTGGTGCCACCTGTGATCAGGACGATGCGCCCCTCCTGGGATGGCATGTCACTGGCTGACCAATCGGGGGGCGGTGCGACGCGGCCAGCGGCCTCAATGCTCACTGCAGCTAGCAACGTGGCGCCAGCGGTCAGCGTGCGCACCAGCTTGATAACGCGGCTTTTACTGTCCGCCATATCCATCACTAATGTTCTGTTCCACATGACTGAGTTCTCTATTGAAGTAGTGACTAGCGCCGCCAGACCTGTGACGGCATGTGTACACGACCCACAGGCCGCTACCGCGCGCATGGGTAAACCGGTCCGATGCGCGATACTCCGTCTCTTCGCCAGCGACAACGGCATCGCCTGGAAAGCGATCTCGCACTGGCTTTGGCCTCTACTGCAGCAGGCACGAATCGGCCTGTTTCAGAAAACTGACGGTTTCTGTTTTTCCTTCTGAAGTCAGGTACGTCATTTGCGCTCGCACGAGCTCGCACACTGGCGGCGTCGGTTCCTCGATGCGAATGACCTTGGCGATATCCAGTTGCATGCCGTATTGGTAGGCGGGGACATCGGCCTGCTCTGCGGCGCTTAGCGGTGAACCGCTTAGGGTGCTGCTGATCGCCATGAGGCTGGCGATCGACAAGTTACGGATGTTCATATGGACTCCTGGACGGCTGGTGACCCGCAGCCTTGACGGTTTTGCCGAAGACGGCTTTGCGAATGAGGAACGGCATCAATGCGGCGCTGGCGGACGCAAAGCCGGAGTTGACGCTCGATCAATGACAGGGCTGTCGGAGGTGATACGACTGCCCGGGAACGGACTGTCGGCGGCGTTGAGCTAGCGCTCGCGCAATCTCTGCAGGCTGGACACTTCGTGGACAACCGCCCCGTGACGGCACCTGCTGCGACCACTACGGTCCGGGCGCGCTTTGAAGGGAGTTTCAAGCTGGGCTGCAGGTCGAGGGCGGCCGCGTTCAGGGCATTGAGCGTGGTGTGTTCGGTGATTTCGGCGAGCGGGTTGGGATGCGCTCGCGATGGCGCCTCGATGGCTTGGGCGCGGCTATTCGGGAAGCTGGCGGTACCAACGCCGAAAGGCGTGGCGACCAAAGCAGGCGGAAGCTGTATCCGATTGGCCGCCATGCTGGCTTGGCGATCCCGCCCTGAACCAGGCCAATCACGCACCGCATTTGGCATTTCCACGTTGATTCTCCTCACCCTAGGTGTGGATGCACTCTAGGGCGGGAGGGCTGACGTCAAGGTGACAGTTGGCTAACAGGAAGATATCAATCGCTGACGTTTGACGACGTGCGCCCGGACGGCTCGGATTGAACGGTAAGGGTTAACGGATGGTTTCGCTCGTCAAGGAAAATCCGATGGTATTGACTCCGTCCTCACTGCGCGCGAAGACCTGCCCGCCATGCATGGAGGCCACCGCCCGCACGATTGAGAGCCCCAAACCGTGGTGCGCGTCACTCCGCGCCCTGGCCGCGTCGGCGCGATAGAAGCGCTCGAACAGACGCTCCAGATGGGTATTGTCGATGGGCTCGCCCACGTTGGAGACGCTGACCTCGGCCTGCATGCCGTCACGGACCAATCTCACCGTGATGGTGCTTGCCGGAGCCGCATAGCGGACTGCGTTCTGCAGTAGATTTGCCAGGGAACGATGAAAAAGGCGTCGATCGATCCGTACGTGCATGTCGCCTTCGATCACCACGCTCAGATACTTGTCAGCCAGGGAGGGCTCAAGATAATCCACCGTCTTCGCCGCTTCCTCGCAAAGCGAGACATCGCTCAGCTCGGTGGCTCGCTGCCCGCTTGCGGCACCGGCCAGGAACAGCATGTCGTTGACTATCGTGCCCATCCGCTCCAGTTCCTGGAGATTCGACTGCAGCAACTCCTGGAGCTCAATCAGGTCACGCTCGTGGGCCAATGCCACCTGAGTCTGGCCGATCAGGTTTGTCAGTGGAGTACGCAGCTCATGCGCAACATTGGCATTGAAGCCTTCGAGCTGGCACCAGGCCTCCTCTTGGCGAGCGAGGGCGCCGTTGAACGACACCGCCAGTTCTTGCAATTCGTGAGGCAGCGCCTCGGTATCCAGTCGCTGCTTCGAGACCCCCGGTGGCAGGCTGTTCGCCTGGCTGCTCAATCGCCTGACAGGCCCCAGGCCGAAGCGCGCGACCCAGTATCCGAGCAATGCAACCAGCACCACACCCAGCGCTGAAATAAGAATCAGCGTTTCGGTGAAGTTGTTCAGAATCTCCATGGCGGGGGTTGAGTCCAGGCCTACGGCAAACTGCAGTTCCGGACGGCTGCCCATGGCCGGGATGGTTTTGAGCAGTACCACCATCGGGTGATACCGGTCAGCGAGTTCCATCCTGAAAAAACCATCCGGGCGCTTCGACCAGTCCCGACCATCGGGCATCGGCCCGCCGTAGCTATAGTCCGGGTTATCGACCAAGACCCAATAGCGCACCCGTTGATCCGAGGGCGTCAGGCCATCGAGCTTCTGACGCAAGCCGACCCAGAACGCCGGCGAATCGTATTTCGCAAGCACGGGGTCGAGTACCGAATGACGCAGTATCAGCTCACTATGAACCTGCTGCTCGAGCGACTGTTTCAAAGAACAGCGCAACAGTACCGCGCTGATCAAGGTGATCAGCATCACCGCCAGACCAAACATCAGCGCCAATCTTCTGGCGATCGATCCCTTCATCTGGCGACACCGCCGTGTTTGCCATTCTCTTCGCGAATTTCCAACACATATCCCATGCCGCGGACGGTGTGCAGCAATTTGCGCGGATAAGGCGCATCGACCTTGGCACGGAGGCGCATGATCGCGACCTCGACCACGTTGGCATCACTATCGAAATTCATGTCCCATACCTGCTCGGCGATCATCAACTTGGAAAGAATCTCTCCCTGATGCCGCGCCAGAAGGCTCAGCAGACAGAACTCCTTGGCCGTCAGATCCAGGCGTGTCCCGGCACGCATGACCTTGCGCGCCTGCAAGTCCAACTCCAAATCATCAATGCATATATGGGTCAGATCGGCTGCGTCACTGCCGCGGCGACGCACCAACGCCTGGATTCGTGCGACCAGCTCAGCAAATGAAAAGGGTTTCCCCAGGTAATCATCAGCGCCCTCTCGCAGTCCTCTGACCCGGTCATCCACCGATCCCCTGGCCGACAACATGATGACCGGAGTCTTCTTCTGCAAACGCAGGCCCTGCAGCACGCCATAGCCGTCCTTGCCCGGCAACATGACGTCGAGGATGACCACGTCGTACTCGATCTCCAGCGCGTAGTGCAGACCATCAATGCCGTTACTCGCCACGTCGACGATGTAGCCGAGCTCCGTCAAGCCACGATGAACATAAGAGGACGTCTTTTCTTCGTCCTCGACGATGAGCAGGCGCATGCGGCAACTCCTTTGTCGAAATCGCGGAACAGGCCGCAAGAGGCCCGATCCGGTCGTACGTAACACTGCAACCTACTAAGCGACGATAATGGCTCACTAGCCAAAGAGCTGTAGTTGGCGTTGTTGCGCAGCGGCCAGCTAGGGTCTATTCCATCCATCAGATTAGGGGATGATGGATGTCGGGAAGCTGACCGCTTCATAACATCTCCGTCAGAAAACACACTGATGCCGGTCCCGCGTCGCTGCGTGAAAGCGTTATCAGCATCTGGCGCCATTCGATATGGCCGGCCTTGCATAAACGTGCGCGCGAGGGGCCGATTATTTCTGTACGAGCGCGATGCGATAATCCACCGGTCTCTGGACGGCCCGTACGGCTAACCGTACAGTTTCGGCGGGTCACAGGAGAGCCGCATGCGCCAACCCAATCTAAGTGACGTTGCCCTGTTCAGCGCTGTCGTAGAAGCCGGCGGGTTCCGATCCGCCGCGCAGAAACGAGGGATCTCCGCTTCTTCGCTAAGCGACGGCGTGCGACGTCTCGAAAGCGACGTCGGCGTACGGCTGCTCAACCGCACGACCCGCAGCGTAACGGCAACCGCCGCCGGAGCACGCCTGCTGGAACGTCTACGCCCTGCCCTGCTGGAAATTCAAGCGGCCTTCAACGACCTGGATGACGATGAGCATCGCCCGATCGGAACACTCAAGCTGAATGTCCCGGTTCCCGTTGCGCGTTACATACTGCCGGATCTGCTGACGCGCTTCCTGAAGCTCTACCCCGGCGTGAACGTCGAGGTGGTAATGGAAAATACCTTCATAGATGTCATCGCTGCGGGCTACGACGCTGGCGTGCGCTATGAGGAGAGCTTGGCGATGGACATGATCGCCGTGCCGATCGGTCCTCGGCGCCAGCGCTTTGTGGCAGCCGCTGCGCCGGCGTACCTAGCGGCACGAGGCACGCCACATCACCCCGCTGAACTGGAACATCACGACTTGCTCGGCCACCGTTTCGAGAGCGGTAAGGTCGGCGTATTCGAGTTCGAGAAGGACGGCCGCACGTTCAGAATCCCTCCGCGCGGCCAGTTGCTCACGTCCTGCCACGATCTAAAGATCCGTGGCGCCGTAGCCGGGCTCGGCATCCTCTACACCTTCGAGGAGTTCATCCGCCAAGAGCTGGCCGACGGCAGCCTGGTGCCCATCCTTGAAGACTGGTGGCAGGCCTTCGACGGCCCCTTCCTGTATTACCACGGGCGCCGTCACATCCCGTCACCGCTGCGAGCGTTCGTGGATTTCATCAAGGCCGAAGCCAACGCCTAGTCGCCCGTACGGCATCTACTACCGAACCCGCTCCCATTCGATGTGAACGCTGGTTCCGTCAGGGCGACGGAAATTTTCGATCATTCGTTCACCCTCGACCCTTAGCTGCAGTTCATCGCGGGTACGCACCGCTCCTACCCAGTTCGGGAACGTTGACCCCAGGACGGTGTTGCCGCTGAACTCACCGTTCTGGTCGACGCTGTAGCGCCCGAAGAAGCCGATCCCGCCGACCATCGCCGCCCGATTCTCCTCATCCGTGCCTTCGCCACGTACCTCGGAGGCGAATTTCGGAACGCGCGGGTCGGTCAGCACCTCGACGAAGGTCAGCTCCTTTGTGAATACCAGCCAGCCATGCGGGTTAGGTCCATAGGCATTCGACCTGACGCCTTGTCGCTCGGTCGTTGCGCTAACCATCGTCCAGGTTCCGACCACATGATTGTTCGGCTCGGCGAGCGCTGCGTTACGTGCGCAAGCGGACAATGCCACTACCCCGCTCAAGACGATTGCGAGCATTATGATTTTCATAATTTGTACCTGCTGCATTCCTCGAATGTCGTACCTGAAGACAGTGCCTTCTCGGCAGGCTCTTGATGAAGAGCCTGCGTCTGGTCATTGGGTCACGACGGGCATTTGTCGGCGAACAGCGCCTCGGCTTTGTAGGCGTTGAGCTCTTGCAAACGCTTCGTCAGCGCCGCATGGATGTTGTCGTATGCAGCGCTACCGAGCGCGAGGCGAAACGGCGGGTTGGGCTGGTCAATGGCGCGCATCATGACTTCCACCGTACGCTCCGGATCCCCCTTCACCGGGAAGGATCCTGACCGCAGTGCGGTACGCACGTTGTCAGCCGGCGTACCGGCATAGTCGGGCCGTGCCTGGGCATAATCGATGCCTGCGCCGAAATGCGTGTCGGTTGGTCCAGGTTCGGCCAGCATAAAGTCGATTCCGAATCCGGCCACCTCCTGCGCGACCGCCTCGATGAACCCTTCAATGCCCCATTTGCTTGCGTGGTACAGGCTGAACCCGGGGTAAGCCACCTGACCGCCTTCGGATGAAATCTGAACGATGCGCCCACCGCCCTGCCTGCGAAGATGGGGCAGTACCGCACGGATGAGCTGGATACTGCCCGTGAGATTGGTCGCCAACTGCCGAGCGAGCTGTTCATCGCTCAGCTCTTCGGCGGCACCGACCAGCCCATAGCCTGCATTGCTGACAATGATGTCAATGCGCCTAGCCTGCGTAAAAGCCGCATCGACTGCCTGCCGAATATTAGCCGTATCGGTGAGTTCCAGCGCAAGGGGATGCAATTGCTCCGGGTAACGTGCCTTTAGATCGTCCAAGGCGCTGAGGTTGCGTGCTGTCGCGATCACGTGGTCCCCTCGCGTCAGCGCACGCTCCGCAAGTACGCGTCCGAGGCCAGAAGATGTGCCAGTGATAAACCAGGTCTTGGTCATGAAGCTCTCCTCACAATGATTGAGAGCTTCATGCTAGTCCTGCATCATTGCTGCCAGAATCCCCACCAAACAGAACGTGCTGGTGAGAGAAATTCACCAATGAAAAGACCTTCCTGGAACGACCTGGACGCCCTCGCCGAGATTGTGGCGCGTCGCAGCTTTCGCGAAGCGGCGGACTCGCTTGGCGTGACCCGCTCCTCCCTCAGCCATACGATCCGCGCGATGGAGCGGGATCTCGGGGTGCGCCTACTGCATCGGACAACACGGAGCGTATCGCCTACCGCTGAAGGTGAACGGCTGATTGCCGGGATGCGGCCGCTGATCAACGCCATGGATGCAGTTCTGTCCGACCTCGCGCCTTCTCCTGCGCAATTGCGCGGCGTGCTCCGCATAAACGGCAACGAAGGGGGGATACGAACGTTGTTGTCCAGCGTGGTGCCGAAATTCATCGAGCAGTATCCTCGCGTAGAACTGGATCTGGTCACTGACGGCGCGCTGGTGGACATCGTCGAGCGGGGGTTCGACGCTGGCGTCCGCTTAATGGAGGCAGTGCCACGTGACATGATCGCCGTGCCTCTGGGGCCTCCCGTGCGGTTCATTGCAGTCGCCTCGCCGGCCTACCTGAGCAGCCAGCGTCCGATCAATGAACCGGAGGCCCTTCGGGAACAATGTTGCATTCGCCAACGGCTACCGAGCGGCAAGCGCTACCGCTGGGAATTCGCTCGTGAAGGCAGAACGGTTTCAGTCGATGTGCCGGGGCAACTTACCTTGGATAACAACACGCTGATGGTGGAAGCGGCCATCGATGGGTTGGGCATCGCCTATGTTCCGCAGCCTTATGCGGACGCTGCCATAGCCGAGGGCCGGCTGGTAGCCGTCCTGCTGGACTGGTGTCCTCCCGAGCCAGGACTCGCCCTTTACTATTCGGGGCACCGGCAAATACCGACGACGCTGCGCGCTTTCATCGATGTACTGAAGGCAGTACAAGCGAGCTAATTCGATGCGGAGACGATAGGGTCTTGAACGCTCCGCCGCCAAAGCGCCCTCGGGCCTGTTACGGCGAGCGAGTGGCGACTGGGCACCGGAACTTCCCACTAATAGGCAAGCTCGGCAGGCTCCACCGCCATGCCTTGCGCGCGAAACCCGTCCAGCACACCGTCAGGCACATCGGACTCGGTGATCAATTGATGAATGCCTTTCGCTGGGGCTACCGAAAAGGCTTCGACGGCGCCCAGCTTATCGGCCGTAACCGCCGCGACGACATAACCGGAGCGTTGGATCATCGCCCGTTTGGTTGCGACTTCGGCGAAGCTGGACACAGTAATGCCGGCTTCCGCATGCAGCGCGCAGATACCCAGGAAACAGAGGTCGGCCTGAATCCCCTGAAGCATTTCAACCGCTTGATGACCGGTAACGGCCATAGCGTCCGGGGTCAGCTCTCCTCCGATCATCAGCACTCGCACCCCCTCATACCGGCCAAGGGCAATCGCGACCTCGGGCGAATTGGTGACCGCGGTAATCTTGATGTCGATTGGCAAGGCGCGGGCAATATTCAGCGTCGTGGTGCCCGAGTCGAATATGACCACTTGCCCTTCTTGTACATACCGCACCGCTTGGCGCGCCAGGTCTCGCTTGATATCGCTGGGTTGTTGGGCGCGCGTGAGGTAATCCTTGCCCGAGTCGCTTGAGCGCGGCAGGCCTCCACCATGAACACGTTGCAAAAGGCCGGCGCGGCCCAATTCGTTGAGGTCACGGCGAATCGTATCTTCTGACACCTTGAAGTGCTGGCTGAGATCGGAAGCCATCACCTTGCCCTCGCGCTCAAGCATGAGCAGGATCTTCTGGCGACGAAGCATTGGCAGTTTGCCGTCTTGTTCTGGAGCGTGCATGTTTTTGCCCGGTTATTGACGTAAGCGCATCCTAGGGCGTCAGAGGTTGCGGCTCAAGACGCACGCACAAATCACCTTACAGGGAGGCACTTGTATCAGACGCAGCTCGGATGGTTGCCCAGGAGCGGTGAATAAGGCCGGTATTTGGCCGAACGCGGCCCACCCATACAGGCCGCGGCGGCGACCATGCCCAGCGCGTTGTTATGGCCGGCTCGCGCTGCCAGGTGCTCAGCGCCAGACTGAGCAACAGCACCGGCAGCACGCCGAAACATCACCCTTGTTCGCGGCTTGTCAGGAATCGACGCAGGGTTTGGGCTACCGGACCGACAGGCTCGTCCAGACGATGCGCTAGATAGGCCTCATGGTTCACCTCGCCGTTTCGGCCGAGATTCGCGATACCAAGACGGACCAGTCGCCCCGCGTTCAGGTCCTCCTGCACCAGCCATGCCGGCAGCCTGCCCCAGCCGAGGCCTGTTTGGATGAGTACCAGCTTCGCTTCCTGGGTGTTCACCCGACAGGTATGTGGCGAAAGCACGCCAAAGGTTCGCCCTTCGGACAGCGGGCTGGGATCCGTCAGCACGATCTGGAGATGATCAGCGAGTTCCGGCAATCCTAGCGGAGTTTGTTCGGTTAACCGGGCCAGCGGATGGTCCGCCTGCACAACGGCAATCTGCTGAACCGCGCCGATCGCTTCGAGCTGGATTCTTGGGTTTCGAAAATCTTCGCCGACGATGATCGCTAGCGTGCAGCGCTTGTCTTCCAGGGCAGCCAGGGGGCCACCCAGAGGCTGAGATTCCAAGCGAAAGGTAGTCGACGGGTACTCGGCTCGTACCCTGCGCATTGCCTGCGCCACCGCGGCGATCGGGTAAAGCGTATCCACGACAATCGCCAGTTCCAGCTCGACCCCTCCAGCGAGCGCGCGAGCACGGGCACGCATGGCATCCGCTCTGAGCAGCAAGTCCCGCGCGTTGGCCAGCAGTGCCTGCCCCTGCGGGGTCAGCGCCGGACGATAGCCGGTGCGGTCGAACAGTTGCACGCCCAACTCGGACTCGAGGTTGGCAATGGCATGGCTGACCGCCGATTGCACCCGCAGCAGTCGAGTCGCGCCAGACCGGAAGCTGCCGCTATCGACCACCGTGACGAAGGTTCTGATCTGATCAAGGGTCATTCCATCCAACATGATCTTATCCATCGATCGGGTTGTTCGGTTTTTTATCACTCTTGCGGAGCGTTTTAAATGGATAGGCTTGCCTCATTCCAACCTGAACGAGGCGACGACCATGGCGAAAGTACTGGTTCTCTACTATTCCTCCTACGGCCACATCGAAACCCTTGCGCAATCAGTCGCCGAGGGCGCGCGCCAGGCTGGCGCGCAGGCGGTGGTGAAACGCGTACCCGAGCTCGTCCCTGGGGCTGTGGCCGAAAAAGCGGGATACAAGCTCGATCAACCAGCCGATGTGGCTAGCGTGGCGGAACTGCCCGAATACGACGCGATCGTTATCGGGACGCCGACGCGTTTCGGCAACATGGCTTCTCAGATGAAAAATTTTCTCGACCAGTGCGGCAGCTTGTGGTTCGAGGACCGGCTGGTCGGCAAGGTCGGTAGCGTGTTCACCTCGACCGGCAGCCAGCACGGCGGCCAGGAGAGCACGCTACTGGCGACGCACACTGTTCTGCTCCATCTGGGCATGATCATCGTGGGTCTGCCCTATAGCTTCAAAGGCCAGTTGCGAATGGACGCGATCACCGGCGGCACCCCGTACGGCGCTTCGACGCTGGCTGACGATGGTAACGGCGGCGATCGGCAGCCGAGCGACAACGAGTTGCAAGGGGCCCGTTTCCAGGGCTGGCATGTCGCTCGAGTCGCCGAGGCGCTGGCCGCATCGCCTGTCGGAATACCCCAATGAATGCCACCGCGGCGAGTACGCGGCCCTCCTCGCTCGTCTGGTTAGTGTTGGGCTGTGGCGTGGTGGCGGCCTTGTATGTGGGCAAAGCCGCCATCGCGACGCCCGCGCTTCAGGCTGACTTGAATCTCAGCCTTGCCGAGGTCGGCTGGCTTACCGGGATATTCGCAGTGCTCGGGCTCATTGGCGGTGCGCCGGCGGGTGCACTGGTGGCGGCTGTTGGTGACCGACGCACACTGCTTATCGGTCTGGGAACGATGACGTTCGCAGGTGCAGCGGGTGCCATGGCCGGCTCGTATCCGATTCTGCTGGGCTCGAGGCTGGTGGAAGGGTTCGGTTTTCTGCTGACCATCGTCGCCGGTCCGGCGCTGCTGCAGCGCGTCACGACCGGCGCGCAGCGTGACATGGCGTTTTCACTATGGAGCTGTTTCATGCCATGCGGGATCGCCCTCGCGATGCTAGCCGGGCCGCTGTTCCAGACCTGGCAATCATTCTGGTGGTCGAGTTCGGGTCTCGCCGCTGCGGCGGCAGTAATGGTGGCGCTCTGTGCGCCGCGAGGCGGCTCGCCAGGCGACTTTGCACCGGGGCGCATGATCGAAGGCATCCGCCGGCTGCTTTGCGCCAAAGGCATCCTGTCACTGGCGATCGGTTTCGCGCTGTACAGCCTGATGTTTTTCGCCCTGTTCAGCTTTCTTCCGGTCCTGTTGATGGAGCGTATGGAGGTGTCCTATCGAAACGCCGGTCTGTTGGCCGCGCTGGCGAGCGCCATCAACGTCAGTGGCAACCTCGCCGCCGGTTTTTTGATGGCGCGCGGAGCCGATCGCGCATCGCTCATAGCCGTTGCAGGCGGCATCATGGGGGCGTCGGGGATCTGCATTTTTCTGGGGTTCCTTCCGGCCCTGCCGACGCTGCTGTTGTGCCTGCTCTTTTCCGCAGTTGGAGGGCTGATTCCTGCCACCTTGTTGGCCTGCGCACCGCTGCTTGCAGCTCAGGCCGCGCTGGTACCGATTGCGGTCGGTCTGATCATGCAGGGAAGCAATCTCGGGCAACTGATTGGTCCGGTTGCGGTGGGCAGCGCAACGGCAGCGTTCGGCTGGAGCGCAGCCGGTGCGGTGGTGCTGATTGCAGCAATCGCGATCAATCTAGTCGCGCTGCGTCTACGTCCCGTCTTCGCCGCGGCGAAACGCGACGCTGTTACGGCGCGCTGAACCGGTGGCAACGATGACCGATCCGCGGTCGCCCGGTGTCATTTCATTCCCAGGCGCTCGCGCATGTCCGCCGTAATCCGTTGTCCCGTCTCGTCGATACCGATCCAGGGGTCGTCATCGCCCTGCTCTTCCAGCCGCGGAATAAGGTTGCGAATGGTCCAGAGATTGGCGCCCTTGAGTTCGGCCAGCTCGTCGCGATGAATCGGCACCGACACACCCAGGCCTTCCCGGGCGCGTACCGAGTAAGCTGCGACCGTGCTGGCGCCCTTGCTGTTGCGCAGGTAGTCGATGAAGATCCGCCCCACCCGATTCTTCGGCCCGCTGACCGCCGAGAAATGCTGCGGCAACAACTTGGCCATGTACTGTGCGATGGCTTGGCTGAACGCCTTGACCTCGCCCCAGCCGTGGACCGGTTCGAGCGGCACCAGAATATGCAATCCTTTGCCGCCGCTGGTCTTGAGGAAGGATTGCAGACCGATTTCATCGAGTAGCGTCTGGGTCAGCTGCGTGGCTTCGATCATGCGCTTCCACGGCAGCGCCGGATCGGGGTCGAGATCGAGGACGAAGCGATCGGGATGATCGAGCACCGGCGCCACCGCGTTCCAGGTGTGCAGCTCGATGGTGCCCATCTGCGCGGCGCTGACCAGCGCCTCGGGCGTGTCGATGGTCATCAGCGCGGCGTGGTCGGGAAACAGCGCAGTATCCAGCTGAGTGATGTGCGGGATGCTCAGCTTCTCGGTGTGTTTCTGGAAGAACAGTTCGCCATCGATGCCTTCCGGTGCCCGCACCAGTGCCAGCGGTCGGTGGCGCAGATGCGGTAGCGCCCAGGGCGCCACCTCGGCATAGAAGCGCGCCAGTTCCATCTTGGTCGCGCCGATGGATTTGTCGATGACGCGCTCTGGATTAGAGATCTTGATCGTACCGGCGGTACTCTTTGCCGTGCCGCCCCTGGGCTTGTGCGATGTCGCAGCCTTCTCCGCCTTCGCCGGGCGCTCCTGGGTAATGGCTTCAGCGGGCTTGTCGGAACGCAACCCGTGAAATACCGAATGGCGAATAACACCCTGGCGGGTCATTTCCGCGTAGGCGACTTCACACATCAGCTCTGGCTTCAGCCAGTGCGCGCCCCGCACATCAGCAGGAGGTGGTGCCTTGGCCAGTGGGCTCTTGTCGATTTCCAGCGGTTTAAGCTTGGCGTGCAGGTTCTTCAGCGTGACCTGATTGAAGCCGGTGCCCACCTTACCCGCATAGTGCAGTTCGCCTTCGTCGTTATGCAGCCCGAGCAGCAAGGCCCCGAAGCCGCTGCGCGCGCCTTTGGGATCGGTGAAGCCGACGATGATGAACTCCTGACGGTTCTTGCATTTGACCTTCACCCAGCTGTTGCTGCGCTTGGAGACGTACGTACTGCCGGCGCGTTTGCCGATCAGCCCCTCCAGCTTCATTTGGCAGGCGCTCTCCAGCACACTCTCCGGCTCCTCGGTGAAATCGCCGGAAAATCGCAGCAGTTCGTTGTCATTCTTCTCAAGCACCTGTTCCAGCGCCGCCCGGCGCTGCTCCAGCGGGACTTCGCGAAGATCCATGCCATTCAGGTACGGTAGATCGAACAGGTAGTAGACGATGGTGCCGCTGCGCCCGACCTCGAAGGCGTTCTGCAGCGCCTGGAAATCTGGCGTTCCGTCCTCGTTGGGCACCACCACTTCGCCGTCCAGCCAGGCCGATTCCAATCCGAGCGCCGCCAGCGCTTCGGCTTGCTGTGGCATCTTGGACGTCCAGTCGTGACCGTTGCGGGTAAATAGCTGCACCCTGCCGGATTCGATCCGAGCCATGATCCGATAACCGTCGAACTTGATCTCGTAACGCCAATCGCCATCGGGCACCGAATCGACCAACGTGGCCAGCTGCGGTTTGATGCTGTCGGGCAAGGACGCGGGTCTGGCGCCAGACAAGCTGGCTTTTCTGGATTTGCTCTTGCGTGCGGCGGGCGTTTTGATCGGCTTGGCATCGGTTTCGAGTTTCGCCTTGCCGCGTTTGCGCGGAATCAGCGTGCGATCGCTGAGCACGCTGTCGGGCTGTTCCCTGACGATGTCGTACTCCTGCTCGGGCCGTGCCGCCTCATCGTTCGACTTGATCAGAAACCACTGTTCCTTGCCGCCGTCCATGCGGGTGCGCACCAAGTTCCAGCTGCCGCTGAGTTTTTCCCCTTCCAGGGTGAATTTCAGCTTGCCCTTGCGGTAACCCTCCTGTGGGTCGCCCTGCGGAATCCAGACACCGCGATCCCACACGATTACATCACCGGCACCGTAGTGGCCTGCCGGAATGGTGCCTTCGAAGGTGGCGTAATCGAGCGGATGATCTTCGACATGAACGGCCAGTCGGCGCGATTTAGGATCAAGCGACGGGCCTTTGGGTACCGCCCAACTTTTCAGCGTGCCGTCGAGTTCGAGCCGGAAGTCGTAATGCAATCGGGTCGCGTCGTGCTTCTGGATGCAGTACTGCAGTGCGTGGCGGGCGCCGCGCCGCCCCTTCGCCTTCGACTCGCCATCGGGTTCGGGTGTCGCGGCAAAGTCTCGCTTTCGATTGTATTCGTCGAGGGCCATGGCGCAGCTCCGTGATTTGCGCAAGCGAGCGGCTATTCAAGCGAGCCCGGATCTGACGCAGGATCGGTCGGCCCGCCGTGGCTGGAATGGCGGCCGGGGCTCACCGAAGAGTCCTTCACGTCTGGATCCGATTCGCCTTCGGTTTTGGGCGGTGTACTGACGACGTCCCCATCCTCAGTCACCGTGCGGCCCTTGCTGTCCTTGTGCGTCTCAAGCGTCTCCTGCGGAGTCGGGTTGCCCATAGGGCTGGGCCGGGCGCCCTTCTCCTCTTCGGGCGTGCCGGCGGGCCATTGAGCGAACGCGGGTAATGAAGCCATGGCGCTCGCCAACAACAATATTTTTATCAAGTTCATGAAAGGTTCCTCTGTGTGAAATGCTCGCGCTCGAATCGGCGCGGCCCATGAAGCCACCTTTTTCGCCAGAGCGCGTAGCGACGTCGGTCTACAAGCCCAACGGCGGGGCTTGCTTCACGAACCGGTCTTCTGCCGAGCGGTGGCAAAAGGGTATTTACAACGGTGTAGGGCCTGCTAGCGTTGAGAAAAGTCGGCGCACAGCTGCGAAGGCTGACTGCGAGCAATCTCGCGAAATATGAACTTGGACATGTAATGGGAGGAAGGGTCATGGCTTCACGTCTACCTCTGTTGACGATCGAAAACATCCTTCGCAACTACCTTCATCCCTTCCGCTGCGACTGCCATGCGCAGCAGGACAGCCGAGTCACCGTTCGGCTCTACGAGGAGCATCTGGACGGTGAGGAGCTGACCGTATTCGGCATCACAGACGATCAGTGCCGCGACGCGGCCAATCTGGTGCGTCTCGCCCAAGAACTGCGCTTTGAACTTTACGCGACGCGGGGCGGGCTAATGACCTCGTCACTTCCCGCGAAAGTCGCCGAGCGGTAGTTACCGCTCGGCAAACATCCTTGCTATCAGCGTTTGGCCTCGGTGTTCGGCGCTTGTGCGCGGGTCAGATAGGCCTGAGTGAGTTCCGCCAGGTGGCTGCGCATCCATTCGGCCATGGCGACCTCCTCGGCCAGGATGCGGGTGCAGATTTCCGCAGTCTGGGTGTCACCGACCGCCTTGGCAGCTGCGATCAGAATTTCGTAAGAAGCAATTTCGAGGTTCTCGAAAACGTAGCCCATCTGGGCCCCTTTGACGATTTCGTCGTTGACCATCATGCCGCCCATGGCCTGCCCCATCGCCATCATCTTGCCGCCCAGATCCTTTAAGCCCGAGTAGGATTTGTCGTACCGCTGAAGACAGGATTCGATCAACTTGGCCTGATTCTGAGTCTCGGTGATGTGCTGCTCGATACGCGCCTTCAATTCGGGGTAGTGCTCGATGCGGCTCGCCTGCTTGGTGAGCATTGATTCGGCCTGGGCCTCCATCGCGTGAGCGTCACGCAACCACTCGATCAAACGTTCGACGCGGACATCGTTCCCGGTTTGTGCACTTTGCATGGCTGTCTCCCACTGGTTCGGATAGCGATGAGGTTTTGCACCTCTTATCTAGTGTGAAAAGAGCCTTTCAAGGGAGTTCCAAGCTTCCGACTGGCTGCACGTTAACCATGAACTTTGCAAGGGCGACATCAGTCATTTGATGCACCCACGAAGCGGAGCTGGCTTTATCGAAATTCTCAACATCCCCCTGCGATGGGAAGCCTACATAACCGAGCCCGCGCTGCGCACGCTGCTGGCAGCGGCCTCCGTTGTGGTATTGCTGAGCGTGTTCAGTCGTGTACTCACCGCCGTGATGCTGCGATTGGGCCGCAGTTTTCTGTTTACCAAAGCCGTCTCCGAGCAGCTGGAAAAACCCGTTCGGGTGCTACTGCCGCTGCTTGGCCTGCAGGCCGTGCTTGCGGCGGGCAGCGATGAGCCTGCATTGATGGACGCCGCCAGACGCATCACCACTTTGTTGATCATCGCCTGCTTCACCTGGCTGGCCTTGCGCCTGCTGCGCGGTGTCGAGCATGCCGTGCGCTTGAAAAACCCTGTGGATGTGATCGACAACCTCCGCGCCCGGCAGATTCAGACACAATCGAGGGTGCTGCTGCGCACCCTGGGCTTCTTCATTCTGTTGGTCGGTGCCGCTGGCATGCTGATGACCTTTCCCGCCGCACGCCAGTTCGGTGCCAGTTTGCTGGCCTCCGCCGGACTGGCCGGGCTGGCCGTCGGTTTCGCCGCGCGTCCGGTGCTCGCGAACTTGATCGCCGGCATCCAGATCGCGGTCACCCAGCCGATTCGGCTGGACGACGTGGTGATCGTCGAGAACGAATGGGGCCGTATCGAGGAAATCACCGGCACCTACGTTGTCGTGCGGATCTGGGACGATCGCCGGCTGGTGGTACCGCTGCAGTACTTCATCGAAAAGCCATTCCAGAACTGGACGCGCCGCAACTCCAGCATCATCGGCTCGGTATTTTTCTGGGTCGATTACTCGCTGCCACTCGAGCCGTTGCGCGAAGAACTGCGGCGACTCTGTCAGGAGGTTCCTGAGCTTTGGGATGGGCGCGTCATCGTATTGCAGGTGACCGATACCAGTGAGAAATCCATCCAGCTGCGGGTGCTGGTCAGCTCATCGGACTCATCCCGTAACTGGGATCTGCGCTGCCACCTGCGTGAGAGCCTCATTGGCTTCGTCCAGCGCAAATACCCTCAGTGCCTGCCGCAGTTGCGTGCCGATCTGAGCGTCGGGCAGAAGCCGAGCGTCGATCATTCGGTGCCGGAACGCGTGGAACCGGAGCGTCAACCTCCGGTTTGATGGTGCTGTGTCTTAGCTGAGTCGTGCTGCTATACGGGGCGTCGCGCAGCGGACTGTCGCCTCTCGGTGCGTAACGGATGGCTGCGTCGGCTCATTCGTGCTCGCGCAACTTGCGCAGCAGTTGCTCGTACTTGCTCGGTAACTGCTCTAGCCCGTAATGCGCAGCCTGCTTGCGGATCTCCACCCGATCACCTTCGAACTGAACCGTCTCGCTGATGCTGACTTGGCGTTCGCCTTGCATCAGCGCAAAGGCGTAGCACTGGGTGCCGCCGGGATCCTCCTCACCATCGTCGGCGACTCCGGTGTTGGCGATGGCAATGTCGGCGACGCTGGCATTCAGTGCGCCGACCGCCATCTCGGTGGCGACTTCTTCGCTGGTCAGGCCAAAGGTCTCGATGGTTTCAAAACTGACATGAAGCAGCCGGTTTTTCGCTTTCGGCGAGTACACGACGAAACCGCTATCGAGCACCTGACCGCAGCCGGGAATGTCGCCTAACAACGAGGCCATGAGGCCACACGTACAGGATTCGGCAGTGGTCAATTTAATGTGTTTGTCGCTTAAAAATTGCACGATTTCAGCAAGGTCTCGCATGGTCTTGCCTCCGACTGGCAACGGTAATACACCCAAGTTCGGTCAATTTTCGGAACCGAGGTGCCTTCGCAAAGTTCCCCTAGGCTGTTTGCATCAAAACTTGAGAACTAATTCATAGCGGTCCGGTCTTTTTCAAGGTAGGGCCGTGCGAGCCCTATGCCGCGAAACAAGCGGCCCTAACAAGAAAAATCACTCTTGCCGTGCTCATGGTTTGCAGCTCCCCAGCGGGCGCTGTGTGGAAACAAACGTGCTCGTGACCACCTTGGCGCAGATGCCGGTCACTTGGGGAAGATTCTTATGAGTATTGCTGCAGTGAATGCCCGGCCTGTCCACCTCAACACAATCCAACGTCTGGAGACGCCCATCGAGCGTCCAGTGCTGCAGCTTCGCAGCACGCAAGACGACAAAAAGAAGATCCTCTTCGTCACCTCGGAACTGACCGATCTGGTCAAGACGGGTGGACTTGCAGACGTGTCCGCTGCCCTGCCCCGCGCATTGGGAGATCGGCACGATGTCCGGGTGTTGATCCCAGGCTATACCCAAGTCATGCAGTGCCCCGAACCAATTCGCATCGTCGGCAGTGTGCTCTCGCACGGCGATCTACCTTCTTGCCGGATCGGCCGCCTCGATATGCCCGACGGTCTGATCATCTACGTGTTGATCTGCCCTGAGCTCTACGAGCGCGATGGTCTGCCCTACAGCGATGAGCACGGTCACGACTGGCCGGACAACCCGGTGCGCTTCGCCCGCCTGTGCATGGCCGCCGCGGATATCGCCGCAGGCACGGCCTGCATCCGCTGGACCCCCGATCTGGTCCATGCCCACGACTGGCCGACCGGGCTGACCCCGGCGTACATGCATTGGCGAGGGCTGCACACACCCAGCATCTTCACCATTCATAACCTGGCCTACCAAGGCAACATCGACATGAGCCTGCGCCGGGCGCTGGGTATTCCGCTCGAAGCCTGCGGACCTGAGCGGATGGAATTCTACGGTGCGCTGTCGCTGCTCAAGGCCGGTATCGCCTACGCCAATCACGTGACGACCGTCAGCGCTACCTACGCTCAGGAGATCACCACGCCGGAATTCGGCTGCGGCATGGAAGGCTTCCTCAGCATGAAAGCTCGCCAGGGCCTGCTCAGCGGCCTGCTCAATGGTATTGACGAAAGTTGGGAGCCACAAAGCTGCTCACACCTGGTCAGCCCGTTCGGTCCCGATGACTGGTCTGGTAAAAAAATCAACGCGGCGCATGTCCGTGAGCTGTTCGGGTTGGACGAAAGCGACGGTCCACTTTTTTCGGTGGTGTCGCGGTTGGTGCACCAAAAGGGCATCGACCTGACCATCGAAGTGGCCGAGACGATCGTTCAGCACGGCGGCCAGTTGGCCATCCTGGGCCGTGGCGACCCGCATATCGAAGACGAAGTCAGACGCTTGGCCGAGCGCTTCCCCGGCCGTGTCGGCGCGCATATTGGCTTCAACGAGACCGATGCCCGTCGGCTGTTCGCCGGCAGCGACTTCCTGCTCATGCCCTCGCGCTACGAGCCTTGCGGCCTGAGCCAGATGTACGCCCAGCGCTTCGCCTCGTTGCCCATCGCCCACCGCACAGGTGGGCTGGCCGACAGCATTGACGACGGCGTGACCGGCTTTCTGTTCAACGAGGCCACCACGCAGAGTTACCGCCACGCCGTGGAACGGGCATTAGCGGTGCATCAGCGACCGCAACTGCTCAATGCAATGCGCTGCCGCGCGATGGGCAGTGGTTTTTTCTGGCGCCACGCGATCGAACCCTACGACCGGCTGTACCAGCGGTTGCTGGGCGGACGGCGCGAGGCCCGTGCCATTTTTTAACGAGGGTGATCAATGCAGAACAGGCCTGCCCGCAACGGGCAACACGGACCGGTACTACTCGATGCGTCTCGTACCCGGTTCAGGCTCTGGGCACCCGACGCGCAAAGCGTCAGCCTGGTGATCGTCGGCGGCGATACGCTGCTCATGCAGGAAGGCGAAAACGGTTGGTATAGCACCGAGGCAGAGGCTGGACCCGGTACGCATTACAGCTTTCTGATCGACGATGAACTGACCGTGCCTGACCCAGCGTCTCGCGCGCAGTCAGCCGATGTGCACGATCCGAGCATCGTCGTCGATCACGACGCCTATCAATGGCGCAACCGCGATTGGCGGGGCCGCCCATGGCACGAAACGGTTCTCTACGAGCTGCATGTGGGCGCCTACGGCGGCTACGCGCAAATCGAACAGCGACTCCAGACGTTGGCCGAACTCGGGGTCACGGCGATCGAGTTGATGCCGCTCGCCGAATTCCCCGGGGAGCGCAATTGGGGCTATGACGGCGTTCTGCTCTACGCGCCGGAGGCGTCATACGGCACGCCCGAGCAGCTCAAGCACTTGATCGACACCGCCCATGGCCTCGGTCTGATGGTTTTCATCGATGTGGTCTACAACCACTTCGGCCCGGACGGCAACTACCTGCACCGTTACGCCAAGCATTTCTTCCGCCACGATCAGCAGACGCCCTGGGGTGATGCCATCGACTTCCGCCGCCCAGAGGTGCGGAGTTTCTTCATCGACAATGCGCTGATGTGGCTGATGGAGTACCGCTTCGATGGTTTGCGCATGGATGCCGTGCATGCCATCCCGGATCGTTCGTTTCTCACCGAACTGGCCGAGCGAGTGCGCGCAGAAACCGAGCCCGGGCGCCATGTGCATCTGGTCCTGGAAAACGAGGACAACCGCTCCAGCCTGCTCACACAGGGCTTCACTGCCCAATGGAACGACGATGGACACAACGTCCTGCACGCACTGCTGACCGACGAGCGTCAGGGCTATTACGCCGACTATCACCAGGATTCGACCACCAAGCTGGTCCGGTTCCTCGGGGAAGGCTTCATTTACCAAGGCCACCAGAACCGCCGTGGCGAATCGCGGGGCGAGCCCAGCGGGCATCTGCCGCCGACGTCGTTCGTGCTGTTCCTGCAGAACCATGACCAGACTGGCAATCGCGCCTTCGGCGATCGTTTGATCAGCCTCACCGATCCCGATGCGCTCAAGGCGGCGACGGCCGTTCTGCTGCTCTCGCCGATGATCCCGCTGTTGTTCATGGGTGAAGAATGGGGCGCCCGCGAGCCATTCCTGTTCTTCACCAGCCACCACGGTGAGCTGGCCGATGCCGTGCGCGAAGGTCGCCGCGGCGAGTTCGCCGAGTTCGCCGAGTTCGCCGACGAGCACACCCGCGAGCGCATTCCGGACCCTAACGCGGTGGAGACCTTCGAAGCGTCGAAACCCGACTTCAGCACGCGGGTTCAACCGGAACACGCCGAGTGGCTGGCGTTGTATCGCCAGTTGCTGGAAATCCGCCATCGCGAAATCGTGCCGCGGCTGGAGGGCTCGCAGTTCCTCGGCGCACAGGCGCTCGGAACCGCCGCTGCCCTTGCCCGCTGGCGTCTGGGGGATGGCAGCGAGCTGCGTCTGGAGCTGAACCTCAGTGATGTCGACGTCGCGGTCGACCCATCGAATACCGGCGCCCGTCTGCTGCACGCCAGCCGTGCCGGCGCAGCCGAACCCCATGCAAGCACGCTGCAAGCGCGTTCCGCCAAGCTGTATCTGGAGACTGTCAATGAGCGATGAACGACTGAACCGTCTGGCCAAGGCAGCGGGTCTGTCCATCGACTGGGTGGACGCCGATGGCCGCGACCAACGGGTAAGCCCGGAGGTGCTGCGTGCGGTACTCGGAGGGCTGGGCCTCGCCGCCGACAGCGAGAGCGACATCGAAACCAGCCTGGAAAAACTCGATGCCATCAACGGGACTTCCCACGTACCGCCCTTGATGACCCTGGATCAAGGCGCACCCCTGCAACTAGACCGTTATTTCGAGCCGGGCACAGCCTATGCCCTGACGCTCGAAGGCGGTCACCAGCACCAGGGCACACTGGACGATCAGGCACATCTGGCAGCCATCGATACACCGGGCTATCACCACTTGGAGATCGGGGGACAGCAGCTGACGCTCGCAGTCGCACCGCATGCCTGCCCGAGCGTCGAGGATATCGCCGGTCCCAACGCCTGGGGTCTTACGGTTCAGTTGTACGGCTTACGCCGCCCGGGTGATGGCGGGCTGGGCGATACCCTGGCCCTTGAAGCCATTGTGCGCAATGCAGCCGCCCATGGTGCCGATGCCCTCGGTATCAGTCCTATCCATGCGATGTTCACCGGTAATAGCGATCAGTACAGCCCCTATTCGCCTTCGAGCCGCTTGTTCTACAACATCCTGCACTGCGCACCGGAGGCGATACTCGGCGACACACCGCTGCGAATCGCCATCCAATCCTGCGGACTGACCGAGGAGCTGCAACGGCTGGAACAACTGGAGCTGATCGACTGGGGCGCAGTGTCCAGCACCCGTCAGTGCCTGTTGCGGGCGCTCTATGACGACTTCGTCAGCGGTGGCAATGCCCAGCAGGCCGACTTCGAGAGCTTCCGCGAAGCGGGTGGCGAAGCACTGGAAAATCATTGCCGTTTCGAAGCGCTGCACGCGGCCCTGCTTACCCCTGAAGGCGATCCGCAGCACTGGCGCGACTGGCCTGAGCAATATCGCAGCCCGCAAAACCCTGCGGTGGAACAATTCGCCCAGGAGCATGCCGACGAGGTCAGTTACTACGCCTTCTGCCAGTGGCTGATCGCGCGTGGCCTGGAACGCGCCCAGACCGCCGCGCGTAGCGCCGGAATGAAGATTGGCCTGATCAGCGATCTGGCGGTGGGCGCCGATGGCGGCGGCAGCCAGGCCTGGAGCCGACAGGATGAGGTGCTGGCGGCACTGAGCGTCGGCGCACCACCGGACATCATCAACCGTCAGGGTCAGAGCTGGGGTATTTCCGCCTTTTCCCCGTGGGGCCTCAAAGCCCATGGCTACCGGGCGTTCATCGAGATGGTTCGCGCCAACCTAGCGCACGCCGGCGGGATGCGGATCGACCACGTCATGGGCCTGATGCGATTGTGGGTGATGCCGGCCGGCGCTGGCCCCATGGAGGGCGCGTATCTCAACTACCCCGTCGATGATCTGCTGCGACTGCTGTCGCTCGAAGCGTGGCGGCGCCGTGCGGTGATTCTGGGCGAAGACCTCGGCACAGTGCCTGAGGGACTTCGCGAAAAACTCGCCGCTCGCGGCCTGCTGGGCATGCGCGTGCTGTTCTTCGAACGCGACCACCACGGCAACTTCAAGGCGCCTGGGGAGTGGCCGCGCAGCGCCCTGGCGACCTCCACCACCCATGATCTGCCGACCATCAACGGCTGGTGGCGAGGCCACGACATCGACTGGCGCATCCGCGTTGGCCAGCACCAGGAACACGAACGTCCGGCTCAGCTGGAGGAGCGCGAGCGGGAACGTGCCGGGCTGCTCCGTCTGCTGCGCGAATATGCACCGGAGGTTCAGGGCGATCTAGCCGACGCCGAAGTGCTGGCCGACGCCTGTGGGGCCTTCCTCGGGCGTACGCCCGCGCCGTTGGTGCTGTTTCCGGTGGAGGATGCGCTGTGCCTGCTGGAACAACCGAACATGCCCGGAACCACCGATACCCACCCCAACTGGCGACGCCGTTACCCCGGCGACAGCGCCACCCTGCTTGACGATCCTGCTTGCACGCGCCGCCTGAAAATCCTGGCAGAGGCCCGCGAGCAGACCATTGGGAATGACCATCGATGAGAGACCTTAGCGCCACCCTGCGATTGCAGTTCCATCGAGACTTCACCCTCGACGACGCGACGGCGCTGGTCGACTACTTCGCCGACCTGGGCATCAGCCACCTGTACGCATCGCCCTTGCTCACCGCCCGTCCGGGATCGATGCATGGTTACGATGTCATCGACCCCACACGCATCAACCCGGAGCTCGGCGGCGAACCGGCTCTGCGTCGTCTGGTCGCCGCGCTGCGCGCCAAGGGCATGGGCCTGATACTCGATATCGTCTCCAACCATATGGCCGTTGGCGGCTCGGGTAATCCCTGGTGGCTGGACGTGCTCGAATGGGGCCGTCGCAGTCCGTATGCACAGTTCTTCGACATTCAGTGGAACTCGCCCGACCCCCTGCTCGAAGGCCAGCTGCTGATTCCGTTTCTCGGCAGTGATTACGGCGAAGCGCTGCAGGAGGGCAAGATTCCCCTGCGCCTGGATGCCGAGACCGGCGCGCTCTACGCCGAGCACTACGAACATCGCTTCCCCATTACTCCGCCCAGCTATGGCGAAGTGCTGCGGCTTACCGACAACCACGAGTTGCGCGCCCTGGCGCAGCATTTCGATGCCTTGAAGACCGAGCCGGCGCCCTATCAAACGGCCCGGCAGCTGCGCGCCGATCTGGCTCGGCTGCTGGAAGACGACGCAGTCAGGCATACCCTCGAAGCCGCGCTCAAGCACTATGACTCGACCACCGAAGAGGGTTTCAAGCGCCTTCATGGCCTGCTGGAACGCCAGAACTACCGTCTCGCCAGCTGGCGTACCGCCGGCGATGACATCAACTGGCGGCGCTTCTTCGACATCAATGAGCTGGGCGGTCTGCGTGTCGAGCGCCCGGTGGTGTTCGAGGAAACCCACGCGAAAATCTTCGAGCTGATCAGCGAAGGCCTGGTCGACGGGTTGCGCATCGATCACGTCGATGGGCTGGCCAACCCACGCGGTTATTGCCGGCAGCTGCGCCGCCGGGTCGATCGGCTGAACGCCGCGCGGCCTGCCGAAGCGGCGCAGGCGCGTGTCCCCATCTATGTCGAGAAGATCCTCGCCGGGGGCGAACGCCTGCACGACGACTGGGGCGTGGACGGCACCACCGGCTATGAATTCATGAACCAGGTATCGCTGCTGCAGCACGATCCGGCAGGAAAATCGGTGCTCTGCTCGCTATGGAGTGAAATTTCCGAGCGCCCGGAAGACTTCATGGAAGAAGTGCGCCTGGCACGCCAACTGGTGCTTACCGGGCCCTTGGCAGGCGACTTCGAAACCGTGGCGCAGGCCCTGCTACAGGTGGCGCGCTACGACGTGATGACCCGTGACATCACCCTGGGCGCCATTCGCCGGGCGCTGCTGGAGCTGATCGTGCACTTTCCGGTGTACCGAACCTATATCGGTGCCCATGGCCGGCGCGAGGCGGACGAGCCGTTCTTTCAGCAGGCGCTGGCGGGTGCGCGCACCACCCTCGGCGAGGCGGACTGGCCGTTGCTGGATCTGCTCGATCGCTGGCTCGGTGGCGAGAGCCTGCGCTCGCTGCCTCCGGGTCCGGCCCGACGAATCCGTCGCTACGCCTGCACACGCTTCCAGCAGCTCACCTCACCGGCAGCGGCCAAGGCCGTGGAAGACACTGCCTGCTATCGCTCCGGCGCCTTGCTGTCGCGCAACGATGTCGGCTTCGATCCGCAGACCTTCAGTGCGCCGGTGGACGCTTTTCACGCCGAGTGTCTGGCCCGCGCCGAGCATTTCCCGCGCAATTTGCTGGCCACTGCGACCCACGATCACAAGCGCGGCGAAGACACCCGCGCCCGGATGACGGTGATCAGCGAGCGTGCGGAGTGGTTTGCCGCCAAGGTGCGTCATTGGCGACAACTTGCCTATGGGCAACGACAGGAGCTTGCCGAAGGGCCCGCGCCTTCCGCCGGGGATGAGATGCTGCTGTTCCAGATTCTGCTCGGAAGCTGGCCGCTGGATATGGATGCGAATGACCGCGAGGCTGTCGAGGCGTACGGCGAGCGGATCATCAAGTGGCACGAAAAGGCCGTGCGCGAAGCCAAGCTGCGCAGCACCTGGACCGATCCCAACAGCGAATATGAAGGTGCCTGCCAGCAGTACATCAGAGCCCTGCTGCTCGACGAGCAATGCAAGACCCTGCGCACCGAGATCGCCGCTGCGGCGACGGAACTCGCGCCGGCCGGCGCCCTGAACAGCCTGACCCAGACCTTGCTGCGCATGACCACGCCCGGCGTCCCTGACCTCTATCAAGGCGCCGATTACTGGGACTTCAGCCTGGTCGACCCGGATAACCGACGGCCCGTGGACTTTGATCGGCGCCGCGCCACGTTCGACCTGCACGCGCAGCCCGCCGAGCTGCTCACCAATTGGAAAGACGCCCGCCTCAAGCAATGGTTGATCGCCCGAACCCTGGAGCTGCGCCGTCAGCAGCCTCGGCTGTTCACCGAGGGTCGTTACCTGCCGTTGAAAGTCGAGGGTGAGCACGCCGATCGCCTGATCGCCTTCGCACGGGAATTGGATGGCACCTGGCTGATCGTCGTCGCCGCACGGCTCGCCAGCAGCCTGCTCGCCGACAGCCCTTCGCCGCAGATTCCGGCTGAGCGCTGGGGCGACACCGTCGTGCAACTACCCGATGCGCTGAGCGGTCACGCAATGGAGCGACTTTTTGACGGAATGACAGTCACACCCAAACAGGCGGGTGTACGTGTAACAGAGATTTTGCAATCACTGCCCTTGGCGCTTTTACAGCTATCTATCCCAGTTCAACAGGAGAATCAGAACGATGACTAAAGACGAGAAACGCATCCGCGAATTTGCTTACGACATTTGGGTATCGGAGGGGCGCCCACACGGCCAGGACGAACGTCACTGGGAGATGGCTCGGAAATTGGTCGAAGCAGAAAATGGCAAGTCGACCGAGAAGCCTGCAAGTCGCTCGCGCAAGACGGCCACCAAACCAACCGATGCGACGCCTGCTGCAAAACCCACCAAGGCCGCCAAGCCCGCGCAAGATGCCAAGCAGGCCACCGACGTCAAGCCAGCAAAACCAGCGGCCAAAAGCACTGCGCGCCCCAAGGCCAAGGCTGGTACAGAAGCCGCCGAAGGCACCCCTGCAGGCGTGAAGAAAACCCGCGCCCCACGAGCCAAGAAAGAAAGCTGAACGTTACGCCGCGATCCCGATCCGGCTGTCGAGCGCCAATCGTGACTGCGGCTTTCCAGTGTCTTAACCGCCCGACCAAGAGCTGCCATCGGAGATTTCATGAGTAGAAAAAAACCTGCGGCGCCTCAGATTCTGATCCCTTCGCGTATACGCGAAGGACTTCCCTTCCCGCTTGGCGCTACCTGGGATGGGCTGGGAGTCAACTTTGCGATCTTTTCCGCGAACGCGACCAAGGTCGAGCTGTGCCTGTTCGATACCGATGGCGAAACCGAGCTCGAGCGCATCGAGCTGCCCGAATACACCGACGAGATCTGGCATGGCTACCTGCCCGACGCCCATCCGGGGCAAATCTACGGCTATCGTGTGCACGGCCCATACGAGCCCGATGCCGGTCATCGTTTCAACGCCAACAAATTGCTGATAGACCCCTACGCCAAGCAATTGGTGGGTGAGCTGAAATGGTCCGAGGCCCTGTTCGGCTATACGATCGGACACGCCGACGCCGACCTCAGCTTCGACGAACGCGACAGCGCCCCTTTCGTGCCCAAGTCCAAGATCATCGACCCGGCTTTCACCTGGGGGCATGACCGTCCCGTGCAGGTGCCGTGGGACCAAACCATCATCTACGAGACCCATGTGCGTGGTTTCACCATGCGCCATCCCTCGGTGGCCGAAGACATGCGCGGCACCTTCGGCGGTTTCAAGACGCCGGAAGTGATCGATTACGTGCGCAAGCTAGGCGTCTCGTCGATCGAGTTCCTGCCGATCCATGCCTTCGTCCAGGACCAGCACTTGCTGGAAAAGGGCATGAGCAATTACTGGGGCTACAACAGCATCGCCTTTTTCGCTCCGCACCCGAAGTATCTGGCCAGCGGCAAGATCAGCGAGTTCAAAGAAATGGTCGCGCACCTGCACAATGCCGATCTTGAGGTCATTCTCGATGTGGTCTACAACCACACCGCCGAAGGCAACGAGCTGGGCCCGACTCTGTCCATGCGGGGCATCGACAACGCCTCCTATTACCGTCTGATGCCGGACGAAAAGCGCTACTACATCAACGACTCCGGTACCGGCAACACGCTGGATATGAGCCACCCATGCGTGGTGCAAATGGTCACCGATTCGCTGCGCTACTGGGCGCAGGAGATGCACGTCGACGGCTTCCGTTTCGACCTGGCGACCATCCTCGGCCGCCAGCACGATGGCTACGACGAACGCCACGGTTTCCTCGTGGCCTGTCGTCAGGACCCGGTGCTGGCCAAGACGAAACTGATCGCCGAACCCTGGGATTGCGGTCCGGGTGGCTATCAGGTCGGCGGCTTCCCACCTGGTTGGGCGGAGTGGAACGATCAGTTCCGCGACACCGTTCGCTCGTTCTGGCGCGGCGATGATGGGCAGTTGGCTGATTTCGCCAGCCGGCTCACCGGTTCAGGTGACCTGTTCAATCAACGCGGCCGTCGGCCCTTCAGCTCGGTCAACTTCGTCACCGCCCATGACGGCTTCACGCTCAAGGACTTGGTGTCCTACAACGAGAAGCACAATGAAGACAACGACGAGAATAACCGCGACGGCAGCGACAACAACATTTCCTGGAACCATGGCGTAGAAGGCCCGACGGACGATCCGGAGATCACAGAGCTGCGCTTCCGGCAGATGCGCAACTTCTTCGCCACGCTGCTGTTCTCTCAGGGCACGCCGATGATCGTAGCTGGCGACGAATTCGCCCGCACCCAGCACGGCAACAACAACGCTTATTGCCAGGACAGTGAAATCGGCTGGGTCAATTGGGATATTCCGGAAGACAGTCGCTCGTTGCAGGCCTTCGTGCGCAAGTTGATTCGGCTGCGCCAGCGTTATCCGATGCTGCGCCGGGGACGATTCCTGGTCGGTGCCTATAACGAAGAGTTGGGCGTCAAGGACGTTACCTGGCTGGCTCCTCACGCAGAAGAGATGACCGTCGAGCATTGGCAGGACGGCAACAATCGCTGCATGGGCATGCTCCTCGATGGCCGCGCACAGCCGACGGGCATCCGCCGGGCTGGCTCGGACGCGACGCTGCTGATCATCGTCAATTCCCATCACGACGTCGTCAATTTCACGCTGCCGGAAGTGCCCCAAGGCATCTACTGGAACCGCCTGATCGACACCAACAACCCTAATGCGCGGCCCGAGCAATTCGAGTTCAGCGATGAGTACGCGCTGACCGGCCGTTCGTTATTGCTGTTCGAGCTGATCAAGGAAGAGGAATAAACGTCGATCAAGGGAACGGCTCCGCGCAACAAGGTCAGGGCCCCGGTTTACGGGGCCTTGGCGCATCTGAAGCCAGTCGCGGCGCGGGCGCGTCATCGGCACTCAATCGTTGGTTGGATACCGACGTGCGGTAGTGAACGCCACCTCCTTCCCTTAGTCCCAACCCCTGCGCGGCATTCACGCAACCCGACGGATTTGTCCTGCCGGCCGCAGGCAGATTGTCCCATCCGTGACGGATCACTCGCATATGGCTTCGACCCGGCTGATCGTTTCACTTGCTCTACTGACCTTCTGTTCCGCCACTGCCCTGCCCGTTCTGGCCGGTGGCAGCATCACCAACGCGACGCTGCCGGCGACCAAACCCGGTAGCGTGCGACTGCTCGTGAATCGGACAGGCTCCGGCAAGGCAATGGACGTGCACAACGATACGGACGTGCCGGTCGAAGTGGTGCTGCGCTTGACCCGCATGGTTAATGTCACCGGTGTCGGCAAGGGTGTCGTTCGCCAGACTGTGCCCGCACGCACCCGCATGCGCGTTGCTACCTTGCGCAAACGCCAGCCTGGTTATCCGCTGATGTATCAGCAGTCGTTCAGCTATTCATTCATCTACTCACCAGAGCCGGGGAAGAAAGGCTCGGTGGGCGGTTACGCCTATGCGCTTCCTTGGAAAGGTGGCCCTTTCCGTATTTCCCAAGGCGCCGGAGGAGATTTCAGCCACAACTCGCCCAAAGGCCGCTTTGCTGTAGATGTCGCCATGCCGGTGGGCACGCCAATCGTAGCGGCACGCGCGGGTACCGTACTGGAAGTGCGCAATAACCAGGGCGGCCGGCTGCCTGATCCGGCGGGCAACTATGTGCGCATTCTTCACGACGACGGCAGCCACAGCGCCTATCTGCACCTCAAGCGCGGCTCAGTGCAGGTGCAATCGGGGCAGCAAGTCAAGGCGGGCGCCCTGCTCGGCCGCTCCGGCAATACCGGGCGCAGCACCGGCCCGCATCTGCACTTCGTGGTGCAAAAAGCCTATGGCGATTCGATGGTGTCGATCCCCTTCCGCTTCTCCCAACCGGTCAATGCCCTGCCGAACTTCGCCCGCAACGACCCTTGAGCTACAAAACGATCAGCGCTTCCAGGCGAAATTGAAGGTTTCGTCCGCGGACATGCGCTGCAGGTGGTCGGCCACCACGGTTTCCATTTGAGCCAACTGTGCTTCGTCTTCGGTTTGCACCTGTGCGGTCAAGCTCCCGTCGCCTGCGGTCAGCAGACACTGGGCGTCGCCAAACGCGATATGGCCTTGTTGATCGTCGAAGCTGACCTCGAATTTGTGACTCCAATGCTTGCAAAGCCTGCGGATCAGGCGACTTGGGTTGGACGTTTCGATCTGTACGGTGGAACTGTGCATGTTGATTTCCTGATTAAGGGCCGATCGCTCAGCCAAACTGGTAGGCCGACAAAGTCGTTTGCATGACCCGGTCGGAGAATATCTTGCGGCCCGAGCTGTTCGCTCCGGCGCCTGCTGCCACCATGAGCGGCAGCAGATGCTCTTCGCCATGAGGTGGATGACACAGACGCGCCGATGGCGCCTCGGTCCATTGCTGCAGCAACGCGTCGCGCTGGGCTGGCGCGGCGCTGACGGTTTCGCTCAACCAATGATCGAACGCGTCCGAAATCGGCGCAAAACGCGGGTCGCCATAGCCTTGCATGTTGTGAAAGCTCATGCCGCTGCCAACAATCAGCACGCCCTCGTCGCGCAACGGCGCGATGGCGTGACCGATATCGATATGGGCCTGGGCATTCAGGTCGCTGCGCAACGACAGCTGCACGACCGGCACGTCCGCATCCGGAAACATCAGCTTCAGAGGAATGAAGACACCGTGGTCGTAACCGCGCTGTGGATTTTCGCCAGCAGCGATTCCGGCCTTGCCAAGCAGATCGACCAAGCGCGTCGCCAATGCAGGATCGCCCGGCGCCGGGTAGCGTAGCTCATAGGTATGCGCTGGAAAGCCGCTGTAATCGTAGATCAGTTCAGGACTGGTGCTGGCGGTGACCATGACCTTGCGCTCCAGCCAGTGGCCGGACACCAGCACGATGGCACGCGGTCGCTGTGGCAGCGATGCGGCGACGCCTTTGAGGAAAGCGGCCATCTTGTCCCAGGCATCGACCGGATTCCACTCCATGAAGAAGCAAGGGCCGGCGCCATGCGGTACGAACAGGGTGGGCATGCGCGTCGATGGCGCGTCTTCGTGTTGGCGGGTCATGTCATCGTCGTCCTCGCGTGTGAGGCGACAAGTATGGATTACACTTCGTATGGCTTTAACAAGGCAAAACGCCTCAACAGTTCTAACTGAGAGTAGGAGCCAAGATGCTCGACCGAGTAACAGGAATGCGAGTGTTCGCCCGGGCCGCCAGCGCCGGCAGCCTTTCCGCCGCGGCGCGGCATCTCGGGCTATCTCCTGCGATGGCGACCAAACATGTCGATGCACTTGAAGCCCGGCTCGGCGTCAAACTGTTCCATCGCAGCACGCGGCGCCTGAGCCTCACGGCAGCTGGCAGCAGCTATCTCGAAGCATGCCTGCGACTGCTGCCGGAGATCGACGAGGCCGAAGCGAGCATCGCCTCGCAGCGGGTCGACGCCTCTGGCCTTCTGCGGATGAACGTGCCGCTATCGTTCGGCGCTCGCTTCATCGCTCCGCTGATGCCGGGGTTCAGCCGGCGCCACCCGGCCGTGAAAATCGAGTTGGGGCTGACCGATAGCCAGGTCGATCTGATCGATGGGAGCTGGGACATGGCCGTACGCATCGGCCGCCTCACCGACAGTCCGTTGCAGGCCAGGCGCCTGGCGGACTGCCCAATGCTGGTATGCGCTTCACCCGGCTATCTGACGGAGCATGGTGTACCGAAGCGGGTGAGCGATCTATCTCGGCACAATTGCCTCGGCTACAGCCTGTCAACCTTGTCGGGTGGCCGCGAGTGGGCGTTCGGCCCGGCCGGTGAATTTCGAGTGCCCATCCAAGGCAACCTGATCGCCAACAACGGGGCGGCTCTGGTAGCGGCTGCGGTGGGCGATCAGGGCCTGATCTATCAACCGCAGTTCATCGTTGCCGCTGCTTTGAGCCGCGGCGAACTGGTGACGATAGAGCTGGACCAGCCATCGCTTGGGCTCGGCGGCATCCATGTGGTTTATCCCCCCGATCGCCGCCCCCCGGCCAAAGTGCGAGCGATGATCGACTATCTGGTCGAAGCCTTCTCCGGCGAGTTGCCCTGGGCCTCGCCGCGCACCTGACGTGGCTCGCCCCCCTTCGGCATCGCTGCCGGCCGCTTGTCCTTCTCGACTGATCTCCCCGCCAAAACGCCGCGGCAGAGGCCGCGCATGCGCGGCGGATTGAAAAAAAGATGAACCGCGAAAGCCTCGATTAGTCCGAATGAAGGTGCACCTGTTCGGCGCAGCGTGCCGTTGGACGACTCGCCGGCCAAGCCCGGGCCGATCCGCAGGAACGCCGACCGGTTCTCGACCGGCTGACCTACAAGCAGGACGTCACCAATCATCCATACCGTTCGAGTCCAACAGGCTGGAACGGTGCGTTACGGAGTAGCCATGAAAGCTGTCGTTTATCACGGTGTCGGCGATATCCGCCTTGAGGACGTAGCCGAACCACGCATCGAAGCCCCTACCGACGCCATCGTTCGCATCACCGCCTCGGCCATCTGCGGCACAGATCTGCACTTCGTTCGGGGCACCGTCAGCGGAATGAAGCCCGGCACCATCCTTGGCCACGAGGCCGTAGGCATCGTCGAGGAATTGGGTGAAGACGTCCGTAACCTGCAAGTCGGCGATCGGGTGGTGGTTCCGTCGACCATCGCCTGTGGCAACTGCTCCTATTGCCGCTCCGGCTATTTCGCCCAGTGCGACGTCGCCAACCCGAACGGCAAGGAGGCCGGCACGTCCTTCTATGGCGGCCCGTCCCAGACTGGGCCGTTCCATGGCATGCAGGCCGAGAAAGCACGTATCCCCTTCGCCAATATCGGTCTGGTCAAGCTGCCGGCGGATATCAGTGATGATCAGGCGATCCTGCTTTCCGACATTTTCCCGACCGGTTATTTCGGCGCGGAAATGGCCGAGATCCGCTCGGGCGATACCGTGGCCGTATTCGGCTGCGGCCCGGTCGGCCAATTCGCCATCGCCAGTGCCAAACTACTGGGCGCTGGGCGCGTCTTTGCCATCGACCAGTTCGAGGACCGCCTGCGCATGGCGCAGCGCCAAGGCGCGGAAGTCATCGATTTCAATCGCGAGGATCCGGTCGAAACGCTGAAGCGGCTCACCGCCGGAATCGGTGTCGACCGCGTGATCGATGCGGTCGGCATCGATGCCGAACATGGCTGCTGCGGCGGTAAGCCGGCCGACGGTGCGCAGTCCGGTCAGGGTGCCCAGTGGCAGCCCGGCGACGGCCCATCGCAGGCCCTGGAATGGGCGGTGCAGAGCTTGGCGAAGGCCGGCACCCTGTCCATCATCGGCGTCTATCCACCAGATGCGATGACTTTTCCCATCGGCATGGCGATGAACAAGAACATCACCATGAACATGGGCAACTGCCATCACCGCAAATACATTCCGCAGCTGATCGAAATGATCCAGGCGCGGCGCATCGACCCTGCGAAGATTCTGACCCAGATCAAGCCGATGACCGACGCCATCGCGGCCTTCGAGGCGTTCGATCGGCGCGAGCGCGGCTGGATCAAGGTGGAATTGCAACCACAGCGGGGCCATTCCGCCGGGGCTGGATCGGAGGAGAACGTCGTCGATCAGGCGGTTGCCGACACCTTCCCCGCCAGCGATCCAACCAGCATGCAGAGTCCCGGCAGGTAGCAGGAGAAAAGCGATGGCGGCCATCCATATCGGAATATCGGGCTGGCGCTACGCACCCTGGCGAGGCGACTTCTATCCCAAGGGCCTTACCCAGAAGAACGAGCTCAGGTTCGCCTCGCGTGCGGTAAACAGCATCGAGATCAACGGTTCCTTCTACGCGCTCCAGCGACCTGAGCTGTACACCGGCTGGTACGACGAAACCCCGAAGGGCTTCGTCTTCAGCGTCAAGGCGCCGCGCTATATCACGCATATCCTGCGCTTGCGCGATGTGGAGAAGCCCATCGCCAATTTTCTTGCCTCTGGCGTACTGGCGCTCAAGGACAAGCTCGGGCCGATGCTGTGGCAGTTTCCACCTTCGTTCAAGTTCGACGCAGCGCTCTTCGAAACCTTTCTCAAACTGTTGCCGCACGACACCGAGGCAGCGCTGGAAATGGCCAAGGGATGCGAGGCGCGAATGGAGGGCCGCAGTTATTTGCAGATCGACCGCAAGCGCCGGCTGCGCCACGCCGTGGAAATTCGTAACCAGAGCTTCGTTGACCCCGCGTTCGTTGCGCTGCTGCGCAAGTACAAGGTCGCACTGGTCGTGGCGGACACCGCCGGCAAATGGCCCTATCGCGAGGATCTCACCAGCGATTTCGTCTACATCCGCCTGCATGGCGCCGAAGAGCTCTATACCAGCGGCTACAGCGAAGAGGCGCTGGACAACTGGTGCCAGCGCATAACGCTGTGGAACCAGGGCGGGCAACCCGACGACGCCCATCTCATCTCGGACGATAAGCCCCCATCACGCCAGGCGCGGGAGGTGTACTGCTATTTCGACAACGACGTGAAGGTCCGAGCGCCCTACGATGCGCGGCAGCTGTTGCGCCGGCTCGGGCTGGAGGAAAACCTGGAGACCACTCCGGGCCACCTGGAAGGAGCACTGGCTTGAATCTGGACAAGAATCACCCACTGGACAGCAGCGACCTGGACGCCCACATGTCCACGGCGGTCAACGCAGTCCGCCTGCTTACCGTCAACACCCACAAGGGCTTCACCGCCCTCAATCGCCGATTCATCCTGCCGGAGCTGCGCGAGGCGGTCAGGGCGGTCTCGGCCGACGTCGTATTTCTTCAGGAAGTGCTGGGCACCCACGAGAAACACGCCTTGCGCTTTCACGACTGGCCGAAGATGTCGCAGTACGAATTTCTCGCCGACAGCATCTGGACCGACTTCGCCTATGGCCGCAACGCGGTCTACCCGGACGGCGATCACGGCAATGCGCTGCTGTCGAAGTTTCCGATCACGCGCTACGAGAACCTCGACATTTCCATCGCCGGGCCGGAGCGCCGCGGCTTGTTGCATAGCGTGCTGCAGGTGCCGGGCCATGAGGAGTTTCATGCCATCTGTGTGCACCTGGGCCTGCGCGAATCGCACCGACAGCAACAGCTCGGTCTGCTGTGCGAGCTCCTCGACTCGCTGCCCCAGGGCGCCCCGGTGGTGGTCGCCGGCGATTTTAACGACTGGCGGCTGAAGGGCGCTCAGATCCTGGATCGTTGCGCCGGCATGCATGAGGTATTCGCCGTGTCCCAGGGCAAGGTGGCCAAGACCTTCCCGGCGCGTTGGCCGATGCTGCGCCTGGACCGCATCTATGTGCGCAACGCCACGAGTCATAAAGCACGGATTCTCGGTAACAAACCCTGGACGCACTTGTCCGATCATCTGCCCTTGGCGGTGGAGATACACCTATGAATTTTCACTGGAGAGACGGGAATCGTCTTCAGTTGCTGGAAAACGGCGAGGAGTTCTTCCCCGCCGTGTTCGAGGCCATTGCGGCCGCAGAAAAGGAAGTCCTGCTGGAAACCTTCATTTTCTTCAAGGACAAAGTGGGCCAAGAGTTGCAGAAAGTCCTGATCGCTGCTGCCGAACGCGGCGTCAGCGTCGACGTCACTGTAGACGGCTATGGCTCGGCTGACCTGAATGGCGACTTCGCCGCGGCGATGGCGCGGGCCGGCGTACGCATTCATATGTTCGACCCGGGCAAACGGCTGCTCGGCAAGCGCGTCAACGTGTTCCGACGCATGCACCGCAAGATCGTCGTGGTCGATGGCCAGGTCGCCTTCATCGGCGGTATCAATTTTTCTGCCGATCACCTGGGCGATTACGGCCCGGCAGCCAAGCAGGATTACGCGCTGCAGGTCGAGGGGCCCATCGTCCACGACATCCATCGCTTCGCCCTCAGCACCATCGCGCCGAACCAGGCGAATCGGCGCTGGTGGCATCGACGGGTGCGTACGCAAAGCAACGGCTACGTTGGTGTCAGTCGGGGCGAAGCGCGTGCGCTGTTCGTGACTCGAGACAACCACAACCACCGCAACGATATCGAGCAGCATTATTTGCAAGCGATTCGTGACGCTCGCTCGCGCCTGTTGATCGCCAATGCCTATTTCTTTCCCGGCTATCGGCTGCTGCGCGAGATCCGCAACGCCGCTCGGCGCGGCGTGCGGGTGCGGTTGATTCTGCAGGGTCAACCGGATATGCCGATCGCCAAGTTCGGCGCGCGCATGCTGTACAACTACCTGATGAACGACGGCGTCGAGATCCATGAGTACTGCCGCCGGCCGTTGCACGGCAAGGTCGCGCTGGCCGATTACGAATGGTCAACGGTGGGTTCGAGCAATCTCGATCCGCTCAGTCTGTCGCTCAACCTAGAGGCCAATCTGATCATTCGTGATCATGCGTTCAACCGCCAACTGCATGAAAATCTGGACCGTTTGCTGCAGGAGGATTGCCGGCGCATTCCGCTGGAACGCATGATCCGCGGTTATTGGTGGCGCGCACCGCTAGCCTTTTTCATCTTCCATTTTCTACGGCATTTTCCGCAGCTGGTCGGCCTGTTCCCAGCACACCGCCCCAAGCTGCAGCTGATCGACCCGGAGCCGCTTGAGCCCAGTCCTCCGGCACCCTTGCAACGAGACCATCAATGAGCGAGACCCAAGACGCGTCACGCAGCGGTTGGCGGCGACGCTGGCCGCTGATCAAGAAGATCCTGACCTATGTCTTCTTCGTGTTGGTCGCCGGGCTGCTGGTGGGCTTGGCGCGCAATGTTGACTGGCCTGAGGTCTATCGGACGCTGAGCAACTACAACGCCCGTACGCTCTGGCTCGCAGGCGCCGCCACCTTCGGCAGCTACGCCGTGTATTGTAGTTTCGACGTGCTCGGCAAGCGCTACGCGCAGCACAATTTGCCGGTGCGCCAGATCGTGCCGGTGACCTTTGTCTGCTACGCCTTCAACCTCAACCTGAGCGCCTGGGTTGGCGGCATCGCGCTGCGCTATCGGCTGTATTCACGATTGGGTTTGCGCGCTTCGCAGATCACCCGAGTGTTCACGCTCAGCGTGCTCACCAACTGGCTCGGCTATATCTGGCTGGCCGGATTGATCTTTTCGTTGGGCTGGATCACCCCGCCAGAGAGCTGGGAGATTGGCGATACGGCGCTGCGCATGCTCGGTGCCGGCTTGCTGCTGCTCGCGCTGGTCTATCTTTGGGCGTGCGGCTTTTCCAAGCGCCGCCACTGGACGATACGCAAACATCAGATCCACCTGCCATCACTGCGATTGGCTGCCTTGCAGATGCTGCTGGGCGCTGCGAACTGGTCGCTGATGGCACTCGTGGTCTATTTCATGTTGTCGCAACAGGTCGCCTACCCCACGGTGCTGGGGATCCTCATGATCAGCAGCATCGCCGGAGTGATTGCCCACATTCCGGCGGGCCTGGGTGTGATCGAAGCGGTGTTCGTGGCAGCCCTTGGCGGCGAACTCAGCAACAGTACGATCGTAGCCGGCCTGATCGGCTATCGCGTCGTGTATTTCCTGGTGCCGCTGTGCTTGGCCACTATGCTCTACGTCGTGCTCGAAGCCCGGGCGAAGAAGTTGCGCTCCGGAAACGAGGCTCAACCCAGCGAAGAAAAAGCGCCGGGAGACCATCCGTCCAGCGCTCAAAAAGCCGTCAGCCGCTAAACGAGACGAATAAAAATAAGCCGGGACGATTGTCCCGGCTTCTGTCTTTCCGGCGTCCTGTTGGACGCCTGGGCATTACACCTGCGGTCGCAGGATGATCACGCCCAACGGTGGCAGTGTCAGCGAGAGCGATACGTCCTGCCCATGCGCCGGGACCGACTCGGCCAGCATGCCTCCGCCATTGCCCACGTTCGAGCCGCCATAGCACTCGGCATCGCTGTTGAAGATTTCCAGCCAGCGGCTGTCCACCGGCACGCCGATCCGGTAGCCCTCACGCACCACCGGCGTGAAGTTGCCCACGACCAGCAGCGGATGTCCGGTCGAGCTCTTGCGCAGCCAGGCGAACACGCTATTGGTGCGGTCATCGCCGATAAGCCACTGGAAGCCCTGCGGGTCGCTGTCCAGCTCATGCAATGCGGGCTCCTGTCCGTACAGGCGATTGAGGTCGCGCACCAGGTTCTGCGCACCCCGATGATCGGCCTCATCGAGCAGATGCCAGTCCAGTTCGCGGTCGTGGCTCCACTCACGCCATTGGCCGAACTCGCAGCCCATGAACAGCAGCTTCTTGCCAGGGTGCGTCCACATGAACGACAAGTAGGCACGCAGGTTGGCAAACTTTTGCCAGCGGTCACCGGGCATCTTGTCGATCAGCGAACCCTTGCCGTGCACCACTTCGTCATGCGAGATCGGCAGCACGAAATGCTCCGAATAGGCGTAGACCATGCCGAAGGTAAGCTTGTCATGGTGGTACTGACGATTGATCGGATCTTCCTGAATGTATTTGAGGGTGTCGTGCATCCAGCCCATGTTCCACTTGTAGGCAAAGCCCAGGCCGCCCTCGGACGTGGGCTTGCTGACGCCCGGGAACGCTGTGGACTCCTCGGCGATGACCAAGGCTCCAGGCGTCTCGGTCGCGACCACATCGTTCAGATGACGCAGGAACTCGATGGCCTCCAGGTTCTCCCGACCGCCATGACGGTTCGGAATCCATTCGCCTTCCTTGCGTGAATAATCGCGATAGAGCATCGAAGCAACGGCATCGACCCGCAGCGCATCGACGTGGAATTCACGCAGCCAATGCAGCGCCGAGGCCAGCATGAAGCCGTGTACCTCGGTGCGCCCCAGGTTGTAGATGTAGGTGTCCCAGTCCTGATGGAAGCCTTCGAAAGGGTGCGCGTACTCGTAAAGCGCTGTGCCATCGAACTCGCCCAGACCGTGGGCGTCGGTCGGGAAATGCGCCGGAACCCAGTCGAGGATTACGCCGATGCCGGCGTTGTGGCAGGCATCGACGAAGGCGGCGAAATCATGCGCAGTACCGTAACGAGCGCTGGGCGCGAATTGCGACAGCAGCTGATACCCCCAGGATCCGCCAAAGGGGTGTTCCATGATTGGCATCAGCTCGATATGGGTGAAGCCCAGGTCCACGACATAGGGAATCAGCCGTTCGGCCAGTTCGTGCCAGTCGTACAACCGACCATCGTCACCGCCCTCCCGGCGCCAGGAGCCAGCATGCAGTTCGTAGATGGTCATCGGTGCCTGCAGCGATTGCCGCGCAACCCGCTGCTGCAACCAGGCATCATCTTTCCATTCGTACTCCAGCGGATGCGAGATCACCGACGCGGTGCCCGGCGGCAACTCGGTGGCCAACGCCACGGGGTCGGCTTTGAGCGGCAATATCCCGTGTGGGCCGAGAATCTCGAACTTGTAGCGGTCACCGGGTTGCAGACGCGGGATGAAAATCTCCCAGACACCGGCGGGAAACCGCAGACGCATCGGATGCCGCCGCCCGTCCCAGTCGTTGAAACTGCCGACCACCGAGACTCGCCGGGCGTTGGGTGCCCAAACGGCGAAGCGCACGCCCTGCACGCCTTCGACTTCCATCGGTTGCGCACCGAATACGCGGCCGATCTCCCGGTGGTTGCCTTCGGAGAACAGGTACATGTCCATCTCGCCGAGCTGTGGACCGAAGCTGAACGGGTCTTCGGTAACCTGCTCGCCGCCGGCCCAGCGAATCTTCAACAGATACGGCTGCGGGTTGGTCAGGCGGGTAAAGAAGAATCCGGGCACCTGACCCTGCTCCATCGCGGCCAGCACGCGGCCACCGGAGCGCTCCAGTACCTCGACGCCGAGCGCATTGGGCAGATAGGCGCGCACCACCAGCCCGTCCCCGTCCGGGTGTGGGCCGAGTATGGAAAACGGATCGCCATGTTCGGCGCGAACCAGCGCATCCACATCGGCATCGCTGGGTAGCAGGGTTTCCCCAGGCATGGTTACGACCGGTCGATCAATCATTAGGAACCTCCATCGGAAATCTGTTGTGCCAGAACTGCAAGCCCCTGCAACGGGACGGACAGCCAGGCCGGGCGGTTCTCTGCCTCATAGGCCACTTCATACGCGGTCTTTTCCAGGCTGAACAGGGCCAGCGCGGCGTCAGCACCGGCGGCATCCTTCCAGGCGTGCGGCAGTTGCGCGGTAGCCTCACGATAAGCCTCGAGGAAGACGCTGCGCGCGCTCTGCTGGTAGGTTTCGGAAATCGTGCGCCGTGCCAGATCCGCGGCTTCGGAGCTGTCGCTGATCTGGGCATTGCGCAGCGTCATGGCGCTGGCGTATTCGAAGGAGCGCAACACGCCGGCCACATCTTTGAATGGGCTCAGCTTGCTTCTGCGCTCGTCGAGCGAGCGCGCCGGCTCACCTTCGAAGTCGATGAAGTAGGCATCGCCCTGGGCGACCAGTACCTGGCCGAGGTGAAGATCGCCGTGCACCCGGGTCCGCAGCCCCCCGACGGTACGTTCTGCCAACCGTTTGACCTCAGCCAGCAGCGGCTTGCGTTGTCCAAGCAACTGATCCACAAGCGTCGCTGCCTTGCGGTCCAGATCGCCCCGAAGGGCTTGCAATAGATCCAGTGCGCGCTCTACTTGAGCCGATATCACCTTGGTCCATTCCTTGGTGTCGGCCGAACGCGTCGGCTCGCTGGCGAACGCCGGATCGTCAGTCTGTGTCGCCAGGGTCATATGCATCTCGCCCAGCCGTTGACCGAGCAGGCGATTGAAGGCCTCAAGCTCCTCGAGGGCGCTGAACTGGTTCTCGTGCAGAGAGACCCCGCCGGCGATCTGGTCGCGAACAGCGCGATCCAGCGTGTTGAGCGTCCACTCCCACGCGTCGCCCTGGTTGTCGAGGAAGCGCTGTACCACCATCAACGCGTACTGCTCGCCCTGTTTGTCGACCCGGGTGACCTGTCCGAGCATCGCCGAGATGTGCATGAAGCCCTGCTCGGTCAGGAAGCGGCCCATCTCCAACTCCGGGTGTACCCCCGCCGAGACCCGGCGCAGTACCTTGATCATTATGCTGCTGCCGATGATTGCCGAGCTGTTGGACTGTTCTGCCGTGAGGTAACGAACCTCGGCATCGGCCGGCAATTCCACCTCGGCCAGTTTGTCCATCGGCTCGAAACGGATCTCCCCTTCGCCGCAAGGCAACACTTGTTCTTCACGCAGCGCCTGGATAACGCCCAGCACGAACTGGTTCAGCGCGAAGGCATCGGTCAACAGGCCGACCTGTGGGCCACGGCGCACCCGCGCCATGGCCAGCTGTTGCGGCAGCGCAATGTCGAAATCGCCTTCGTCGAGGAAACCCAGCGGCAGCTGATAAAAATCGGTGCGCCCTGCCGTTTCCACTGCAATCTCACTCAACAGCACGGGCCTGTGGGTATCGCCGAAGGGCACGCTGTAGCAGATCTTGATCGAATCGATGGTCGCGTCCTTGCTGGCGAACCAGCGCCGTTTCGGCAAATACGCCGGTAACGACTCGGTCTCGAGAATGCGTTTGTTCGCGGTGGTGAGCGTGTCCAGACGTTTGAGCACAAGCGTTTGAAAGTCGGGCATGGTTTCCACCGGTGCCTGGTGCCAACTGGGCATCTGGTGACTGGTCGCCAACTGAAACCAGTAGAAGCCATAAGGTGGCAACGTCAGCAAATAGGGTAATTGGCCGATCGGCGGGAAGGCACTTCCGCCAACCATCTCCACCGGCACCATTCCGGCATAGTGAGAAAGCTCGAGCTCCGCCGCCTGAGCCGAACGCGAAACGTTGGCGACGCAGAAAATCACCTCGGTTTCCCCGCTGGGTGTCGTGTATTCGCGCAGATAGGCCAGAATGCGGCGATTGCTCGGCGCAAGCATCTTCAGCGTGCCGCGGCCGAACGCCTTGAATTGCTTGCGAATCGAAAGCAGACGGCGCGTCCAGTTCAGCAGCGAATGCGGATCGCGCTGCTGCGCCTCGACGTTGATCGCCTGATAGCCGTACAGCGGATCCATGATCGGCGGCAGTACCAGGCTCGGCGGATCGGCGCGGGAAAAACCGCCATTGCGGTCTACGGACCATTGCATGGGCGTGCGCACGCCATCACGGTCGCCGAGGAAGATGTTGTCACCCATACCGATCTCGTCGCCGTAATAGATCACGGGCGTACCCGGCATCGACAGCAACAGACTGTTGAGCAGCTCGATGCGGCGGCGGTCGCGCTCCAGCAGCGGCGCCAGGCGCCGGCGAATACCGAGATTGATCCGCGCGCGTTTATCCGAGGCGTAATAGTTCCAGAGGTAGTCGCGCTCCTTATCGGTCACCATTTCGAGGGTCAACTCGTCATGGTTGCGCAGGAAGATCGCCCATTGGCAATTCTCTGGAATATCGGGTGTTTGCCGGAGAATATCGGTGATCGGAAAACGGTCTTCCTGGGCCAGCGCCATGTACATGCGCGGCATCAGCGGAAAGTGGAATGCCATATGGCATTCATCACCCGGGCCGCCATCTTCGCCGCCGAAATACAGCTGGGTGTCTTCCGGCCACTGGTTGGCTTCGGCCAGCAGCATGCGGTCGGGGTAATTGGCATCGATCTCGGCACGGATCTGTTTCAGCACCACGTGGGTTTCGGGCAGGTTCTCGTTGTTGGTGCCGTCACGTTCGACCAGATAAGGAATGGCATCCAGCCTCAACCCGTCGATGCCCAGGTCCAGCCAATAGCGCATGACGCTGAGTACCGCCTTCATCACCTGAGGGTTGTCGAAATTGAGGTCCGGCTGGTGCGAATAGAAGCGGTGCCAGAAGTACTGCTGGGCGACAGGATCCCAGGTCCAGTTCGAGACCTCGGTGTCGAGGAAGATGATCCGCGTGCCGTCGTACTTGTCATCCGTGTCGGACCAGACATAGAAATCGCGGGCTGCCGAACCTTTTTTAGCTTTGCGCGCGCGCTGAAACCAGGGGTGCTGGTCCGAGGTGTGGTTGATGACCAGTTCGGTGATGACCCGCAGGCCGCGTTTGTGCGCGGCGGCGATGAAGCGCCTCGCATCGGCCATGGTTCCGTAGTCGGAATGCACGCCGCGGTATTCGGCGATGTCGTAGCCGTCATCACGCCGTGGCGAGGGATAGAACGGCAATAGCCAGATGGTGTTGACGCCGAGGTCGGCAATGTAATCGAGCTTCTCGATCAGACCTTGGAAGTCGCCGACGCCGTCGTTGTTCGAGTCGTAGAAAGATTTGAGGTGGACCTGATAGACCACTGCGTCCTTGTACCAGAGAGGATCCTTGATAAAGGCAGCTGGTTTACGCGCTTTGGCCATGTTCTCGTTCCTTTCATGACCTCCAGAACCCGCTCCATCAAGGCATCGGGTGGAGACTCAAAACGTGCATCAGCACTAGAATATGGATTAGCTAATACATATAACGTGCTGATACTTAAAGATAAGCAGACACTTCCAAGAATTTACTTTAAGTCAGGATCCGGGGCGTCGGCGGTGAGCCGCCAAATGCCGAACGGCAGGTGCCAGGGTTCGATGCGCATCCACTGTGTCTTGCCGTACCAAGTCCAGCGATGCCCATTCATCAGGTCTTCGCCACGGGTTTCGGCATGGTCGGGCAGCCCCAACTCCCACAGTGGAAGTTCGAAATGGGCTTCCTGAGCGTTGTGTGGATCAAGGCTGATAGCGATCAAAATGAAGTTGGAGCGGTCCGGCGTACGCTTGCCGAAATACAGAATGTTGTCGTTGTAGGCCGTGTACGCGCTGAAGCCGAGGTGGGTCTGCAAGGCCGGGTTCTGCCGACGGATGCGATTGAGCTGAGCGATCTCGGCAACGATGTTGCCTGGCGCGTGATAGTCGCGCGGACGGATTTCGTACTTCTCCGAGTCGAGGTATTCCTCTTTGCCCGGAATCGCGGCGGACTCGCACAGTTCGAAGCCCGAGTACATCCCCCACAGCCCCGAGCCCATGGTCGCCAGTGCGGCACGGATGAGGAAACCGGGGCGGCCGGAGTCATGCAGGAAGAACGGGTTGATATCGGGCGTGTTGACGAAGAAGTTCGGCCGGTAGCAGTCGCGCAGCGGGGGCTCGTTGAGCTCAGTGAAATACTGGCTCAACTCCGCCTTGTTGTTGCGCCAGGTGAAATAGGTGTAGCTCTGGTTGAAGCCAACCTTACCCAGACGCGCCATCATTGCCGGGCGGGTGAACGCCTCGGAAAGGAACATGACGTCCGGATCGCGCTCACGGATGTCTGCAATCATCCATTCCCAGAACGGCAGCGGCTTGGTATGTGGATTGTCGACGCGGAAGATCTTCACGCCCTGCTGCACCCAATGCCAGACCACGTCGCGCAAAGCGATCCACAGGTCCGGCATGGCGTCCTCGGCGTAGAAATCGACGTTGACGATGTCCTGGTATTTCTTGGGTGGGTTCTCTGCGTAACGGATCGTCCCGTCCGGTCGCCAGGAGAACCAGCCCGGGTGTTCCTTCAGCCAGGGGTGGTCCTGGGAGCACTGAATAGCGAAGTCGAGCGCGATTTCCAAGCCGTGCTCACGTGCAGCGGTCACCAGCTCGCGGAAGTCTTCGAGCGTGCCCAGCTGCGGATGCACGGCGTCGTGACCGCCCTCCTCGCTGCCTATGGCATAAGGGCTGCCCGGATCGTTTGGCCCGGCCACCAGGGTGTTATTGCGGCCTTTGCGGTGCTGCCGGCCAATGGGGTGAATCGGCGTGAAATAGAGCACATCGAAGCCCATGTCGCGGATCGATGGCAGGCGCTTATGCACATCACGGAAGGTGCCGTGGCGATTCGGGTCATCGGTTTCGGAGCGCGGAAACAACTCGTACCAACTGGCGAACTGGGCCAGCGGCCGTTCGACTTCGAGGGGGAAGACCTGGCTCTGACTGCAATGCTCCCGTGGGTCGGCATCGGCCATGACAGCGGCTGTTTCTTCGGCCAGCAGAACCGACACGCGCTCGTCGTCCAGATGCGCCGTGCTCAGGCGGTGCAGCAGATCGTCGATGATGGCCTTGACTTCACCTTGGGCACGGCTGCTGGCCCGTTCCAGGAGCAAGCGGCCTTCCTCCAGTTCCAGTTGCACCGGCACACCGGCGGTATGCTTCTTCGATAGTTCGTAACGGTAGGTCTCGTAGATATCCCACCAGGCTTCGATCATGAATTCATGGCCCGCGACCTGCGTCGGGGTGAAATGTCCTTCCCAGCTGTCATTGCCGATCAGCTTGAGACGAGCACGGCGCCAGGTGTCTTCGTCCTTGGTCCGCCAGCAAATCGCGGCGGCGAGCTGGTCATGGCCGTCGGCGAATATCTTGCTGGTTACGTTGACCGGATGGCCGATGATGGCCTTGGCAGCGAAACGCCCACCGTCGAGCACCGGCTCGGTCGACTCGATGGCGATACGCGGCATCTTCAATGCTTGTTCCAGTCGAGGGTGAATCGTTGCGTGGGGCTGTGTATCGGTCATCGAGCGGGCTCCTGAGGCCTAAGTCGTTGCGATACGGCAAACCAACCGCGGCGGAGGCGGCAACCGTTCGGGTTGGATTTACCGTGTGAAAACCCGCGCTGCAGGCTTTCATGGGCTCTGTTCTTCCGAACCAACGGAGGCTGTAAAAGTTCAGCAGAACAGACCGCAGCGGTGCAGCCGAATGTCGCCGTACGACGACTGTCGGAAACTGCAACGCGGGATCCAAGAAAGGTCTGTACTCAAGCGAGGAGCGATGCGCAGTTGCCGCCGTTGTTCTGGCGTCCGCTCGCCGTTGGTTGATTGCCGATTAAACATTCCGACTGATGGGAGGCCGTCATGACTCCGCATGCCCGCCCCGATGTGCCCCAACCCGACCCTGTCGTGCACGACAAACCGGGGGATTTGCCGCAGGTGCCCTGTCCTGACGATATCGACGACTACAAACCCGGCACGCCATTCGGTGGGCAGGCTGTGGCTGACGAAGAGCCAGAACCCACTTGAACGGCTACGCGCCCATGACCAGCAGCGGGTTGTAGCCGCTGCGCGCGTACTCGTCCTGCTCGGCCAGCAGCATGTCCAATGCCAAACTGGCGAGATCATCGGCGACCGGGTCGGCGCGTCCATGCAGCTCGCGCTGCATGATTTTCAGATAGCTATGGCACTCGTTGCAGGCCTCCGCCTGGACCGGCAGGAAAGGCTTGCCCTGCTCATCGTCGAGGGTCAGATAGAGCAGCTTGCCGCCCGTATCGCATGCGCTGCAGGTAACGCGTTCCAGATGCCATTCGGTCGCACACAATGCGCAGTGTAGGTAGCGCACACCACTGCGATGGCGCTCGTTGTGTACCACGCTGGCAACAGGTGCAGCGCCGCAACACGGGCATAGTGCCTTCGCCTCGCCCGTGGGGCGCGCCGGCACAGCGGACATTCCAATGGCCAGACGCACCCAGGCGACCTGCAACGCCGCAGCCACAAATGGCAGCAAGGCACGGGTCGTCTCGTTGCCGGGGCGCATCTCGAACACATCGTCAGCCAATGCATCGAGCTGCTCGGGGGACATCTCGCGCAATCGAGCGAGCAATGGCCGCTGGCGCTCCCCTACGTGCAATTCCACCGCATCGAGAATGGCAAGCAAGTCCTGCTGCCAGAGCACATCGCGTCGCAATGCCTGAAAGCCCAGGGGCGGCATGCGGTGTTTCAGCGCCTGGTCGAACGCGTCCGCCGCTGGACGCCAGGCCGGCTCTCGTTCGTTCAGGACTTGGTGCTGGGCCTGTACCAGGCGCGCCATGAACGCGAGAAACTCGTCGAGCGGCGGCACCTGCAGAACCAGTTCCCTCAATCGGGTCGCCCGTTTGCTGAAGACCTTGGCATCCGGCAACACCACGTGGGGGGCCTCCATGATCCCGGAAGGTGCACTTCCATAAGCGTGGTTCACTGCAGCTCCTTTCATCGGCGGCGCTCCTGTACTTCGCTGGTGGGCGACGCGCTTTGCGAATCGGTTTTACGGTTGCGCATGACGTCCTCGTACCACAGCCCGTGATGATGTCGCGCCCAGGCATGGCTAACGCGCCCCTGCGTCATGGCACGCACCGACCCTTTGACCCAGATGGCCGCATAGATATGAATGATCAAGGTGATGATCGCGATGAAAGCCGCAATTGCATGGATCATCACCGCCCAGCGCAACGCCCAGACCGGCATGCCGTCGGCGATCCAGGGGCGCCAAAGCACGATGCCGGTAATCAGCAGCACCGGCACGGTGGCCAGGAAGAGCCAATACACCAGCTTTTGTCCGGCGTTGTTCTTGCCCACCGGAGGGAGGCGCTCGTCACGGTTGCTGAGCACATCGCTGATCTGTCGCATCCATTGGACATCATGGCGTCTAATCAGGTTGTCGCCGAAAAAACGCACGGCCTGAATGACGAAGAACAGCGACATGAACACACCGATATAGGGGTGCACGATTCGCGTCGGCTCCGGGCCACCGAACAGTGCGGTAAGGCCGAAGAAAGCCGGATAAAACAACGCCAGCCCGCTCAATGTGAGCAGCACGAAGCTGATCGAGATGAGCCAGTGATTGACCCGTGTCCACCAGCCGTACCGCAGGATGCCGTGGTTGATATTGGAATGGCTCATAGCTGGTCCTCCCCACGCCGATCGAGCGCGCGCTCTTCCGCTGCCAACTCAGGATCCGGATCGTCTTCGGGCTCTTCCTTCGGCCCCTTCATCACGTAGTGGAAGAACCCGGCCAGTACCGATACACCCAGCGCCACGGACATGATCGGCTTGGTCACGCCCTTCCATAGCTCCACCGTCGGGCTGATGTGCGGATCCTTCGGCAGGCCGCTGTAGAGCTCAGGCCTGTCAGCATGTTGCAACACATAGACGACGTGGGTGCCGCCCACACCGGGCGGATCGTAGATGCCGGCATTGTCGTAGCCGCGCCCCTTGAGATGCGCGACCCGGTGCGAACCGTAATCGAGCATGTCCTCCTTGGTGCCGAACATGATGGCCGAGGTCGGGCAGCTCTTCACGCAAGCCGGCTCGAGCCCATTGAACACCCGGTCCGAGCACAGCGTGCATTTGTAGGCCTTGTTGTCTTTCTTCGAGATTCGAGGAATATCGAAAGGACACCCGGCTACGCAGTAGCCGCAGCCGATACAGTGCTCGGAATTGAAATCTACGATGCCATTGGCGTACTGCACGATCGCACCGGGCGACGGACAGGCCTTGAGGCAGCCCGGCTCGGCGCAATGCATGCAGTTATCCTTGCGAATCAGCCACTCGAGATTGCCCTGCTCATCCTCGTACTCGCTGAAACGCATGACCTCGAACGACTCCGGCGACAGGTCCTGCGGGTTGTTGTAGGTGCCGTCGCATTCGCCAACCTCATCACGCAGGTCGTTCCATTCGGAGCAGGCAACCTGACATGCCTTGCAGCCGATACACACCGATACATCGATCAGCTTGGTGACGGCATCCACGCCCCCGTGCCGCACCTGCGGCGAGGGCGTGGTGGTCGCTGAGCGGGCGATGATGTTCTGCATATTGATCTGGTCACCGCGCATCAGACAGCCCCTCCAATCTTCTCCACGTTCACCAGAAACGACTTGAACTCTGGTGTCTGCGTGTTTCCGTCACCCACGAAGGGGGTGAGGGTGTTGGTCAGGTGTGCCTTCTTGGCCACACCCTTGAAGCCCCAATGGATGGGAATGCCGATCTGGTGCACCGTCCGGCCATCGATCTGCAGCGGAATTAGCCGCTTGGTCACCACCGCGACCGCTGTAATGAAGCCCCGCTTGGACGTCACCCTTACCCGATCGCCTGCAGCTATGCCCAACTCCTCGGCAAGTACGGTACTGATCTCGACGAATTTCTCCGGCTGGGCGATGGCGTTGAGCCGGGCATGTGTCGTCCAGTAGTGGAAATGCTCAGTGAGGCGATAGGTCGTCGCCGCATAAGGGAAATCCTTGTTGGAGCCGAACGAGTCGCGATCCTGCTCGAACACACGGGCGATCGGATTGTGCAGCGCCAATGGATTGTTCGGACTCAGCGGGTTCCGGTCGATCGGGGTTTCCATGGGCTCGTAATGTTCCGGGAACGGTCCTTCGTTCAACCACTGCGAGGCGAAAAGCTGCCCGCATCCGGTCTGCGTGACGATGAACGGACCGACGCCCTGGGAAGGTGGCGAAGTCAGCGGGAAGTCCGGGACGTCCGCCCCCGTCCAGCGCTCGCCGTTCCACCAGATGAATGCCTTGTTGGGTGCCCATGGTGTGCCGTCGGGCCGCGCCGAAGCACGGTTGTAGAGCAGCCGGCGGTTCATCGGCCAGGACCAGGCCCACTCCAGCGTATTGCCGGTGTTATAGGGATCGGAGTTGTCGCGCCGGGCCATCATGTTGCCTTCTTCGGTCCAGGCGCCTGAGTAGATCCAGCACCCGCAAGCGGTCGAACCGTCGGCGCGAAGCTCGCTGAAGTCGTTGAGCAGTTCACCCTTGCGACGAACGACGTTACCGGCATCGTCGGTCAGGTCGACCAGCGCGCGGCCGTTGTACTCCTGCGCCAGTTCCGCCGCTTTGGGGAATTTCGGATCCTTGTAATTCCAGGTGAGATTCAGAATCGGATCCGGGAAAGCGCCGCCCTCCTCCTGATACAGATGCTTCAGACGCAACATGACCTCGCCAAGAATCTCGGAATCGGTCATCGACTCGCCAGGGCCAGGTGCGGCCTTCTCGTGCCATTGCAGCCAGCGCGAGCTGTTGGTGATGGAGCCGTCGTCCTCGGCGAAGCACGTGGTGGGCAGGCGGAAAACCTCGGTGCCGATCTTCGACGGATCGACATCATGGTATTCGCCGAAATTCTTCCAGAACTCGCCTGTCTCCACCTTCAGCGGATCCATGAGTACCAGGTACTTGAGCTTCGACAGGCCATCCATGACCTTGGCCTTGTTCGGGAACGCGGCCAGGATGTTGAAGCCTTGGCAGAAGGCGCCGGTCATCTTGCCCAGGGTCATGTCGTTGATGGCGTAGAGCACGTCATAGATCGGCACGGACAGCTTCGGCAACCAGTCGTAGCACCAGTCGTTTTCAGCGGTGGCGACATCGCCGTACCAATCCTTCATCAGGCTGACGAAGAAGCGCTCATAGAATTTCCAGTACGACACCTCACCTTCGACCAGCGGCTGTTTGATCCGCGTCTTCATGTAGTCGGCGTAACTTTGCAGATTCACCGATGGCAGGTTCAGGTAGCCCGGCAGCAGATTGGATAGCAGGCCGATGTCCGTCAGGCCCTGAATGTTGGAATGCCCACGCAATGCGTTCACGCCGCCGCCCGGCATGCCCATGTTGCCGAGCAGCAGTTGCAACATGGCACCACAGCGGATCATCTGCGAGCCGATGGTGTGCTGCGTCCATCCGAGCGCGTAGAGGATGGTCATGGTCTTGTCCGGCGCCGAGGTCTGCGCCATCAAATCCCAGATTTCCATCACTTTGTCCCGCGGCATGCCGCAGATATTCTCGACCTGCTCGACGGTGTAACGGCTGTAATGTTGGCGCATAAGCTGGAACACGCAGCGCGGGTGCTCGAGCGTTGGGTCGGAGCGAGCGAAGCCCCGCTCGTCCAGCTCGAAATTCCAGGTCTCGCGGTTGTAGGTCCGGTCTTCGGAGTTATAGCCGGTGAACAGCCCTTCCTCGAAACCGAAGCCTTCTTTGACGATCAAGCGAGCATCGGTGTATTCGCGGACGTACTCATGAGCGTAGCGGTCGGATTCGATCAGGTAGTTGATGAAACCGCCGAGGAACACGATGTCCGTACCGGTCCGGAGCCAGGCGTGATAATCGGCAACCGCTGTGGTTCGGTTGTAGCGAGGGTCGATGGAAATCAGGATCGCGTTGCTGCGCTCCTTGGCATGCATGACCCAACGGAAGCCCACCGGATGCGCTTCGGCCGAATTGCCGCCCATCGACAGGATGACGTTAGCGTTGGCAATGTCGACCCAGTGGTTCGTCATGGCACCGCGACCAAATGTTGGGGCAAGACCTGCCACCGTTGGTCCGTGTCAAACGCGCGCCTGGTTGTCGAGCTGAAGGATGCCGAGTGCCCGTGTGATCTTCTGCGTGAGGTAAGCCGTCTCGTTGGTGCAGGCTGACGCCGCCACCATCGAGGTGGTCAACCAGCGATTGACCAGCCGCCCCTGTTCGTCATGCGTTTCGAAATTCTTGTCGCGATCGTCCTTCATGTGGCGCGCGATGCGTGTGAAGGCTTCATCCCAGCTGATGCGCTTCCATTCGTTGGTGAACGGCTCGCGTACTTCCGGGTATTTGACCCGGGACTCGCTCTTGATGAAGTCCAGCACTCCCGCTCCACGTGGACAGAGCGAGCCGCGGCTGACCGGGTGATCCGGATCGCCTTCGACGTGATAGATATCGTCGATGACATTGGCGGCACCATCGCCGCGGGAGTAGAGCAACATGCCGCAACCTACCGAGCAGTAGGTACAAATGTTGCGGGCTATCTTTGCGCCGGTCAGTTTGAACTGACGAATCGACGCGACGGCTTCATCAGGCGCAAATCCCATCATGGCCATGCTCGATGCGCCTACACCTGCCGCACCGAACTTGAGGAACTGTCGCCGGGATACTCGCACGGTCATCGATATCTCCTGTTACTCGTTATGTTCTCCCCATCTGAATCATCGACTGCAGGCGCTCTGGGATGGTTCCTGCAGGGCGATCGATGAGTCGGCGCCTGTTCGCTGCGCTCGTTCAAGGCTAGCTGGAGATTCGGCGATGGAAAGGTCACCTGTCGAGTCAGGCGTCAAGCGCCTTCAACAGGCGCGCCGAAATGCCCTGGCGCGTCGATGCGTAGTCGGACCAGGGATCCTCTCGCATCTGCTCCAGGCGCTCGTGCAGGTTGTGAATGGTCCACTGATCCGCCCCGGCGATCTGCTCCAGCTCATCGCGCCTGATAGGTACGGAAACCGGCAATCCCGGTCTCGCACGAGCCGAGTAAGCCGCCACGGTGCTGGCGCCCCTCTGATTGCGCAGGTAATCGACGAAGATCTTTCCGACGCGATTCTTCGGCCCCATCTTTTCCACGATCTTTTCGGGCGCCTGTGTGGCGAGGCGCGCCGTCACGCCGCGCGCGAATTCGTTGATGCAGTCCCAGCCCTGGCGACGGTCGATCGGCACCACCACGTGCATGCCACGCCCGCCACTGGTTTTGAGAAACGCCTTGAGGCCCAGGCCGGCAAGCAGCTCCAGGGTCATCGACGTCGCTTCGATCATGCTCGACCATGGCAATGCGGGATCCGGATCGAGGTCGAAAACGATCCGATCCGGGCGATCGATACGGTCGCTGCGGGCATTCCATGTATGAAATTCGACGGTGCCCATCTGCACCGCCTCGACGACAGCGGTGATGTTGTCCGCCTGGATCAGACGCGCATGTTCAGGGTCCAGTGATTTGTCCAGGACGCGCATGTGCGGCATTTTCAAACGCCCGCAATGGCGCTGGAAAAAATTCTCACCATCCACCCCGTCCGGAGCACGGACGATGGACAGCGGCCGGTTGCGCAGGTGCGGCGTCAGCCAGTCGCCGACGGCCAGATAATACTCAGCCAGTTGCAGCTTGGTGCCGCCGCTGCGTGCGTCGATGACCCGTTGCGGATTGCTGATACCAATGCCACCCACGTCAGGGCGGCCGCTCTTGCCGGATGCTGCGGACATGGCTACCTCATGAGGTCAGCTGGCCTTCTTGCTGCTGGATTTGTTAGCCGTGCTCTTGCGTGCAGCCGTCGCCTTGCTGCCGGATTTGCTTGCGGTTGACTTGCTCGCCGTCTTGCCCTTGCCGGAGGCACTTTTGCTCGGTGTGCGTTTAGCCGGTGCGGCCTGTTCTTCGTCGGCTTCCTCCTCGTCTTCGACCTCATCCGCAGGCGTGGCTTTCTTGGCGGTCTTGCCCGCCAGGCTGCGCTTGAGCAATTCGGTAAGGTCAATGACATCGGCACTGCGCCGGTCGACGGCTTCTTCGGGGCCTCCGACAGCCTCGATCTTGCCTTCGCGCGCCTTGGTTTCCACCAGATCCATGATCTGGTCCTGGAAGGTGTCCTTGTACTGCTCGGGATTCCATTCTTCGCTCATGTCCTCGACCAGGCGCTTGGCCATCTCCAGCTCGCGAGGATTCAAATCGGTGTTTAGCGCCTCGTCCTTCATCTCGAGGTATTCCACGCCGCGGACCTCATCGGCCCAGCGCAGCGTGTTCATCACCAGAGCCTTGCCCAGCGGCATGACCACTGCCAGGTGCTGCTTGTTACGCAGCACAACGTTGGCGATACCGACTTTGCCGGTCTGGATCAGCGTTTCGCGCAACAGCGCATAGACCTTCTCGCCCCGTCGATCGGGCGTGAGGTAGTACGGCGTATCGATGTAGAGAAAGGATATGTCCTTGGCATCGACAAAGGCGACGATGTCCACCGTCTGCGTGGCTTTCGGATGGGCTGCCTTGATCTCCTCGTCGCTGATCACGACGTAATTGCCCTTCTCGTATTCCACGCCCTTGACGATGTTCTCACTGTCGATGTCTTCGCCCGTGGTCTTGTTGATGCGCTTGTAACCGACCCGATCCATGCTGCGTTTATCCAGCCAGTCGAAGTCGATTCCCTGGCGCGTGGTGGCCGGCACCAACGCGACAGGGATATGCACCAGACCGAAACTGACCGCGCCCTTCCAGATCGTGCGAGGCATAGCCTTTCTCCTGTTTGCTGTTGGTCAGCCGTTCACCACCGTCCCGCCGTTCACATGGATCACCTGACCACTGATGTAGGAGGCGTCGCTGCTTGCGAGATAGACATAGGCCGGTGCGACTTCGTCCGGCTGGCCAGGGCGCTTGAGCGGTACGTTGGCACCGAATTCGGCAACCTTGTCCGCATCGAAAGTGGATGGAATCAGCGGCGTCCAGATTGGCCCCGGCGCAACTGAGTTCACCCGTATGCCACGTTCGGCCAGGCTCATCGACAGCGCCCGGGTAAATGCCACGATGGCGCCCTTGGTCGAGCTATAGTCGATCAGCATCGGGTTGCCCTTGTAAGCCGTCACCGAACTGGTATTGATGATCGAGGCGCCTTCCTTCAGATGAGGCAGCGCGGCCTGAGTCATTTGGAACATGCCGAACACATTGGTGCGGAAGGTTTTCTCCCACTGCTCCTGGCTGATGTCCTCGAAAGACTTTTGCGGATGCTGTTCCGCGGCGTTGTTGACCAGGATGTCGAGCTTGCCGAACTTGGACAGCGTCTCGTCGACGACCTTGCGGCACACGTCGCGATCGGCCACATCGCCGGCGAAGGTCAGACATTGGCGGCCATGACTTTCAACGACGCGACGGGTTTCGTTCGCATCCTGATCCTGATCGAGATAAAGAATCGCCACGTCGGCCCCTTCCCGGGCAAAAAGCACCGCGACCGAGCGGCCGATGCCGCTGTCGCCGCCAGTGATAATGGCGACTTTGCCTTGTAGCTTTCCGGCAGCTTTGTAGTCTTCGCCACGGAACTCAGGTCGCGGATTCATCAAGCCCTCTTTGCCGGGCTCGGGTTGTTCCTGAGGGGGTAGGGTCTGGTTTTCGTCGGCCATGCAAAAATCCTCCGTCAAGGTGAATAACCTGTCTTCGGAGGACTTGAGCCGCGTGGGAAAAGTTTCTGTGAAGCGATGAGAGGGCCGCGGTATGGCCCTGCTCAGTCGACGCGAAGCGCGACTCGACCGCGCGGTATGCCACTTTCAACGTACCGATGCGCTTCGACCACGTCATCGAAACCAAACACCTTATCGACCTGAGGTGTAATCAACCGATCGACCGTGAGCTGGTTGATATGCAACAGCGCGCGCTCGACCGCTTCGCGATTCTGCTTGATGCCCAACTCCGGCTGCCCGGTGAAGTCGCATAGGCAGTGAAGAAAGAACTTGAAGTTCTTCTTGAAGGCCGCACACGCCGGAAATGCCGTTTCGTTGCCGCCGTTGAGCCCGTAGAGGATAAGTTTGCCACGCGGCGCGATAACATCGCCCAGAAGCTTCATCTGCGAGCCGCCACAAGCATCGAGCACCACCTCGACGCCGGCACCGCCGGTAATCTTCTGCAGTCGTCCGACCAGATCCTCCTCTTCGGTCACGATCACCGTTTCGGCGCCCAGTTCGCGCAGGAAATCGCGGTCCTCGGCCGTCTCGCACGTGGCGATCACTCTTGCACCCAGCGCCTTCGCCACCTGGACTGCGGTCGGGCCGGTGCAATGGCGCGCCTGGGTCACCAGGACATATTGGCCGGGCTCGAGCTGCGCCAGTTCGACCAGCGCGAAATAAGACACCAGCGCCGGCGTGTAGTGAATGGAGGCTTCGATCGGTCCGAGCATGTCGGGGTAGTGAACGAGCGAGGTGTGCGGCAGCAGTGCATGCTCGCCGTACAGGGGATACTGGTTCAGGTCATGGGCGGGGAAGCTCGCCACCTGGTCGCCGATGGCGAAACCGTTCACCTCGTCGCCCACCGCCAGCACTTCGCCGGCGATCTCACTACCAAGCCCGGACGGTAGTCGCGCATGGCGCGGCGCAAGATCCTGCCGCCAGAGCACGTCGTTCCAGCTGATGCCGATAGCACGAACGCCGATCAGAACTTCGCCGGGACCTGGCCGTGGAACGTCCTGCTGCTCATAGCACAGGACCTCGGCCGGGCCGAACTGGTGGAAACGAATGATACGGGACATTGAAAGACCCCTCGGTTTACTACTGTGTTAGTGACTCTATCTGCACCTTCGGCACAACTCCAGCCGTGATTCCCGCATTCCGCTCGATAGTTGCCATGCGCAGGAATGATGGTGTTATGTATGTAAAGCCGCATCACAACCTGCAGGTTTGTGTAATTGCAAAGCGGAAATGGACATGCCGACGTCACGCCGATCTGTCTAGAATGCAGTCGCAACCTGAAGTCAGTCGCGCCCTTCGTCTGACCCCCGCTTGAAGTGAAAGGCATGAATCGCAACGACCTTCGCCGTGTGGATCTGAACCTGCTCATTGTCTTCGAAACGCTGATGCACGAGCGCAGTGTGACGCGAGCGGCCGAAAAGCTGTTTCTCGGTCAGCCGGCGATCAGTGCCGCACTGGCGCGGCTGCGCACCTTGTTCGACGATCCGTTGTTCGTGCGTACGGGTCGCAGCATGGAACCGACCGCTCGAGCCCAGGAAATCGCCAGCCTGCTCTCCCCCGCGCTGGACTCGATCTCCACCGCGGTCAGCCGTGCTTCGAGCTTCGACCCGGCCACCAGCGAGCTGGTGTTTCGGATCGGCCTGACCGACGAAGTCGAATTCGCTTTGCTGCCACAACTGCTCCGGCGCATCCGTGCCGAAGCGCCGGGCGTGGTGCTGGTGATACGGCGCGCCAACTACCTGTTGATGCCGGGCCTGCTGGCGTCCGGCGAGATATCGGTCGGCGTCTGCTATACCCAGGAGCTGCCAGCCAACGCCAAGCGCAAGATATTGCGCAGGCCGAAACCGATGCTGCTGCGTGCCGACAGCATTCCGGGCCGCATGACCATGGAAGACTACTGTTCGCGTCCGCATGCCATGGTCTCGTTCGCCGGCGACCTGAACGGTTATATCGACGAGGAGCTGGCGCTGCACGGCTGCAAGCGCAAGGTGGTGCTGGCCGTACCGCAGTTCAACGGATTGGCAAGCCTGCTGGCAGGAACAGACCTGGTCGCAACCTTGCCGGACTATGCCGCATCTGCCCTCGCCGCCAATGGTGGTGTGCGCGCCGAGCCGCTGCCATTCGAGACCAGTCAGGACTTCGAACTGTCCATGGCCTGGCGTGGCGCGCAGGACAACGATCCCGCTGAACGCTGGCTGCGCTCGCGTATTCAGATGTTCGTCGGCGACCCGGACAGTCTCTGAAGCTCCAAATCGCGAAGAGTTTCACCGACCCTACCGGACCGTAATCCACCAACCGTGAGTCCGCACCGCCCCGATCCTCATCGAGGTTCGGATGCGCTGGCGACACCACCTAATAGGTACCGGCGCCTCGTCCGCCATCGATGAAGCCATCGGCAACATCATCCTGGATGATATTCATATTCGCCTTGTTCGATTTCTGCATCGCAAGGCCAGCCGGCACACTCCCGCCATCGATAAAAACCCGAGTTGCGGAGTCAAGCATGGAACGTTCACTCAAAGCCTTGCGTTACCCACTGGTTGCGGTTGCCGCTGTCCTCGTTGGCGCATGCGGCCAAGCGCCAGAGGCCACCGAAGCGGCAATGCCGGCGCCACAGGTCAGCGTGGCTGAAGTCATCGAACAGCAAGTCACCGAATGGGACGAGCTCACCGGCCGTCTGGAGGCTCCGGAGTCGGTGGAGATTCGCCCGCGAGTGTCCGGCTTCATCGACAAGGTTGCCTTCGAGGAAGGCGCACTGGTCAAGAAAGGCGATCTGTTGTTCCAAATCGACCCGAGGCCGTTCGAGGCGCAGGTGAAGCGCCTGCAAGCCGAGCTGCAGCAGGCCCGTGCTACTCAGCAGCGCACCGCCAGCGAAGCTCAGCGTGGTGAGCGTTTGCGCGCCAACAACGCTATCTCCGCCGAGCTCGCCGATGCCCGCGTCAGCGCCGCCAGCGAAGCGAAATCCGCCGTTGCTGCCATCCAGGCGCAACTGGAAGCCGCCAAACTGGATCTGAGCTTCACCCGTGTGACGGCACCGATCGATGGCCGTGCCGGGCGTGCCCTGATCACCGCCGGGAACCTGGTCAATGCCGGCGAGGCCTTGCTGACGACACTGGTTTCCACCGACAAGGTCTACGCCTACTTCGAGGCCGACGAGCGCACCTACCTGAAATACCGCGAGTTGGCACGCGAAGGCGCGCGGGGGGAAGAAACGCCCGTTTACCTCGGTCTTTCCAGCGAGGACGGTCATCCGCATCTGGGTCATATGGACTTCATCGACAACCAGGTCGATCCACGTACCGGCACCATTCGCGGCCGCGCCGTGTTCGACAACCGTGACGGGCGCTTCACCCCGGGGCTTTACGCGCGTCTGAAGCTGGTTGGCAGCGCCACCTACGAGGCGGTGTTGATCAAGGACGTCGCGGTGGGAACCGATCTCGGCAAGAAGTTCGTGCTGGTTCTGGGGGATGACGGCAAGGTGAGTTATCGCTCCGTTGAGCTGGGGCCGAAGCTCGAAGGTCTGCGCATCGTGCGCAACGGCTTGCATGAAGGCGAGACCATTGTCGTCAACGGCCTGCAGCGTGTGCGTCCGGGCAGCCCAGTACAGCCGCAGAACGTACCGATGGCTGATGCCGACACCCTCGCTGCGCTACGTGAGCAAAACCGTGCCATCACGGCAGCGTTCAAGACCGAAGTCGTCGAGCACAACGTGGCGCGCCGTCCAAGCAGCTGAGGCATCCGTTAACCCCCGTAGACCGTGCGCCTCGGCGCACCCTTAGAAAATCGATTCCGTCAGGGCGCGCCATGCGCGCCCTCGCCCCCGGAGTGCGTCATGAATTTTTCTCAGTTCTTCATTCAGCGGCCAATCTTCGCTGCGGTGCTGTCGCTGATCATCCTGATCGGTGGCGCCATCTCGCTGTTTCAGCTGCCGATCAGCGAATACCCCGAAGTCGTTCCACCCACCGTCGTGGTGCGTGCGAACTTCCCCGGCGCCAACCCCAAGGTGATCGGCGAAACCGTCGCCTCGCCGCTGGAGCAGGCCATCACCGGCGTCGAGGGCATGCTCTATATGTCCTCCCAGGCGACCGCCGACGGCAAATTGACCTTGACCGTCACCTTCGCCCTCGGCACCGACCTGGACAACGCCCAGGTGCAGGTACAGAACCGCGTGACCCGCACCATGCCGACGCTGCCGACCGAAGTACAGCGCCTCGGGGTAACGGTGGACAAGGCCTCGCCGGACCTGACCATGGTGGTCCACCTGACCTCGCCTGACGAACGCTACGACATGCTCTACCTGTCCAACTACGCGGCGCTCAACGTCAAGGACGAGCTGGCGCGACTGGACGGTATCGGTGACGTGCAGCTGTTCGGTATGGGCGATTACTCGCTGCGCGTCTGGCTGGACCCGAACAAGGTGGCCTCGCGCAATCTAACCGCGTCCGACGTGGTCAACGCGATCCGCGAGCAGAACCGCCAGGTCGCTGCCGGCTCGCTCGGGGCACCACCGGCACCGGGCGCGACCGACTTTCAGCTGTCGATCAATACCCAGGGCCGTCTGGTCAACGAAGAGGAATTCGAGAACATCATCATTCGTGCCGGCGAAGACGGCTCGATCACCCGCCTGCGCGACATCGCGCGCGTCGAGCTGGGTTCCAGCCAATACGCCTTGCGTTCGCTGCTCAACAACCAGCCGGCCGTGGCCATCCCGGTATTTCAGCGTCCGGGCTCCAATGCCATCGCGATCTCTGACGCCGTGCGTGCGCGCATGGCCGAGTTGAAGAAAGATTTCCCGGAAGGCGTGGATTACGAGATCGTTTACGATCCGACCATTTTCGTGCGTGGATCCATCGAGGCGGTGGTGCACACCCTGCTTGAAGCCCTCGTACTGGTAGTGCTGGTCGTTATCCTGTTCCTGCAGACCTGGCGTGCCTCGATCATCCCGCTGGCCGCCGTGCCGGTATCGCTGATCGGTACCTTCGCCGTAATGCACATGCTCGGCTTTTCGCTGAACGCACTGTCGCTGTTCGGGCTGGTGCTGGCGATCGGGATCGTGGTGGACGATGCCATCGTCGTGGTGGAAAACGTCGAACGTAACATCGGCCTCGGCAAGTCTCCGGTCGAAGCCACCAAACAGGCCATGAAGGAGGTCACCGGGCCGATCATCGCCACAGCGTTGGTGCTCTGCGCGGTGTTCATCCCGACGGCGTTCATTTCCGGCCTGACCGGGCAGTTCTACCAACAGTTCGCACTGACCATCGCGATCTCCACGGTGATCTCGGCGTTCAACTCGCTGACCCTGTCGCCGGCATTGGCCGCAGTCCTGCTGCGTCACCACGACGCTCCGAAAGACGGCTTCTCGCGCTTGCTGGACAAGCTGTTCGGCGGCTGGCTGTTCGGCCCGTTCAACCGCGTGTTCGAGCGCGCCAGTCACGGCTATGTCGGGGCGGTAAGGCGCATCCTGCGTGGCAGCGGCATCGCGTTGGTGGTCTACGTCGGCCTGGTCGCTCTTGGTTACATGGGCTTCGCCAATACCCCGACCGGTTTCGTGCCCCCTCAGGACAAGCAGTACCTGGTGGCCTTCGCGCAGCTGCCCGATGCCGCCACCCTCGACCGTACCGAGGATGTGATCAAGCAAATGTCGGAAATCGCCGGCAAACACCCTGGTGTGGCGAACACCGTCGCCTTCCCCGGCCTGTCGATCAACGGTTTCACCAACAGCCCGAACAGCGGGATCGTCTTCGTCACCCTGAAGGATTTCGATCAGCGCAAGGAGCCGAACATGTCGGCCGGGGCCATCGCCGGTGAGCTGAACGGTCAGTTCGCGGGCATTCAGGAAGCGTATCTCGCGATCTTCCCGCCGCCTCCCGTGCAGGGGCTGGGCACCATCGGCGGCTTCCGGGTGCAGGTGCAGGACCGCGGAAATCTCGGTTACGAGGAGCTCTACAAGCAGGTGCAGAACGTTCTCGCCAAGAGCGCCGACTATCCGGAACTGGCCGGGCTGTTCACCAGCTATCAGGTCAACGTGCCGCAGGTGGACGCCGACATCGACCGCGAGAAGGCCAAGACCCACGGCGTACCGATCGATGAGATCTTCGACACCATGCAGGTCTACCTCGGCTCGCTGTATGCCAACGACTTCAACCGCTTCGGCCGTACCTACCAGGTCAACGTCCAAGCCGACCAGAAGTTCCGCCTGGCACCCGAGCAGATCGGCCAGCTGAAGGTGCGCAACAACCGCGGCGAGATGGTGCCGCTGTCGACCTTCGTCAAAGTCAGCGATAGCGCCGGCCCCGACCGGGTCATGCACTACAACGGTTTCCTCACCGCTGAAATCAATGGCGCCGCGGCACCGGGCTACAGCTCCGGCCAGGCGGAGGCCGCGATGGAGCGCCTGCTGAAGGCCGAACTGCCCAACGGCATGAGCTATGAATGGACCGAGCTGACCTACCAACAGATTCTGGCGGGCAACACGGCAGTCTTCGTCTTCCCGCTCTGCGTGCTGCTGGCCTTCCTGGTGCTGGCTGCGCAATACGAGAGCTGGAGCCTGCCGCTGGCGGTGATCCTGATTGTGCCCATGACCCTGCTGTCGGCGATCACCGGCGTGATTCTGTCCGGTGGCGACAACAACGTGTTCACCCAGATCGGACTGATCGTGCTGGTCGGACTGGCGTGCAAGAACGCGATCCTCATCGTCGAGTTCGCCAAGGACAAACAGGAAGAAGGCATGGACCGTCTGGCCGCTGTGCTGGAGGCCTGCCGGTTGCGGCTGCGGCCGATCCTGATGACCAGCTTCGCCTTCATCATGGGCGTGGTGCCGCTGGTGTTGTCCTCCGGCGCGGGCGCTGAGATGCGTCATGCCATGGGTGTCGCGGTGTTCAGCGGGATGCTCGGCGTGACCTTCTTCGGGCTGCTGTTGACCCCGGTGTTCTACCTGGTGATTCGCGCCTTCGTTGAGAAGCGCGAGGAGAAAAAGGCTGTACTGAAGGAGTCCCATGCATGAAAGCTGTCTTACTGCTTGCCGCGATCTTCACCTTGAGCGCGTGCGCCGTCGGCCCGGATTACCGGACGCCGGAAACGGCTCCAGCCAAGATTGAGCGAGCCAACGCCGAGGGTTTCGACCGCTCGCGCTTCGAATCCGCCTGGTGGCGTCAGTTCGACGACTCGACACTCGATGCGCTGGTCGGCGAGGCATTGTCGGAGAACCGCGAGTTGCGCATCGCCTTCGCCAGGTTACGCGCGGCGCGGTCGATTCGTGATGACGCGGCCAATGATCGTTTCCCGACCGTGACTGCCGGTGCCAGCGCCGAGTACGGCAAGGCTCAGCAGCCGGGTACTAGCGAGGAACGTAGCAATATCGAGCGTTACGATCTGGGTCTGGACATGGCCTGGGAGCTGGATCTGTTCGGGCGCATCCAACGCCGCATCGAGTCCAGCGAGGCACAAAGCGAGGCCGCAGAAGCCGAGCTCTATCAGCTACAGGTCAGCCTGATCGCCGAACTGGTGGATGCCTATGGCCAACTGCGTGGTGCGCAGCTGCGCGAGCGTATCGCCCGGGAAAACCTCGCCAATCAACGCGAGTCGCATGAACTGACCGAGCAGCTGCGCGAAGCCGGTATGGGCAGCGAATTGGATGTGTTGCGTGCCGATGCTCGTCTGGCCGCCACCGAAGCCAGCTTGCCGCAACTGCAAGCGACACAGACCCGCGCGCGCAATCGCATCGCCACCCTCCTCGGCCAGCGTCCGGAGCAACTCAGTGTCGACCTTTCGCCTCGCGAGCTGCCGGCAATAGCCAAGGCATTGCCGATCGGCGATCCCGGCGAACTGCTGCGCCGCCGCCCGGACATTCTTTCCGCCGAACGGCAACTGGCGGCCGCCACCGCTAACGTCGGCGTGGCGACGGCCGATCTGTTCCCGCGGGTAAGCCTGTCGGGCTTCCTTGGGTTCATTGCAGGTCGTGGCTCGCAGATCGGCTCGAGCGCTGCACAAGCCTGGGGGGTGGCGCCGAGCATCAGCTGGGCGGCATTCGACATGGGCAGCGTCCGGGCTCGCTTGCGCGGTGCCGAAGCGGATGCCGAAGGCGCGTTGGCGAACTACGAGCAGCAAGTTCTGCTCGCGCTGGAAGAATCGGAAAATGCGTTCAGTGACTATGCCCGTGCTCAGGAGCGGCTGCTGGCGTTGTTACGCCAATCCAGCGCCAGCCGCGCTGCTGCGCAACAGGCGCAGATTCGCTACCGGGAAGGCACCGTGGACTTCCTGGTGCTATTGGATGCCGAGCGTGAGCGCCTCACCGCCGAGGACGCCCAAGCGCTGGCCGAAGTGGATCTGTACCGTGGAATCGTCGCGCTTTATAAAGCGCTGGGCGGCGGCTGGCAGCTGGCCAGCGGTTGACCTGAAACAGCTCTGCGCCGTTGCTTCGGCGCAGAGCTGCGAGGCAAGCGGCAAACTGTGATCCATGCCCGCTCCCGTTCATCCAATCATGAATTTTGCGAGAAAGCGCTTTAGGTGGTTCGGCTTATTTGGCATAACTCCCCGTTGAAGCTCAATCGCGTCCTCGGACGCAATGCCAACCAACCAAAATAAAGAGCCTTTCAATGATCAAGCCGATCATCACCCTCGCCGGTCTGGTGCTGGCGCTAACCGCGACCGCCGTCGAGGCCGAGCCGATTGTCATCAAGTTCTCCCATGTCGTCGCTGAAGACACCCCCAAGGGCAAAGGCGCGCTGCTGTTCAAGCGACTGGTCGAGGAACGTCTGCCCGGCCAAGTGACCGTCGAGGTCTATCCCAACTCCACGCTGTACGGCGATGCCCATGAGCTGGAAGCCCTAAGCAACAATGATGTTCAACTATTGGCACCCTCGTTGGCCAAGTTCGAGAAGTACACCAAACAGGTGCAGGTATTCGACCTGCCGTTCCTGTTCGACGACCTGGAAGCCGTCAACCGCTTCCAGAAGCGTGCCAAGGGGCGTCAGCTGCTGCGTTCGATGGAAAAGGAAAACATCACCGGACTGGCATACTGGCACAATGGCATGAAGCAACTGTCGGCGACCAAGGCACTGCGCCTGCCGGGCGATGCAGCCGGTCTGGCGTTCCGCATCCAGCCTTCGGCGGTGTTGGAGTCACAGTTCTCACAAGTGGGTGCGACCACTAAAAAGCTCCCCTTCGCCGAGGTTTTCGCCTCGCTGCAGAACGGCACGGTCCAGGGCGCGGAAAACCCTTGGTCGAACATCTACAGCAAGAAGATGCACACCGTGCAGCCCTACATCACCGAGAGTAATCACGGCGTGCTCGACTACATGCTGGTGAGCAACGCACGGTTCTGGTTCGGCATTCCGCACCTGATCCGTACCGAACTGGAAGGCATCATCGATGAGGTGACCTACGAGGTGAACCGCGCCGCCGAGGAAGCCAACCAGGCCGACCGCGAGCGCATCCGCAAGGCGGGCACCTCGGAGATCATCGAGCTTACCCCCGAACAGCGCGAAGCCTGGCGGGAAGCCATGCGGCCAGTATGGAAGGAGTTCGAACCGGTAATCGGCGCCGACATCATCAAGGCGGCACAGACGGTGAATCGCAAGCAGCGTCAGTGATCGAGCACAGCAGAAAAAACCAGGCCTCGGCCTGGTTTTTTTTCGCCTGGTGATTATTGCGGATCCAGCTCGGTATCCAGTTGCTGGATGTCCCAGCCGCCACCCAGCGCCGCGATCAGCTGCACGCTGGCGGTCAAGCGATCGCCCAGTAATGTCAGATTGGTGCGCTCGTTGTTCAGCGCGGTGGTCTGCACCGTTGCCACGCTGAGGAAGTCGACGGTCCCGGCGCGATACTGGTTTTCGATCAGCCTTAGTGACTCTTGCGCCGCCTCCAGTGCTTCGCGCTGTACAACTGCTTCCTCGGCCAGCACACGCAGTTGCACAAGGCTGTCCTCGACCTCGCGGAAGCTGTCGAGCACGGTCTGCCGATAGGTAGCCACTGTCTGGTCATAGCTGGCTTCGGCCTGTTCCAGTTCGGCGCGACGTGCGCCGAAGTCGAGCACGGTCAGCGCGAGTTGCGGGCCCAGCGACCAGAAGCGATTGGGTAGGCTGATCAGGTTGCTGAAGCTGCTGTTTCGATAGCCGCCGCTGGCACTGAGGGTCAGGTCCGGATACCAGGCCGCTTCGGCCACGCCAATCTGCGCATTGGCGGCCATCACCTGACGCTCGGCCGAGGCGATGTCCGGACGGCGCTCCAGCAATTGCGATGGCAACGCCAGCGGCACGTCGGGCAACTGTGGAATATCGCGGCGCTCGGCGATGTTCAGTTCCGACGGTGGCACTCCGATCAGCACCGCAATAGCGTGCTCCATCTGCGCGCGCTGCCAACGCAAGTCGATGGCCTGCGCCTGGGTACTTTTCAGTTGCGTTCGTGCCTGGCTGACATCCGATCTAGGTACGATGCCGGCCTGGTACTGGTTGTCTGTCAGACGCAGGGAGCGCGCGTACGCCGCGACCGTCTGATCGAGCAAGCGCTGCTGCTCGTCCATTACGCGTAGCTGCAGATAGGTCTGTACCAGCTCGGACTGCAGGCTCAAGCGAACCGCGGCTAGGTCCGCCGCGCTGGCTTGCATGTCGGCGCGATTGGCTTCCAGATTGCGCCGCAGCCGGCCCCATATGTCCAGTTCCCAGGATGCATCGAGCCCTACTTCATAGCTTTCGCTCACCCCGCTGCTACCAATGCCCGTTTGCGTGCTGCTGGTTGAACTGCCCTGTCCACCTCGCGATACGCCGCCACTGGCCCCAACCACTGGAAACAGCTGCGAACGCGCGCCACGCACCAGCGCGCGTGCCTGTCGATATTGCGCCTCGGCGGCAGCCAGATTTTGGTTGGAGACGTTCAGCCGCCCGACCAGCGCGTTCAACTCGGCATCGCCGTAGAGCGTCCACCAATCGCCGCGTTGCAATACATCAGACGGAGTCGCGCTCTTCCAACCTTCGGCCTGTTTGAATTCTGCAGCCAGCGGCAGCTCAGGGCGCTGGTAGTCGGGGCCCAGGGTGCAGGCGCCCAGCGAAAACGCCATCACGAAGAGGGCCAGCGGGCGCACGGAATACTTCGAACACAACGAGGTCATAGCGGATTTTCCAGGGCGGCGTCGGTACGTATACCGCGCCAGCTATTGAAACGATGACGCGCCCGGTCCAGGTACAGGTAGACCACCGGCGTCGTGTAAAGCGTGAGCATCTGACTGAGCAACAAACCGCCGATGATGGTCAATCCCAGCGGTTGGCGCATCTCGGCACCTTCCGCGCCGCCCAATAGCAAGGGCAACGCGCCGAGAATGGCCGCCATGGTGGTCATCAGGATCGGGCGGAAACGTAGCAAGCAGGCCCGGCGGATCGACTCGGCTGGGGACAGTCCATCGTTACGTTCGAACTGCAGGGCAAGGTCGATCATCAGAATCGCGTTCTTTTTCACCACACCAATCAGCAGGAACAGTCCAAGCAGCGAGATGAGGCTGAACTCCTCTCGCGTCAGGATGATCGCCAACAGCGCGCCCACACCGGCCGAAGGCAGCGTGGACAGAATTGTCAGAGGGTGAATGTAGCTCTCGTAGAGAATGCCGAGCACGATGTACACCAACAGCAAAGCCCCCAGAATCATCAAGGGCTGGCTTTCCTGCGTGGACTTGAACACATCTCCGGTGCCGCCCAGGCGCCCCTGGACTTCGCTCGGCATGCCGATGGCGGCAACCGCTCGTTCGATGGCCCGTGTCGCCTGATCGAGGCTGACATCGGGGGCCAGATCAAAGTCTATGTTCTCGGCGGCGAACTGCCCGTCATGGCTGACCCGGTCCTCTTCCAGGCTGCGTTCGTAACGTGCGAAGGCTGCCAGCGGAACACGCCGGCCATCGCTTGTGATCACCTGAATCTGCTCAAGCACTTCGGGATGCTGGGCGTAACGCGGATCGATTTCCATCACCACCTGATACTGATTAAGCGATTCGTAAATGGTGGATATCTGCCGCTGGCTGAAGGAATTGTTGAGCAACGCGGTGACCGTGCTCATGTCGATACCGAGCCGCTTGGCGGCATCGCGATCCACCTTCAGGCTGATCTGCTGTGCGCCCTCGCCTTCATTGGCATCGATGCTGGTAAGTTCCGGCAGCGCCTTCAGCGCTCGGGTGACCTGCGGCACCCAGGTGCGTAGATCGTCCAGGTCGCTGGCCAGCAGGTTGTAGGAGTACGCCGAGCTGCTCTGCCGACCGCCACCGAACTGCAGGTCCTGATCGGCCATCAGGAACATGCGCCCGCCGGGCACTTTCGGCTGGTTCTTGCGAATCCGCTCGATCACTTTCTGTGCGGAGATCTTGCGCTCAGCCAGCGGTTTGAGCCGGACGATCATGAACGCATTGTTGATGCCGCCCTGGCCGCCGATGAAGCCCGCCACGCTTTCCACTCCTGGGTCGGCCAGCACCGCCTTGCGAAAGACTTCCATCTTCGGCTGCATGACCTGGAACGACAGCCCGTCGTCGCCGCGGATAAAGCCGGTCAGCTGGCCGGTATCCTGCTGTGGAAGGAAGGTTTTGGGAACCTGGATATACAGGAAGACATTGAGACCGATGGTCGCCAGCAAGGTAAAAAGCGTGATGCGGTGATGACGTAACGCCCATCCGAGGGACCGGTTGTAATGCCGCAACAGCCATTGGTGAGCGTCGTGGCTCCAACGATGCAGGCGGCCTTCGTGCTCAGGCTGATGTGGCTTTAGCCAGCGGGCGCAAAGCATGGGTGTTAGCGTCAGGGAGACCAGCAACGAGACCAGGATGGCGGCTGCCAAAGTGATGGAGAACTCGCGGAACAGCCGCTCCACGAGCCCGCCCATGAACAGGATCGAGACGAACACCACCACCAGCGAGAGGTTCATCGACAAAAGGGTGAACCCTACCTCACGGGTGCCGATATAGGCCGCACGCATCGGCGGTACGCCTTCGTCGATATGCCGCGCGATGTTTTCCAGCACCACGATGGCATCGTCCACCACAAGGCCTGCGGCCAGGATCAAGGCCATCAGCGACAGCACGTTGAGCGAGAAGCCGAACAGGTACATCACGGCAAACGTGCCGACCAATGATACCGGCACCGCCAGCGCCGGTATCAGTGCGGTACGCAACCTTCCCAGGAACAGAAACACCAGGACGATGACCAGGCCCACCGCGATCAGCAGAGTCCGTTCGGCCTCGTGCAGCGTTGCGCGAATGACCGGCGAGCGGTCCATCGCCACCGCCATGTTGACGCTGCCAGGAACGATGGCCTGCAGTGCGGGCAGCTCGTTGCGAATGCCTTCGATGGTCTCGATGATGTTGGCGCCGGCCTGGCGATTGATCACCAGCAGCACGGCCCGGTCGTTGTTGAAAAAACCGTCGTTGTAGCGATCCTCAACACCGTCGCGGACCTTGGCCACGTCGCTCAGGCGCAATGCCGCACCGTCTTGATAGCGAATGATCAGCGGCAGGTAGTCGGCCGCCTCGTGCAGCTGATCGTTGGCCTGCACCTGCCAGTGTCGATCATCGTCTTCGACCATGCCTTTGGGGCGGCGCACGTTGGCCGCAGCGATGGTCTGACGGACCTCGTCTAGGGACACACCGTATTGCTCCAGCTGCTGCGGCTGCAGCTCGACGCGCACCGCCGGCAGCGAACTGCCACCAACCTGCACCTCGCCGACACCCGGCACCTGGGAAAGCTTCTGCGCGAGGATGGTCGAGCCGATGTCGTAGAGCTGCCCCTTGTTCAACACCTCGGAGGTCAGCGACAACACCATGATCGGCGCCTGGGCAGGATTGATCTTGCGATAAGTCGGCATGCTGCGCATACCGCTGGGCAGCAAGTTCCGAGAAGCATTGATCGCCGCTTGCACGTCTCGGGCAGCGCCGTTGATATCGCGCTCGAGGTCGAACTGGATGATGATCCGCGTCGACCCCTGGCTGCTGCGGCTACTCATCTGGCTGACACCGGCAATGCTGCCCAGCGAGCGTTCCAGCGGCGTCGCCACGCTCGATGCCATGATTTCCGGGCTCGCCCCTGGCAGGCTGGCCTGCACCGTGATGACCGGGAAATCCATGTTCGGGAGTGGCGACACCGGCAACAGCCCGAAGCTGACTCCGCCTAACAACAGAATCGCCAGACTCAGCAACATGGTCGCCACCGGGCGGGCGATGAAGGGCGCCGAGAGGTTCATGGATGCGAACCGGAAGCACGAAGCGAGAAGTGGGACGATAAACCGAAGCCCTGCCCGAACCGATCCCTGCACCTAGGACGGGTGCAACCCATCCGAGAAATAGCCACGGGATCGCATAGCGTTGCTGGCCGAATGTTGCCGGTCATACGCGCGCCTCCTGCCCTGCCGCGTCCTTGCGGGCAAAGCGATTGCCCAGGCGATCGAAGAACAGGTAGATCACCGGCGTGGTGAATAGCGTGAGCAACTGGCTGAGCAACAACCCGCCGACCAGCACCAGCCCCAGCGGCTGGCGCAGTTCTGCACCCGAGCCGGACGCCAGCATCAGCGGTACCGCACCGAACAGAGCGGCCAGGGTCGTCATCAGGATCGGACGGAAGCGCAGCAATGCTGCCCGATAGATGGCGTCTCGCGGGCTCATGCCCTGTTGCCGTTCGGCTTCGAGAGCGAAGTCGATCATCATGATCGCGTTCTTCTTGACGATACCGATCAGCAGAATGATGCCGATGATGGCGATCAGCCCCAGGTCGTTACCGGTCAGCAACAGCGCGAGCAAGGCGCCGACTGCGGCCGATGGCAGCGTCGACAGAATGGTGATCGGATGGATATAGCTCTCGTAGAGCACGCCCAGCACGATATACATGGTCACCACCGCCGCCAGGATCAGCAGCAAGGTGCTCGACAGCGATGCGCGGAACGCCTCGGCGGCGCCCTGGAAGCGGCTCTGGATGCCGGCCGGCAAACCGATCTCGGCTTCGATGCCTTCGATGACTTCCACCGCTTTGCCCAGCGACACACCGTCGGCCAGGTTGAATGACAATGTCACGGCCGGGAACTGGCCAATGTGATTGATCAACAATGGCGCGCTGCGTTGCTCCAGCGTTGCCAGACTCGACAGTCGCACCGGGGTGCCTCCCTCGCTCTGCACGAACAGTTGTTCCAATGCCTGCGGCCCGAGACGGTTGCCCGCCTCCGCCTCGAGCACCACGCGGTACTGGCTGGCCTGGGTAAAAATGGTCGAGATCTGGCGTTGACCGAAGGCGTCGTACAGCGCATCGGTGATCGCTGATATTCCGATACCCAGCCGCGCCGCGGCGTCGCGGTCGATATCCAGATAGATCTGCAGACCATCGCTCTGCAGGTCGCTGGCGACGTCAGTCAGCTCAGGGCGTTCACGCAGGGCCGCGACCAGGCGTGGCGTCCACTCCTTCAGCAGCTCGCCATCCGGTGATTCGAGGCTGAACTGGAATTGCGTGCGGCTGACCCGGTCCTCGATCGACAGATCCTGCACCGGTTGCATGTACAGCTCGATGCCCGGCAGTTTCGCCAGCTCCGGGCGCAGCCGATCGATGACCTGGCTCGCGGTGACGTCGCGCTCGGCGTGAGGCTTGAGGTTGATCAACAGGCGACCACTGTTGAGGGTCACGTTGTCGCCGTCGACACCGATATAAGACGACAGGCTGGCCACCGCCGGATCGGCGAGAATCACGCGGGACAACGATTGCTGCCGTTCGCTCATCGCTCGAAAAGAGATCGACTGCGGCGCCTCGCTGATGCCCTGGATCACGCCGGTGTCCTGCACCGGGAAGAAGCCTTTCGGCACAGCCAGATACAGCACCACCGTCAGCCCCAGGGTCACCACCGCGACCAGCAAGGTCAGCGCCTGATGGCCCAACACCCAGGTCAACCAGCGCGCGTAGCCGCCGATGAGGCGCTCGACCCAATCCGGCTTGGATTTCTCCACCGTGGCTGGCTTTAGCAACTTGGCGCACATCATCGGCGTCAGCGTCAGCGACACCACCAACGAGATCAGGATGGCTACCGCGAGGGTGATGGCGAACTCGCGGAACAGACGCCCCACCACGTCCTGCATGAACAGCAGCGGAATCAGCACGGCGATCAGCGACAGCGTCAGCGAGATCAACGTAAAGCCGATCTGCTTGGCACCTTTGAGCGCGGCCTGCAGTGGCGTCTCGCCCTCCTCCACGTGGCGGGCGATGTTCTCCAACATCACGATGGCGTCATCGACCACGAAACCGGTCGCGATGGTCAGGGCCATCAGCGTCAGGTTGTTCAGTGAGAATCCGGCAAGATGCATCACTGCGAAGGTGCCGATGAGCGACAGCGGCACCGCGATGGAGGGAATGATGGTCGCCGACAGACGCTTGAGGAACACGAAGGTGACCATCACGACCAGGAAGGTGGCCATCAACAGTTCGTGCTGCACATCGGTGATCGCGGCGCGGATGGTCTGCGTGCGGTCGGTGAGCACCACCACATCGAGACCGGCCGGCATGCTGGCGGTGACCTCGGGAAGCAGCGCCTGAATACGCTCGACCACCTCGATCACGTTGGCACCGGGCTGACGCTGGATATTCAGCAGCACGGCCTGGCTTTGATTGGCCCAGGCGGCGAGGCGCTCGTTCTCGGCGCCATCGATGATGTGAGCGACATCCTTCAGTCGCAGTGTCGCGCCATTCTCATAAGCCAATATGAGATTGGCGTATTCCTCCGGCGTTTTCAGTTGATCGTTGGCATCGAGCATCGATACCCGCGTCGGGCCGTCGAAATTGCCTTTGGGCTGGTTGACGTTGGAGCTGGTCACCAAGGTGCGTACATCGGCGAGCGACAAGCCGTAGGACGCGAGCGCCTCCGGATTGACTCGAATGCGCACCGCGGGGCGCTGCCCTCCGGCGATACTGACCATGCCCACGCCGCTGATCTGCGCGAGCTTCTGTGCCATGCGCGTATCGACCAGATCGTGGAGTTCCGGTAGTGCGAGGCTTTCCGAGGTGATCGCCAGCGTCATCACTGGTGTATCCGCCGGGTTGACCTTGTTGTACACCGGAGGCGCCGGAAGGTCGTTCGGCAGCAGGTTGCTGCCGGCATTGATGGCCGCCTGGACCTCCTGCTCGGCCACGTCCAGCTCGACCTCCAGCGAGAACCGCAAGGTGATCACCGACGCGCCGCCGGAACTGGTCGAGGACATTTGGGTTAGCCCGGGCATCTGCCCGAACTGGCGCTCCAGCGGCGCGGTCACGGCGCTGGTCATCACCTCTGGGCTGGCTCCTGGATACAGCGTCATGACCCGAATGGTCGGGTAATCCACCTGCGGCAACGCCGAAACCGGCAGCATGCGATAGGCGATCAACCCGGCCAGCAGGATCGCGATCATCGTCAGGGTGGTCGCCACCGGCCGGAGAATGAAAAGCCGCGACAGGTTCATCGCGCCGGACGCTCCTTGGCGCTCTGGGTATCGACTTTCGGATTTGCGGCCGCTTCTTCGGCGAGCGTCTGGCGATCCACCACTTCGACTTCGCTGCCGTCACGCAGGCGATCGGTGCCTTCCATGACGATCCGCTCGCCGACACTCAGCCCTTTGGTGACGACCGTCTTGTCACCATTACTCGGGCCCACCTCGAGCACCCGCAGCTCGACCTTCGAATCCTCCCCGACGACGTAGGCGTAGTTTCCACGCGAGCCGAACTGCAACGCCGCTGACGGAATCAGAATCGCGTCGTCCAGGGTTTCCACGCGCAGGCGAATGTTGACGAACTGGTTGGGGATCAGCAGCTCCGCCTCGTTATCGAAGCGGGCCTTCATTTTCAGCGTACCGGTGGTGGTGTCGATCAGGTTGTCGAGGCTTTCCAGTACGCCTTCGCCGAAGAGCACCCGCTCGCCACGGTCCCAGGCCTGCACCGACAGCTCGTCGCCGCGACGAAAACGCGAAATGACCGGCGGCAGGTCGCTTTCCGGCAGAGTGAAGCTGATCGCCATGGGCTGAGTCTGGGTAATGACCACCAGCGGCGTGGTGTCGTTGGCCGCGACCAGGTTGCCCTGATCCAGCTGGCGCAAGCCGACGCGGCCATCGATCGGCGCGCGAATCTGAGTGAACTGCAGGTTCAGCTTGGCCTCGTTGACCGCCGCCTGATTCGCGGCGAGTGTGCCCTGGTACTGGTTGACCAGCGCCTGCTGCGTGTCGAGGGTCTGCTTGGCAATGCTGTCATCTGCAAACAAGCCCCGATAACGCTTGAGGTCGACCTGCGCGTTCTGCAACAGCGCGCGATTCTGCTGCAGCGTACCTTCCGCCTGTTGCAGCGCCACCTCGTAGGGGCGCGGATCGATCACGGCGAGCAAGTCGCCGGCCTGCACCCGCTGGCCTTCTTCGAAGCGCACTTCGACCAGCTCGCCAGCCACACGGCTGCGCACATTTACCGTGTTGAGGGGCGTAACGGTACCCAGCGCCTTGGCATAAACCTCGAACCGGCCCTGTTCGACCACCGCGACCCGTACCGGTGTCGGGCCACCGAACGCACCGAAAGCCGGACGCCCGCCAGGTTGCTGTTTCGGTTTCTCGGCGGCGGTTGGCCATAGCCACCAGAGCAGCAGTACGATCGCGATGATCATGCCGCCAATGATCAGCCAGCGCCATACGGAGCCGGTAGAAGAAGTGTTTGCCTCGGACATGAACGGGGTTCGCTTGGAAATGAGCGTGAACCATAAGCAGTCGCACGCCGCTCGCAAAGGAGATTTACGGCATTTTTACGTATCCGGAGTTGTCCTGAGCAAAACGGACCGCAAAACCTGCGATCAGGTCCCAGGAACCATGCTTGAGCCTTCCAGTCTATGTATCGTTCTCCGGAGCGCTGGCGAGCGAGACTCAGCGGAACTGCTCCGACGAGCCACTGCATCTGGTCGACATACCGCTATTCATCAGGCCACCCGATAATGGTCTGCACAGGATCAAGGAATGAACGCATCACTGGTTATCCTGGCGCTGACTGTCGCCAGCTTTCTCCTCGGTTTTCTACGCGACCTGTTCATTGCCAAGGCCTTCGGCCTGAGCTGGGAAGCGGACCTTATCTTCGTCGCGCTGATCCTGCCGATGTTCTTCGAGAACTTCCTCGGTCTCGCCCTGCGCGATGCGATGATCCCGTACCTGCAAAAGCTGCGTAGCCAGTCCGAAGCCCTGTTTGAGACCGTCAGCCGCTGGCTCTACTGGCGGGTAATGCTTATGGGCGCAGCGGTGAGTGGCGTCGCCGTCGTCGGCAGCTACTGGATCCTCAACCTGCTGGCGCCCGGCTGGACAGACGCTCAAGTTGCCTCCGGCCAGATCGTGTTCTGCGTCGGCGCAGCGCTCATCGCCGTTCAGGCTGTCCTGTATTGCCAGGGGGCGCTGCTCAACATGGATGAAGTGTTCATCCTGCCGATGACGCGCACGGTACTGCTCAACGCCGGCGCGATCATCGGGATCCTGCTGTTCCAGCCCACCGGCATGGTGATCTTCATCGGCATGCTGCTGCCCCAACTGGGGTTGATACTGGTGCAACATCGGCGCATCGCCTATCTGCGTGGAGCCAAGACCGTAGAGACGACGGGGCATGCGGGCGGCTTCGGCCTCGCATTCGCGCCGGTTCTGCTGGCCGCCGGGGCGCAGCAAGGCTGCATTCTTGCCGAGCGCATGTTCGCTTCCTTCCTGGATGAAGGCAGCATCACCATGCTGTCCTTTGCGTTCCGCATCGTCACCATTCCGCTCACGCTCTATGCGCTGTCGGTGTTAGCGGTGCTCTTTCCTCGTTTCGTCTCGAGTTGGAACGACGACGATCTCAGCGGCCACGCCGCAGTGATACGCAAAGGATTGCTGGCCACCCTGCTATTCCTGGTGCCGGCGGCGGTGGTGCTATGTTCGTTCCCGCAAACGGTGGTATCGGTGCTACTCGAGCGAGGTCAGTTCGGTGCACCGCAAACCGACGCGACGGCATCGCTGGTGATCCTGTATGCGCTGGGCCTTCCTGCAATGGGGCTGGCGCTGCTTTGGGGACGCGCGCTCCTGGCTCAGCATCAGTCACGTCTGTTTCTGGTAATCACGTTGATCAGCTCTGCCCTGACGATCGGCCTCGACGCACTGCTCTACGCTCCGTACGGTGCAGAGGGCCTGGCGTTCGCCTTCTCCTGCGGCGCGACAATGCAGGCATTGTTCATGGGACTGTACGTCTATCGTGCGTCGCCCACAGGGCTGGCGCCGGGCGTGCTCTTGCGTTGGCTCGCCACCGCGGCTGCAGTCGCCACGGCGTTGCATTGGCTGCCCGCGCCGCAGGGGTTGCTGCAGTTGTGCCTGTATATCGCGCTGGTGCTCTGTGCCTTCGCTGTCGGCGTAGTGCTGCTGGGTGAGCGAGACCTGTTCAAACCCACCTATTGGTCGATGAAGAAAGCCTGACGGCTCCGTGCTCCGAGATGGGCTCCTTGCTGCAACCTTTGTCTACAGACACAATAAATGCTATGTTTGCGTCTACAGAATCAAAGCAGGCACATAAGCCATGACAGCAATTCTCCCAGCACCGGCGTTTACGAAGGATCAATGCGCAACGGGCCTGCGAGCCGCGGTGAATATTCTTGAGAAGTGGCAGGCGACCACCGAACAGGCTTGCAACATCCTGCGGATCTCGCGCAGTACCCATGCGCGCGCCAAGTTGGGTGACGCCAGTTGGTCGGTGAACCTCGACCCGGACCAGATGCAACGCATCAGTTTCGTGCTCAACATTCACGCCGCGCTACGGCTGGTTTTCGATAACCCGGAAAACGTCTACGGTTTCCCTGCCATGGCCAACCACAACGAGTTCTTCAACGGACGCTCGCCGTTGGAGATCATGGCCCAGGGCGACATGATCTCCTTGTACGAATCGTTCCGGCGCATCGATAGCCTACGGGGGGCTCAATGGTAGCGCTGGGCGAGTTGCCGGAGCGGGCTGACGCCCAGCTGCAGGCGTATCGGCTGGTTAACTCGAAGTTTCCGCCTATTGCCTTGTTCGATGATGTTGCAGACGCGGCCGAATTCGACACGCTGTATCAGTTGCAAGCCCTGACGAACCCGAGACTCCACAACGAGACCGGGCGCCTCGAGCTGATACCCCGTACGGAAATCCCCTTCGGCATTCCGGGCTGCTCATACGCAACCAGTCCCTTTACCCATGTGAACCCCGCGGGGTCGCGGTTCAGCGATGGCACCTTCGGCGTGCTTTACCTGGCCAGCACGATGGATACGGCCCTTGCCGAAGTGCGCTATCACCAGGACCAGTATTGGTCGAAAGTTCATGGCTTGAATTACGACCGGTTCGTCTTCCGCGGCTTGTCGTGCCGATTCAACGAAGCCGGGATGCTCGACGCAACGTCCGTCCCGATGACTGACCCCATCTACGATCCCGATGATTACGCTCAAGGCCGTCGCCTCGGACGCTCGGTGAAAGCCTCCGGCAAGCCCGGCTTGCGATACCGCTCGGTACGCAAAGAAGACCAGGAATGCTGGGCGCTGATGACACCAAAGCCGGTGCTGTCCATCGTCCAGACCGCTCATTACGAAATGATCTGGAACGGTCGAATTTCCAGCGTCAGTCTCGTCAGCGCGATTTAAGCGCGCCATAACAGCAAGCGCTCATAAATCCAGAAAATCTCCTGGGTTCAGGCCGCATCGCCCTGATCGCAAGCGGCGCGCCTATTGGCTCCATTCCCATCGCGCGAGCAGGCTTTATCGTCAAAATCAGACTCAGCGGTAAATTCCAAAACCCATGGGCAAAACTTCATAGCGACAGGCAAGGCGGCCTGGCCGGGCGCTCTTCGATACTCGGGACACATCAGAACAAGAGTCCCGTATGAACACCTACCAACCCACTGCCAAGAACGGGGTCGGCCAGATAGGACGGTCCCAGCGTCGCGTCGAGGACGCGGCGCTACTGCGCGGGCTGGGCCGCTATGCCGACGATGTCGCCGTTCCACCCGGCACGTTGCACGCTGCCATTGTCCGCTCTCCTCATGCCCACGCCCGCATCATCTCGGTAGACATGGACGCTGCGCTGGCCATGAAGGGCGTGCATGGCGTCCTCACCGGAGAAGATGTCAAACGCTGGGCAAATCCGTTCCCTGTGGGCGTTCGTGCGCCCATGGAACACTGGTGCCTGGCGATCGACAAAGCCCGTTACGTTGGCGAGCCGGTCTGTGTGGTGATCGCCGAAGACCGCTACCTGGCCGAGGACGCGCTGGATGCCGTGCGGGTCGAATACGAACCGCTCCCGCCGATCATCGATCCGGAGGCCGCGGCGGAAGACGGCGCCCCCGTGCTTCACGAAGCGGTCGGCAGCAACGTGGTCAACGAGCGACACTTCCACTATGGGGAGCCGGAGCAGGCGTTCGAAACCGCCCCTCACCGGGTCTCGATCAAGGTCCATTACCCGCGAAACTCCTGTACGCCCATCGAGTGTTACGTGGTGCTGGGGCAATACCAGCCCACAACCGGCACTTATGACGTCCTTTCCAATTTTCAGGGCCCCTATGCACTGCACTCGGTGATGGCGCGTGCGTTGAACGTACCCGGCAATCGTCTGCGCCTTCGTACGCCGCCAGACTCGGGTGGTAGCTTCGGCATCAAACAGGGGGTTTTCCCCTACGTGGTGCTGATGGGGTTGGCGGCACGCAAGGTCGGCGCACCGGTGAAGTGGGTCGAGGACCGGCTGGAACACTTGCAAGCCTCGTCCAGCGCAACCAACCGGGTCTGCGAGATTCAGGCAGCGGTCGAAAGCGACGGGCGCGTGACCGCCCTGCACTATGACCAGATCGACGACTGCGGTGGCTACCTGCGCGCGCCGGAGCCGGCTACCTTCTACCGCATGCACGGCAACCTGTCGGGTGCCTACGCCATCCGCAATCTGTCGGTGCGCAATCGCGTCGTGCTCACCAACAAAGTCCCAAGCGGTCTCAACCGCGGGTTCGGCGGCGGCCAGGTGTATTTCGCGCTCGAGCGCCTGATGCACAAGGTCGCCAGCCAGCTGGGGCTGGACCCGTTGCAGGTCATTCGCCGCAATCTCGTACCAGCGGGCGTTTTTCCCTACCGGGCCGCTGCCGGGGCCCTACTCGACTCCGGCGATTACCCCGCGACGGTCGATCTCGCCGTTCGTGAGGGTGGGCTCGATGAACTGTTACGGCGCCGCGAACAGGCCCGTGCCGAAGGCCGCCTTTATGGCATTGGCTACACCGCGGTAGTCGAGCCGTCGATATCCAACATGGGCTATATCACCACGGCGATGACGCCTGAGGAACGACGCAAGAGCGGGCCTAAGAACGGTGCGGTCAGCACCGCCACGGTCAGCGTCGACCCGCTCGGTGGCGTCACCGTGCATATTTCATCAACGCCCCAGGGTCAGGGGCATCAGACCGTCGTGGCGCAGATCGTCTCGGAGGTGCTGGGCGTGGCGCTCGACAGCATCAACGTCAATGTCGAGCTGGACACCGGCAAGGACGCCTGGTCGATCGCATCCGGCAATTATTCCAGCCGTTTTGCCGGTGCGGTTGCCGGCTCTGTCTACAAGGCCGCCGTGAGAATTCGCGAGCGTATGGCCGATATTGCGGCGTCGATGTGGGACGTGCCGGCCGACCAGTTGCGCTTTGCCAACGGCAAGGTATTTGTCGAGGACGGCCCCAGCCAGGCGTTCCATCGTATCGCGGGGTCCACCCACTGGTCGCCAGGCCTGCTTCCCGATAACGAGGAAGGTGGGCTACGCGAAACCGCATTCTGGACGCCGTCGCAGCTGACCGCTCCGGATGACAACGACTGCATCAACAGCTCGCTGTGCTACGGCTTCATCTTCGACTACTGCGGTCTTGAGGTGGACCGGATCACGGGCGAGGTACAGATAGACCGCTACGTCACCTGCCACGACGCCGGCCGCATCCTCAACCCGATGCTGGTCGACGGACAAATCCGCGGGGGCTTCACCCAGGCGCTCGGCGTGGCGCTGATGGAAGAATTCGCGTATGGCGAAGACGGCAGCTTCCTGTCGGGTACCTTTGCCGACTACCTGGTGCCAACCGCTCCCGAGGCTATCGAGCCGCTGATCCTGCATATGGAAACGCCCTCGCCCTTCACTCCGCTTGGCGCCAAGGGCGTGGGCGAAGGCAACAACATGAGCACACCGGTGTGCATCGCCAATGCCATGGCCGACGCACTGGGACGTTCCGACATCAAGCTGCCGCTGACGCCTTCACGGGTCCGCACCATGATCGGCATCGACGAGCCGCCTCCGCCCGAAGGTGTCACGCTGCACAGTCCACGGGTGGCGGGCGGCTCTGCCCTGCAGGCCCAGGATTCGGTCGAGATTCCGGCACCGCCGCAGGCGGTGTTCGACGCCCTGCTCGATCCGGAAACACTCAAGGCGATCATCCCCGGTTGCCACGCGCTCGAGCTGGAAAGCGAGCACCACTACCGCGCCGACGTGACAGTGGGCGTTGGCATGATTCGCGCGCGCTTCGCCGCTCGCGTCGGGCTTACGGACCTTGAGCCTCCGCATTCATTGCGGCTGTCCGGTTCAGGCAACAGCCCGATGGGCTCCGCTACCGGCAGCGCCAAGGTGACCTTCATCGAGTTGGAAAGCGGCTATACGCGCCTGGATTACGCCTACGACGCCGCGGTCAGCGGCAAGGTCGCCGCGGTCGGCGGACGCATGTTGCAGAGCGCTTCGAAAGTGATCATCGGCCAGATATTCACACGGCTAGCGCATCGACTGACGGGCAAGCCAGTGGAAACCAGCCTGTGGCAGCGGCTGCGCACGTTGCTGGGTCTCGGAGGTGAGAAATGAAACCCGCCGCATTCGATTACATCCGTGCCGCTGACAAGCGCGAGGTGCTGCAGCTACTGGCCGAACACGGCGAGCACGCCCGCATCATCGCAGGCGGGCAGTCACTCATGGCGGTGCTGAACATGCGCCTGGCGCAACCCAAGGTGCTGATCGACATCAACCACGCCAGCGACCTGCATTATCAGAAGCTGGAAAAAAACCGCCTGGTCGTGGGTGCTGCCGTGCGCCAGGTGGAGCTGTTGGACCGCTCCAGCCTGGTCCATGAAGTGCCCCTGCTGGCTCAAGCCATGCCGTGGATCGGTCATTTCCAGACCCGCAACCGGGGCACCGTCTGTGGCTCGGTCGCCCATGCCGACCCTAGCGCCGAGATCCCGCTGTGCCTGGTCACGCTAGGCGGCACGGTGGTACTCGAATCACTCAAGGGTAAACGTCGAGAGCTGCCGGCCGAGCAGTTCTTCCAGGGCGTGCTGACCACAGAAAAACGCCCAGACGAGCTAGTCGTCGAAGTGCACTTTCCGCTGCTCGAACCCGGTGTCAGCTATCGCTTTCGTGAGGTTGCGATGCGCCATGGCGACTTCGCGTTGGTTGCGCTGGCCGCCTGCATCAGACAGGACCAGGTAGACCTTGGCATTGGCGGCGTGGCTGATCGCTCGGTCCTACGCCGGTTGCCATTGGGCGCGGAACTCAAGGACGCACTCAACACATTCGCCTGGTCGCTTGGCGCGCAGGACGATGTACACGCCAGCGCGGCGTACCGGCGTCAGCTGGTGCGCGAGCTAGGCCAACAACTGATCGAAGGTACCGACCATGCACGCGCCAGCTGACCAGCGCTTCCCCGTCAAAGTGGAACTCAACGGCCGCCAGCGCGAAGCCCTGGCCGAGCCTCGCATGCAGCTGTGCGACTTTCTGCGCCACGAGCTGGGCGCCACCGGCGTGCACGTGGGCTGCGAGCACGGCGTGTGCGGGGCTTGCACGGTACTGGTAGACGGCGTGGCCTCGCGCTCATGCCTGATGCTGGCGGTACAGGCTCATGACCGCCGCGTGGACACCGTGGAATCGCTGGCCCGCGACGACATCATGAACGACCTGCAACAGGCGTTCAGCCGTCATCACGCCTTGCAATGCGGGTTCTGCACCGCCGGGATCCTCATGTCATGCGTCGAATTCCTGGAGCGTATGCCGAATCCGGATGAAACGCAGGTCCGCGACATGCTTTCCGGGCATCTGTGTCGCTGCACCGGCTACACCGGCATGGTCCAGGCGGTACTGGAAGTGTCACGACAACGACAAGAAAACACCGTGGAGAACGACAACCATGTTTGACCTTGGACGCAGCTTTCTCGCCGCGGTCGAGCGCCGACCGCACGCGATCGCGATCAGCGATGGCGAGCTCAGGAAAACCTACGAGGCCTGGTTCGATGACATTCAGCGCGCGAGCTTCGGCCTCGAGCAATTGGGCCTGACGAAGGGCGACCATCTGGTCACCGTCATGCAGAACCGTTGGGAAATGGCCACGCTGCACTGGGCCTGCCAGTTCAGCGGGATCATCATGACGCCCCTGAACTGGCGCTGCACCACGGAGGACCTGACATGGTGCCTCAAGGACGCCGAGGCTCGCGTGTTGGTCTATGACGACTCTGGGCGGAGCGCCGTGGAGGGTTGCGCAGTCAAGAATATCCGCTGTATCAGCCTCGGCGGGCCAGTGGGCGACAGCGTCATGAGTTTTCAGCAGCTCTGCGCTCAGCCACCGAACGAAACGATCCTGCGTGCCTCCCCTGAAGACTGGTCGCTCATGCTCTACACGTCAGGCACGACCAGTCGGCCCAAGGGCGTGCCCCGCCGCCATCGCGCCGAACGAGCCTCCGCCGTGGCGCATGTGGCGCAGAATCTCTACGGCCATGAGGAGCGCACCCTGGGCGTCATGCCTCTGTATCACACCATGGGTGTGCGTTCCCTTCTGTCGATGGCCTTGCTCGACGGTCATTTCGTGTGCGTGCCCAAGTTCGATGTCGAAGCAACGCTGGATGCCATCGAGCGCGAGCGCATCACCAACCTGTATCTGGTACCAACGCTGTATCACATGCTCATCGAGCATCCCGCCTTCAACCCCGAGCGTGTCGCCAGCGTGACCAAGCTCGGCTTCGCTGGCGCGCCGATGAGTGATGGCCTGATGCAGCGGGTCGATCAGGCGTTCAAGCCGGAGCTGTTCGTCAACCACTACGGCAGCTCCGAAATCTACACCTTCACCATCGACCAGAAGGCCAGCAGCAAGCCGGGTTCATCCGGGCGCAGTGCGCTCAATCAGCGCATCCGTGTCGTCGCACTGGGCAGCACCTCGCCGGACGACCTCTGCAAGCCGAACGAGGAAGGTCAGATCATCGCCGACCTGGCCAGTGATGAGGCCTTCGAAGGCTATTGGAAGCGCCCCGATTCCGACGCCAAGGCAATCCAGGCGGGCTGGTACTTCACCAGCGACACCGGCTTTTTCGACGAGGATGGCGACCTCTTTGTGACCGGCCGAGTCGATGACCTGATCATCACCGGCGGCGAGAACGTCAGCCCAGCCGAGATTGAAAACGCGCTGTCGCTGCACCCGGCCGTCGAGGAGGTCGCGGTGGTCGGGCTCCCCGATGAGCAGTGGGGCAAATTGATCGCAGCCTTCATCAAATTACGCCACCCGGTGACCGAAGCCGAACTGGACGCCCATTGCGTCTCCTCGGGACTCGCTCGTTTCAAGCGTCCACGCCGTTACGAATTCATTGACCAGATCCCCAAATCCCCGGTCGGCAAGATCTTGCGCCGCATGCTGGTGGCGCAATACGGCTCCGAAACCGTCAGCTGATCCCCTTCACAATGAGGAAACACGATGAATAACCAGCAGATCGAACAATTTATGGAAACCCAATTCGACGGCTTCACCGTTGAGCTCAGCCTCGACCGCGAACGCGCCGATGTGATTCTGGGTCGCCCGCCGTTCAATGTGATCGCCATGAGCCAACGCGACAGGTTGCGCGAAGTATTCGAAGCCCTGGATGCACACAACGGGATTCGCGTCATCGTGCTGCGCGCCCAGGGCGAACATTTCTCCAGCGGGGGCGACATCAAAGGCTTTCTCGAGGCCTCCCCGGAGCATGTCTCCAAGCTGGCCTGGAACGTCGCGGCACCGGCGCGCTGCACCAAGCCGGTCATCGTCGCTAACCGTGGCTACACCTTTGGCGTCGGTTTCGAGCTGTCGCTGGCATGTGATTTCCGCATCGCGTCCGAGACCACCCGCTACGCCCTTCCCGAGCAGAATCTCGGCCAGATTCCAGGGTCCGGCGGCTCCGCTCGCCTGCAGAAAATCATCGGCATCACGCGCACCAAGCACATGGTCATGCGCGCCAAGCGCATTACCGGTCAGCAGGCCTACGACTGGGGCATCGCCACTGAATGCGTACCGGACGGCGAGCTGGAAAGCACCGTGGACGCGCTGGTCGACGAACTGCGTCGTTTCTCGCCCTTGGCCCAGCGCACCGCCAAGAAGCTGATCAATGACAACGAGGACGCGCCGCTGACAGTCGCCATTGAAATGGAAGGCCACTGCTACAGCCGGCTGCGCAGCTCGGCAGATTTCAAGGAAGGCGTCGAGGCGTTCCACGGCAAGCGTCAGGCGGTCTTTCGTGGTGAATAAGCGCCGCGGCGGGTAACTCTCACACGCGTGCCGTCCACCGCGGGCGGCGCTCGGCGAACGCACAACAACAAAGCGAAGGCGTTGCCATGTCCCAGAACCTTTCCCATCCGGCAGTCGATATAGCCGCCACCACCGGCGAGCCGACGCTGCGCCGAGCATTCAATTCCAAATCCATCAGCGCCGGCGTGGTCGCTGCCCTGTTCGGCTGCACCGGCCCGGCACTGGTGGTGATCAACGCCGCTGAAGCCGGCCGTCTGAGCAATGCGCAGACGGTCGCCTGGCTGTTCGCAATCTACGTCCTCGGCGGGCTGATCAGCCTGTTTCTGGCGCTGCGCTATCGACAGCCAATCTGCGGCGCCTACACCATTCCCGGCGCGGCGATCCTCGCCGCATCGCTGACCGTCATACCGTTCAGCGATGCGGTGGGTGCCTTCATCATGAGCGGCCTGCTGGTCTTCATACTGGGCATCGCCGGGCTGATCGGAAAACTGATGCGCTGGCTGCCGATGCCGATCGTGATGGCCATGATTGCCGGCGCACTGATCCGCTTCGCCACCGGCGCGATCGATTCCATCGTCAGCGCGCCGCTGATCGCCGGCGTCGCCGCACTGAGCTTCTTCCTGGTCACACGGTTCACCCGTGCGGTGCCGCCAGTGCTGGTCGCCGGCGTGATCGGGCTGGTGATGGCCTTCGCCCTGGGCCAGCTGCAACCGGCGGACGTGAACATCGCCTGGGTGATGCCGGCCTTCACCGCGCCGAGCTTCTCGCTCGATGCCTTCCTGGCCATCACCGTTCCACTGACGGCGCTGGTGATCGGCGCGGAAAATGCCCAGGCCACCGGAGTGCTGATGGCCGAGGGATATCGCCCGCCGGTCAACGCGATGACGGTTATCAGCGGCATCGGCGGCGTGCTGGCCGGGCTGCTCGGTGGTCACAACGCCAATATCGCCGGACCGATGACAGCCATCTGTTCTTCCGAGCAGGCCGGCGACGATCCGCGCCTGCGCTACGGCGCGGCGATCGTCAATGGGGTGCTGTTCGGGCTGTTCGGATTGTTCGCGGGGCTGGCGGTGCCCTTCATTCTGGCCTTCCCAAAGGCGTTGATCGTGGTGGTCGCCGGGCTGGCCATGATCGGCGTGCTGCTGGGCGCGCTGCAGCAGGCATTCCAGAAAGGCGGCGTCTGTCAGATCGGTGCATTCGTGGCGTTGGCCGTTGCGATGAGCCAGTTCTCGTTGCTGGGCATCAGCTCGCCATTCTGGGCGCTGCTGTTCGGCGTCGCGGTGTCCGCGCTGCTCGGTGAAATCCGCGCTGAACGGCGCCAATAGCCCCTGCGCGAACAGCTAGAGCACTGCCTGATGGCCCGTATCAAAAATCGTTAATGGCCAGGCCATCCGACAGGCAGCAAGATGAATCCGCCGCCGATGCCCTGCATCGGCCGAGCAGACAACCGATAAGAAAAACAACGGTGAACCGTCATGATCCTTCGCCAGACCTCCGGGTTGCCGGCCCGTCTCGCCGCCTCCAGTGCTCCTATCCCAGGCTCGAACTGCGCGCACGCCCGCCCTCCGCGCAGCGCCACCATGTTCCGGCCTCAAGCCGCCACCGTGCAGGACTGACCCCATGAGAAAATTCGTCAATCCCGCCTCTTTCGTAGCGCTCTGCTGGTCGGCGTTCCAGATCTACATGGTTTACGGCACGCCGCTGGACCTGATCGTCGCCGTGCCGATCCACATCATGTTCGGCCTGGTGCTGACCTTCATCACCCACCCGCTGCGCAAGCAGGACCTTGGTCATTTCAACGTGGTGCGCGCCTCGGACTACTTGCTGGCCACCGTGGCGGTCGCTATCGGCCTGTTCTACCTGTTCAACGCTGAACAGCTGACGATGCGCATCGCCATGGTCGATCCTCTGCGGCCGATCGACCTGGTGATCGGCATCACCACCATCGCCCTGGTGATCGAGGCCGTGCGCCGCGCGCTGGGCTTGGGTCTGACCGTGGTCATCTTGGTGTTTCTGGTCTACCAGTTCATCGGCCCGCAGCTGCGTGACATCCCGATGCTCGGCATCATCGGCCACGATGGCGAGCCGACCCGCCTGTTCCTCGAAACCTTTCTTGATGTGCAGGTACTGCAGAACGAAGGCGTGTTCGGTATCCCCAGCATCGTCTCCTACGGCCAGGTCTTCTACTTCCTCCTATTCGGCGCCTTTCTCCAGTTGTTCGGCGGCGGTCAGCTGTTCATGGACCTGTCCGTGCTGCTGGTCGGTCGCTTCCGTGGCGGCATGGCCAAGGTCTCGATCGTCTCCTCGACGCTGTTCGGCTCGGTCAGCGGCAGCGCCACGGCCAATGCCGCGGTAATGGGCATGTTCACCATCCCGGCGATGAAGAAATCGGGCATGAGCGCCGAGCAGGCCGCAGCCGTCGAAGCGGCCTCCTCCACCGGCGGCCAACTGATGCCACCCGTCATGGGCGCAGCGGCCTTCTTGATCGCCCAGTTCATGGGCATTCCCTACGCCGAGGTGGCGATCGCTGCGCTGATTCCGGCGCTGCTGTTCTACGTTGCGCTGTATTTCGTCGTCGACCTGCTGGCGCGGCGCAAGGGCCTGGCCGGCCTCAAGCGCTCGGAGCTGGGCACTACCTGGAACAGCGTGCTCAAGCGGTTGTACCTGCTGGTCCCGGTGTTCGTGCTGGTCTACCAGATCATGGCCGGCCGGGCGCTGAGTTCGGCGACCCTCGAGGCTATCTGGATCACCCTGGTGTTCGGCCTCTGCACTCGCGCTTGGGAAGGCTTTCGCGCCGAGGGCGGGCATGGCGTGTTGAAGGCTGCGGGCTCGGTAGTCAGCGATTCGATACAGGCGCTGGACTCCGGTGCGCGCGGTGCCATCGCCGTGGCCATCCCCTGCGCCGGAGCCGGCATCGTGGTCGGCATCGCCTCGATGACCAACCTCGGCCTGACCTTCGGCAGCTTCGTCACCGCGCTGTCCGGCGGCATGCTGATCCCGGCGCTGCTGCTGGTGATGTTCATGGTCATCGTGATGGGCATGGGCATGCCGACCACTGCGGCCTACATCATGGGCGCCATCCTCGCGATTCCGGCGCTCGACAAGCTCGGCATCCCGGCGCTGTCGTCGCACTTTTTTGTGCTGTATTTCGCCGCGCTGTCGATGGTCACGCCACCGGTGGCCCTGGCCGCGTTCGTCGCAGGCGGCATCGCCAAGGCGGATGTCTGGAAGACCGGCTGGGTGGCGTTCCGCTACAGCCTGGCCGGGTTCCTGGTGGCCTTCGCCTTCGTCTTCAGCCCAGCGTTGCTGCTGCAGGGCGACTGGCAGGCCATCGTTCCCGCCGTGGTCACCGCGGTGATCGGCTGCTACGCCCTGGCCGGGTGTGTGGCCGGCTACCTGCGCGCCCACAACTCGCTGCTGGAATCGGCGCTGTTGCTGGTCGCCGCTGCGTTGCTGATTGCACCGGTGCTCAAGGCGTCGCTAGGCGGGCTGGTCCTGCTCTGCGCGGTCTGGGTGTGGCAGAGCCGCAAATCCAGAGCCGCGCGGGCGGGCTGTGTGCTGGGACGATCCGGGGTCTAGCGCCACGGGATCAGCTGAATTCAACCAAGGAGAACAACAAGATGAAAAAGATCCTCGCGAAATACGCGGCAGTTGCCCTGCTGGGCACCGTCGGCCTCTGCGGCGACGCGCTGGCCGCCGAACCCGTGAACGTCAAGTTCGCTGCCGGCCCCACCGGTACCACCTGGTACGCCTACGCCGGCGCCCTGCGCGGCGAAATGCTCCAGCGCCTGCCAGAAGGCTCAACGGTCGATATCCAGGGCACGCCAATGGCAATCGCCAACACCAAGCTGCTGGCGGCCAAGCGCGCCGACATCGGTCTGATATTCCCCCCGGTGGCCGCCTGGGCCCAACAGCCCTTCGGCCCATTCGACCGCAAGATCGAAAACGTGCGCGGGTTGGTGGGCGGCATCGACCAGTACTACCAACGCATCACCGTGCAGACTGACAGCGATATCCAGTCCATCGCCGAGATCAAGGAGAAGAAACTGCCAGTGCGCATCGGTACCGGTCCGCAGGGCAGCCTGAATGAATACATCGCCAAGTTGATCCTCGAAGCCAACGGCCTGAGTTATGAAGACATCGAGTCCTACGGCGGCAGCATCGGAAAATCGAACCTGAGCATTCTGCAGGACCAATTCGGCGACAAGAAGCTGGACATGATCATCGGCATCACCACGGCCGGACACCCGAACACCGCGCAACTGTCGATCACCCCCGGCCAGCGCTTCCTCAACCTCAGCGAGGAAGCTATCGCCTATCTGGAGAAATTCGGATTCGTACGCGCCACCATGCCGGCCAACATGTTCGAAGGTCAGGATGCAACCGTAGAAGGCGTCGGCTTCAGCACCTCGCTGTACGCCACGCAGTCGATGTCCGACGATGACGCCTACGCCATCACCAAAGCCGTCATGGAAGGCCAGGACGCCCTCAAACGTTCGTTCGGCTCGATGAAGGACTGGACCGCCAAAGGCTCGGCGCAGCCGGCCAATCTTGCCGCCCCGCTGCATCCAGGTGCACGCAAGTACTACCAGGAAGCGGGACTGCTAGAGTGAATCCGACCTGCACGGGCCCGGTCCGTGCAGCCTTTGTCAGCCGACTCAGCGAGGCCCCGATGACAGAAGACAACAGACCCGACGGCGGCCAGGCCATCGTCGAGTTGCTCCGGCGCAACGGCGTCGACAGAGTGTTCACGGTCCCTGGAGAAAGCTTCCTGCCCGTGCTCGACGCGTTGCACGACGCCCCCGACATCGCCCTGGTAGTTTGCCGTCAGGAAGGCGGGGCCTCGATGATGGCCGAGGCCTACGCCAAGACCACCGGACGCCCAGGCGTCTGCTTCGTCACCCGCGGGCCGGGCAGTGCCAATGCATTGGCCGGGCTGCATGTCGCCGCGCAAGACTCGACGCCGCTGCTGATATTCATCGGCCAGGTACCGCGCAACTTCCAGCAACGCGAAGCCTGGCAGGAAATCGACGTCGGCGCGCTGTTCGGTTCGGTGGCCAAGTGGGCCACTGACATCCAGGAGGCCGCGCGTCTGCCGGAATACTTCTCTCGCGCCTTCAGCACCGCCCGTTCCGGACGACCGGGCCCGGTGGTTCTCGGCCTGCCGGAGGATCTGCTGTACGAACGCATCGAGCCGGTCCAGATCGGCCCTGCGCCGATCAGCCAGGGCTACCCAGCGCCACAAGCGATGACCCGGCTGCGTGAGATGCTAGCCGAAGCCCGGCGACCATTGGCGATCTTTGGTGGCTCCGGCTGGAGCGCCGAGGCTCGTCAGCAATTGCAGAGGTTCGCCGAAACCCAGGGCCTGCCGGTGGCCACCGCCTTTCGGCGTCAGGATCGTTTCGATAACGGCCACCCCAACTATGCCGGTGACGCGGGTCTGGGCATGAACCCCGAACTCGCCAAACTGATCGATGAGGCCGACCTGCTGATCGCCGTCGGCACCCGGCTGGGCGATATCACCACCCGTCATTACGAACTGGTGAAGGTGCCCAAGCCAGGGCAGAAACTGATCCACATCCATCCCGACCCGCACGAGCCCGGACGTGTGCGGGTACCGGATCTGGCGATCTGCGCCGCGGTGCAAGGCTTTGCCGAGGCGGCCGCCGGGTTCGAATCAAGCGATATCTCTGCCGAGCGCCAAAGCTGGCTGGCGCGCGCGCGTGAAAGCCGCGTCGCCTGGCAGCAGCCGACCGAGCTGCTCGGACCGGTACAGCTCGGCGAGATCGTTGCCTGGCTGGGACGCCGGTTGCCGCCCGAGGCGGTGATCAGCAATGGCGCCGGCAATTACACACTCTGGGTGCACCGGTTCTACCCGTTCCGCGGTTGGGGCAGCCAACTGGCACCGACGTCCGGTTCGATGGGCTACGGCCTGCCTGCGGCAATCGCTGCCAAGCTCGCCCAGCCGTCACGACCGGCGGTGTGCTTCGCTGGCGATGGCTGCTTCCAGATGACCTGCCAGGAACTGGCGACCGCCATGCAGTACGGCGCCAACGTCATTGTCATCGTGGTGAACAACGGCTCCTACGGCTCGATCCGCATGCACCAGGACAAGCACTACCCGGGCCGCCGCTATGGCACCGATCTGGTCAACCCGGACATGGTTGCCCTAGCCCAGGCATACGGCGCTGGTGCCACGCGGGTGGAGCGGACCGAAGCATTCGCCGAAGCGTTCGAACAGGCGCTGGCCGCGGACCGCCCGTACCTGATCGAGCTGGTGTTGGATCCCGCGATCCTGCATCCCTGAAAACCTCCCCGGTAGGCCTGCCCTTACGGCGATGGGCAGCCGCACTGAGGCGTTTGCACTGGGCCTCCCGGCCGCAGGCCAACCGACAGCTACCGCTACGCCAAGGTCAGATCGCAGGGCGTCCGGGCGCCTTTTCGACCAGATGATCAGACATCGCCGATGCTGATGGCGAGCATCAGAAAACCCTAATAGGCAGACTTGTTCGGCGCTCCTAGCATGGCCAAAACAATAACCACGAGAGAACTCGCCATGCCGTCCACGCCCTCCTCCTCGGTCGATTCCACTGCAGCTACCCAGCCGGTTGGCGCCAGTCTGCGCGGCTGGCTGGATCATCTACAGAAGACCCAGCGGCTAAGCGTAGTCCGCCCGGGTACCGAGCTTCGCTTCGGCGTTGCGGCCATCGCCAATCGCCTGGACGGTCACAGCGCGTCGCTGTTTCTGCAACCCGATGGGCACATGATTCCGGTGATTTCGGGGCTGCTCTCGGACCGTCAATGGATGGCCGAGGCGATGGGCGTCGAGCCCAGCCAGGTCCTGGCCCGCTTCGAGCAAGCTTGCCTCGAGCCCTCGCCCTGGCAGGAAGTGACCGAGCCCGCCTGTCAGCAAGTGGTGCATCACGAGGTCGACCTGCTCACGCAACTGCCCATCCCCACGCACAACGAACACGACAGCGGTGCCTACATCACGGCCGGTTTGCTGATCACCCGAAATCCACGTACAGGCGTGCAGAACGTTTCCATCCATCGGCTGCAAGTCAGCAGTGCCAATCGTCTCGGTGCTTTGTTGCTGCCACGCCATACCCTGGCCTATTTCCAGGAGACCGAGCGCAACAACGAAGACCTCGAAGTCGCCGTGGTGGTCGGCTGCGACCCCCTGACGCTCATGGCCTCGCAGGCTATCGTGCCCATCGATCACGACGAACTGGAAATCGCCGGTGCGCTGCGGGGCCGGCCGCTGCCAGTGGCGAAATGCGTGACCAACCGCATTCGGGTGCCGGCCGATGCTGAGATCGTCATCGAGGGTCGCCTGCTGGCCAACACACGCGAGGAAGAAGGCCCGTTCGGCGAATTTCCGCAGTACTACGGCGAGCGCGCCGAGCGCCATGTGATCGAGGTGGACGCCATCACCCACCGCCAATCGCCGATGTTCCACACCATCGTTGGCGGTGGCCTGGAGCATTTGCTGCTCGGCGGCATTCCGCGCGAAGCGACCATGCTCGCTCACCTGCGACGCAGCTTCCCGTCGGTGCGCGATGTGCATCTGGCGCGCGGAGGGGTATGTCGTTATCACCTCTACGTGCAGATCGACAAACGCTCGGAAGGGGAAGCGAAGAACGTGATTCTCGGCGCGCTCGGCGGCCACTACGACATCAAGCACGTGGTGGTGGTCGACACCGACGTCGACATACACAACCCCACCGAGGTCGAGTGGGCGGTGGCAACACGCTTCCAGGCGGATCGCGATCTGGTGCTGATCCACGAAGCCCAGGGGTCCAAGCTCGATCCCTCCACCCGTGACGGCGTCGGCTCGAAGATGGGCTTCGATGCCACCGTGCCGTTGGCGGCGCCACCGATGCGTTTCAAGCGCATCCGAGTGCCGGGCGAAGCCGAAGTGAACCTTGCCGATGTCTGCCAACCGGCCGGCGACGATTGGGAACGACAGTTCAGCCAGGCGTAGCGGAACCGAACGACCGAGGACGCTAGCCATATACCGCTTCCGTGGCTGGCGCGGTGTGCAGCGGCGGCCGTAGACAGCCAACTGAAGCCACCGCCGAACACCGAGCCGCTACCGGTCACCGCACTCAGCCCCTTCGATCGGCTGATCGATCCGAACAAGACATACCCGACAGGAGAAGCCCATGCAGGTCCGACACTTCATCGACGGAGAGTGGTGCGAGAGCGGTCAGTGGAGCGACAGTCTCGATCCGGCCAATGGCGAGATCATCGGCCGGTTTGCCGATGGAGGATTGGCCGAAGCCCAAGCCGCCGTAGACGCGGCGTCACGCGCGTTCGTAGCACCGCAGTGGTCGCAGAATCCGCGTCTGCGTCAACAGATCCTGCTGGAATGGGCAGCCGCGCTCGGCAGTCGTCAGGAGGAGCTGGCGATTCTGCTCACGCGAGAAAACGGTAAGGCGCTTGCGCAATCGCGCGGCGAGGTGGCGGGCGCCATCTCCGAAATTCTCTACTACGCCGGCTTGGCTCGTCATATTCCAGGTCACGTACTGGAAGTGGCTCCCGGCGAATTTTCCACCATGCTTCGTGAGCCCGCGGGGGTAGCCGCGCTGATCATTCCCTGGAACGCCCCGGCCGTTCTGCTGGTGCGAGCATTGGCGCCTGCGCTGGCGGCGGGCTGTACCTGCGTGATCAAACCGGCAGCACAAACTGCACTGTTCAACGCCGCATTTCTCGAACCTTTGTTGCAACTGCCTACGCTGCCACGCGGTGCCGTCAATTTGTTCGCCGAAACCGGTCACGCCGGTGCAGCGTATCTGGTCGCCTCACCCGAAGTGGATGTGCTCAGTTTCACCGGCTCGACGGCAACCGGAACACGGATCATGCAGGACGCGGCTCCGACCATGAAGAAACTGTCGTTGGAGTTGGGTGGCAAATCTTGCTGCCTGGTGCTTGAAGATGCGGACATCGCCGCTGTCGCACCTAAGCTTGCCGCCGCGTCGACGATCATTTCAGGCCAACAGTGCACGGCTGCCCGCCGCGTATTGGTACACGCCAGCCGCCTGGCGGAAATGAAAACGGCGCTCACCGCCGCGCTTTCCGAGGTCCGCCTCGGCCATGGACTGGAGACAACCACACAGATGGGGCCGTTGATCGACTGGCGTTCTCGCGACCTGGTGGGCCAGCGCATCGCCGAAGCGATGGACAGTTGTGACGAGGTACTGCTTGCCGGCAACCAGCCGGGTGGCCCGCTGGAAGCCGGCGCCTTTCTCTCTCCAACGCTGATCGCCCATCGCGACAGTGCGGCGTTCTTCTGTCAGGAGGAAATCTTCGGCCCCCTGCTTGTCGTGGAAGCATTCGAGGACGACACCGAAGCGGTAGTACGTGCCAACCATTCGGCCTTCGGCCTGGCGGCGAGCATCTGGACACGGGATGGCGCTCGCGCCATGCGCCTTGCCCGGGTGCTGCGCAACGGCACCGTATGGATCAACGACCACAACAAACTGTTCGCCGAGGCCGAAACGGGCGGCTACCGCAAAAGCGGGCTGGGACGATTGCACGGCTACGATGCGCTGCTGGATTTTACAGAGCTCAAGCACGTCTACCAGAATGTCGGCACCCTATAGGTCGCCAACTTGCCGAGGTTCAGAGATGGAACTGCGCCAACTGAGATACTTCACCTGCCTGTATGAAGAGGGCTCGGTCACCAAGGCGGCGCAGCGTCTGAACATCGTGCAGCCCGCCTTGTCGATGCAGATCGCCAAGCTGGAAGAGGAACTCGGCCAACCGCTGTTCGAGCGCACGCCCAAAGGCATGACGCCGACCGAGGCCGGCGTACAGGCCTATCGTCTGTTCATGCCGATCCTCGGTGAGCTGCTCGAAGCACGGCAAACGTTGATCGACCGTAGCGGCAAGATTGGCGGACGAATCAACGCCGGGCTGATCGCTTCGGCTGCCAACCAGGCGCTGGCCAGCACCCTGGCCTACTTCGTCGAGCACCACCCGGACGTTGAGCTTCAGGTCAGCTACGGCTACAGCCAGGACCTGATCGATCGCGTGTTGTCCGGGGCACTGGACTTCGCCGTTATCAACCAGAGCTTCCAGCAGGAGCACCTGAACCGGATCGATATCCTCGACGAAGAGCTGCTCGTCGCAACCGGCGCCACGACCCGATTGCGCATGCAAACGCCCGTGCCGCTCGCCGAGCTGGCTCAACTGAAACTGGTGCTGCCGTCCCGCCGCCACGGCTTGCGCATCGTCATCGATCAGGCCCTCGCGGTGCATGGCATCGAATTGGCCCCGCATCTCGAGCTCGACGACCTGACCGTGATCGAGAGTTTTCTACGTCGCAGCGACTGGATCAGCCTGCTTCCGGCAACCGTCTTACAGCGCGGCCTCGAGGAAGGCGCTTTGCGCGCCTATCCAATCGCCACCCCTGGCATCACCCGCCGCATGGTCTGCGTACATGACAGCCGCCGCCCCCTGACGCCTGCCGCCACGCTGTTCATCGACATCATCAGCAAGACGCTGGGCACCGCTCTCAACGCCATCCATTTCTATAAGGAAGGCGCGATACAGGACACTGAACATGACATCAGCTAATCCGCGTCCACAGCGGCTCATCATCGGTATATCCGGCGCCTCTGGCGCGATATACGGCGTGCGTCTACTGGAATTGCTGCGCGACACACCGATCGAGACTCATTTGATGGTCACCAAATCGGCGCTGATCACCCTCGCTCACGAAACCGGCCTCTCGTGGTCGGAGCTCAAGACCATGGCGACGGTGAACTATTCCAATCAGGACATCGGTGCGGCCATCGCCAGCGGCTCGTTCAAGACCATGGGCATGATCGTCGCCCCGTGTTCGGTGCGTACAATGTCGGAAATCGCCAGTGGCGTGACGTCCTCACTGCTCACCCGCGCCGCAGACGTGATCCTGAAGGAGCAACGTCGTTTGGTGTTGATGGTTCGTGAGACGCCGTTGCACCGGAACCATCTACGCACCATGACCGAACTGGCTGAACTCGGCGCGGTAATCGCACCACCGGTCCCGGCGTTCTATGCGCGCCCAGCTTCGATCGACGACATGGTCAACCATACGCTCGGACGCGTCCTCGATATGTTCGATATCGAGCTGGGCATCGTGCGGCGCTGGCGTGACGAGCCCGAAGCCGTCCCGACGCTCGATGACATCGAGGCGTTGAACGCCTCCGAGAATGCGTGAGATGAGGCAGCTGTCAGAAAACCAGCCGGGCTCCGCCAGGCTAGGTTTGGAGTATCGCCAGGTAGTCCTCGATCAGATCGAGGGTCCGATCGCGGGCCTGGTTCTGCGGAAAGTGTCGGCAGTTATCGAGAAACTCGACGCGGCTGTCAGGCACAAGCTGTTCGATCAGTTCCAGCTGCTCGGCCGTTGCGTATTCGTCATCGCGTCCTTGTACCGCCAGAATCGGCAGTGCGATACGCGGCAGCTGATCAAGCAAATTCCAACCGCTGAATTCCGACCGCAACCAGGTATCGCTCCACCCGCGGAACGCACAATCGGTGTTGTCGCCATGATGGATGGCGAGCCGCTCACGCAAATGGCCGGTGCGAAACGCATCGAGGGTTCGCCGGATGCCGGCGAGGCTCGCTTGCTCGACGGCCACGTGCGGTGCCAGGGCTACCACACCCCGAACACGAGGATCATTGCGCGCCGCATAAGCCAGCGCGATCGAGGCGCCATCGCTGTGGCCGACGAGCACCACACGCTCGAGCGCCAGCGAATCGAGTACGCGTGCCAGCTCGTCCGGGCCGGCCACGCTCAGGTAGTCCAGCCCACGCGGCAACGGCACCGGGCTCGATGCGCCGTAGCCCTGGCGGCTGTAGGCGAGTACTGGCCAGCGCGTTCTGGCAGCCAACGCCTCGGGAAAATCCTTCCACAGCGCGACGCAACCCAATCCCTCATGCAGCAGAACGAGCGTCGGGTGGGTCGGATCCGTGGTATGCAGCAATCGGTATTCGAGTTCCGCCGTACCGATGTCGAGAACAGAGCAAGACATTTCACAGGTTTCCTGAACACAACGAACCCGAAGGGTAACCGATTGCCGGCGCCCACCAGTGCGTTGTCAGCAGCCAGGGGGAAACGACATGCAACATCTTGATCTGCAGGTGATCGAACAGGCCCTGCAATGGGTAGCAAACGGGCAGGATGTGTGGTTCTGCACGGTGCTGTCGACCTATGGCTCAGCACCACGAGCACCAGGCGCCCTCCTCGTTGCCCGCGCCGATGGCGCCCATGCAGGCTCGCTGTCCGGCGGCTGCGTCGAGGAGGAGTTTCTTGCCAGCTTGGCGCAGGGCGAGCTGCAAGCGCCCGCGCAAATCGTGCGCTACGGCGAGTCGGACGATGATCGGCGCCGTCTGCGGCTGCCCTGCGGGGGCATCTTGCAGATACTGGTGGAACATCATGCGCCTAGCGAGGCATGGCGAACCCACCTGTTAACACTCCAGGCAACGCTGCAGGGCCAGCGGCGTTTGCTGCGCCGCGTGGATCTGACCAGCGGATTCGCTGAGTTGCTGCCGGACCATGGCGGCGAGCAGACATGTATCAAGGGGGAACACGTGGAAATCCGTGTCGGCCCAGCGCTACGACTGCTGCTGGCCGGCGTATCGCCAGTGGCGCAAGCCTGCGCCAGCTTTGCCCGCACGCTGGGTTGCGAAGTGATCGCCTGCGATCCGCGCGAGGACATGCAAGGCATGCTGATCGAAGGCATTGCGGTGCAACCGGTGTTACCGTCCGTGTTCATCGCCTCCGGTGGATGTCACGAAGCCACCGCCGTGGTCGCGCTGACCCATGATCCGCGTATCGATGATCTGGCGCTGATGGAGGCCGTACGAACCCCGGCGTTTTATATCGGCGCCATGGGCTCACGACTCACCTCAGCCAAACGGGCCGAAAGACTGCAACGCGTCGGCGGGCTTACCCAGGAAGAAATCGAACGTATCCACATGCCCATCGGGCTCGACCTGGGTAGCAAGACGCCCGCCGAAATCGCCCTTTCGGTGATGGCTGATGTGCTGCGCGTTTATCGAGGCAAGGCGCGGGATGCGCTATGAAGCGCGCCGGGAATGTCTGGTCGCCTTGCCAGCCAGCCAGCCAGCCAGCCAGCCAGCCGACGATCGAGGATGTCGTGATACATGGCTCGATCGTTGATCCATCCACAGCCGCCGGCCGTCATGGTCCCGGCCTTACATCGAGGTGCTAAGGATGTCCATTGCCCAACGTGTATTTCATGGAAAGTTCGGCCGGGTTGCGCTCCTCGACATGGACAAGCCGCTGGTCACCCACTCGCATCACGAATGCCATGTGTTGGTGAAGGCGGCCGGGGCGGATACCTTCTTCAACGTCAATGGCCGCCAGGTTCCGCTCACCGACCGCAGTGCTGTGCTGGTCAACGCCTGGCAGCCGCACTATTACGACTACCAACAGGGCGCCGAGTACACACAGATACTGGCGCTCTACATCGAGCCGGCGTGGCTGGCAGACGCTCAGCAGTCATTGGCGCTCAGCGGCCATCCCGAGTTCTTCTCCCAGCCCTGTATCGAGCTCAGTGGCAAGAATCGGGCGATGGCCGACCGGCTGATCGCCGAGGCTTACTCGTCCAGCCTCGTTCCACTGGAGCGTATCGAGTTTCTACTGTTCGACTTTCTGATCGAGCTGATCGAGGACTTTTCTCAATGGCAACACCTTCGCCGATTGGGACTTCCGCCTCGACAGGGGTTCGCCGATGCGCGCATCCGCCGAGCCTGCGAATACCTGCAGACGCACCTGGACGACCCGGATTGCATCGCAAACGCCGCGTTGGCTGGCGGCTTGTCGCGTGCACATTTTTTTACCCTGTTCCGACAGAACACCGGTATGACGCCCATGCTGATGCTCAACGATGCACGCATGCGTCAGGCCTTCTCTTGGCTGGAGCGTGAACGAAGCGGAACCTTGGGTAAGCTCGCCGAGAATCTGGGCTTTTCCGAGCAAGGGCATTTCACGCGGTTCTTTCAACAGCACATCGGCGCCTCGCCGAGCCAATACCGCCGGGTCGTGGACAGTTACCCGTCCGATCTACCCAAGTAAGGCTCTCACTCTGAAACGCCGCCCCACCGGGGCGGCATCTGACTCAATGCTGATGATCCGCCTTGCGAAAACTCAGCGAGGTGAACATACCGCGAACGCGAGCATCCGGATCTTCGCTGGCGATGCTCGTCGAGGCGCCGATTACGTTGAACTCCCGGTTACGCACCGGAACGACGGCCTTGCCCTGGGCGTCGGTGGTCGCGACGACATGATCCGGGTCGTTGATGTAGTCACCGAACAGCTCGATGCCTTCGGCGGGTTTGCCATCGACAAGCACCTGTACCGGCAACGCGTCGCCCATATTCAGCGATAGCGGATCGACCTGGGGCACGATGACCAGCTTGAGTTTATCCAGCGCTGGCAGCTTCGCGCCCTCTTCGAGCAGCGCAAGGCTGTATTTGTAATAGCGCCCGGAATCCAGCGCGCCGGGCACCTGGCTTTCACCGACATTGCGCCATGTTTTATCCGGGGCTTGCGTCCAGTAGCCGTTGTCCAGCGCCACCGCGATCACGGCTGGCGGCTGTAGGGGTTGCAGCCGTGCGTGGTCACCGAGACGCTCGACCGTGACCGGGATTCGCCCGCCATGCAGGTCGGTCGCCCAGGCGCCGGAGATTTTCTTGGCGTCGTAGGCGTTGTCTTCGGCGCCATGACCGTAGATCACCTCGATATTGCCACGGCGCTCCTCTGTCCACATGCCATGAGCCGAGGCCTGTCCAGCCATCAACATGGCTATCAACGCCGCGGCGATTTTTGCGTGTTGCTTGTTCATTCGTTTTCCTTGCGGTCTCGTGGGCCTGGCTCGCGGATCGAGCCGGGGCGGTCGTTACAAATTCAGTGACAGGCTTAAACTGAGGTTGCGCGGGTCGCCCGGCATCACCCAGACGCTGCTGTAGGAGCGCTCGTAATAGGTACGATCGAAGGCGTTGTTGAGGTTCACACCCAGGGTCAGGTCCGGTGTCGCCTTGTAACGTGCGAGCAAATCCACCGTGGTGTAGCCGGGCAGTTCGAAGCCACTGTCCGAAACGTTGCCGGACCGGTCGCCGACGTAGTTAACGCCACCACCGAGCTCCAGGCCTTGCAGCCCTCCGTCGAGGAATTCGTACACGCCAAGTAGGCTGCCGCTGTGTTCTGGCACGTTGAGCAGACGGCTGCCGCGCTCGATGGTGTTGTCCTTCGTCACCTCGGCGTCGACGTAGGCATAAGCGCCGATCAGGCGTATCTCATCGGTGATTTGGCCGGTCAGTTGCAGATCGATACCCCGGCTGCGCACTTCTCCGGCTGCGATCTGGCTGCTCGTATCGGCCGGGTTGGCGGTGAGCACGTTTTCTTTGGTCAGGTGGAAGGCAGCAATGGTCATGCCCAGGCGGCTGTCGAGCAGATCCAGTTTTAAACCGGCCTCATAGCCAACCCCCTCCTCCGGATCGAACGGCCGGTTAGCGGCATCGGCACCGCTGTTGGGTTTGAACGATTGCGAAGCGTTGGCGAATACCCCGACCTCGGGTATGAACTGGTACAGCGCGCCGATACGCGGGGTGATTTTCTCGTGCGTCTGCTCCGTGCGCTTGCCGTTGATTTCGTTGTCCAGACGATGCTCGTAATGGTCGTAGCGAGCGCCGATGACGCCGAAGAGTTTTTCGGTAAAACGCATCTGGTCTTGCAGATTCAACGAGCGGGAATGGACCAGCTCATGACGGTCAGTGCTACGCCCGCCCGGACCGATGCTGAACGGTGGTCGCGGCTGGCCGTAGACCGGTTGGTAGATATCGATTTGCGAAATCGGCTGGGAACGCATCAGCCGCTCGCTCTTGGCATAACGCTCGTATTCCGTGCCGATGAGCAGGTTGTGCTCGACGCTGCCGGTATACACCAAGCCACGCAATTCGAGCTGGGTGATGCTGTCCTGCCAGTCGAAGTCGCGATAGCGGTACTCACGATTGATCGTACGTGCATCGGCGAAGCTGCTCGCCTCGGTGGCGCCGCCGTTCAGCCGCCCTTGCTTGTAATGGCTGGCTAGCCGAACCGTCCAACTTGTGTTCAGGTCATGCTCGATCTCGGCCTGCAGACTCTCGTTGTTGTTGCGGATATCGCCGTCGCCAGGCTCACCCAGGAACGTCGAACGCGATACGCTGCCGAGCCGGTCGTTCGGCGCAACCACGCCTCGGTCGAATACCTGGCTGCTGCGGATCACCTCCGCTTGCACCAACAAACGGGTTTGCGGCGACAGCTCCCAGCTGAACGCCGGTGCGATGAATTGGCGTTCACCGGAGCGGTAATTGCGGAAACTCTTGTTGTCCTCCACCGCCAGATTCATCCGGTAGAGAACCTTCCCGTCTTCATCCAGCGGCGTATTCACATCCAGGCTGCTGCGGTAGCGATCCCAGCGACCGGCACTCAGATCCAGACGGGCGAACCGATCGTACTCCGGACGCTTGCTGACGATATTGATGGTGCCGCCCGGGTCGCCACGACCATAAAGGCTGGACGCCGGACCCTTGAGCACATCGATGCGCTCGACGTTCGATGGATCCTGCGGATTCATGTAGCCGCGGTTGACGCTGAAGCCGTCCTTGTAGAACTCCGAAGTGGTCAACCCGCGGATGCTGTATTCGTACATGGTCAAGCCGCCAAAGTCGTTCTGGCGCGCTACACCTCCCGCATAGTCCAGCGCCTTCTCGATCCGCGGGCTGCCGAGGTCATCAAGGACCGTGGCGGGAATGACACTTACCGCCTGCGGGACCTCCTCAAGCGGACTGTCTGTTTTGGTTGCACTGGCCGAACGCCGAGTGCGATAGCCCCGGGCTTCGTCGTCCTCTCGATCCGCCGTGACCACCACCTCTTCGAGCACCGTGGTTTCGGCCTCTTGCGCCCACGCCGGCATGGCGGCCAAGCCCGTCATTGCCGCCATGCCGATAAATCCTGTTGAAACTCTTTTACGCATCACGACCTCTAACAGATGTTATATCGTAACATTTGATAGAAGCGTTTCGTTGCTGTCAAGATCGCGTGGTGCGCTGGGTCGGGTGTTGGTCAACCCTCTCGTAATGCGAGCCGGATTGAGCAAACGATCTATAACGAGAACTGCCTCGTCTGGTCTACCCAGCGGCACCCTCGTCCAGCCGACGGCCGCACCCGAGCGGCGTGAGTCTCCAGAGCGTAGGCCGTACCCAGCGAGCGACTCTCCTGACGCGTGTTTGTAAGCGCTACGTAGCAGCGGCTATCACTCTGTTCTTGCCTGCCGCCTTGGCGAGCAATAAGGCAGCATCGGCTCGATGAAGCCCTTCCCGAAGCATCTCGTCTGCCCCCAGCACTGACGTGCCAATGCTGGTTGAAAGGCGTGACGGAAACCCCACAGATGCCATGCGCACCGCGTGACAAAGACGTTCGGCGATGGGCGTGATCTCACTCTCGTTCCTCACCGGCGCCAATACCACGAACTCCTCGCCGCCCAACCGACAAAGGATATCGCCCTCGCGCAGTATGCTGGTCATTGCTTGCGCTGCCAGCTTCAGCGCTTCATCACCGGTGGCGTGGCCGTATCGTTCGTTGATCCGTTTGAAGTTGTCCAAGTCACAGTACGCGATACCAACCCTGTGGTTTTTCGGCAGATTCGAACGAATGACATCGAACAGACGCGTCAAGCCCAGACGGTTCCAGGTGCCTGTCAAAGGATCGATCATGGCCATGCGCTGTTCGCGCCGAAGTGCTTCGCGAAGCTCGGCGATCTGCGCTTTCTGGCTGGATACCCGTATGTAGCCTTCCGCCAGATGCGCCCATTGCCGCAGATGATCGATGCACAGGTCGTTGAGGCTCCGCGCTTTCGAATCGAGCAGGCAGAATGCGCCGATACGGTGCCCGGCGATGATGAGCGGCTGGCCTGCAAAAAAACGGACGCCGAGAGCCCTGAATGGGCTATTGGATAAGCGATCGTCAACCGCACCATCGGCGATCACGAGTGTTTTATCCATCGGCGCATTCTGTAGCCATCTGGCTATCTCGTCGTTGTCGCCAACGCCCTTGAGCGTCGTTCCTGCTGCCAATCGCCCCAGCTCGTCACCGAATATCGAGAGCAGTACCGTATCGACTGACAGGAGGCGCCTTGCCAGATCGCAAAGCGTATCCAGATAACCGTCCACCGACGTTTCGACCAAATCGGCCGTCTCGGGCGTGGGGAGATGCTGCTTCTCCACGGGATAGAGTGATGGAAACATAACAACCAATGCGTTACCCAAAGGGCGAATTTTGTTTATCGATTCACGTGCAGGATGACCGATAACCAGAACGACGGAGGGTCGCCATGCGCGACGCCGCAAACGCGGCCAGACACAAGGTGCGCCGCGCATAACACACGCGGCCGCCTTATCTGATTGAAATCAAAAGCGCCCAGTCACTGGGCGCTCTGTATAGCTTTCAGGGCGTCTTGTTCCGCTAATCGGTCACATACCGATTTGCGAGACTTCTTCGCTGCTCGCCAAGTTGCGCGCCCTTTCAATCACCACGGTCCTAAGCGCCTGGACATTTACACCCAATCGCTTTTTCGACACGGCCAGCCCGTACGCCGCAATCTCTTCGCTGGTCAGGCCCGCGCCCGTTTGGCCCACCTCAATCAACAGAGCCCCGCCTTTCAGTAGCGCGACCTGCAGATTCAACCAGGTACCACCAGCGAGAGGCACAACGCCGTGCGAGCTGACTATGCTGGATCGCTCCAGCAAAGGAGACTGACCGACAAGCGACGCCTCCCGCTCCAGCGTAATGCTGCTGCCCAGGTCCGTGGCCGAGTACAGCCCTTGCCCCCTCAGCGGTTGGCCAGGATCGCGGTCATAAAGCGCCAGGGTGTTCGTGGAGGCCGGTTCCAGTCGGGTATCCTCGAGCGTGAGGCTCAGGATTGTTCCCATGCTGAGGGCGGATCCTCGTACAACCGTGGCAGCCTCGCCTGAGCCCTGCGGCGGTTCGGAGCGTTCCGGGACGATGTTGTACAACGTGTCTGCAAGTACCGGCCAAGGACCGATTGAGGTCTCAAGTACAGGTCGATTGGTGGAGCGATCACGCGATAGTTCAGTGCCATTGGCGCCGCTCGGCTCTGCAATCAATCCCGCCGGAACATAGTACGGCGCCTGGATCGTTGCCTCGCCAAACACGGGCGAATCAGCCAAGGTGTAGTTGTCGGCATCCCCGCCAGCCAGTTGCAGTTCCACAGCGACCGTTTTGTTCTGCCCTGCTGCCGGGTCGCTGAACGCCGCGGTACCTGAAGCGCTGATATCGTCGCCGGTAATCACTCCATTGAGCTTCGTATCGCGGATGACGGCAGTGCCATTCCCGTCGTAGACCTTGTCAGCGATATTGACCACCGCGGTGATGGTCTTCCGATCGATATCCGCTTTACCGATCTGCGCACCGGTATCGAAGGCGTAGTTGTTGGCCTCATCGCCGGTCAGAGCGATACCCGAGCCGCTTACCGATTTATCCAGGCCTGCGTTCTTGTCAACGAAC
>NZ_JAKOEN010000011.1:0-416144 GCF_022355455.1 Pseudomonas sp. KSR10 | reverse complement strand
ATTATAGGCACTCACAAAACCACGTCAACGGTTGTTTTCAGTTTTGTTCAGCCTTGAGCGAAACCCGCCCAAAGGACTTCTTGCCCGCCTGGCACACGTGCGTACTACCAAGCCTAACGATAAAGGTTCGATCAACGACGTCGCCATCCACCCGAACCCCGCCCGAGGCCAGCAGATCACGAGCCACTGCCGCGTTCTTTACAAGGCCCGCTCGATTCAACACCGAAGAGATGGGCATATCTTCGGCAGATTGCAGTTCGATCTCGGGAATATCTTCAGGAAGCTCGCCCTCTTTCATTCTATTACCCGCCGATCGGTGAGCTGTCGCGGCGGCCTCCTCGCCATGGAAACGAGCCACGATCTCCTCGGCGAGCTTGATCTTGATGTCGCGCGGATTCGCGCCACGCGCCACGTCCGCCTGAAACTCTTCGATTTCAGCCATGTCGCGAAAACTCAACAACTCGAAGTAACGCCACATCAGTACATCCGGGATCGATACCAGCTTGCTGTACATAACACCCGGCGCTTCCTGGATCCCAACATAGTTGCCAAGTGACTTGGACATCTTCTTCACACCGTCCAATCCCTCAAGAAGAGGCATGGTGACAATGCATTGAGACTCTTGCCCATAAGAACGCTGCAGCTCACGCCCCATCAGGAGGTTGAATTTCTGGTCCGTCCCACCAAGCTCCACGTCCGCGCGTAGCGCAACGGAGTCATACCCTTGAACCAGCGGGTAGAGGAATTCGTGAATCGCTATAGATTGATTGGTCGAGTAGCGCTTACTGAAATCATCTCGCTCCAGCATACGAGCTACGGTGTACTGCGAGGCGAGACGAATGAAGTCCGACGGGGTCAGCTGATCCATCCAGGATGAGTTGAAAGCGACTTCAGTCTTGGTCGGATCAAGGATTTTGAATACCTGGTTCTTATAGGTTTCTGCGTTTTCCAAAACCTGCTCACGCGTCAAGGGCGGCCGCGTTGCGCTCTTGCCGCTCGGGTCACCGATCATCCCGGTGAAATCGCCTATAAGGAAGACAACTTGATGCCCCAGGTCCTGGAACTGACGCAGCTTATTAATAAGCACCGTGTGCCCAAGATGAAGGTCCGGGGCTGTTGGATCGAAACCAGCCTTGATTCGAAGTGGAAGGCCGCGATTGAGTTTGCTGACCAACTCCGCCTCGACGAGCACTTCGTCAGCGCCCCGCCTGATCACCGACAACTGCTCTTGAACCGACTTCATTGGAGGCCCCATACCAGGAAATAAAGGGGGTCAACCTTACAAGAACGCCGGGAAAATTCAACGGCAGCGAATGTGAACCAACAGGTGGGGACAGGAATTCAGGGTTGCCTCAACAGCACTTTGGTTATATTTTAGACAGATATTTTCTCTGTACAAAATATCGCCAGACATTCTCTAGATATCTAATGACCTATTCAAAATCGAAAGCCCCTCTCTACCCGAAGAGCCATCTCCTGGCTGCAAGCGGTGTAGCTGCGCTTCTGAGCCTGGCACTTCTTGTATTTCCATCCCGAGAAGTCGAAGCGAAAAAGACCTTTCTCGATCTTAGCCTCGATACCGCCGCAGAGCTCGCAACCGTAAGCGAAGAGCCTCTCGTAAGCGATGTCTCGGAGACGCCGTTCGCTTCGATCGAAAACGCTGACGAGCCTGAGTTTCAGGTATCGCTGCCCGAGCCGAAACAAGACGAAGAAAAAGCCGTCGAGGCAAAGCCTCTCTCGAAAGAAGTGGTCGTTGCCAATGGAGATACGCTATCGACCGTATTCGCAAAAGTAGGCCTGCCGCAATCCACAGTCCATGAGGTACTGACAAGCAGCAAGGAGGCGAAGCAGCTTGCGCACCTCAAAGTTGGTCAGCGTCTCGAGATCGAACTGGATGAGCAAGGCAACCTGGCTCAGCTGCGCAGCCCACTGAACAAACTGGAAAGCGTGCACCTAGAGCGGTCTAGCACAGGCTATGTATTCAAGAAAGAACAACTCAAGCCGGACGTCAGCACCGCCTACGCCTTCGGCCAGATAGAAAGCAGCCTGTTTCTTGCCGCCAAGCGCGCAGGCCTCAGCCATAACCTCACGATGGATCTAGCCAACGTGTTCGGTTACGACATCGACTTCGCCATGGATATACGCAAAGGCGACTCGTTCGAAGTCATCTACGAGCAGAAGACCGTTGCCGGTGAGAAAGTCGGAACAGGGAACATTCTCGCGGCCCGCTTTACTAACCGAGGCAAAAGCTACACCGCTGTTCGCTATACCAACAAGCAGGGTGGCAGCAGCTACTACACAGCCGATGGTAAAAGCATGCGCAAGGCTTTCATTCGCACGCCAGTGGATTTCGCCCGCATCAGCTCACGCTTTTCAAACGGTCGAAAGCATCCGATCCTGAACAAGATCCGTGCCCACAAGGGTGTGGACTATGCCGCGCCACGGGGCACGCCTATCAAGGCCGCCGGTGACGGTAAAGTGCTCCTAGCGGGCCGCAAGGGCGGATATGGCAACACCGTGGTGCTTCAGCACGGCAACCGCTACCGTACGCTTTACGCTCATATGCAGGGCTTCGCCAAAGGCGTGCGCAACGGCTCAGCGGTCAAACAAGGTCAGATTATCGGCTATATCGGCACGACAGGCCTGTCCACCGGCCCGCACCTGCACTATGAATTCCAAGTCGACGGTGTGCACGTCGATCCACTGGGGCTAAAACTCCCCATGGCGGACCCGATTGCAAAAAACGAACAACAGCGCTTCATGCAGTTGAGCAAGCCCCTGATGGCGCGCATGGATGAAGAACGGGCGACCATGCTGGCCATGAAGGGCGAGTAATGCCGCGCTATATCGGGGTCATGTCAGGTACCAGTCTGGACGGCCTGGACTTTGCCTTGATCGAGCAGAACGAGCGGACGACCCTGCTTGCCACGCATTACGAGCCGATGCCTTCGCAGTTGAAGCAAGACTTGCTCGACCTGTGCTCTAGCGGCCCGGACGAACTAGCCCGAGCCGCGATGGCTGAGCAAGCCTGGGCTGAGTTGGCAAGCGATGGGATACAGAAATTGCTCGGCAAGGCGCAGACCGACGCAACAGCCATTCGTGCCATAGGCAGCCATGGGCAGACGGTACGGCATGAGCCGCAACGCGCCTTCACTATCCAGATCGGGCACCCCTCGCTGCTGGCGGAGTTGACAACCATCAGCGTAGTAGCTGATTTCCGGCGGCGCGACATGGCCGCCGGCGGCCAAGGGGCGCCCTTGGTACCAGCGTTCCATGAGGCGATGTTCAGCGATGCAGCTCGCGCCAGAGCGGTGCTCAATATCGGTGGATTCAGCAACCTCAGCCTGCTTTGCCCCGGTAAAGCGACGCGTGGTTTCGATTGCGGGCCAGGCAATGTGCTGCTCGACGCCTGGACCCAGCGCCACCAGAATCGTCCCTACGATCGAAACGGGGATTGGGCGTCAAGCGGCAGTGTCAACCCCCGATTACTCACAGCACTTCTCAGCGACAACTTCTTCGCCACCCAAGGACCGAAGAGCACGGGACGAGAGCTGTTCAACCTGTCCTGGCTGGATGCCCACCTCACCTCGTGTACCAGCGTTGCCCCAGAAGATGTCCAGGCTACCCTGCTGGAGCTGACCGCCCGCAGTATCTGCGATGCATTGCTTGCCACCCAACCCGAGACAAAGGAAGTATTGGTTTGCGGCGGCGGCGCGCACAACACTGCGCTGATGCATAGATTGCAAGCGCTAGTGCCGGAATGCCAAGTGACCAGCACCGCAGAGTACGGGGTAGAGCCAGACTGGATAGAAGCCATGGCTTTTGCCTGGCTGGCACATTGCTGCCTCGAAGGCATCGCTGCCAACCGACCTAGCGTGACAGGCGCACGAGGGCCTCGCGTTCTGGGCGCAATCTATCCCGCCTGAATCTGCGATGTTCATTGCGTACGAGTACAAACAAAAACACCGCGCCTCGGCGCGGTGTTCTTGTTTCAGTTCAGCAAAGCGTTTTCAGATCGAGAAGGACTGACCGCAACCACAAGTTGTCGTGGCATTCGGATTCTTGATGACGAAGCGAGACCCTTCCAGTCCTTCCTGATAGTCGACTTCAGCGCCAGCCAAATATTGGTAGCTCATCGGGTCCACCACAAGGCTCACACCCTCACGCTCAATGATGGTGTCATCTTCTGCCAAATCCTCATCGAAGGTGAAGCCGTACTGAAAACCAGAGCAACCGCCACCCGTAACGAAGACGCGCAGCTTCAGCCGCGGATTCCCCTCTTCATCGACCAGGCTCTTCACCTTGCTCGCGGCACCCTGACTGAACTGAATCGCGGTGGGCGTGAAGGACTCGACACTCATTTGGTTCTCCTGGCGCGGGAGCGCACATTACTGCGTTGACGCCGCATTATCGGCTTCTCCTACGAAACTGGTCAACTATTCATCAGACACCGATTCCATAGAAGCGGTGCTCTTCCGAGCAGCGAGCCTGACGTCCGCCATTTCAGGGCAGCAGCGCCGCGTTAGCCAGGCCAAGCCGCTCATCCAGGCCGAAGGCGATGTTCATATTCTGCAGTGCCTGACCGGACGCGCCCTTGACGAGGTTGTCGATGACCGACAGCACCACCACCAGATCCCCGCCTTGAGGACGATGAACCGCGATACGGCACATGTTGGCGCCACGCACGCTACGTGTCTCAGGGTGGCTGCCTGCCGGCATGACATCGACGAACGGCTCATTGGCGTAACGCTGCTCGTAAAGAGCCTGCAAATCCACAGAGGTGTCAGCAACGGTCGCGTACAGCGTGGCATGGATGCCGCGAATCATTGGCGTCAGGTGCGGCACGAAGGTTAGCCCGACGTCTCCCCCCGCTGCGCGGCGCAGCCCCTGGCTGATCTCAGGCAGATGGCGATGTCCCTTGACCGCATAAGCCATCATGCTTTCACCCGCCTCGGTGAACAAAGACCCTATCTTCGCCGCCCGACCGGCGCCGCTGACACCCGACTTGCAATCGGCGATCAGTCGCGATGTATCGGCCAAGCCATTTTCTAGCAGCGGTAGGTAGCCAAGCTGGGTCGCGGTCGGATAACAGCCAGGAACAGCAATCAGCCGGGCGCCCTTGATCCGCTCGCGGTTGACTTCTGGCAGGCCATATACGGCCTCTGGCAGTAGCCCTGGCGCGCCATGCGGCTGCCCGTACCACTTAGCCCATTCATCGGCGTCCTGCAAACGGAAGTCCGCAGACAGGTCGATGACTCGAGTGCCCGCGTCCAAAAGCTCTGCCGCCAGCGCATGGGCAACGCCATGGGGAGTCGCAAAGAAGACCACATCGCAGGCGCCCAGCGTCGAGGTGTCCGGCACGCTAAAGGCCAGTTCATCGTAATGACCGCGCAGGTTCGGAAACATATCCGTCACCTTGACCCCGTTCTCGGAACGAGACGTGATCACCGCGACTTCGGCCTGGGGGTGTTGTGCCAACAGACGCAGCAGTTCAACCCCGGTGTAGCCTGTGCCGCCAACGATTCCGACCTTGACCATGAGCTGCCTCGCGCATTGAAACGATAAAGAACGCTGATGATAAAGGTGCCTGCCTCCAGGGCCAACCACCTAGATGACGCGCGGGGCCCCAAGCCTCTACTATCAGTCGGACTCTGAAAACCAAGGAACCCTCGAATGCTCTATCTCTGGCTGAAAGCCCTGCACATCGTTGCGATCGTCTGCTGGTTCGCCGGGCTGTTCTATTTGCCGAGGTTGTTTGTGTATCACGCCATGAGCGAGGACGCGACCAGTCGCGAGCGATTCAGGGTCATGGAGCGCAAGCTCTATCGGGGGATCATGATGCCCTCGATGATCGCCACGCTGCTTTTCGGGATAGGCATGATCGCTTTGAACCCCGCATTGTTCAGCAGCGGCGGTTGGCTACACGCCAAACTGGCGCTGGTCGTCCTGTTGATCGGCTATCACCACGTTTGCGGCGCGCAACTGAAGCGCTTCGCGCGCGACGAGAACACCCGCAGCCATGTGTTCTACCGCTGGTTCAACGAATTTCCCGTGTTACTACTGCTGGCCATCGTCATTCTTGTGGTCGTCAAACCGTTCTGAACATATTGAAGGAACCTGTCATGTCGCTGCCAGCCCTCCTCGAAAAACGCCTGCGCCTGCCTTTGGTCGCCGCGCCGATGTTTCTGGTGTCCAATCCAACGCTGGTTACCGCATGTTGCCGTAGCGGCATCGTAGGCAGCTTCCCTGCTCTGAATCAGCGGGAAAGCAGTGGACTTCGAGATTGGCTGCTGGAGATAGGCCAGCAGCTGTCGGGCCTGCACGCAGCCGCGCCATACGCCGTCAATCTGATCGTGCATCACAGCAATCCCCGCCTACAGGCAGATCTTGCGATCTGCGTTGAGCAGCAGGTCCCAATCGTCATCACCAGTCTTGGCGCCGTGAAGGAAGTGGTAGACGCCGTCCATGGCTACGGCGGCCTGGTCTTTCACGACGTCACCACACGCCGGCACGCGGAAAAGGCCGCCGAAGCCGGGGTCGACGGTCTGATCGCAGTTGCCGCCGGCGCTGGTGGCCACGCAGGCACCTGGAGTCCGTTTGCGTTGATTGCCGAAATTCGTCAGTTCTTCGACAAAACGTTGCTGCTCTCAGGCTGCCTCAACCACGGCCACGAAATATTCGCAGCGCAGCTGCTGGGCGCGGATCTCGCCTACATGGGGACGCGTTTCATCGCCACCCGCGAGAGCCAGGCCTCGGATGAATATAAACAAATGCTGCTGCAGGCCCACGCAGCGGATATCGTCCACACCGCCGCAGTTTCAGGCGTGCCGGCGAGCTTTCTGCGCCAGAGTCTGCAACAGGCTGGCTACGACGAAGCGCGCCTGAACGGCACGGGGAAAATGAACTACGCGGAAAAACTCAAACCTGTCAGTGATGAGGCAAAGGCATGGAAGACCGTCTGGTCGGCTGGGCAGGGCGTGGGCGAGATACATGATCTACCGGGCGCCGAAGAGCTGATCGCCCGCCTGGATCGCGAATACCGGGCCGCCCATGGTCAAGCCGCACAGCTCTCACAACGCTGGCTGCGGCAACCGTGACGCGCATCTCATTTCGCATCACCGCCATGCCCAGCTCTCCGCTGCAACTTGTTGGCGGCACAGCAGCGCTTTAGGCTTTAGCTAATCCCCCGGGAACAAGGATGTTGCATGAGTGCCGACCATTACCGAATCGTCTTCGATGGCGAGCTCGAACCAGGAATGTCAGCCGACACCGTCAAGAGTAACCTGGCCAGACTGTTCAAGAGCGACGCCGACAAGGTCGAACGTCTCTTCAGTCGCGGCTCGGTCAATATCAAGCGAAATCTGAGTGCGCTCGAAGCCGATCGATACCTGGAGGCGTTGCTACGTGCTGGAGCGCGGGCCCGCAAGGAGCCGGAGGCAAGCAAAGGTTTAACGCTGAGCCTCATTGACGACGCATCGACATTGTCAAGCCAGCCCTCAACGACTGCCGATCAGATGGAATGTCCCAAGTGCGGGCATTCGCAGCCAACCGCCATCCAGTGCGGAAGCTGTGGTGTAGTTATTCAGAAGTATTTGGCACGCCAGGCGCAGCAGGCCGAAGCATTAAAACAGGGCGAAATTCTCGCTGCGGCACAACCCTATGCCCCACCCCGAGCTCAGGTCGGCGAACCGACACCGGAGTACGGCGAGCTCAAGGTCTTTACCGTACAGGGCCGGATTGGGCGCTTGCGCTACCTCGCATGGTCAATGGCGCTGATGGCCGCAGTGCTCGGGTTATTCCTCGTTGCAAGCATGGCGTCAGCCGTTTCCGAGATACTCGGATGGATACTCATCGGAGTTGTTGGCCTGGGCTTCCTGTTCATCAGCACACAAATCTGCGTGCAGCGTCTGCATGATATCGGGTGGTCCGGCTGGCTCATACTGCTCAATCTGGTACCGATAGTCGGCAATCTATTTTCACTGGCAATGCTGCTGATGCCGGGCAACGACGGCATGAATCGCTTCGGCCCGCCGCAACCACCAAACAGTAGAGCGGTAAAAATTCTCGCCTCGCTCTGGCTACTCGTGCCCGTCATTGGCATCCTGGCCGCTATTGCCCTGCCGGCATATCAGCAAACGTAATAGAAGCGAGCGCTTATCAGGCCAGCACCGCGCGCCCAGAAGCCCAGCCTCGCAAAGCGTCCAGCTTTTCCGCCATCACAACCGAGAGCGGCGAGGTCGCTCTGATGCATTCCAGCAGCATCGCCTGGTCCGGCTCACGTAATTGAGCTTGTCCGGCATAAACAGCCGCCACTACTACCTGCTCGATCTCTGCGCCGGAGAAGCCATCACATGCGCCAGCCAGTGCTGACAGATCGAAGCTATCGGCGCTCAGCTCACGCCGAGCCAGGTGAATGCGGAAAATTTCGGCGCGGGTCGATTCGTCGGGCAAGTCAACGAAAAATAATTCATCGAAGCGGCCCTTGCGCACCAATTCCGGCGGCAGACGATCGACCGCGTTGGCGGTTGCCACCATGAACACTGGCGCATCACGCTCGGCCATCCAGGTGAGCAAGGTACCCAATACGCGCTGACTGACACCGCCATCCATTTCGCCCGTGGCGAGGCCCTTTTCCAACTCATCCATCCACAGCACGCACGGCGCCATCTGCTCGGCCAGCTTCAGGGCCTCGCGCAGGTTGCGCTCGGTCTCTCCGAAGAATTTGTTGTATAGGCAGGCAAAATCCAGGCGCAGCAACGGCAAGCCCCACAGCCCGGCCACCGCCTTGGCCGCCATGCTCTTGCCGCCTCCCTGCACGCCAACCAGCATTACGCCGCGCGGCATGTCCGTGCGGCTGCCGGCAAGAAAGGCGCCCTGACGCTCGCCCAGCCACCGCTTGAAATTTTGCAAACCACCGACATCGGCGAACCGCGCCGTTTCGTATTCGAAACCGAGCACGCCCTCCATATCCAGCAGCTCGAATTTCTTGCGGTTGAGCTCCGGCAAATCGTCCTGAGTGATCGCCCCGTCGTCGCAAATCAGGCTATGCGCCAAGCTGCGGGCCTCGGCATGGCTAAGGCCGCGCAAATTCTTCAACACCTGTTGCAGCGTGCGATTGTCGGTACGCACCCGGGCACCGCGATTGCGCTCACTCCAGCGGGTCGCCTCATCGCGCACGATGCCCAGCAACTCTTCCTCAGACGGCAGCGTCAGACTGAACCGTGCCGCATATCGCTGGACCTCCGCCGGCAGCTTGAGTGCATGGGAGACCAGCACCAGCGTCGGTGCCGACGGCTCTTGCGTCATCGCGATCTCCTTCAACAGCCGCACCAGACGCGGCTCATCGAGAAACGGATGCAGGTCGCAGAAAACGTAGAGATTGCCAAGCGGATCATGCTTGACCTGCTTCAGCGCGACCTCGGCTGCGCAGCTCTCACCCGCGTCCAACGCCTCGCCGCCAAACGACAAATGCCTGAGCCCTTCCGTCGCGGACCAGACGTACATCACCAGGCCACGACTGACGGCCAACCCAGTCAAGGTTTCCAGTACCCGCCGTTCGTCCCAGGACTCGATTACTACCAACCTGAACCTTGATTCAAGCACCAACACCAGATCACGAATATCGTTCTTCATTCCCTATCCCCCTGTGCAGGCTGACCGGGCTCAAATTGGCCTGTTACACTGATTGATCGTTCCACTTGCTGGAGAAACGCCATGGATTGTCTGTTCTGCAAGATCGTGGCCGGGGACATCCCCGCACAGAAGATATATGAAGACGATCAAGTCATCGCATTCAACGACATCGCACCCCAGGCACCGGTGCATTTTCTAGTCATCCCGAAGAAGCACATCGCGACCCTCCACGACCTGAGCGAAGAAGACGACAAGGCGCTCGCTGGCCACATCCTCTTCACCGCCCAGCGCCTCGCTGAACAGCAAGGCTGCCAGGAAGGCTTCCGGGTCGTCATGAACTGCAACGACCTGGGTGGCCAGACGGTCTACCACATACATATGCATGTGCTCGGCCAGCGTCAGATGCATTGGCCACCGGGCTGATCGACAACCCACTCGAGACGTACAGCGCAGCCCCATGGCTGCTCCGAAACACTGGAGGCGACATGCCCAACCGACGCGAATACTCTCCCGCCGACCGCCTGCTGATGCAGGCCGATGCCGCGTTAAGAACCCTGCTGCCGTTCAGCGGCCAGCCTCACCGGCCGACGCCCGCAGTATTGAAGAACGAGACCGATCTGAGCGACAGCGAAGCGCGTCACGTAGCGGGCCTTATGCGCATCAATCATACCGGCGAGGTCTGCGCACAGGCGCTGTATCAGGGGCAGGCACTGACGGCACGCTTGCCGAAGGTTCGCGAGGCGATGGAGCAAGCCGCCGACGAAGAGATCGATCATCTGGCCTGGTGCGAACAGCGCATCCACCAACTAGGTAGCCATACCAGCGTGCTCAATCCGGTCTTCTACGGGTTGTCGTTCGGCATCGGCGCTGCCGCCGGGCTGATCAGTGACCGCATCAGTCTGGGCTTCGTTGCCGCGACCGAAGATCAGGTCTGCAAGCATCTCGATGAACATCTGCAGCAGATTCCACCTGGCGACGAGAAGTCGCGGGCCATTCTCGAGCAAATGCGCACCGACGAGGCCCAGCACTCGACCGCTGCCCTCGATGCCGGTGGCTTGCGGTTTCCGGCACCGATCAAATTTGGCATGAGTCTAATGGCCAAGGTGATGACGAAAACCACCTACCGGATCTAACCAGCGGGAACGAAAAGGGCGCCGTATGGGCGCCCTTCTATTTCTTACGGTTTACCCGGCATATTGCGCGCGTAGAAGATCTCCAGCATCTCGTGGCGCAGACGGTCTTCCACTTGCTCACGCTGCTCCGCAGAGAGATTACTGGTGGCGTCACCGAACAGATAATTCTCCAGCTCGAATTCCTTCAGCAGCATCTTGGTGTGGAAGAGGTTCTCCTGATAAACGTTTACATCGGTCATCTGATAGGCCGACCGCGTGTCATCGGACAGATAGTTCTGAATCGAATTGATTTCATGATCGATGAAGTGCTTCTTGCCTTCCACATCACGGGTGAAACCGCGAACGCGATAATCGACGGTGACGATATCCGAATCGAATTGATGAATCAGATAATTGAGCGCCTTTAGCGGCGAGATAACGCCACAAGTCGATACATCGATATCCACGCGGAAGGTTGCAATGCCTTCGACGGGATGAATCTCGGGGTAGGTGTGAACCGTGATATGGCTCTTGTCCAAGTGCGCCAGAATCGTATCGGGCAGAGGACCGGGCGATTCTTCAATCTGGCTATCGGTCGGCGTAACAGGCTGTTCCGAGATGAGAATGGTGACGCTCGCGCCCTGCGGTTCGTAATCCTGCCGAGCAATATTGAGAATATTCGCACCAATGATATCCACAACATCGGTCAGAATCTGCGTCAGCCGCTCCGCGTCATACTGTTCGTCGATGTACTCTACGTACGCCTGCTGATCTTCCTGGGTTTCGGCATAGCAGATGTCGTAGATATTGAAGCTCAAGGACTTCGTCAGGTTGTTGAACCCGTGGAGCTTGAGTTTGCTTTTCACCATTGGAGACTCTCTTTGATGCGGCTCACCGCGTGATTGAGCATGCCCGTCAGATACGCTGTACCTGCGTAGGACCGTATACACCTCTTCGCATTTGCGACCGTGGCTGTGCTGTTCTAATGAAACGGCCCCGTTAAAAACGGGGCGCGCATTATGCAGATTGATGACGCCAGGTTCCAGTGCTAAGAGCGTCGATCACTGGCTTTGGTGCCTACATTTAGCCTCGACGCACCGAGCCTGAGCGCTAGCGGCTTTTACCCGAGCTACTCAGCCCAGCTCGACAATCTCATAGTCATGGGTAATTGCCACGCCTGCTCGCCCAAGCATGATCGAGGCGGAGCAGTACTTCTCGGCCGAAAGCTCTACAGCCCGCTTGACCTGAGCGTCCTTCAAGGCGCGGCCCTTGACGACAAAGTGCAGATGGATCTTGGTGAATACCTTGGGATCCTCGCTGGCCCGCTCCGCCTCAAGAAAGGCTTCGCAGCTTTCCACCGCCTGACGGGACTTCTTGAGGATGCTTACCACATCGAAGTTGCTGCAACCACCGAGCCCCAGCAAGAGCATTTCCATTGGGCGAACACCGAGATTGCGCCCGCCGTTTTCCGGCGGACCGTCCATCACCACGACATGACCACTGCCCGACTCGCCAAGAAACATCGCTTCGCCGGCCCACTGAATGCGCGCTTTCATCGATAGACTCCGGTTAAAAAGGAGCGCAGCTTAGCATGACCATCGAATGCGACTGGAGGGTGCAATCCGACGAAATGAATGCTTTGAAGTTGATATTCGTGTCGCAGTTTTGTTGTCGACACGGACCGGTCTGTTAAGCTCCCTCAGCCTGATTACAGAACTCAGTCATACATAATAAGAACTGCCTTCTATTGGACACATCTTCCGGGACTACAGCATGGTCGCTATTACACTCACGCCCAAGATTAAGAACATCGACAAACTACTCGCGCATTGCCATCGTCGGCGCTATACAGCCAAGAGCACGATCATCTATGCAGGCGATCGCTGCGAAACGCTCTTCTTTATCGTCAAAGGCTCGGTCACCATCCTGATCGAGGATGATGACGGCCGAGAAATGATCATTGCCTATCTCAACTCCGGAGACTTCTTCGGAGAGATGGGGCTATTCGAAAAGGAAGGTTCAGAGAAAGAGCGCAGTGCCTGGGTCCGCGCCAAGACCGAGTGCGAAGTCGCCGAACTGAGCTACGCCAAGTTCCGTGAACTGACACAGCAGGATCCCGACATCCTTTATGCGCTCGGCAGTCAAATGGCCGAACGTTTGCGCAATACCACGCGCAAGGTCGGCGACCTGGCATTTCTCGATGTGACCGGCCGGGTAGCCCGCACTCTGCTCGACCTCTGTAAGCAGCCGGACGCGATGACCCATCCGGACGGCATGCAGATCAAGATCACCCGTCAGGAAATAGGCCGTATCGTCGGGTGTTCGAGGGAAATGGTCGGCCGTGTACTCAAAAGCCTGGAATCTCAAGGCCTGGTACATGTGAAGGGCAAAACCATGGTGGTGTTCGGAACTCGCTGATATCGAGTCTGCACCATTGAAAAAGCCGGCAATTTGCCGGCTTTTTCAATTTCGATCAGTCCGGATCGCCAGCCAGCCGCGGACGGGCGCGCTCAGGGAAAAACAAGCGCTGCAGCTCGACGCCGGGTTGCTCGGCACGCATGAAGGCCTCACCCACCAGAAACGCGTAGACCTGGTTGATCTCCATCAACTCCACATCGGCACGATGAAGGATCCCGCTCTCGGTCACTACCAAGCGATCCCGGGGAATGCGTGGCAGCAGATCCAGCGTCGTTTCCAAGCTGAGTTCGAAGGTGTGCAGGTTACGGTTGTTGATTCCGAGCAAGGGCGTCTCCAGGCGCAAGGCCCGCTCCAGCTCTGCGCCGTCATGCACCTCTACCAGCACATCGAGCCCCTGAGCCTTCGCCACGTCGGCCAGCTCGGCCATCTGCGCGTCTTCCAGCGCAGCGACGATCAGCAGAATGCAGTCGGCGCCCAGCGCCCTGGCCTCGATCACCTGATAGGGATCGACCATGAAATCCTTACGAATCACTGGCAGCTTGCAGGCGGCGCGGGCCTGCTGCAGGTATTCATCGGCGCCCTGGAAGAAATCGATGTCGGTCAGTACCGAAAGACAGGTCGCGCCGCCCGCCTCGTAGCTCCTGGCGATGTCGGCGGGCACGAAGTCTTCGCGCAGCACACCCTTGCTGGGCGAAGCTTTCTTCACCTCGGCGATGACCGCGGGCTGCTTGTTGCGTACCTGCTCCTGCAAGCTGCGGGCGAAACCACGAACCGGATCCGCCGCAGCCGCTCGCTGTTCCAGCTCGGCCAGACCGATGCGGCCACGGCGCTCGCTGACTTCCTCGCGTTTGCGCGTGATGATCTTTTCCAGAACCGTCGGCACGCTCATTGCGCCTTCTCCTGCTTGAACACCACGGTAAAGGACACCAGCTCCTCGAACTTGTCCCGTGCAAGGCCGGTGTGCAACGCGTCATGGGCGATCTCGACGCCCTGCTTCAGGCTGCTGGCCACATCGGCGGCGTAAAGCGCAGCGCCGGCGTTCAGTACGATCATATCCGCCGCCTTCTGACCATTCTCGGTCTTGCGACGGCCCAGCGCGTCTCGAATCAGCTCCAACGAGCCCTGGGCGTTGTCGACGTTGAGGCCGATCAGGCTCTGGCTCTTGATGCCAAAGTCCTCCGGCTGGATGCGGTACTCACTGATTTCGCCCTTGTTCAGCTCGGCCACGTAGGTCGGCGCAGCCAGGCTGATTTCGTCCAGCCCGTCCTGGGCATGCACCACCAGCACATGCTGGCTGCCCAGACGCGAGAGCACTTCGGCCATCGGACGGCAAAGCTCCTTGCTGAACACGCCCAGCACCTGATGTTTGACGCCCGCCGGGTTGGACATCGGGCCGAGGATGTTAAACAAGGTACGCAGCCCCAGCTCGCGCCGGGGCCCAGCGGCGTGTTTCATCGCGCCGTGATGCGCCGGGGCAAACATAAAGCCCACGCCCACGGCATCGACGCTGCGTGCCACCTGCTCAGGCGTCAGGTCCAGATTAACCCCCGCCGCCTCCAGCAGATCGGCGCTGCCGCTCTTGCCTGAGACTGCGCGATTACCGTGCTTGGCGACCTTGCCGCCGGCGGCCGCGACGACAAAGGCCGCGGCAGTGGAGACGTTGAAGATATTCATGCCGTCGCCGCCGGTGCCACAGGTGTCCACCAGGCGATGGGTATCGAAATGCACCGGCTCGGCGAGCTCCCGCATCACCTGTACCGCACCGACGATCTCGTCGATGGTCTCGCTCTTCATACGCATGCCCATGAGGAACGCGCCGATCTGCGCATCGGTGCACTGGCCGGTCATGATCTGACGCATCACCGCTTTCATTTCATCGGTGCTCAGATCCAGCTGACCAACGATGCGGTTGAGGGCTTCCTTGATGTCCATCAGCGCACGCCTCCGGTTTGCTTCAGAAAATTGGCGAACAGCTCGTGTCCCTGCTCGGTCAGGATGGATTCGGGGTGAAACTGCACCCCCTCGACATTCAGCGTCTTGTGCCGCAGTCCCATGATTTCGTCGACGCTGCCGTCGGCGTGCTGCGTCCAGGCCGTTAATTCCAGACAGGCCGGCAACGTTTCTCGCTTGACCACTAGCGAGTGGTAGCGCGTCACCGTGAGCGGGTTGTTCAGGCCGGCGAATACGCCAAGGTCGTGATGAAAGACCGGGCTGGTCTTGCCATGCATGACCAGCCGCGCGCGAACCACATCGCCACCAAAGGCCTGGCCGATGCTTTGATGGCCAAGGCATACGCCGAGGATCGGCAGCTTGCCGGCGAAATGACGGATCAATTCCAACGAGACGCCCGCCTCGTTCGGCGTGCAGGGGCCGGGCGAGACGACGATACGTTCAGGGTTCAGGGCTTCGATTTCGGCAACGCTCAACTCGTCGTTGCGCACCACTTTGACATCTGCGCCCAGCTCGCCGAGATACTGCACGACGTTGTAGGTGAAGGAATCGTAGTTATCGAGCATCAGCAGCATGATCAGTTCTCCTGCTGGTCGTGTTCGGCCAGCGCCACCGCACGGAACATGGCGCGGCGTTTATTGAGCGTTTCTTCCCACTCCAGCGCGGGCTGGGAGTCGGCCACGATACCGGCGCCGGCCTGCACATGGAGTTCACCGTCCTTGATGACCGCCGTGCGGATGGCGATGGCAGTGTCCATGTTGCCGTTCCAAGCCAGATAGCCGACTGCGCCGCCGTATACGCCGCGCTTGACCGGCTCCAGCTCGTCGATGATTTCCATGGCACGAATCTTCGGCGCGCCGGACAAGGTGCCCGCCGGCAGGATCGCACGCAGCGCATCCATGGCGGTCAATGGCGCCTTGAGCTGGCCGGTGACGTTAGACACGATGTGCATGACGTTCGAATAGCGCTCGATGACCATCTTCTCGGTCAGCCGCACCGAGCCAGTCTCGGCCACCCGACCGACATCGTTGCGCCCCAGATCGATCAGCATCAGGTGCTCGGCCAGCTCCTTGGCGTCGCTGAGCAGATCCTGCTCCAGCGCAAGATCAGCCTCTTCGTTAGCCCCGCGCGGACGGGTACCGGCGATCGGCCGGACGGTGACTAGCCCTTCCTCGACACGCACCAGCACCTCGGGTGACGAGCCCACCACGTGGAAATCGCCAAAGTTGAAAAAGTACATGTAAGGCGTCGGGTTGAAGCAGCGCAGTGCGCGGTAGAGGTCGATCGGCGCTGCCTTGAAGGGGATCGACATGCGCTGGGAGATCACTACCTGCATGCAATCGCCCGCGAGTATGTAGTCCTTGATGCGGTTGACCGCCTGCTCATAATCTTCGCGGCTGAAACTGGAGCGGAAGGTCGGCTCGGCGCCGCCGCCCTTTTCAAAATCCAACCCCAGGCGCGGCCTGATCGACTGACGCAGCTTCTCGCGAAGCGCTTGCAGTTTCGCCTGCCCCGTCTCGTAGGCGTCGGGCTGCTCCGGATCGACCAGCACGATGCAGTGCAGCTTGCCGGCCAGATTGTCGAACACAACCACAGCATCGGAGACCATCAGCAGGATATCTGGCGTGCCCAGCGGATCGGGATTGGGGCAGTTCGCCAGCTTGCGCTCGACATAGCGGACGCTGTCGTATCCGAAATAGCCCACCAAACCACCGTTGAACCGCGGCAGCCCTTCGACCGGCGCGACGCGGTAGCGCTGCTGGAACGCCTCGACGAATGCCAGCGGATCCTCGACCTCGCAGGCCTCGGTCTCGGCCCCATCGGTGGTGACGCTGATGCGGTGGTCATGCACACGCAGCACGGTGCGGCACGGCAGGCCGATGATCGAATAACGGCCCCACTTCTCACCGCCTTGCACGGACTCGAGCAGGTAGGAATTGGGCGCGTCGGCGAGCTTGAGATACAGCGTGAGCGGCGTGTCGAAGTCGGCGAGGGTTTCGAACGACAGGGGAATGCGATTGTGGCCTTCGGCGGCCAAGCGCAGGAATTCTTCGCGGGTCATATCAGCCTCGTGGTCGGAGGGAGCTACTTGGGTCGATTGCAAACGTACCGGCCGAGCCGGCAGGAAATATCAGGCGCGCCAGCGCCAACGGGCCAGGGCCTTGATGACATTCATCCATTGTTTGCGGGTGACCACCACGATCTGATCTCGTCTGCGGGTGTGCGGAACAGAAGCCACACTAGCGCAGCCCCGAGACCGAAGCAACCAGCTCGCGCAGGTCATCGAGCACCAGTGTCGGCTCCTCGTTAGTGATGGGCTCGCCGTGGTTGTAGCCATAAGTCAGCGCGACACAGGGAACCGCCGCCGCTTTCGCCGCGCGCACATCGTTGCGCGAGTCACCGACGAACAGCGACGCACCGGGCTCGACGCCGGCCTGGCTCATGACCCACAGCAACGCTGCCGGATCAGGCTTTTGTTGGGGCAAGGTATCGCCACCGACCAGCCACTGGAAGTAACCGGCTAGCCCTTTCTCCTGGAGCAACGGCTCGATGAACTGCGCCGGCTTATTGGTGATGATCGCCAGCTTCACATCGCGCTCGCACAGCCAATCCAGACATTCATGGACACCCGGATAGACAGCGGTCAGTTCGTGGCCGCCAGAATAGGCCTGCATGAACAGCGCCAGCGCCTCGTCGGCTAACTCATCGGCCACGCCGTCATGCTGCAATTGACCGGCCAGTGCACGGCGTACCAGCACCTTCGAACCGTTGCCGACCCAGTCACGTACCCGTGCGACGCCGGCAGGTTCGCGGCCCAGCAGCATCAGCATCTTGTCCACCGCGGCAGCCAGGTCCGGCACCGAATCCATCAGGGTGCCGTCCAGGTCGAACATCACCAGCCGTGGCAGCTTACCGTCGAAAAGCTGTTCCAGAAGGGTCATGGCCGCGCCAGCGCCAGTTCGGCGCGCATATGGTCGATCACGGCCTTGTAATCCGGCTGATTGAAAATGGCCGAGCCGGCAACGAAGGTGTCGGCACCTGCGGCGGCGATCTCGCGGATATTCTTCGGATTAACACCGCCGTCGATCTCCAGGCGGATCTCGCGGCCGCTGGCATCGATCAGCGCACGTGCTTCGCGCAACTTGTCCAGCGTGTTGGGGATGAACTTCTGCCCGCCGAAACCTGGGTTGACGCTCATCAGCAGGACCATATCGATTTTGTCCATCACGTACTTGAGCACATCGAGCGGTGTGGCCGGGTTGAACACCAGCCCGGCCTTGGCGCCGCCGTCCTTGATCAGCTGCAGTGATCGATCGATGTGATCCGAAGCCTCCGGGTGAAAGGTGATGTAGCTGGCACCGGCCTCGAGAAAATCGCCGATCATGCGATCCACCGGGCGGACCATCAAGTGCACATCGATGGGCGCGGTGACGCCGTGCTTGCGCAGCGCCGAGCAGACCATCGGGCCGATGGTCAGGTTGGGGACGTAGTGATTGTCCATCACATCGAAATGAACGATGTCTGCGCCAGCGGCGAGCACGTTGTCCACTTCCTCACCCAGGCGGGCGAAGTTGGCGGAGAGGATGGAGGGAGCGATGGCGAACGGCTGCATGACGACCTCGGGTAGCACGGCGGAATGCCGCGCATTGTACCCGAGGGCCGGAGTGGCGGCGCGCCTGACATCCGTTGTGGATGCCGACGCGCCGCAGCGGGTCAGGTCAGCTCATCGAAGCACTCGGCGATGATCGCCAGGCCGCGCTCGAGCAGCTCGTCCTCGGCGGTCAAAGGCACCAGCACGCGCAGCACGTTGTAGTAAGTACCGCAGGACAGCAGGATCAGGCCCTTGTCCCGGGCCTTGGCGACGATCTGCGAGGTCAGCGCCGCCGCAGGACGCGCATGGTCGCCGTCTTCGAACAACTCGATGGCGATCATCGCGCCGAGCCCGCGCACCTCGCCGACTTCCTTGTGCCGCGCCTGGATGTCTTTGAGGCCAGTGGTGAGCTTCTCCGCCACCGCCTTGCAGCGGTCGAGCAGCTTCTCCTCCTCGAAAATCTCCATGACCGCCAGCGCCGCCGCACAGGACAGCGGGTTGCCGGCGTAGGTGCCGCCCAAGCCGCCCGGGGCGATGGCATCCATGATCTCGGCCTTGCCGCAGACGCCCGCAATCGGGAAGCCACCGCCGACCGACTTGGCGAAGGTCGTGAGGTCAGCCACCACGCCCATTTGCTCCATGGCGAAGAAGGTGCCGGTGCGCCCGGCACCGGTCTGCACTTCATCAGCGATCAGCAGAATGCCGTGCTGGTCGCAAAGCGCACGCAGGCGGACCATGAACTCCTTCGGCGCGACATTGAAGCCGCCCTCGCCCTGCACCGGCTCGATGATGATTGCGGCGATGTCGCGTGGCTCGGCGTCGTTCTTGAAGATGCGCTCGATGCTGGCGATTGACTCGTCAACGCTGACACCGTGAATCGCGCATGGATACTGCGCGCGAAAGATGCCGCCCGGCATCAGACCCATGCCGGCGGAGTACGGCGCGACCTTGCCGGTCAGCCCGAGGGTCATCATGGTGCGGCCATGGTAGGCGCCGGTGAATGCGATCACCCCGGCGCGACCGGTGGCGGCGCGGGCGATCTTCACCGCGTTTTCCACCGCCTCGGAGCCGGTGGTGACCAATAGGGTCTTCTTGGCGAAATCACCGGGCACCCGGGCGTTGATCTTCTCGCACAGTTCAACATAGGGCTCGTAGGCCAGTACCTGGAAGCAGGTATGGGTTAGCTTGTGCAGCTGCTCTTCCACTGCCTTGATGATCTTGGGGTGCAGGTGGCCAGTATTCAGCACGGCGATGCCACCGGCGAAATCGATGAACTCGCGACCCTCCACGTCGACCACGCTGCTGTTTTTCGCGTGATCGGCAAAAATCGGATGGATCTGGCCGACGCCACGGGGAACGGCGGCGACACGGCGTTGCATCAGGGATTCGTTGGTCTTGCTCATAAGCTCCTCGGTAGCCACTCATCGTCGGCACGGGTCGGAATGAACGTCAGGAACCAAGCGCCGCAGCATACGATGATCGACTGCCGCACCCTCCAGGCGTTCGGATTACAGTAAATGGCTGTTCGTTATTTTGCACGCTCAATTTGAATCGCTGCCCAATGCCTGCGTTATCGCGCGGGCTGTTCAGGCAGGTTGATGGGTGCGCATCTTCTCGGAGCGACCGCGCAACCATTCCAGGGTCAACAACAGGGCGATGGAGAAACCGATCAGCAAGGTTGCAGCAGCAGCGATGGTCGGACTCAGGTTCTCGCGGATACCGCTGAACATCTGCCGCGGCAATGTGATCTGCTCGGGGCCGGCAAGGAACAGCGTCACCACCACCTCGTCGAAAGACGTGGCGAAGGCGAACAGCGCACCACTGATCACGCCCGGTGCGATCAACGGCAAGGTCACCCGGAAGAAGGTGGTCAGCGGTGAGGCACCCAAGCTGGCGGCGGCGCGCACCAGGTTGTAGTTGAAGCCCTGCAGCGTGGCCGAGACGGTGATGATTACGAAGGGCACGCCCAGCACCGCGTGCACCAGGATCAGCGAAAGGTAGCTGTTGCCCATGCCCAGCGGCGCGAAGAACAGGTAGCTGGCCACGCCGACGATGACCACCGGCACGACCATCGGCGAGATCAGCAGGGTCATCACCAGCGCCTTACCGCGGAATTCGCCGCGGGTCAGCCCGATCGCAGCCAGGGTTCCGAAGACCATTGCCAGCACCGTTGCCGCGGGCGCGATGAGCAACGAGTTCTTCAGCGAACGCATCCAATCGGCAGACGTAAACAACGCCTCGTACCAGCGCAGCGAAACGCCCTGCAGCGGATATACCAGGAACGAGCCGGAGTTGAACGACAAGGGCACGATCACCAGCACCGGCACGATCAGAAACAGCAACACCAACGCGCAAAGGATGCGCAAGGTGTAGAACCAGACGCGCTCGATGGGCGACATGTAGGGGCTCAGCATGTAAAGGTCTCCTGCCCGGATAAACGAAGGGATGGCCGTGTTTGCCGTAGCTGCGCCGCCATCTCAACCCAACCGCAGCCGACTGGCACCGACCAGCCAGCTGTAGACGATGTAGAGCAGCATGGTGGCGAGCAGCAGCAGACCACCCAACGCCGTGGCCATGCCCCAGTTGATGGTGGTGTTGGTGTAGAAGGCGACGAAGTAGCTGACCATCTGATCGTTCGGGCTGCCGAGCAGCGCCGGCGTGATGTAGTAGCCAATGGAAATGATGAACACCAGCAGGCAACCGGCACCCACGCCGGCAAGCGTCTGCGGAAAATACACCCGCCAGAAGCTGGCGAAGGGGTGGCAGCCCAGTGAGATCGCTGCACGCATGTAGCTAGGCGAGATGTTCTTCATCACGCTGTAGATCGGCAGGATCATGAACGGCAGCAGGATGTGCACCATGGCGATGTAGACACCGGCGCGGTTGAACACCAGCTGCAGCGGCTCGTCGATCAGCCCCATCTTCAGCAGCGCGCCATTGATCAGGCCGCTCGACTGCAGCAGCACGATCCACGCCGCGACGCGCACCAGAATCGACGTCCAGAACGGCAGCAGCACCATGATCATCAGCAGATTGCTCTTGCGCGCCGGCAAGTTGGCCAGCAGATAGGCCAACGGGTAAGCCAGCACCAGGCAAATGGCCGTGATCACCAGGCCCATCCAGAAGGTACGGGCGAAGATATCCAGGTATACCGCTTGGTCAGGCGAGACCGGCGCCAGCTCGCCCATATCGTCAATTCGATGGTCGAGCGCGGCCAGCAGGTAATACGGCGTGACGGCGCTATTGTTACGGCGGATGACCTGCCAGTAGGCTGGATCGCCCCAGCGTTCATCGAGCGCCTCAAGCGCGTCCTTGTAAGAGGACGGTTGTTCCTTGAAGGGCAGCGCCCGCGCGCTCTTGGTCAATAGACTGCGGTAACCGGCCTGTTCCATATTGAGGCGCTTGGACAGATCGCCCAGGGACTGATTGCGACGAGCCTCGATTAAATCCTCGCTCAGCGCGCGGTACACCGGCTCGTCGGGCAAACCGCGGCCATCCCAGGCGGCGATCGCCTCCACCGTTCGCGGCAGGCTGCCAACCACTTCGGGGTTGTCGACGCTGCGCCAGAGCAGCGAGGCGATCGGCAGCACGAAGGTCAGCAGTAAAAACACCAGCAGCGGCAGAATCAGCGCCTTGGACTTGAGACGATTCATGCGTTCGGCGCGTGCCAATCGCCGCTTCAGCGTTGGCTCGGCGAGCGCGGGGACAGGCAGGGTGATGGCAGTCGCCATGGTGTACTCCGCGAGGTGAGAGGGTTCCAGCGCCGCAAGCCCGGCGAATCCACTCGCCGGTCGTGCGGCTGACGCTTAGCGTGCGGCCCAGGCGTTGAAGCGCTGTTCCAGTTGCTCGCCGTAGTCGGCCCAGAAGGTCACATTCATGGCCACCTGGTTGGCGATGTTTTCCGGCGTGGTCGGCATGTTTTTCAGCAGTTTCTGGTCGAGCAGTTCGACGGCCTTCTTGTTCGCCGGACCATAGGCGATGTTTTCCGAGTAAGTCTTCTGCTGTTCCGGTTGCACGGTGAAGGCGACGAACTCGAGCGCCTCCGTCTGATTCTTCGCGCCTTTCGGAATGGCCCAGGAGTCGAAGTCGTAGATGCCGCCGTCCCAGACGATCTGCAGGTTGCTCTCATCCTGTACCGCGGCGATGCGACCGTTGTAGGCACTGCTCATGACCACGTCACCGGAGGCCAGGAATTGCGGCGGCTGAGCACCGGCTTCCCACCACTGGATGCTGGACTTGATCTGATCGAGCTTCTTGAACGCGCGATCCTGGCCTTCTTTGGTGGCCAGCACTTCGTACACCTCTTTCGGGGCGACACCGTCGGCCATCAGCGCGAACTCCAGCGTGTACTTGGCGCCCTTGCGTAGGCCGCGCTTGCCCGGGAATTTCTCGGTGTCCCAGAAATCCGCCCAGCCGGTCGGTGCGCTGGCGAGCTTGTCGGCGTTATAGGCCAGCACCGTCGACCAGACGAAGAATCCGACCCCGCAAGGTTGCACGGCACCCTCGACGAAGTCGGCCGGGTTACCCACCACTGAGGGATCGATTTCCTCGAACAGCCCCTCGTCGCAACCGCGCGACAGTTCCGGCGATTCGACTTCCACCAGGTGCCAGGACACGCTGTTGGTATCGACCATGGCTTTCACCTTGGCCATCTCGCCGTTGTATTCACCAGCGATGATCTTATGACCAGTCTTGGCTTCGAACGGCTGGTTGAAGGCTTTGATCTGCGCCTGCTTGTTCGCCCCACCGAAGGTGACCGCCGTGAGGCTTTCCGCCGTGGCCTGCGCCGCGCAAACCAGGCCGAGGCTCAGGGCGGTCAGTTTCAGAGATTTCAGCATTGTTATTCGCTCCATGATGCGGTTGAAAACAGCTTTCTTGCTTGCCCCTGCTCAAGCCGCTTGCAGCGGGTCCAGTGCACGGACGTGCTCCACCTGCCAGCCGATCGGCACGACATCGCCAACCGTCAGGGCGGGATCGAATTCGGCGATCGGCTGCTTGACGAAGAAGTCACTGATGCCGCACACCTCAAGGCGGATACGGATGTGATCGCCGAGATAAACGAACTCGGCGACGCGCCCGGTGAAGCGGTTCGGGCAGCTGGCGCTGGCGCTGTTCAAGCGAACCCGCTCGGGGCGAATTGACAGGTTGACCGGTGCGCCGGGATCGCCGACCTTGACCGCCAGCGCCTCGACCCTTTCCCCACGGCCGAGTTCAACGGTGCAGTTGTCGCCGTTGCGGCTGATCAGTCGCGCTGGCAGCCGGTTATTCTCGCCGAGGAAATTGGCGACGAAGGTGTTGGCAGGTCTCTCATACAACGCGCGCGGTTCATCGATCTGCTGGATCTCGCCCTGATGGAACACCGCCACCCGGTCGGACATGGTCAGCGCCTCGCCCTGGTCGTGAGTGACATACACCACGGTGACGCCCAGGCTCTGGTGTAGATGCTTGATTTCCATCTGCATCTGCTCGCGCAATTGCTTGTCCAGCGCACCCAGCGGCTCGTCCATCAAGACCAACTGAGGCTCGAACACCAGTGCCCGGGCCAGCGCCACGCGCTGCTGCTGGCCACCGGATAGCTGTGCCGGGTAGCGATTACGGAAGCCTTCGAGCTGAACCATCGCCAGGGCGCGCTTGACCCGCTCCTTGACGTCGAGCTTGGCCATGCCGCGCACGCTCAGCGGGAAGGCGAGGTTTTCAGACACCGTCATGTGCGGGAACAAGGCGTAGTTCTGGAACACCATGCCCATGTCACGCTTGTGCGGCGGCAGCTTGTTGATCGAGCGCCCGTCGAGCAGGATTTCGCCAGCGGTCGGCGTCTCGAAACCGGCGAGCATCATCAGGCTGGTGGTCTTGCCGGAGCCAGATGGGCCGAGCAGCGTGAGGAATTCGCCCTTGCGGATGTCCAGGTTGAGGTCTTTGACGATCAGCGCTTCTCCGTCATAGCTTTTCTGGATGCCACGAAAGCTGACCAGTACATTGTTCGCTTGAGAATCGAGCATGCCGCACCTGTGTTCCGTTGTTCCGTGGCCACAGGTTAGGAGCCTGGAATAACGTCGCACATCGGCGCAGCGGAGTGATTGGACTCAGCGTAACGGAGAGGCTGTTGTAGGGATCGCCCTACAAAGTGCCAACTCGCAGCAAGACGTTGGAACCGGGCAAACGTCTTAAAAGGGCTGTTGCAGAGCTGTCAGCAAGCTGCAACGCCCCCTTCAGACCAGCTTGTGTTCCATGGCATAGCGCACCAGATCGGCCACCGAATGAGCGACCAGTTTCTGCATCAGCCGGGCCTTGTGGGTGCTGATGGTCTTGCTACTGAGTGCCAGCTTGGTGGCGATGTCATTGACCGAATCGCCATGCACCAGGCGTTCGAACACCGAATATTCACGTTCGGACAGCAGCGCATGGGGTGGTCGGGAGTCGGTCAGACCGACCTCGAAGACCATCCGGTCGGCCAGTTCGGGATCGATATAGCGCCCGCCGGCGGCAACCTTGCGCACGGCGGTGAGCAGCAGCGCCGGGTCGCTGTCCTTGGTGGCGTAGCCGGCCGCGCCGATCTTCAGCGCCCGCGCCGCCATCTGCGCCTCGTCATGCATCGACAACACCAGAATCGCCGGCGGCTCGCTCAACGCACGGATCCGCGGGATGGCTTCGAGTCCGTTGACGCCGGGCATGGAGATGTCCAGCAGGACGACATCGCAGGCCGTTTGTCGCAGCAGGTCGAGCAACTGTTGGCCATTTCCGGCCTCGCCGATCACCTGCATGTCTTTGGCCAGCCCAATCAGTTGCTTGATGCCCTCGCGAACGATGGTGTGATCTTCAGCGACGATTACCCGAATCATGGCGTTAGCTCTCCAATGTGCTGATCAGCGTCGCGGGTTCAGCCGGGGCATCCAGCGGAACCGAGACATGAATCGAAGTTCCCTCGCCCGGCTGGCTTTCCAGCAGCAGCGTGCCGCCGAGCATCTGCGCCCGTTCCTGCATGCCGACCAGACCGAACGAGGGCCCATGCCGGCCCGGCTGGACGGCGAATCCTTGGCCATCATCGCTGATGCTCAGGCACAGCACATCCCCCTGCCGCTCGAGGCGGAGGCTCACCGTTTGCGCATTGGCGTGACGCATGACGTTGGTTAGTGCCTCCTGAAGGATGCGGAACAGGCCGATGGCCTTTGCATTGCTCAGTTGCGGTGGACATTCCGGCACTTCTACCAGGCAGGCGATGCCGGTGCGCTCCTCGAAGCGCCGTGCCTGCCAATCGATGGCCGAGGCGATACCGGCATCGAGGATCGGCGGGCGTAAGGCGGTCGCGACGTCACGTACCTGCTGGAACAGCTGGGCGATCAGTCGTTTCATACCCTGCAGTCGCGCCGCCAGGCCGGGGTCGAGTTGGGCGAAGCTGATCTCGCACATGGAGATTTCCAGCTTCAGTACTGTGAGCATCTGCCCCAGCTCGTCATGCACTTCGCGGGCAATGTGGGCCTTCTCTTCCTCGCGCACGGTTTCAACGTGCGCCGCCAGTTTGCGCAATTGCGCACGCGAGGCATCCAGTTCCAGTTCTATTCGCTTGTTGTCGGTGATGTCCCAGACGATGCCGTCCCAGACCTGCCGTCCCTGCAGCTGGCCGCGCACCGATGCCCGAATATCGGCCCAGCGGATATCTCCGGAGCGCGTAAAGATGCGCCCCTGCCAGCGCCAGTCGCTCATGCTGTCCAGCGCCTGTTGCTGGCTGCTCCAGTAACCTGGCTCGTCTTCGGGATGGACCAGGCTGCGGATGCCGCGGCCTGGCTGGAGCAACAGTTCTGCTGAGTAACCCACCAGCCGCTGACTGGCCTCGCTGATGTAGGCAATGCTGACCGGTGCACCGGCGTGTTGCCGCTCCAGACGGAAAACCAGGCCGGGCACGTTGCCCGCCATCGCCTTGAGCCGTGCCTCGCTCTCCTGCAGCGCGGCACTGGCGCGGCGGCGTTCGGTGATGTCGGCGAGAAACACCACCAAGTACTCCTTGCTGCCCAGGCGCAGAAAGCTCAGGGTCACGGCGGCAGGAAACCGGCTTCCGTCGACACGCTGCCACTCGCATTCGTGCACCCGGTGGTCGTCGACGCCGCTACGGGCGTCGCGCCAGAGCTGCAGCCAGTCGTCCATTCCCAGACCCGGTTCCAGTGCCTGCAAGGGCTGATCGAGCAACCGCTCCGAGGCGTATCCCAGGAGTTCTTCGGCGGCTTGGTTGGCGTAGCGCACACGGCTGTCCCAGTTCAGCCAGAGGATGCCCACCGTGCTGTGATCGAGACAGAATTGCGTCAGGCGTTGCGCCTCTTCGGCCGTCTCGCGCAGCTCGATGTCTCGCCGTGCCGACTTCAGCCGGGTTTCGAGCAACCCCTGTTGACGCCGTTGCCAGGCCAGCATGACCACTGTTGCCACCAGCAAGAGGGCCAACAGCAAGCTGAGACTGCGCCAGTAGCTGATGCGTCGCGACTGATCGATGCTGCGTGATTTCAACCACTGTTCCTGCAACCGACCGAACTCCTGCGCGGGAAAGTTGCGTAACGCCTGGTCGATGATGGCGCTCATGATCGGACTGTCGCGACGCGAGCCGATGCGCAGGAGCTGTGGATTGCCGAGATCGCCCACCACGTCCAGCGAGGCGTACTCGGCTTTTTGCGAAAGCCGGCCGAACAACGGCTCGTCTACGATGGCGAAACGCACCCGCGCCTCGAGCAGCTGACGCAGCGCTTCCATCTGGCTGTCCACCTCCAGCACCGGTTGGCTCGGGTAGTTGCTGCTCATGTAGTCGGCGACCGCTCCGGGCCCTTCCAGCGCGATCAGATCACTGTTGTCCAGCCGCTCGAGATCTATCGCACGCGGGCCGTTGACGTCGCCGATGATCAGCCGTGGCACACGGAGAAAGGGATCGCTGTAACGCCAGACATGCAGACCATCGCGGGTCTGCCGCAGGCCGGGCGCGAGGTCGATCTCACCGGCGTGCATGGCCTGATCCAGCGCGGCTTCGTTGGTATAGCGATGCCACTGCAACGCCACACCGAGGTTGGCCGCGAGCTTTTCCATGAACTGCACATTGAATCCGGACAGTCGCCGCTGACGTTGGTCATACTCGGCATAGGGCGCGGCCATTACCACGCCCACGCGCCATAGCCGATGCTCGTCCAGCCAGGCCAGCTGCGCGTCGCTCAGCGGAACGCTCGCGGCCGACACCGGTAGCTGAACCAGTGCCAATAACAGGCAGCAATAACGCAGCAGAGATGACAACATAAACCTCACATAATCGGCGGGTATGCCGAAAACGTTTTGTAGTGCATCTGCACCGCCCGCGCCAGCACCGTTACGTCCTGCCGGCCAGACACCAAGGAAATCCAATGCCTCGTTTTCGCGATTCACTGCGGTGGGTTGTCCTCCTGTCCGCGACCTTGACGGCTCTGACGACCTCCGCAGCGGATGAGCCGGCCACGACGGAACCCACTCCCGCGCCGATTCCAGCCGAGCGACCTAAGCTGCCGCCACGCAGCGACACGATGGCAGCGGACCTGCTGCGCCAGCTGCCCAACAGCGAATTCGTCAACCTAAAGGCCGGCAGCAAGGACTTCATCGCGCTCTGGCGACCGGCCAATGTCGGCGAACCCAAGGGGATCATCATCCTCTTGCCCGGAGAGGGAGAGACGGCTGACTGGCCGCGCGGCATCGGCCCGCTGCGTCGCGGTCTGCCCGATTACGGTTGGCACACTCTGAGTCTCAGCCTGCCGGACTCACCCAACCTGATCCCACTGGCAGGCGCGAAAGAGCCGACAAAACCACCAGCCGAGCCCGCCGAAGCGGAACCACCTCAGCCCACGGACGAACAAACACCCAGTGAGGCCGGGTACCTTCCAGAAGAAACGGCAGCGCTGCCGGATGAGTCTCTGACGGATGACGCAGCGACGGGCGAGCCCACCGAGCCGCCACCAGCGGAGGCTACCCAGACCGAGCAGATCGCTGAACGTATCGAGGCGGCTCTCGCCTTTGCGCGCAGCAAGCAACCGGCGACCATCGTGTTCCTCGGCCATGGCACCGGTAGCTATTGGGCGGCGCGCTATCTCCAGCAGCTGGCGCCGGCCGATGTCCGGCGTCTACTGGTCATCCAGCCGCGCCAACCCGAAGGACAGGATGAGCCGCTTGCGCGCCTGGTCCCGGCGCTCAAGCTGGCAACGGGGGACTTCTATTACAAGGACGATATCGGTCAGCGTTCGGCGGCACGCGAACGGCTCAACGCAAGCCGTCGAAACAAGCACCCTGCTTATCTGCAAGTCGGATTGCAGCGGTTGACTGGCGATTCAAAAATCGAGCAGGAGCAGCTTCTGCGCCGGATTCGCGGCTGGCTGGCCAAGCAGACGTAGCGGCCCGATGCCCAGCACATCAGTGCGGCCTCAGCGAAAGCCGCGCCGCTCGCGGATCAAGGTATAGGCATTGTGCAACTCACGGGTTCGCTCGGTCGCTTCACGGACCTGCAGCGCCGTCGCGCCGGCACCGGCTTGCTTGTCCGGATGATGCTTGCTGAGCAATCGACGGTAGGCACGCTTGATCGCCTGAGGCTCGCTGTCTGCGCGCACGCCAAGCAGTCGCAGAGCTTGTTCATAGGCGCCACCGAGGTTGCTCGGCGCCCCCTGGCGCCGCCCACCGCTTGGATCCAGCGCCGCAATGGCTGCTGAATCCCAGCCCATCCATCGCCCCCAGAGCATCACCAGTTCGTGTTCACGCGCGTCGATCTGCCCCTGCGCCCGGGCCATCCGCCAGCAGGCCTGAAGCACCCCCTTTGCCTCGTCGTGGCGCCCCTTGAGGCGCTGCAGTGGATCGCGCAATCCCTGCCCACTGGACTTGCCCCGGTAGAACGCATCGATGGCGAGGCGCTGCGCCGCCGGGTTCAGACGCCGCCGCTGCATTTCTTGGCGCGCGGCCTGGATATGTGCCTCGCTGATTCGCCCACTACTCTTGGCCAGGCGGCCGAGCAGGAAAAACAGCAATTCGTCGCCCTGCATCAGGGCTCTGTCGCCGCCCATCCTCTCGCGCAGCCTGGCCCAGGAATTCAGCCCGAGCCGGCGATCGAGCACTTGCCCGAGCAGTGCGCCAAGCAGCGCTCCCGGAATACTTGCGATCAGCCAGCCGATCAGCGCACCCAATAGCGTAATGGGCCAGAACATTCAGCGCTGCGCCTCCAGAATTGCCTCGACTTCGGCCAGGCGTTCGTGGGTGCCGACATCGACCCAGCGCCCGTTGTAATGCTCACCACTGACCTGGCCGGCCGCCATCGCCTGACGCAGCAGCGGCGCGAGCTTGAATGCACCGGCGCTGCAGTCTTCGAACAGCCGCGGGTGCAGCACAGCGATGCCGCTGTAGGTGAAGGTTGCAGCCGACGCATCGGCTTCGATGACCCGGTCGCCGACCAACACGAAATCACCGGCCGGATGATGCGGCGGATTGCTCACCAGCACCAGATGCGCAAGCCCCACCAGTGGCTGCGCCAGGCCCGCAAAATCGTAGTCGGTCCAGATATCGCCATTGACCACCACAAACGGCTGATCGCCCAACAACGGCAGCGCGCGATGGACCCCGCCTCCGGTTTCGAGCGGCTCACCCTCAGCCGAATATTGAATGCGCACGCCGAACCGATCCCCCGCTCCCAGGTATGCCTCGATCTGCTCGCCCAGCCAGGCATGATTGATCACCAGTTCGGTGATGCCCGCCCTGGCCAGCGCACGCACGTGGTACTCGATCAGCGGCACTCCACCCGCCCGCACCAGCGGCTTGGGTGTATGCAAGGTCAGCGGCCGCAGACGCTCGCCTTTTCCCGCCGCAAGAATCATTGCCTTCATGGTTGTACCTTCGCGTGCGGCAGGCCCTGCAGCAGCGCGCTCAGTTCAGCCAGTTCCGGGCGGCGCGCGGTCACCGTCTCGATGTAGGCGAAGAAACGTGGCACGTCGGCCAGATAGCGCGGTTTGCCGTCGCGATGGCAGATCCGCGCAAAGATGCCGATGACCTTCAGGTGTCGCTGCAGTCCCATCAGGTCACTGGCACGCTGGAATTCATCGAACCGGGGCTGGACCGGAACGCCCGCAGCGCGCGCGGCGTCCCAGTAACCCTGCAGCCAACCCTGTACCCGCTCCTCCGGCCAGCTGAGGAAGGCATCCTTGAACAACGAGGTGATGTCGTAAGTCACCGGGCCGATGACCGCATCCTGGAAATCCAATACACCAGGGTTCGGCTTGCTGATCATCAGGTTGCGTGGCATGTAGTCGCGATGCACCAGCACCTTTGGCTGCGCCAATGCCGAGTCGATCAGCAGTCGGCAGGTCCGTTCCCAGACCTCCAGTTCGGCGGCGCTGAAACGATGGTCCAGGTGGCGCTGCACATACCACTCCGGAAACAGCTGTAGCTCACGGCGCAGCAGGGCTTCGTCATAGCCCGGCAGCGATGCCGCCAGCGGCTGGGTCTGAAAGGCGAGCAAGGCGTGGATGGCGTCGGCGAACAAGTCGTCGGCGTTGGTTTCGTCGATGACATCGAGATAGGTTTGCCGCCCCAGGTCGCTCAGCAGCAGGAATCCTCGTTGCAGATCCTGGGCGAGAATCGCCGGCACGTTCACGCCCGCCCCGGCCAGCAGCTCCGCCATCGCAACGAACGGCTGGCAGTTTTCCTGTGGCGGCGGCGCGTCCATCAAGATGAAGCTGCGCCCCTGCGCCTCCCAGCGAAAATAGCGACGAAAACTGGCGTCGCTGCTGGCCGGAACCAGTGCCACCTCGGGTACGCTACCCCAACCTTTGCGCTCGAAAAGCTCGCGCAGCTGGGGTTCTAGCCAGGCGCTCAGGTCCTGCAGACGTTGATCGTGTTGCGGCATATCAGTGCTCTCCACGGCGCTAGCCGATAGGCGGGTCATGCTTTATTATCCAGCATCTTTTTCAGCCCATCGAGAGGCGTGCGGCCCAGCCCGGCCGATGGCTCGCCGCAAGCACGGACCCAAAAAACAAGATGGCAGTCAAATATCCCGCTTTTCGTAAAAAATTCCCCCTACTGGTTACCGGCGGCTTGCTCGCATTGCAACCCGTAGCGACTCCTCTTGTAATCGCAGCCGAGCAGTTTGCCTGCCAGCCTGGTGCGGGTGGAGGCTGGAGCTGCACCTCCGATGCCGCCAACCCCGAGCTGCCGCCTCGTCCCGTTCATCGCGGTAGCGCTGCGAGCGACACCGCCAGCGCTACACAACCGCGCAGCAGCAAGGGTGAGCCCCAGGTAGCCACCACCAAGTTGGTGACCGAGAGCAAAGGTCGCGCGCTGGCCTCGCGCAGCGCTGATTACAGCCACTTGGACTGGGTCCCGCGTGACCAGCTGACCAATGCGCAACTGGCCGAGGCCGGCCCCTATTGTGCCGGTACTTATGTTGAACCGAACCGTCCTGGTCGGTTCGATGAGACCCCGATGAGCGACGCGCCGACTTACGTCTCGGCGAAAGCGACGCGCTACGAACAACAGCAGGAGGTCGCAACGCTGGCCGGTGACGTGGTGTTGCGTCAAGGCAGCATCCAGGCCGAATCCGACGAAGCCAGCCTGTATCAGTTGGAGAACCGCGGCGAGCTGAAAGGCAACGTTCGTCTGCGTGATCGCGGCGCGCTCATGGTCGGCGACCGCGCCGAACTCTTCCTCGATACCGGTGAAGCCCAGGTCGAGAACGCTGAATACGTGGTCCATGAAGGCAAAGTCCGCGGCAGCGCGCAGTACGCCAAGCGCACCGAAGACGCCATCATCCGCCTCAAGGACGGGACCTACACCCGCTGTGAACCAGGCGACAACGACTGGTATCTGCAAGGCAACAACGTCACCTTGAACCCAGCGACCGGCTTTGGCTCGGCGACCAACGTGACGCTCCGGGTCAAGGGCGTCCCGGTGTTCTACACGCCTTACATTTATTTTCCGATCGACGATCGCCGCCAATCCGGCTTCCTCGCACCCAGCATCAGCTCATCCAGCGATACCGGGCTGTCATTGATCACGCCCTATTATTTCAACCTGGCGCCGAACTTCGACGCCACGCTCTATCCGAACTATATGACCGATCGCGGCCTGTTGATGGAGGGCGAGTTCCGCTACCTGACCCGCAGCAGCGAAGGGCAGTTCGGCGCGGCTTATCTGGATGACAGTAACGACGATCGCGAGCTGCAGTCCGAATACGAAGATCAGCGCTGGATGTACAGCTGGCAGCACCGGACCGGCCTGGATCGTCGCTGGCTGGCAGAAGTCGACTATACCGACATCAGCGATCCGTATTATTTCCAGGATCTGGACACCCAGCTGGGCATTGATCAGCCAGACCACCTCGACCAGCGTGGCACCCTGAGCTATCGCGGCGAAACTTACACCGCTCGCCTGAACGTGCACGCTTACGAACGCGCCACCATCGCCGACGTCACGCCTTATGAACGCCTGCCTCAGCTGACGCTCAATGGCGCGCTGCCGTTCCAGCCAGGGGGTTTGCGCTTCGCCTACAACACCGAGTTCGTGAGTTTCCAGCGCAGCTTGCGCGACGGTTTTTTCACTGACGAGGATGGCAACACCGGTCTGCCGGAGCATCGTTGGTACGACGATCGCCTGCGAGGCCTGGCCCGTGCCGAAGGCGAGCGTCTGCATCTGGAACCGGGCGTCAGCCTGCCGCTCGACTGGACTTGGGGCTTCGTCAAGCCTTCGCTCAAGTACGCTTATACCCAATACGATCTGGACCTTGACGCGCGTGGCCGGCAAACCCTGGCAGCCTACGAATCGTTCGACCAGTCACAGAACCGCAGCGTGCCGATCTTCAGTGTCGACAGCGGCCTCTATTTCGATCGTGACACCCAGTGGTTCGGCAAGGACTATCGTCAGAGCCTCGAGCCGCGGCTGTTCTATCTCTATGTGCCGGAAGAGGACCAGGACGATATTCCGATCTTCGACACTGGCGAAAGCACCTTCAACTACTCCTCGCTGTGGCGTGACAATCGGTTCTCCGGTAAAGACCGCATCGGTGACGCCAACCAGGTATCGCTTGGCGTGACCAATCGCTGGATCGAACCGAACGGGTTCGAGCGCCAGCGCCTGAGCATCGGCCAGGCCTTCTACTTCGAAGACCGCAAGGTCCAGCTGCGCGGCATCGACTATCGCACGCGTTCCAATGCGACCTCGTCGGTATCGCCTTATGCCCTGGAATACATGTACCGCTACAACCGGGACTGGCGCTTCACGTCCACCTTCAACTGGGACCCGGATACTCACAGCACCCGTTCCGGCAGCGCGATGTGGCACTACCAGCCGGCCGACAATCCGAACAAGATCGTCAATATTGGCTACCGCTACCGCAACGACACCGTCCGTTTCGACCAGGCCACGGGTCTGTGGACCTACGGCGGTGACTACGGCACGCCGGGAACACCCGAATACATCAAGGACTACTACAAGATCAACCAGCACGACATTTCCACCATCTGGCCGATCCTGCCACAGTGGAGCGTGATCGCACGCTGGCAGCATGACTACAGCCGCAACCGTACCCTGGAAGCCTTTGGTGGTTTCGAGTACGACAGCTGCTGCTGGAAGCTGCGTCTGATCAACCGCTACTGGATCGATTACGACGAAACCAGTCTCAACCCATCGCAGAACGACGAGCCGGACAACGGCATCTTCCTGCAAATCGTCCTCAAGGGACTCGGCGGCGTCTTCGGCAGCTCGACCGAGACATTCCTCGACGAAGGCATACAAGGTTACCGTGAACGTGAAGATCAAGCTTTCTGATTACCTGCGCCCACTGCTGGTGGGCGCGTTCTTGCTAGGCAATGCCACGCTCGTCGCCTCGGCCGGCGCCGAGGTGCGTGCACTCGACCGTATCGTCGCCATCGTCGATAACGACGTCATCATGCAGAGCCAATTGGACCAGCGCATTCGCGAGGTCGAGCAGACAATCGAGAAGCGCGGCGCCGAAATGCCCCCGCGCGACGTCATGCAGCAGCAGGTGCTCGAGCGCCTGATCACCGAGAACCTCCAGCTTCAAATCGGTGAGCGCTCAGGCATCCGCATCTCGGATGAAGAGCTCAACCAGGCCATGGCCACCATCGCCCAGCGCAACAACATGAGCCTCGACCAGTTCCGCGCCGCCCTCGAGCGCGACGGGCTGAGCCTGGACACCGCCCGCGAGCAGATTCGCCGGGAGATGGTCATCAGCCGCGTGCGCCAACGCCGCATTGCCGAGCGTGTTCAAGTGTCTAACCAGGAAGTGGAAAACTTTCTGGCATCTGACCTGGGCAAGCTGCAGCTTTCGGAGGAATACCGACTGGCCAACATCCTGATTCCCGTGCCGGAATCAGCCGACTCAGCTGCCATCCAGGCCGCGGAGAAAACCGCCCGGGATACTTACGAACAACTGCAGAATGGAGCGGACTTCGCCAAGCTGGCGGTGTCTCGTTCCGCCAGCGAGAACGCACTGGAGGGCGGCGACATGGGCTGGCGCAAAGCCGCTCAGCTGCCTCCGCCGTTCGACACCGAAGTCAGAGCCATGAACGTCGGTGACTTCACCCAACCAGTCCGCACGCCGCCAGGGTTCATTCTGCTCAAAGTGTTGGACAAGCGCGGCGGCGATACCCAGGTACGCGACGAGGTCCATGTCCGTCATATCCTGATCAAGCCGAGCCAGATCCGCAGCGAAGAGGAAAGCCGTCGCCTGGTAGAGCGCCTGCGCGATCGTATACTGGCTGGCGAGAGCTTCGCCGAACTGGCAAAAAATTTCTCTGAAGATCCGGGCTCGGCGCTCAACGGTGGCGACCTGAACTGGATCGATCCGAGTTCGCTGGTCCCCGAGTTCCGCGAAGTCATGGCTAACACCCCGAATGGCCAGCTGTCCGAACCCTTCAAGAGCCCTTTTGGCTGGCATATCCTTGAGGTGCTTGGGCGCCGCGCCACCGACTCCAGCGAGGAGTTCCGCGAGCAACAGGCGTTGTCACTGCTGCGCAACCGCAAATATGAAGAAGAGCTGCAAGCCTGGCTGCGCCAGATACGCGATGAGGCCTACGTCGAAATCAAGATCTGATACCGACTGGGTCGGTGCACGCCACAGCGGGCCTGCCAATTTGGCCGGCCCGTTTTTTTTACCTCTGAAGGCAGATCGACATGACCGTCAAACGCTTCGCCCTGCCCCCCGGCGAGCCCGCCGGCATCGGTCCCGACCTCTGCCTGTTGCTCGCGCGCGACAGTCAGCCTCACGTCCTGATCGCCATCGCCAGCATTGAGCTGATGCGTACCCGCTCTACCGAGCTAGGGCTGAACATCACGCTGATCGAGGTGACACCCCTGCACTGGCCGGACCAGCCGGCACCAGCGGGCAGTCTGTATGTCTGGGATACACCTCTGGCCTCTGCCGCAACCAGCGGTCAGCTCAGCCCGACCAACGCCCACTACGTGCTTACCACCCTGCAACGCGCCGGAAAGGGCTGCCTAGATGGCAGTTTCGCCGGGATGATCACCGCGCCAGTGCACAAGGGGGTCATCAACGAGGCGGGTATTCCATTCTCTGGGCACACCGAGTTTCTGGCGGAGCTGACAAGCACTGAGCAGGTGGTGATGATGCTCGCCACCCACGGGCTGCGGGTCGCACTGGTGACCACGCATCTCCCGCTCAAGGAAGTCGCTGACGCCATCACTTCCGAGCGCCTGCAGCGCGTGACACGCATTCTGCACAGCGATCTGGTGGAGAAGTTCGGCATCGCCCATCCCCGTATTCTGGTCTGCGGGCTCAACCCTCACGCTGGCGAGGGCGGGCATCTGGGTCGCGAAGAAATCGAAATCATCGAGCCGACCCTGGAAGCGCTTCGTCGCGAGGGGCTCGACCTGATCGGCCCGCTGCCCGCCGACACTCTGTTCACCCCCAAGCACCTCGATCACTGCGATGCAGTGCTGGCGATGTATCACGACCAGGGATTGCCGGTACTCAAATACAAGGGCTTCGGTGCGGCCGTCAATGTCACCCTCGGTCTGCCGATCGTACGGACTTCGGTCGATCACGGTACTGCGCTGGATCTCGCCGGCACCGGCCGAATCGATACCGGCAGCCTGCAGGTGGCGCTGGAAACGGCCTATCAGATGGCTAGATAGCTGGAAGCTCGGTATGGCGAATAGCTCTATGATGCTGTTCGACGCCTGTCGATGATTCACGCCCCAGCGATGCCAGGTGGATATGAACGTAACATCCGCCCTATTCCACTTGGCCAACGCGGGGTCGATCGCATTCACCGAGCATGGGTTCGAGGCGACGCAAAAAGCGACAGCCACCCCAGCCTGTTAAACTGCGCACCTTTCGCTTCAAGCTTCCTGCTTCAAGCTGCTCCTGGGTACTGCTGTCCATGTCCGAGAACTATCAACACCGCGCGCGAAAGCGCTTCGGTCAGAACTTTCTTCACGATGCTGGCGTGATTCATCGCATCCTGCGCGCCATCCATGCCAAGCAGGGTGAGCGCATGGTGGAGATTGGACCGGGCCAGGGCGCCCTGACCGAAGGCCTGCTCGACAGTGGCGCACACTTGGACGTGGTCGAACTGGACCTGGACCTTATCCCGATCCTCCAGCAGAAATTCGCCTACCGAGACAATTTCTCACTGCATCAGGGCGATGCTTTGAAGTTCGATTTCGCGAAGCTGAGCCGGGAACCGGCGAGTTTGCGCATCGTCGGTAATCTGCCTTACAACATCTCCACACCGCTGATCTTTCATCTGCTCGACCACGCCGCGCTGATCCGCGACATGCATTTCATGCTGCAGAAGGAGGTGGTCGAACGGCTCGCAGCGCAGCCAGGTGGTGGCGACTGGGGACGCCTGTCGATCATGGTGCAGTACCACTGTCGCGTCGAACATCTGTTCAACGTCGGCCCCGGCGCCTTCAACCCAGCGCCGAAGGTGGAATCGGCCATCGTGCGCCTGGTGCCGCATGAGGTACTGCCGCATCCGGCGCGCGACCATCGCCAGCTGGAAACCGTGGTTCGCCAGGCCTTCAATCAGCGTCGCAAGACGCTACGCAATACACTCAAAGGCCTGCTCGATGCAGACGCGATCGCCGCGGCCGATGTCGATGGCAGCCTGCGCCCGGAACAGCTGGATCTCGCGGCGTTCGTAAGATTGTCAGATCAACTTTCCGCCCACAGCTGCGCCCGCGTCTGAAGGCGACCCCATCCGCAGGAGACCCCATGCCTGAAGACCAGCGCTACCGGATCGACGTCAGCGTCAGCCCAACCTACCTCGCCGACCAGTCGCAGCCGGAACAAAACCGTTATGCCTTTGCCTACAGGGTAACGATCGAAAACAAGGGCCAGCTCATTGCCCAGCTACTGTCTCGCCACTGGATCATTACCGATGGTGACGGTCAGGTGCAGGAAGTGCGCGGTGCCGGCGTCGTCGGCGAACAGCCGGTGATCGCACCGGGTCAGCGTCACGTCTATACCAGCGGCACGCTGATGACGTCCCGCGTCGGCACCATGCAGGGCAGCTACCAGATGCTCGCCGAAGACGGACACCGCTTCGAAGCCGAGATCGCCCCCTTCCGGCTGGCCGTTCCCGGAGCCTTGCATTGACTACCTATGCTGTCGGCGACCTGCAAGGTTGCCTCGAACCCCTCAGATGCCTGCTGCAGCAGGTCGACTTCAGCCCCTCTCGCGACTGTCTTTGGCTCGCCGGGGATCTGGTCAACCGCGGTCCGCAATCGCTCGAAGCACTGCGTTTCGTACGCGATCTGGGTAGTTCGGGCGTCACGGTGCTGGGCAATCACGATCTGCATCTGCTGGCCGTTGCGCACAATGTCGAGCGGCTGAAAAGATCCGACACGCTCCAGCCGATCCTCGATGCACCCGACCGAGCCGACCTGATCGACTGGCTGCGTCAACAGAAGCTGATCCATCACGATACCGGGCGGGAAACGACCATGGTCCATGCCGGCATCCCGCCGCAATGGACGCTGGCGAAGGCCCTGAGGCGAGCCTCCGAGGTGGAACAGGCATTGCGCGATGACGCCATGCTGCCGCCCTTCCTCGACGGCATGTACGGCAACCAGCCCGCCAAATGGAACAAGGAACTGCACGGCGTGCCGCGGCTGCGCCTGATCACCAACTATTTCACCCGTATGCGCTTCTGCAAAGCCGACGGTACGCTCGACTTGCAAGCCAAGGAAGGACTCGACTCGGCCCCACCGGGCTTCGCGCCCTGGTTCAGCCATCCCACTCGCAAGACCCGTGGCTGCAAGATCATCTTCGGCCATTGGGCTGCACTGGAAGGTCACTGCGACGAGCCCAATGTGTATGCACTGGATACCGGTTGCGTGTGGGGCAACACCATGACTCTAATGAATCTAGACAGCGGAGAAATGCACCGCTGCGATTGCGAGGCGACCCATGACTGACTTCAAACGCATCTCACCGGAGCAGGCCCAGGCGCTGCGCAACAATGGCGGTGTGATCGTCGATATTCGCGACGCGCACAGCTACACCAGCGGTCATATCACCGGCTCGACACATCTCGACAATCAATCCTTGCCGGACTTCATTGCGGCCGCTGATCTCGACCACCCGCTCGTCGTCACCTGCTACCACGGCCACTCCAGCCAGAGTGCCGCCGCCTACCTGATCAACCAGGGCTTCTCCGACGTCTACAGCCTCGACGGCGGCTTCGAGCTGTGGCGCCAGACTTTTCCACAGGACGTCGAGCAAGGCGATCCACAGTAAAAAAACATCGGCCCCGAACGCCGCGCATGGCGCGGCCTTGCGCGGCCAATCCGACGAAACGCAGCGGTAAAAACGTCTCTCTTCCCTTGAATTTGCTGAATCCGAACTATCCTTCAGTTCAGGCCATCCAAACAAATGAAAGCCGTGTACCGGCTACCGGGCCTCAGGTTTTCGACCATTAGGTGTTCGGGGGGACTCCAAGGCCGACAAGTCGGCCGCACCTGAATGCCTGATGACAACACCGGCTCCGAGCATCGTCCGAGGTGAAGTCATGAGCATTTTCAGCCATTTCCAGCAACGATTCGAAGCAACTCGCCAGGAGGAATATTCGCTTCAGGAATACCTCGACCTGTGCAAGGAAGACCGGGGTACCTACGCTACGGCGGCCGAGCGCCTGCTGATGGCGATCGGCGAGCCCGAACTGATCGACACCTCGACTGACCCGCGACTGTCGCGGATCTTTTCCAACAAGGTGATCCGTCGCTATCCCGCGTTCGAGGATTTCCACGGGATGGAAGACTGCATCGATCAGATCGTGTCCTATTTCCGGCATGCCGCGCAGGGGCTGGAAGAGAAGAAGCAGATTCTCTACTTGCTCGGCCCGGTGGGCGGCGGCAAGTCCTCTCTCGCCGAAAAGCTCAAACAGCTCATGGAGCGCGTACCCTTCTATGCGATCAAGGGCTCGCCGGTGTTCGAGTCGCCCCTGGGGCTGTTCAACCCGGCTGAAGATGCACAGATCCTTGAGGAGGACTACGGCATTCCGCGTCGCTACCTCAGCTCGATCATGTCACCCTGGGCGACCAAGCGCCTGCAGGAATTCGGCGGCGACATCAGCCAGTTCCGTGTGGTCAAGCTTTATCCCTCTATTCTCAATCAGATCGCCATTGCCAAGACCGAGCCCGGTGACGAGAACAACCAGGACATTTCCGCCCTGGTGGGCAAGGTGGATATCCGCAAGCTGGAGGAATTCCCACAGAACGATGCCGACGCGTACAGCTACTCGGGCGCCCTCTGCCGTGCCAACCAGGGCATGATGGAGTTCGTCGAGATGTTCAAAGCGCCGATCAAGGTGCTGCATCCGCTGCTGACCGCGACCCAGGAAGGCAACTACAACAGCACCGAAGGCCTCGGCGCGATTCCCTACAACGGCATCCTGCTGGCCCACTCCAACGAGTCGGAGTGGCACACCTTCCGCAACAACAAAAACAACGAAGCCTTCATCGACCGCATCTACATCGTCAAGGTGCCGTACTGCCTGCGGGTCACCGACGAGATCAAGATTTACGACAAACTGCTGTTCAATAGCTCGCTATCCAAAGCCCATTGCGCGCCCGACACGCTGAAAATGTTGGCGCAGTTCTCGGTGCTGAGCCGGCTGAAGGAGCCGGAAAACTCCAACATCTACTCGAAGATGCGGGTCTACGATGGCGAAAACCTCAAGGACACCGACCCCAAGGCCAAGTCGATCCAGGAATCCCGTGACACCGCCGGTGTCGACGAGGGCATGAACGGGCTCTCGACCCGTTTCGCCTTCAAGATCCTGTCCAAGGTATTCAACTTCGATCCGCACGAGATCGCCGCCAACCCGGTGCACCTGCTCTATGTGCTGGAACAGCAGATCGAGCAGGAACAGTTCCCTGCCGAGGTGCGCGAGCGCTACCTGCGCTTCATCAAGGAATACCTGGCGCCGCGCTACGTGGACTTCATCGGCAAGGAAATCCAGACCGCCTATCTGGAGTCTTACAGCGAGTACGGCCAGAACATTTTCGACCGTTACGTGCTGTATGCCGATTTCTGGATTCAGGACCAAGAGTACCGCGACCCCGAAACCGGCGAAATTCTCAACCGGGCTGCACTCAACGAAGAATTGGAGAAGATCGAGAAACCAGCTGGCATCAGCAATCCGAAGGATTTCCGCAACGAGATCGTCAATTTCGTACTGCGTGCTCGCGCCAACAACAACGGCAAGAATCCATCCTGGCTCAGCTACGAGAAACTGCGGGTAGTGATCGAGAAGAAGATGTTCTCCAACACCGAGGACTTGCTACCGGTCATCAGCTTCAACGCCAAAGCCAGCAAGGAGGATCAGAAGAAGCACAACGATTTCGTCGTGCGCATGGTCGAACGCGGCTATACCGAAAAACAGGTACGCCTGCTATCGGAATGGTATCTGCGGGTACGTAAATCGCAGTAAGAGCAGCCGGAGCTGGATGGCTGAACGCCGGAAGCACAAGCAAAGCGTGCGCTTGCGGCGTTGTTGGCGCTTCCAGCCTCTGGCTTCCCGCTTGAAGCTGCCCCGGAGGGGCCTATGAGTTACGTGATCGACCGCCGTCTGAACGGCAAGAACAAAAGCACAGTGAATCGCCAACGATTCCTGCAGCGATACCGAGGACACATCAAGAAGGCCGTGGAGGAGGCCGTGGGTCGTCGCTCCATCACCGACATGGAGCACGGCGAGCAGATCAGCATTCCTGGTCGTGACATCGATGAGCCGATACTCCACCACGGTCGCGGCGGGAAGCAGACCATCGTGCATCCCGGCAACAAGGAATTCGTCGCCGGTGAACGCATCCCCCGACCGCAGGGTGGCGGCGCAGGCCAGGGCGCAGGCAAGGCCAGCAACAGTGGCGAAGGCATGGATGACTTCGTGTTTCAGATTACCCAGGAGGAATTTCTCGACTTCATGTTCGAGGACCTGGAGCTGCCCAATCTGGTCAAACGCCACCTGACCGGCACCGACACCTTCAAGACGGTCCGCGCCGGCATCAGCAACGAAGGCAATCCGTCGCGTATCAATATCGTGCGCACGCTGCGCTCGGCCCATGCGCGCCGCATCGCGCTGTCGGGCAGCAGTCGCGCCAAACTGCGTGAGGTGAAGGCCGAACTGGCACGCCTGAAGCTCGAAGAGCCTGCCAATTTCACCGACATCCAGGCCGCCGAGGAAGAAATAGAGCGGCTCAGCGCACGCATTCACCGTGTTCCGTTTCTCGACACCTTCGACCTCAAGTACAACCTGCTGGTCAAGCACCCCAACCCCAGTTCCAAGGCGGTGATGTTCTGTCTGATGGACGTGTCCGGCTCCATGACCCAGGCCACCAAGGACATCGCCAAGCGCTTCTTCATCCTTCTTTATCTGTTCCTCAAGCGGAACTACGACAAGATCGACGTGGTGTTCATCCGCCACCACACCAGCGCCAAAGAGGTCGACGAGGAGGAATTCTTCTACTCGCGGGAAACCGGCGGCACCATCGTCTCCAGCGCATTGAAAATGATGCAGGAGATCATGGCCGAGCGTTATCCGGCTAACGAGTGGAACATCTACGCCGCGCAGGCTTCGGACGGCGATAACTGGAACGACGATTCGCCGATCTGCAGAGACATCCTGGTCAACCAGATCATGCCGTTCGTCCAGTATTTCACCTATGTCGAAATCACCCCTCGCGAACATCAGGCGCTGTGGTACGAATATAACCAGGTGGCCGAAGCCTTCGGTGACTCGTTCGCCCAGCAGCAACTGGTGACCGCGGGAGACATCTATCCGGTGTTTCGCGAGCTTTTCCAGCGGCGCATGGCTAGCTGAGGTACGCAGCATGAAACGACAGCCCATTTCCACCGGCTCGGAATGGACCTTCGAGCTGATCCGCGCCTACGACCGCGAGATCGGTCGCATCGCTGAGCGCTATGCGCTGGACACCTACCCAAACCAGATCGAAGTCATCACGGCCGAACAGATGATGGATGCCTACGCGTCGGTAGGCATGCCGCTCGGCTATCACCACTGGTCCTACGGCAAACATTTTCTCAGCACTGAAAAATCCTATACCCGAGGCCAAATGGGCTTGGCGTACGAGATCGTGATCAACTCCGATCCGTGTATCGCCTATCTGATGGAAGAGAACACCATCACCATGCAGGCGCTGGTGATTGCCCATGCCAGCTACGGCCACAACAGCTTTTTCAAGGGCAACTACCTGTTCCGCACCTGGACCGACGCCAGCTCGATCATCGATTACCTGGTGTTTGCCAAGCAGTACATCATGCAGTGCGAGGAACGCCACGGCATCGATGCAGTGGAGGATCTGCTCGACTCCTGTCATGCGCTGATGAACTATGGTGTCGATCGCTACAAGCGCCCCTACCCGATTTCTGCCGAGGAAGAACGACGGCGGCAGAAGGATCGCGAAGAGCACCTGCAAAAGCAGATCAACGACCTTTGGCGAACGATTCCAAAATTTGGTGAAAAAGGCGACGAGCGCAAACGCGACCAGCGCTTCCCGGCCGAACCGCAGGAGAACATCCTCTACTTCATCGAGAAACACGCACCGTTGCTGGAGCCCTGGCAGCGAGAGGTGGTGCGAATCGTGCGCAAGATCGCCCAGTATTTCTATCCACAGCGCCAGACCCAGGTGATGAACGAAGGCTGGGCGACCTTCTGGCATTACACCTTGCTCAACGATCTGTACGACGAAGGACTGGTAACCGACGGCTTCATGATGGAGTTTCTCCAGTCGCATACCAGCGTGATTTATCAACCCGGTTTCGACAGCCCCTACTACAGCGGCATCAATCCCTACACCCTGGGGTTCGCCATGTATCAGGATATTCGCCGGATCTGCGAAAAACCCACGGAAGAAGACAAGCGCTGGTTCCCGGATATCGCCGGTAGCGACTGGCTGACCACCGTGAAATTCGCAATGAACAACTTCAAGGATGAGAGCTTCATCCTGCAATTCCTGTCACCGAAGGTCATTCGCGACCTCAAACTGTTCAGCATCCTCGATGATGATCACAAGGACGAGCTGCTGGTCCCTGCCATCCATGACGAGAATGGCTATCACGCCATCCGCGAATTACTGGCGGCGCAGTACAACCTGGGCAATCGCGAACCCAACGTTCAGGTCTGGAGCGTTGATCGTCGCGGCGATCGGTCGCTGACCCTGCGTCATCAGCAACACGACCGCAAACCCCTGGGCAGCTCGACCGATGAGGTGCTCAAGCACCTGCACCGGCTCTGGGGCTTCGATGTGCATCTGCAATCGATGCAAGACGACAAGCTGGTCACGACTCATCACATGCCGCCGAGGGTCGTCGACCCGGAGGCCGAAGGCAAATTCCCCGGCATGAATCTGGCGCTACCACCGATCTGATCGACTCGGCGCAGTGCCCCTCAGGAGCCTCGCGGCTTGCTGCCGCGAGGCTTTCGTTTATCCTCCGCCGGAACGGAGGACTACATGCAGATCTACAAAGTCGGCGGAGCGGTACGTGATCGGTTGCTGGGACGGCCCGTCACCGAGGTGGATTGGGTGGTGGTCGGATCCAGCGCCGAGGAAATGCAGGCCAAGGGCTTTCGCCCGGTGGGCGCGGACTTCCCGGTGTTTCTGCACCCTGCTACCGGCGAGGAATACGCGCTTGCCCGCACGGAGCGCAAGAGCGGACGCGGCTACGGCGGTTTTACCTTCTACGCCAGCGCTGACGTCACGCTCGAGGAAGACCTCGCCCGCCGCGACCTGACCATCAATGCCATGGCCGAGGATGAGCGGGGTCATCTGATCGATCCCTACGACGGCCAGGCCGACCTGGCCGCGCGCCAGCTCAGACACGTGTCCCCCGCCTTTGCCGAAGATCCCTTGCGGGTGCTGCGCGTGGCGCGCTTCGCCGCCCGCTATGCCGAACTCGGTTTCAGCGTCGCCGCTGAAACCCAAGCGCTGATGCGACAGCTCGCCGAATCGGGGGAGCTCCAGGCGCTGACACCGGAGCGTAGCTGGAAGGAAATCTCGCGCGCGCTAATGGAGCCCCGCCCCGATGTGTTCGTGCAGGTGCTGCGCGATTGCGGCGCCTTGAAGGAGCTTTTCCCGGAGATCGATGGATTATTCAGCGTGTCGCAACCGCGCTCAGGTAACGCTGAAGCCTCCCTCGGTGATCACGTGCTCGAGGTGCTGCGGCAGAACGCAATGCACGCACAACCGCTGACGGTGCGTTGGGCCTGCCTGCTGCAGCATCTGGGCGGGACGGCAATGGATGACCGGGATCCGCCGGCCGACAAGGCGGGCCTGCCGCTGATCGCAGCGCTCAGCGCTCGATACAAGGTTCCACGCGATTGCCAGGATCTGGCCATGCTGGTCGGGGAGTTTTGCCCGTGCGCGCACCGGGCACCGGAGCTGTCCGCCCAGGCGCTGTTCGAAATGCTTCAGCACTTCGACATCTACCGTCGCCCGGAGCGCTTCGAGCAGTTCATTGCCGCCTGCGAGATGGATGCGCGTGGCCGCGCCGCCCCCGAACCTACTGACTACCTTCAGGCCGACTACTTGCGCGGTGCGGCCGAGGCGGCTCGCGGCGTACAGGCGAAACCACTGATCGAGCAGGGTTATCAGGCAGCGGAACTGGGCGAGGCGCTCAAACGCGCACGTCTGCTGGCCGTGCAGGCCTATCAGCGGAGGCAGCAGAGCAACGCTGGCGAAGCACCGAGCGACCCGTACAGCGGCTAGCTGATCACAGCCGCCTTCAGGTGTCTGCGCGAGGCGCTGACGCTATCAGCGCCATAGGCGTCAGCTGCGTGCCTTTCCACTGGAACGGCACCGGCCAGAGCTGCTGCTCGATGGTCGAGTCGCGCCACAGCTCGGCGAAGCTCCGCCCCGCACGCGGATGCATCACATCTGGCGCCAGTAGCGCCAGTGGCCAGAGCACGAAGGCATTTTTCAGCGTCTCTGGACGCGGCAGTTCCAAGCCATTGAAATTGCCCGTCAGGTCGCCGTACATCAATACATCGATGTCCAGCGGTAGACCTTTTCGGTCAGGCGCGTAGCGGCCGTTGTCCGCCTCGATGAACTTGAGCCGACGATCCAACTCCATCAACGGCAGTTCGGTGGTTCCGGACACGACCAGATTGTAGAAATTGTCGCCCTTGTAGCCCACTGCGAGGCTTTCGAAGACGGCAGAGCAACGCATGTCGCCAAGCAGTTGCGCCAGCGCATCGAGACCGGCAGTCAGATTCTGCTCGCGCTTGTTATTGCTGCCCAGCCCTAGCAGTACACGAGTCAGCGACATCCGCGTTCGATCTCCACGCCCAGCGCCGAAGCGCGTGTATTGACGCCCGGTTTGGTGACCCGCAGCCGCAGCCAGGGGATGCCGAACTGGCTCATCAGGTCAGCAGCCAGCCGCTCGGCAAAGGTCTCCACCAGCTCGAAGCGCGAAGCCTGCGCGAACCGATCGATGGCGGCAGTCACTTCTGCATAGTCCAGGGCCTTATCCAGTTCGTCATTTTCCGCGGCGGGACGAATGTCCCAGCCGAGGGTCAGATCCAGACGCAGGCACTGTCGAATGCCACGCTCCCAATCATAGGCGCCGATCAGCGTATCCACTTCCAGCCCCTCGATGAAAACTGTATCCACGCAACTCTCTCCCACGACACGACAACTTCGGTGCGCGCCGTTAGACTCAGGAGCTCCCTGCCCCGGATGGATGCCATGTTCTGGCAACTGACACTACTCGCCTATCTGACCGGTTCGCTGTCGTTCGCCATTCTACTAAGTCGCCTGACCGGTGCACCCGATCCGCGAGCCAGTGGCTCCGGTAATCCCGGCGCCACCAATATGCTGCGACTCGCCGGCAGACGCCTGGCAATCGGCACCTTATTCGGCGACCTGCTCAAGGGGCTTCTGCCAGTGTTGCTCGCCCAAGCGCTAGGCCTACCTATCGAACAACAAGCCTGGATTGCCCTCGCGGCGGTGCTGGGCCATCTGTATCCGCTGTATTTTCGCTTTCGTGGCGGCAAGGGCGTTGCCACTGCCGCTGGCGCCTTGCTCGGATTGAACCCGCCGACCGCATTGCTGGCTCTGACCATCTGGCTGGTGGTATTCAAGATAACCCGAACCAGCTCACTGGCCGCACTTGCCGCACTACCGCTCTGCCTGCCGCTGCTGGCCTGGCAACAGCCTGACGCGTTCTTGCCCATGGCGCTACTAGCCGCCCTGATCGCCTGGCGTCATCGGAGCAATCTGCGCGACCTGTTCGCCGGCACAGAGCGGCATTTCTAAGCGACAAGCCGTTCATACCGCCGCGAGTGTCTCCATCGGCCAGCGCGCCTGAACGGAAATCTCCGGCCCGTCCTGCTGCCCTGCCAGCAAGCGCTGACAACCGGCATACGCGATCATCGCACCATTGTCGGTACAGAAGCGGGGCCGCGCATAAAACACCTGGCCCTTCAGCTCACCGAGCATTCCTTCCAGGCTCTGACGTAGCGCCAGATTGGCGCTCACGCCACCGGCGATCACCAAATTCTTCAGGCCCGTCTGCTGTAGAGCGCGTCGGCATTTGATGGTCAGCGTTTCGACCACCGCCTGCTGGAAGGCCAGCGCGATATCGCAACGCGTCTGCTCACCATCGTCGCCAGCGTTACGGCATTGCTGCCAGGTCGTAAGGGTCGAGGTCTTTAGGCCGCTGAAACTGAAATCCAGCCCGGGCCGATCAGTCATGGGGCGGGGAAAGACGAAGCGGCCTGGCGTACCGCGCTCGGCGAGTAGCGCGATTTCGGGACCTCCGGGATAACGCAGCCCCATCAGCTTCGCCGTCTTGTCGAACGCCTCACCGGCCGCATCGTCCACCGACTCGCCCAGCAGCTCGTAGCGACCAATCCCGTCGACTCGAACCAGTTGCGTGTGCCCGCCGGACACCAGCAGCGCGACGAACGGAAACGCTGGCGGCTGCTCTTCGAGCATTGGCGCCAAGAGGTGCCCTTCCATATGATGCACGCCGACCGCCGGCACACCCCAGGCAAACGCCATCGCCTGCGCGCAGGAGGCCCCGACCAGCAACGCACCGACCAGGCCAGGACCAGCGGTGTAGGCCACCGCATCGATCTGACTCGCCTCGCGGTCGGCTTCGGCTAGCACCTGGCGGATCAGCGGCAGCATCCGCTTGACGTGATCGCGCGAGGCCAGCTCCGGCACCACCCCACCATAGACGCGGTGAAGGTCGATCTGACTGAACAGAGCGTCGGCCAACAGGCCGCGCTCACTGTCGTACAGCGCGACACCGGTCTCGTCGCATGAAGTTTCCAGCCCCAGCACCAGCATGGGTACAACCTTCCAGAGAAGCGAATGAAGCCGTGCATATTAATCGTCGCAAGCGGCGACCGACCAGCGCTTTTCGCTAAGGGGGCTTTGCATTCCATGCGGCAAGGCGTTAACATCCGCAACCCTTAAAACCAGCGTGCTCGCGATATTTGCCGAAGCGCGTTGTAACCGGTAAACAAGTGAAGGTACGTCCTGGATGCCCAACGTTAAAGTTAAAGAGAACGAACCATTCGACGTAGCTCTGCGTCGCTTCAAGCGTTCTTGCGAAAAAGCCGGTGTTCTGGCTGAAGTCCGCAGCCGTGAGTTCTACGAAAAGCCCACTGCCGAGCGCAAGCGTAAAGCTGCTGCCGCAGTCAAGCGTCACGCCAAGAAAGTGCAGCGCGAACAGCGCCGCAGCGTTCGCCTGTACTGATCCAGTACAACTGAAGCTGCATCAAGCCCGGCATATGTCGGGCTTTGCATTGAAATAGACTCCGCTTCGCCAGCTGGCGAATGGCCGGAGTTTTTTTCATTCCGGCCCGAACACCGCGAGCGTATTCTCATACCCCTATGGCCGGCTTGATCCCGCAATCATTCATTGATGACCTGCTCAACCGCTCCGACATTGTCGAGGTGGTGAGTTCGCGCATCCAATTGAAAAAAGCGGGCAAGAACTACACCGCTTGCTGCCCGTTCCACAAGGAAAAGACCCCATCCTTCAGCGTCAGCCCCGACAAGCAGTTCTATTACTGCTTCGGCTGCGGCGCTGGCGGCAATGCGCTCGGCTTCATCATGGATCACGACAGCCTGGAGTTCCCCCAGGCCGTCGAGGAATTGGCCAAGCGCGCCGGCATGGAGGTTCCTCGCGAGGAAAGCGGACCGGGGCGCAAGCCGCGTCAGCCCGTAGACTCGCCGCTCTACCCGCTGCTTGAGGCCGCCGCCGAATATTACCGCCAGGCCCTCAAGGGACACCCGGCCCGCAAGGCTGCCGTGGAATATCTCAAGGGGCGCGGATTGTCCGGGGTTATCGCCAGGGATTTCGGCCTCGGCTTCGCACCGCCCGGCTGGGACAACCTGATGAAACACCTGGGCGGCGATACCCTCCAGCAGAAGGCGATGATCGACGCCGGCCTGCTGATCGAAAACGCCGAAACCGGCAGGAGCTACGACCGCTTCCGCGACCGAGTGATGTTTCCGATCCGCGATAGCCGTGGCCGCGTCATTGCCTTTGGCGGTCGTGTACTGGGCGACGATAAGCCAAAGTATCTGAACTCCCCGGAAACACCAGTGTTCCACAAAGGCCAGGAGCTGTATGGCCTCTACGAAGCCCGCAAGGCCAACCGCGACCTGGACGAGATCATGGTTGTCGAAGGCTACATGGATGTGATCGCATTGGCCCAACAGGGTCTGCGCAACGCCGTTGCCACACTCGGCACCGCCACCAGCGACGAGCATCTCAAGCGCCTATTTCGTATCGTGCCGAGCGTGCTGTTCTGCTTCGACGGAGATGCTGCCGGGCGCAAGGCCGCCTGGCGCGCTCTGGAGTCGACGCTGCCAAACCTGCAAGATGGCCGTCGCGCACGCTTTTTGTTTTTGCCCGAAGGCGAAGATCCAGACACCCTGGTGCGCAGCGAAGGCACCGATGCCTTCATGGCACGGATACAGCAACAGGCCCAACCCCTGGCCGACTACTTCTTTCAGCAGCTCAGCGAAGAAGCCGATCCGCGCTCGCTGGAAGGCAAGGCCCACCTGGCCACGCTTGCGGCGCCGCTCATCGAGAAGATTCCCGGCGCCAACCTGCGCGCACTGATGCGCCAGCGCCTCGGCGAAATAACGGGCTTGCACAGCGAAGCTCTGCAACAGATGAGCACGACATCACCAAGCGCCGCTCCAGAATACGATGACAGCATCTATTACGACACGGGCTCCGGGAATGACGAAGGCGATTACTACGCACCGCCGGAAGCTACCCAACCGAAGCGCAGCGACAAGAAAGAATGGAAGAAAGACTGGAAAAAACCCGGCCAGCGTCCAGACTTAAAGTCACGCAAACCGAGAACGCCCGCCACGGTAGAACCGCCGGCGCTGACCACTTTGCGGACACTACTGCACCATCCAGAGCTTGCCCAGAAAGTCGAAGATGCTAGCCATTTCGCAGCAGAAGATGACACTTATGCGCAACTCCTTGTCGCGCTCCTTGGAACACTGCAAAAGAATCCCAAGCTGCGCAGCCTGCAGTTGATCGCACGCTGGCACGGAACCGACCAAGGGCGCCTTTTACGCGCACTTGCCGAGAAAGAATGGCTGATCTCGGCCGATAACCTTGAACAACAGTTTTTCGACACCATAACAACCCTGGCCGCCAGGCAACGCGAGCGCAGCCTCGAATCGTTGCTCCGCAAAGCTCGTCAGGGAGAACTCAGCGCGGAGGAGAAAGAACAGCTGCGCAACTTGTTAAATCGCAACTCAACACCCGCTATATCGACCTCAACTGGCGCGTGAGGTCCTTGCTCGGCTATAATGGTCAGCTTGTTTTCAACCCGCCAGAACCGTCAGTGGATAGGGTTATATGTCCGGAAAAGCGCAACAGCAGTCCCGTCTCAAAGAATTGATCCAGCGTGGCCGTGAGCAGGGGTACCTGACTTACGCCGAGGTCAATGACCACCTACCGGAGGATATTTCCGATCCGGAACAGGTGGAAGACATCATTCGCATGATCAACGACATGGGTATCAATGTATTCGAGGTCGCCCCGGATGCCGATGCCCTGTTGCTGGCCGAAGCCGATACCGATGAAGCCGCAGCCGAAGAAGCCGCAGCAGCGCTTGCCGCTGTCGAAACCGACATCGGCCGCACCACAGATCCCGTGCGCATGTACATGCGCGAAATGGGCACCGTCGAACTGCTGACCCGCGAAGGCGAAATCGAAATCGCCAAACGCATCGAGGAAGGCATTCGCGAAGTGATGAGCGCAATCGCCCACTTTCCGGGCACCGTAGACAGCATTCTCGCCGACTACGAGCGCGTCACCACCGAAGGCGGCCGTCTGTCCGACATCCTCAGTGGCTATATCGACCCTGACGACGACGGCGCCGCCGGCCCGCAACAGGAAGTCGAACCCGCCACTCCGCAGACAGCGGCAAAGCCGGCTGCAGATGACAAGGACGACGACGAAGAGGACGACTCCGACAGCGAGGAAGAGGAAGGCGATGGCGGTCCGGATCCGGAAGTCGCTCGCGTTCGCTTCGGCGCGGTTGCTGAGCAACTTGAAGCCGCCAAGAAAGCGCTGAAGAAGCACGGCCGCGGCAGTCAGCAAGCGACCGACGCGCTGCAGGAGCTGGCCACGCTGTTCATGCCGATCAAGCTCATCCCCAAGCAATACGATGCGCTGGTCGAACGCGTACGCAGCGCCCTGGGCCAGGTTCGCGCCCAGGAACGCGCCATCATGCAGATCTGCGTGCGTGACGCGCGCATGCCTCGCGCCGATTTCCTGCGTCAGTTTCCGAACAACGAGACCGACCTGGGTTGGGCCGATCAGTTGGCTAGCGGCAAAAGCAAGTACGCCGAAGCCATCGCCGCACGCAAGGAAGATATCCAGCGCTGCCAGGAAAAGCTGCTCGCACTTGAAGAAGAGTGCGCTCTGCTGATCACGGACATCAAGGACATCAACCGCCGCATGTCCATCGGCGAGGCCAAGGCTCGCCGGGCGAAGAAAGAGATGGTCGAGGCCAACCTGCGCCTGGTGATCTCCATCGCCAAGAAATACACCAACCGCGGCCTGCAATTCCTCGACCTGATCCAGGAAGGCAACATCGGCCTGATGAAAGCGGTGGACAAGTTCGAATACCGCCGCGGCTACAAGTTCTCGACCTACGCCACTTGGTGGATTCGCCAGGCGATCACTCGCTCCATTGCCGACCAGGCGCGGACCATCCGCATCCCGGTGCACATGATCGAGACGATCAACAAGCTCAACCGCATCTCCCGTCAGATGCTACAGGAGATGGGCCGCGAGCCTACACCTGAAGAGCTTGGCGAGCGCATGGAAATGCCCGAGGACAAGATCCGTAAGGTACTGAAGATCGCCAAAGAGCCGATCTCCATGGAAACCCCGATCGGTGACGACGAAGACTCGCATCTGGGCGACTTCATCGAAGACTCCGCCATGCAATCGCCGATCGACGTGGCGACTGTGGAGAGTCTCAAGGAAGCCACTCGCGAAGTGCTCTCCGGCCTCACTGCCCGTGAAGCCAAGGTACTGCGCATGCGCTTCGGCATCGACATGAACACCGACCACACCCTCGAGGAAGTCGGCAAACAGTTCGATGTAACCCGCGAGCGGATCCGTCAGATAGAAGCCAAGGCGCTACGCAAGCTGCGCCACCCGACGAGAAGCGAGCACTTGCGCTCCTTCCTCGACGAGTAAAACCAAAACCCCCGGCCCGTGCCGGGGGTTTTGCATTCAAGGCCAGACAAAACAACGACGTACGCTCAGCTTCGCTTGGCGCATCAGCAGCAGCACCGGTATAATCCGCCGGCCTCTGAGGGCCTATAGCTCAGTTGGTTAGAGCAGAGGACTCATAATCCTTTGGTCCACGGTTCGAGTCCGTGTGGGCCCACCAAAAAAAATCAAAGAGTTAGGCCAGCTTTTCGTAGCTGGCCTTTTCTTTTTCTGGTCCGAAAATATTTTTACGGGTACCGCTTTCTTAGCCAGGCGTAGGGACGTCGGCGAGCAAGGCATCCCCCGCTGCGACGTCTAAGACGCCTGTGGGCTCCCGGGCTTGCCACCCACGAAAAGTACGCCCACCACCGAGCGGGCGTGGAGTGCCAAGCGTCACTACATCCCTGCTGAGCGTCTGCAAGCGCAACGCGAACACCTGGGCTGGCAGTTGCTGACCAACTACGTGCTGCGCAATGCTGACTGCCACTCGAAGAACATCGCGCTGTTTTACACCTCGCGTGCTGATGCTGCCCTGACCCAGTCTATGGCCTTAAGCTTACCCACGCTTCGCCAGCAGCCGCTGGCTTGTCCAGCTGCGGGGGATCTGGCCGATTAGCTGCGCATTATGGTTTCAGTCTCCGTTGCCAGTAATTCAGAGCGACCGGTCACCTCTCGGCTGTGCTCCGGCTTGCACGGTCCTGACTAACCTGTTTCTTCGATAGCGGTATCCACGCCGTGAACATGCGGAGCGGCTTTGGGGTTGCGCAATGTCTCCATGCCTTTTGATCCAGACATGCACCATATGTTTGGCTACATCACGCCAGGCGGGCTCGTTTTCGCGGCTTCGATAACTTCATTGCCGACCTCTACCGCGGACTCGCAGGGTTGCTCAACCATGGCAGCCTACTTGCTCGGGGGAATGCTCAGCACGGCTTTGAGAAAGGTTTCCAATGATCGACCCGGTGTACAGGTTTGTCTTCCGCCTATGAGGGAGAAATGGCATCGTGGCCTGGCGCGACTATTACCCGCTCTGCCAGATGCTTAAAGCAGACAGTGATCATTGCCACAATTTAGCGAAGGCGACAAAAGCTGGGCGGACGACACGCGTATACGCTTAGTCAGCTCGTCAATGACATATACGGCGGGGACGTATTCAGCAAAACCCCATAACGAGGAAAGCGCCCCATATGCTACGGAAAGCACTTTGCGTCATCGGCTTAATGCTGCAGCTGGCGGGATGTGAAACAGTCGTGTCCGGTGGAGTGGTCGGTAGCTGCGCAATGCGGCCCGAACCGACCCTGCTGCCGGAGGCCTTGCCAACCGCCAAAGTCGGAGTCCCGTACAGCGTACAGCTCAGCGTGACCAATACTTCTTCACCTGTCCACGGCATCTATGTAAGTGACGCCCACCCCTTACCCGATGGACTGAGTATCCATCACCAAAACCGCGAACCGACGGGGCACATCAACGGTACTCCGATCAAGGCTGGCGCCTATGAAGTGCATATATCCGCCGGCACCTATGGCACCCAGTGCGCCAGCCTCAGGGCACGTCGCGTCTACACGCTTGAAGTTGCGGAATAACCGCCCCAGTGCGCCAACCAGAACGTGGCGCACGTCTACAAAATAAAGCGAAGAAATAATAAAACCCATGAATAACCTTCGACGCGCCTCTCTCATAGGCCTGGCCGTTCTGCCACTGGTTACCCTGGGACTTTATTCTGCTGCTACCCGAATTGATCCCAACCCCCAGCATGCCGTGGGCGAGCCGCTCAATGAGCTAAACGGCGTAGCCATTACTACAACGGTGGGGTCAACACGGTGCAAGGCCGTAACCTGACGCAGGACGGCTACAACCTGGGCCTTCGCTATCAGTGCGTTGAGTTCGTCAAACGCTACTACTTCGAGCGCCACGGCCACCATATGCCGGACAGCTACGGGCATGCCAAAGACTTCTTCGATCCACAGGTCGGTGACGGCGCCCTGAATGCCAGGCGCGGCCTGTTGCAATTCACCAACGGCAGTACCGCGCTGCCGCAAGCGGACGACCTGCTGGTGTTCGCCCCCTCGCTGCTCAACGCTATGGGCACGTTGCGATCATTGCCAGCGTCGGCAGCGACATGCTGCAAATAGCCCAACAGAACCCAGGCCCCTTCGCCAGCGCAAGGGAAAACCTACCTCTCGGCCACCGTGAAGGCCGCTGGTATATCGAGAATGACCGGGTGCAGGGTTGGCTCCGGCTGCCTGCAGCGAATGAGCAAATCCCAACGCTCGATCAACCCGTCGGGTTGATGCACTAGCCACGCCGTGCCGGATTCGCAGACGTGAGTTCCGGGCTTGTGGATTAGACAGTGAGCCGAATAGCCGGCATTATCGACTCATCAAATGAGCCGAATAAGCTCGCTAATCGGCTCACAGACGAGCAGCCCTCATGAATGACCCGCTCTGGATTTGGCAGCAACCCAACTGGCCGCAATTCAGCTGGCAAGCCGAACCGCTAGCCCCGCTGCTGCGCGCGTGCGCCCAGGCTCAGGGCCGCCTACTCGGGATGCTCGGCGCTGTGGGTAGTGACACCGAGGTGCAGAGCAGCCTGGATGCCATGCTGCAGAACATCGTCACCTCATCCGCCATTGAGGGTGAGCAGCTGAATGTCGGCTCGGTGCGCTCATCACTGGCACGGCGCCTGGGGCTGAACGAAGAAGGCCGCACCACCTCTCGATCCGAAGGCCTGGCGGAACTAATGCTCGATGCCACCCGCGCCTATCAGCCGCCGCTCGATCTACAGCGGTTGTTCACATGGCATGGCTGGTTGTTCCCCAGCGATGACCACCTGCTGACCCGCCCGCTACGCATCGGCATGCTGCGCGGCGAAGAACCCATGCAGGTAGTTTCCGGCAGACTCGACCGCCCTACTGTGCATTTCGAGGCTCCACCCCGCGCCGGGCTGGAGGAGCAACTAGACGATTTCCTTGCCTGGTTCGAGAGCAGCCGCAGCGATGCCAGCCTCGACCCGTTCCTAAGGGCCGGCATTGCGCACTTTTGGTTCGTTACGCTGCACCCCTTCGATGACGGTAACGGCCGCCTTACGCGCGCCATCACCGACCTGGCACTGGCTCAGGGCGAGCAGCAGGCCATCTGTTTTTACGCCATGTCGGCGAGCATCCTCGACGACCGCGCCGGCTATTACCGCATCCTGGAAGCGAGCCAGAAAGGCACGCTGGATATCACCGCCTGGCTGCAGTGGTTCCTCGCAACGCTGTTCAAGAGCCTGGAGCAGGCCCTTGCTCGTATCGACCGCGTGCTGATCAAGACGCGCTTCTGGCAGGCTCACCGTAGCCAAGCCTTGTCTGCCGAGCAGATCAAAGTGCTTAACCGCCTACTCGATGGCGGCGAGAGAGGTTTCGAGAACGGCATCAGCGCCGCCCAATACCAGGCCGTGGCCAAGGTCTCGAAGGCCACCGCCACGCGTCATCTGAGCGATCTTGTCGAGAAGGGCTGCCTTTCACGACTACCAGGCGGCGGGCGCAGCACGCGGTACCAAATACAGCACTCGGCAAACGCTCACGGCTAACCCCGAAGCGACAAAGCAGAGCAGCACATCGGGCTCGTCGTAATGCTGTAGTGCCATCACGCCAGGTTTCGGTACTATCCGGTTAATTCTGGATTACTAGGACAGGAAATGGACTTCACTCCGATCATCGCGCAGGTCTGGGGCACACTCGGTTGGGTTATCCCGCTGATGCTGCTGATCGGTCTGCTCAAATCGCCTTGGGCCAAGGGGCAGATCGGTGAACTGCTGGTGCGCCTGTTCGCCCATTGGCAGCTGGACAAGCAAACCTACCGCCGCCTGCACAACGTCACCCTGAACACGCCGGACGGCACCACGCAGATCGACCACGTATTCCTCTCGCCTTACGGCATCTTCGTGCTGGAAACGAAGAACATGAGCGGCTGGATCTTCGGCAGCGAGAAACAGGCGCAGTGGACGCAGAAGCTCTACAAACGCACCTTCAAATTCCAGAACCCGCTGCGGCAGAACTACAAGCACCTCAAAGCCCTGGAAGCCACACTTGGCGTCGGTCCCGAGCACCTGCGCTCGGTTGTCACTTTTGTCGGCGGCAGCATCTTCAAGACCGAAGTGCCGGCAAACGTCACCCAGGGCATAGGCTTTATCCGCTATATCCATTCATTCCAGCAGCCGGTATTCAGCGAGGCCGAGGTCGACGCCATGCTGCACGCTCTGCAAACCGGCCGCCGCACGCCTACCCTCGCCACCCACCGCGAGCATGTGCAAAACCTTAAGCGCCGTAGCGATCCGACAGCCGAGCGACAATGTCCGAAATGCGGCAGCGCGCTGCTGATTCGTACCGTTAGATCTGGGGCGAAAGCGGGGCAGCGACTCTGGGGCTGCTCAACCTTCCCCAAGTGCAAAACCATGCAAAGTCTTTAGCAGCAGCCTCAACATCAATCCTGCGCCTGGAATCATAATGCCCGTACCTACCTAAGACGTCACTGAGCCAACCCTGCGTTACCTACTCCGAAGCGGTAAGCCTCTGATACTTGGCACCTTGCGGCAGTATGTAGGCTGGCTTACCACAGTTTAGGTTGCCGCATAGATTGCGGGCGAGAGGAAAAGCTCATAATTTATAAAAGGGAACAGAATGACGACTCTCAGCGAGGGCGAAAAAGCCCTAGGCGAACTTATAACTTCTTTAGCAAATAACAGCAACATGAATGAAGCCCAAATCAGGTTTCATATTATCGATAAAGTCCTATTTGATTGCCTAAATTGGGAACGACAAAACGTGTGAAGTAGAAAGTCGGAGGATGGTACATTTAGTGATTATGAGCTAGGCACACCAAGAATAGCTATTCTCGAAGCCAAACGAGAAGGGAGGACTTTTTAAATTCCTGCAGAGCTTCCGAAGAACTTGGTCACGGACCTGAAGTCCTTAATCCGTTGCAGTAGCGAAGCATCAGAAGCTATAAAACAAGCGCAGCAGTATTGCAGTCAGCGGGGCGCTCCTCTTGCGATAGTTACCAATGGCCACCAATACATTATATTTTTGGCCTCACGGCAAGATGGAATCTCAGTCTTTGATGGGAAGGCGATGCGGAGTTGGTCATCAAGGCGCTGGATATGGCCTACGAGCAACGAGGCAAACCGCAGCAGGTGCTGTTTCATTCCGATCAGGGCAGCCAGTACGCCAGCCGCCTGTTTCGGCAGCGGTTGTGGCGATATCGGATGGAACAGAGCATGAGCCGTCGAGGTAACTGCTGGGACAATTCACCGATGGAACGGTTGTTCCGCAGCTTGAAGTCGGAGTGGGTTCCGCCGACCGGTTATCCAACAGCCCAGGAGGCACAACGGGACATCAGCCACTACCTGATGCATCGCTACAACTGGATCAGGCCACATCAATTCAACGACGGGCTGCCGCCCGCCGTTGCCGAAGAAAAACTTAACCCACTGTCCGGGATGGGTTGACCACTACATAATGCTGCTTGTACGAACGTAACGAATCAAATCCCCTACACGACTATTCAACCTAATGAGGCGGTGGTAGGTTGGGGCCCGACAACCGTAGGCAATGCAGGTTGCTATGCAATGGTTGACGCTACAGTAACACCCGACGGCAATGTTTATGCGCCGAGTCTATTTATTCAGAAAATGGTAGGAGGCAGTTGGCAGACAGTGAGTTCATCGACTTGGAGTACAGTTTCCACGAGTGGTTCGGAAACAGCCGGCCAGTTCCGTCTACTTATCCAAAATGTCCGATACCCTGGCCCGATTTCCGTCAGGGGCACTGTTAAGCGTAACGTTCCATAGTGGCGTTCTGAGGGGCCATGCTATGTGTGGCTCCCTCTTCATGCCTTCTCGTTGACGCCGATACTGGTTGCGTCTGAATTACTGAAATATGCAAAGCTGAATAGCGCACCCACTGCTTTGTTTGTCTTTGCCACCTCAGCTTTGGCATTGTAAATGCCTTCGGCTGTGCTCGCACCAGAGGCCCAGCCTTGCTGCCCCTCGAGAGTATTTGCAAACAATTCTAAAGCGTTAAACTTTGTATCGGTTATCTGCGTACCGTCTGCATTAAACTTTGCATCACCTAGTGATAAGTGCGAAGCCGTCTGAAGGTCTATTAATTCATTTTCATACAACTCCAAACTAAGCACGGCTAATTCTTTTTGAGTTATGGACGTAAAATCATATTCTTTCACAATCTCTTTGATCTTAGCCAAGCTCTTTGCGTCGCTGGTTCCCAGAGCTGTCGATGCTTCTTTATCATTCTTAACTTGAAGAGCTGAAAGGTCTGTTTTAGCTAGACTTGTCTGATTAATCCTAGAATTATCTGAGAGGTTTTGCAGCATAGAATTACTAGTATCAATGCCAATTTTCATTTCTGCGCCCCGCTAAAAAATCACTTATTGGATTTATCGACTGCCCTTGGCAAATCTTTAATTTCTTTATGCGCCGGCAGAAAAGGTGTAGTAGCTACGCCTGCCGCGTATTTCTGTCCGTCTTATCCGTCTTAGAAATGCGGTGCCTAGAGTGCTGGAAACGGCACTGCGACATAACCAGGTCCTATCCCAAAAACTTCTACCCCCTGCGGAACCGCCCGACCGGGCTTCACGTTAAGCCGTTGTGGGGCTTCGTTCATCTCTTCACGAAATTCAACGGTTGTGTTTCCTTCGTCGTCGCGGTGAAGCGCTTCGGCTGGAAGTGCCAGCCCACTTTCCGAGCGATAGGTGACGATGACCAACCGTGCACTCATACCCAAACGTATACGCTGTCGTTGCTCCGGCGTGAGCGGATCTACGGCGACGATTACCTCATAGGTAGTGCTGCCTCCGTACGTGCTAGAAATTCCCTGTATCCCGATACTGGAGATGTGACCGTGCAGAGTAATGCCGGCGAAGCCATCGCCGGTAATCTCCACCGACATACCCTCGTCCAATTGATGCAGATCGGCTTCTTCGATGCGGGCGACTGCCTTAATTCGTTCTAGGCTGGCCAGTTCGAACAGAGGGGTGCCCTGGGTTACCCATATACCAGGTTGTATTGGGGGCGTGTCGCCGCCGTCTTCTGAATTTTTTGTCGGCAAGACAATGCCAGCGAAAGGTGCAGAAAGTTCGCGCTGCGCATGCAGTGCCAGCAGTGCTTGGTGACGCGCTTGCGCATTGGCTAATTCCATGTCTGCGATCTGACGGCTTTCGCCTTGGCCTCTGTTTTGCGCCGCCTGCAGTTCAGCCTGTGCAGCAATGAAGTCGAGCCGTTGAGTCTTGGCCTGTTGCTCCAAGGAGTCGACTTCCATACGTGCGACTATGCCGCGCTCGAAGAGGCGGCGGGTGTCGCCGAGTTTGGCTTCGGTGTCTTCTAGATTCAAACGTGCGTTAGTTAGGGTGCGGCGCGCGCGAGATACCTCTTCGCTTTGCTCCCAGTTCTGCATATCCTGCACGGTGCGCCGTGCTTTCAACTGCACGGCCAGGGCCTCGCGTATTTGAATGTCTAGCTGTGTTGTATCGAGTGTAAGCAGGCGTTGGCCGCGCTCGGCCCGCTGGCCCTCGGTGACTGCGAGAACATGCACGAGGCCGTCGAAGGGAGCAGCCAGGATTGAGTGTTTCGCCGCTTCAATCTTTCCAACTAAACCTAACTGGTTTTCCAGTAGTTGCGGCTGCACATGCAGCCACCGGATATTTGGCTGCGTGGACCTGGGTTGAGCCTGGAAGGCAAGCAGGGCGGCGATAGCGATGACCAGAATAGCTCCGCCGGCGAGCCAGCCACGCCAGTGCGGGACTGCGAGGCGCTTAATCGTTGAGGTCAATGTCCCAGCTCTCTAGAGTTGTGCCCAATGTCTGATCCAGGCTGGCTTGGGCGTCGAGGTAGGCGATGAGTGCGTTGAGTCGAGCGCTTTCGGCATTGCGTAGATCCGACTCGAAGCTCAATACCTGGAAGTTGCTTGAGCGCCCAGACTGTAGCTTTTCGCGCTCGATATCCAACTTGCGGTGCGACAGATCAAGTGCGCGCTGGGATATTTCGTACTGACGCCAGCGGCGTGCCAATGTTACGCACGGCATCGCCAACTTCGCGCTCGAGCGATTGGCGAGCCTCGTCCAGGCGAATGCCCTGATTCTCGACTTCGACACGGGCTCGCACTTCGGCCTGGCGGCGGCTGAGGTCGCCGATGGGGATGTCGAGCTGGATACCCGCGTAGCCTTCCCACGTACGGTTGGTTTCGCGCCCAGAGGTGGTTGGATATTGGTCGCGGACTTGGCTGGCCCCTCCCACTAGCGAGAGATCCCACAACCTTTCGTTACGGGCGACGGTAAGACCGATTGCGGCCTGTTTTGTAGCGATCAGTTGGCTTAAATAGGCCGGCTGCTGCTCCTGCGCAGCGACGAGGGCTTGAGTCAGGCTGACCTCGATGCGATTGGCTTCCAAGGTTTCGACTGCCTGTATTTGCGTGTTCAGATCCAGAGCGAGCAAGCGCAACAGCTCAAAGCGACTGGCATCAAGCTGGTTGACGGCCTCTTCTACCGCTAGTTCCTGGGTGGCAGCGTCAGCTTCGGTCTGCACAATCTCGAATTCGGCCATACGACCGGCGGCGATCATGGCTCGATTCGCTTCTAGCAACTGGCGTGAGCGCTCCAGAGCAGCGTGTGCGATGCGCACCTGCTCCTGGGAGCGCAGCAATTCGCGATAAGCGGTGATGACTTGGGTAATGGTGTCCGAGACCGTGGCTTTTAGAGCCAGACGGTTGGCCTGTTCAATGAGCCGGGCCAGACGTACAGGCGCTGTGGCCACGTCACGTCCTGCACCGCGTAGCAAGGGCTGAATGACGGTGAATGTCGCGCCATCGTTGCTAGTGCGACCCGCGCGATCCGCCTGGGTGAGTTGATTTGTCCAAGCCAGACTGAACCTGGTTCCGTATTTGCCGAGCATGGTGGTTTGGGGAATGAGTTCGGTGTGGCGATAGCGGTCTCCTTCGTTGCGAGCGGCGAGGTAGCGGCTGCTGAGCACGATTTTTGGTGCAAAACGATCTTCCTCCACTCGCAGATCGAACTTCTCTGCGATTCGGTTGAGGTATGCGCTACGGATAGCGCGGTTGTCGCGCAGCCCCAAGAACACGGCTTCGCTTAGGGTCAGGTCAATGATCTGTTCCCTTAGCGAGGTAGCATCACCGGGCATGGTAGGTTGAGTTGGAGACAGCGGATTCACCACAGCGGAGTGAACCGAGACAGATAGGCACAGAGCGGCGAGGGAACAGGCTACTCTAATCATCGCGCAAGGCCTGGACGGGTTGCAGGCGTGCGGCCGACAAGGCTGGATGGAGGCCGAAGAACAGGCCAATCGCCAAGGCGCTGCAGATGCCTAGGGGAAGCGAAAGCGGGGCCATGGAAAATGACCAGCCGGAGAACCGAACGAAGGTGTATGCGGCGGCGAAGCCAATGCTTGCCCCCAACAAGGCGCCGACAATGGATAGCATAGCGGCCTCCATAAGGAACAGGTTGCGAATGTCGGAGGCGCGGGCCCCGAGAGCCATGCGAATACCGATTTCGCGGCGTCGCTCGGCTACGTTCATGAGCATGACGTTCATAACGCCTACACCGCCGACCAGCAGAGAGATGCCGCCAAGGCCGGCTAGCAAGTAGGCAAAGGTATTGGCCTGACGTGCAAGGCCGTCGAGCAAGTGCTGAGGTACCTGTACTCGAGCCGCGCGACCATGGGAGAAAGTATCCAGATGCGTCTTCAGAGCATCTGCCGTGGTGTTCAGGTCGGCATTATTCAACGTCCGCGCGATAACGCTGTCGATCTCTGGCTTGGGGCGTAACCGGCGCATACCCTCGATGGGCACGAATATCGATTCGTCTGCGGCAACGGGGATCAAGGGATTGGGCGATAAGCTTTCCGCAATACCTACTACCTCGAATAGATACCCCTCAATCGGCAGTCGGTCGCCGAGTAGTAGGGGGAGGTTAGGCCGGCCCAGATCTTGGGCCACCCGAGCTCCAACGACGGCATAGGTGGCATGGCTATCGAAGCCGGACAGGAAGCGTCCTTTTTCCAATCGTATTCCCAGCAATGCAGCCAGGCCGTCAGTGGTGCCAGCAATTGTGGCGTCAGCAGTTCGACCTTCGTCGGTAATGCGAACTGTCTGCAGAGTAATCGGAGCAACGTGCTTGATCATCGGCAGGGCGGCTATCAGCGCTTGTATGTCCAGGGTTGAGGGGGCTGGGCGGTTGCTACCGGGCTGGGCGGGGAACGTGGCTATCACGGTATTGCTGCCCAGCCCCTTGAAGCTATTGATTGATTCGTTGGCAGCGTTGTGGCCGATATTGAGCAGTGCGATGACCGAGGCGCAGCCGACCGCTATGCCAAGCAACGCAAGCACGGAGCGATGACCTAACAGACGTAGACTGACCAATGATTCGATCATGGTCTCGATGAGAAACGAGCCGGTGCGGACTTGATTGAGCTCAGTCACCGCGACCTTTTCCTGTAGGTAACGCTTCGATTATCCGTCCACTCTGGACGTGAAGGCGACGATCAAGCTGCTTCGCGAGCGTCGCGTCGTGAGTCACCATGACGAGGGTTACGGCCTGAGTGCGATTGAGCTCCAGCAGTAACCCCATAATCTCTTGCGCTGTGTCTGCGTCAAGATTGCCGGTGGGCTCATCGGCCAGAATCAGAGCGGGCTCACCGGCCAGAGCGCGCGCGATGGCGACGCGCTGCCGTTGCCCGCCGGAAAGGTCCGCGGGGCGATGTGTGAGCCGGTCTGCGAGCCCGACCAGCTCGATCTGGCGATGCGCAAACTGCCTAGATTGGTTGCGGGAGTAGCCACGATAGCGAAGCGGTAGGGCGACGTTATCGAGCGCGCTGAGTCGTGGCAATAGATTGAAGTTCTGGAACACAAAGCCGATCAGGCGATTGCGTATCCCAGCACATTCGTCGGGCGTCGCGTTTGCCATGTCACGGCCATTGAGCAGGAAACGCCCGGATGTAGGTCGATCAAGCAACCCCAGGATGTTCAGCAGCGTGCTTTTGCCTGAGCCAGAAGAGCCTAAGATAGCGCAGCTTTCTCCATGCCGGATCGTTAGGCTGATGTTATCGAGTATGGACAGACATTGCTCACCCATACGGTATGCATGGCAGATGTCTTCCATGAAGATCAGGCTCTGCGCCTCGCGTTCTGCTGTGCGCAGCATTCATTCTCCATAACAAAATTCACAAGGAGTGAGCTGTGGCGCTGCACGGAGCTCGTCGAGTAGGTCGGTGGGTCCAGTCTAGCTCGTGAATGGTCGTGGGGGTTGGATAGAAGGGCTGTCAGGTAATCTGGGATGTGGTTCTAGCTGCCGTCGAGCATTGCACACAGCTTGATTAAGCCCGGACAGATTCTGCTGACAGCCGACAAGAACTGGCACGCCAGCGATCGCCGAAGGCACATCGTCCGGAGGATTCGCCAATCTTGAGAGTCAAATACTGAACACGCTAGGCTTGATCTAACCCTTTATCGCAGCTGCCGACGCCTCGAAACTAGCCACCTCAGCATCCGAAAATTCTTTAGGAAGCAAAGCGAACATCGTGGTCATTAACGACTGAGCTTTAGATATCTGTTGGAAGGTGAGCGGTCCCTTTTTGCCTTCCCGCGTCTTACCTGGAGCATCGGGGCGAAACCACCCAAGGCTGATTTGACCTGGATCGATCGCGAAGCTCTGAAGCAGCTCGCCATCTGGTTTTTTGATGACCCATTTCTCGCCGTTTTTCATTTTATTAACGCCAACATGGGAGCCGGAGTATGCGCAGTTTCAAACGCATGCTGGATCTCGCCGTGAAGATTGCTAGCGCAGGTAGGCTCGCCTACCACGCTTGGAATTGGATCAGCGACAGCCTGTAAGGCTGACAAGGGAAGCCCCGCATTGGCGGGGCTTTTTTTTTGCGTGCCGCTCTTACCCGCTTAGATGAACATTGCAGGATTGCAGGATTGCAACTGCAAGGCTGACGAGCTAACCGTTTCGCGGTACAAAAACAGTACACTGGAGGCCCAGTGCCTAACTTCTGTCACTTTTGCAAAATTACGTTCAAGCCCAGTAACCACGCTACTTTCAGCTAATTGTACCTGCGCCAAGCTACGCACGATTCCACTAAGCTTGTAGCGTTTCCAGGCAATTCATAATCCTTTGGTCCAGGGCTCGAGTCCGTGGGGCCACCACATCCAAAGCCGCGCATAGATGAGTCAAAGTGGGGAGATCACCGCTTTCTGACGACCGCACCCAGTAAACAGGCGACTGAGCACAGCGTCGATGGGCCAATGCGAGTGTTCGCACGAAGTCCAGGCTTGGGGCGTTTTTTCTACGGAGCAGAACGGGAGTCCATGAGGTTGTCTTGCCGCCCGCCACGAGTGTGCGGCGTCTGTATGCGCTCAGCGCCGGGCTTGATCTGTTGGCGATTCAATACGGTGAATGCGCGGCGCAGCAAGAACGCCGCCACACAGGCTATGGCCAGGAAAGCGATCAACACTGGGATAGCTTGAGCATTCATAGCGTTTTGTCTCAGTCGAGTGGGTGGCCTTTCGGCCGCGATGGCGAAATGATATTACAGATTATTGGTTCTGATACCAACGCTGCGGATGCGTGCTCGCCAATGCCCCGACGAATGACAAAAAGCAAATATCGGTTTGCGCGTCAACGAATCGGTTCATTGTTTGTCCTATTTCGCGGGCCACCGATTTAGGCATAGCAGCGGAGGGCTACATGAACCGGGACTACACCAGGCAATATCATCAGTTGCGCACTCACATCGATCGCATGCTCGATAGCGGCGCAGTGATTGCGGCTAGGCGGCCACTCACGATCAGGCGGGGCGATCAGCTTTTCCGAGTGTCGTGCGGAATGCTGTTCAGCGAGCTGGCTCTGGCATGTGGCTAGAGGGCACCATCTGATCGATCGAGCAAGCCACCCAGGCGCTCTTCTTTTGCCTCGCTTACACTCTGTCCGTTGCGCGACTTAGATGACGCTCGATCAAGGCTCGAGGGCTTGGACCGTACCGGGCAGCGAATCTTTGCTCGAGAAGAGCGCGGCATCGACAAGAAGTCCTGCTTTGGAGACTGCCGAGACACACGCCCCCCTTGCCGTCTAGCTGTGCCGCTTATTGCCAGCCCCCAGCCGTACGACCAGCGCACCAACTGATGCCAGGGTCGCCACCACCATCACCGCCCACCATCCCCACTGAGCCAACACGAGGCTACCCAGTCCCGCACCCAGGGCCATGCCAATGAACACGCCAGTGAACAACACCGCATTCAGACGGCTGCGGGCAGCCGGTTCGATTCCGTAGACCATCGTCTGGTGAGCCACGAGTGTCGCCTGTACGCCGAAATCGAAACCGATGGCGGCCAGTATGATCAGTCCCAACTGCACGTCGAAAGGTAGTGCCCCCGCCAATCCCATCACTGCGAACGACGCGGCGGACAAGCCCGCTCCCAGGCGGGTGACACGCTCCGGGCCGCGGCGATCGGCCAGTCGCCCGGCCAAGGGTGCGGCCAGGGCGCCAGCCGCACCAGCCAAACCGAAGGCGCCAGCCGCCGCGCTACCCAATCCGAAGCTGCCGTGCAGCATCACCGCCAGGGTCGACCAGAATGCGCTGAATGCCACCGATAACAAGCCCTGGGCAAAGGCGGCACGACGCAGCGCCGGATGGCGCAACCAGAGCTGAAACATCGACCCAAGCAGTGCGCCATAACCCAGCGAGGTGGTCGGCGCAAAACGCGGTAGGCTGCGCCAGGCCCCGAGGCAGACCAGCGAGATCGAAACCGCGGCAAGTCCATATACCGTACGCCAGCCGAACTGCTCCGCCACCACGCCGCTCATCACCCGGGACAACAGGATGCCCAGCAACAGGCCGGTCATTACCGTTCCTACGATTTTGCCGCGCTGGGCTTCGGGCGCCAGCGTTGCCGCCGCTGGCACGATGTCCTGCGCGACGGTTGCCGACAATCCGATGGCGAGACTGCCGATCAGCAACCAGCCGACCCCGGGCGCAAAACCGCTGAGCAGCAGCGCCAGCGTCAACGCCACGGCTTTGAACAGAATGATCTTTCGCCGATCGTAACGATCACCCAGCGGAGCCAGCAGCAGGATCCCCAACGCATAGCCTAGCTGGGTAAGCATCGGCACCATGCCGACGGCGCTTTCGCTGGCGTTTATGTCAGGCCCCAGCACACCCAGCATCGGCTGGCTGTAATAGAGCGTGGCGACGCTAAGCCCGGCTCCGGTGGCCAGAAGGGCGACCATGGCGCGGGATGGTTCCTTGAGCGGGGCGGGTGCATACGCCTTCTGCATGGAAGTCATGGCAAAATCCGTTCTGTTTGCGAGGGTGTCATTGTCTTAGCGTGAAGCAGGGCCCTGTAGTAGGCTTCACGGCAAATCTGATATACGTCACGCGCATGACTGGAAACACATCAATCGACCGACTCGAACTGCTGCGTACCTTCGTTCGGATCGTCGAGGCCGGCAGCCTCTCGGCCGCCGCCGAGCAGCTCAAGACCACCCAACCGACCATCAGCCGCCGCCTCCAGGCCCTGGAGCGATCGCTGGGCTTACAGCTGCTGCAGCGATCTACCCACAGCATGCAGCTGACCGGTGATGGCGAGCGCTGCTATAGCTACGGCAAGGCGTTGCTGGAAAGCTGGCAGGAGATGGAGGCCGAGCTGCAGGGCGCCCGAGACGAGCCGCGTGGCACGCTGCGCGTCCAGGTCCCGCACGCCTTTGGCCAGGACCAACTGATCGCGCCGCTGAGCGAATACCTGGGTCGCCATTCGAAAGTGGCGGTCGAATGGTTGCTCCACGACCGACGACCGGACTTCGTTGCCGAGGCCATCGATTGCGCGATTCAGGTCGGAGTGGTGGATGATCCCGCCGTCGTGGCCATCCCTCTCGGCGAGGTTCCACGGATCGTGGTCGCCTCGCCGACGCTGCTGGGCGACCGGCCTATGCCAGCATCCGCCGAGGAACTCGCGCAACTGCCGTGGCTAGCTCTGCGCACCTACTACCACGACGAGGTCGCCCTGACCTGTTTGACCGACGGCCAGCACCATCGCTTCACCATCCAACCCCGCGTGAGCACCGACAGCCTCTACGCCTTGCGCAACTCGGCACTGGCGGGACTCGGCGCCTGCGTCTGCTCGGCCTGGATCGTGGCCCAGGACATTGCCGAAGGTCGTTTGGTGCAGTTGGTACCGCAATGGCAGGCGGCGCCGTTGCCGGTATACCTGATCTACCCCTATGCCCGCCGCTATCCCGCGAAACTGCGGTTGTTCGGCGAACTGATCCGCCAGCGCATGCCGCTGCTCACCGGGATGCATCGGGCATCATCAGGAGAGCGCAGGTCCTGAGGTGCCAGAGCAATGCGCTACCGGAGGCGGTCGGGCTAACTAGCACTGCTGGTACTGAACGTGAGGCAACCATGGCGCCGCAGGCGACAGCGAACCAGCCATCTGGATTTCAGCCGCAGACTTGATATCCCACCGCACGCCTCCACTTAAAATAGTCGGCATGTCACCGTGTGGAGGTTATCTATGAGTGCCCTCGTCGTCCCCTGTGCGCACTGCGCTGGGCTCAACCGCATCCCCGCCGCCCGATTGGCTGAGGGACCGCGCTGCGGCCGTTGCAAAGCCGCGGTATTGAGCGACAGCCCGTTCGAACTGAGCCAGGCGAGCTTCGCCAATCAAATCAAGGGCGACTTGCCGTTATTGGTGGACGTATGGGCGAGCTGGTGCGGGCCGTGTCGCAGTTTCGCGCCGATCTTCGAACAGGCTGCTGCGCAGTTGCGGGGCCGCTGCCGGCTGGCCAAGCTGGACAGCGAAGCCAACCCGCAGCTGTCGGCCCAGCTCGGCGTTCGCTCGATTCCGAGTCTGATCCTGTTCAAGCAAGGGCGGGAGATTTCACGCCAAAGCGGCGCACTGCCGTTGCCGCAATTGCTGGCGTGGCTCCAGCAGCAGGGCGTGATCACGTCCTGAGGACCACCTAACGTGCAAGTCCGATGCACCCTGCGTAACGGCGAAGGCACGTAAAACCAGCTACAGACCACAGGCTTGGCTTCTGGTTCCGGGAATGCAGCCTACCTCTTATCAGGATATTTCAAGCAACGTTTGCCTCAGCCCGATCACGATCGGATAATGCCGCCATTTTCACGGCAGACATTTACCGATAGTCGCTTTACAGGGACGTCGACACGCCAATAACAAGGCTCGAGGACGAGCCGGTGAGTTCACGCGTGATTCAATTCGATATCGATCAATGGCAGGCCTGGGCTCCAGGTCTGGCACTCGCTGATGACTGGGCGATTTGGGCTCGGGATTCATACGACCTCGAAAGCAGCGACGCACAGCCGGACGTCAGCTTCCTGCCCGCCATGCAACGTCGACGGCTCAGCCGATTGGCACGCATGGTGTTCGCCGTGGCTGCACCGCTGGCGGCCGGGCAGCCGCCGATGCCCATGGTGTATGCCTCGCGCCACGGAGAAACCGCTCGCACTTTTGCCATCCTCAATGATCTGGCAGGTGGCGAACCCCTTTCTCCCACTCAATTCAGCCTGTCGGTGCACAACGCGGTCATCGGCCTCTGGTCGATTCAGCAGCAAGACACCAGCGAGATGACCGCGCTCGCCGCCGAAGGCGACGGCCTGGAACATGCAGTGCTCGAGGCGTCCATGCTGCTCGGCGAAGGCGCGCCGGCCGTGCTGGTGGTAGTTGCCGAAGACCAAACTCCCGCCGTCTATCGACCCTGGATCAGCGACGTCAGTTTTCCCTATGCCGTGGCGCTGTTGCTCAAGCCGGGCCGCTCTTGGCAATTGAGCCTCGAAGCCGCCGGTGACGACGCCACTCCGCGACCGCGACCGCACGCAATCGAGCTGGTCTGCGCACTGCTCAACGGCCAAGCCACCTTCAAACATCAATGGAAGAGACGCCAATGGAACTGGCAGCAGACTCATTGAACAAGCGTCCCAGCGCGCCATGGCTATGGCGTCTGATCGCGACCGGATTATCGTTCGCCCTGTTCGGTCTCGGCGGGCTCTGTCTGCGGCTACTCGTCTTTCCCTTGCTTGGCCTGCTGCCTGGCGATCACGCCACGCGCCGCCGTCGGGCACGTCAGACCGTGAGCCGGCTGTTCTGGCTATTCGTCCAGTTCATGTATCGCAGCGGCGTGCTGACCTACGAAGTCGAAGGCGCCGAGCGCCTCGGCCGCCCTGGACAGTTGGTGATCGCCAACCATCCGTCGCTGATCGACGTGGTGGTGCTGATCGCGCTGATCCGCGACGCCAATTGCGTAGTCAAGCAGAGCCTCTGGGACAACCCCTTCACTCGCGGGCCGATCCGTGCCTCGCGATACATCAGCAACAACGGCAGCGCCGAGATGCTCGATGAAGCCGCCGAAGCACTGCAACAGGGCCAGACGCTGATTATCTTTCCCGAAGGCACTCGCACCACGCCTGGGCAGGCACCGCAGTTCCATCGCGGCGCGGCATCCATCGCCCTGCGTGGCGCGCGCCTGGTGACACCCGTGGTCATCAGCGTGACGCCAACGACCCTGACCAAGGCCGAGCCCTGGTATCGCATTCCGGCAAGACGTTTTCACTTCCACCTGCGCGTCGGTGAGGATATCGACCCACAGGCCTTCGCCGCACAGGGAGCGGCGCCCATCGCCTCGCGGCGACTCAACGACCATCTGCACCGACACTTCATAAAGGAGCTCGCACTCGATGAGCCAACTGCAGCTTGAAATCAAGCAACTGATCATCGACGCCCTGGGTCTGGAAGACCTCGGCCCGAATGACATCGCGGCCGATCAGCCGCTCTTCGGCGAAGGGCTCGGGCTGGACTCGGTCGACGCGCTGGAACTGGGTCTGGCGATTCAAAAGCGCTTCGGCATCAAGATCGACGCCGACGCCAAGGACACCCGCAAGCATTTCGCCAGTGTCGACAGCCTGGCCGCCTACGTCAGCGCCAACCGCGCCGTAGCCTGAGGAGGAGCCCAACGTGAACAGTCGCAACGAGATCTTCCAGACCCTGCGCGATGCGCTGGTCGAACTCTTCGAACTCGACCCCGAGCGCATCAGCCTCGAGGCCAACCTGTATCAGGACCTGGAAATCGATAGCATCGATGCCGTCGACTTGATCGACCACATCAAGCGTCAGACCGGCAAGAAGATCGCCGCAGAAGAATTCAAGTCGGTACGCACCGTGGGTGATGTCGTCGAGGCGGTATATCGCCTGGTAAATCCACAAACGGCTTGAGCCGCACGGTCAAGGAAGCCAGCCGTCACCCGCCCATGCGGCCGGGCAACGGCTCCGATTCTGCCCAACGCGCAAACGGATAGCACAGGATGCAAGCACCCGTACGAACAGGCAAGGCGAACGCCAGCCGGCTGATTGCGCTCGGCCTGTTGCTGGCTGGCCTCGCCTATCCGTTCGCCGTGTACCTGGGTCTTGAGCATCTGTCGCCGCGACTGTTCGCCCTGCTGCTCGGCGCGCTGTGGCTGGCACGGATGTTCAGCGGCAAGCAAACGCCTCTGAACCGCACACTGGCAACCGCAGCCCTGCTGTTCTGCCTCTTGCTCGGATTAGCCGGCGAGCCTGCGCTGCTGCGCTGGTACCCGGTGCTGATCAGCCTAGCGCTGCTCGGCCTGTTTGCCGGCAGCCTCTGCTCCGGCATGCCGATCATCGAGCGTTTCGCACGGCTGAGCGAGCCGGAGCTTCCCCCTGCGGCGGTGCGCTACACGCGGCGGGTGACCTGGGTCTGGGTGGGATATTTCGTCGTCAACGCCAGCATCGCCAGCGGTCTAGCGCTCTGGGCGCCGCTGAGCTGGTGGACGCTGTACACCGGATTGATCGCCTATCTGCTGATGGGACTGCTCTTCACCGGTGAGTGGCTGGTACGCCAGCGCATCAGGAATGCTAAATGAACTGGATTTCCCTCGAACATCTGCTCGATCAAACGCCCAAGTCACGCCCGGTCACACTGGACCCCGGCTTGGACCATGCCGGGCTGCGACAGCAAGCGCTGCGCCTGGCCGCTGGGCTGCGTAACCGCGGTGTCGCCCGCCTTGCGATTCATCTGGAGGATGCGGGCGAGCTGGCCATTGCCCTGCTGGGCGCCTGGCGAGCCGGCGTGACGGTATTACTCCCGGCCGATATGCAGCCCGCGAGCCGCGCGCGGCTGGCCCATCAGGCCGATCTCTGGTTGACGGATCAGGACGGCGACGCGCGGATCGCCGACCTCATGGCCGAGCCGCTCGAAGGGGCGAAGCTGGACCTGGATCAATGTCGATTGCTGCTCTGCACCTCGGGCTCCAGCGGCGAACCGAAACTGATCGACAAGCGCCTGCGTCAGTTGGCGAACGAAGTGGAGGTACTCGAAGCCTGCTGGGGGGCCGATCTTGGCGATGCCTGCATGATTGCCAGTGTCGCCGCCCAGCACATCTACGGCCTGTTGTTCCGAGTGCTCTGGCCGCTGTGCGCCGGCCGCCCCTTTCTGCGCCGTGCGCGGCCCTTCTCCGAAGACATCCAACTGGCCAGCCGTCAGCACGCGAGCTTCTGTTGGGTGGCCAGCCCGGCGCTGCTCAAGCGGATGGGCGACAACCTCGACTGGCCAGCCCTGCGCAGCGTGCGAAGGGTTTTCTCCTCCGGCGGACCACTCGACGCGCAGGCCGCGCAGCGTTTGGAGCAGCGCCTCGGTCAAGCACCGACGGAAATCTACGGCAGCTCGGAGACCGGCGGCATCGCCTGGCGACAGGGAGGCAGCCTGTGGCAGCCATTCCCCGCCGTGCAGCTGAGTCTGGACGAACAAGGCGCGCTGCGCATCGCCTCACCCTGTCTGCCGCCAGGCCATGTCGAGCAGACGGCTGACGCGGCGCGTATCGAGTCCGATGGGCGCTTCGAACTGCTCGGCCGGCTGGACCGCATCGTCAAGCTGGAAGAGAAACGCGTCTCCCTGCCGATGCTGGAAGCGGCCCTGGCCACACACCCCTTCGTCAGTGAAGCGCGCCTCGGCGTGGTCGTCGACAACCGCGCGTACCTCGCGGCGCTGGTCGCCCTCAGCGAGGCCGGGCTGCATGCGCTGCGCAACGGCGGCCGCCGCGCCCTGACCGAGGCCCTGCGCAACCACCTGGCGAGTCACTGCGAGACGCTGGCGTTGCCGCGCCGCTGGCGACTGGTGCGACAGCTGCCCTACAACGCCCAAGGTAAGCTGCCGCAGGCGCAACTTGAAACGCTGCTGCAGGCGCCCCGCCCGCTGCAGCCCGAGCGCCTCGGCGTGTCCAGGCACGATGATCAGTGGCACGTCGAGCTGGGCGTACCGCTGGACCTGGCGCATTTCACCGGCCATTTCCCGCAGACGCCGGTGCTACCTGGAGTCGTGCAGATAGACTGGGCCATTGACCTAGCCCGCGAGCTGATCGACGACCTGCCGCCGCGCTTTCAGGGCATGGAAGTCCTCAAGTTCCAGCAACTCGCCCGCCCGGGCGATCAGCTGCAGCTGACCCTGCGTTTCGACCGCGAGCGCAGCAAGTTGCACTTCGCTTACCGCAACGGCGATGCGCCCTGCTCGTCCGGCCGCATTCTGCTGGGAGAACACCCGTGACCACCCTCACCCCGATCCCCCCCGCCACTGACGCCTCGCCCACGCAGCCAGGCGTCCATCAACAGCTGTCGCTGGCCGTCGACGACGACTGGTTCAAGCCCTGCGCGGTGGTACCGGTCTACAACCACGAGCGCAGCCTGCCGTCAGTGGTTCGCGCGCTGCTCGCCGAAGATTTGCACTGCGTGCTCGTCGACGATGCCTCCCGCCCCGCCGCGGCACAGGTCATCGACGAGCTGGCGCAGCATCCGTCGGTGCATCTGCTGCGGCACGACGAAAACCAGGGCAAGGGCGCGGCGGTGGCCTCCGGGTTGCGTGAAGCGTATCGCCTAGGCTTCAGCCACGCCCTGCAGGTCGATGCCGACGGTCAGCACGACCTGGAAGGCGTGGCGCTGTTTCTCGATCGCGCCAGCCAGGCCCCGGATGCGCTGGTCTGCGGCTACCCCGAGTACGATTCGAGCGTGCCGAAAAGTCGGCTCTACGGGCGCTATCTGACCCATGTATGGGTCTGGATCAACACCCTGTCGCTGTCGATTCGCGACTCCATGTGCGGCTTTCGTGTCTACCCGCTGCAGCCAACCCTGGCCCTGCTCGACTCGACGACGCTGGGCCAGCGCATGGATTTCGATACGGAAATCCTGGTGCGCCTGCACTGGCGTGAGCAACCGATGGTCTGGCTGCCGACGCGCGTGCATTATCCGGCCGATGGCATATCGCACTTCCGCCTGTGGCGCGACAACCTGCTGATCTCCTCCATGCATGCGCGGCTGTTCGGCGGCATGCTTCTGCGTGCGCCGGCCCTGCTCCGGCGTCGGTGGCGCGGGTGAGCGAGAAAGCCGTGGGCACCCACTGGGCGGCACATCGCGAACGCGGCAGCTTCGCCTTGATGAAGCTCACCGCGGCGGCCGTGCGCCTGCTCGGCCGACGTGTCATGGCGCCGCTGCTGTACCTGATCGTGCTGTATTTCTATCTGTTCGGCCGCAGCGCCCGGCAGAGCGCCTGGACCTATCAACGTCACCTCAGCGAGTGGAGCGGTCGCCGCGATCTGACACCCAGTTGGCGCAGCGTCTTCGGCCAGTTCGTCACGTTCGCCGACGCCTTGCTGGACAAGCTCGACGTCTGGGGCGGCCGGCTCGGTCTCGACCGGCTGGTTCTGCACGACCCGATGAACCTGCATGCCGAACTCGACGCACCGCGCGGCCAGCTGCTGGTCGGCTCGCATCTGGGCAATCTGGAAATCTGCCGGGCGCTGGCCGAGATGGGCCGCAAGGTGAAGATGAACGTGCTGGTGCATACACGCCATGCCGAGCGCTTCAACCGGTTACTGGACCAGTCGGGCGCCAGCCACCTGCGGCTGATCCAGGTCAGCGAGCTGGACCCGGCGATCATGATGGAACTGTCACGGCGGCTGGATGCCGGTGAATGGCTGGCGATCGCCGGTGATCGCGTGCCGCTGCACGGCACACGCATCGCGACTGCCGATTTTCTTGGCCAGCCGGCCCATTTCCCTCAGGGCCCCTGGTTGCTGGCCGGCCTACTGCAATGCCCGGCCAACCTGCTGTTCTGCCTGAAACACGGCGAGCAGTTCCATGTCCACCTGGAGACTTTCGCCGCACGCATTCAATGGCGCCGCGGCGAGCGCGATGCAGTGGTGCAGCAGTGGGTACAGCGCTATGCCGACCGCTTGGCGGCACGCTGCGTGGAGGCCCCCTTGCAATGGTTCAATTTCTACCCTTTCTGGAACACCCATGACCAACGCTGAGCCCGTGATCTTTGGCGAAAACCACCTGCGCATCGAAGACCTGCTGGCTGTGGCCCAGAGCCGCGCGCCGGCGCGGCTGCAGCCCGATAAGGCCTTCCGTGAGCGCATCGCGCGCGGCGCGCAATTTCTCGACACCCTGCTCGATCGCGAAGGTGTGATCTACGGCGTGACCACCGGCTACGGCGATTCCTGCGTGGTGGCGGTACCGCTGCATCAGGTCGAAGCGCTGCCGCAGCACCTGTTCACCTTTCATGGCTGCGGCCTCGGCAAGCTGCTCGACGCCGAAGCCACCCGCGCAGTGCTGGCCGCGCGCCTGCGTTCGCTGACCCACGGGATGTCCGGGGTGCGCATCGAGCTGCTCGATCGCCTGCAGGCCTTCCTCGAATTCGACGTCCTGCCGCTGATCCCGGAGGAAGGCTCGGTGGGCGCCAGCGGCGATCTGACGCCGCTGTCGTACGTCGCCGCGGCGCTGGCCGGCGAGCGCGACGTGATGTTTGGCGGCGAACGCCGCAGCGCCGCCGAGGTGCATCGTCACCTTGGTTGGACACCGCTGACCCTGCGCCCGAAGGAAGCCCTCGCGCTGATGAACGGCACTGCAGTGATGACCGGCCTGGCCTGCCTCGCCTATGCCCGTGCCGACTACCTGTTGAAACTGGCCACCCGCATCACAGCGCTCAATGTCGTCGCGCTGGAAGGTAATCCCGAGCATTTCGATGAACGATTGTTCGCCGCCAAGCCGCACCCCGGGCAGACGCAGGTGGCCGCCTGGATTCGCCAGGACCTCGCCATCGAGGCGCCGACCGCACCGCTGCATCGCCTGCAGGACCGTTACTCGCTGCGCTGCGCACCGCACGTGCTGGGTGTTCTAGCCGACAGCCTGGGCCTGCTGCGGCAGTTCATCGAAACCGAACTGAACAGCGCCAACGACAACCCGATCATCGACGCGGACAACGAGCGCGTGCTGCACGGCGGGCATTTCTACGGCGGCCATATCGCCTTCGCCATGGACAGCCTGAAGAATCTGGTGGCGAACGTCGCCGATCTGCTCGATCGCCAGCTTGCCTTGCTGGTCGACAGTCGCTACAACCACGGCCTGCCGAGCAACCTCTCCGGCGCGCCCGCCGCCACGGCGATGATCAATCATGGTTTCAAGGCGGTGCAGATCGGCACCAGCGCCTGGGCCGCCGAGGCGCTGAAGAACAGCATGCCAGCCAGCGTCTTCTCGCGCTCCACCGAGTGCCATAACCAGGACAAGGTGAGCATGGGCACCATCGCCGCGCGCGATGCGCTGCGCAGCCTGGAACTGACCGAGCAGGTCGCCGCCGCCACGCTGATCGCCGCCAACCAAGGTGTCTGGCTGCGCCAACGGAGTCAGGGCACACGCCCCTTGCCCGCGCCGCTGCAGGCCATGCACGCCGCGTTGGGCGAGGATTTCCCGCCACTGATCGAGGACCGCGCGATGGAAGGCGAGCTGCGCCTGTGCCTGCAACGCATCCGTGCGCAACACTGGGGGCTCTATGCGTAAGGGCGGCGTGCTGCAAGCAGAGGTCGAGGTTCTGGTGCCCTTCTTCGACGTCGACTCGATGGACGTGGTCTGGCATGGCCATTACATCAAGTACTTCGAAGTCGCACGCTGCGCCCTGCTGGAGCGGATCGGACATAACTACACACAGATGCGCGACGCCGGTTATGCCTGGCCGATCATCGATGTCCAACTGCGCTACATACGTGGCGCCCGCTTCAACCAGCGCATCGTCGTTCGTGCCGATCTGGTGGAATGGGAGAACCGGCTGAAGATCAATTACCTGATCAGCGATGCCGAGACCGGTGAGCGCATGACCCGCGGCAGCACCGTGCAGGTCGCGGTGGAGATCGCCAGTCGCGAGATGCTGCTGGCGTCGCCTATCGTCTTCGTCGACGCCGTGGAGCGAGCCCTATCGTGATCCGACTGTCCAGGCGCCTTGCGAGTCTCTTAACCATGAGCCTGCTGCTGGCGGCGGTCGCGCGCGCCGACACCTTCGATCTGACGCAACTCAGCCGCCAATTGAGTGAGCCCGAAGTCATTCGCGGCAACTTCACCCAGGAGAAATACCTGCGCGCGCTGCCCCAGCCGCTCGTCAGTACCGGTGCCTTTGTTCTGGCGCGTGACCACGGCCTGCTCTGGTTCTTGCGCGAACCGCTGCAGCAGGACTACCGCATCAGCGCTTCGGGGGTTGCCCGACGCGACGCCAGCGGCTGGCACTCGACCCATCAACAGGGCGCCGCCGCGCGTCAGAACGATCTGTTCCTCGCCGTGCTGCGAGGTGACACAGAGGCCCTGCAACGCGACTTCGAGCTGGAGCTCAGCGGCACCGCGGACAACTGGGCGCTGTCACTAACCCCTCGATCGAAACTGCTAGGGCAGATTTTCGCCCGCATTCTCATTCAAGGCGGCCCGACGGCCGAACGCATCGAGCTGCTCGAAACCCAGGGCGACAGCACCCTGCTGTTGCTGACCGACAGCCAGGTCGACGAACAGTTGAGCCCCAGCGAGCAACATGATTTCGCCGACTGACAAAGCGCTCAGGCTCCCGGCCTGGCTTTCCTGGCTGTTCTTCATCGCACTGCTCGGGCTGGTGGCGCTGACCGCATGGCAATGGCGCGGCGGCCCGCCGGTCACGGCCAACCTGCTGAAACTGCTGCCCAGCAGCGCACCCGGCGAACTGGAGCAACTGGCCGAGCAACGGGTACAGCAACCATTGAACCGCGATTTGATGGTGCTGATTCATCATGCGGATGAAGCGACGGCCTTCGCGCTGGCCGATGAAGTCGCCGACAACCTCCGAGGCAGCGGCCTGTTCGCCCAGGTTCGCCGCTCGGTGCAAGCCGACCTGCCGGCGGTGCGTCAGCAGTTGCTCGATCAGCGCTTGGCACTGCTCGATCGGGCAAGTCGAGAAGCCTTCATCGCCTCGCCCGAGGACTTCGTTCAAGGGCGGCTGCAACGCCTTTACAGCCCATTCGAAAGTACCAGCCTGGTGCCGGTCGAGCAGGACTGGTTCGGTTTCGCCGATCTGGCGCAGCGACAACTGCCGCAACCGGGCCATATCCATCCACGTCTCGATGGCCTACTGGTGGCCGAACATCATGGCCAGCGCTGGGCGGTGATTCACGCGCAGACCCACGGTGATGCCTTTGACGATCAGTTGCCTCTGCTGGTGGACGATCAGATTCGCGCTGCACACCATCGGGTAGAGACCGAACAAGGCGAACTGCTCGCCGCTGGCGGCATGCTGCATGCCGCGTATGGCCAGCGCCAGGCACGTGAGGAAGCCAGCCTGATCGGCAGCGTTTCGCTCGTCGCCACACTGGCGGTGCTGCATTTGCTGTTCCGTACGCCGCGTGTCCTGCTGGTGGCATTGCCCGTGGTGGTCGGCGCACTGAGCGGTGCTGCCGCATGCATTGCATTGTTCGGTCAGATCCATGTGTTGACGCTGGTACTCGGCGCCAGTCTGGTCGGGGTCAGCATCGATTTTCCGCTGCACTACCTCTCCAAGAGCTGGACCCTGCGGCCATGGCACGCCTATCGGGCTCTGCGCTTGACGCTCCCTGGCCTGGCGCTGGCGCTGGCGACCAATGTCATCGGTTACCTGGCCATGGGCTTCACCCCGTTCCCGGCGCTGAGCCAGGTGGCGGTGTTTTCCGCGGCGGGCCTGCTCGGCGCCTTCGCCTGTGCGACCTGCCTGTTGCCCTCGCTGCTGAACGCGCCGCTGCGCCCCTGGGCCGCTCCGCTGGGCTGGGCTCAGCGTGGATTGACGCTGCGCAGGGCATTGCTGCGCCGGGTTCCCTCGACCTGGCTGCTGGCCGGCTTCGTGCTGTTCTGCATTGGCGGCATCAGCCAGCTGTCCTTCAAGGATGACCTGCGCCAGTGGGTCAGCCGCGCGCCCGCGCTGCAGCAGCAGGCCGAACGTATCGGCGCGATCACGGGGTTCGAGCCGACCAGCCAGTATTTTCTGGTGCGCGCGGCAACGCCCGATGAGTTGCTGGAGCGCCAGGACGAACTCGCCGCGCGGCTCGATGACCTGGTGGCGGAGCAGAAACTGCACGGCTATCTCGCGCTGAGCCAGTTGGTCGCCTCGACGACCGTCCAGGAAAGTCTGCATCTCGCGCTGCCGCGTTTGCTGGAAGCCAGCCAACCCCTGCTGAAACTCGGTGTCACCGCCGACATCCTGGAAAAGGAACTCGCCGACCTGCTGGCGCAACCCGTGATCGGTCTCGAGGATGTATTGGCCGGGCCACTTGCCGAACCCTGGCGCCCCTTGTGGCTGGGCACCCGAAGTGACGGCTCGGTCGCCGGCCTGGTCAGCCTGCAAGGGCTTCGCGACAGCTCGGCGCTGCACGGTCTGGCCGAAGGCATCGGCGGGGTCAGCCTGGTCGACCGGCCAGCGGAGCTGAACCGCCTTTTTGCCGAGACCCAGCGCCAGGCTGCGTTGCTCAAACTCTGCGCCGCCGTGCTCATTTTCGCCCTGCTGTGTCTGCCGTTCGGCTGGCGCGGTGCGTTGCGCTGTCTGGCCGTGCCGCTGCTGGCGGCGCTCGGCAGCCTGGCGTGCCTGGGCTGGCTGGGTCAGCCGTTGACCCTGTTCGGCCTGTTCGGCTTGTTGCTGGTCACCGCGATCGGCGTGGACTACGCCATCCTCATGCGCGAGCGAATCGGCGGCGCCGCGGTGAGTCTGGTCGGTACCCTGCTGGCGGCGGTAACCACCTGGCTGTCGTTCGGCCTGCTGGCCCTGTCGAGCACCCCCGCGGTAAGTAACTTCGGTCTGGCGGTGGGGCTCGGCCTGGTGTTCGCCTTCGCTTTAGCGCCCTGGGCCGCCGAGCCGGACACGGAGGCCAGATGTTGATCGAACAACAACTAGCGCTGGCGCAGCTTTCACGAATTGTTGCGTCGACGCCTCAGCGGGCTGAGCGCCACCCCGACTTATTGGCAACAGATATTCCGTCCTGGCCGCCGGGCACGCCTGCTAGCCATCCATTCCATCGCGTCGAACAAGGAAGGTCTAAGTGAACTCAGAACACCGTAGCGTCGTCATCATCGGCGCGGGGCCTTCCGGCGCTATCGCCGCCGCCCTGCTCAAGCGCAAGGGCCATGACGTCTTGATCATCGAGCGGCAGCGGTTTCCGCGCTTTTCCATCGGCGAAAGCCTGCTGTCGCATTGCCTGGATTTCATCGAGGAAGCCGGCATGCTCGAAGCGGTACAGGCCGCCGGCTTTCAGACCAAGCACGGCGCGGCCTTCGGCTGGGGCGAGCGCTACACCGAATTCGACTTCCGTGACAAATTCACCGAAGGCCACGGCAGCACCTATCAGGTTCAACGCGCCGATTTCGACAAGCTGCTGGCCGACCAGGCTGAATCGCAGGGTGTAGAGATCCGCTACGAGGAGGAAATCACCACCGCCGACTTCGATGGCTCGCGCCCGCGTCTGCAGGTGCGTCGGCTGGACGGCAGCGAATATGCCATCGAAGCGGACTTCGTTCTCGACGCCAGCGGCTACGGTCGCGTGCTGCCGCGTCTGCTCGAGCTGGAGGCACCGTCGAGCTTTCCGCTGCGTCGTGCCGTGTTCACCCACATCCAGGACAATATCGACGATCCGCGGTTCGATCGGGAAAAAATCCTCATTACCACCCATCCCGAGCTGCGTGACGTTTGGTTCTGGACTATCCCATTCAGTAACGGCCGCTGTTCCCTGGGTGTCGTCGCCAGCGCCGAACGCTACGAAGGGCGTCCGTTGGATCTGGACGCATGCCTCAGAGAATTCGTGCTGGAGGCGCCCAACCTCAAGCGCATCCTCCAGCACGCCGAGTGGGACACCCCGGCACGGCTGATCGGCGGCTATTCGGCGAACGTCAAGGCACTGCACGGTCCGGGCTTCGCCCTGCTGGGCAATGCGGCGGAATTCCTCGACCCAGTGTTCTCTTCCGGTGTCACCATCGCGATGCGCTCGGCGAGCATGGCGGCCGCCGTTCTGCATCGCCAATTGACGGGCGAAGCGGTGGATTGGGAAACCGAATTCGCCGCACCGCTCAAGCGAGGCGTGGACACCTTCCGAACCTATGTCGAGGGCTGGTACGACAGTAGTTTCCAGAACGTAATCTATTACGAACACGCCCAGCCGGAGATTCGCAGGATGATCAGCTCGATCCTCGCCGGCTACGCCTGGGACACCGCTAACCCCTATGTCGCTGAACCCAAACGCCGCTTGCGGGTGCTGGCCGAGCTGTGCGGCCCCTCGGTGCCGGCGTGAGTTGTCCGGCATGATCGCAAGACATACACCGCACCTGGCCTGGCTCGCGTTGCTGCTGATGCTCGGCGCCTGCGCCCAGCATCTGCCATTGCCGACACATACGGCGCAGCTAACGTTGCCGATGCAGTTGCATATCCAGCGCCGGAGTGCGGACGAGACACGCGACTGGCTGTTGGTCATCCAGCGGGAAGGCACCGCCGTGCGCTGGTCACTGCTCGATCCGCTGGGCGTTCCGCTGGCGCGCCAGCTGCTGCGCGATGGTCACTGGCAGGCGGACGGCCTGCTGCCACCTAACCCCGAAGCACGCGAGCTCTTCGCGGCATTGCTGTTCGCGCTGAGCCCAGCCGAGCAGATGGATGAGCTCTACGCCGATACACGCTGGACTCAGCAGTCGGACGGGCGATCACTCACAGCCGACGGGGCCGCCTGGCAGGTTCGGTATTTGAAGAAGGGCCGTTTCGAACTCGACGTCGGGCCGAGGCTGTCCTATGGTGTCGCCCCCATCGCGCCTGCCGGAGCCCGCCAGCAATGACTGCCTACCTGAATGCCCTGGGGTTGGTCTGCGCGCTGGGTCGCGGCAAGGCTGAGGTAGCCCGGCGCCTGCTGGACGGTGACGGTTCGGGCATGCAGCCCTATGCGCAAGCGGTCGTCGGCCGCCAGCTGCCGGTCGGCGCGGTCACTGGCGAACTGCCCACTCTCACCGACACTCCGCTGCGTCACACCACGCGCAACAATCAGCTGCTACTCGCGGCGGTCGAGCAGATCGAAGCCGAGCTGCATGAGGCCGTTGCCCGCTTCGGCCCATCCCGCATCGGCGTGGTAATGGGTACCAGCACCACCGGCATTCAGGAAGCCACTCAGGGCATCACCGGCCTGGTGCGTCACGGGCAGCTACCGGCCAGCTATCACTACGGTCATCAGGAGCTTTGTGCTCCCGCCAGCTTTCTCAGCGAGCGGCTGCAGCTGAGCGGTCCGAGTTATTCGATCTCCACCGCCTGCACTTCGAGCGCTCGAGCGTTGCTCAGTGCCAAGCGGCTATTGGATATGGGCATTTGCGATGCGGTGATCTGTGGCGGCGTTGATAGTCTTTGCGATCTGACGCTACAGGGTTTCAGCGCCCTGGAAGCGACCAGCGAGCGCATCTGCAATCCGTTTTCGATCAACCGCGACGGTATCAATATCGGCGAGGCCGCCGCGCTCTTCCTGATGACCCGCGACCCGGCGCCGATCGCCCTGCTCGGCGGTGGTGCCAGTTCCGATGCACACCATATTTCTGCCCCTGACCCGCAGGGCCTGGGCGCCATCGAAGCGATGCGCAAGGCGCTCTCATCGACGGCAACCCAAGCGGAGCAAATCAGCTATCTGAACCTTCACGGCACCGCCACCTGGCACAACGACGCCATGGAAAGCCTGGCAGTCGCCGCGGTGTTTCCGGCTGGCGTGGCCTGTTCGTCGAGCAAGCCGCTGACCGGACACACTCTGGGCGCCGCCGGTGCGCTGGAAGCCGCGTTCTGCTGGCTGACCCTGTCCGAGCACAACGCTGCCCAACGGCTGCCACCGCATCGCTGGGACGGCCAGCGAGATGCCGACCTGCCACGCCTGGATCTGATCGCTGCCGGCACGACGATGGCGGCGGCAGGCCCACGTCGCATGATGAGCAACTCCTTCGCCTTCGGCGGCAATAACATCAGCTTGATCCTGGGAGACGCGCCATGATCGATTGGCCAGTAGCCGAATTGATACCCCATGCGGGAGACATGATCCTGCTCGATGCGGTCGAGGCATTCGACGCGGACAGCATCGATGCTCATTTGAAGGTGAGGCCCGGCGGACTGTACAACCTGCCCGACGGTAGCCTGCCCGCCTGGGTGGGCATCGAAATCATGGCGCAGACGGTCGCCGCGTTCGCCGGCTGCCAGGCACGTCAGGCCGGGCTGCCGGTGGAGCTGGGCTTTCTGCTCGGCACCCGCCGCTTTCAATGCGATGTCGAGCGATTTCCTGTTGGCACTGCGCTGCGCATTCGCGCGCTGCGCTCGCTGCAGGACGACAACGGCATGGGCGTGTTCGAATGCCATCTCGACGGGCCCGGCATCCATGCCGAGGCGCGTCTCAACGTTTTTCGCCCGCCTGAAGTGGCGAGCTACCTTCAAGAGCCCAGCCCATGAGTAACAGTATCCTCATCACCGGCTCCAGCCGAGGCATTGGCCGCGCCATCGCCTTGCGCCTGGCCCGTAGCGGTCACGATATCGTTCTGCATTGCCGCACTCGACGGGACGAGGCAGAGGCCGTCCAGGCAGAGATCCAGGATATGGGTCGCCAGGCGCGCATCCTGCAGTTCGATATCGCCGATCGCGCTCAATGCCGCACGCAGCTGGAAGCCGATATCGAAGCGCACGGTGCCTATTACGGCGTGGTCTGCAACGCCGGTCTCACTCGCGACGGCGCGTTTCCGGCGCTGACCGAGGACGACTGGGATCTGGTCATGCGCACCAACCTGGATGGCTTCTACAATGTTCTGCAGCCGCTGACGATGCCGATGATTCGTCGTCGCCAACCGGGGCGAATCGTCTGCATCACCTCAGTGTCGGGGCTAATCGGCAATCGCGGCCAGGTCAACTACAGCGCCTCCAAGGCCGGCGTGATCGGCGCCGCCAAGGCGCTCGCCGTCGAGCTCGGTAAACGACGTATCACCGTCAACTGCGTCGCACCGGGACTGATCGATACGGATATGCTCAACGACGATCTGCCTATCGAGGAAATGCTCAAGATGATTCCCGCTCAACGCATGGGCACGCCCGAAGAAGTCGCCGGCGCGGTGAATTTCCTCATGTCGGAAGAAGCCAGCTACATCACCCGTCAGGTTCTGGCGGTCAACGGCGGGCTGTGCTGATGAAACGCGTCGTCGTCACCGGCATGGCTGGTATTACATCACTGGGCAGCGACTGGGCGTCCATCGAGACAAACTTCAGCGGCAACCGCAGCGGCATCCGCTACATGCACGAATGGGATCGCTTCACCGAACTCAACACCCGCCTGGCCGGGCCAGTGGATGATTTCGTCGTGCCCAGCCACTGGACGCGCAAACAGCTGCGCAGCATGGGTCGAGTCTCTCGGCTGTCGGTAAAGGCCGCCGAGCAGGCACTCGAACATGCGGGCCTGCTCGATGATGCATCGATCCGCGACGGTCGCATGGGCGTCGCATGTGGCTCGTCCACCGGCAGCACAGAAGAGATCAAAGCCTTCGGCAATATGCTACTCAACTCCGTGGCCGACGGACTGAACGCCAACTCCTACATCCGCATGATGCCGCACACCACAGCGGCGAATATCAGCATCTTCTTCGGGCTTACCGGTCGGGTGATCCCCACCTCCAGCGCCTGTACCAGTGGCAGCCAGGGTATCGGCTATGCCTACGAGGCGATCAAGTTCGGCCGATTGCCGATGATGCTCGCCGGTGGCGCCGAAGAGCTGTGTGCCACCGAGGCCATGGTATTCGACGCACTCTATGCGACCAGCCTGAAGAATGATGCACCGCATACCACACCGCGCCCCTATGACGCCGACCGCGACGGCCTGGTGATTGGTGAGGGCGCCGGCATGTTGGTGCTCGAAGAGCTCGAACACGCGCTCGCCCGCGGTGCCACCATCCACGCCGAACTGGTGGGGTTCGGCAGTAATGCCGACGGCCAGCACGCGACCAAGCCCGAACAGCTGACCATGCGCCGCGCCATGGAGCTCGCCCTGGAAGATGCCCGCTTGCAGCCCGAAGCCATTGGCTACGTCAACGGCCACGGCACCGCCACCGAACAGGGCGACATCGCCGAGACCCTGGCCACGCAAGCCTTGTTTGGTTCAGCCATGCCGATCAGCTCGCAAAAGAGTTTCTTCGGCCACACTCTGGGCGCCTGTGGCGCGCTGGAGTCCTGGTTCAGCATCGAAATGATGAACCGCGACCGCTATATCCATACGCTCAATCTGGATAGCATCGATCCGCGCTGCGGCGAGCTGGATTACCTCGTCGGGGCGCCACGTTCGATGCAACATGAATTCGTCATGAACAACAATTTCGCCTTTGGCGGCATAAACACCTCGTTGATATTCCGCCGCTGGGCCTGAATCCCCCCAAAACACCGCAAGGAGAATGCAATGAAGAAAAACACATGGATTGGCGTTGCACTGGTGCTCTGTGCTTTGCCAGGAATCAGCCAGGCCCGCGACACCACCCATTACCTGCCATTCGATCAGGTGGTGGCCGAAGCCACCGCATCCGGCAAGCTGGACGGCAGCGTGAAGTTCTACCTCGCAGGCAAGACCCCCAAGGGCGCGCAGATCATTCGCAGCGGCGTGACCACCAGCAAGAAGACCAATGCCTTCAACAAGACTGACGAAGGTGCGTGCAGCTGGGCCCTGCAATCGGCGCTGATTGGCATGCAGCAGGCGGCCAAGGCTGCCGGCGCCAACGCCGTGGTGGACATCGCCAGCAACTACAAGCACGTCGAGTACAAAGACAGCCAGAACTACGAATGCCACGCCGGCGCGATCATGGCAGGCGTCGCGCTCAAGGGCGACCTGGCGAAGATCAAGTAACGCACCGGGGCGCTCGGTTACGCCGGGCGCCCCCAATCGCCCACCGAGGTCCCCTCCGTCGCCTTTTGCCGAACGAATAACTGGACCCGCGAGTCAACAGAGCAGACCTTTCCACCCTTGAAGGAGCTGCCCATGTTCGACAAGTCATCGCACAAGTTCGAAATCAACTACATCTTTCAGAACGATCCGCGCGTGCAGATCATCGAGTCGGATGATGAGCGCATGTCACAGGGCAGCGCCGCCCGGCACCTGATCGAGCTGCATAATGGCGATGCCGAGAACAGCCTGGTGATGCCCGAAGCGGGCGCCGATGAGGCCAAGGTGCTGGAGCAGGCCGAGGTGATCGGCATCACCGATATTCGCGTGACCAAACTGGTTCATGAACACGAACCCGGTACCACGCCCGGTCACTATCAGCAGCCCTAAACGAAAAGAGCCGCAAGTGCGGCTCTTTTTTGGTCGACAGATCAGCCGTGATACCGCGCCGACAACTCGTGGACCGATTCGATGAAGGCACCGGCATGGGCGGGATCCACTTCCGGGGTGATGCCATGACCCAGGTTGAACACATGCCCTTCGCCATGACCGAAGCTTGCGAGGATGCGCCCGACCTCGGCACGGATCGCCTCGGGCTTGGCGAACAGTACGCTGGGGTCCATGTTGCCCTGCAGCGCGACCTTGTCACCAACACGAGCACGCGCGGCACCGATGTCGCATGTCCAATCGAGGCCCAGGGCCTCGGCGCCGCTCTCGGCCATCGACTCGAGCCAGAGCCCGCCACCCTTGGTGAAGAGGATCACCGGCACACGGCGGCCGTCGTGCTCACGAATCAGCCCATCGACGATCTTCTGCATATAGGCCAGGGAAAATTCCTGGTACGCCGCCGCCGACAGGCTGCCACCCCAGGAATCGAAGATCTGCACCGCCTGGGCACCGGCCAGGATCTGCCCGTTGAGGTAGCTGGTCACCGATTGCGCCAGCTTGTCGAGCAGCGCATGCATGGCCTGCGGGTTTTCGTAAAGCATGGCCTTGGATTTGCGAAAATCTTTCGAGGAGCCGCCTTCGACCATGTAGGTCGCCAGGGTCCAGGGGCTGCCAGAGAAGCCAATCAGCGGCACGCGGCCGTTCAGCTCACGGCGAATGGTACGCACCGCATTCATCACGTAGCCCAGGTCCTTTTCCGGGTCTGGTATCGGTAGCGCCTCGATGTCAGCCATACTGCTGACAACCTTCTTGAAGCGCGGCCCTTCGCCGGTCTCGAAATACAGGCCCAAGCCCATGGCGTCGGGCACGGTGAGGATGTCGGAAAACAGGATAGCGGCATCCAGCGGATAACGCTCCAGCGGCTGCAAAGTGACTTCGCAGGCCAGCTCCGGGTTCATGCACAGGCTCATGAAGTCGCCCGCCTTGCTGCGGCTGGCCCGGTATTCCGGCAGGTAGCGTCCGGCCTGACGCATCATCCACACCGGGGTGACGTCGACAGGTTGCTTGAGCAGGGCGCGAAGGAAGCGATCGTTCTTCAAGGCAGTCATGTCTGGGTTCCAGCAAAAGAGTGGCGGCATTGTCGCAAAGCGGAAAACAAAAGGCACGGCGAGCGCCGTGCCTTTCATCCATGGGCTTGATTCTGATCAGGCTTTGACGGGCGTCCGGGCTGGCAAGCCAGTCGTAGGGTGGATGACGCTTTCTCCATCCACCTTAAGACTGCTCGGTGATTGCAGAGCCTCGACCCACCCGGCGAAATCAAACGTCCAGATAGTCCAGAATACCTTCTGCCGCCTGGCGGCCTTCGAAGATCGCGGTCACCACCAGATCGGAGCCGCGCACCATATCGCCACCCGCGAAGATTTTCGGGTTGCTGGTCTGGTGCTTGAATTGACCCATTTCCGGCGCGACGACACGCCCCTGATTGTCGGTCTGGATGTTCTGGCCTTCGAACCACTCGGCCGGACTCGGACGGAAACCGAAGGCGATGACCACCGCATCGGCCGGCAGCACTTCCTCGGAGCCCGGGATCGGCTCGGGGCTGCGCCGGCCACGCGCATCCGGCGCACCGAGACGGGTCTCGACCACCTTGACGCCTTCGACCTTGCCCTCGCCGACAATGGCAATGGGCTGGCGGTTGAAGAGGAACTTAACGCCTTCTTCCTTGGCGTTCTTCACTTCCTTGCGCGAACCCGGCATGTTCGCTGCGTCACGCCGGTAGGCACAGGTCACGCTCTTGGCGCCCTGGCGAATCGAGGTGCGGTTGCAGTCCATGGCCGTGTCGCCACCGCCGAGCACAACGACCTTCTTACCCTTCATGTCGACGAAGTCTTCCGGCGATTTCTCGAAGCCGAGGTTGCGGTTGACGTTGGCGATCAGGAAGTCCAGCGCATCGTGCACGCCCGGCAGGTCTTCGCCCGGGAAGCCGCCCTTCATGTAGGTATAGGTGCCCATGCCCATGAACACCGCGTCATAGTCGGCCAGCAGCTGGTCGATGGTCACGTCCTTACCGACTTCGGTGTTCAGGCGGAACTCGATACCCATCCCGGTGAAAATCTCACGGCGACGGCTGAGAACGCTTTTCTCCAACTTGAACTCGGGAATACCGAAGGTCAGCAAGCCGCCGATTTCCGGATTCTTGTCGAAGACCACCGGGGTAACCCCGCTGCGCACCAGCACGTCGGCGCAACCGAGACCGGCCGGGCCGGCACCGATGATCGCGACCTTCTTGCCGGTCGGCTTGACCTTGGACATGTCAGGGCGCCAGCCCATGGCGAACGCGGTGTCGGCAATGTATTTCTCCACCGAGCCGATGGTGACCGCGCCAAAACCATCATTGAGCGTACAGGCACCCTCGCACAGACGATCCTGCGGGCAGACGCGCCCGCAGACTTCCGGCAGGGTATTGGTCTGATGCGCCAGTTCGGCGGCGGCGAGAATGTTGCCCTCGGAGACCAGCTTGAGCCAGTTGGGAATGTAGTTGTGAACCGGGCACTTCCACTCGCAATAAGGGTTGCCGCAACCCAGGCAGCGATGGGCCTGCTCGCAGGCCTGTTGCGGCTTGAAGGGTTCGTAGATTTCGACGAACTCCTTCTTACGCTGGCGCAGCAGCTTCTTTTTCGGATCCTTGCGCCCGACTTCGATGAACTGGAAGTCGTTATTCAGACGTTCAGTCATTTCAAAACCTCTTAGCGGCAGCCGCAAGCCCAAGGCTGCTAGCTGCATGACAATCACGGAGCGGGGCGGGCCTCGGACTGATCGCCGAGGCTTGCCGCTTGAATCTGCTTTTTATTGGGGGTTGGCCCGAGTGGTCGACAACAACGACGCCAGGTTGGCCGCCTTCGGCTTGACCAGCCAGAAGCGACGCAGGTAGTCGTCGAGATTCTCCAGGAGTTTCTCTCCCCATGCGCTGCCGGTTTCGGCGACGTACTCGCGCAGCACTTCTTGCAGATGGCTACGGTGGGCTTCCATCGCCTCACCCGTGATGCGCTGCAGGTTTACCAACTCGTTGTTCACCCGATCGACGAAGCTGTTGTCCATGTCGAGGACATAGGCGAAACCACCGGTCATACCGGAACCGAAGTTGTAGCCGGTCTTGCCTAGCACGCAGACGAAGCCGCCGGTCATGTATTCACAGCAATGATCGCCGGTACCTTCCACGACTGCATGCGCGCCGGAGTTACGAACGGCGAAGCGCTCCCCGGCCGTGCCGCCAGCGAACAATTTGCCGCCAGTGGCGCCATACAGGCAGGTATTGCCGACGATGGCCGAATCCTGCGACTCGAACCCGCTGCTCTTCGGCTGGGTGATGACCAGCTTGCCGCCGGTCATACCTTTGCCGACGTAGTCGTTGGCATCGCCTTCCAGATACAGGTGCAGGCCGCCGGCATTCCAAACGCCGAAGCTCTGACCCGCAGTGCCCTTGAAACGGAAGGTGATTGGCGCATCCTTCATCCCCTGGTTCCCGTGCACTCGGGCGATCTCGCCGGAAACACGGGCACCAATGGAGCGGTCGCAGTTGCAGATATCCAGTTCGAATTCGCCGCCGCTCTTGGCGTCGATAGCCGAGCGCGCGAGCCTGACCATTTCTTCGGCCAGCAGCCCCTGGTCGAACGGCGGGTTCTTCTCCACTTCGCAGAACTGCGGCTTGTCGGCAGGTATGTAGTCACTGCCGAGCAGAGGCGTCAGATCAAGATGGTTCTGTTTGGCGGTCTCGCCTGGCAGCATTTCAAGCAGGTCGGTACGCCCGATCAGTTCCTGCAAACTGCGCACGCCCAGCTTGGCCAGCCATTCACGAGTTTCCTCAGCGACGAAGCTGAAGAAGTTGACCACCATGTCGACGGTCCCAATGAAATGGTCCTTGCGCAGCTGATCGTTCTGCGTTGCGATACCCGTAGCGCAGTTGTTCAGATGGCAAATGCGCAGGTATTTGCAGCCCAGCGCGATCATCGGCGCCGTACCGAAGCCGAAGCTTTCGGCCCCCAGGATGGCGGCCTTGACTACATCGAGACCGGTCTTCAGACCACCGTCGGTCTGCACCCGGACCTTGCCACGCAGGTCGTTGCCGCGCAGGGTCTGGTGTGTCTCGGCCAGACCGAGCTCCCAAGGCGAGCCGGCATAACGGATCGAGGTCAATGGCGAAGCGCCGGTGCCGCCGTCATAGCCGGAGATGGTGATCAAATCTGCATAAGCCTTGGCGACCCCGGCGGCAATGGTGCCAACGCCAGGCTCGGCCACCAGCTTGACCGATACCAGTGCCTTGGGATTGACCTGCTTGAGGTCGAAAATCAGCTGAGCCAGGTCTTCGATCGAGTAGATGTCATGATGCGGCGGCGGTGAAATCAATGTTACGCCGGGCACTGCATAACGCAGCTTGGCGATCAGGCCGTTGACCTTGCCGCCTGGCAGCTGGCCGCCCTCGCCGGGCTTGGCGCCCTGGGCAACCTTGATCTGCAGCACCTCGGCATTGACCAGATACTCCGGCGTCACGCCGAAACGGCCGGTCGCCACCTGCTTGATCTTCGAGCTGCGGTCGGTGCCGTAACGCGAAGGGTCTTCGCCACCCTCTCCCGAGTTGGAACGCGCGCCGATGCGATTCATTGCCGCCGCGATGGCTTCGTGGGCCTCCGGCGACAGCGCGCCGAGCGAAATGCCGGCCGAGTCGAAGCGCTTAAGAATCTGTTCCAGGGGCTCGACTTCTTCCAGCGCCAGCGGTTTGTCCGACACCTTGAGCTTGAGCAGATCGCGCAACATCGCCACGGGACGCTGGTCGACAAGCGCGGTGTACTCCTTGAAGCGGTTGTAGTCACCTTCTTGCACCGCAACCTGAAGCGCCGCCACCACGTCGGGGTTGTAGGCGTGGTATTCGCCACCGTAAACGAACTTCAGCAGGCCACCTTGCTGGATCGGCTTGCGGGTACTCCAGGCCTCTGCCGCGAGGGCTTTCTGCTCGGCTTCCAGATCGGCGAAGCGTGCACCCTTGATGCGGCTGGCAACGCCGCGGAAGCTGACGTCGACGACCTCATCGGACAGACCGACTGCTTCGAACAGCTGGGCCCCGCGGTACGAGGTGATGGTCGAGATGCCCATCTTCGAGATGATTTTCAGCAGCCCCTTGGAAATGCCCTTGCGGTAGTGCTTGAACACCTCGTACAGATCACCCAGCACTTCGCCGGTGCGGATCAGATCGCCGAGCACTTCGAAAGCGAGGAACGGATACACCGCCGTCGCGCCAAAGCCGATCAGGACCGCGAAGTGATGCGGGTCTCGCGCGGTAGCCGTTTCCACCAGGATGTTGCAGTCGCAGCGCAGGCCGGTTTCGATCAGACGATGATGCACCGCACCGACCGCCAGCGACGCGTGCACCGGCAGCTTGCCCGGCTGGATAGCGCGGTCGCTGAGAATCAGCATGACTTTGCCGCTGCGTACGGCTTCCTCAGCCTGGTCGGCGATATTGCGGACCGCGGCTTCCAGGCCGAGGGATTCGTCGTAATTGAGATCGATCAGCTGACGTTCGAATCCGGGACGATCGAGCTCCATGATCGTCCGCCATTTTGCCGGAGAGATTACCGGCGTGGTCAGAATCGCGCGGTTGGCGTGATCGGCGGTTTCTTCGAAGAGATTGCGCTCGGCACCCAGGCAGGTTTCCAGCGACATCACGATGGATTCACGCAATGGGTCGATCGGAGGGTTGGTCACCTGCGCGAACTGCTGACGGAAGTAGTCGTACGGCGAGCGCACCCGGCGCGACAGCACGGCCATGGGCGTGTCGTCGCCCATGGAGCCCACCGCTTCCTGGCCCTGCTCGGCCAGCGGACGCAGCACCTGGTCACGCTCCTCGAAGGTGACCTGATACATCTTCATGTATTGCTTGAGCTGGTCGGCATCGTAGAAGGCCGAGCCGTGATCGTTATCGTCCAGGGTCGACTGGATACGCAGCGCATTCTGGCGCAGCCACTTCTTGTACGGATGCTGCGACTTCAGGCGGTTGTCGATGTCATCGGTATGCAGGACCTGCCCCGTTTCGGTATCCACCGCGAGGATCTGGCCCGGCCCCACACGCCCCTTGGCGATAACGTCTTCCGGCTTGTAATCCCATACACCGACTTCGGAGGCGAGGGTGATGTAACCATTGGTCGTGGTCACCCAACGCGCCGGACGCAGACCGTTGCGGTCGAGCAGGCAGACCGCATGGCGACCATCGGTGAGCACCACACCAGCCGGGCCATCCCACGGCTCCATATGCATGGAGTTGAATTCGTAGAAGGCTCGCAGGTCGGGGTCCATGGTTTCGACGTTCTGCCAGGCCGGCGGAATGATCATGCGCAGACCACGGAACAAATCCATCCCACCGGTGACCAACAGCTCCAACATGTTGTCCATGCTGGAAGAGTCGGAGCCGGTACGGTTGACCAGCGGATCGAGGCTTTCCAGGTCCGGCAACAGCTCGTTGGCGAATTTCAGTCGACGCGCCTGAGCCCAGTTGCGGTTACCGGTAATGGTGTTGATTTCGCCGTTATGGGCGAGAAAGCGGAACGGCTGCGCCAGAGGCCACTGCGGCATCGTGTTGGTGGAGAAACGCTGATGGAATACGCAGATGGCAGTCGCCAGGCGCTCGTCGCCGAGATCGGGATAGAACTGCGCCAGGTCGGCCGGCATCATCAGGCCTTTGTAGATGATGTCCTTGTCGGAAAAACTGCAGACGTAGAATTCCTTGTCCGCGGCCAGCGCGACTTCCGCGCGGCGGCGCGCGAAGAACAGCTTGATGCCGAACTCGCGCTCGGACAGACCATCAGCGGAGACGAACACCTGCTCGATGCGCGGCAGGCGCTCCAACGCCAGACGACCCAGTACGGTGGTATCGACCGGAACCTCGCGCCAGCCGACCAGTGTCAGCCCTTGGGCTACGATCTGTTCGTTGAGCTGGATCCGGGCCGCATCCGCCTTGGCCGCGTCCTGGCTGAGAAAGATCATGCCGACGGCGTATAACGCCGGAAGATCGGCATCGAAATGTTGCTTGGCCATGGCGCGCAGGAACGCATCGGGCTTCTGCATCAGCAGGCCACAGCCATCGCCAGTTTTGCCGTCGGCGTTGATGCCGCCGCGGTGGGTCATGCAGGTGAGGGATTGAATAGCGGTCTGAAGCAGGTGATGGCTTGCCTCGCCCTGCATGTGGGCGATCAGACCGAAGCCGCAGTTATCCTTGAACTCTTCAGGACGAAACAGACCTGCTCTCATAGGCACTCCACCAGCTAAATGCGTTGTAAATCAACCCCTTATTGACGGCGCACGGAACCGCCCCGTCATACACGTGGGCAAAAGGGGGAGCAGTTTACAAAGCCCGGTAGAACGACACAATTTTATTTTTGCAAGCCCCAAAAAGGTGCATTGCGCACTTTTTTGGGGCATCCGCTAGCGCGCGTTAGTGATTTCCTGCTGCACACTGGCGAAACTCCGAGCCCATGGCTTGCCTACCTTCAGCGAGGCCGGCAACGCCTTGATGGCCTCTAGCGCGGCATTTCGGCTTGGGAAACTACCATGGGTGACAACGTATAGCGGCTTGCCCTCATGCTGCTTGACGAAATACCTGAAGCCATCGCCGTGTTGCTTCACCAACGCTTCAGCATTGCTCCGAGTACGCGTTCCCAGCACCTGGACCAGGTAATTGCCCTTAGGCTGGCTGGCGTACCAGCTGGCCGCAGGCGCAACCGCAGCGGGTGTCGCGACAACTTGCCGCACCGCTTCTGGAGGAGACTCAGGTTTCGGAGCCGGCTCGACCGTCGAGCCTTGCACAGGAGCAGGACTCGCAGTCTCAGCGGGCGCTTGGGCGACGTCGCGCACCGGCTCGCCGCTCACTACCGGCTCCTCTACCAACGCACCCGATGCGTCATCCGGCTCGGCACTACCGGCTGCAGCTAAAGGTTCGCGAACAAGTGGCTGCTCTGGCTGGGGTGGATTGGGATCAGGCGTCGCCTCCCCAGGATTGCCAGGCGCATTCGACGCCGGCTCCTGCGAGGATGAAGCAGGTCCGGCCGTACCCAGCGGCAAGCTGGTGGTCGTGGGCGCCAAAGGCTCATCGCTCGAGTCACGCATAAGCAACGCAATCACGACGACAAAAACGACCGCAGCCAAGGCCAGCAGGTGTTTCATCGGCAGCGGCAAACGCCATCCAGCGGACTTTCGGCGCCCCTTCGAATGCTGCATCGTATCGAGAAGCTCATCACGGGCCGCTTGATTGATAGCACCAGGCCAGCCACCAGAATGCTCGTGGATACGAAGGATCTGTTCTTCACTGAAACAGTCCAGCCCGCTCCCGGCACCCTCGAGGCGCAACGCCAGGTACTCACGAGTCTCGTCCTCCTCGTAGGGTTGAAGCGCGATCACATGGAAGCGCTCCTCACCTTCTACCAGAGCCTCAAGACGCCCTACCAAAGCATGCTCACCGAACAGGAATACGTGCGGCCGGCCTTGGGGGCTGCCTTGGGCCAATCGCAACAATGTCTCGACAGCTGCGCCAGTCAGTCGTTCGGCATCATCGACCAGCAAGTAGACCTCTTGGCCAGTCAATGCCAACTGGACGATCTGCGCCATGATCGATTCGAAGTCGGCACCTTGGCTGCCGAGCGCCTGCGCGATTTGCTGCAGCACCACATTCGAGTCAATGGTCTCCTGCGGCGAAATGATCACGCTTTGTACGGATTGCTTGTTGCTGCTGGCAACAAGCGCCTGGCGCACGAGCGTCTTGCCGCTCCCTTCAGGCCCGGTTACCACCAATAGCAACTGGCTGTAGCGAGCAAGATGGTGCAATTGCCCCAGCACCGGCTTGCGCTGGGCCGGGAAGAATTTGAAGCCAGGCACGCGAGCAGCGAAAGGGTCATGACTGAACCCGTAATGGTTCAGATACGAATCGTCGGCAGACAAACTGGTCATGGAAATCTCTTAGGTTCTTAACTCTTGCGTAAGCGCGTCGTAATTGACGTTCAATGTGGCTTCCAGCAGCTCGCGAGGGAAATCGCCGGTGACCAACGCCTCACCCAACCGCTTGAGCAGCACCAACCGCAACTGCCCGTTCAGGACTTTCTTGTCGACCGCCATATGCTGGAGAAAATCTTCGGCTCGCATGTTGCTCGGAGGCACCACTGGCAAACCAGCACGCGCCAGGAGGCGCACGGCGCGGTCTCGCTCACCGACAGTGATCCATCCAAGCTGCCGAGACATCTCGAGGGCCATGACTGTGCCAGCCGATACCGCCTCACCATGCAGCCAGACACCGTAACCCTGATGGGTCTCGATGGCATGACCGAAGGTATGACCAAGATTCAGCGTTGCGCGAATGCCCGACTCTCGCTCATCTGCGCTAACCACGCGCGCTTTGGCCGCACAAGAGCACCTTATCGCTTCGGTAAGCGCCGCCTGATCCAGCCCACGTAGCTTGTCGATATTCTCCTCTAGCCACCCCAAGAACGGCTCGTCGCAGATCAAACCGTACTTGATTACCTCAGCCAAGCCAGCCGACAGCTCTCGCACCGGCAACGTTGCCAGCGTAGAGGTATCAATCAGTACTGCTTGCGGCTGATAGAAGGCACCGACCATGTTCTTGCCGAGCGGATGATTGATACCAGTCTTGCCACCGACCGAAGAATCGACCTGTGACAGGAGCGTTGTCGGTACCTGGATGAAATCGACTCCACGCTGGTAACTAGCAGCCGCAAAACCGGCCATGTCGCCAACCACCCCACCACCCAACGCGATAATAGTGGTGTTCCGGTCGTGCCTGGCTGTCAGCAACGCATCGAAGATCGACTGCAGCGTCTGCCAGTCCTTGTATGCCTCTCCATCAGGCAGCACGATCGGCGTGATGGCGTACCCGGCCAGGCTGCGTGAAAGACGCTCAAGGTAGAGCGGCGCAACGGTGTCGTTGGTAACAATGGCGACTTGCTTGCCGCGGATATGGCGGGATAACAGCTCACCGCGATCAATGAGCTGCTCGCCAATATGGATCGGATAGCTACGCTCGCCGAGATCGACATGTAGAGTCTGCATAGGGCCCCCACGCTTAAAGGGAGCTAGGATAGCGCAGATCGCCCCAGGCTTTCACGAGGTGCTAAGGATTGGAGTTGAGCGAGAATTTCAACCACAACCAGCCGCGGGGGGCGCTCATCCGTCTGGATGATCATGTCCGCGACCTCACGGTACAGAGGATCCCGCTCAGCCATCAGATTCGTGAGCGTCTCGCGAGGATTGGGTTTTTGCAATAGTGGACGATTGCGATCGCGAGAGGTGCGGTCGAGCTGCTGCTCGACCGAGGTGCAAAGGTAGATCACCCGACCACCCGCGCGTAAGAGTCGACGATTATCCGGCCGCAGCACAGCACCACCGCCGGTTGCCAACACGACGCCACGCATCTGGCACAAATCAATGATGGCCGCGTGTTCTCTTTCGCGAAACCCCTGCTCACCCTCAACATCGAATATCAGCGGAATACTTGCACCCGTGCGCTGCTCGATCTCCTTATCGGAATCCCGAAAGGGAAGACGAAGCTCCTTGGCAAGCAGGCGCCCGATGGTGCTTTTACCGGCACCCATCGGACCCACGAGGATAATGTTTTCCACCGATTTAACGATTCACTGCAATGGCCTGGTGATTCAGGATTCTAGGGGTAAGGAATACCAACAGCTCAGACTTGGCATCTGTCACAACATCACGACGAAACAGCCGTCCAAGATAAGGTACGTCGCCAAGAAACGGAACCTTGTCGACGCTTTGCGACTGGCTGTTGGAGAATACACCACCGATCACTACTGTTTCGCCATCGTTCACCAGTACCTTGGCGTTGACTTCGTTTTTATCGATTGGTGGCACGCCATTGACTGCGTTGCGGAAGTCTGGTGCATCTTTAGTGACCTTGACTTCCATAATAATGCGGTTATCCGGCGTGATCTGGGGCGTAACCTCCAAGGACAAAGCTGCTTCTTTGAAAGAGGTGCTCGTCGCACCGCTGGAGCTAGCCTCCTGATAAGGAACTTCTGTGCCTTTCAGAATCTTCGCTGTTTCTTTGTCCGCGGTCATCACCTTCGGCTGGGATACGACTTCTCCATTTCCGGTTTTCTCCATAGCAGAGAGCTGAAGGTCCAAAAGAACGTGATCTGAAATAAAACCAATGCCTACACCGGACGTGCTATTTAGTACTCCCATGTCGACAAAAGGAACCGGCGCCGTGCCGTCCTCAAGAGTATAATTACCGATTTTTTTCGTGCCTGGCGGCCTCAAAATCCCATCGTCGTCGACGGCTCGGGCGCCATCCTTGCCGTAGGCACTCCATTGGTCGTTCACAATGTTCCCGCCCCACCGAACCCCAAGCGCCTTATCATAGCCAACGTTTGCCTCAACAATCCGAGCCTCAATCATGACCTGACGAACCGGGATGTCCAGCTGAGTCACGATACGGCGCAATTCATCCAAACGCTCTTGAGTCTGGTAGGCGATTATATTGTTTGTGCGATCATCAACCGCGATGGAGCCACGCTCGTCAGCCTGCCCATCAACTGCAGTCACCGATTGAAAAAGCTTCGCAATATCCGCAGCTTTAGCGTAATTCACCTGCACGACTTCACGACGGAGGGGCGCCAGCTCGGCAATCTGCCGCTTGGATTCCAACTCCTGACGTTCACGTGCAGCAATTTCGTCCGCTGGAGCAACCAGCAGGACGTTGCCCACTTGGCGCTTGTCGAGGCCCTTGGTTTTCAAGACAAGATCCAACGCCTGGTCCCACGGAACGTTCTGCAAACGCAACGTGATATTGCCCTGTACGGTATCACTCGCTACCAGATTCAAATCAGTGAAGTCTGCAATCAGCTGCAGAACAGAACGAACGTCGATATCTTGGAAGTTCAGCGACAGCTTCTCTCCAGAATAGGTGAAATGCTGCGCATTGCGCTTCTCGACATCGGCTTCGCTAAGCGGCTTGACGCTGATAGTCAGCTTGTCGTCGGTCTGGTACGCCAGATAGTCGTATCGCCCGCTAGGCTCGATCGCAATGCTTGCGCCATCGGCCTTACTGCTCGAATCGACAAACTTGACGGGCGTGGCGAAGTCCTGCACGTCCAACCTGACCCGCAGCGACTCCGGCAATTGCGTCTTGGCGAACGATACGCGGATCTTGCCGCCCTGCTCCTCGATACTCGGACTGATCGATGGGTCCGACAGAGTAATGACTACGTTACCGGCACCGTCTTCCCCGCGACGAAAATCGATGTTGCTAATCGACTTGCCCGTGGCCATTGAGGCGACCGGCGCGCGCCTATCAACCGGTGCAACCGGCGCGGCCGGGACCGCAGCGGGTGATGCGCCGTTTTCGCCCAGAACGACAAACACATTGCTCCCGTCGACTCGGGTCGAATAGGGAACCAAAGAGGTGAGGTTGACGATAAGTCGGGTGCGGCCCTGTGCCTCGACGACCGTTACACTCCGCGCATTGCCAACGCCGAGTTCTCGGTTTTTGGACGCCAGCTTGCTGGAGACACCCGGCAGATCAAGGGCGATGCGAGCGGGCTGGTCAAGCGTGTATCCGCGCGGAGCAGGCACCGGCTCATCGAAGGTCAACTTCAGCTCAACACGGTCCCCTGGCAGTGACGCGACATCGAGCGTATTCAGATTCGCGGCCAGCAGCGCGGGCGAAATAACCGCTGCCAGCAAAGACAAGCCGAGACGAGAGAGAGTGGTATTCATAAAAGGCTTCCGTTGTGCAGACCGGTATAGGTTTTCCATTTTTGCCATGACTCAGGAGCGCTCTTTCAAGGTCAGGCTACGCGGGCGCTCAAGCCACCCACCCTCTCCGTCCGGAACGATTTCAAGCACATCCACCTCGGCCTCGCTGATTTCAACGATACGACCATGGTTGCGCCCCAGATAGTCACCGACCTTGACTCGGTGAACCCCATCGCCGCCTTTGATCAAGGCGTACTTACCTGCGTCGTTGGTCAACGTGCCGACCATGACGAAGTTTTCGATATTGAATTGTTCGAGGAACTGCTTGATGCGCGTCTCGTCAGGGTGAATATCTTTTGAACCCTTCTGCCGCTGAGTCAGATCGATCTTCATTGGCGGCTGGAATGGATGGCGCAGCGATGAAGCGCTATAGGTAAACGCCTCATATGGCAGAAACGCTGGCAATGGTTCTATCGATCCTTTGGGCTTGGCGCGCACTTCGTCCATGTAAGCACGTAGATCGTCGAAATCTCCGTTAGCGCCACATCCGGCCAGTAACACCAAGCCCATGCTCAGCGCGATAAGTCGGGCTCCATTCATTTCTGCAGCCCCTTGTCGTTATAGCGATAGGTCTTGGCCAGGATGCTCATGTGCAGCTTGGAAGAGGAATCCTTGCTCTGAGGCTTTATCTCGAAATCATGCAGGGTAACGATCCGCGGCAAACTCGACACGCCGCTGACAAACGTTGCGAGGTCGTGATAGCCACCGACCACTTTGATCTGTATCGGCAGCTCGATATAGAACTGCTGCGTCACTTCCGGCTGCAACTTGATCTCTTCGAACTCCAGCCCACTGCCCAGGCCGGTGCGGGTAATGTCTTCGAGCAAACCCGGCACTTCGGTATCGCTCGGCAACTGACGCAACAAGGCACCAAACGATGCTTCCATCTCGACCATCTGCGCCTTGTACGCTTCCAGATTCGCTGCCTGAAACGCCTTCGTGGAGAATTGCTGCTTTAGCGTTTCCTCCTGCGCTTGCTGTTGCTCCAGGCTGACTTGCATGTCGCTGAGGTAGAAGTAATAGCCACCTCCGAGCACCAGCATCATCAGCAATACTGCAGCTATCACCTTTACCGCAGCGGGCCAGGAGCCCACGTTGTTCATGTCCAAGTCGCTCAGGTCGACGCTACGCAGACTTTCTAAGGAGTTCGCCAGACTCATGGCTTATCTCCTTCGGCTGCGACAGCCGGCTGCGTCTGCTGAACCGTTAGCTGAAACACGTTTTCCTGATCGACCGCACCCGCCGTGACAGCCTTCACCTCGTTCAGGTTTGGCGCTTCCAGCCATTCAGAACCATCCAAGTTGCGCATCAGGTTAGAGACCCGGTTGTTGGATTCAGCGCCACCGACAATGGCGATGTTCTTGCCAGTCATTTTCAATCCGGTGAAATACACGCCATCGGGAAGCGTGCGTACCAGCTGATCAAAAACCCTGCCGATGATGGGGCGATTGCCCTGCAGATCCTGAATAATCTTCATACGCTCAAGCAATTGCTGCCGACGCTCACGCAGTTCTTTGATTTCCGCGATACGCGTATCCAGCACCGCAATCTCTTTGCGGATGAAGTCATTTCGCGCGTTCTGCCGTTCAATGGCATGGGTGAAGTACTGATCCGCGAGAAACAGCAGGCCCACCGCCACGACAGCCACACCGGCGAGCGACACCAGGAAGCGCTGCTTACGCTCTTCACGGAGCTGCTCGCGCCAGGGCAATAGGTTGATCCGGGCCATCAGTCGAAACTCCTCAAGGCCAACCCGCAGGCAATCATCAGGGACGGCGCATCACTGGCGAGCGCGCCAGCGTTGACCTTGCTACTCAACGCCATATCGGCAAACGGATTGGCGACTAAAGTCTGAGTCCCGATTTTCTGCTGAATCAACCGATCCAGCCCCGGAATCGATGCCGTCCCGCCAGCCAGAAGGATGTAGTCCACGTCATGGAACTGCCCGGCGGCGAAGAAAAACTGGAGCGAGCGCGACACCTGCTGAACGACCGCTTCTTTGAACGGCTGCAATACTTCGCTGTCATAGTCATCTGGGAGGCCTCCTTGCTTTTTGGCAAGGCCAGCTTCTTCCATCGATAGCCCGTAGCGACGCTGAATCTCTTCGGTAAGCTGACGCCCACCGAACAACTGCTCGCGGGTATAGATCGTGCGGCCGTTGTGCAACACGCTCAGCGTGGTCATGGTCGCACCGATGTCGACCAGAGCAATGGTCAGCTCGTCGTGACCGGCACCCAGCTGGGGCGCTAGCAAACCAAATGAACGCTCCAGCGCATAGGCTTCGACATCGACAACCTTGGCCGTCAGTCCAGCCAGGGCCAGAGCCGCTTCGCGAATCTCTACGTTTTCCTTGCGACACGCCGCCAACAGCACCTCGACGCGTCCCGGGGCGCGAGCGGCCGGCCCCTGCACTTCAAAGTCGATAGCGACTTCTTCCAGCGGGTAAGGAATGTACTGATCCGCTTCGATCTTCAGCTGATTTTCCAGGTCGTCGTCGCTCAACCCGGCGTCCATTTCGATGCTCTTGGTGATGACCGCCGAACCGGAAACCGCTACTGCGGCGGATTTCACACCGGTTTTCGCTTTAGCTAACAACCGAGACAGCGCCTGGCCCACACCGTCCAGTTCAGCGATGTTCTTTTCTACCACAGCGTTCGGCGGAAGCGGCTCGACCGCAAATGACTCAACCCGATACCGGGAGCCTGAGCGGCTTAATTCGAGCAGCTTGACAGACGTCGAACTGATGTCGATCCCAAGCAGCGTATTCGCTTTCTTAGTGAAGAGCCCTAGCACGGCCGATTTCCTATCTTTATCCGCTACTTACGGATTAATTATGTTTGTCCGCATTAAATAACAGCCTTGACAGAAGCGCAAATGGCTCCCCAGCAAAAAAACCGCTTATAATGTGAACGGTTTTTCTTTTCAGCACTGTCTGCGGCTTACACCTCATTTCCCACCCTGGATTCAATAAACCCCGATGCGTTTTCTGAAGTTTTTCCTATGGTCGTGCTTGGCTGTTTTCTGTGGACTTTTACTCAGTCTCAGTGGCGCGTTTCTTTACCTCAGCCCCAACCTGCCATCGGTCGACTCGCTACGCAGCATACAGCTCCAGATTCCGCTGCGCGTCTACAGCGATGACGACAAGCTGATCGCCGAGTATGGCGAAATGCGTCGTTCCCCCATCGGCTTCGACGAGATACCCAAGGATTTCATCGCCGCATTACTGGCGGCCGAAGACGACAACTTCGCGAATCATTATGGCGTCGATGTTTCCAGTCTGATGCGCGCTGCCACGCAATTATTGAAAACCGGCCATATTCAGACCGGCGGCAGCACCATCACTATGCAGGTGGCGAAGAATTACTTCCTCACCAGCGAGCGAAGCTTTTCGCGGAAGATCAACGAGATCCTTTTAGCCCTTCAGATCGAAAGGGAAATGCGCAAGGATGAGATCCTTGAGCTGTACGTCAATAAAATTTATCTGGGCAACCGAGCTTACGGTATCGAAGCGGCATCGCAGGTCTACTACGGCAAACCCATCGGCGAGCTGAGCCTCGCGCAGATGGCCATGATCGCAGGCTTACCGAAAGCACCGTCTGCATTCAACCCACTGGCCAACCCAGAGCGCGCCAAGGAGCGGCGTGACTGGATTCTTGGACGAATGTACCGGCTCGGAAAAATAGACGAGACCCGCTATCAGCAAGCGCTGACAGAGGTTGTCGATGCGTCCTATCACGGGTCATCGCCGGAACTTGACGCACCTTATATAGCGGAGATGGCACGTGCCGAAATGGTCGGTCGTTTCGGTAGTGCTGCTTACACCGATGGATTCCGCGTTTACACCACCGCCACCAGTGAGCGTCAGCTCGCTGCCAACCAGGCGCTTATCCAGGGATTGATCGAGTACGACCAGCGTCACGGCTATCGCGGCCCGGAAGCTCGGCTGACCGGCACCGACCGGGAGAGCTGGCTGAAGGAATTGGGCAACTATCGCAGCCAGGCCGGCGTGCTCCCTGCTGCCGTAAGTGCCGTCTCCAAAGATGGGATCAAGGTCCTCCTTCGTGACGGCAGCGAGCGCAGCATCAGCTGGGAAAGCATGAAATGGGCTCGCCCGTTCATTAATACCAACAGCCTGGGGCCCCAACCCAAGTCACCATCGGAAATCGTCAAGCCAGGAGATGTCATCCGCGTTCAGATCCGGGATGACGAAGTGCTGTTCAGCCAGATACCCCAGGCTCAAGGCGCACTGGTATCCCTTGATCCGCTTGACGGCTCCATCGAAGCGTTGACCGGTGGTTTTTCCTTTGGGCAAAGCAACTACAACCGCGCTATCCAGGCCAAGCGTCAGCCCGGCTCAAGCTTCAAACCTTTTATCTATAGCGCCGCATTGGATGCCGGATTCACCCCTGCGACTCTGGTCAACGACTCCCCTATCGTCTTCGTCGAGGAAGGCCTGGACCGCGTTTGGCGCCCCAAGAATGACAACAATACCTTTCTAGGCCCGATCCGGCTGCGCGAGGCGCTTTACAAATCACGCAATCTAGTCTCGATTCGCCTGCTGCAGACGCTTGGCCTTCCGTACACCCTCGACTACATCAAACGCTTTGGATTCAAATCCGAAGACCTGCCTGCCAACCTGTCGCTGGCGCTTGGTACGGCAACCCTGACGCCAATGGAAATCGCTACCGGTTGGACAGCATTCGCGAACGGGGGCTACAAGATCGAACCCTATCTGATCGAGCGCATCGAGGATCGAGACGGAAAAATCATCTTCGAGGCGAACCCGGTGCGCGTACCGGAGCAAGGCGACACAGCAGCGAAGGATGAAGCGGCCACCGCCTACGCACAGCTCGACACGCCACTGACGAGCGACTCGCAGCCAGCCAGGCCGACGCCCGCGTATGCGGAGCAGATCATCGACGAGCGCACCGCCTACATCATGACCAGCATGCTGCAGGACGTCATCAAGCGCGGCACAGGCAGACGGGCTTTGGCGATGGGGCGCGGGGATCTTGCAGGAAAGACCGGCACGACCAACGAGTCCAAGGACAGTTGGTTCTCCGGCTACAACGCTGACATCGTGACCACGGTCTGGACAGGCTTCGATCAGCCCCAAACGCTCGGTCGGCGGGAATATGGCGGAACGGTAGCGCTGCCGATTTGGATGAAGTACATGAGCGCCGTGCTGGACGGCGCCCCCGAGCATGCGCCCGCCGAACCGGAAGGCATTTTGACATTGCGAATCGATCCCAAAAGCGGCCGAGCGGCAGCCCCAGGCACACCTGACGCTTACTTTGAGATCTTTCGAAGCGAAGACTCACCGCCTGACATGAATGACGAGATGATTCCAGGCTCAATGTTGCCCGACAGCCCGCTACCAGCATCCGAAGCCGCACCGATCGATCTGTTCTAGATCTTCTGCATCCCCCGACGCCCGCTCCTGATAGCAGCGAACTCGGGGGATCACAGGCCGCAAGCGCGCTCCAGTGCGCCAAGCTTCTTACCATAGCCCGAAATAGAAAACCCCAGCCGGGGCTGGGGTTTTTCCGAGTGCCGCGCACCCGCCGAAGCGGGGCTATGGCCGAGCTAATCAGCCATTGAACACGTCGTGAACCGACTTGAGCGGGTAATTCGACGGATACGGCAGTGTCGCCACGCCGCTTTCGATCGCTGCTTTGGCCACCGCGTCGGAAACGAGGGTGATCAGGCGAGGATCCATCGGTTTCGGAATGATGTATTCACGTCCGAACTGAAGCTGCTCAACGCCATAAGCAGCAGCCACCTCAGCCGGAACCGGCAGCTTGGCCAGCTCACGCAGAGCCACCGCAGCAGCGATTTTCATCTCCTCATTGATGCGCGTCGCACGAACATCCAGCGCCCCACGGAAAATGAACGGGAAGCCCAACACGTTGTTGACCTGGTTCGGATAATCCGAGCGGCCAGTAGCCATGATCACATCGGGACGGGTCGCGTGAGCGAGCTCTGGGTTGATCTCCGGATCGGGGTTCGAGCAGGCGAACACTACCGGGTTCGCTGCCATCAGCTTGAGGCCTTCGGCGCTCAACAGATTGGGGCCGGACAGGCCTACAAAGACGTCAGCGCCATCGAGGGCATCATCCAGCGTGCGCTTGTCTGTCTCATGGGCAAACACCGCCTTGTACTGATTCAGATCGTCACGACCAGCATGGACTACACCCTTGCGATCAATCATGAAAATGTTCTCGACCTTCGCCCCCATACTGACAAGCAGCTTCATGCAAGAGGTCGCCGCAGCGCCGGCGCCGAGGCAGACGATCTTGGCCTGCTCCAGCGTCTTGCCAGCGATTTCCAATGCATTGAGCATGCCCGCCGCAGTAACGATAGCGGTGCCGTGCTGGTCGTCATGGAATACCGGAATGTCGCATTGCTCGATCAGCGCCCGCTCGATCTCGAAGCATTCAGGCGCCTTGATATCTTCCAGGTTGATGCCACCGAAGGTAATGGAAATGCGCTTGACCGTATCGATGAAAGCCTGAGGGCTTTCCGCATCGACTTCGATATCGAACACGTCGACACCAGCGAATCGCTTGAACAGAACGCCCTTGCCTTCCATAACCGGCTTGGATGCCAGCGGCCCCAGATTGCCCAGACCAAGAATCGCGGTGCCGTCGGAGATCACCGCGACCAGATTGCCTTTACCGGTGTATCGGTAAGCCAGCTCCGGATCACGGGCGATTTCTCGAACCGGTTCCGCCACGCCAGGGCTGTAGGCCAGTGACAGATCACGAGCGGTGGAAGTGGGCTTGGTCAGCTCGACACTCAGCTTTCCCGGACGAGGCTGGGAATGATAGTCGAGAGCGGCAGTTTTCAGGTCAGTCATGAGGCATTCCGCTTATTTTACTGGGACAGACAGGGGGCCGAGCATACGCCAAGACCGAGCGCCGTCACAAGCCAACGGGAAAGGTGACTGTCAAGACCTGGCCCTACGACTTTCAGTTAAGCCGAGCCAAAAATTTTCCCGCCCCGCCAGCTAACGACGAGTTACGGCAGCGGAACAAGCATGGACGGGTGGCTTGCTCTCAGTAGCCAGCGAGCCTGACGCGACAAATCCGCACGCCCCTTGCGATCGATCACCCAACCCCTTGCTTCGACCTGCTTGCCTGGCAGGTCTTTCAGCGAATCGGCGAATGACGCAACGGCTTCACGGGGAACCTGAATCACCAGAGGGCCATCCAGCTCCAACCAGACGCCACCACGATTGGTCTCCAGTCGATCGACCCGCGCCCTGACCAGTGCAAAACCACCGCGGCGCAGGCGCTCAGCCGAGGCGATCGGGGGCTGATGCCAGACACCTTTGCCGGCAAGCCGAGCCTGCTGCTCCACGGCGAGATGACATTCAGCCAGCAGCGTGTTCGGTGCGATGGCGACAAAAAAGCCCAGCCCTTCGGCAAGCAGAACAGCTTCGAGATTTTCACCGTGCGAGTCGAAGGCATGGGCCAGCAGTCGGCCGTAATGATCACTGGCCTCCTGACCGAGCCGCAGCCCCACGCGTCCGCCGCTGGCGTTTACAAGTGCTTGCAGCCGACGCTTGGCCGCCTCCGCGAACGGTTCGGCACTGCGCCCCTTGCGGCCGACTTCAGGGGCATTCACGCCGATGAGGCGTACGCGACGCCCATCGACCAGGCGCAGAGTATCTCCGTCGATGACTGTTGCGACCTTCGCTGACGGCAGCGGGCCGCTAACAGGACAAAGCGCCTGCGCCTGCAGACTGAAGAAGACGGAAACGAAAAAGGCGCCCACCAGGGACGCCTTTTTAAGGTGCTCGGAAAACCTCATGGGATTCCCGTCGCGGCGACAGCTTACTTCGCGCCGAACACACCGAAACGCTGCTTGAAGCGGTCGATACGGCCGCCGGTGTCCAGCACTTTCTGCTTGCCGGTGTAGAACGGATGGCACTCAGAGCACACGTCGATGTTCAGGTTCTTGGCCAGCGTGGAGCGAGTCTTGATGACGTTGCCGCAGCTGCAAGTGGCTTCGATTTCAACGTAGTTAGGATGGATATCGGCTTTCATGGAAAAATCCTCTAGGACTTGTGCCGCCACCCGACCCTATGTCGAGTACCGCACGGAAGGGCGCGAATGATACCAGAGACCGTTAGTGATGCAAGGGCAGCTGATCGATCGGCGACAGCCCCCGATCACAGGCATCTGGCTATCGAACCGACTCTTGAACGCATGCCGGTCTGTTGCAGCGCTGGATCGTTTAACATCGGCGTTCGCCTCCAAGGACTTTCGTGTGCCCCAACCCATACTTCGCCTCGCGCTACCCTCCCCGTTGCGCAGACTCTTCGATTACCTCCCCCCAACCGGCATTCCATACGCATCGCTGCAGCCGGGTATGCGGTTGCGGGTGCCCTTCGGGCGACGCGAGATCGTTGGAGTTCTGGTGGAAGTGGCCAACCACAGCGAGATCCCCGAGGCGAAGCTCAAACCGGCCCTGGAGCTGCTGGATGCGCGCCCTCCGCTACCGTCGCCGCTGTTCAAGCTGTGCCTGTGGACCGCCCAGTATTACCAGCACAGCCTCGGCGACACGCTCAGTTGGGCGCTTCCGGTCCTACTACGCCAGGGCGAGCCTGCCGAGGCCAGGCAGGAGCGCTTCTGGCATGTTGTCAATGGAGCACGACCGGAGGATCCACGCCTTAGCCGGGCGCCACGTCAACGCGAGGCACTGAAGACCATCGGCCAACATCCGCACGGCGTGGCGCATTCATTGTTGACCCAACTGCAATTGAGCAAGGACAGTCTCGATCTGCTGCTACAGAAGGGCCTTTTGCGCGTCGAGACACGCCGCAGTCATCGGACTCAGCGGCACCAGGGTAGCTGGCTACTGCAGCCGGAGCTTCCGCTGAACCAGCAACAACGCGCAGCCTTCGAAGCCATCCGTGCCGGCCTCGATGGCTTCCAGCCGTTCCTGCTGGCCGGCGTCACGGGCAGCGGCAAGACCGAGGTCTATCTTCAGCTAATCCATCAGGTGCTCGAAGCCGGCAAGCAGGCGCTGGTACTGATTCCTGAAATCAACCTCGGCCCGCAAACCCTGGCGCGCTTCGAAAAACGCTTCAATGCGCGTATCGCCCTGCTGCACTCCAATGTCAACGACCGCGAACGCCTGGACGCCTGGCTGGCGGCACGCGATGGCGAGGCGGACATCATCATTGGCACCCGTTCGGCGCTGTTCACCCCAATGAAGAACCCAGGGCTGATCATTCTCGATGAGGAGCACGACGCCTCCTATAAGCAGCAAGAAGGCCTGCGCTATCACGCTCGCGACTTGGCTGTGGTCAGGGCCCGCCAAGAGAACCTCCCGATCCTGCTGGGATCGGCAACGCCGTCATTGGAAAGCCTGCACAATGCGCACATCGGTCGCTACGCGCTGCTGAAGCTGACCCAGCGTGCCGGTGGTGCCCAAGCGCCCCGGTTCCTGCGCCTCGACGTGAAAAGCCGCCCGCTGGATTCAGGCATCTCCGGCCCGCTGCAACAAGCCATGGCACAGACACTCGCCGCCGGGCAGCAGGTGCTGGTGTTCCTGAACCGCCGCGGCTTCGCCCCTTCGCTGCTGTGCCATGATTGCGGCTGGCTCAGTCAATGCCCGCGCTGCGACGCCCGAATGACTCTGCATCAACGCCACAATGAGCTGCGCTGTCACCACTGCGGGCATTCCGAGCGTCCACCCCGCAATTGTCCGGAGTGCAACAAACTCGACCTGCGTCCTGTAGGTGCTGGCACCGAGCGCGCGGAAGAACGTCTGAGCATTCTCTTTCCGGACTATCCGGTGCTGCGCATCGACCGCGACAGCACGTCACGCAAGGGATCCATGGAGCAATTGCTGGCTACCATCAACCGTGGCGAACCCTGCCTGCTGGTGGGCACCCAGATGCTCGCCAAGGGACATCATTTCCCTCGGGTCACCCTGGTCGCGATCCTCGATGCGGACGGCGGCCTATTCTCTGCAGACTTTCGCGCCAGCGAGCGAATGGCCCAATTGATCGTACAGGTGGCGGGGCGCGCAGGCCGTGCCGAAGAGCCTGGCAAGGTCATCATCCAGACCCATCTGGCCGACCATCCGCTGCTGGTTCAATTGACCGAGCAAGGCTATTTCGCCTTCGCCGACCAGGCATTGAGCGAGCGCCGCGCCGCGGGCCTGCCACCGTTCAGCCATCTTGCTTTACTACGCGCCGAAGCGGCAAAGCCCGGCCAGGCTGAAGACTTCCTCGACCAGGCCTGCAGCCAAGCCGAACACCTGACGACGCAACTCGGCTTAAGCGGGGTTGAATTGCTCGGCCCGGTGCCCGCACCGATGGAGCGACGCGCCGGGCGCTTCCGCGCCCAGCTGCTGCTCCAGGCCAATGCCCGAGCCCCGCTGCACAAGCTGATGAGTGCATGGCTGCCCCTGGTGGAAGCGCTCCCGGGCAGCCGTACGGTACGTTGGTCGCTGGATGTCGATCCGATTGACCTGTTCTGACGCTGGATGAATCCGGCCTTAACCGGCAACCAAGCACCTTAAGCCTTGAAGGTTCGCCCCTCGGACGTCGATAATGCCCAGTTTTCGACCAAAGCCTTCGGGCCGACCGAGCTCACGATGAAAGACAGCATCCGCCACCTGATCCAGCAAGCCCTGACCCGTCTCACCGCTGAAGGCGTGCTGCCCGAAGGGTTGAGCCCGACCATTCAGGTGGAGAACACCCGCGACAAGGCTCACGGCGATTTCGCCAGCAACATTGCCATGATGCTCGCCAAGCCTGCCGGGATGAAGCCTCGTGACCTCGCACAGAAACTCATCGAGGCGCTGCCGGCCGATCCCGGCGTCAGCAAGGTGGAAATCGCCGGCCCAGGCTTTCTCAACTTCTTCCAGAACAGCGCCGCGCTGGCCCAGCGCCTTGACACTGCGCTTGCCGACCCGCACCTGGGCGTCAGCAAGGCAAGCCCACCCCAGCGGGTCGTGGTCGACCTTTCCTCGCCGAATCTCGCCAAGGAAATGCACGTAGGCCACCTGCGCTCCACCATCATTGGTGATGCCGTGGCGCGGGTGCTTGAGTACCTTGGCGACGAGGTGATCCGGCAGAATCACGTCGGCGACTGGGGCACTCAGTTCGGCATGCTGCTCGCCTATCTGGAGGAGAACCCCGCCGCGGCCGAAAGCGAGCTGTCCGACCTCGAGCAGTTCTATCGCGCGGCCAAGCGGCGCTTCGACGAATCCACCGACTTCGCCGATCGGGCCCGTGAATTGGTGGTGAAACTGCAAGCAGGCGATGCCGACTGCCTGCGCCTGTGGACCCGCTTCAACGAGATATCCCTGTCGCACTGCCAGAAGGTCTACGACCGCCTCAACGTCAAGCTGACACCAGCCGACGTCAAGGGCGAGAGCGCCTACAACGCCGAGCTAGGCGACATCGTCGAGTCGCTCAAGGCCAAAGGCCTGCTGAGCGAAAGCAACGGTGCCCAGTGCGTCTTTCTCGATGAGTTCAAGAATGCCGAAGGCAACCCCTTACCGGTGATCGTCCAGAAGGCTGGTGGCGGCTACCTGTACGCCACCACCGACCTGGCGTCCATGCGTTACCGCAGCCAGCAACTCAACGCCGATCGCGCCCTGTATTTTGTCGATCAGCGTCAAGCGCTGCATTTCCAGATGGCCTTCGAGGTCGCGCGCCGCGCCGGCTTCGTGCATGAGGGAATGCAACTCGAACATATGGGCTTTGGCACCATGAACGGTGCCGATGGCCGCCCGTTCAAGACTCGCGATGGCGGCACGGTGAAGCTGGTCGATCTACTCGACGAGGCCGAGCAGCGCGCCTACAGCCTGGTCAAGGGTAAGAATCCGGACCTGAGCGAAGCCGAACTGCGGCAGATCGCTCGCGCTGTAGGCATCGGCGCCGTTAAATACGCGGACCTCTCCAAGCACCGCACCAGCGACTACAGTTTCAACTTCGAGCAGATGCTCAGTTTTGAAGGCAACACCGCGCCCTACCTGCTTTATGCCTACACTCGCGTGGCCAGCGTATTTCGCAGACTGGGCACCGGTATGGACGGGCTTGTAGGCGAGATACGGCTGGAAGCCGAACAGGAACAAGAGCTGGGCGCAAAACTCGCTCAGTTCACCGAGGTGCTGAACGGCGTCGGCGAAAAGGGCGTCCCGCATTTACTGTGCAGCTACCTGTACGAGCTGGCCGGGCTTTTCTCCAGCTTCTACGAGCACTGTCCAATACTCACCGCCGAAAGCGAAACCGTGAAACAGAGCCGCCTGCGTCTAGCTGCCCTGACCGGCAAGACCCTCAAGCAGGGTCTGGAGTTGCTTGGCCTGGAAACGCTGGAGCGGATGTAAGTGGCAGCCAGGAAGAAACCTGCACCGAAGCGTGGCGCGAGCCGCTACCAAGCGCCCGCTAAGAAACCCGTGCCCGGATGGATCTGGCTGGTTTGCGGCTTGGTCATCGGCGGCTTCATCATGTTTCTGATGAACCTCGAACCCGGCGGGGACGAGATCAAGCGTGCCAAGGACACGCCCAAGCCCAAGGAGCAGCCGAAGCGCCATCCGCCGACTACAGGCCAACCGGTGAAGCCGAAATACGACTTCTATACGCTGCTGCCCGAATCCGAAGTGATCCTGCCGCCTGAAGCACCGAAACCGGAGCCTCCGAAACCGGTCACCGCAGAAGAGGCAGCCAAAATCGATGCGGCGCGTGCCGAAGCCGCTTTGAATGGCCAGGTACCGCCACCTCCGCCGATGGTGGCCAAAGCACCGGTTACCCAGTTTTTCCTGCAGGCAGGCTCGTTCCGCAAGCAAGCCGAAGCAGAAAGAGTCAGGGCTCAAATCATCCTGCTGGGTCAGGATGTGCGGGTCGAGAACGTCACCGTCCGCGACGAGGATTGGTATCGGGTGTTGGTCGGCCCCTACGCCAACCGGGAGCAGCTTGGCCAGGCTCAGAAGACGCTTTCGTCAAGCGGCTATAACAACCTGTTGCTGCAGCAGCGGCAGACTCGCTGAGCCGATGCCCCTACCGCAGCGCGCCATAAACGCCTGCGGTGCTCCAACCCCGGGCTCAGGCCTTACCCTACGAAGTTGCTGCCCGCTATCGCTCGCGCGGCGCGTAGGCGAACACGTCTGCGCGCATCTGAGTCGCATCCATTCCCGCCTCGACCAACGCATCCAGCGTGCCATAGATCATCGCTGGCGAACCGCTGGCATAGACATGAACCGGCTTGAGGTCAGCGAAGTCCTCGCAGACCGCTTCATGCAACATGCCGCAACGTCCCTGCCAGCCGCAGACGTCACTGACGACCTGATGGAGCGAAAGGTTCGGCATGTGCTGCCACTCATCCCAATGCGGTAGCTGATAGAAGTCCTCCGGACGCCTTACGCCCCAATACAGGTGCACGGGATGAGCGAAGCCTTCGGCTCGACAGTGCTCAATTAGACTGTGCATTTGCGCCATGCCGGTTCCCGCCGCGATCAGTACCAGCGGACCATCCGGCAGCTCGGCCAGATGGGTGTCGCCGAACGGCATCTGCACTTTGACCATGCCATTGCGTCTGATGAAATCAAGCAGCCCGATCGCGGACGGCTCGCGCGCCAGCACATGCAGCTCTAGCTCACGCCCCCGCCCAGGCGCGGACGCCAGGGAAAAGGCGCTGAACTCGCCATCTTCGCGCTCTAGTAGCAGATATTGGCCAGCGTGATAGCGCGGTGGTTTGCCGGCGGGCGCGCGGAGCCGCAGCCGGAACACGTCGCCACCCACCGCTTCGCAGCTGATCAACTGACAACTGAGGGTCCGCACCGGCAGTTCGCCCGGGGCCAGCACACCATCCCACAGCAAAACACAATCTTCCTCGGGCTCAGCCAGACAGGCGAAGACCTCCCCATGGTCGCGACTTTCGCCACGCTGGCGCACTCGACCGTTTACCAGCAAGGCGGCGCAGATCAGACAATTGCCGTTGCGACAGGCCTGCGGACAGTCGAAGCCTAGGCGCCGAGCCGCATCGAGAATCAGCTCGCCAGGTTGAACTTCAAGCACCGCGCCGGAGGGTTGCAGCGTAACTTTCATTTATTCAAAAACCTGAAATAACGACGGCCAGTCATCAGTCGATACCCAGCCCGGCCCAGAGTTCGTCGATACGCCGCTTGACCGCCTCGTCCTGAACGATGGCACGCCCCCATTCGCGACTGGTCTCGCCCGGCCATTTGTGCGTGGCATCGAGGCCCATTTTGCTGCCCAGACCGGAAACCGGGGAGGCGAAATCGAGGTAGTCGATCGGGGTGTTTTCGATCAGCACCGTATCGCGCTTGGGATCCATACGCGTGGTGATCGCCCAGATGACGTCGTTCCAATCCCGTGCGTTGATGTCGTCATCGGTGACGATGACGAACTTGGTGTACATGAATTGCCGCAGGAAGCTCCATACGCCCAACATCACGCGCTTGGCGTGGCCGGGGTACTGCTTCTTCATGGTAACCACCGCCATACGGTAGGAGCAGCCTTCCGGTGGCAGGTAGAAATCGGTGATCTCCGGAAACTGCTTCTGCAGAATCGGCACGAAGACCTCATTGAGCGCCACGCCGAGGATTGCCGGCTCATCCGGCGGACGACCGGTGTAAGTGCTGTGATAAATGGCGTCGCGGCGCTTGGTGATGCGCTCGACAGTGAATACCGGAAAGCGATCGACTTCGTTGTAGTAGCCGGTATGGTCGCCGTAGGGGCCCTCGTCCGCCATTTCGCCGGGCTGGATATAACCCTCGAGCACGATCTCGGCACCAGCCGGCACCTGCAGATCGTTGCCGCGGCACTTGACCAGTTCGGTGCGGCTTCCGCGCAACAGACCGGCAAAGGCATACTCTGACAGCGAATCGGGTACCGGCGTGACCGCGCCGAGGATGGTGGCCGGATCGGCGCCAAGCGCCACCGCGACCGGATAGGATCTGTCCGGGTATTTCTCGCACCACTCACGGAAATCCAGCGCGCCGCCTCGATGACTAAGCCAACGCATGATCACCTTATTGCGGCCGATCACCTGCTGACGGTAAATACCCAGGTTCTGACGCTCTTTGTTCGGCCCCTTTGTGACAGTCAGTCCCCAGGTGATCAACGGTCCAGCATCACCCGGCCAGCAAGTCTGTATCGGCAGCGCTGACAGATCGACGTCGTCACCCTCGACGATGACCTCCTGACAGGGCGCGTCCTTGAGCACCTTTGGCGCCATGCTGATAACTTTCTTGTAGATCGGCAGCTTGCTCCAAGCGTCCTTGAGCCCCTTCGGTGGCTCTGGCTCCTTGAGGAAGGCCAGCAGCTTACCGATCTCGCGCAACTCCGACACCTCCTCGGCGCCCATCCCCAGCGCGACACGTTTGGGCGTACCGAACAGGTTGCCGAGCACGGGCATGTCGAAGCCGGTTGGATTCTCGAAGAGCAACGCCGGTCCCTGCTTGCGCAGGGTGCGATCGCATATTTCGGTCATTTCCAGAACGGGAGAAACAGCGGTCGAAACGCGCTTGAGCTCACCGCGCTGTTCCAAACCACTGATAAATTCGCGCAAATCGCGGTACTGCATGCTTGAGCCTCGCATGGGCCGGCAAGTGTCGAGGGCGCAGAGTTTAGCCTTGGCGCCGCCGATTCCGAAACCTGCAGACAGCCAAAGGCCGGGTTTCCCCGGCCTCGACGGTACAACCAGTCGCTTACTTGCGCTTCATCGACATGAAGAATTCTTCGTTGGTCTTGGTGTCCTTGAGCTTGTCCAGCAGGAACTCGATGGCGGCACTTTCATCCATCGGGTGTAGCAGCTTGCGCAGAATCCAGATGCGCTGAAGCTCTTCCTCACTGGTCAGCAACTCTTCGCGACGGGTGCCCGAGCGATTGATGTTGATGGCCGGGAACACACGTTTCTCAGCGATGCGGCGATCCAGTTGCAGCTCCAGGTTACCGGTACCCTTGAACTCCTCGTAGATTACCTCGTCCATTTTCGAACCGGTTTCGACCAGCGCGGTGGCGAGAATGGTCAAGCTACCCCCCTCCTCGATGTTGCGCGCCGCACCGAAGAACCGCTTGGGCTTCTCCAGCGCATGGGCATCGACACCACCGGTCAGCACCTTGCCGGAACTTGGGATCACAGTGTTGTAGGCACGGGCCAGACGGGTGATGGAGTCCAGCAGGATGACCACGTCTTTCTTGTGCTCGACCAAGCGCTTGGCCTTTTCGATCACCATTTCAGCCACCTGCACATGACGGGTCGGCGGCTCATCGAAGGTGGAAGCGACCACCTCACCGCGCACGGTGCGCTGCATCTCGGTCACCTCTTCCGGGCGTTCATCGATCAGCAGAACGATCAGATGGCACTCGGGGTTATTGCGGGTGATATTGCTGGCGATGTTTTGCAACATGATGGTCTTGCCCGCCTTCGGCGGTGCGACGATCAGACCACGTTGCCCCTTGCCGATCGGCGCGCAAAGGTCAATCACCCGGCCGGTCAGGTCTTCGGTGGAACCGTTGCCGGCCTCCATCGTCAGCCGCTTGTTGGCGAATAGCGGTGTCAGGTTCTCGAACAGGATCTTGTTCTTGGCATTTTCCGGCCGATCGAAGTTGATCGTGTCGACTTTGAGCAGCGCGAAATAGCGCTCGCCTTCTTTCGGCGGGCGGATCTTGCCGACGATGGTGTCACCGGTACGCAAGTTGAAGCGGCGAATCTGGCTTGGCGAGACGTAAATGTCGTCAGGCCCGGCGAGATAGGAAGAATCCGCGGAGCGCAGGAAGCCGAAGCCGTCCTGGAGAATCTCCAGCACGCCATCACCGGAGATTTCCTCACCGCTTTTGGCGTGCTTTTTCAGCAGCGAGAAAATCACGTCCTGCTTGCGCGAACGGGCCATGTTGTCGATGCCCATCTGTTCGGCCATTTCCAGCAGTTCGGTGATGGGCTTTTGCTTAAGTTCGGTCAGATTCATAGAAAGAGTCAGGAAGGATGAAGAAAGCGATTAGCTTGAGAAGCCGCGCAGCAAGAGACGAACGGAGTTCGTTGTGCTTTATGAGGCGGAAGTGCGTCGGCGACGGCATGCAGAGGGCGACGGGAGAAGCGTCGCGAGTCCGAATTTAGCACTGCGCAGACGAAGCGTCCACTCTGCAGTTAAAAAAAGCCCCCGCATTCGCGAGGGTCTTTTAAAGACGGAGCTTCGATTCAGATGTTGCTGTCGAGAAACGCAGCCAGCTGCGACTTCGACAGAGCGCCAACCTTGGTGGCTTCGACATTACCGTTCTTGAACAGCATCAGCGTCGGGATGCCGCGCACACCATACTTCGGTGGGGTTTCCTGGTTCTCGTCGATGTTCAGCTTGCAGACTTTGAGCTTACCCTCGTATTCCTTGGCAATCTCATCGAGCACAGGAGCGATCATCTTGCAGGGGCCACACCACTCGGCCCAGTAATCGACCAGCACAGGGCCGTCAGCCTGGAGCACGTCCTGCTCGAAACTGCTGTCGCTGACATTATTGATGTATTCGCTCATGGATTTTCTCCAGGGTCAAAACAGAAAGTGACGCCATCATAGCCCGGCTTGGTGCGGACCGAAAGCCGCAGCCTGTCACCTGGACAATCGCCAAATGGCAACGGGTGCAAGCTATGGGCGCGATATCCAGACGCTTCGTATGGGCGTTGCGCGTTGGCGGATGTCGATGATCATGTCAGGATGTCGGGGTTTTGCACAGAGACTGTCCCATGCGCCCACTAGTCGCCGAACCTTCTCCGATGATCGCCGCCCTGGATCTCGGATCGAACAGCTTCCACATGGTCCTGGCCCGCACCAGCAACGGCGAAATGCGCATCATCGAGCGGCTCGGTGAGAAAGTCCAGCTGGCCGCCGGTATCGACGAAAATCGGATGCTCGATGATGACGCCATGCAGCGCGGCCTCGACTGTCTGCGCCGCTTCGCGCAACTGGTCAATCATCTGCCTCAGGGCGCTGTACGGGTGGTCGGCACCAATGCCCTGCGCGAAGCCCGTAACCGTGCGCAGTTCATCCGTCAGGCCGAGGCGATTCTCGATCATCAGGTCGAGGTGATCTCCGGCCGCGAGGAAGCACGACTGATCTATCTCGGCGTATCGCACACCTTTCCGGCGGCCGCCGGAAAGCGGTTGGTCGTAGACATCGGCGGCGGTAGCACCGAGTACATCGTCGGCCAGGGTTTCGATTCGCTGCTACGCGAAAGTTTGCAGATGGGCTGCGTGAGTTTCACCCAACGCTTCTTCCGTGACGGCAAGATTACCGCTGCGCGCTATGCCCAGGCTTATACGGCGGCGCGGCTGGAGCTGATGAGCATCGAGCACGGTTTGCGTCGGCTCGGCTGGCAGGATGCGGTGGGTGCGTCCGGCACCATCCGCGCCATTGGTCTCGCCATCAAGGGTGCCGGGTTGAGCAACGGTCAGGTCACCAGCGAAGGGCTTGGCTGGCTCAAGCGCAAGCTATTCAAGCTGGGCGACGTGGACAAGCTCGACATGGACGGCATCAAGCCGGATCGTCGGGCCATCTTCCCGGCAGGTCTGGCCATCCTCGAAGCGATCTTCGATGCGCTGGAGCTCACCAGCATGGCTCATTCCGAGGGCGCCCTGCGTGAAGGCGTGCTCTACGACCTCATCGGCCGCCATCATCATGAGGATATCCGCGATCGCACGCTGAGCTTTCTCATGGAGCGTTATCACGTCGATCTCGAGCAGGCGACGCGGGTCGAAAGCAAGGCACTGGAAGCGCTCGATCAAGTGTCGACCGACTGGGGGCTGGACGAGGATTGGCACCGTGAGCTGCTTAGCTGGGCCGCGCGGATTCACGAAGTAGGTCTGGATATCGCGCACTATCATTATCACAAGCACGGCGCCTACCTGATTGAGCACTCCGATCTTCCCGGATTTTCTCGTCAGGACCAGCAAATGCTCGCACTGCTCGTGCGCGGCCATCGCCGCAACATACCGAGCCAGAAGTTCGAAGAACTGAGCGAAGACGGCGTAAAGCTCACCCGGCTCTGCGTGCTGTTGCGCTTCGCCATCCTGTTCCACCACATCCGCGGACCGCAGCAGGCGCCAGCGTTCACGCTCAAGGCAGGCGACAACAGTCTCGATGTGGCCTTTCCCGAGGGCTGGCTGGAGAACAATCCGCTGACCCAAGCCGATTTCGCCCTGGAGGCAGAGTGGCTTAATCGGATCGACTTCACCCTGACGGTACGCTGATCGCGCCGTGCCGGACCGTATAGCGGCCGGCAAGGCACGCGGCGGACTGCTCAGCGTGCCGTCGGGCTACCTAGACGCTCTAACAGCGTATTCTGAACGTTACGCGGGTTCTGGTTGCCACTCGGGCTGTTGCGCAGGTAACCACCGTCGGGCTGCAGCACCCAGCTCTGCGTATTGTCGGTGAGGAAGCCTTCCAGCTCCTTTTTTACCCGTGTGATCAGCTTCTTGCCTTCCACTGGAAAACAGGTTTCGACCCGACGGTCCAGATTGCGCTCCATCCAGTCCGCACTGGACAGATAAAGTTTCTCGTCGCCGCCGTTGAGGAAGTAGAAGACCCGACTGTGTTCAAGGAAGCGGCCAATGATCGAACGCACTTGAATGTTGTGCGAAACACCAACGACCCCCGGGCGCAGGCAGCACATACCGCGCACGATCAGATCGATCCGCACGCCGGTCTGGCTGGCCTTGTACAGGGCGCGAATCATCTTCGCATCGGTCAGCGAGTTTATCTTGAGAATGATATGCGCCGGCTTCCCCTCGCTGGCGTGCTGGGTTTCCTGGGCGATCATGTCGAGCAGCGCCTTCTTCAGGGTGAACGGCGCATGCAGCAGCTTCTTCATGCGCATGGTCTTGCCCATGCCGATCAACTGGCTGAACAGCTTCGACACGTCTTCGCATAGCGCATCGTCAGAAGTCAGTAGGCTGTAGTCGGTGTACAGCCGGGCATTGCCGGCGTGGTAGTTGCCGGTCCCGAGATGCGCGTAGCGCCGCAATTCGCCATTTTCGCGGCGCAGGATCAGCATCATCTTGGCGTGGGTCTTGTAGCCAACCACACCGTAGATCACCACAGCACCGGCCTGTTGCAGTCGGCTCGCCAGCTGAAGATTGGACTCCTCGTCGAAGCGCGCCCGCAGCTCGATCACCGCAGTGACTTCCTTACCGTTACGCGCCGCTTCCACCAACGCGTCGACGATTTCCGAATTGGCGCCGGAGCGATACAGCGTCTGTTTGACTGCCAGCACGCACGGATCCTTGGCAGCCTCGCGCAGAAGGTCGACCACGGGCGTGAACGACTCATAAGGATGCAGCAGTAGAATGTCCTGCTTGCCGACGACGCTGAAAATATTCTCGCTGTTCTGCAACAGCTTAGGGATTGCCGGTGTGAATGGCGTGTACTGCAACTCCGGGTGGCTATCCAGACCGGTGATGCCGAACAGCCGGGTCAGGTTGACCGGACCATTGACCCGATAGAGCTCGCTTTCGCTCAGGCTGAACTGCTTGAGCAGGAAATCCGCCAGGTGCGGCGGACAGGTGTCCACCACCTCCAGCCGCACCGCATCGCCATAGCGGCGGGAAATCAATTCACCACGCAGCGCTCGTGCCAGATCCTCAACATCCTCGGTGTCCACCGACAGATCAGCATTTCGCGTCAAGCGGAACTGATAGCAGCCCTTGACCTTCATGCCGTGGAACAGGTCGTCCGCATGCGCATGGATCATGGAGGACAGAAACACATAATTGGCACCGGGACCGCCCACCTCTTCGGGGACGCGTATCACCCGCGGCAGCAGCCTGGGTGCCGGAATGATCGCCAACCCCGAGTCGCGGCCAAAGGCATCGATACCTTCCAGCTCAACGATGAAATTCAGGCTCTTGTTCACCAGCAAGGGAAACGGATGGGTCGGATCCAGGCCGATCGGGGTGATAATCGGCGCGATCTCGTCTCGGAAATATCGACGCACCCAGGTCTTGAGCTTCGTCGTCCAGTGCCGCCGACGAATGAAGCGCACCTGATGCTTGGCCAATTCCGGCAGAAGCACCTCATTGAGAATCGAATACTGTCGATTGACCTGTTCATGCACCAGATCGGAAATCCGCGCCAGCGCCTGGTGCGGCTGCAGACCATCGGCACCTGCCTGTTCGCGAGCGAAGGTGACCTGTTTCTTCAGCCCGGCGACACGGATTTCGAAGAACTCATCAAGGTTGCTGGAGAAGATCAGCAGGAACTTCAACCGTTCCAGCAATGGATTGGACTCATCCAGCGCCTGCTCCAGCACTCGAATATTGAATTGCAGCTGCGACAGCTCACGATGGATATAGAGGCTGTTGTCGTCCAGATTCGGCACTGGTTGTACCGGCGGCGCGGGCACCTCCTCCACTTTCTCCGCTTCCTGCGGAAGCTCCAGTGGCAATGGCGCCTCATCGGCGGAGGCCAGCTGCAATTCGCTCTCGCTGAGTCCCTGAGTAGTCATCAATCTGCCTCGGAAGGGCTTATTGCCCCTGTTTCAATTGTTGTGCCGCCTGTTTGGCGAAATAAGTCAGGATGCCATCGGCGCCCGCGCGTTTGAAGGCAGTCAGCGATTCGAGAATTACCGCATCGCTCAGCCAGCCGTTCTGAATGGCCGCCATATGCATTGCATATTCACCGCTGACCTGATAGACGAACGTGGGCACGCGAAAGGCATCTTTGACGCGCCACAAAATATCCAGATAGGGCATCCCGGGCTTGACCATGACCATGTCGGCGCCTTCGGCGAGATCGGCTCCCACCTCATGCAGCGCCTCGTCCCCGTTGGCCGGGTCCATTTGATAGGTGTTCTTGCTGCCCTTGCCGAGGTTCGCCGCCGATCCCACCGCATCGCGGAACGGGCCGTAATAGGCGCTGGCGTACTTAGCCGAGTAGGCCATGATGCGCACGTTGTGGTGATCGGCGACTTCGAGCGCTTCACGAATCGCCTGGATACGCCCGTCCATCATGTCTGACGGTGCCACCACCTGGGCGCCGGCTTCGGCAGGGGACAGCGCCTGCCGTACCAGCGCATCGACGGTAACGTCGTTCTGCACGTAGCCATGCTCGTCGAGTATGCCGTCCTGGCCATGAGTCGTGAACGGGTCGAGGGCCACATCGGTGATGACGCCAAGTTCCGGGAAGCGCTCACGCAGCGCTCGCGTCGCACGCTGGGCGATGCCGTCCGGATTCCACGCCTCAGAGGCATCGAGCGATTTCTTCTCCAGCGGAGTAACCGGGAACAGCGCCAGCGCAGGAATCCCCAACGCCACCCATTCCTCAGCCTCCTGCAGCAGCAGGTCGACGGACAGACGCTCCACACCTGGCATCGACGGCACCTGCTCGCGACGATTCTCGCCGTCGAGGACGAATACCGGCAGGATCAGATCGTCCACGCTCAGCACGTTCTCGCGAACCAGCCGACGAGAAAACTCATCGCGACGGTTACGACGCAGGCGAGTAGCGGGAAACAATCGATTGGCAGGAACGAAACTCACAACGGACTCCTGACCCGCAACGCGGGCGAATATGACGTTTATAGGCCGACTTCGTGACCAGTTGATGACAGCGGCATCCACACCAGCCACCGAATGACGTCATTGTCGCCACCCAAGGCGTGCACTGCCAGTGCTTTGAGCGACCAATCCTCGCGCGAATGCATCTCGGCCGGAGTCTGCATCGACTGAACACCCGTCGCGATGGAGCATCCAAGCCTATGAGGCGTGGGCTTACCTTGAACCTCGCCAAGGATTAGCATCGATCGCCTTCGTCCGGCTCTGTTGCTGGGCCGCTGAATCTGACCAGGAGTACCCGATGAACAAAAAAGTCGCCGTGATTCTTTCCGGCTGTGGCGTCTACGACGGCTCGGAAATCTATGAGAGCGTGATTACTCTGCTGCGCCTGGATCAGAGGGGCGCCACGGTTCAATGTTTCGCGCCGAACATTGAACAGATGCACGTGATCAATCACCTGACCGGCGACGAGATGCCGGAGACCCGCAACGTGCTGATCGAATCCGCGCGGCTGGCTCGCGGCCAGATCAAGGATCTGAAGGACGCGAACGTCGAAGACTTCGATGCGCTGATCATGCCAGGCGGGTTTGGTGCGGCGAAGAACCTCTCCGACTTCGCCACCCAAGGAGCAGACTGCACGATTCTTTCGGACGTGATATCGATCGCACAGGCCTTCGCCAAGGCCCGCAAGCCGGTCGGCATGATGTGTATCGCCCCCACGATGGCCGCACAAATCTTCGGTCCCGGCGTGGTCTGCACGCTGGGCAATGATGACGACCCAGCCGCAGCCGCATCACGGGAAATGGGCGCCGAACACCAGGCATGCGAAGTCACGGAGATCGTCGAAGATTCCAAGCACAAGCTGGTGACAACACCTGCATATATGCTCGCGCAATCGATCAGCGAGGCGGCGTCGGGCATCTACAAGCTGGTCGATCGGGTTCTGGAGCTGACCAATAAATAAGCATCCCTCGCGACGCCCCAATCCCGAGCCCCGGCTCGGGATTTTCGTTAAGCCTGTGGCTATACGGCCAATCGTACCGGTGCTCCCGCCGCACCACTGGTCAATCTTGCCTCGCTCCGGCAGCTTTGGCTGATCTGCCAGGAAGCCGCTGCTCATGCCCCCCTACAAAATCGACACAATCGAAGAGCAACAGCAGGCCGTACGCCAGCTTTTCGAGCGCATTCCGTTCAACGAGTATCTGGGCATCGAGCTTGACGAAGTGTCTCGCGAGCGCGTCGTGATGCATCTGCCGATGAAACAGGAACTGGTCGGCAATTTCTTTCATGGCATTCTGCATGGTGGCGTGATCGCCTCGCTGCTCGACGTCGTTGGTGGCGCCATGGCAATGATCGGCGCGTTCGAAAAGCATCAGCACCTAACCATTGAAGAACGCGCTCTGCGTCTCTCGCGTCTCGGCACCATTGATCTGCGCATCGACTATCTGCGCCCGGGACGAGGCAAGCGCTTCAGCGCCAGCGGAACGCTGTTGCGCTCAGGCAATAAGGTGGCGGTGGTTCGCTCTGAATTGCACAACGAGGAAGGCGTACTGGTGGCAGTGGGTACAGGCACCTATCTCTGCGGCTGAGCCATGCGCGCGGCACACCCGAAGGGGAACGGTCGGCCGCTAATTGTTTCGCCTAGCGGGCTCTGGCTCGCATCAGCTGGGTCAGCAGGCGATCCAAGGCATTGGCGAAGGCCTGGCGATCCCTTTCGCCATAGGCCGCCTGACCACCGCTGGCCTGGCCCTGTTCACGCAGGTCGGTGAATAGATTGCGCACCGCCAGACGGTCGCCCATGTTGCGCTCATCGAACTCGCGACCGCGCGGGTCGAGCGCAGCTACCCCCTTTTTGACCAGACGATCAGCCAACGGAACATCGCTGCAAATCACCAGCTCGCCGGGCTGGGCGTGCTCGACCAGATAATCGTCCGCAGCGTCCGGACCACTGGGTACTACGATCAGGCGAACACAGGCGAAGGCTGGTTTGATCTGACTCTGCCCCGCCACCAGCAACACGTCGAATTTGCGCTTGAGGGCGAACTTGATCAGCTGCTCTTTCGCCGCCTTTGGACAGGCATCGGCGTCGACCCACACCCGCAACGGTTCGATCGCCGTCATACCGCAGCCCGCCGCACCGTCGCCAGCAAGGCCGCCGTGCCGGCGAACATGGCGGCAAAGCTGCGATTGACCAAGCGCTGCTGGCGGGGCGTGCGCAGCAGCCTCAATACCTTGGCTGCCAGCCCGGTATAGCCAGCCATGACGATCAGGTCGACCACTACCATGGTGGTCCCCATATGCAGGTACTGCACCACCAGGTCCCGATGCGGATCAAGAAACTGCGGCAACACGGCAAGAATGAACACGATGGCCTTCGGGTTGCTGGCATTGACCAGAAACCCGCGGAAAATCAGGGCCAGCGGCTGCCCGATTGGCCGTGGCCCAGCGCTATCGTCAAGCACCGAGGGCACCGCTTGCCACTGCTTCAGAGCGAGCCATAGCAGGTAGGCGACACCAAACCATTTGATCAGGCTGAAGGCCAGTGAGGAGGTCGCCAGGACGGCGCCCACCCCCGCCGCCACGACTGCGATCTGCAACGCCAGCGCGATTTGCAGGCCAATGGCGTTCCAGTAGCCGCGCCAGAAGCCGTACCGCAACCCACAGGACATAGAGGCGATGGCCCCAGCGCCCGGCGACAGGCTGATGACCCAACAGGCAACAAAGAAGGCAAGCCAAGTTTCGAACGTCATGTTGAATCCTCACACCACCGGCTGCACCGAGCAGGCGCAGCCGGCGATAGGCCTCAGTCCGGTATGTCTTTGCCGAGCTTCACCGGCTCTTTCAACTTGCGATTCATTGCCTTGCGCATGCGAATGTTGAGGGCTTCGACCGTCAACGAGAATGCCATGGCGAAGTACACGTAACCCTTGGGTACGTGTGCACCGAACGCTTCTGCGACGAGCAGCGTGCCCACTACGATCAGGAACGACAGCGCGAGGATCTTCAGTGTCGGATGCTTGTCGATGAAATCGCTGATGGTGCCGGCCGCCAGCATCATCACCCCGACGGCGATGACGATCGCGGCGATCATAACTTGCACGTTGTCCACCAGCCCCACCGCGGTAATCACCGAGTCCAGCGAGAAGACGATATCGATCACCGCGATCTGCAGGATGATCCCAACGAAACCGGCCTTGGCCGCGCCTGCGGTGGTGCCGTCCTGCGCCTCTTCCCCTTCGACGCTGTGCCAGATTTCCATGGTGCTCTTGAACAGCAGGAACAAGCCGCCGAAGAACAGAATCAAATCCCGCCCGGACACGCCGTGCTCGAACACGGTGAACAGCTCGTTGGTCAGACGCATCACCCAAGCGATGGATAGCAGCAAGAGAATCCGCGTGCCCATCGCCAGGGCCAACCCGAAGAAGCGTGCCTTGGGCTGCTGCTCCTTCGGCAGGCGCCCCACCAAAATGGAAATGAAGATGATGTTGTCGATGCCGAGGACGATTTCCAGGGCGGTCAGGGTCAGAAACGCGACCCAGATTTCTGGGCTGCTAAGCCATTCCATGAGTGTTACTCGTGTGTGCTGTGATTGGAGGTTTGGATATCGGTCCCACGCCAGCGGCGCAAGACTTTCTGGAAGAACAAGCTGTTTGGCACCTGAACGATCGCACCGGTTCCACTCTCGGAGACTTCCTCCAACGTGGTGTAGAGCATGTTGATGTCGATGACCCGGCCTTTGACGATCGGCTTGTCGAAGCTCTCGACCAACTCCACCAGATCGCCCAGCCGAAAGGGCCCCACAGTCATGATCAGCACGGCGCAGAGCAGATTGGACAAAACACTCCAGATAGCGAAAAAGGCGACTGCCGCCACCGCAACGAAACCGGAGAACGCTGTCCAGAGCACCGTCGCCGACACCCCGAAGCGCTCGAGCACCATGATCAGCGCGCCGCCGATGATGAGCCAGCGAACGCCACCGCGCAGCGGCAGCAGCAACTCAGGCGGCAATGGATAACGGCTGCCAAGTCGACCTAGCCCACGCGTCACCAGACGTTGCAACAGGTAAGCGATGAACAGGATCAGCAAAACCTGCAGCCCGAGCAGCAACGGGTCGCGCCATTGCTGGGAAAGCAGTAACAATTGCTCGCTCATACGCTGCCCTCGAGCTGCACTTGCAAAGTTTCCAGCGCTTCCAGTGCGACCAGCCAGGCCTCCTCCAGCTCACCCTCGCGCACTTTCAGCTCCGCCTGCTTGGCCAGCAGCTCGCGCAACTCATCTTTGCGCGCAGCCTCGTAGAGTGCGGCATCACCTAAGCGCTGTTCCAGCACGGCCAGCTTTTCCTGAACTCCGGCCAGCTCGTTTTCAAGCTTGTCGGCCTGGCGCTTGAGCGGCGCCAGCTGTTGGCGCAACGCAGCCGCCGCCTGACGCAAGGCACGCTTGTCGGTCTTATCACCGGCGGGCTCGGCTGCGCTGGACGGTTGCTGACGGGCGCGGTAGTCCACCAACCATCGAGCGTAATCTTCCAGATCTCCGTCGAAGGTGACGACTCGCCCATCGGCCACCAAGAGAAACTCATCGGTCGTGCTCTTGAGCAGATGGCGATCGTGCGACACCACCAACACAGCCCCCTCGAAGTCCTGCAACGCCAGCGTCAGAGCCAGACGCATCTCCAGATCCAGATGGTTGGTCGGCTCGTCGAGCAGCAACAGGTTGGGCTTGCCCCAGGCGATCAACGCCAGCGCGAGTCGCGCCTTTTCTCCGCCGGAAAAATTCAGGACTGGCTCGTCACAACGATTGCCGCGAAAATCGAAACCACCGAGAAAATCGCGCAGCACCTGTTCGCGCTCACCCGACGCGACGCGCTGCAAATGCAACAGCGGGCTGGCCTTGGCATCCAATGCGTCGAGTTGATGCTGGGCGAAATAGCCGATCACCAAATTCTCACCGCGCTGCAGACGACCGCCCAGTGGTTGCAACTCGTTGGCCAGCGTCTTGATCAGCGTCGACTTGCCCGCACCGTTGGGACCGAGCAGGCCGATCCGTGCGCCAGGCACCAGCTGCAACTTGACCTTGTCCAGTATCAGCCTGTCGCCATAGCCGAGACGCCCTTCGGCCAGATCCAGCAACGGACTGGAAACCTTGTCCGCTTCACGGAACATGAAGTCGAACGGCGAATCGATATGCGCCGGGGCCAGTTCTTCCAATCTCTCAAGCGCCTTGATTCGACTCTGTGCCTGGCGCGCCTTGCTCGCCTTCGCCTTGAAACGCCGAATGAAATCCTCCATGTGCTCGCGCTGCGCCTGCTGCTTTTCGAACGCTTGCTGCTGCTGTGCCAGGCGTTCGGCACGGGCACGCTCGAATGCCGAGTACCCCCCACGATAGAGGGTCAGCTTGCGCTGTTCGACATGCACCACGTGGCCGACCACCTCGTCGAGGAAGTCGCGGTCGTGGGAAATCAGCATCAGGGTGCCCGGATAGCTTTTGAGCCAGGTCTCCAGCCAGAGAATGGCATCCAGATCGAGGTGGTTGGTGGGTTCGTCGAGCAACAGCAGATCCGAAGGACACATCAAGGCCTGTGCCAGATTCAGGCGCATCCGCCAACCGCCGGAGAAGCTGCTGACCGGTAGATCCATCTGTTCGTTGGCGAACCCCAGGCCGGCGAGCAGCTTGCGCGCTCGGGCATCGGCGGAATAGCCATCGGCGTTGTCCAGCTCGGTATGCAAACGCGCCAAGGCGGTGCCGTCATGAGCGGACTCGGCGATGGCCAGCTCGGTCTGGACACGGCGCAACTCGGTGTCGCCATCAAGGACATAATCGACGGCTAGGCGATCGAGCGTGTCGACCTCCTGGCGCATGTGGGCGATACGCCAATCCGGCGGCAGCTGGCAATCGCCGCCGTCTGCAGTGAATTCGCCACGCAGTAGCGCGAACAGGCTGGATTTGCCGGCGCCATTGGCACCTACCAGCCCCACCTTCTGGCCAGGATGAAGGGTCAGCTCGGCGCCTTCCAGCAGTCGCTGAGGCCCGCGCTGTAGAGTCAGGTTCTGAAGTCGGATCATAATGGCGGCGGAGTTTATCAGGTCGCCCGGAAATCCATCCGGCTCTTACGAAAAAAACCGACACTCATGATCCATGACGATCTCTGGACCTTCGCCCTCAGCTGCTATGCACAGCCCGGTGTGGAGGCAACCTGTCTTGAACTGCAAGCTGCAGGTGCTGATGTTTGCCTGCTATTGACCGGCGCCTGGCTGGAATGCCGCAGCGTCGGCTGTGATGACGCGCGGCTTGCTCAATTGAAAAATATCAGCGACGACTGGCGGACCAGTGTGGTCGCCCCGCTACGCAACCTGCGCCAGGGCTGGCGCCAACAGGCCATTTCGGACGACGATCTGGCGGGTTTGCGCGCACGCGTGAAGAGGCTGGAACTGGACGCCGAACAAGTCCAGCTCCAGCGTTTGCAGGATGCAGCGCGACATTGGCCGACAGGCTGCAGGCCAGCCGACTGGCTGGAACGACTCTCCATCGACTTGCGCGGCGAGACACGCATGCCGATAGCCATCCTGCGACGTGCAGCAGCGGCTCAACTCGCAGCGGGCGAAGACTGACCGCTTGTTTCGCGTTTGGCCGCGGTCGGTTTGCGTGCTGCCGGTTTCTTCGCAGCCGTCGGCTTGGCTGCCGAAGCCGGTTTGGCAGGGCCAGACTTGGCAGCTGTGCTCGCGGGCCGGCGCGCAGCATTCGCCGCTTTCGCTACGGGCGCCTTGGCTTCGGAGGGCTTATCCGTGGCGCTGCTTTTGGCGCTGGCCGGTCTGGCTCGCGCCGCACGTGCAGGCACCTTGCCTGACGCTGCCTTGCTATCTGCTGAGACGTCGGCGGCCGGTTTGGCTACATTGGGAGTAGCTTTGGTTCGGCTCGCAACACGAGGGGCGGCGGGCTTGTCGCGCGACACCAGCGCTTGGGCGGCGGCTTTTTCGACCTGGGTAACGCCCTGAGCCAGTTTCAGGCTCTGTTCCGCGTCGCGTTTCAGTTCAGCCAGGTAACTCAGCGTTTCACTCTGCCGCGCCTGCAACACGGCGAGCACATCGTCCAGCTCGGCCAGTTTGGCGCGAGCCTTGGTCTGCGCCTTCGATTTGCCAGCATTACCGGCGTCATCAAGCTTGGCGCGCGCCTTGACGATTTTCTCCTGCGTCTTGCCACGCTGTTTTTCGAGCTGCGCCAACAGAACTTCAGCGTCCCTCTGCGCCTCGCTACAGGCCTTCTGCAGATGCACCACCAAACTGTGCGAAAGCTGCTGCAACAGATGCAGCGGAGTGCTGACGGGGTTTTTCTTTGCAGCCATGAAGACGTCTCCTGACGAAATGGATGCAGCCACCAAATAAGGTTCCCAGGCAATCGCCATAGGCCGCGGCTAAAACCGCAGCCACTCTATACAGGACCAGCTTCAAGCGGTAGCGGCGGTCTGTTTATGCGCGGTGTGGAGGACTTCGATCAGACAATCTTCCAACTCGAAGCGCTCATGCAATAACGGCCCCAGTCGCTTCAGCTCATCGGGCAAATCCGGGCTGCTCAAGCAATCGCCTTTATCGCAACGGTCATTGAAGGCCACCGCTACCTCGGTAATGGCTTCGATTCGCGGATAGATCTGACGGGCGAGTTCGAGGCCGCGCTCATCGCCGAACGCTTCGGCCTCATTGAGCAGTTGCTCGTAGATTTCGAAATGACCGGCCGACACGTAGTCGAGCAGAATTTCGCAGAATTTCTGCAAGGCGGAACGGCTGGCAACAGCCTCACCGACATGCAATCCATCGAATGCGTTGATCAATGCATGGCGTTCTTGCAGCCAGCGGTCGATCAGCAAGTGCACACCTCCCCAGCGTTCCTGGGCGTTCCGACAGCTCTCGAGCATGATGACCTCACTTCCCTAATCGATGATGCCTGTTGCGCCTTCCGAGACGGTTATTGTCTTGGGATATCGGCCTTGGGTGAGTGACAGCGACGGACGGAAACCGACGCTGCCAGAGCAGACTAAGCTGAGGCGATCGATGCATCAAGCAGCACAGACCAAATTACTCCGAGCAATCAAATGTCCATCGCTTCGCTCTGGATCATTGACCACCAAGCGCAGCGATCATTCGCTCACCCTGACGAAAAGCCTCAATCGCGTCGCAACAGCTGCCAGAGACAGAAAACCACCATCCCGATGAACGCCAACAAGGTCCATTCCGGGATGCTCATCCCCAGCAATGTCCAGCTGACTTCAGCGCATTCGGCCGTACCATGGAGCACCAGACGGGCAATCTCCTGGAACGGTAACGCATCCATCATGTACTCGAGACTGGGCAAGCAGCTCGGCAGTTGGTCGGCAGGCATGTTCTGCAGCCAAATCTGACGAATGGCCGTGGCACCGCCTGCCACCGCGAACAGCAGCGCCACCGCCGAATATACGCGGCGACCGGTTTTGTGCGGCCCGTGAAGCGCGGCAATCAGGCAGACCAGGCCGAAGCCGATAACGCAAATACGCTGAACGATGCACAGGGGGCATGGCGCGAGCCCGACCACATGCTCGAGATACAGTGCAGCGATCATCATCAGCACGCAGCCGATGAATGCCAGAAGAAACAGCGAACGTGGGCTGGCCAGGTTCATGGTGACTCCGCAGACAGGAAAAGTTCGCTACGGTAGTGCTGCGCGCGGCGAGCTGCAAGCCATACGGAAATCGGCGCAACGGCACGGGATGGCCGTCACGCCACGCGCCCACTGGTTGCTAGCTGCCGTTGACCACTTGCAACCGGTTGTTGCTGGACTGATCGAGAAGCCCGAGCCCTTCCTGAAATAGGCGATTGCTACGCTCTTTGTCACCCAGCTGGGCCAGCAAGCGCGCCAGCTCGGCGCAGGTTTGCGGACGATGCTCGAGCCGCAGGCTCGCTTCCAGATAGTCCCGCGCCTTGCCCCAGAACTCGTTGCGGAGGCTCAGGCGGCCGAGCGCGAGCAGCAATTCGGGGTTGTCCGGATGCGCCTTGAGCCAGGCCTCCGCATGGGCCAATTGGCGTGAAGGCTCGCGCCCACGAACGCGACCGTAGCGCTCGATTAGGAGGTCGTCGAACTGGCGCTTGAGCGCGGCATACAGGATTTCCTCCGCCTTTTCCTCCACGCCCAGCCGGCTCAAGCCATCCGTATAGGCACGTACCAGCAGCGGTTCGTTACGCAATTTACTCGGTACGGTTTGCCAGCGCTGATTCAGCGCCTGCTGCGCGCCCTCCGAGGTCGCGGCTTGCACCTGCCCCACCTGCTCCAGAGCGGCGGTCCAGGCCAGCCGTTCCAGCTCATCTAGCCGAGCGGGAGGCAGCACGCGGTGCTTGCGCAGCTCTGGTAGCAGCCGGCACAGGGCAGGCCAGTCCTGCAGTTGCACGTAAAGCTGCTGAAGCAAGGTCAGCACATAGGGATGGCGCGGGTGATCGCTGTGCAATGCATTCAGGGACTCACGCGCCGCATCGTACTGGCCGCGAGCGATTTGCAACTGGGCCTGTGTCAGTCCTACAGCCAGGCCGGCTTCGGGTTCGCGTTCGCGGGCTTTGCGCAGCAACTCATCACTTTGCTCATACTCGCCCAGCTCGCTCGCGGCACGGGCGGCACCGAGATAGTGCACCAGCGGTTGGCGATCATGCTCGGCGGCGATACGCAGGTGCCCGAGCGCAAGCCCCCACTGTCCTTCGGCCAGCTCCCGCAATCCCGCGCGCGAGGCCTTGGCTACACGGCGCGCGCGATGGCGCCGGGACCAGGGATTGACCAGTGCGCCGGACGCATGAAGCAATCCGATAACCCAGTGAACCACCATCGCCAACAGCCAGAGACAGGCGATCAGGCCCAAAAATATCCAGAAGCTCGATTCATAGCGAAAGCGGTCATAGCTGATCAGAACGTAGCCGGGGTCTTGGTAAATGGCCCAGCCGAAAAAGCCGACCACCACTAGCAGGATAAGAACAACAAAGGCCAGTCGCTTCATGTGCGCAGATCCCCTTCGGCCGCTTGGTCGGCCTCGCCGGCCGGCTCACCGCGCTCGGCAGGAGCGGCAGCAGGTTCGCTGTTTTGGGACGATTCACGCTTTTGCACATAGGCCTGCATGGCCTGTAGCGCCGGCGCTAGATCCGGCAGGGTGACCGACACCTGCCGCTTCGCCAGCTGCTCGATGCGATCACGCAAACCTCGGCTCTGGCCGTTTTCCTCGCTGAAGTGGTCTTCGATCAGCCGGGCGGCCTGATCCAGCGATTGCCGATAGACTTGTTCGTTGCCATTGAGCACCGCCCACTGCGCCTGCTCGATGGCCAACGATAGGGCGAGCCGCACTTGCGCCAGGCTCTGGCCAGCCAGCAGTGGTTTGACATCGGTCCCGGCATTGAAATCGATCCGCACGTAGCGCGTCAGCTCGTCCAGCCATTGCCGCCAGCGGCTTTCGTTCTGCATATCTGGCGTGCCGGGGCCGTTTTCGAACTCAGGGGCCAGGCCGCTGAGCTGATTGGCCTGTCCACGCAGCGCGCCCAGTTGCATGAACAGGCCGGTCCGATCCAGATCCGGCAGGCTGCGCAAGGCCTCGAGCCCCTCCAGCAGTTTCTGACGTGCACCATACGCGCCCGGATCGTCCTGCTTGCGCAAAATCAGATCCGCCTCGGCAATCAAGGATTGCGCACTGTTCACGTCTTGCATGGCCGACAGACGCAACATCGCCATACGCAACAAATGTTCGGCCTCAGCCAACCGCCACTGTTCTCGGCTCGCCCCCAGCACCTGCTCCACCCGCCCCGCGAGCCGCTGCTGATCACTCTGCAACTCGGAAAGCAGGCGACGCCGGTCTTCCAGCTGTTCCGCCGAAGGCAGCTGCTCCAACCGTCCGAGACGACTGGCCAGCTGTTGATTGCGCGTGTCCAACTGACTCGCCTGCTCACGGGTCGCCTGTACCGCATCGAGCTGCTGGCGCTCCCGCTCAGCCAATTGCTGGGTCTGCCAGACGCTGTAGCCTCCAGCAGCCAGACCGGCCAGGCCGACCAGCAGAGCCAGGCCGGCCAGCGCTTTACCGCCGCGGGAATCGGTCGCAACAGGGGTGGTTTTGGGTGGCGGAGCCTTGGGTGGCTCTTTCGAATCTTTCGTGTTCTCTTTCTCGACGGGCTTCGGTGGGGTGACGGGATCGCTGCCCGTGGGTTGTTTCGCTGTCTTATCGGAATCTGCTTCGCTCACGTTTCCATCCTTTGCATCAGGAGGCGGGCTCGGGATTGCCCCGTAGCGCCGCCAGCAAAGCCGCGGTTCCGGCACCACGGCAGTCCACTATTCTCTTGGCGCCCAAAGACGCAGCCATTCCGGCCACCCGAGGGCTAGGTACGAACAAGGGTAGCTCACGCAGCATGGGCCAGTCGTCCCCTGCCAGTTCGTGCAGGGACTCTAAACCCTGCCCACTGCTGACCACCACGGCATTCAGCCGTTCCGAACGAAGGGTCTCGATCAGTGCGCCTGGGTGATAGTCGGGTAGGCAGCGCCGGTACAACTCAAGGCTGTCGACCTGGGCACCGCGGTGGCGAAGCGTTTCGGCAATATGTTCGCGACCGCCTTCACCGCGCAGGATCAAGACTTTCGGGTCCGCTATGTCGAGCGCCGCAGTCAGACGCGGCAGCGACAGGAGAGCCTCGCTGTCGTCGCCACGATCAGGCCAACAGGCATTCACGCCATGGTCTTTCAGGATGGCCCCTGTAGCAGCACCAACGCTGAACCAAGCTTGGCCAGGCGATGGCTGCAGCCCATAGCGATCGAGCAATGCCAGACCCAGCCTCGCCGCTGGCTTGCTCACTACCACCACCGCGCCATAACGATCCAGCTCGCGTATCGTGGTGCGCTGCCCCACGGTCTCGTCCAATGCTTCGATCGCGAGCAGTGGCAGGCTCGCGCTGTGGATACCCGCCTCAGACAGCGCTGCAGCCAAGGCGACGCATTCTTCAGCCGGACGCGTCAGCAGCAGACGCCAGCCGCTCACGCCTTGCCGGCCTCACCGTAAACGTCCTGCAGGATCTTGGCCGCGCCTTGTGCCAGCAGCGCTTCGGCAACGCGCACGCCGAGCGTTTGCGCATCGGTGGCCGGAGCACGGTCTTCGGCGCGCAACAGCAAGGTGCCATCCGGCTGTCCGACCAGGCCGCGCAACCACAACTGATCGCCTTCAAGCACTGCATAACAGGCAATCGGTACTTGGCAACCGCCATTCAGATGACGATTCAGTGCACGCTCAGCACTGACACGCAACGCCGTCTGCGGATCGTTCATGCACTGCAGTAGTTGATGCAGCTCCGTATCGCCAGTCCGGCATTCGATACCGACTGCACCCTGGCCTCCTGCTGGCAGACTGTCTTCGACGCCGATGCTGGAGCGGATGCGTTCACCGAAACCAAGGCGGATGAGACCGGCCGCGGCGAGGATGATGGCGTCGTACTCGCCGGCATCGAGCTTGGCCAGACGGGTGTTGACGTTGCCGCGCAGGAACTGAATCTTCAAATCCGGGCGGCGCGCCAGCAATTGCGCCTGACGCCGCAGGCTGGAAGTACCGACGATCGCTCCCGGCGGCAATGCATCGAGATTCTCGAAGCGATTGGAAACAAAGGCGTCGCGGGGATCTTCACGTTCGCAAACGCAGTACAGGCCGAGCCCTTCGGGGAACTCCATCGGCACGTCTTTCATAGAGTGCACGGCAATATCTGCCTGGTTCTCCATCAGCGCCGTTTCCAGCTCCTTGACGAACAGCCCCTTGCCACCGATCTTCGCCAGCGGAGCATCGAGCAGCTTGTCACCGCGACTGACCATCGGCACCAGGCTGACGGACACGTCGGGATGAGCAGCCTCAAGGCGCGCCTTGACATATTCGGCCTGCCACAGGGCCAGGGCACTTTTTCGGGTGGCGATGCGAATTTCGCGGGACATGGGCAATTCCTGGCAAATGAACTGCCGCCGATGATAACAGGCCGGGCAACCCGGCTGGATTGGCAGGAATCAAGGAAAGTAGCGTGGAGCTAGAAGCTAAAAGCTAGAAACGGCGCAGCATGGTGCGTCCCTGCATCAACCCAGCCCCCACCGCGCAGCACTCGCTCACGGCCCTGCGGCCACCAATCAGCTTCTGACTCAAAGCTGCGCCTCAAAGGTTCTGCATCAGCTTACGCACACCGGCGACATGTCTCCGGCTGACCGTCAGCGGCTCACCTTCTAGGCCCTTGAGAAACAACTGGAAATGACCAAGCGGCGTGCGCTGTAGGCGTTCGATGCGGTCCCGGTACACCAGGGCGTTGCGATGAATGCGTACGAAGCGGTCGCCGAACTCGTCCTCGAGCGCCTTGAGCGGCTCGTCCAACAGCACCTCGCCGCCCTCGTGACGCAGGGTCACGTATTTATGATCGGCGATGAAATAAATCACCTTGGGCAGCGGAATCAGCTCGATGCCCTTGCGAGTCCGGGCGCTGATATGGCTGCGAGGTCCGGTCCCAGAAACCGCCGCAGGACGTGTGAGTGCGGCAAGCTGGACCCGGTTCGGGCGCTCAGCCTTCTTCAGCGCCTCGGCCAGATGCTCCGGGCGCACTGGCTTGACCAGATAGCCGACCGCACTGACCTGGAACGCGTCCAGCGCGAATTCGTCATGGGCCGTACAGAAAATCACGGCCGGAGGGGCATCGCGCTCGCAAAGCTTGGCAGCGACCTGAAGACCATCGAGGCCTGGCATACGGATATCCAGCAACACGACATCGGGGCGCAGTTCCTCGATCAGGGACAGCGCCTCCTCGCCGTTGGCGGCGGAAGGTTCCAGGACACGATAGCCGTCAAGATCACCTACCAGTCGGCTAAGGCGCTCGCGGGCTAGAGGTTCGTCATCGACAATCAGCACATTCATATGGATCTGGCTTCCTGCTTTTGTGTCGCACACGGATAGCGTAGACAGGTGTAGTGACGGGCGTTATGCCGCTTCACGCTGAGACTCGCTGCGGGACCGAAAAGTGCCGTTAGTCGTGCGTCTATATTGTGCAGGGCCTGCTGCGTGCCCCGGGATGGCGGCGTTTGGGCGGCCTCATCAAAGGGATTGCTGACCTCCAAATGAAACACGCCATCGGCATAATGCGCCGCCACGCTGACCATTCCTCCCTCGATCCGAGGCTGAATACCATGAATCAGCGCGTTTTCCAGTAGCGGTTGCAAAGTCAGCTGAGGAATCGGCAGATCATCCGGAACGCCCTCCACCTGCCATTCGATCTGCAGCCGCTCGCCAAGACGGTAATGCTCGATCGACAGGTAGCGGCGCGACAGCTCCAGCTCCTCGCTCCAGGGCACCAGCGTTCCGGGACGCGCCAGGCTGGCGCGAAACAGATCGGACAGGTCCAGCACCGCCTGCTCGGCCTTGCTCGGATCCGTCGCGACCAGACTGGCGATACTGTTCAGGCTGTTGAACAGAAAATGCGGACGAATGCGCGCTTGCAGCGACTCGATGCGCGCCTTGAGCTCGGCCTGCTCCTGTCGCCGCCACTGGCTCTGGAGGTAGAAGTAGCGCAACAGCAGCCCCGACATGATCAGACTGATCAATGCATGTCGCAGGTACAAATTGACCTCACCGACACGAGTCAGCGGCCCGCCCAACTGGTAGATATCGGCCACCGCCGTGCAAGCCAGCGTCAGCCCAACCACCAAGGCGCAGCAGGCCAGGCCCGCCAGCCAGGGCGACAATCGCGCCAGTAACGGCCTCAACTGGCAGGTCAGGCCGGCCGATAGCAGCATCACCCACTGCACGAACAGCGATGTCAGCGCCAGACGCATCCAGTTGAAGCTCGGCTGCATCGGCTCGGCCAGCACCAATACCAGCACCAGTAGTTCGGCGAGCAAAACCAGTCCGAGAAGCGCTTCTGGCTCGCACAATTCGGGCACGAAGAAGTCATCGGTCTGGGCAGCTGGGCGTGACCGGCTGGAGGTTTTTATTTGCATGGAGTGAGTTTCCGCGCGGCTAGGACACAAAGCAATGAGCAGACCGGGGAAGGTCGAATGGCTGCCACCGCATCTGTAAACGCCTTAGTCTATCGACGCCTCAAGAACCGGAAGTACTAAGCCTTCGCAACTTGCGCGCGGAATCGAATTGGCGACGGTTCATCGGGGCGGTTAAAGACACGAACGGCCTGGCCGATACCGAAATAGTGGCTTAATGATTGCATTGCGCCTACCGACCATTGGCCGCCCGGGGCGGCAGGAGTATGAGCCGTGCTGCTGTTTTCCTCTTTGCGTAGCCGTTTGCTGCGTCCGGTATTTCTCACATTGTGTGCGGCGGTGGTGGTGCAGGTTGTGGTCGCTCTCGCACTGACGAGGGGCACTATCGGCGCGCTGGAGCAGGAAATTCGGAAAAGCCTGGACCAGGACGCCGCGCGCCTGCTGGGCGAACTTCAATCCGCTGATGTGGAAGTGCGAAGCGGTCTTTCCAGTCTGTCCGAGCGCATGCGAGGCGATCTCGCCCAAGGCCTGACGCAGCGCCTTACCGGCGAACAGGCACAGCTGCAGGACGTGCTCGAACGCCACCTCAAGCAATCCGGCGATGACTTGGCCATTTTGCTGGCTGGCGTCGCGCCTTCGGCGATCTGGGACAACGACATTCCCGCGCTGACCGAGTTCGTCAGGATGGCGCACCGAAACCCGGCGGTCGTCTTCGTCGTTTATTTCGATGCCGGCGGCAATCAACTCACCCGTCATCTGAATCGCAAGGACCCGAGAATCAAGGCACTGCTCGACAAGGGCAACGGTCGATCCGCTTTCGACAAGGTTCTGTCCGCAGCCGCGAACGACCCGGCGCTGTACCTCGCTAAGGCCGCCATCAACCCCAAGGGCGCCGTCATTGGCCAGGTTGTTCTCGGCTTGTCCACATCGGCGGTAGACGCCGAGCTCGCCGCCTTCGACAGCCGGTTCCAGACGCTGATCGAGGGCACCGTGAAACTGGTCGAAACCGGCCTTGCCGCCACTGCCAGCGACAGCGCAAAGGTATTGGCTGCGCGCCTGACGGCTGCTGCGGAAGTGGCGCAAGCCCTCGATGCGAACAGCCAGAAGGCCGTGAAACAGTCGGCGACCAGCCTGCTGTGGAAAATCAGCCTCGGCCTCGCGATAACTGGCGCGCTCCTGCTGATTGCCGTGACGCTGGTGCTGGGCCGTCGGGTCTTGCGGCGCCTGGGTCTGTTGGTGACGGCGCTGCGCGACTTGTCGGCCGGCCACGGCGACCTCACCCAACGCGTGAAGATTCACAGCACGGACGAAGTGGGCGACATGGCCGATGCCGTCAACCTCTTCCTGGCCAAACTTCAGCCCATCGTCCAGGAAGCGCGCGCGATCGCCGTGCAGACCGGTACTGAAATCGCTGCGCTGAGCAGCCGCAGCACTGCCGCAGCGACCGCTGCCGAGCGCCAGCGCGATGAGGTGGCCGGCAGCCTACAGGCGCTTGCGGACATGACGCACCGCGCCCAGGAAGAAAGCCAGGCAATGCAAGCTGCGCTGGAGCAGGTGATTTCGATCCGCAAGGCGGCTCTCGACAACGAGGCCATCTCGGACCAGGTCGAAAAAACCATCGCAGCACTCGGCGAAGGCGTACGCAGCAGCACCGAGGTGATCGAGAAGCTGGCCAAGCAGAGCGAACAGATCGACGTCGTGCTGACCGTGATCCAAGGCATTGCCGAACAGACCAACCTGCTCGCGTTGAATGCGGCCATCGAGGCAGCTCGTGCCGGCGAAAGCGGCCGCGGCTTTGCCGTCGTGGCCGATGAGGTACGAGCGCTGGCCAGCAAGACCCAACAGTCCACCGGCGACATCCGGGCGCATATCGAGAGCCTGCAGCAAGGTGCGCGGACTGCCGTATCGACCATCAGCAGCACAGGCGAGCAGGCCGACAGCGGCTTGGCTTCGCTCACGACCAGCCGCGAGCTGCAGCGCACGCTCCAGCTCGCCGTGGCGCAGGTGCATGACACCGTACAGGAAGCGACAGCGGGTGCCGAACGGCAGGCCAGTACTGCGTCCGATGTCCGCGCCCGGGTGCAGGTGATCCTGACCGAGGCCGAACGATCGGCCGACGCGGTTACCGCCACCGCCACCAGTGGCCGAGCGCTAGGCAATCTGGCAGACCGGCTCGAAGCCAGCCTGGGTCAGTTCAGGGCGTGACGGGAAATCGTGCCGGGTAGTCGCTCAGGTTTGAGCGCGATCCTAGCCGACGTCGCTTCCGGGCGGCTCCCCGGTTGGCCAAAGACCGGGGAGCGCATGAGGGGCCACTGAACCCTGTTATTATTCGGCCTTTCTTTCGCCCATTCCGATTCTGCGAGCGCATTCATGAGCACCGACAAGACCAACCAGTCCTGGGGCGGCCGCTTCAGCGAGCCCGTCGACGCCTTCGTCGCCCGATTCACCGCCTCCGTCGAGTTCGACAAGCGCCTGTACCGCCACGACATCATGGGCTCCATCGCCCACGCCACCATGCTGGCAAAGGCCGGAGTGCTGAGCGATGGCGAACGTGACGAGATCATCGCCAATCTGAAGGACATCCAGGGCGAGATCGAGGCTGGCAGCTTCGACTGGCGCGTCGATTTGGAAGACGTGCACATGAACATCGAAGCACGACTGACCGACCGCATCGGCGTGACCGGCAAAAAGCTGCACACCGGACGCTCACGCAACGATCAAGTCGCCACCGACATCCGCCTGTGGCTGCGGGATGAAATCGGCACCATCCTCGGCGAAATCCCCCGCCTGCAGCAGGGCCTGCTCGGACTGGCGGAAGCGGAAGCCGATACGATCATGCCCGGTTTCACTCACCTGCAAACGGCACAACCGGTCACCTTCGGGCATCACCTGCTGGCCTGGTTCGAGATGCTCTCGCGCGACTACGAACGCCTGGTCGACTGCCGCAAGCGCACCAACCGGATGCCGCTGGGCTCGGCCGCACTGGCCGGCACCACCTACCCGATTCAGCGGGAAATCACCTGCGAACTGCTGGGTTTCGATGCGATCTCCGGCAACTCGCTGGACGGCGTCTCCGATCGCGACTTCGCCATCGAGTTCTGCGCCGCCGCCTCGGTGGCGATGATGCACCTGTCGCGATTCTCCGAAGAGCTGGTGCTCTGGACCAGCGCGCAGTTCCAGTTCATCGACCTGCCGGACCGCTTCTGCACCGGCTCCTCGATCATGCCGCAAAAGAAAAACCCGGACGTGCCGGAGCTGGTTCGCGGCAAAACCGGACGCGTGTTCGGCGCGCTGAGCGGCCTGCTGGTGCTGATGAAAGGCCAGCCACTGGCTTACAACAAGGACAACCAGGAAGACAAAGAGCCGCTGTTCGACGCCGCCGACACCCTGCGCGACTCGCTGCGCGCCTTTGCCGACATGGTCCCGGCGATCAAGCCGAAGCGCGAAATCATGCGTGAAGCGGCGCTGCGCGGCTTCTCCACCGCGACGGATCTGGCCGACTACCTGGTGCGCAAGGGGCTGCCCTTCCGCGATTGCCACGAGATCGTCGGTCATGCAGTGAAATACGGTGTCGACAGCGGCAAGGATCTGGCCGAAATGAGCCTCGACGAGCTGCGCCGGTTCAGCGACCAGATCGACGAGGATGTCTTCGCCGTGCTGACCCTAGAAGGCTCGGTGAATGCCCGCGACCACATCGGCGGCACCGCCCCGGCGCAGGTTCGCGCGGCCGTCCAGCGCGGCCGCGAACTGCTCGCCTCGCGTTGATACGCAACCTGAAGAACAGTCGACGACTTCGTTCGTCGGCTGTCCCAGCGTGGTCAATTCCCTGGCTGCGCCGATTGCCCATCATCGTGGCCAGGCGCTGAAGTACGCTCCGCCGCCCGTCCAAGCCACACGTTCAGCTGGAAGTCTGTACATGCCCTTGAATATCCGTCATGCCACCCGAGAAGACGCAGCGTTGATCCTGCGCTTCATCACCGAACTGGCGATCTACGAGCGCGCCGAGCACGAGGTCAAGACTGACGTCGCTGGCATCGAAACCAGCCTGTTCGCAGAGAATGCCAGCGCCAGTGCGCTGATCTGCGAGAGCGATGGCCAACCGATCGGTTATGCGGTGTATTTCTTCAACTACTCGACCTGGCTCGGCCGCAACGGCCTGTACCTCGAAGATCTTTACGTCACCCCCGAGGCTCGCGGCACCGGTGCCGGCAAGGCGCTCCTCAAATATCTCGCGCGCCTTGCGGTGTCCCGTGGTTGCGGGCGCTTCGAGTGGTCGGTATTGGACTGGAACGAGCCGGCGATTCGTTTTTACGAATCACTGGGTGCGCGCCCGCAGGACGAATGGACGACCTATCGCCTGACGGGCGACGCGCTGCAGGCGCTGGCAGAGCAGGTCTAAGATCGACTCAAGGGGGAACTCGACCGACCGGATAGCGCCAAACGCGTTAATGCCCGAGTTGCTCTCCCTTATGACCGACCTCAAAACGCTGTTGCTCAATCAGGACACCGTAGGCGCTGAAGTCTTCGACTCGCCGAAGGAGCGGTTGAATTTCTATCGTTCGGAGATTCATTTCGAGTCGACGCTACTGGCCAGCCGCACCAGCGGCTACCTGTCTTCGCAGTCGTTTCTGATGATTGCCTTCGCCTCTTCCATGGCCAATACCAATCCCGACTGGGGAAGCCTGTTCAGGCTGGTTGTGCCGAGCGTGCTAGCGCTGCTTGGACTGCTCACCTCGCTGCATGCGATACCCGGCATCCGGGCGAGCTTCGACGTGATAGAGCGCTGGCATCGCAAGCAGGCCGAGCTGCTGCAGACCGAAGGCAATGTCGGCCTGCTACCCAACCACGATTCTGCCCTGTTCGGCGAGGGAAATAGCCCGCCGGGAGGAGAGCGCTACAAACGTACACTGCTGTTCTCGCTGCGCACGCCCGTCATTTTTGGCGCCGTTTGGGCGCTGCTGGGCGCATTCTGCATCGTTCTTTATTTCTTCGGCTGATCAGAGCCAGTCGCGGAACTTGAACCAGGCATAGGGAATGATCGCGGAGACCACCATCATGCCCAACGCCATGGGGTAGCCGAGCGACCAGCCAAGTTCGGGCATGCGCTCGAAGTTCATGCCGTAAACCGTCCCCACCAGCGTAGGGGGCAGGAACAGCACCGCGGCGATCGAAAACACCTTGATGATGCTGTTCTGCTCGATATTGATCAGGCCCAGGGTGGCATCGAGCAGGAACGCGATATCGCCGAGCAGGCGTGCCTGGTGCTCGCCCAGTGATCGCACGTCCCGCTCCAGCGCCTTCAATAGGCCCTTGGCGACGCCCTGTTTGGGCTCGTCGGCATGCAGACGATAGAACGCGATCAGTCGACTCGAACTGAACAGGCTTTCGCCCAGCTGCGACAGCAGCGAGCGATGCTGCCCGAGCTGTTGAATGATCTGCTGCAGGTCCCTGCGGTGCTCCTTTCCTTCATCGAAGATGCGCCGCGACAAGGCCTGCAATTCGATTTGCACGCTTTCCAGCACGTCCGCGATGCGATCGACCACGGCGTCGGCCAAGGCGAGGAAGATCTGATGACTGGTGGCGTAGTTGGACGGCTGCCGTGAGCTCTTGGATTCGAACTGGCGAAACGCGCTGAGTTCGCTGTACCGCACCGTCACCAGGCGGCGCTTGGTCAGCACGAAGGTCACCTCGGCATTTTCCGGGCGCCGATCGGCGATCCCCATCACCACCGTGGTGGTCATGAAGATGGCGCCGTCCTCGTCGTAGAACCGCGACGAATCCTCGATTTCCGCCAGTTCTTCGCGGGTCGGAATATCCAGCCCCAGTTCCGACTCGACAAAGCGCTCTTCCTGTTGATCAGGCGACAACAGGTCGATCCACAGCACGTTATCGGGCAGCGTCTGCAGGCTTTCGGCAACGCGACGCACCAGCGCGCCATTTTCAAGGCAGTACAGAGTGATCATTGCTGCGGTCGTGCTCCTTGATGGTCCATAGTAGAAATAGAGACCGGCCCAAGCGAAGCGTTCAGAGGTTCGCGGCTGGCGCCAGCTTGCCGGGACTCGCCGAAACCCGCTATCGAGATTTTTCCTGACGAGAGTTGCGACATGAACGATGCCACGTCCGATGAAGATGAAAGCTTCGCCGAAGAAACCCTGATCCAGGCGATCGAAAACCAGCTCGAAGCCGGCGAGCCTGCCGCCGCGCAGGCTACGCTGAACAAACTGACCCTGGTCGGCTACGAACGCGACGAGATTCTCAAGCTGATGGCCCTCGTCCTCGCCCGCGAGATTCGGCAGATGCTCGAGCAAGACCGCGCATTCGACGTCGAGAGCTACGAAACGCAGCTGCGCAATCTGCCTGATCTCGCCGAATAGGCGAAGAGTGCGGCACGTCGCGGCGCACAGCATCTACACTTCGCAAACCGGGCCAAGGCCCACCACCCGAAGGAACAGTCATGTCCTATACCCCCGAACTGGTAGCCGAGCTGGAAATCCTTAGCCTGTTCAACCTCGACAACACACTCGAAGGTCTGAAAGTCCATCAAGACGCCGATCAGGCAGCGATCGCCGCTGCTCGCCGGCTGCATACCAAAGGCCTGACCACTCAACCCGACGGCGGCTATCTGACCAGCCTCGGCCGTGACGCAGCCGAGCACGCGCAAGCGCTGCTGACGATCCTTTCGGAAACCGTCCCGGCCTGAATTCGTTCGGTTCTTCGCGAGAGCACCGCGCCGACTGAATTGCGCCATAGCGCAACCGTTCTGTCGGCCGGCAGCGATTGTTGCTGTTCTTCCTCTTCCTGCCTTGCGTTTTTCCTCCGGCCTTCAGCCATGTTATTTTTCCGCCCTTTCTGCCTCGCTCAACAGGCGGATCCCAATCGCTTTCACGAACAATCTGAATGACCCGCCACCAGGAAATCCGCCCCGTTCTCGAAGAGGGTATCGACCGCAAGGTACTCGGCGTCCTGCGCGACCGCTTTCTGTCAGTGAATGCCGGACGCCTGGAGCGTACCCGGCTGGCGATGTCGCCACGTCAGCAAGCGGTGCTCAAATTGTTGCCGCTGCTGTTTCATGTCAATCACCCGATTCTCCCGGGGTATGTGTCGGGAACCACGCCAGCTGGACTGGCCGGCTTCGAACCGGACGCCGAAACCCTCGCCGAAGCTCAGCGCCTGAGCCGCTCGTTCGCCTACAAGCCCCTGCGCGGCAAACCACCGCAGCCGATCCTCGGCCTGTTCCTTATGGGCAGCCTGGGTACCGTTGCCCAGGGCGAGCAAAGCGATCTGGATGTCTGGGTCTGCCATGATCCAGAGCTGCCTGCACCTCGGCTCGATGAGCTGCAGCGAAAGTGCGAGCAGTTGCAGGCCTGGGCCGCGACCCAAGGTAGCGAGGCGCATTTCTTTCTGGTCGACCCGGTGCGTTTCACCCAGGGTGCGCGCGAAGCGAAACTGACCTCCGATGACTGCGGCACCACCCAACACTACCTGCTACTCGACGAGTTCTACCGCACCGCCATCTGGCTCGGTGGCCGCACACCGCTTTGGTGGCTGGTGCCGGATTACGAAGAGCATCGTTACCAGGATTACGTCCGCACCCTGCTAGATAAACGCTTCGTGCGCAGCGACGAGGTGCTGGATCTCGGCAGCCTCGGCAATATCCCGCCGGGCGAATACCTAGGTGCGGGCCTCTGGCAGCTGTACAAGGCCATCGAATCGCCCTACAAGTCACTGTTCAAGTTGCTGCTGGTCGAGGTCTACGCCAGCGAGCATCCTCAGGTGCGATGCCTGAGCCTTGATTTCAAACAGGCGGTTTACGCCAACCGCCTGGAACTGGACGACCTCGATCCCTATATCGTCGCGTACCGCCGGATCGAAGCCTATCTGGTCGAACGCGGCGACATGGAACGCATGGCCCTGTTACGGCGTTGCCTGTATTTGAAGGTCAACAAGCCCCTGAGCAATCCGCCAATCGGTCGCCGCAAGAGCTGGAAGCGACACCTGCTTGAACGCCTCACCCGCGACTGGGGCTGGGACGAGCGACAGTTCGCCCTGCTCGATCGTCGCAGCCAGTGGAAAACCCGACAGGTTGATCAGGAGCGCCGAGCGCTGGTCAACGAGCTGACTTATGGCTATCGCTTCCTCAGCGAATTCGCCCGACGCCTGCAGATCACCAGCAGCATCAACGGGCGTGATTTCGGCGTGCTCGGCCGGCGCCTGCATGCAGCCATCGAGCGCAAGGCGGGCAAGATCGAAGCGATCAATCTGGGCATCTCGCCTGACATGGCCGAGCACAGCTTGACGCTGGTGCAGGGCTACGACGCGGCCTCCGATATCTCTTGGGCGCTCTATGAGGGCAATCTGAACGCCCGGGAAGTCACGAACCACTCGCCGCTGAAGCGCTCGCGTGATCTGATACCGCTGCTCGGGTGGTGTCATCGCAACGGCATAGTCGATAGCGCCACCCACGTCGCGCTACACCCGGGCGATAGCGGATTGAGCGAAGCCGAGCTGTTCTCCTTGCTGACCGATCTGCGTCAGGCCTTTCCCATGCCGCCCCCTGCCGTAGCCGAGGATGCACTGTTGACGGCGGCGGTACCGACCCAGGTGCTGCTGCTGGTGAATATCGGACTCGACCCGTTCAGCCCTGAGCACCCGCTCTCGCCCGACGAGCGCAACGATCCGTTCGGCTATGGCGCAGCGCGGGAAAATCTTGTCCTGAGCATCGATCGCCTCACCCTGAATAGCTGGAACGAGCTGATCGTCAGTCGCTACGAGGGCGCTTCGGCACTGCCCGATTGCCTGCGCGATTACCTTGACGAACTGCCCGCGCGCGGTGTTCGCCCCGCTCTGCAGGTGCGCTGCTTCTGTCGCCACTCCGGCCTGGCCATCGCACGGCGGGTGGAAACGCTCTTCAGCGACGCTCAGAGCGGCCTCGACGAAGCGAGCGACGGCCGCTACCTGCTGCAGGTACGCCAGCATTTTCACGTGCTCGACCTGACTGCAGGCAACGTCCATCACACGAAGCTGAGCGACCTGCAGGCCCTGGTCGAACATTTGGGCGAGGCACACCAGCGCGCTCGCCCGCTGCGCGTGGATCGACATGCCTTGGAAGGCCAGGACCTGGCGCTGATCCTGGCCCAGGCCAGAGCGCAATGCCTACAGGTGTTCTATCGCATCCAGGGAGCGATGGCGGAGCTGACGGTGTTGGACGAATTCAATGCCCTGTGGCGTCAGCAGGTGCCGTATCGCGACGAGCAGACCCTGCTGACGCCATTGCTGCGCTTCCTTCAGTCGGTGAGCTACCGCCGCACCACTCAGCTGCCGTTCGAAGAAAGCCGTCTGGCGGCCATGGACATCCTCTTCTACCGGCTACAACAGGCTTCGCCGGATCGCCCCTTGGCTGTCGAGCGCCGAGCGGCACCGCGCGAGGAAGCCAGCGATCCGCTCTACGACATCCAAGCGATCATCGAACCCAGCGAAAAGGGCCGCTCGCAGGTAGCGCTGTATTGCAACCATCAGGAGTTTTCCAGCCTGGAATATGGCGCCGGGCTCTTCGCCGCGGTAGCTCGCTACATCCTCGCCCAACGGAGCGGTGGCGAACGTTATCCCTGCTACATCACCGACCTGGATCTGTCCGGTCTGCACGGTGGGGGGAGAACCCAGACCGTGCAGCATCTGCGCTACAAAGCGCATCTCGAAGCAGCGCTCAATCAGGCACTGGGGTCGGTCTGAACGGACGCGACGCGAGGACTAAAACGCTCGTTACAGACCAACGTCGCCGGCCGCTTCAGGTTGGTACTCGACCGCCAGCAACGTGAGTTTGAGCACCTTGCCGCCAGGGGTCGGCCAATCGATGTGCTGGCCGACACTCATGCCCAGCAGGGCGGTACCTACCGGCGCCAATACCGATACGGTGCCCTCCTTCCCGGCATCCTGCGGGAAGACCAACGTAAGATGGTAGTCCTTGCCGCTCCCCTCCTCGCGGCAATGGACGCGCGAGTTCATCGACACCACGCCAGCAGGCAGCTCGCTACGCTCGACCACCTGGGCACGCGACAACTCTTCTTCGAGCGCCTCGGCGGCCGCACCGTAGTCAGCCAGGCTGTCGAGCAGCCGCTCGAGCCGCTGCAAATCAGGTTGAGTGATGATAATGGGCGGTGCACTGGCCATGGTTCCGGGTGAGCTCCTGTAAAAAACGTCGGTGGGTAAAAAAGCAAAACCCCGCCCGAAGGCGGGGTTTTTTAACCTGCACTCGACCCTATCACAGCTCATTAAATAAGCAAGGGTGCCGGAAAAATCACGGCCCAGGTACGGCGACCCGGCTCAGGCAGCGTCTCGCATCACAAGTCTTCGAATTCGAGCGCCTCGCCCCCCTGCTCCTGCGTAACCCGGGCCAATAGTTCACCGAGTCGCTCGTCGTTGGTGTCACAGATCCACAACGACGCGGCTTCGTCGTAGTCGAAGTGGAAGCCGCCCGAACGCGCGGCCACCCACAGTTGACGCAACGGCGGCTGACGGCTGAAGATCAACTGCGTGCCGTTTTCGAAACGCACGGTGAGAACGCCACCGGAATTGTCCAGATCGACATCCATGCCGCTGTGATCGAACACATCCTCGATTTCTTCCTGCGCGGCATCGACAAGATCGTGAAAGCGGGCTTCGCTCAGACTCATGAATCGTTTTCCTCGGTGCGGTTTTGTACGGCGGGACAGGGCCGCCGACGATGCCGACGAGCTTAGCAGGCCACCGCCGCGTCTAGCGAGCGGCTGTCGGAGCGGTCGCCCGATGTGGCTGCCGACGAGCGCGGCCACATAGGCAATCCGGTAGGTGCTGGGTATACTCCGGCCCATCGATTTTCAAGGATTGCCCCCAATGAAGCGTCTACTGCTTCCACTTATTGCACTCGCGGTTCTCGCTTCCGCACTTAGCGGCTGCGGCCAGAAAGGCCCGCTGTATCATCCGGACGACGAAGCAACCGCCAACGAACGTTCCAAAGACCGTTTCGAACTGTAAAGGAGGCATTCCATGGAGGCCTTCTCGTACCGCGACGGTCAACTCTTCGCGGAGGGCGTGGCGCTGCCCGCTCTCGCGCAGCGCTTCGGCACCCCTACCTACGTCTATTCGCGCGCCCATATCGAGGCCCAGTACCGCGCCTATTCCGACGCGCTGCAAGGCATGCCGCACCTGGTCTGCTTCGCGGTCAAGGCTAACTCGAATCTAGGCGTGCTCAACGTACTGGCTCGCCTCGGTGCCGGTTTCGATATCGTGTCGCGCGGTGAATTGGAGCGCGTGCTGGCAGCAGGCGGGCAGCCTGAGCGCATCGTGTTTTCCGGCGTCGGCAAGACCCGTGATGACATGCGGCGCGCGCTGGAAGTCGGCGTGCACTGTTTCAACGTAGAATCCACCGACGAGCTCGAACGTCTGCAGCAGGTCGCTGCCGAGCTCGGTGTAATGGCGCCGGTGTCGCTACGGGTCAATCCCGATGTGGATGCCGGCACCCATCCGTATATCTCCACCGGCCTCAAGGAAAACAAGTTCGGCATCGCCATTGCAGACGCCGACGCGGTCTACGGCCGCGCTCACGCGTTGAGCAACATTGACGTGATCGGCGTCGATTGCCACATCGGCTCGCAGCTCACCACGCTGCCACCGTTTCTCGACGCGCTAGACCGCTTGCTGGCACTCATCGATCGTCTGGCCGTGCGGGGCATCCGCATTCAGCACCTGGATCTGGGTGGCGGGCTCGGTGTGCGCTATCGCGAAGAGCAACCGCCGCTGGCCGGCGATTACATACAGGCGGTGCGCAAGCGCATCGACGGGCGCGACCTGGCGCTGGTGTTCGAACCCGGTCGCTCGATCGTGGCCAACGCCGGTCTGCTGCTGACGCGTGTGGAGTACCTCAAGCACACCGAACACAAGGACTTCGCCATCGTCGATGCGGCGATGAACGATCTGATCCGCCCGGCGCTGTATCAGGCCTGGATGGACGTGGTGCCCGTGCAGCCACGCGAGGGTGATGCGCGTCACTACGACATCGTTGGCCCGATCTGCGAAACCGGTGATTTTCTCGCCAAGGAACGCCCACTGGTCCTGGCCGAAGGCGACCTACTGGCGGTTCGTTCGGCTGGTGCCTACGGTTTTGTCATGAGTTCCAACTACAACACCCGCGGCCGAGCCGCCGAAGTGCTGGTGGATGGCGACGAAGTCTACGAAGTGCGCCGCCGCGAGAGCGTGCAGGAGCTATACGCCGGCGAAAGCCTGCTGCCTGCCTGAGGCCACGACGATGCTTTTGCGTTTTACCAAGATGCACGGCCTGGGTAATGATTTCATGGTCATCGACCTGATCAGCCAGCACGCGCATATCCAGCCGAAACACGCCAAGCAATGGGGCGATCGGCATACCGGCGTGGGCTTCGATCAGCTGTTGCTGGTCGAGCCGCCGCACGATCCCGATGTTGATTTCCGCTACCGCATCTTCAACTCGGACGGTTCCGAAGTGGAGCAATGCGGCAACGGTGCGCGCTGCTTCGCACGCTTCGTGCTCGACAAGCGTCTGACCATGAAGCGGCAGATTCGCGTCGAGACCAAAGGCGGGATCATCGAGTTGGACATCCGCCCCGACGGGCAGATCAGTGTCGACATGGGCCCTCCACGTCTGGTGCCGGCCGATATTCCGTTCCTGGCTGATGGCGAAGCCCTGAGCTATCCGTTGAATGTCGACGGCCAGCAGTTAGAGATCGCCGCGCTGTCCATGGGCAACCCACACGCCGTGTTGCGGGTGGATGACGTCACCACCGCGCCGGTGCATGAACTGGGGCCGAAGATCGAGCACCACCCGCGCTTCCCGCAGCGAGTCAATGCCGGTTTTCTGCAGGTGGTTGACCGCCAGCACGCGAAACTGCGGGTTTGGGAACGTGGCGCTGGCGAAACCCAAGCCTGCGGCACCGGCGCGTGCGCCGCAGCGGTCGCTGCGATTCGCCAGGGCTGGATGGACTCACCCGTACAACTCGATCTACCGGGTGGCCGTTTGTCCATCGAATGGGCAGGACCAGGGCAGCCGGTTATGATGACCGGTCCCGCCGTTCGCGTTTTCGAAGGACAAGTTCGCCTATGACCGAGCAAAACCAGGATAAGCCGCACCTGCCGGACGCCGAAACCGTCGTGGCCTATCTGCGCGCCCATCCGGAATTCTTTGTCGATCACGACGAGTTGATTCCCGAGCTGCGCATCCCCCACCTGCCCGGCGGCGCCGTGTCGCTGGTCGAGCGGCAGGTGAAGCTGCTACGTGAACGCAACATCGAAATGCGCCATCGCCTGTCGCAGCTGATGGATGTGGCTCGCGACAACGACAGGCTGTTCGACAAAACGCGCCGGCTGGTCCTCGACCTGCTGGACGCCAACAGCCTGGAAGAAATCATCGGCGCGGTGGATGAAAGCCTTCGGCATGAGTTCCAGGTGCCCTATGTCAGCCTGATCTTGTTCAGCGATTCGCCGTTGCCGGTTGGCCGCAGCGTGACCGCCGCCGACGCGCAGCAGGCCATTGGCGGCCTGCTCGGCACCGGCAAAACCGTCTGCGGTGTACTGCGCCCGCATGAGCTGGCGTTTTTGTTTGGCGAAGAAGAAAGCAGCGGCATCGGCTCGGCCGCGGTGGTTGCGCTCAACCAGCAGCAAGGCATCCTGGCGATCGGCAGCCAGGACCCGCAGCATTACAAGAGTTCGCTGGGCACGCTGTTTCTCGGCTATATCGCCGAGGTGCTGACGCGCGTCCTGCCGCACTACTCAGCACCGCTGCGCTCGGTACGTTAGACGCCGCTGGACGCTGGAAGCCAATGCACGAACCACGAGCACTTCGTCCGGCTTCTACGTTCAGCTTCCAGCTGATGGCTGCCTCTTATCGAAGTGAGCCCTGATGCAGAACGATCTCGACGCCTATTTCGAACACCTGCGCAGCGAGCGGCAGATGTCGCCTCACACCCTCGATGGTTACCGGCGCGATCTAATCAAGGTGATGAACTTCTGCCACAAGCAGCACCTCGAGCGATGGGCCGAACTGAAAAGTCCTCAGGTTCGCCAGCTTATCGCCGAACAGCATCGCCAAGGTCAATCCGGCCGCAGCCTGGCACGTCTGCTGTCGTCGTTGCGGGGCCTTTATCGCTATCTCAACGAGGAAAAGCGCTGCGCCCATGATCCGGCGGCCGGTATCTCCGCGCCCAAGGGCGAGAAGCGTCTGCCGCGCCTGCTCGATACCGATAGAGCGATGCAGCTGCTCGACGGCGGGATTGAGGACGATTTCATCGGCCATCGCGATCAGGCCATGCTCGAACTGTTCTATTCGTCCGGTCTGCGTCTGGCCGAGCTGGTCGGTCTCAACCTCGATCAGCTCGATCTGCCGGCCGGTCTGGTTCAGGTTCATGGCAAAGGCAACAAGGAGCGTGTGCTACCCATCGGTCGCAAGGCCCGTGAAGCGCTGCAGGCCTGGTTACCACTGAGGACGCTGAGCAATCCAGCCGATGGCGCGGTCTTCGTCAGCCAGCATGGTCGGCGCCTCGGGGCTCGCGCGGTACAGCTGCGGGTACGCCAAGCCGGCGTGCGAGAGCTCGGCCAGCATCTTCACCCGCACATGCTCAGGCACAGCTTCGCCAGCCACATGCTGGAATCCTCCCAAGACTTGCGCTCGGTGCAGGAGTTGCTCGGTCATGCCGACATCGGCACCACGCAAATCTATACCCACCTGGACTTTCAGCATCTGGCCAAGGTCTATGATCAGGCGCACCCGCGAGCGCGCCGCAAACAGGACAGCGAGCCATGAGTATTCAGCTGATCACCTTCGACCTCGACGACACGCTTTGGGATGTCGCGCCCGTCATGCGCGGCGCCGAAGCGACCCTGCGCGATTGGCTAGGACGCAATGCGCCACGCCTGGGCGACTTCACCACTGAAGCGCTGTGGGCCATCCGTGAGCGGCTGCTGCAAGCCGACCCTATGCTCAAGCATCGCCTCAGCGAGCTGCGCCGGCAGATACTGTTCAACGCACTGGAGCAGGCCGGCTACCCGCCGGGCGAAGCCAAAGAGCTGGCCGAAGCGGGTTTCCGGGTCTTTCTCGAGGCGAGACACGCTGTCGAGTTATTTCCCGAGGTGCACCCCACACTGGAGCTGCTCGCCAATCGCTACATGCTCGGCGTGCTGACCAACGGTAACGCCGACGTCAGCCGGCTGGGGCTGGCCGACTACTTCCGCTTCGCCCTCTGCGCCGAGGAGCTCGGGGTCGGCAAGCCCGACCCACATCCGTTCCGCGAAGCGCTCAAGCGGGGCGGCGTGGAGGCCACCCACGCGGTGCATATCGGCGACCATCCCAGCGACGATATCGGCGGCGCCCAGCGCGCCGGCATGCGTGCGATCTGGTTCAACCCCGGCGGAGTTGAGTGGCAACACGCCGGCAGACCCGACGCTGAAATCGGCAGCCTGTCCGAATTGCCGCCATTGCTCGACCGCTGGCACTGAGCGCAGCGCGATCAAAACGCGACATCCTGATTCACAAAAAAGCCCGCAATAGCGCGGGCTTTTTCATGGGCGGCGATTCAAATAGGCCGACTGCCGTATTTGCTGTCCGGCTTTTTCGGCGGATCGGCGACTACATTGGGTTCGACTTCCTGCACACGTCCTCCCCGCGCCAAAAATTCCTCCATGGCGCGCGCCAGCTCATCGCGTTCGCGCTGCTTGGCCTCCAGACTTGGCAGCTCGTCGACGACGACAGCCTTGGCCTTGGCCTTCTTGGTCGTTGGAGTGGCGCGCTCGCTGTCGGTCCCCTCTTCATCAGCGAGATCGTCGCCGTCGTCGGCAGCAGCCAGCTCCTCGTCATCTTCCTCGTCGTTAACGTCCAGGTCTTGTTCTAATTCTTCGTCGCTCATGTTCAACCTCGTACCTTGCCAAAGCGGAAGTTATAGCCCAGCGATGTGATTTGTTCGCCATCGCCAAAAAAAATTCAACTTGCCATTCCGTACAGCGTTGCAAGGATCTGCCTGGCGCCGCCCTGATCACGGTGCTCGCCCAGATAGATACCCTGCCAAGTCCCCAATGCCAATCGCCCCTCACTGACCGGCAAACTCACCTGGCAACCGAGCAGGCTCGCCTTGAAGTGTGCCGGCAGATCGTCCGGCCCCTCGTAATCATGTTCGTAACCATCCTGACCCTGCGGCACCAGGCGGTTGAAGAACCGCTCGAAGTCGCGCCGAACCGCGCCGTCGGCGTTCTCGTTGATGGTCAGCGAGGCCGATGTATGACGCAGCCACAGGTGTAACAGACCGACCGGGCATTGTTGCAGTTCCGGCAGTTGTGCAAGCAGCTCGTCGGTAACCAGGTGAAAACCGCGCGATTTCGGGCGCAGCGTGATCATCGTCTGTTGCCACATGCCGGAGCCTCTGCGATCACCTGAACGGGCGCATTCTAGCGCGGCGCCAGAAAAAACAAAGGGCGCCATAGGCGCCCTCGTCATTAGATTGCAGGTCAACGTTTACTGGTGAACTCCGGGTAGGCTTCGAGGCCGCACTCGACCACATCAACACCCTCGTATTCCTCCTCTTCGCTGACACGCAGGCCGAACACGGCTTTGATGATGCCCCAGACGATCAGGCTGGCGATGAACACCCAGGCAAAGATCGACACCAGACCCAGCAGCTGCGCTCCGAACGAGGCGTCCGCATTGGTCAGCGGTACGGCCAGCAAGCCCCACATGCCGACAACACCATGCACCGATATAGCACCGACAGGGTCATCAAGCTTGAGCTTGTCCAGGCCAAGGATGCTGAACACTACCAGTACGCCGCCCACACCACCGATCAACACGGACTGCAGCGCGCTCGGGGTCAGCGGCTCGGCGGTGATGGCGACCAGACCGGCCAGTGCACCGTTGAGGATCATGGTCAGATCGGACTTGCCGAACAGCAGGCGCGCTGTGATCAGTGCCGCAACCAGGCCACCGGCAGCCGCCATATTGGTATTGGTGAACACCTGAGCGACCGCGTTGGCGTCTTCGATGGTGCTCATCTTCAGTTGCGAACCGCCGTTGAAGCCGAACCACCCCATCCACAGGATGAACGCACCGAGGGTCGCCAGCGGCAGGTTGGCGCCGGGGATCGCGTTGATCTGACCGTTCGGGCCGTATTTGCCCTTGCGCGGCCCCAACAGCAGCACGCCAGCCAGAGCAGCGGAAGCGCCGGCCATGTGCACCAGACCGGAACCGGCGAAATCGAGGAAACCAGCCGCGTCGAGGAAACCACCGCCCCATTTCCAGAAACCCTGCACCGGGTAGATGATGCCGGTCATCACCACTGCAAAGGCGATGAAAGCCCAGAGCTTCATCCGCTCGGCCACCGCACCAGAAACGACCGACATGCAGGTCGCAGCGAATACCACCTGGAAGAAGAAGTCCGCGCGCGTCGAGTAGTAAGGCGCGTCTTCGCCGCCGGCGGCGACCACGTCTACCGCGTTCTCATCGCCGATCAGAAAGCCCAGGCTCGGCAGAATGCCGCCGTCCGGACTGGAATACATGATGTAGTAGCCGATCAGCAGATACATGATCGACGCCACGGCGTAGAGCACGATGTTCTTGGTGAGTATCTCGGCGGTGTTCTTCGCCCGGACCAGACCGGCTTCGAGCATGGAAAAACCGGCCGCCATCCACATCACCAGCGCGCCGCAGATAAGGAAGTAGAAGGTATCGAGTCCGTACTGAACGGGTATCAGTGCTGTGCTATCCATTTGTTATCACCTTTTGCCGAGCGCCTCACGACGCTGTTCGGTTAAAGGCGCCCGGGTTGGCTCCGGGCGCACTCCGTGTGCTTACAGGTTGTAGCCACGCTCGTTGTGCAGGCTGAGGTCGAGGCCGATGGTTTCCTCTTCTTCGCTGACCCGCAGCCCCATCACCACATCGATCACCTTGAGAATCACGAAGGTGACGATGGCGGTGTACACGACGGTGAACAGCACACCCTTGAACTGGATCCACAGCTGCAGCGCGATGTTGTCCACTTCACCGAAGCCGCCCAGCGCCGGAGCCGCGAACACACCCGTCAACAACGCACCGACGATGCCGCCGACGCCATGCACGCCAAAGGCGTCCAGGGAGTCGTCGTAACCGAGCTTGCGTTTCAGACTGGTGGCACAGAAGAAGCAGATGGCGCCAGAGGCCAGACCGATGATCAGCGCACCCATCGGGCCCACGGTGCCGGCAGCCGGGGTAACGGCAACCAGACCGGCAACCACGCCCGAAGCGATGCCCAGCGCGCTGGGTTTGCCGTGAGTCAGCCACTCGGCGAACATCCAGGCCAGTGCCGCGGCAGCCGTCGCGATCTGGGTAACCAGCATGGCCATGCCGGCGGTGCCGTTGGAGGCCAGTGAGGACCCGGCGTTGAAGCCGAACCAACCGACCCACAGCATCGCTGCACCAACAAGGGTCAGGCCCAGGTTATGCGGCGCCATCGGCGTGGTGGGGAAGCCCTTGCGCTTGCCGAGCACGATGCACGCCACCAAGCCTGCGATACCGGCATTGATGTGCACCACGGTGCCGCCGGCGAAGTCGAGCACCCCCCAATCCCACATCAGGCCGCCGTCGCCACCCCAAACCATATGCGCGATGGGCGCATAGACCAGGGTGAACCAGACACCCATGAACACCAGCATCGCGGAGAACTTCATACGTTCGGCGAAGGCACCGACGATAAGCGCCGGAGTGATGATGGCGAAGGTCATCTGGAAGGTGATGAACACGCTCTCCGGCACGGTACCGGTGAGGCTGTCCGGCGTCAGCCCGCTGAGGAAGACACGCCCCAGACCGCCAACGAAGGAATTGAGATTGGTGACCCCCGCTTCCATGCCAGCCGTGTCGAAGGCCAGGCTGTAACCGTAGACCATCCAGAGGATGCTCATCAGGCCAGTGATGGCGAAGCACTGCATCATGACCGACAGAATGTTCTTGGAACGGACCATGCCGCCGTAGAACAGTGCCAGGCCTGGAATCGTCATGAACAGCACCAGCGCAGTGGCTGTGAGCATCCATGCCGTGTCACCTGAATCAAGCGTTGCCTCCTGCGCCATGGCGATGCCGGGGCTGATCAGAGACAAAAGGGCTCCTAGCCCTGCGAATTTTCGCAGAGTCATGGTTTTACTCCTGGGGCGTGGGGTTCGTAGGCCTGCTAGGCAGGCAATCGCAAAACGATCGAGATCGTGCGTGGCAGCGAGAAATCAGACTCGGTTGGCTTGGCTGATTTCGGCGAACTCGGGCGTCTCCGCCCGGTCAATCGCTCCCTACGCGACGAAGCCGATCAGATCGCGTCGGTATCGGTTTCGCCTGTCCGGATGCGGATGGCCTGTTCCAAATTGACGACGAAAATCTTGCCGTCACCGATCTTGCCGGTATTGGCCGCCTTGGTGATGGCTTCGATCACCCGATCGAGCTGATCGTCGGCAATCGCCACGTCGATCTTCACTTTCGGCAGAAAATCGACCACGTACTCGGCACCGCGATACAGCTCGGTATGGCCTTTCTGGCGCCCGAAACCCTTGACCTCGGTGACTGTGATGCCTTGAACACCGATCTCGGACAGCGACTCGCGTACGTCGTCCAGCTTGAACGGCTTGATGATGGCAGTGACTAGTTTCATGAAACTCTCCCGTTAGGTGGACTTGCCCCAGAAGTACGAACCCGGCTCAAGTCTAAGCTCAGTGTCTGGCTCTTGTAACGCGCCGGCGTGGCCGAGCGACTCCCGACACCATCAACCGATCCGACGAAACGTCCCGAATCGCCTGCGCACCGCAACGCTCTGGTGCATCGTCATGGCCCTCCAAGCAGAATCGGTGCCAGTTTGCTGGAAAGCGCGGTCTGGTGCGTTCCGCGACGCCGGGATGCCGTGGTGCCTGTAGCGAACCAGCGCAACCGCGCACCAATACCGCGCACAACGACGCAGGCGTCTGCCCATAATCGTGCATGCTGGTAAAAAATGACCGCGGACGGCCCGTGTTACACTGCCCGCCGCTCAGAAACAGGTGATGCTCATGTTTCCACCCAAAGCTTTTCTCGACGCCATCGGCTCCCAGGCTTCGCGCCTGTTCAACGGCGAAACGCCACTACCCCGCCCGGAAATCGAAGCCCAGCTGAAAGGGATCGTGCAGGGCGCGCTGAGTAAGCTGGATGTCGTCAGTCGTGACGAGTTCGACAGCCAGATGGTCGTCCTGGCCCGCACACGGGCGCGGCTCGAAGCGCTCGAGGCCAAGGTCGCCGAGCTGGAAGAAAGACTGGTGCCCCCCGCCTCCGAATAAACCCGGTGGCGACACGATCAAAGGAGTGATCGAATGTCCCTTGCCATTGTTCATAGCCGCGCCCAGGTGGGCGTCGAGGCGCCCAGCGTCACCGTGGAAGCCCACCTGGCCAACGGCTTGCCCTCGCTGGCGCTGGTCGGGCTGCCGGAGACCGCCGTCAAGGAAAGCAAGGATCGTGTGCGCAGCGCGATTCTGACCTCCGACTTTGACTTTCCTGCCCGCCGTATAACCCTCAATCTCGCCCCGGCGGACTTGCCGAAAGACGGTGGCCGCTTCGATCTGGCCATCGCCCTGGGTATTCTCGCGGCGAGCGGTCAGATTCCCCCGGACCGCCTCGATAGCCTCGAATGCCTGGGCGAGCTGGCACTGTCTGGAGCGCTACGCCCGGTTCAGGGCGTTCTGCCCGCCGCACTAGCCGCACGCAAAGCCGGACGTGCTCTGCTGGTACCACGCGCCAATGCCGAGGAAGCCAGCCTGGCCTCTGGCCTGGTGGTCTACGCCGCCGATCATTTGCTCGAGGTCGCAGCGCATTTCAATGGCGTCGCGCCTCTTGCGCCGTTCGAAGCCCAAGGTTTGCTGCGTCAACTGTTGCCCTATCCCGACCTGGCCGAGGTGCAAGGCCAAGTTGCTGCCAAGCGCGGCCTGCTGGTCGCTGCGGCGGGCGCGCACAACCTTTTGTTTTCCGGGCCGCCGGGCACCGGCAAGACGCTCCTCGCCAGCCGTCTTCCGGGCCTGCTACCGCCTCTGGAAGAGCAGGAGGCGTTGGAAGTCGCGGCGATTCATTCGGTCGCCAGCCAGTCACCGCTCGAGCATTGGCCGCAGCGGCCTTTCCGTCAGCCCCATCACAGTGCATCGGGACCGGCTCTGGTTGGCGGTGGTAGCCGACCGCGGCCGGGCGAAATCACCTTGGCGCACCAGGGCGTGTTGTTTCTCGATGAGCTGCCGGAATTCGATCGCAAAGTCCTGGAGGTGCTCCGCGAGCCACTGGAATCAGGCTGCATCGTTATTGCCCGGGCACGGGACAAGGTGCGATTCCCGGCTCGCTTTCAACTGGTCGCGGCGATGAATCCCTGCCCCTGCGGCTACCTGGGAGACCCGAGCGGGCGCTGCCGCTGTTCACCCGATCAGATTCAGCGCTACCGCGGCAAGCTGTCCGGGCCGTTGCTCGATCGTATCGACCTGCACCTCACCGTGGCACGCGAAGCCACGGCACTGAACGCGCCACTGGCCGGCAGCGAAACCACTGCACAGGTCGCGGCCCAGGTCGCCGAAGCGCGACGCATCCAGTTGCAGCGCCAAGGCTGCGCCAATGCATTTCTCGACCTCAGCGGTCTGCGCAGCCATTGCCAATTGCAAGCCGAGGACCAGCAATGGCTGGAACGCGCCTGCGAGCGACTCGGACTTTCGCTGCGCGCCGCGCACCGGATCCTGAAAGTCGCGCGGACCCTGGCAGACCTGCAGCAGCACACGGCCATCGGCCGTGCGCACCTGGCCGAAGCCCTGCAGTACAGACCCGGCAGCCAGGGCGGCTGAGTTACGCCCCCTCCAACGGCGATCGATTGGAATCGGTAATTCAATTGCAAACCGGATTTCCAGGCGGCCCAACCAGCGAAGCGAGGCAGTGGACGACCTGCGTGTCCGGTCGAAAGCTGACCGATATGTTAGATTGCGTCCTCTTCGCCACAGGCGGCCACTCCCTAATCGGTTATCAAAGGAGCGCAGCATGGAGGCCAACAAGTCTTCTTCCCCTACCCTCAACCCCCCCGTTTTCTACGGCTCTGCCGTTCTGATCCTGATGCTGGTGATCTACAGCGTCGCCGCCCCGGAGCATGCTCAGCGCGTCTTCAGCGATGTCCAGGCCTGGATCATCGCCAATGTCAGTTGGCTGTACATTCTTGCCGTGGCGATCATTCTGCTGATGGTCGTGTTGCTGGCCCTCAGCCGGTACGGAGAGATCAAGCTCGGCCCCGATCACAGCGAGCCGGACTATAGCTACCTCACCTGGTTCTCGATGCTGTTCTCGGCGGGCATGGGTATCGGTCTGATGTTCTTCGGCGTCGCCGAGCCGGTGATGCACTTTCTATCCCCCCCGGTCGGCGAAGGCGGCACCGTAGACGCCGCACGCGAAGCGATGAAAATCACCTTCTTCCACTGGGGACTGCACGCCTGGGCTATCTACGCCATCGTCGCGATGATCCTGGCCTATTTCAGCTATCGGCAAGGGTTGCCGCTGACCCTGCGCTCGGCCCTGTACCCGCTGATCGGTGAACGTATTCATGGCCCGATCGGCCACGCGGTGGATATCTTCGCCATCATTGGCACCGTACTCGGCGTCGCCACCTCTCTGGGTCTTGGGGTCACCCAGATCAACACCGGCTTGAACCATCTTTATGGGCTGCCGGTATCGATACCGGTACAGATCGCACTGATCGCAGGCACCACGTTGCTGGCGACCATTTCCGTGGTCACCGGGCTGGACAAGGGCGTACGCCGGCTGTCCGAGTTGAACCTGACGTTGGCGGTCCTGTTGCTGCTTTTGGTACTGATCGCCGGCCCCACCGTGTTCATCCTGCAGACCTTCGTGCAGAACACCGGTAACTACTTCTCCCAGATCGTCACCGCTACCTTCAATCTCTACGCCTACGAGCCGAACGACTGGATAGGCGGCTGGACGCTGTTCTACTGGGGCTGGTGGCTGGCCTGGTCGCCCTTTGTCGGGCTGTTCATCGCGCGGATCTCACGTGGCCGCACCATTCGCGAGTTCGTCACCGGCGTCCTGTTGGTGCCGACTGCCTTCACGTTGCTTTGGATGACGGTGTTCGGCGATACCGCGATTCACATGATTCTCTGGGACCACGTAACCAGTCTGGGTGAAGCCATCGAGCGCGACAGCTCATTGGCACTGTTCGCCTTTCTCGAGCACTTCCCCTTTGCCTCGCTGCTATCGCTGATCGCGATCATCATGGTCGTGGTGTTCTTCGTTACCTCGGCGGACTCCGGTGCGCTGGTGGTGGACATGCTCGCTTCCGGTGGCCAAGGCCAGACGCCCGTCTGGCAGCGCGTGTTCTGGGCCGGTTCCATGGGCGCGGTGGCCATCGCGCTGCTGCTCGCCGATGGCCTGACGGCCTTGCAGACCGCCACGATCGCCAGCGCGCTGCCCTTCACCCTGGTACTGCTCTGCGCCATGTGGGGGCTGCTCAAGGCGTTGCGCGTCGATGCCACCAAGCAAGGCCTGCGCTATCAGTCACTCAGCACCACGCCCACCGCGCCGCAGGAAGGCGGTTGGCGGCGACGCGTGCAGAACCTGACCAAGTACCCGCGCCGCCGCGATGTGGAGCGCTTCATCAGGGAAGTTGCGGCCCCGGCCTGTACTGCAGTGGCCGAGGAGCTGCGCCAGCAGGGCTACAGCGTAGAACTGACCAGCGGTGAGGACAACCGTACCGGGTTGGCGATCACCCACGAGGGCGCTCCCGACTTCATCTACCAGATCCGTCCGCGCGGCTATCCGATGCCGAGCTTCGTCGTCTCCGAAGAAGGTGACGAGGACGAGCGCAACTACTACCGCGCCGAGGTGCACCTCAAGGAAGGCGGACAGAACTACGATGTGATGGGCTGGAGCCGCGAGGGCGTCATCGGCGACATCCTCGACCAGTACGAGAAACACATGCACTTCCTGCACATGGTGCGCTAGCCGGCTGGGCGCCGGGTGCCGCACCCGGCGTTCGCCTCAGCCGCTGAGCTGGGCCTGATGCTCCTGATCCAGGAAGCGCTCCAGCTCCGCCAGTGGCAGCGGCTTGCTGATCAGGTAGCCCTGCACCTGATTGGCGCCGTAGCGCTCCAGCAGTTTCAACTGACCGGCCCGTTCCACGCCTTCGGCCACCACCTCTAGCCCCAGGTCATGAGCCAGACCGATCATGGCCTGGACCAGGCTGTTGTCCGCCTTGGCGCTGACCCCATCGACGAAGCTCTTGTCGATTTTCAGCAGGCTGATAGGAAGCCGGCTCAGGTGCACGAACGACGAAAATCCGGTGCCGAAATCGTCCAGCGAGAAGCGCACACCCAGCTCCGCCAGCGCGCTCATGGTCCCGCTGACCTGATCGCTGCGGCGCATCACCGCGGTCTCGGTGAGCTCGAATTCAAGCCAGCGCGGGTCCACACCGCGCTCCTCGATCAGTCGCTGCAGGGTGACCAGCAATTGGCTGTCCTGAAATTGCCGAAACGACAGATTCACCGCCATATGCAGCTCGCCGGAGCCCTTTTCACGCAGGCTCTGCATGTCGCGCAGCGCCCGTGAAATGACCCAATAGCCCAGCGGAACGATCAGCCCGCTTTCCTCGGCCATGGGGATGAACTCGTCCGGCGCCAGCAGACCGCGCGAGGCATGCGGCCAGCGCACCAGCGCTTCCAGCCCGACGATGCGGCCGGTCTCCATGCACAGCCGCGGCTGATAGTGCAATTCCAGATCATCGCGGCGCAGCGCACGGCGCAGCTCACCTTCCAGGTCCGCCAGGCTGCTGGCGCTGCGATTGACCCGCTCGTTGTAGAGATACCAGGTACACCCTTGCTTGGCCTTGGCCTGCCGCATGGCAACCTGCGCCAGCCATAGCAGCTGATCGGCATCGGTATCGGCCTTGGCGTGGGCCAGCCCGAGGCTGCAGCCGAGCATCAGGCTTTCGCCGTCGAGCCAGTAAGGCTCGGCCAAGGCTTCCACCACCCGATCGGCTACCTGCTCGGCGCGCCCGGAGCGGCGCCCGGTATCCAGTAGCAGGCCGAATTCGTCGCCACCCAGCCGCGCGATCCGGTCGCCAACCTCCAGCTGCGCCTTCAAGCGCGCCACCACTTGCAGGATCAGCCCGTCACCGGCCTGGTGCCCCAGCGCCTCGTTGACCCGGCGAAAATTGTCCAGGTCCAGCAGTCCCAGGGCCAACCCCCCGCCGTCGTGCTCCGCCAGCTCTCCCGCAAGCAACGCCTGGAATCCCTGGCGGTTCACGACTCCTGTCAGCGGGTCCTGCTCGGACAGGCGCTGCAGTGCCGCATGCAGAGCGCACCGTTCTCGTGCATAACGCAGGCTGCGGCGCAACACATCGGCGCTGAACTGCGAACCGACCAGCCAGTCGACAACGCCATCGGGCGCCTCGTCCGGCTCTTCGTCGAGCAGGAGCATGGTAGGAATGGGAAAACGGCCCGAAGCCGGACGGCGGCGCGGCGTGGTGAGCAGCAAGACGTGACCCGCTTCAGCCAGATGCGCAGCGGCGGAGGGCCAGTCATCGGCGATCAGCAGCAGGTGTTGGCTACGCAACGCGACCAGCGCGGCGTGCAAACGTTCGCCCCACTCGGGCTCGTCTGCCAGCAGAACCAGACGCATGGGTTGGATGGGCGCTGTCACGGTGTGTCCCCGGTTCGTGCGGAGCAAGAGGATGGTTGGCCACCTCGACGGCACACCTCCTTGTGCGAAGCGGAGCGGTGACTGAACAGCCTAAGGCGGTCACGGCGCGCATAGACTAGAGCATTCCTGTCCAAAACTGAGTACGGCGGGCGACGACTGGTAGGCACGAAGCCTGGTCAACGTCATCTGGCAGGGCTTGCCCTGCTAAACTCTCGCCCCCCGCTTCAACAGACCGAACGAGAATGTCCCGACTCAACCCCCGGCAGCAGGAAGCCGTGAACTACGTCGGCGGCCCCATGCTGGTGCTCGCCGGCGCCGGCTCCGGCAAGACCAGCGTGATCACCCGCAAGATCGCCTACCTGATCCAGCAGTGCGGCATCCGCGCCCAGTACATCGTCGCCGTGACCTTCACCAACAAGGCCGCCCGTGAAATGAAGGAGCGCGTCAGCAGCCTGCTGCGCGGCGGGGAAGGCCGCGGCCTGACGGTCTCGACCTTTCACAACCTCGGTCTGAACATCATTCGCAAGGAATACGCCAAGTTGGGTTACAAGCCCGGCTTCTCGATCTTCGATGAGGGCGACATCAAGGCGCTGCTGACCGACATCATGCAGAAGGAATACGCCGGTGACGACGGCGTGGACGAGATCAAGGGCTACATCGGCAACTGGAAGAACGACCTGATCCTGCCTGAAGAGGCGCTCGAAAACGCACGCAACCCCAAGGAGCAGACCGCCGCTATCGTCTACACCCACTACCAGCGCACGCTCAAGGCGTACAACGCGGTGGATTTCGACGACCTCATCATGCAGCCGGTCAAGCTGTTCCAGAACCACCCCGAGGTGCTGGAGAAGTGGCGCAACAAGGTGCGCTACATGCTGGTGGACGAGTACCAGGACACCAACGCCAGCCAGTATTTGCTGGTCAAACTGCTGGTGCAGGAGCGCGCGCACTTCACCGTGGTGGGCGACGATGACCAGTCGATCTACGCCTGGCGCGGCGCGCGGCCGGAAAATCTGATGCAGCTGAAGGAGGACTTCCCCTCGCTCAAGGTGGTGATGCTCGAGCAGAACTCCCGCCCCCCCAGCCGTATCCTCAAGTGCGCGAACATCCTGATCGCCAATAACCCGCACGCCTTCGAGAAACAGCTGTGGTCGGAAATGGGCCATGGCGATCCGATCCGCGTGATCCGCTGCCGCAACGAGGAAGCCGAGGCCGAGCGGGTGGCGATGGAAATCCTCACCCTGCACCTGAAGACCCAACGGCCCTACAGCGATTTCGCCATCCTCTATCGCGGCAACTACCAGGCCAAGCTGATCGAGCTGAAGCTGCAGCACCACCAGATTCCCTATCGGCTGTCCGGCGGCACCAGCTTCTTCGCCCGTCAGGAAGTGAAGGACCTGATGAGCTACTTCCGCCTGCTGGTCAATCCGGACGACGACAACGCCTTTCTACGCGTGATCAACGTGCCGCGCCGGGAAATCGGCTCGACCACACTGGAGAAGCTCGGCAACTACGCGACCACGCGCAAAATCTCGATGTATCAGGCCTGCGACGAGATGGGTCTGGCCGAACATCTCGACAGCCGTTTCACCGATCGCTTGTCGCGCTTCAAGCGTTACATGGACAACCTGCGCCAGCAATGCGCGCAGAACGACCCGATCGCCGCGCTGCGCAGCATGGTCATGGACATCGACTACGAGACCTGGGTGCGCGGGCAGACCTCCAGTGACAAGGCCGCCGACTTCCGCATGGGCAACGTCTGGTTTCTGATCGATGCGTTGAAGAACACGCTGGAGAAAGACGAAGAAGGCGAAATGACCATCGAGGAGGCCATCGCCAAGCTGGTCCTGCGCGACATGCTCGAACGCCAGCAGGAAGAGGAAGAAGGCGCCGATGGCGTGCAGATGATGACGTTGCACGCCTCCAAGGGGCTGGAGTTTCCTTACGTGTTCATCCTCGGCATGGAGGAGGAAATCCTCCCGCACCGCTCCAGCATCGAGGCCGATACCATCGAAGAGGAACGCCGTCTGGCCTATGTCGGCATCACCCGCGCGCGGCAGAACTTGGCCATGACCTTTGCCGCCAAGCGAAAGCAGTACGGCGAAATCATCGAATGCATGCCCAGCCGTTTCCTCGACGAACTGCCGCAGGAGGACCTGGAGTGGGAAGGCCAGGAAGACGCGCCGGTAGAAGTGAAAGCGGCCCGCGGCAATGATGCATTGGCGGCGATGCGGGCGATGTTGAAGAAGTAACTAGGCCAGCCCGCAATGCTTCGTAGGAGCCGCGACCCCGCGGCGAATGCAGGCCGAAGGACTGCCAGGGACGAAATCCGAGCAGTTGTAGGGTGGACCACGCTTCACCGATTCACCGGGTGGCGATCCACCGGGTGGCGGTCCACCCGGTGACGGCCACCGAGGCGGAGCACGGTGGATGAAAAGAGCGTCATCCGCTCTATTACCGAAGCCTGAAAAGCTTCGCGCCGAGGTCGGCGCTCCCACCAGCCCGCGACGCTTCATGGGGGCCGCGACCCCGCGGCGAATGCAGGCCGAAGGCCTGCCAGGGACGAAACAAAGCAGTTGTAGGGTGGATCACGCTTCACCGATCCACCGGGTGGCGATCCACCGGGTGGCGGTCCACCCGGTGACGGTCCACCCGGTGACGGCCACCGAGGCGGAGCACGGTGGATGAAAAGAGCGTCATCCGCTCTATTACCGAAGCCTGAAAAGCTTCGCGCCGAGGTCGGCGCTCCCACCAACCCGCGACGCTTCGTGGGAGCCGCGACCTCGCGGCGCATGCAGGCCGAAGGCCTGCCAGAGACGAAACCCAAGCAGTACGCTTCAACCGCTGACAATGGCCTCCAGCTCTCTGGCCGCCGCACGCAGGCGCGGCACGAATGCCAGCAGCGACTCCATCGAGCAACGAATCACTGGCGCATGAGTGAACAAGCAGGCACTCAGCTCACCGCGGCCGTCGCGCACCGGCACGGCGCAGGCCACCATACCGTCGATGAATTCTTCCGAATCGGTGGCCAGCTCCTCTTCGCGGATCCGTGCAAGGTCGTCGCGCAAGGCACTGAGATCGGTGAGGGTATTGCGTGCCAGCTGCCGGATCGGCAGGCGCGGCAGGATCTTGTCCAGCTGCTCCTGAGGTAGCGAAGCGAGATAGAGCTTGCCGCTGGCGGTGCACCAGAGCGGCGTATGGCTACCGATGGGCAGATTGATCTGTAGCGGCCAGTTGGTCTGTACGCGGTCGAAATAGAGCATGTCCAGGCCATCAGGTACGGACAAGCCGCAGGTTTCACCGATCTCCTCGGACAGCTGGCGCAGGATTGCCTGACGCAGCGCCTTGTGTCGGCCGCTGCCAAGGATATTCACCGCGGTGACATGCAACCGATCGCCCGGCAGCAGGCCGCCACGCAAGCCGAACTGCAGAAAGCCTTCTTTTTCCAGTGTCTGTACCAGGCGATGGGCGCTGGCCTTGGGAATGTCCAGCTTGTCCGCCAGCGCACTGGGCGTCAGCGGCTCCGCGGCGCCGGCCACAGCTTCGATGATTTCCAGCACGCGAGTGATGGAGGAGCCTTTTTCACGGGGGGTACTGCGCATGGCGAAGCCCGTTACGGTAGATGAATAAAACGGCCGCCCCAGGGGGGCGGAGAAGCTTAATCGAAATGAGCCGGGGCCAGCACCGGCAGTTGCCTGGGTGATCGTCCCGGCCCTGCGGCTTATTTCATTGTCGGCATCGAAAAATCCGCGCCGGCACGGATACCGGTCGGCCAGCGCCGAGTCACGGTCTTCATCCGGGTGAAGAAACGCACGCCGTCCGGACCATGCATGTTCAGCGGGCCGAAGATCGAGCGCTTCCAGCCGCCGAAGCAGTGGAACGCCATCGGCACCGGGATCGGCACGTTGACGCCGACCATGCCGACTTTGACCTCTTCCTCGTACTGCCGCGCGGTGTCCCCATCACGGGTGAAGATCGAGGTGCCGTTGCCGAACTCGTGGTCGTTGACCAGCTTCAACGCGTCGTCAAAGGATTTGACGCGTACGACCGCCAAGACCGGACCGAAGATTTCTTCTTTGTAGATGCGCATTTCGGGCGTCACCCGATCGAACAGGCTCGGGCCGACGTAGAAGCCGTTCTCGTAGCCATCAACTTTCAACTCACGGCCATCGCAGACCAGAGTCGCGCCCTCTTCCACGCCCAGGTCGATGTAGCTGACGACCTTCTGCTGATGCTCACGGGTGACCAGCGGCCCCATGTGCGGCTCAGGCTCAACCCCCGTGCCCGGACCAGTACGCATCTGCGCAATCTCGCCCTTGAGCATCTCGACCAGATTGTCCGCCACCTCGTCGCCGACACAGACCGCCACCGAGATCGCCATGCAACGCTCACCGGCAGAGCCATAGGCGGCCCCCATCAGCGAGCCAACCACTTGCTGCGGATCGGCGTCGGGCATGATCACCATGTGGTTCTTAGCGCCGCCCAAGGCCTGGCAACGCTTACCGTGGGCCGACGCGGTGCTGTAGATGTACTCGGCGATAGGCGTCGAGCCGACGAAGCTCACCGACTGCACGCGCTCGTCGGTGAGCAGCACGTCCACCGCTTCCTTGTCCCCGTTGACGATGTTCAGCACGCCCGCCGGCAGTCCGGCTTCGGCCAGCAGTTCACCAAGCAACATCGTCGCGCTCGGGTCCTTCTCCGACGGCTTCAAGACGAAGGTATTGCCGCAGGCGATGGCCACCGGCAGCATCCACAGCGGCACCATGGCCGGGAAGTTGAACGGCGTAATACCAACACAGACACCCAGCGGCTGCATCAGCGAGTTGGAATCGATGTCGCGCCCGACGTTGGGCGAGAACTCGCCCTTGAGCAGATGCGGGATGCCGCAGGCGAACTCCACCACTTCCAGCCCGCGAGTGACTTCACCCTGCGCATCGGAGAACACCTTGCCGTGCTCCAGCGAGATCAGCCGCGCCACGTCGTCGCGCCGCTCCTCGAGCAACGCCTTGAAACGGAACATGACGCGGGCGCGCACCAGCGGCGGCGTCTTCGACCAACCTTCGAAGGCGGCCTGGGCGGCGGCAATGGCCTCACGGGTTTCGTCAGCCGATGAAAGCGACACATAGAGGCGCGGCTCACCGGTAGCCGGGTTGTAGACGGTCGCGTGGCGTTCGGAGCGGCCAGCGACGGCCTCGTTGTTGATCAGGTTGCCGAGGGTCTGCATGGGACTCACTCCTGGTTCCAGACGGTTTCGTAGAGGTCGATGATTTCCGCTTCGTTGGGCACGCGCGGGTTGTTACCGGGCGAACCCGAGGCCAGGGCCTGCTTCGCCATGGTTTCGCGCAGCTCGAAAAAGCGTTCACGGGTGATGCCGAACTGCTCGGGGCTGGGTACCTGCAGTTCTTTGTTGATCGCGCGTAGCTCGGTGAGCAGCTTGTCATTGGCCGCATCGACGCTGTCGGCTTCACCCGCCACGCCCATGGCACGTGCGCAATCGGCATAACGTTCGGGCGCCGCGGGAATGGAGAACGCCGTGATTGCTGGCAGCAGCATGGCGTTGGACAGCCCGTGCGGCACATGAAAAAAAGCACCAATCGGCCGGCTCATACCATGCACCAGCGCCACCGAGGCGTTGGAGAAGGCGATACCGGCCAATGTCGCGCCGAGCATCATCGCCTCGCGGGCCTGGCGATTGCCCGGCTCGTGGTAAGCGGCACGCAGATTGGGCGCCAGCAGACGCATGGCCTGCAGTGCCTGGGCATCGCTGTAGAGACTGGCCTTGCGGCTGACATAAGCCTCAATGGCATGGGTCAGCGCGTCGATGCCGGTGTCGGCGGTCACCCGCGGCGGTAGCGACAGCGTCAGCTCGTAGTCGATCAGCGCGGCTACCGGCATGAAGCCAAGGCCGGCGCAGAGCATTTTCTCGTCACTGGTTTCGTCGGTGATGATGGTAAAGCGCGTGGCTTCCGACCCGGTGCCGGCGGTGGTGGGGATGGCGATCAGCGGCAATCCGGCTTCGCTGACATCGCGCGGGAAACGGTAGTCGCGCATCTCGCCGCCGAATTTGCCGAGGATGCCGATGGCCTTGGCCGAGTCGATGGGGCTGCCGCCACCAAGGGCGATAATCGAGTCGTAGTCACCCTGGCGCACCATCTCGACGCCTGCCCGAATCGACGCCGCGGTCGGCTCCGGCAGAGTATCGGCGAAGCAGTCGCTGGGGATATCGGCCTTGCTCAGAATCTCGCTGATCCGCGCGGCATAGCCCAACTCGACCATCATCCGGTCGGTGACGATCAACGGTCGTTTGCAGCCCAGGTTGTTCAGCACGGAGACGATCTGCTGGCTGGCGCCAGCGCCGACTTCCATCAGGCGCGGCAGGACGATGCGATGGCTCATGGGGCTCTCCGATGGGCGCTCGAGGCACTATGGACGCCGGACGGCAGCCAGACGAAGCACAGACGCGAGCGACTTGAAGGTCAGGACCTGAAGGTCTCGTTTGTTATTTTGAGACTTTTCGTCTCAACCCGTCACTCGAGACTAGAAACACCGCGGCCGACCGTCAAGCGATAACGAGACGTTTTTTCTCATTACTGTTAGAAAGCGACGGTGTCGCCGCGGCTGATCATCGGGGAGCGGCGCCGAACGTCTGCGGGAAAGGCCGGTCGAGAACATCTCGCTCATTCAGAAACAAGGGCGGTTCACCGTTCAGCCTGGCTAGGATCCCGGATCAAGCGAACCCGAGCCGACCGATCGAACCCGCTCGAGCAGTTGCCGCAGGAGCGCATCCCCCTCCGCCTGCAACCGCGCGCGGGCTGCCCTGGCCTGTTCGCGGGCTGTCTGGTCATCGAGCCCGGCCAGATCGGTATCGACATTGATCAAGGCCGCACTGAGCCCCGCATGGATGAGGAAGGCGCCGGCCTGGACATCGCTGCGCAGCCGTTCGGCGCAAAGCGGCCAGGCGATGACCGCCAACTCCAGCGCCTCCAGACAACAGTGCGCCAGCGCCAGCGGCACCGCACAGGCCTGCCGCGCCGCCGCCTGTTTTTGTTCGGGCTCGTTGTCGCGTGCCGCACTCAGGTAATCATCGAAGGCCTGCATATCGTCGTCAGCGAAAGCGCCCGTTCGACCGAGCAAGGCCTCGGCGGCGCGCAGCCGCTCAAGGCGCTCCGGCTCGGACCCGTGCGCGTCGCTGATCCGCAATCCCTTGAGCACCAGCGCCACGCCGATTTCGGCGCTGACGGCGGCGGCCGCTCCGCAGCCGGGCGTCGGTCGAGCGGCTGCAGTCGCGTCGCGAAAAGTCGCCAACGGCTGCGTCCAGACCGAGTTCCGCTCAGGACGCATTCGCGACGTCGTCTCCCCAGGCCAGCAGCACGTCGAGCATGCGATTGGAGAACGCCCACTCGTTGTCGTACCAGGCCAGCACCTTGACCAGATCACCCTGCACCCGGGTATGGCTGAGGTCGGCGACGCAGGAGGTCGGATGGCCAAAGAAGTCCCGCGAAACCAGCGGCAGGTCGTTGCACTCCATCACCCCGAGCGGCATCTGCTGCGCCCCTTCGCGCAATATCCGGTTCACCGCCTCGACATTCGCCGGCGGCCGCTCGGCGGTAAAAGTGAGGTCGACCAGCGAGACGTTGGGCGTTGGCACCCGCACGGACAGCCCATCCAAGCGCCCGGCCAGCTCCGGCAGCACCAGGCCGATGGCCTTGGCCGCACCGGTGGTCGATGGAATCATCGACTCCGACGCGGCCCGGGCGCGGTAGAGGTCCTTGTGCGCCTTGTCCAGCAGGTTCTGGTCGTTGGTGTAGGAATGCACGGTGTTGAGCAGGCCTTGGCGAATCCCCACCGCTTCATGCAGCACCTTGGCCAGGGGCGCCAGGCAGTTGGTCGTGCAGGAAGCGTTGGAGATTACCCGATGCTCCGCGTTGAGGAGTTGATGGTTGACGCCGTAGACCACGGTGAGGTCGGCACCGTCCAGCGGATGCGAGGCGAACACCCGATCGGCCCCGGCTTCCAGGTGCTGGTCGATCAAGGCGCGCTTCTTGAACTTGCCCGAGCACTCCAGCACCACATCGACTCCCAGCTGCTTCCACGGCAACTGGCTGGGGTCACGTTCCTGCAACAAGCGGATCGACTGGCCGCGGATCTGCATCGCGTCATCATGCAGCTCTACCTGCTCGTTGAAGCGGCCGAAGGTGCTGTCGAAACGCGTCAGGTGCGCCATCGCGCTCCGGTCGCTGAGGTCGTTGATGGCCGCGATGTGGATCTGATGGTCCAGATTTCGCTCGAACAGGGCTCGCAACACGGCTCGGCCGATACGGCCATAACCATTGATAGCAATACGCAACATGGCGGTCCTCCCAGGGTCTTTGAGGCAGTGCAAGGTTAGTCGGAGTATGGGCGTCGACGTTCAGTACCGTCCGACGGAGATCAATGAATGGGCGAACCCAGGCGCCGCTCGTCAGTCGTACACCTCACAGGCCCGTTGCGCCGGGCCTGCCGAACAGCGGAAAAGGGGCACGAGCATGAGCGAGTCAACCCAGCCACCCTGGTGGAAAGTCGCCACCATTTATCAGATCTACCCGCGATCCTTCGCCGACAGCAACGGTGACGGCGTTGGCGACCTCAACGGCGTGCTGCGTCACCTCGATCACCTTCAATATCTGGGCGTCGACGCCCTGTGGCTGTCGCCAATCTTCCGTTCACCGATGGCCGATGCCGGTTACGACATCAGCGACTATTGCGACGTCGACCCGCTGTTCGGCTCGCTGGCCGACATCGACCGGCTAATCGCCGAGGCGCATGCACGCGACATTCGCGTGTTGCTCGATTTCGTCCCCAACCACACCTCGGATCAGCACCCCTGGTTCGTCGAGTCCCGCAGCTCGCGGGACAATCCGAAGCGCGACTGGTACATCTGGCGTGACGAGCCGAACAACTGGCGCGCCGCCCTCAATGCCGGTAGCGCATGGACCTGGGACGAAGGCAGCCAGCAGTACTACCTGCACCTGTTCCTGCCCGAGCAGCCGGATCTGAACTGGCGAAACCCCGAAGTGGTCGAGGCGATGCATGGGGTGCTGCGCTTCTGGCTCGACCGGGGCATCGACGGCTTTCGTGTGGATGTCATTCATTGCACCGGCAAGGACCCCAGTTTCGCCGACGACTCGCGCTGTCTGGGCGGCCAGCCTCTGGTGGAGTTCAACGATCAGCCCTACAGCCACGAAGTACTGCGTGGTCTGCGCCGGCTGGTCGACAGCTACCCTGGAGAGCGTGTGCTGGTCGGCGAGGTCAACATCCGCGCCACCGAGCGAGTCCTGCAGTACTACGGAGCCGGCGACGAGCTGCATATGTCGTTCAATTTCCAGCCGCTGGACGCGCCCTGGGAGCCAGTGATGTTCCGCACCTGCATCCGCGACGTCGAGGCGCTATTGAAACCGGCCAACGCCTGGCCGACCTGGGTGCTGTCCAATCATGACAACCGTCGCCAGCGCAGCCGCTATCACGGCTCACTGCGCAGCGCCCATGCCGCCGCGGTGCTCTTGCTGACCCTGCGCGGCACGCCTTTCATCTACCAGGGCGAGGAGTTGGGGCTCGAAGATGCGGTGATCGAACCGGACGAACAGGTCGATCCCGGTGGTCGCGATGGCTGCCGTGCGCCCATCCCCTGGTTCTGTGCGCCACCCCACGGGTGGGAGGGCAACCGGCCGTGGTTGCCCTTCCCGCCGGAAAGCGAGGAATTGGCGGCCGAACGTCAGGTGCGTGCAGCGGGCTCGACCCTTGAGCTCTATCGACGTTTGATCAGCGCGCGCAAGCGCAGCCCGGCACTGCGTGAGGGCGACTGGGAAGAGTTGCCATCACATCCCAACGTGCTGGCCTACCGGCGACAGCTGGGCGAAGACCAGCGAGTTGTCTGCCTGAACTTCGCCGACCAACCTCATGCATTTCCAATCAACGGACACTGGCAGATCGAAGTTGCCAGCGATGCGCAGAACGAAGGCGAACCCTACTGCGGCGAACTGGCGGCGGGCCAGGCGCTGATTCTCAGCCCGGAGGAACACTGACATGCGCCCACTCTGGTATCGCAACGCGGTGATCTATCAGATCGATCCATCACTGTTCCTCGACGTCAACGGCGACGGCTGCGGCGACCTGCGCGGCGTCACCGAGCGCTTGGATTACGTCCGCGGTCTGGGCGCCACGGCCATCTGGCTCATGCCGTTCTACCAATCGCCGTTCCGCGATGCCGGTTACGATGTCAGCGATCATTTGCAGGTCGACCCACGTTTCGGTGATCTCGCTGACGTCGTCTATCTGCTGGAGAAGGCCGAGGAGCTGGGCCTGCACGTGATGATCGAACTGGTGGTGCAACACACCTCGATCGAGCACCGCTGGTTTCAGGAGGCGCGCCGCGACCCGCAGTCGCCCTATCGGGACTATTACATCTGGGCGGACGAGCCGGATGACAGCATCGAGCCGATCTTTCCCACGGTGGAAAAAAGCGTCTGGACCTGGGACGAAAACGCCGGGCAGTACTACCGCCACCTGTTCTACAACCATGAGCCGGACCTGAACCTGGGCAACCCGAAGGTGATCAAGGAGATCGAGCGGATCATCGCCTTCTGGCTGCGCCTGGGGGTGTCGGGATTCCGTGTCGACGCCGCCTCGCACCTGATCGAACAGGCCGGCCACGGCGACAGCGAGGACGGCTACTGGCTGCTCGAGCACATGCGCGACTTCGTCACCCTGCGCCGTCCGGAAGCGGTGTTGCTGGGCGAGGTCGACGTGGAACCGGAAGAGTACCGCGGCTATTTCGGTGAAGGCGATCGGCTGACCCTGTTGCTGAACTTCTGGGCCAACAACCATTTCTTCCTTTCGCTTGCACGCAGCGAGGCAGCGCCTCTGCATCAGGCACTGGAGCGCCAGCCGGAACCGCCCGAGCGCGCGCAGTACGCCATCTGGATGCGCAACCATGACGAACTGGATCTGGAGCGGCTGACTGATGAGGACCGCGAGGAAGTCATGCAAGCCTTCGCCCCCGATCCCGACATGCGTGCCTACAACCGCGGCATACGCCGACGCCTGGCGCCGATGCTCGACGGTAATGAACGGCGCATCGCCATGGCCCATGCCCTGCTCTTCGCATTACCCGGCACGCCGATCATTCGTTATGGCGAAGAGATCGGCATGGGGGACGATCTGTCGCGACCCGAGCGCCTGGCGGTACGCACGCCGATGCAATGGTCCAACGAGCCCAATGCCGGGTTCTCCTGCGCGGAGGCCCCGCAGCTTGCCGCTCCGCTGATTGACGGAGATGAGTTCGGTTACGAACAGAGAAACGTCTACGCCCAGACCCTGCGCGACGACTCTCTGTTATCCAGAACCGGCACCATGATTCGCACCCGTATCGGTCTGCGCGAGATCGGCGGCGGCCAGCATCGCCCCGTCGAGACCCATTGCCCGTCGGTCTTCGCCATACGCCATGACAACGACTCGACCGTGCTGATGCTCGTGAACCTGGCGGATCAGGAGGTGGAAGTCGAAATCGTCGAGGAGGACCTGCAGGACATGGTCGATGTCTTGGCCGACAGCGACTACGAACAACCCCAGGGCCATCCGCTGCGGATACGCCTGACCGGCTATGGCTATCGCTGGCTGCGCCGCAAACAGCAGTTGTTCGGCTAGATGAAACGGACGCTTGATGCCGAGCAGTGGCGCGGTTGGCATGCCGACGCGTTCCCTTCGGGTAGCTGGCGGCGCAGTGACGATGAATTGCAGGCCATCGCCGGTGCCCCGAGGGTCGATCTGGTGTCTCTGCAGCGCTATAGGGACTTCGCCTTGCGCTTCGAATTCGCCCTGCCCATCGCCGGGAATTCCGGCGTGCTCTACCGGGTCGAAGAAGCGGTCGAGCTCAGCTGGCACAGCGGCCCAGAGATGCAGCTGCTCGACGATGCCGGCCATGCCGGCCATGCCGGCCATGCCGACGGCAATGAACCCACCACGCGCAACGGCGCGCTGTACGGGTTGCTGGCGGCCGAGCCGGAAACATCGCTGGAGCCTGGCGAATTCATTGAGGCGGCGTTGATCGTCCGTGGCGCTGTGGTCGAGCACTGGTTGCGTGGCCGTTGCGTGGTCCGCTTTCGACTCGACGATCCAGCACTGCACGCCGGCATCGCCCGCAGCAAATTCGCCGCCTTTCCACGCTTCGCCCAGGCAGTTGAAGGCCATATCGTGCTGCAGCACCACGGCGAGGCCGCGCGCTTTCGCCGCTTGTCGATCGAAACGCCTGACTGAACGACCCACTTGGACCGCGGCACGGATTTGAGCGAGAATGCGCGGCTTTCCAGGCTGCGGGAAACGCGGGCGAATGGATGCAGGATCGAAACGGGCTGGGCGCTCGCCATCATGGCGCAGCGCCCAGTCGGTTTTCGGGACGGCGAATCGTCAGCGGCACCGGGCCGCCCACGCTTGAGGTAGCGCGTTCGTGGAACAGCTGAAACAGAAGATCCGCAATGAAGGCATCGTACTCTCCGACCGTGTACTCAAGGTCGATGCCTTCCTGAACCACCAGATCGATCCCGTGCTCATGCAGCAGATCGGCCAGGAATTCGCCCGGCGGTTCCGCGACGAGGGCATCACCAAGATCGTCACCATCGAAGCGTCCGGTATCGCCCCGGCAATCATGGCGGGCCTGGAACTCGGCGTGCCGGTGATCTTCGCCCGCAAACACCAGTCGCTGACGCTGACCGACCACCTGTTGACCGCCTCGGTGTACTCGTTCACCAAGCAGGTCGAAAGCACCATCGCGATCTCCACCAATCACCTGTCCAGCGCCGATCGGGTACTGATCATCGATGACTTCCTGGCCAACGGCAAAGCCGCCAAGGGCCTGATCTCGATCATCCAACAGGCCGGCGCCAGCATCGCCGGACTGGGGATCGTCATCGAGAAGTCGTTCCAGGCGGGCCGCCAGGAACTGGAAGAAGCGGGATTTCGCGTCGAGTCGCTGGCCCGCGTCGCCGCGCTCAGCGATGGCCAGGTGGTGTTCGTCGAGTAAGCGCCCCACGCTACTCCTTGCGCCATAGATCGACCAGCGCGCCCTGGGTGCCGGCAATCGGATCGCTCACCGGCACGCCGACCTTTAGCGCGCGTGCCTGCGCCTCGTCATGGCTGGCTTCGTCCGGACGCAGCAGATCGTATTGTTGTTCCACCGGATAGCCGCCCACCACCTCGAAATCCTCACTGGCGCTGAGCTGGCAATGGCCGGTGCCTGCTGGCAACACCAGCGCATCTCCCGCCTGCACGGCCACTTCCTGGCCCTGCTCGCCGCCAAGCATCAGCCGCGCCGAACCGCGTGAAACGCCGAGCACCTCATGTGCGGTGGAATGAAAGTGGTGATAGTCGTAAACGCCAGCACGCCACTGAGCCGGCCATAGGTGACTGCCGAACAGATTCTCGAACGCGTCGGCATAATCACCACCGGCCAACAGCAGCTGGCGGTATATCAGTACCGGATGCGGACTGTTGGGGGTGCGGCCGTCACTGGAAAAGCGCAACTGCTCGGGTTGCGGGGCGGAACTGGTCATGGGCACCTCATCAGCTTGCCTGGACCGATGTCGCCGTAGCCCAGGATCGGGTTTCAAGATTCGACCCGGCGCCCCGTGGTTTTTCTCCCCTCTGGAAACGACAAAGCCGCCCGAAGGCGGCTTTGCTTGCTGACCGGCTGACGCTTACAGGCCGGACATATGCTGGATGGCGGCCTTCAGCTCGTCATCCGAGCAGTCGCCACAGGTGCCTTTCGGCGGCATGGCGTTGATACCGCTGATGGCCTTTGCCAGCAGGCCATCGAGACCGCCTTCCTTGTCAGCGCGCGCCTGCCAGGCGGCCGTGTCGCCCACTTTCGGCGAGTTCAGTAGACCGGTGCCATGGCAGGCGGTACAGAACTTGCCGACCACGTCTTCACCGCTGCGAGCTCCGCCGCCAGCGGCAGCTGTAGCGGCACCAGCAGCCGCGCACTCTTCACCTTGAATACATACTTCGCCCACCGGCTTGAGTCGCTCGGCGATGTCGTCGTTGGTCGCAGCCTGAGCGCTCACTGCCCACAGGGCCACTACGGCAGTCTGTGCTACCAGGATCTTCTTAATCAGGTTCACCTTATACCCTCATGTGGCTAGACACGCCCGCGGCCACGGTATCGCGAGCGGCGGTCAGTATAACGGCAAGCCATGCTGGCCGAAACAATACGAACGACCCAGCCATCCTCAGCGACGCTTTGCCGCAGCGAAACGTCCGCCGAGGCTCAGAAATTGGCCGGTGTCGTGGCGCTGATCAGCTTGGCGGGCGCCTCGAACGGGTTCCGAAAACGATGAGGCTTGCTGCTTTCGAAGTAGTAGCTGTCACCACTTTCCAGCACATATACCTGGCCGTTCACGGTCAGTTCCAGACGCCCCTCGACCAGCATCCCCGCCTCTTCGCCCTGGTGTGAAAGCATGTCCGTTCCGGTATCCGAACCGGGCGGATAGGTCTCGGCTAGAAAGGCGATGGCACGTCCTGGATGGGCCTTGCCCACCAATCTCATGCTTACCGCGCCGTCGGAAATATCGATCAGCTCGCCCGCTTTGTAGACCACCTGGGTGTCACTTTCCTGCTCGAAATCGGGCGAGAAGAACTCGACCAGCGACATCGGAATGCCGCTCAAGACCTTTTTCAGGGAGCTGATCGAAGGGCTGACGCTGTTCTTCTCGATCATCGAAATCGTGCTGTTGGTGACGCCTGCACGTTTGGCGAGTTCACGCTGGGACAGGCCCTTGAGTTTGCGGATGGTTTGCAGTCGAACGCCGACGTCCAATACGGGAGCCCCCAATCAAGCGCGATAAACAGAGGCGCTATGATGGCGAGGGCGTTCAGTATTTTCAACACACCAGGACGAAATGCTGACGGGTTAGATCCAGACCACTTATTCCGGCAGCGCGGCGACCACCGAAAGCTCGACCAGAATCTCCGGCTCGCACAACTTGGCTTCGACGGTAGCGCGGGCCGGCGCCACCCCGTCGGGCAACCAGGTGTCCCATACTGCGTTCATGCCGGCGAAATCGGCTTCGATGTCCTTGAGATAGATGGTCGCCGATAGGATGTGCTGCTTGTCGGTACCGGCCTGGCGCAGCAGCCGCTCGATGTTATCGAGTGTCTCGCGGGTCTGCTGTTCGATGCCCGCGCTCATGTCTTCACCCACCTGTCCGGCCAGATAGACGGTTCCGCGGTTGATGACGATCTGACTCATGCGTGAATTAGTGTGCAGGCGCTGTATGGGCATGCTTGCGGGACTCCTTGGTCGTGCCGTAACGAGAGATATCCAGACCATCGGTACTGATCTGGGTGCGTTTTTTCGCCAACAAGTCGGCGAGCACGCGCCCGGAACCACAGGCCATGGTCCAGCCAAGGGTACCGTGTCCGGTGTTCAAATACAGGTTGCGATAGGCGGTGGCGCCAATGATCGGCGTGCCGTCCGGGGTCGCCGGGCGCAAACCGGTCCAGAGCTCAGCGCTGCCCGGATTGCCGCCCAGCGGGAACAGGTCACCGACTACCATCTCCAGGGTTTCGCGCCGGCGCGGGTTCAGCGACAGATCGTGCCCGGCAATTTCGGCCATGCCACCGACGCGGATCCGCTGATCGAAGCGGGTGATGGCGACTTTGTAGGTTTCATCGAGCACCGTCGACACCGGCGCCATGGCCGGATCGCTGATCGGTACGGTAAGCGAGTAGCCCTTGAGCGGATAAACCGGAGCATGAATGCCCAATGGCTTGAGCATCTGCGGGCTGTAGCTGCCCAGCGCCAACACGTAGCGATCGGCCTTTTCCAGCCTGCCGTCGATCCAGACACCGTCGAGGCGGTCGCCTGAGTATTCCAGACGTTGAATGTCCTGGTTGAAGCGGAACTCCACGCCCAGCTCGCGCGCCATCCCCGCCAGCCTGGTTGTAAACAGCTGGCAGTCGCCGGTCTGATCGTTGGGGAGACGCAGCGCGCCGCTGAGCTTGTCCGCCACACGCGCCAGGGCAGGCTCGACCCGGGCGATGCCGGCCCGATCGAGCAGCTCGTAGGGCACGCCCGATGCTTTCAAGACGGCGATGTCCTTGGCCGCGTTATCCAGCTGGGCCTGGGTGCGGAACAGTTGGGTGGTACCGCACTGCCGGCCTTCGTAGTCGATACCGGTTTCGGCACGCAGCTCGTCGAGGCAATCACGGCTGTATTCGGACAGCCGTACCATGCGCTCCTTGTTCACCGCGTAGCGCGCCGCCGTGCAATTGCGCAGCATCTGCGCCATCCACAGGTACTGCTGGATATCACCGGTAAGCTTGATGGCCAGCGGTGCATGGCGCTGCATCAACCATTTCATGGCCTTCAGCGGCACACCCGGTGCAGCCCAGGGCGAGGCATAGCCAGGCGACACTTGGCCGGCGTTGGCGAAGCTGGTCTCCATCGCCACGGCGGGCTGGCGGTCGACAACCACCACTTCAAACCCCGCACGCGCCAGATAATAGGCACTGGTAGTGCCAATTACGCCGCCACCCATCACCAGAACACGCATCGCCGCCTCCCGCCCGGCCTCGACCGGACTGTTCGAGTCACTATTAATGCGGAGTATAAAAAGCGCAACCTAGTGGTATTCACCATATAAAACGCTATCTTTGCGATTTATTCACGCCAGAAAAGCCTTATTTGGAGGCGATACGCCTATGCGCACCAAGCATCAGACCCGCCGAGAATTGGACAAACTCGACCGCCAGATCCTGCGCCTGCTACAAGCCGAAGGACGTATGCCCTTCACCGAGCTTGGCGAGCGCATCGGCCTGTCCACAACGCCCTGCACCGAGCGCGTGCGCCGCCTGGAGCGCGAGGGCATCATCATGGGATACACCGCGCGACTGAACCCGCAGCACCTCAAGGGCGGGCTACTGGTATTCGTCGAGATCAGCCTGGCCTACAAATCCGGGGATATCTTCGAAGAGTTCCGCCGCGCCGTGCTCAAGTTGCCGCACGTGCTCGAATGCCATCTGGTATCGGGCGACTTCGATTACCTGATCAAGGCACGCATCTCGGAAATGGCGTCGTATCGAAAACTGCTGGGCGACATCCTGCTCAAGCTGCCGCATGTCCGCGAATCGAAAAGCTACATCGTCATGGAAGAGGTGAAGGAGTCACTCGAACTGCCGGTACCGGATTGACGACAGCGAGTCCGCAGCTTTGCCTCGAGGTCACGCCCCGGTCTACCCTTCGGGCCAGGCACCCAGTCCAAGGCTCGACCATCATGACCCGGCACACGATCGTCCAGGCGCTGCAACACGCCCCGTCCTATTACGCTGCCAGCGCCAATCGCGCGCTCGACTTCGCCCCGCTGCAGGGCGAGCAGGAGGCGGACGTCTGCATCGTCGGCGGGGGCTTCAGCGGCCTCAATACGGCCATTGAACTGGCCGAGCGCGGCCTTTCGGTGGTCCTGCTGGAAGCGCATCGGATCGGCTGGGGGGCTAGCGGCCGCAACGGAGGCCAGCTGATCCGCGGCGTTGGCCACGATGTGGAGCAGTTCCAACCGGTGCTGGGAGCCGATGGCGTAGACGCGCTCAAACGCATGGGTTTCGAAGCCGTCGACATCGTTCGCCAACGCATCGAGCGCTACGCCATCGACTGCGACCTGACCTGGGGTTATTGCGATCTGGCGACCAAGCCACGGCATGTCGAAGGTTTCAAGGCAGAGCATGCCGATCTCGAACGCCTCGGCTATCAGCATTCGCTGCGCCTGGTTCCTCGGACCGAAATACACCAAGTGATCGGCTCCGATCGCTATCTCGGCGGACTGGTCGACATGGGCTCTGGGCATCTGCATCCGCTCAATCTGGCGCTGGGTGAAGCGGCCGCGGCGCAATCGCTGGGCGTGCGACTGTTCGAAGGCTCGGCGGTAGAGCGCATCGAATACGGTCCCACGGTGCGCGCGCATACCGCACAGGGCAGTGTCCGCGCGGGACAGTTGGTGCTGGCCTGCAATGCCTATCTGGGCAACCTCAACCCGACATTGGCAGGCAAAGTGCTGCCCGCCGGCAGCTATATCATCGCCACCGAGCCGTTGCCCGAGACGTTAAGGCGCGAATTGCTGCCGCAGAACATGGCGGTCTGCGATCAGCGGGTGGCGCTCGATTACTTCCGTCTCTCGGCCGACGGTCGCCTGCTATTCGGCGGTGCCTGCCACTATTCCGGTCGCGATCCGAAAGACATCACCGCCTACATGCAGCCGAAGATGCTCGAGGTGTTCCCGCAGTTGCGGGACGCCCGCATCGATTACCAATGGGGCGGCATGATCGGCATCGGTGCGAACCGGTTGCCGCAGATCGGACGGCTGTCGGATCACCCCAACGTCTATTACGCCCAGGCCTATTCCGGCCATGGATTGAACGCCACCCACCTGGCCGGCCGATTGCTCGCCGAGGCCATCAGCGGCCAGGCCCAGGGCCGTTTCGATCTGTTCGCCGGCGTACCGCACCCGACCTTCCCGGGCGGTCAGCGGCTGCGCTCACCCCTGCTGGCGCTGGGCATGCTGTGGTACCGGCTCAAGGACCAGTTCTGAATTTCGCCGTTGCGCTGGCGTCCAATTGCCAAGGACCGACAACAACGAAAAGGAGCGGACCTTGCGCATACATTTGGTGCTTGTGGCAATGCTGTTGCTGGCTGGCTGCGCCGGGCAGATTGTGCCCGCACCCCCGTCCTATGCACTGTCGAGTCAGGATTCTGAACTGACCCGACAAGTCGATTCGCTGGCCGCGCGCCAGCCGGTCGGGCATTCTGGCTTCCGCCTGCTGCCGACCAGTGCCGAAGCGTTCGCGGCGCGGGTGAGGATGATTCGGGCGGCCGAGACCAGCCTTGACGTGCAGTACTACATCGTTCACGACGGCCTCAGCACCCGGGCGCTGATCGATGAATTGCTCGAGGCTGCCGACCGCGGCGTCAGGGTCCGTCTGCTCCTCGATGACACCGCCAGCGATGGCAGCGATTACCAGATCGCAACCCTGGCGGCGCATCCGAACATCCTTATCCGCGTATTCAACCCGTTGCATCTCGGCCGCAGCAACTTCATCACCCGCTCCCTCGGGCGGCTGCTGCACCTCTCGCAACAGCACCGACGCATGCACAACAAGTTAATGCTGGCCGACAGCAGCCTCGCCATCGTCGGTGGTCGCAACCTCGGCGACGAATATTTCGATGCCGACAAAGGCCTGAACTTCACCGACATCGACCTGCTCGGTGCCGGACCGGTTGCCCGGCAGCTGGCGATTAGCTTCGACCAATACTGGAACCATCCGCTTAGCATCCCTATTCAGCACTTTCTGCGCAGCCCGCCTCGTACCGAGGCATTGGATGAGGCCCGTCGGCAGATCACACGCTATCTCGACGCCGAGCGGCAGAAGGACCCGCGACGCTACTATCATCTGATGGCCGATCTGGAGGGACCGGCGTCCACGCAGTGGTTGCAGGATCTGATCTGGGCGCCCGGAGAGGCGATGTGGGATCACCCGGATAAGATCAACGCCAGCGGGATTCCCGATGAGCACCTGCTGTTGACCGCTCGCCTGCGCCCGAGCATGGAAGCCGTAACCCGCGAGATGACGCTGATTTCCGCTTATTTCGTCCCCACGGAGGACGGCGTGGACTACCTCAGTCGCCAGGCCGAGAGTGGTGTAGCAATCCGCATCCTGACCAATTCTCTGGAAGCGACTGACGTGCCTCTGGTCCATGGCGGTTATGCGCCCTATCGTCGCCCACTGCTCGAGGCGGGGGTGCGGTTGTTCGAGCTGCGCCGGCAACCCGATCAAGAGGCCTCGTACAACCTGGGCGGCGAGTCGGAGTCGAGCTTGCACAGCAAGGCCGCGGTGTTCGACCGGCAGGAAGTCTTCCTCGGCTCGTTGAATTTCGATCCTCGTTCGATTCTCTGGAATACCGAAGTCGGCGTCCTGATCAAAAGTCGCGAGCTGGCCAGCGAGGTACAGCGGCTGACCCTCGAAGGCACCTCGCCCACCGTGAGCTACGAAGTGCGGCTGGTCGAGGTTGACGGCCGCAAGCGACTGGCCTGGATTGCCGAAGACAACGAGCGACGCAAGGTGTTGCTGAATGAGCCCGGCGGCACCTGGCGGCGGATCAATGCCTGGTTCAGCCAGCTTATCGGGCTGGAGCGAATGCTCTAGGCGACAGCGGCACATCGACAGCGTTTCATGGCGATCCGGCCAAGATTGCCGGCCAAATGGCCGCTCCGCTTGATTTCACCCCTTCGAGTGATACCAAGATGCCTTCAGCTGGATAGGCTGCCGTACCGATGCCGAGTACGGCACATTGCTTCTATAAGAATAAAAAAGGAGCGCGACATGCATCGCAGATGGATATGGATGGCGGTTGTACTGGCGAGCTGGTTCCCAGCACTGCTCAACTCTGCGCAGGCGCAGACGTTCACCGCGCTGGAAAGCATGCAGATTCATGCCAACCGAGCCACCAGCAGCCTCCTTCTCTACCGCGGCGAAGGCTTTCAGAAAGCACACCTGGCCCGCATGGAAAGCGACCTCAAGGCGCTGGCCGACACCGTAGACAACTTCCCCGGCGCCAGCAACGAACTGCGCGAACTGCATCAGGCCTTGCAGGCCACACTGCGCGAGGGAGCAGGCTTCGGTTACGAAGAAGACGATGTGCCCTGGGGCTGGCCGTTGCACATGAGCAAGGCGCTGCGCGACTTCCTGACGGCGGTGCGCAGCCAGCAGGGCGCCGATGTCCGCGCCGAACTGCCCGCCAAGGTGGAATACCTGACCGTTCAGTACCTGAGCCGTGCCTACGTCGGCTCCTTCGAAACCGCCCGGGAGCAACCGGACACTTACCTCGGCCAGGATGAACGGCTCCTGGTGCCTTCGATCGACAAGCAGCTCGCCGCCTTGGACGGCCAGTCGAATCCGGCTATCGCCAAGCTGAAGACCCGCTGGGATTTTCTCAAGGTGGCGCTCGAAGACATGAACAGTGGCAACAACAGTTTCAACACGGCCTCGGGCCGGGCCTTTGCGCCGATCATGGTTGATCGCCATGCCCGCAGCCTCAGCGATCAGTGGATGGCGCTCGCGCCGGATTAAACGTTCAGGCGTCGATCGGACGCTGGCGCAGCCGTACCGGCCCGACCCGGGCCTCGATGGCCTGACGCAGCGGCTCACGCAGGCCGAGCATGAAACCCAGTTCAGCCGCGACGAACAATGGCCCGATGATCAACCCGCTCAGATCATCGACGAACGCCGGCTTGCGCCCTTCGAAGTAATGCCCGACGAACTGGAAGATCCAACCCACCACGAACAACCCGATCCCCGCGCTCAGCCAAAGCGTCGTCGACGCCTGCGCCAGCTGCGCGCCGATCCAGACGCAAAGTAATAGCAGGGCCCCCATGAGTACGCCGAAGCGTAAGTCCAACCGCAGATAGAACAAGGTGGCGCCCACTGCAACCGCAGCAACCGGACTCAACCAAAGCCCGGAAACCTCTACGCCGGGTCGCGACAGCAGGACCGCGACGGCCAGCACGATCATCGGGATGCCGATGAAATGCGTGAGCAGATTGCGCGGATCACGGTGATAAGCGGCGTACTGCGCCAGGTGATCAGTCAGGGTTTTCATGGGTGCGCTCCGGAAGGCCTTGTGCTGCAAGCTTAGCCAGCCTGTCGATCTGTAGGGGGGCCGCCTATGGTAGATGGCTGCCAAAGGCCAAGGCGCTTGTGCCAACACACCATTAACCCGCTAGGGCTCGGGGCGGTAGCCCAATCGCAGGCCACCCCAATGACGGTTGCCCACCATGATCGGCACCGACAGGTCATGCATCAGCTCACCGGTGTCGCGGCTGTAGGTCTGCAGTAGCACCTTGCGCTGGTGGCTGCCGCAGCGCCCACCGGTGCGGTCATTGAACAGCCGCTTGCTGCGACTCTTGACCTTATCGATCTCCGGGTCGCCAACCGGGGGCTGACTGAAGGCGCGGTTGTGGGTCGGTACGTAGCCGTCCGGTGTAGTCGCGATGGCATAGACCAGCGCATCGTTACGCTCGAGCAGTGGCTCCTGAATCGCCGGCAGGACTTCGTCGGCATAGCGGTCGAAGCGGGTGCTGTAGCGAACCGGATTGGTCCCCGGCTGCGCCTGGTAATTGCGATCGAAAAGGTCATCGAGCGTGAGCCGTCCGGCTTGCAGATCAGCCTCGAAACGCGCACCGATGGCGGCTGCGCCTTCACGCGCCAGGTCAAAGATGCTCTGGTGATAGTCATCGAGCTGCACTTCGGCGAGCTGCTCGCTGACGGCTTCTGCCTGACCGACGAGAGCTTCTGCCGCCTGTTCCAGCTGGCGAGTCTGAGCTTCGCTCTCCAGCGCGTCTCCGCGCAGTTGGTCCAGCGCCACGAACAGCTGTGCGAGCCGCTCATGGTTATTGGCCGTGCCGGAGGTGATTTCCGCCACCTGGGTTTCGACATTGCCGGCCAGGTCGGCGATACCGCTGAGCTGGGTCCCGGTACCGGCGATCTGCGCCGCGGCTTCGTCGAGTTCGCTTGCCTGTTTCTGGATGTGGCTCACCACCGCCCCGCTCTGTTCACGGATATCGCTGACCATCCGCCCGACTTCGTCGGTGGCACTGCTGGTACGCCCAGCGAGGTTGCGCACCTCGTCGGCTACCACCGCAAAGCCGCGTCCAGCCTCTCCGGCACGCGCAGCCTCGATCGCGGCGTTGAGCGCAAGCAGGTTGGTCTGGCTGGCGATGGACTGGATCACATCGGTGATTCGTCGTATTTCTTCAGTGCGCGCCGAGAGCCCGTCGAGCAGCTCACGACTGGCTTGGGTCTGCGCGCTGAGCGCCTGCATACGCTCGATTGCATGCTGCAGCTCGGCGCGCCCGCTGTCGCTGCTACGGCGGACGGCTTCCGCGGCTTCCAGCGCCTGGCGGGCCCGGGAGGCACTGCCCTGCTCGGTCGCAGTCATCGCTTCTGCGCCATTGGCAACCTCACTGATCGCTGTCAGCTGCGACTGCAGGCGCGCGGCCAACTGCTCGGCGCTAAACGATACTTGCGCGGCCGATAGTGCGTTGTGACAGGTATGACGAGAAAGGCTCTTGCTCAGCGCGGCGGAGCTCTGCAGGCCGGTATCGACCGAAGCGGGGGCGGTGCTACCGGCACGCCATGGACCTAGCCAGGGCCACAGAGCGAGCAGCATGATCGAGATCACGGTCAGATAGAACGGCAGTCCCATCCAGTCATGAAACAACAACAGCCCCAGCAAGGCGGCTGCGTGCAGCAGGCAGGCCTTGGGGTGAAGGCGGAAGGAAGGGCGCATCGGTGGCCTCTTGTTTTCATCCGATAAAAAGGTGTTGTACCACCTCTGCCACCCATGAACATTGTTCCTTGGTGGCAAACGGCTTTTACCGGGCGATAAAAACGATGTGCAAGCGTTTTTTATCGCCCGGAAGGCCGGGTTTACCGGGTTAACGGCCGTATACCGCCAATCTTCAATCGCGCTGACGCTGCTGATACCAGGCTCGCTTCGCCTCAGCGCGACGCATCCGGCGCCGTCAGCGGCAGCCCGAGCTGCACCCGTCGCCGCAGCCAGGGGCTGGGGCGATAGCGAGGCTCATGGCCGTAGCAGGTTTGCATGCCTTCCAGAATGTTGAGAATTCGAGCGGGGTTGTAATAATCGGCGAACCCCAGCGGGCCCTTCGGATAGCCGAGCGCAAGCGTCACGGCGCGGTCGAGGGTCTCTGGCGAGGCAATGCCCTTTTGTGCGATCTCACAGCCAAGGTTGACGATGCTGGCGACGATTCTCTGGCTGACGAAGCCTGGAGAATCGTTGATCACCTCGACCGGCACCCCATCGGCTCCCAGCGCCTGGCGCGCCTGGGCCTCAAGCGCCGGATCCAGCGCGGGCTGGCGCATCAGCACGCGGCGCTTGTCGAGGTCACTGAACAGGTCCAGGGCGATGGTGCGCACCGCCGGCAGCGCCAGGCGCTCGATGCAGTTGCTGGCATCCTCACCCAGTGGAGTGATCAGACAGATCGCTTGGCTCGACGGTTCGGCGCCCTCTTCAAGCAGCGCACCGGCCTGCTGCAGTATCGAGCCGAGATAATTGCGTACTTCGGGCTCGATGCTGTCGAGCCAAAACGGCCGATCGATGGTGACCGTCTCGAAGCGAGGCTCCGGCGGGCGGATCTGCTGGCCATCCTCGTAACGGTAGAAACCCTGACCGGTCTTGCGACCGAGCAAGCCTCCTGCCACCCGCTGCGCGGCGAGGTAAGACGGCGTATAGCGCGGATCGTAGTAGAACTGGTCGTGCACCGACTCCATCACCGCATGGGAGACGTCCAGGCCAGTCAGGTCGAACAGCTCGAACGGCCCCATACGAAAGCCGGGGCCATCGCGCAGGATGCGGTCGATCTGCTCCGGCGTGGCGATCCCCTCGCTGAGGATCCGCTGGGCCTCGGTACCATATGCACGGCCGGCATGGTTGACCAGAAAACCGGGCGTGTCCGGGGTGATGGCGGGGAAGTGTCCGGCGTGCTCGGCCAATTGCACCAGACGGTCGATCACGCCCGGATCGGTGCGCTCGCCACGGACCACTTCGACCAGTTTCATCAACGTCACTGGGTTAAAGAAATGGTAGCCCGCCACCCGCTCGGGACGGGCGCAGGCACTGGCGATGCGGGTCACCGAGAGGGACGAGGTATTGGTCGCGAGCACGGCTTCCTCAGCGACCAGCCCTTCGAGCTCAACGAACAGACTCTGTTTGGCCTCGAGATTCTCGACGATGGCTTCGATCAGCAAATCGCAGGCGGATAGCTCGGCCAGTTGATGAGCCGGCTGCATGCGCGCCAGAATCGCAGTCAACTCATCGGCACTCAAGCGGCCCTTGGCGACACTGCGTTCGAGCAGTTCACGGTTGAATTGCAGGGCTTGCTCGATGGCTTCGGGGCGACTGTCGTACAGCCAGACCTGCTGGCCGGCGCTGGCGAATAATTGCGCGATACCGCGCCCCATGGCGCCGGCGCCGATGATGCCAATACGGGAAAACATGCGAACCTCCTCAATGGATGGCGTTGCGTCTACCTGAACCGATCCTCGCATTCCGCAGTGCGAAATGACATTCCGCCTTTATTGACCAAGAGCCTAAAGACTGCCAGTCTGCTTAGCAAGCCATCCGTGACCAACCACCATGCCCACTTCCGACTATTCACCCGCACAGTTGCAGCAGGTCCATGCTTCCGTGACCGGATTCTTTCAAGATGTCGGCTGCGAGCTGCTGGCCTATGAACCACAGCATGCCACCCTCGCACTGGATCTACTGCCGCGGCACCTGAACAATGCCAGCAACATGCACGGCGGCGTCATGGCGACCCTGATAGATGTCGCCATGGGCTTATGCGGCACCTGGGAGGCGGACCCGACGGAACGCCGAGTCGCATTAACCCTGTCGATGAACATCAACTTCAGCGCCCCCGCCGCTGCGGGTAGCCGGATCAGAGCCGTCGCCCGGTGCCGCTCCGCCGGGCAGAAAGTATTCATGGCCAGCTGCGACCTGCTGGATGAAGGGGACCGGCTGATTGCCTTCGGCGAAGGTGTATTCAAGCGTGGCGCCCGACGGCGCGAGCTGCCTGCCTAGATGACCGTGCTATTGCCACTGGCGCTGCTGTTCGAGCTCCTGGCATTGCTCACCCAACTGCAGCCGCTGAGCGTCATCAGCGGCACCTTGCTGGTACTGTTCTTTGTCCGCCATTGGCGTTCGCTGATGCCCTATCCGCGGCGGCTCGGGATGGTCACTTTGGCCGTGCTCGGTTACTGGCTGCTGTCTGACGAGGCGAACTGGCAACAGGGCGCGCGTCTGTTGTCGTCGGCGGCGTATTACGCGGCCTTCATCGGCGCTCTGGGCTTGATGCACTGCTTGGTCAAGCGCCTGAAACAGCTCAGCGAGCTGCATCGCCTGCTGCTGTCAGGGCCGCGCGCGTGGCTCTATCCCGGCTACCTGATGAGTACCTTCGCAATCAGCTCGGTGCTCAGCTTCGGCATGCTCAACCTGATTTGCGGATCATTGGAGAGCCACCTCGAGCGCCGCCCGTATAGCGACAGCCAACGTCGCGAAGGCCGCCGCGGCGTTATGGTCACCGCGCTGCGCGGGTTCGCCCTGGTCCCGTTGCTGGCACCCACCAGCGTCGCGGTGGCGATTCTGACCCGCGAACTTCCCGGTCTGAGCTGGAGCACCTTGCTACCGTTCGGCCTGCTCGGCGGCCTGCTTCTACTGCTGTTCGGCTGGCCAACCGAAAACCGTCGCCTGCTACAACTGACCGACCAGCCGCCCGTCGAGCCCGGGGCGGATTCACGCCAGGCCAGTGGCAGCTTGCGCGGGCTGCTCTTTGGCAGCCTGATTGGCATCCTACTGATCGCCCTGCTCGCAGCGCTGACCTGGCTGTCCGCCACCCAGGCCGCCATGCTGCTGGTGCCGATGGCGGTGATCGTGATCCTGTTCTGGCAAGGGATCGCGCCGCGGCAAGTGTTCAGCGAGGTCAGCGAAACACTCATCGGCATGCGCAACGAGACTTTCATTTTCGCCAGCGCGGCCTTGCTCGCCGGCCTCGTCGCGGCGGTTCTGCCGGTGCATCATCTGGCAGACCAGCTCGGCAGTACACCGTTGGCGCTGTTCGCACTGGGGGCCTTCGGTGCACTGGCGGTGATGGCGCTGGCGTTGCTCGGTGTCGCCCCGCTGATTTCGCTGAATCTGTGTGCGGCCCTGCTGGCGCAGCTGGCGAGCCAGGGCCTGGCGGTGATGCAACCGGCGGTAGCGCTGCTGTTCGGCTTTTCCCTGGCGATGCTGCTCTCGCCATACGGCCCCTCAGCCTTGCTGCTGGCACGTCACGCCCAGCTGTCGCCCTGGCGCATCGCTGTCGGTTGGAACGGCCGTTTCGTGCTCAGGGTTCTGCTCCCGCTACTGTTGATACCGCTGCTGGCGTGAGCATCGGGCCTCACATCCAGCCGTATTCGGCCATGGACAATGGCTCGTCATCGCCGACGATGAAGTGATCGAGCACTCGCACGTCGACCAGCGCCAGCGCATCGGTCAGTTTACGGGTCAGTTGCCGATCGGCCTGGCTCGGCTCAGCGACACCCGAGGGGTGATTGTGGGTCAGAATGACCGCCGCCGCATTCTGCGCCAGCGCCCGCTTGACCACCTGCCGCGGGTAGACGCTGGCCCCGTCGATGGTGCCGTGAAACAGCACTTCGAAGGCCAACACCCGGTGCTTCGAATCGAGGAACAGGCAGGCGAACAGCTCATGCGGCTCGTGCCGCAACCGCGCCTTGAGGTAGTCACGCACCGCCTGTGGACTTTCCAGTGCAGAGTCGCGGCGAATACGCTCGGCCAGATGCCGTCGGGCCATTTCCAGCACCGCCTGCAGTTGAGCGAATTTGGCCGGGCCCAAGCCCAGGTGACCACTGAACTGCTCGAGATCGCTTTCGAGCAGCGCCCGCAGACTGCCGAACTCACTGAGCAGATGCCTCGCCAGATCCACCGCGCTTTTGCCAGCCACGCCGGTGCGTAGAAAAATGGCCAGCAGCTCCGCATCCGACAGGGCCATCGCACCCTGCTGGAGGAGTTTTTCCCGCGGTCGTTCCGCCGCAGGCCAATCACGAATGCTCATGTCACCTCCTTGTCGAGCGTGGCCCTCGTCCGCTGAGGGCGCTGTGCTATCTTAGCGGCCTTTTATTCACGGTACCCGGCCCCTGCCGGAACCAGTTCTCACCCGTAACAAGGCAGGCCTATGCAGCGGCTTTATCGTAAACGCATCGTCCTGGGCGTCGGCGGCGGCATCGCTGCTTACAAGAGTGCCGAGCTGGTTCGCCGGCTCCGCGACCAGGGCGCCGAAGTCCGCGTCGTGATGACCAGCGGCGGTCGCGAATTCATCACCCCGCTGACACTCCAGGCCCTTTCCGGCCACCCGGTCCATCTGGACCTACTCGATCCGGCCGCTGAAGCCGCCATGGGCCATATCGAGCTGGCACGCTGGGCGGACCTGGTGCTGATCGCACCCACCACGGCCGATCTGATGGCGCGCCTGGCGCAGGGCGTTGCCAACGATCTGCTGACGACGTTGGTGCTGGCCACCAATGCGCCCATCGCCCTGGCCCCGGCAATGAACCAGGCAATGTGGGCTGATCCTGCGACCCAGGCCAACCGCGTTTTGCTGCAGCAGAGGGGCATACGCCTGTTTGGTCCCGCGTCCGGCAGCCAGGCCTGCGGCGACGTCGGCATGGGCCGCATGCTGGAAGCGGACGATCTGGCCCAGGCAGCTGCCGACTGCTTCGAGCGCAGCCTGTTGACCGGGCTGCATCTGCTGATCACCGCCGGGCCGACTCAGGAAAATATCGACCCGGTGCGCTACATCACCAATCACAGCTCCGGCAAGATGGGCTTCGCCCTGGCCGAAGCCGCCGCCGAAGCCGGCGCCCGGGTAACGCTGGTAGCCGGCCCGGTGTTCCTGCCGACACCCGACCGCGTACAACGCGTCGACGTGGTCAGCGCTCGCGATATGCTTACCGCCTGCGAAGCCGCCATGCCCTGTGACCTGTTCATTGCCGCGGCCGCCGTCGCCGATTACCGCCCGGAAATGATCGCACCGCACAAGTTGAAGAAAGACCCCAGCAAAGGTGACGGCTTACTCCTGCAGATGGTCCGCAATCCCGATATTCTCGCCACGCTGGCCGGCCGCGAAGACCGCCCGTTCAGCGTCGGCTTCGCCGCTGAAACCGAGAATCTACTGGAGTACGCAACGCGCAAACTGCGGGACAAGAACTTGGATCTCATCGTAGCCAACGACGTGGCCAACCCCAGCATCGGCTTCAACAGCGAAGAAAACGCCGTGACGGTCATCGACCGTCAGCAGCACGAAACCCGCTTCAGCCAGGCCAGCAAGGGGCATATTGCCCGTCAACTGATTGCCTTTATCGCCGACCGCTTCCACCAGGCCTGACCGACCATGCACAAACTCCAAGCGAAAATCCTCGATCCACGCCTCGGCCGGGATTTTCCCCTGCCTGAATACGCCACCAGCGGCTCCGCAGGGCTCGATCTGCGCGCCATGCTGCAAAACGACACCATGCTCGAGCCGGGCCAGACCCTGCTGATTCCCACCGGCCTGTCGATTCATATCGCCGATCCGAACCTGGCAGCGCTGGTATTGCCGCGTTCGGGGCTTGGACACAAGCATGGGATCGTGCTCGGCAATCTGGTCGGGTTGATCGATTCGGACTACCAGGGAGAGCTGATGGTGTCCTGCTGGAACCGCGGCCAGACGCCCTTCAATATCGCAGTAGGCGAGCGCATCGCGCAGCTGATGTTGGTGCCGGTGATCCAGGCACAGTTCGAACTGGTCAACGAGTTTGACAGCAGTGACCGTGGCGCTGGCGGCTTCGGCCACTCTGGTAGCCACTGATTCAGATTCGCTTTTTCAGGACGATCGAGGAGCTCCATGAAACTCTTCAAGCGCACCGCCAGGGACGCCGGTGTATTCAACCCCGCCGAAACAACATCATCACAACGTCGCCGTAGCGCCGGTCTGGGGACGCTGCTACCAGGCGTGCTACCCGGCTTGCTGGGACTCGTCGTCGCTGGCGTGCTGCTCTGGATCGCTTATCAATCCAGCCAGAAAGAACATGCGTCCGAGCTGGTCCAGGCCTGGGGCCAGAGCCAGGCTTCGGCAGTCGAGCAGGCGCTGCAGCAGCTTGCAGAGGACACCCAGGCGGCGGCTCGGGACCCTCAATTGCTCGAGGCCCTGCGCAGCGAACAACCCGAACGGGTGCGGGCGGCCGAGCGTGAACTGAGCTATCGCGACGGCGTGGTCGATGCACATATCAACCTGCGCGGCCGGGCCCAACAGAATACGGGGCGCCAGGCCCCTCTGAACTTCGCCGCACTCGACCTGCTGCAACGGGCGGAAAACGGTACCCCACCGCCGCCCGAGGCGTTCCGGGTCGGTAAACAATGGTTGCTGTACAGCGCCGTAGCACTGCGCTCCAACCCGCAACAGCCGGCCGAAGGCACTTTGCTGCTGGTGACCAGCCTGGATCGTTTCCTGGCTACGCTGCCGAAGCTGCCCGCCAACGCCGGCCAACTGCGGCTGGTTCAGCAATTCAGCAACAGCCCCGCGCAACTGCTCGCCCAACGCGGCGGTGCGGGCCTGGAAAGCGAGGCTATCAGCCTGCCTTCGGCCAATCCGAACTGGAAGCTCAGCTTTCTGCCCGGCGCAGCGCTGAGTACCACGACGCTGCCTCCGCTTCTGCTGCTGGCCGCGGCTCTCGCAGCACTCGGTGGCCTTTTGCTGGGCCTGCAACTGGTACTGAGCACGCAGCAGCGAAGGCTTCGCGACGATGTCATGCATTTGGGTCGAATGGTCCAGGAACTCTCCGCCGGCAGAACCATCAAAACACCGACTTTGAGCCTGCCGGCGCTCGACGCGCTGGCCAAGAGTCTGGTTCGCCTGCCGCTGCGAACCGCCGGAACGGTGACGACCAAAGCCTCTGCCACACCGCAGCCGGCAGCTCAGCAATCCCAATCCACCGAGTACGTCGACCCTTTGTACCAGGACACCGATATTCTCGACATCGACATTCTCGACGAGGACCAGGACTGGCTTGGCCTCGATCCCAAGGAGCGAGAAACCGCAATGAGTGCCCCCAAAGCCCCGCAACTGCCTGCCAGCATCTTTCGTGCTTACGATATCCGTGGCGTAGTCGGTGACACCTTGACCAACGACACCGCCTACTGGATAGGCCGCGCGGTCGGTTCCGAAAGCCTGGCTAAAGGCGAGCCGAATGTGTCGGTCGGCCGCGATGGCCGTCTGTCCGGCCCAGAGCTGGTCGAACACCTTATCCAAGGCCTTGTGGACAGCGGGTGCAGCGTCAGTGATGTCGGTATGGTGCCCACCCCTGTGCTCTACTACGCGGCCAACGTTCTGGCCGGCAAGTCCGGGGTGATGCTCACCGGCAGCCACAACCCACCGGATTACAACGGGTTCAAGATCGTCATCGCCGGCGACACTCTGGCCAACGAGCAGATTCAGGCTCTGCGCCAGCGCATCGAAACCGGCAACCTCAGCGAAGGCGTTGGCCAGGCCGAACAGGTTGACGTACTGGAGAGCTATTTCAAACGTATCCGCGACGACATCGCCCTGGCCAAGCCGCTCAGGGTAGTGGTCGACTGCGGCAACGGCGTCGCCGGCGTCATCGCGCCGCAGCTGATCGAAGCCCTGGGTTGCACCGTCATCCCGCTGTTCTGCGATGTAGACGGAAACTTCCCCAACCATCACCCGGACCCGGGCAAGCTGGAAAACCTCGAAGACCTGATCGCCAAGGTCAAATCGGAAAACGCCGACCTGGGCCTGGCCTTCGACGGCGACGGTGACCGTGTCGGCGTGGTGACCAATGCCGGCACCGTGGTCTTCCCTGATCGCCTGCTGATGCTGTTCGCCAAGGACGTGGTGTCACGCAACCCGGGTGCGGACATTATCTTCGACGTCAAATGCACGCGCCGCCTGACGCCATTGATCAGCGGTTACGGCGGTCGTCCGGTGATGTGGAAAACCGGCCATTCGCTGATCAAGAAAAAGATGAAGGAAACCGGCGCCCTGCTCGCGGGCGAGATGAGCGGCCATATCTTTTTCAAGGAGCGCTGGTACGGCTTCGACGACGGCATCTATAGCGCCGTTCGCTTGCTGGAGATTCTCAGCCAGGACAAGCGCAATGCCGAACAGGTGTTCTCGGCATTCCCCAACGACCTGTCCACCCCGGAGATCAACATCAAGGTCACCGAGGAAAGCAAGTTCACCATCATCGACGCGTTGCACCGCGACGCCCATTGGGGTGAGGCCAACATCACCACGCTCGACGGCGTGCGTGTCGACTATCCAAAAGGCTGGGGGCTGGTCCGCGCTTCCAACACCACGCCGGTGCTGGTGCTGCGTTTCGAGGCTGAAAACGAGGAAGAGCTCAAACGCATACAGGAAGTCTTCCGCGCCCAGCTTTATACTGTCGCGCCTGATCTCACCCTGCCGTTCTGACCTGCGGAGCCCTGCATGACCCTCAGCCGTGAAGCCGCCACCCAATTCGCCCAGGTTCTATCCGAAGCATTGCCCTATATTCGCCGGTTCGTCGGCAAGACGCTGGTCATCAAGTACGGCGGTAATGCGATGGAAAGCGAGGAGCTGAAAACCGGCTTCGCCCGCGACATCGTGCTGATGAAGGCGGTGGGCATCAATCCGGTGGTGGTGCACGGCGGCGGCCCGCAGATTGGCGATCTGCTCAAGCGCCTCAACATCGAAAGCCACTTCATCGACGGCATGCGGGTCACCGACAGCCAGACCATGGACGTGGTGGAGATGGTACTCGGCGGGCAGGTTAACAAGAGCATCGTCAGCCTGATCAACCAGCACGGCGGCGCGGCCATCGGCCTGACCGGCAAGGACGCAAAACTGATCCGCGCGAAGAAGCTCAGGGCGACCCGTCAGACACCGGAGATGACCTCACCGGAGATCATCGACATCGGCCATGTCGGCGAAGTCACTGGCGTCAACACCGAGCTGCTGGAGATGCTGGTTCATGGCAACTTCATTCCGGTTATTGCCCCGATCGGTGTCGGCGCTGATGGCGAGTCGTACAATATCAACGCCGACCTGGTCGCCGGCAAAGTGGCCGAAGCATTGAGAGCCGAGAAGCTGATGCTGCTGACCAACATTGCCGGCCTGATGGACAAGCAGGGTCAGGTACTGACTGGGTTGACCACGACGCAAGTCGACGAACTGATCGCCGATGGCACCATCTACGGCGGCATGCTGCCGAAGATCCGCTGCGCACTCGAAGCGGTGCAGGGCGGGGTACACAGTGCCCATATCATCGATGGTCGCGTACCCAACGCAGTGCTGCTGGAGATCTTCACCGACATTGGTGTCGGCACGCTGATCACCAACCGCAAGTAGCTTTCGGGCCACCAATAGAAACCCCAGCCTTCTTTGAAGCGCTGGGGTTTTTATTTTCGGCTTGCTCGCGGATCTATTCCGATTGCCCGAGCAGCTCGCCGAGCCGCTGGCGTTCTTTAGCGAAACTGACCTCAGCCTGCGTGCGGGCCTGCTTGTAGCGATCGATGTCACGCCGCAGACTGGCTTGTTCCTTGTTGAGGTTATGGATCTGAGTCAGCAGCTGTTTGGGCACCTCTCGACCGGCGCGCTCGTGATTCGCAGCCTCCCTCTGCAGATTGGCCTGCTGATCGCGCAACGACTGCAAATTGCCGTGGGTGATACCGATTACGCTGTCGAGCTCCGACAGCTTTCGCACCTTGGCGCGCTCGACATCTTCGACGCTGGCATACAAACGCAGCAGCTGGGCATCCGAGCTGGCGCGCGCCTTGGCTTCGAGCAAGCGCTGGCGCTCTTCCGGGGTAGGTGCAGGCGGCACCACCCTGGTCACGCGACCTTGGTCATTGAGCACCTCATAACCCTTGCCGATATGCTGGGGCGGAACGCCTTGACGATTGAGCACCACGACACCCTTGTCATCGACATAGCGATACAGGTCAGCTTGCGCAACCGCCGCTCCCAACAGACCCAACAGCAACAGCGCGCGGCTCCCTCTATGCATATTCCAGCCTCTTCCGTATTCGGTGCGTTCGGCACAGCCACTCGAAACGCCTGATTCTTTTAATGTCCGAAGGGACTCAGCTTATACAAAACCCGTCACACTCGTGCAGCAATAAGCACACCAACTGAGCGACCGACCTGTATGAGCTGCCGCCACGCAGAGATCGCCCGATCCATAATCGCGCGGATATGGCCAGAACGAAGCGCGCGCTCAGCTTCGATTTTTGAAAAAATCAAACGGAAAATCCGCACCACCACTCGATTTTGAGACGCGAACCGTCGCAATTCGTCAGTTGCTGACAAAAGCAGACCAGCAGACTGGATAACCTCCAAGGCGATCACACACGACCACGTCTTCGAAGCCGATGACTGATCGGCGCAAAGCTTAGATCCCGTACTGATCGCGGTACGCTTCAACCGCCGGCAGGTGCTGACTGAGCTGCGGATCCTGAGCCAGAAACTCCAGCACCTGAGCCAACGAAACAATGCTCACCACGGGCATGCCATAGTCCTGCTCAACTTCCTGAATGGCCGATAACTCGCCCTGACCACGCTCTTGTCGATTGAGCGCGATCAGCACGCCAGCCGCTTCCGCGCCTTGGGCACGAATGATCTGCATGACCTCACGGATCGCCGTGCCGGCGGTAATCACATCATCGACAATCAGCACGCGACCAGCGAGTGGCGACCCCACCAGGGTGCCGCCTTCGCCATGATCCTTGGCTTCTTTGCGGTTGAAACACCAGGGCAGATCGCGTTGATGATGTTCGGCCAGCGAAATCGCCGTCGCTGCCGCAAGGGGAATGCCCTTGTACGCCGGACCGAAGATCACGTCGAAATCGATACCGCTGTCAGCCACGGCGGCTGCATAGAAGCGCCCCAGTTGCGCCAGCGCCGAGCCGGTATTGAACAAACCGGCATTGAAGAAATAGGGGCTGGTGCGCCCGGATTTCAGAGTGAACTCACCGAAGCGCAGAACCCCGCGCTCGATGGCGAAGCGAATGAAGTCGCGCTGGTACGCCTGCATGAAGAATATTCCCGGAAGACACTGGCTTAGCTAATTGCGAAGAGCTTGGGTTATCATACACGCACGTGTTTTTAGGGGCCATTTATGCGGATCATCAGCGTCAACGTGAATGGCATTCAAGCGGCGGCACAGCGGGGTCTTCTCAGCTGGCTGCAAGCGCAGAATGCCGATGTCATCTGCCTGCAGGATACCCGCGCCTCCGTAGTAGAACTCGATGATCCGGCCTACCAGCTCGACGGCTATTTCCTCTATACCGTCGACGCTGAAATCCCGGAACAGGGTGGCGTTGCGCTTTACTCCCGACTGCAGCCCAAGGCCGTAATCATGGGGCTCGGTTTCGAAACGGCCGACCGTTACGGTCGCTACCTCCAGGCCGACTTCGACAAGGTCAGCATCGCCAGTCTGCTGTTGCCAACCGGCCGCGGCGGCGATGAAGACCTGAACCAGAAATTCAAGTTCATGGACGACTTTGCCCACTACCTGGACAAACAACGTCGCAAGCGTCGCGAATACATTTATTGCGGCTCGCTGTACGTGGCTCACCAGAAGCTGGACGTGAAGAATTGGCGCGACTGTCAGCAGGCCACCGGCTTCCTGGCGCCTGAGCGCGCCTGGCTCGACGAGATATTCGGCAACATGGGTTATGTCGACGCCCTGCGTGAAGCCAGCCGGGAGGGCGACCTCTACAGTTGGTGGCCTGACACCGAGCAGGCGCAGATGCTCAATCTGGGCTGGCGCTTCGATTACCAGATCCTCACCTCAGGCATGCGCCGCTTCGTGCGTAACGCCCGTCTGCCCCGGCAGCCGCGCTTTTCCCAGCACGCCCCGCTGGTGGTGGATTACGACTGGACCCTGAGCCTTTAAGCCCAAGCTGGACGCTGCCGGAAAGCGCAGGGCCGTCTACCCGGTTCTTTCTTCGTCTATAGACAGACGCCAGCGTTCATTTGACGATCCGCCAGCAAAACGGGTAGCGATAAGGCTTGCCTCCATTGGCACGGATGCCGGCAATCACCACTAGCACCAACGCTACCACGCTGATCAACGCCATCAGCGGAAAACCGATCAGGATCCAGGCCAGCACGCCGCAGATCATCAGCAGAATGCTGAAGGTGATCTGGAAGTTCAGTGCCTCCTTGCCTTGCTCGTCGACAAAAGGATCCATGTCCTTCTTCAGCTGCCAGACGATAAGCGGCCCCAGCACGTTGCCGATCATCGGCACCAGAAACCAGAAGAACGCCGAGTAATGACAGAACATCGCCCACTGCCGCGCTTGCGAAGAGGGTTGAGGTATCAGCTCCTGACCAGACATGGCGTTCTCCTTTCTCAGATCAATCGGCGAGCGCGGCCAACTGCAGCGCAAATAGCTCTTTCATGCCTTCTTGCGCCAACGCGAGCATGGCGTTGAGCTCTTCCGGCTGGAACGGCGCGCCTTCGGCAGTGCCCTGCACCTCGATGAAACCACCGGCACTGGTCATCACCACGTTCAGGTCGGTTTCGGCTGCCGAATCTTCCAGATAATCCAGATCGAGCACCGGCTCGCCCTGGTACATACCCACCGAAACCGCCGCGACCATCTGTTTGAGCGGATCGCCGCCTTTCAGTCCGCCGCGTTTCTTCAACAGCTTCAGGGCATCGACGAGCGCCACCATCGCGCCGGTAATCGAAGCAGTGCGGGTACCGCCATCGGCCTGAATGACATCGCAGTCGATGTAGATGGTGTTCTCGCCCAGCTTGCTCATATCCAGCGATGCACGCAGCGAACGCCCAATCAGCCGCTGGATTTCCAAGGTGCGACCGCCCTGTTTGCCACGGCTGGCTTCGCGCTGGTTACGCTCGCCCGTGGCGCGGGGCAGCATGCCGTACTCGGCGGTCAACCAGCCTTGCCCCTGCCCCTTGAGAAAACGCGGCACGCCGTTCTCGATGCTGGCGGTGCAGATCACCTTAGTATCACCGAACTCCACCAGCACCGACCCCTCGGCATGTTTGGTGTAATTGCGCGTGATGCGGATCGAACGCAGCTGGTCGGCGGTGCGGCCACTGGGTCGTTTCATGAGGCTTGTCCTGCTTCTGGGAATGAGTAGCCGCCATTATAGAGGTCCCGGCCAACAATAAGGGCCACTGCCGAGCCATTCGGCAGTCGCGTACGTAAAGACCCCCGCCATCACGCCATCGGCCCGACACGACGGAAGACGATGCGCGACGCCAATATCTGGTTTTTCCTTTACAATCCTTCGCCTTTCGCACCGTACCGAGGGGTTACCCAATGATCCACAGCATGACCGCCTTCGCACGTGCCGAGCAGGCCGGCGACCACGGCACCCTCAGCTGGGAGATCCGCTCGGTAAACCATCGCTATCTGGAACCGCATCTGCGTCTCCCGGAAGCCTTCCGGGATCTGGAAGGTCTTGTCCGCGAGACATTGCGCAAGGGTTTATCGCGCGGCAAGGTCGAATGCACGCTGCGTTTTGCCGAGGACGCCGCCGGACGCTCGATGCAGGTGGATAGCCAGCGCGCCAGCCAGTTGATAGCAGCGGCGGAGAGCGTCGCCGCACTGATCAAGCAGCCCGCGCCCCTCAACCCCCTGGAGATATTGTCCTGGCCGGGCGTATTGGTCGGCGACTCGGCCGATCCTCAGGCGCTCAACAGCGCCGCCCTGCAGCTGTTCCACGCTACGCTGGCGGAGCTGAAGAGCGGGCGCCAGCGCGAGGGCGAGGAACTGGCCCGCCTGATCAACGAGCGCCTCGACGCGGTCGCCGAAGAGACAGCCACGCTTCGCACCCAGGTCCCGCAGATGCTCGCCGCTCAGCGACAGAAAATTCTCGATCGTTGCGCCGAGATGCGTGTCGAACTGGACCCGCAACGGCTCGAGCAGGAACTGGTATTGCTCGCACAAAAAAGCGACGTCGCCGAAGAATTGGATCGCCTCAGCACACACGTCAGCGAAGTGCGACGAGTGTTGAAGTCCGGCGGCGCCGCCGGTCGGCGTCTCGACTTCCTCATGCAGGAACTCAACCGTGAGGCCAATACTCTCGGTTCCAAGGCGTTCGATCCGCGCAGCACCCAAGCGGCGGTGAACCTGAAAGTGCTCATCGAGCAGATGCGCGAACAAGTCCAGAACATCGAATAGCAACTACGCTTGGTCTTGAATGGCGATAGGCCGCCAGGCATACCCCAGCAACCGTACAGAGAACCCCATGTCAGCCTCCACCGGTACGCTCTACATCGTTTCCGCGCCTTCCGGGGCCGGCAAAACCAGCCTGGTCAAAGCCCTACTCGATGCGCAACCGCAGGTCCGAGTCTCGGTTTCGCACACCACTCGCCCCATGCGCCCGGGCGAGGTGGATGGCGTCAACTACCACTTCGTCAGCCGGGAAGAGTTTCTCGAACGCCTGGAACACGACGAGTTTCTCGAACATGCCGAAGTCTTCGGCAACCTATATGGCACCTCGCAGCGCTGGCTCGAACAGACGCTGGGCGAAGGTTACGATCTGATCCTGGAAATCGACTGGCAGGGCGCCCAGCAGGTCCGTCGACTGATGCCGCAGGCCAAGTCGATCTTCATTCTTCCTCCCACCCAGGAAGCACTGCGCCAACGCCTGACCAACCGCGGCCAGGACAGTGATGAGGTAATCGAAAAACGCATGCGCGAGGCGGTCAGCGAAATGACCCATTACGTCGAATATGACTACCTCGTGATCAACGACGACTTCGCTCACGCCCTGATCGATCTGCAGGCGATCTTCCGCGCCAATCAGCTGCTGCAAGCGTCACAGCAGCAGCGTTTTCGCGGCCTCCTGGAAGAATTGCTGGCCTGAACCTGTCGCGGTGGCCGGCCGCAGCAGCCGGCTACGCGAGTGCTGATGAGGCTTGGCTGCCCGCCAGCGCAGCTGCGGAAACGTTTTACCGCTTCCCTAATGGCTGGTGATTTTTTAGACTATCCCGTCCGCTCGCCCATTCGGGCATGCTTTACCGTTATTGATGAGGAACACCATGGCCCGCGTTACCGTTGAAGACTGTCTGGACAACGTAGATAACCGCTTCGAGCTGGTCATGCTCGCCACCAAGCGCTCGCGTCAGCTGGCTACTGGCGGCAAGGAGCCTAAAGTGGCCTGGGAAAATGACAAGCCGACCGTGGTCGCTCTGCGTGAAATCGCCTCCGGGCTGGTGGACTACGACGTCATTGCCCAAGACGACATCGTCGACGACGAGCCATTGTTCGTGCAGTACGAGGAAGAGTCCAACGAGGCCCTCTGATTAAATGCCAGGTCGAAGTCGAACCGCAAACACAGCGCCCAGCCGGCAAGGAGCAATCCCTTGCCAGCCATAGACGCTCTTGCCGATCGCCTGTCGACCTACCTCGGCGCAGACCAGGTCAACCAGGTGCGCCGAGCCTATTTCTACGCCGAGCAGGCCCACGACGGCCAGCGTCGACGCAGCGGTGAAGCCTACGTCACCCACCCCCTCGCGGTAGCCAACATCCTCGCCGACATGCACATGGACCATCAGAGCCTGATGGCCGCGATGCTGCACGACGTCATCGAGGACACCGGCATCGCCAAGGAAGCGCTCACCGCGCAGTTCGGCGAAACCGTCGCTGAGCTGGTGGATGGGGTCAGCAAGCTGACCCAGATGAAATTCGAAACCAAGGCTGAGGCCCAGGCGGAGAACTTCCAGAAGATGGCCATGGCCATGGCGCGCGACATTCGTGTGATCCTGGTCAAGCTCGCCGACCGTCTGCACAACATGCGCACGCTTGAGGTGCTGGCGGGCGAGAAACGCCGCCGGATCGCCAAGGAAACCCTGGAAATCTATGCGCCCATCGCCAACCGGCTGGGCATGCACGCCATGCGCGTGGAATTCGAAGATCTGGGCTTCAAAGCCATGCATCCGATGCGTTCGGAGCGCATCCGCGCCGCGGTCCGTCGCGCACGGGGCAACCGCAACGAGATCGTCGAAAAGATCGAGCAGTCACTGATCCACTGCCTCGAACGCGAAGGCCTCGGCGGCGAAGTAGTGGGCCGCGAAAAGCACCTGTTCAGCATCTACAAGAAGATGCGCGGCAAGCGCAAGGCGTTCAACGAGATCATGGACGTCTACGCCTTTCGCATCGTGGTCGACAAGGTCGACACCTGCTACCGCGTGCTCGGGGCGGTGCACAGCCTCTACAAGCCGTTGCCCGGTCGGTTCAAGGATTACATCGCGATTCCCAAAGCCAACGGCTACCAGTCGCTGCATACCACATTGTTCGGCATGCACGGCGTGCCCATCGAAATCCAGATCCGCACCCGCGAAATGGAAGAGATGGCCAATAACGGCATCGCCGCGCACTGGCTGTACAAATCCAACGACGAGGAAGCCCCCAAGGGCACCCATGCCCGCGCACGGCAATGGGTCAAGGGCGTGCTGGAACTGCAAGAGCGGGCCGGCAATTCGCTGGAGTTCATCGAAAGCGTGAAGATCGACCTGTTCCCGGACGAGGTTTATGTCTTCACACCCAAGGGCAGCATCATGGAGTTGCCCAAGGGCTCGACCGCGGTGGACTTCGCCTACGCGGTGCACACCGACGTCGGCAATACCTGCATCGCCTGTCGCGTCAATCGTCGCCTGGCACCGCTGTCACAAGCTCTGGAGAGCGGTTGTACTGTGGAGATCGTGACCGCGCCGGGCGCACGCCCGAACCCGGCCTGGCTCAACTTCGTGGTCACCGGCAAGGCACGCACGCACATTCGTCACGCGCTCAAGCTGCAGCGCCGCTCTGAGTCGATCAACCTCGGCGAACGACTTTTGAACAAAGCGCTGACCGGCTTCGAAACCAGTCTGCAGAAGGTTTCGCCGGAACGTATCCAGGCCGTGCTCAATGAATATCACATGGATGTCGTCGAGGATCTTCTCGAAGACATCGGGCTAGGCAATCGCATGGCCTACGTCATCGCCCGCCGACTGCTCGCAAGCGAAGGCGAACAAGCACCCAGCGCCGAGGGACCGCTGGCGATTCGAGGCACCGAAGGTCTTGTACTGAACTACGCCAAATGCTGCACACCGATCCCAGGCGACCCGATCGTCGGTCATCTGTCTGCCGGCAAAGGCATGGTGGTGCACCTTGATACCTGCCGGAACATTGCCGATGTTCGGCACAACCCTGACAAGTGCATTCAGCTGTCCTGGTCCAAGGACGTCACCGGCGAGTTCAACGTCGAATTGCGCGTCGAGCTGGAGCACCAGCGCGGCCTGATCGCCCTGCTGGCCGGCAGCGTCAATGCCGCCGATGGCAATATTGAGAAGATCGGTATGGACGAGCGCGACGGCCGGATCAGCGTCGTTCAACTGGTGGTCAGCGTGCATGACCGCGTGCATCTGGCCCGGGTGATCAAGAAGCTGCGGGCGATCAAGGGCGTCATGCGTATCACCCGGATGAAGGCCTAGCGACTCCGCCAGTTCCACCCTCGTCACGGGGCTTTTGCCCGCTCGCTTCAGCCCGTATCCTCTGGGACCGCACTCTTCTATCGGAGCACCCCATGAGCAAGACCGTGATTCACAGCGACAACGCCCCCGCCGCCATCGGCCCTTACTCCCAGGCAATCAAGGCTGGCAATACCGTCTACATGTCCGGCCAGATCCCGCTGGATCCGAAAACCATGGAGCTGGTGGAAGGCTTCGAAGCACAGACCGTGCAGGTGTTCGAGAACCTCAAGGCCGTGGCCGAAGCCGCCGGTGGCTCGCTGAAAGACATCGTCAAGCTGAACATCTTTCTCACCGATCTCGGCAACTTCGCCACGGTGAACGAGGTCATGAGCCGCTACTTCCAACAGCCCTATCCTGCTCGCGCCGCCATCGGCATCGCTGCGCTGCCGAAGGCCGCACAGGTGGAAATGGACGCGATTCTGGTACTCGACTGAACCTCGGCAGGCTAGCCAACACGAGCGGTTGCAGGGAGCGCGGCTGATGATATCGCCCCGCGCCCTGGCCCCGCGCCTGCTGTTGGCAATGGCCGGATTGCTCGCCGCCTGCGCGCTGTACCTAGCCGAACCGCTGATGCTGCAAAGCCTGCGCAACAGCCTGTTCGATCAATACCAACGCTGGCAGCCGCGAGCGGCGCCGGCGCAGACGCCGGTCCGGGTGGTGGATATCGACGAAGCCAGCCTCGCCCGCCTTGGCCAATGGCCCTGGCCACGCGATCTGCTGGCCCAGTTGCTGGAGCACCTGCACCGGGCCGGCGCCGCGGTAGTGGTGTTCGATGTGCTCTTCGCCGAGCCGGACCGCAGCTCACCGCGGCGGCTTCTGAGCCTGCCGACGCTCTCGCCTGAACTGGCCAGACAGCTAAGCGCCCTGCCCGATCATGATCAGCTGTTCGCCGCCGCGCTCGCACGGCAGCCCAGCGTGTTGGGTTTCGCCTCCACACGCTCGCCTTCGCAAACCTCACCGTCGAGTCGCTTCGGCGTCCAGTCGAGCGCGAAGGCCGAGCAACCCCGTTTTGCCACCTACGCAGGAACCGTCAGCGCTTTGCCGTTGCTCGACAGGGCCGCAGCCGGCAGCGGTGCCATGACCTTTCAGCCCGATGCGGATGGCGTGGTGCGACGCGTGCCGGTGATGATTCGCGTCGGTGAACAGCTGTTTCCTTCACTGTCTGCCGAAGCGCTGCGAATCTACCTCGGACAGAATCGTTACCGCATCGAAACCACTGACGGTGGCGCAGTCGAGCAGGTCGGCATCGGCCCGCTGACGCTGCCCACCAACCGTCAGGGTGAACTCTGGCTGCACTATCGTCGCGACCCGAGCGGTCAGAGCGTACCGGCGTGGCGCGTGCTGCAAGAGGCGTCCGCTGCGCGGTTCCAAGGCAGCATCGTGCTGATTGGCAGCTCGGCGCAGGGCCTGCAGGACCTGCGTTTCAGCCCGCTCGGCGAAATACTTCCTGGTGTCCAGATACATGCCCAGGCAATCGAGCAGGTGCTGGACGGCACGCTGCTGCAACGCCCGTTCTGGGCCAGTCCACTGGAAGCGCTGACGCTCCTGCTCGCTGGATTACTGCTCGGCGCCCTCACGCTCGGTAGCGGGGCGCTCACCGGGGCCTGGGTCGTCGCGATCATGCTGACGGCACTGAACGTCCTCGCCTGGTGGGCCTATTCGCGTCACGGCTTGTTGCTCGATGCCCTCACTCTGTCGATCGGCCTGCTGCTGGTCTACCTCGGCGTCAGCCTGGCGCGGCACCGCGCCAGCGAGCATCAACAGCGCTGGCTGCGTGAGGCCTTTTCGCGCTACATCTCACCGAACCTGGTCAGGCATCTGGTGCGCCACCCCGAACAGCTGCAGCTCGGCGGCGAAAGGCGCTGCTGCAGTTTCGTCTTCACCGATATCACCGACTTCACCACCCTGATGGAGCGTCAGTCACCAGAACAGGTGGTTGGCATGCTCAACGAGTACCTGGAGGGCATCATTCAGATTGCCTTCCTCTATGAGGGCACGCTCGAGCGCATCGTCGGCGACGGCATGGCGATTCTCTTCTCAGCGCCGCTGATGCAGGCCGACCACCAACGCCGCGCCCTGGCCTGCGCCATGGAGATTCGCCGCTTCACCCGAACTTACACCGCCACCCAGCATGCCCTCGGCATTCCTCTGGGGCGCACGCGCATCAGCGCGCACAGCGGCGAGGTGGTCGTCGGTAATTTCGGTGGTGCCACTTTGTTCGACTACCGTGCGCTAGGAGATGCGGTCAACGTGGCGGCGCGTCTGGAAGGCCTGAACCGGTACCTGGGCACCGATCTCTGCGTTTCGGAAACGGTCCGCGCGGCCAATCCGAGCGTACCGATGCGGGACATTGGCCATGTGCTGCTCAAGGGCAAGAGCCGACCGATCCGCCTCTACGAACCCTGCGAAGCCACGCAAGATAACGATTACGACGCGGCCTACAGGCTGCTCGCCAGCGAACACGAAGATGCTACCGAGGCCTTCGAACGGCTACATGCCGAGCGACCGGACGATGCCCTGGTGCGCTATCAGCTGCAGCGGCTACGGACCGGACAGCGTGGCGAGCGGATATTGATGACGGATAAGTGAGGCGGCTCAGCGAACGCTGACTTCGACCCGACGATTGCGCGGTTCGGACACACCATCCGGCGTCTGGATCAGCAGGTTGCGCTCGCCATGGGAAGACACCCTCAGGTCGATCACTTCGATGGCTCGGCCGCGCAGCTTGTGAGCCACGGCCTTAGCCCTGATAAGCCCCAGCTGCTCGTTCCAGATCGGGCCGCTGAGCGTATCGGTATGGCCGATGACCGAGACGGCGGAGGGCCCGCGCAGACGGATCGCTTCGACGACCTGCTCGAAGGCTCGCTGCGACTCCTCGGTCAGCTCGGCACTGCCGATCTTGAAATAGAGCTGGAAGCGCTGTGGCAAGGCCGGCTGCGCCGCCAGCGCCGCCGAGAAGTCGCGGGAGATTCGTAGCTCACCGACGGTGAACGGCCTGGCTCCGGCCCCGCCGCTGCCAATCGTTACACCCTGATGCGAACGGTCGAGCCGGGTCTGGCCGCTGGCGTCCTCCACCAGAACCGCGCCGGTGGTGCCGTCAGGGCTTTCCAGCAGCACTACGTAATCTCCGCTCACGCAACCTGACAGCAGCACACTGCATAGCAACGCCAGGGCTAGTCGGCGCGCCATGGTCACTGGCCGACCTTTACCAGGAAATGCGTACCGCGAACACCGATGGTTCCGGTGGGCGTTTTCAACTCGACCGCCTCCGGCCTGAGCTTGGCGATCACGCCGGAAATGAAATTCAGCGTACCGCGAGTGATGCGGGCGCTCAGCCGCAGCTCCTCGCGGGCCGGCTCAAACGCGTACTCGTCGACGGCGAATTCGCTGTTGGGACCGAAGGACAGCACCGTATTGTCGCTGAGCGTCACGCCCATAGAGCCTTGCGCACCGGTGCGCAGGACCGCGCCGAGGATCACCGCCTGGCCGAGGGCCGCATCGATGGTCTGGCCGCGGCTGGTGACCGTCGCTTCGCCCTGCACCTTCATGATGTAGCCGATCGGCTCGATCAACTCTTGCGCCTGCCCCACCGGGGCCAACGTCAGCAAGCCGGCAATCAACAATGGCCGGACGCCCTGCAGCACGGTGAAGCCGCTTTCGCACATCATCATTCCCGTCTCCGTAAGGCCCGCTCAGGCCCATGCCTTGGCCTGACACGCCCGTCAGGCTGACGTCGCAGAATGCCGGATGGCCTTCGGCAAATACAAGCGCAACGGGAGGCCTGCCCCGCAGAGCGCCGTCTTGCTCAGTCTCGTTACGCTGGGAACGGTATTTCGACTAGACGCTGGCGACTCGATCAACAGGCCGCGCAGGCGCGCTGTCCCATAGCTGTCGATCATCGAGCTGACGAGTGTCGACATAGCGCGGGACGCCATTGATCTCTTCCAACTCGGTCATGCCGGCCAGTTGGCTGACGATGCGATAGCGCTTGCCGGCGGTTTTGTCTTGAAGGGGGTACAACGCGGCGATCTGCTGCGCCAGTTCGGTGAGGGTGGACATGGGCCGGGTACTGCTCTGAATGCGAAAGGCAGGCTATTTACTACGAATCCTCGATGATTTCGCTGATGGTCCGACGCTCAGCAGACCGTTCATCGGATAGGCCTTTTTGCTTCCTTTTTCGCTGTCGATCCGCCACCCACGGGGGCCCCCGGCCGTCGCTGCTCAGCGAGCTGCCGCTGGATATGCGTATTCGCGTTGGTGCCGATGATGGTGTGCTTGTCGCTGCGGTCACAGCGGGCATCGGCGGCGTTGCCAGCGGTGGTCGAGGCCTGAACCGGCCCGTGCTCCGCGAGCCAATTAGTTGCCTCGATGTGGGCAACTTTCGCTTCTCCCGTTGTCTCGTTCTAAGGCGCGCACCAAACCAACCATAACGCGCGCTCGCTTTAGAGCCTGATGCGAGGTCCCGATTCATGCTGACACTTTCGATCAACGGCGCCGACCTGGAGGTCGACGTTCCCGAAGACATGCCCCTGCTCTGGGTCCTACGCGATGTGCTGGGGCTGACGGGCAGCAAGTACGGTTGCGGTATCGCCCAATGCGGCGCCTGCACGGTTCACCTCGATGGACAGGCAGCACGCTCGTGCGTGCTGCCTGTCGGTGAGGTGAAGGATCGCAAAGTCCTGACCATCGAAAGCATCGGCAACACCGAGCTCGGCCAGCAGGTACAGCAGGCCTGGCTGGACAACGAGGTCGTGCAGTGCGGTTATTGCCAGTGCGGGCAGATCATGTCGGCCGTCGCGCTGCTGGAGAAAAATCCGCAGCCCGATGACAAGGCCATTGATCAGGGCATGGCCGGTAATCTTTGCCGCTGCTGCACTTACACCCGCATTCGCAGCGCCATCAAGCGCGTCGCCCAGGCATGAGGAGGCGCAAGATGGCCAACCCTGACAACAGGCTGCAATCCCCTTCGCGCCGACATCTGTTGAAGGTCGGCAGCCTCGCCCTGGGCGGTCTGGTGATCGGTTTCAGCATGCCGTTCGCCGGCCGAAGCTTCGCCGAGCAAGTGCTCAACGAGGGCCCCGAAGATCAGCCGATGTCCAACGCTACGGCGCTGGATGCCTTCATCAGCATCGACCGCGACGGGCAGGTGACCTTCACCGTGCCGAAGATCGAGATGGGACAGGGTGCGCAAAGCGGCTTGGCGGTGATGGTGGCCGAAGAGCTGGAGATCGGCCTCGATCAGATCACGCTCAAGGAAGCGCCGCCGAACGAGGCGATCTATAACGACAAGCTGCTCAACTTCCAGGCCACCGGCGGTTCGACCTCGATCCGCAGCAACTGGGAACCGCTGCGTCAGGCCGGGGCGGCGGCGCGGCTCCTGCTGATCCAGGTCGCCGCGCAGCGCTGGCAGATCGGCGCCGACCAGTTGCGTGCCGACAATGGGCGGGTGCTCGGGCCGGACGGACGAAGCTTTGGCTATGGCGAGCTGGTCGATGACGCATCGAAGCTGCCCGTGCCGGAAAACATCCCGCTCAAGCCCGCCGAACAATTCAAGCTGATCGGCAAGCCGACCCGCCGTCTGGACACGCCGGCCAAGGTCAATGGTACGGCGCGTTTCACTATTGATCTGGTGCTGCCCGGCATGAAGTACGCCTCGGCACGCGCCTGCCCGGTCATCGGCGGCACCCTGCTCAACCTGGATGATCGGGCCGCACGCAAGGTTCGTGGGGTGATCGACGTGATCCGCCTGGACAATGCCGTGGCGGTGATCGGCGAACACACCTGGGCCACCTTCGCTGGTTTGCGGGCCCTGGAAATCGAATGGGACTACGGCGACAACGCCGGCATCGATTCGGCGCAGATGGAGCGCGAGATCAAGGAGGCGCTGGACAAGCCCGGCGCCGTGGCCACCGAACAGGGCGATATCGACCAGGCGCTGAAGGATGCGACGAAAACCTTCGAGGCCGAATACGAAATGCCCTTTCTCGCCCATGCGGCGCTGGAGCCCATGACCTGCGTGGCCCAGGTCCGCCCCGATGCCGTGGAGCTCTGGGTCGGCACCCAGGTACCGGTACGTGCGCAGACCGCGGCCGCCGAAGCCTCCGGGCGACCGGCGGAGCAGGTCATCGTTAACAACCAGTTGATCGGCGGCGCCTTCGGTCGGCGTCTGGAAGTGGATTTCATCAGCCAGGCCGTGGCCATCGCGGCGAAAGTGGACTACCCGATCAAGCTGACCTGGAGTCGAGAGGAAGACACCACTCACGACATGTACCGCCCGTACTACATCGACCGTTTTGCGGCGGCGCTGGACGATCAGGGGCGACTGCAAGGCTGGCGCCACACCATTGCCGGTGCCTCGGTGCTGGCGCGCTTCGCCCCTGCAGCGGTTCCAGCAAGCGGTCTGGACAGCGATGCCGTCGAGGTGGCTCAGAACCCGATCTACGCCCTGCCGAATCTGCGCGTGAACTACGTGCCGGTCCCGCCCAAGGCGTTGCATCAGTCCTGGTGGCGGGGTGTCGGAGCGCTGCGCAGCACCTACATGCTGGAAAGCTTCATCGACGAAGTGGCGCGCAGCGTCGACCGCGATCCGGTGCAATACCGCATGGCGCTGCTGGGCAGCCACCCGCGCGCCCAGCAGGTATTGCGCCTTGCCGCGGAAAAGGCCCGATGGGGCGATCCTCTACCGGCGGGGCATGGCCGCGGCGTGGCGGTGCAGGAGGTGTTCGGCAGTTTCCTGGCCACGGTCGTCGAGTTGCAGGTGAGCGAGGACAAGGGCATCAAGCTCAAGCGTCTGGTGGTAGCGATCGATTGCGGCCAGGTGATGAACCCGGTGTCGGTCAAATCGCAGATCGAGGGCGGCACGCTGTTCGGGCTGTCCGCCGCGCTGTTCAACGAAATAACCGTCAGCGAAGGGCGCGTTGAACAGAGCAATTTCCACGACTATCGCCAGCTGCGCATCAGCGAAGCACCGCCAGTGGAAACCTACATCGTCGAGAGCCGCGAGGCGCCCGGCGGGGTCGGCGAATCAGGCACGGCGATGATCGCGCCGGCGCTGGTAAATGCATTGGCGGCCGCCAACGGCACGCGCATCCGTCGCCTGCCGTTGGCGCGCGCCGGCTATTACGTGATCTGAGGAGCCCAGTATGACGATTCGAGTCCCCCTTCGCGGCCTGCTGGGTGTCGCGCTTGCCACTTCCACTGCGGCCGTGCTGGCGCAGCCCGCTGATCAGGCGCTGATCGAGCGCGGCGAGTACCTGACTCGCGCCGCCGACTGCCTAGCCTGCCACGTCACCGAAGGCGGCGAGCCCTATGCCGGCGGCCTGCCGGTAAAGCTGCCGTTCGGCACGCTGTACACGACCAATATCACCCCGGACAAGGAGACCGGCATCGGCAACTGGAGCGACGACGAATTCGTCGAAGCCATGCAGCAGGGCGTTGGCCCGGACGGCAAACACTACTACCCGGCCTTTCCGTACACCTCCTACACCTTGATGCCACGCGAAGACATTCTGGCGATCAAGGCCTACCTGTTCAGCCTGGAGCCGGTGAGCCAGCCGAATCGGGAAAATGACATCGGTTTTCCGTTCAATCAGCGCTGGGGCATCGCCCTGTGGAACCTGCTATTCCTGGATGACGAACGCTTCGAGCCAAACCCTGAGCAAACGGGGCAGTGGAACCGTGGCGCCTACCTAGTCGAGGGCCCCGGTCACTGCGGCGAATGCCATACCCCGCGCAATTTGCTGCAAGCCAAGAGCGGGTCCAAAGCGCTCGGTGGCGCCACCATCCAGGGCTGGGCGGCATGGAACATCACCGGCGACCAACAGAGCGGCATCGGCGGCTGGCCGGACGAGGCATTGGCGCGTTACCTGGCGACCGGCGCCGCGCCGGGTTACGGCCTGGCGGGTGGGCCGATGGCCGAAGTGGTCAACCACAGCCTGCGCTACCTGACGCCGGAAGACATCCAGGCGATGGTGGTGTATCTGAAGTCCGTGCCCGGCCAGCCGGCCGATGTCGAACGGCCGCAGAACAAACCACTGGCGAACGAGCCGCCGGCCGAGACCGAACATCCATTGGGGCAGAAGCTGTTCGCCGACACCTGCGCCAGTTGCCACCAGTGGGACGGCAGTGGCCGCCAGAGCGACTACGCCGCGCTGCGTGGCCTACGCACGCTGAACGATCCGCAGGGGCTGAATCTGGTCCAGGTGATCCTCAAAGGCGATGCCTTGTACGGGCCGACCGGGCATCATCTGATGCCCGCCTTCGATCGCCACTTCAATGATCGTGAGGTCTCGGCCCTGAGCAACTTCATGCTCAGCCATTTCGGCTCGCAACCGGGCGACCTGACACCCGAGACTATTGCCGAGCGACGCCAGGAGAAGCACTGAACCAGGCAAAGCTCGGCATGGGATCCGGTCTCGGCGCCGATGGCGCCGAGGCCCCTTGCATGCGCTGGTGCGGGGACCGCACTTCCTGACGCTGAACGTCACCTGGCACACGGCCATCTCGCGGTCACGCCAGGGACGTCCTGCTGTTCATCCCGGAGAGGCTTGCCGACGGCGTTTCCGAGCGGGCCGACAAGCCCCGTCGAGCCCCACCACACCCGCGCAACGCGTAGTTCATTGCTGCCGCTTCGTTCCGCGCCCGGGCGGTCATTCGTCGTAAACCAGACCGCCATTCGTCGCGAAGCCGCGCGCATGATGGCACTTGCCGTATCCTCGCCGGCTATCGGAGCCGAAGCGCCCGAATCGCAGTCCGGCATATAAATCGCATCCCGCAAGCCCGTACTGCCCAGCGTCACCCAATTGGCGCTAACGGGACTTCCCCGTGAACAACTGTGGTCCGCCCAAGGCGGTTGTTTGTCAAAACATCGGGCTTCCCCGATTGGATGTGAAATGAAAACACCACGTCTGCTACAAGGTCGCCGCGGCCCTGTGCTCTCCGTATTGCTGGTACTCGCCGTTGCCGCTTGCCTGGCCTACTGGCAATTCAAATCCGCCGCTCCACCCGCACCTGCCACAGGTGCGGCGGCCAGCATGCTCGAAGCGCTTCAGGCATCCACCGACCCCTGGGAAGCCAATCGTCAGGATCTCTCGGTGTTGATGGCCGACCTGCGCGGCGACCGCATCGCCAGCGCTGCGCTGGGCAAGAACGCCGTCTATGTCAGCCTGAACGACGGCTTGCGTTACTGGATACCGGACCAGTCCGGCCGTGTAGCCCAACTGCTGCTTAATCATTACGTCAGCAACGAAGGCCAACTGTTCCCGCTGACGTTGTTCGAAACCGATGGCGAGGCGCCCTGGTACAAGGCGCTGGTGCCCTATGCCCCCTTTATTCTTCTGTTGGTCGGTGCGCTCAGCTACCTGGCATTCAAGAGCCAGGCCTTCCCCGTGCAGCGTAAAGGCAGCGGCATCGGGTTCGCCGATGTGATCGGCGCCAGCGAAGCCAAGCAGGCGCTCACCGACGTCACCGATTATCTACGCGACCCCGCCGCTTACGTCGCGCTGGGCGCCCGCCCGCCCAAGGGCGTGCTGCTCACCGGCGAGCCCGGCACCGGCAAGACGCAATTGGCCAAGGCCCTGGCCACCGAGTCCAATGCCAGCTTCATTCAAGTCACTGGCAGCGACTTTTCCTCGATGTATTTCGGCGTTGGCATCCAGAAGGTCAAGGCGCTGTTCCGCACCGCGCGCAAGCAGGCGCCGTGCATCATCTTCATCGACGAAATCGACGGCATCGGCAAGCGCGCCGAGCAACAGCGCTCCAGCGACGCCGAGAGCAACCGCATCATCAACCAGTTCCTTGCCGAGATGGATGGCTTCGACGGCGCCAGCGGCGTGCTGGTGCTGGGCGCGACCAACTTCCCCAACTCGCTGGACCCGGCATTGGTCCGCGAAGGCCGCTTCGACCGTTCGATTGCGGTGGGCCTGCCGGGGCTCGGTGATCGGGAAGCGCTGTTCCGCCTCTACGCCGGGAAGATCCGCGCCAGCCAGGACCTGGATTTCCCTCAGCTTGCACGCAACACCGTCGGCCTGACGCCCGCCGCCATCGCCTATATCGCCAACCACGCCGCCCTGCTCGCGGCGCGTGGCGGCGCTAGCGAAGTCAGCATGTCGCACTTCGTTGATGCCGTGGAAACCTGTCGTATTGGCGAACAACCATCGGGCGTCACACCGATGTCGGCCAACGATCGCAAGCGCATCGCCGTGCACGAGGCCGGTCATGCGTTGGTGGCCGCCGCGCTGAAAGTCGGCCGGGTTGAAAAAGTCACCATTCTGCCGCGCGGCCAGGCATTGGGCGTGACGCTGGTGACGCCGGTGGAAGACAAGCGCTTGCACATGGAGTCCGAGCTGCGCAACCGCATCCAGATGCTGCTGGCCGGCCGTGGCGCCGAGCAGCTGTACTTCCATGAGGTGTCGTCCGGCGCCGGTCAGGATCTGCAGGAGGCCTCGAAGATCGCTCTGTCGATGGTCGGTGCGCTGGGCATGGGCCCGAACGGTTCGCTGCTGAGCCTGCAGGCAGTACGTGATGCCCATATCGAATACGATTCGGGCGAATCCATCCGCGCGGCGGACACCCTGCTCAAGCAGCTGGACCGCGACTGCATGGCGTTGCTGCAGCGCTTGAAGCCTGCACTGGACGAAATCGCCGAGCGTCTGCTGGCCGAGGAAACGGTGCCCGGCGAAGAGGTACTCGCGGCCATCGACCGGCTGCCCGAGCACCATCACGAAGCCAGCGTCAGCTCGATCATCGGCCATGCCATGAGCAGCATCGATCGCGTCGCGGCCAGCGCCATGGAGAACGCCCCATTCCTCGACCTGACTCCGGTTGAGCAACCCGAAGATGACGGCCCGGGCATGCTCTGACGCAGACGCCCGCCGCCGGTAACGACGGCGGGCGCCTGGCTCAGATCATCAATCGGTACCGTACAAACGACACGCCCTACCGCCCTTCACCCTCAGTGCGCACCCAGTGCCGTATCTTGCAGTGTCGCCACGCCGGCCAGACGCCGCGCCAACACACCGAAGCGTCGGCGGTACTGGGCGGGCGTCAAGCCGACCTTGCGTCGGAACAGGCGGCCAAAAAAGCCGGCATCCTGATAACCCACCTCCCAGGCGATCGCCTCCACCGGCAGGTCACCGCTTTCCAACAACTGCTTGGCCTCTTCTAGCCGCAGGGTGTGCACGTAATCCAGCGGCGACAGGCCGGTCGCCTGGGCGAAACGGCGCTGGAAGGTCCGCTCCGGCAGTCCGCTGATCCGCACCATCGCCGCCACCGGCGCGTCGGCCTCGTAATGCTGGGCCGCCCATTCCTGACAACGTGCGATGACCGGATCGGAAAGCTGACCGCTGCGCATCATCGCGGCATAGGCCAACGGGCTGGTCGCATCCCAGTCGAACAGGTTCATTCGCGCCACCTCCATGGCTTCCCGGGCGCCCACGAAGCGGGCGATAAGAAACAGCCCCAGCGCGTGCCAGCTGCTACCGCTGCCGGACATTACCAGCCGCTGCCCGATACCGGCATTGACCAATGCCTTGTCCGGCTGCCAGTGAACGTCCGGATATTCCCGCCGCAGGCATTCGCAGTAGCCCCAGTGAGAAGTGCCTTCGCAACCTGTCAGCAGCCCCGTACGCGCCAGCAATATCGCCCCGGAACAAGCGGCCGCGAGTGTCGCGCCGGCCTCGTAGCGCTCACACATCCAACGCGCCTCGCGATCATAACGATCATCCAGCGGCTCCCAAGGGCTGATTGCCAGATTACTAATGATCACCACGTCTGGCGGCGGGGCGTTGTCAAGACTCGCATGAGGATGCACCGGCACGTCGTTGTACACCTGCAACGGCAAGCCGTCTCGGCTGATGATCAGCGGAGCGAAAGGCGACTCGACGTCATCCTGGTTCATCAACTGCTGCCAGTCACGGCGGGTTCCCAGCAGCAAATCGTAGAGTCCGAACAGCGTCGAGGCAGTGGTATCCGGAGTTGCCAGCAGGGCAACAGTGAGGGGTGGCAGGCTTTCAGCATTATCTGAACGAGTCATGGCGGAAATGGCCGTTTTGTTTCCAGGATGGCTTTGGTCCGACTCGCCCGTAACCACGACTATGGCTCCGCTGGCCCCTGCCAGCGAACTGGACTCCTGGAGCATAGAACAATGAAAGACGCACATGGATACCAACTGACCGGTTGCAACAGTGAGGCGCAGGTCCTGCTCGACCTCGGTCTCACGCAGTTGCGCTGCCTTCGCACCGATCCGCTGGCCACCGCCGAAGCCGCGCTCGAAGCGTCCCCCGAACTGGTGATGGGATACATCCTGCGTGCCTGGCTATATATGTTGGGTACCGAAGCCGCCGCATTACCGGTGGCGCAAGCCTCGCTGGAGCGCGCCCTGGCGTTGCCGCATAACGACCGCGAGGCCCGTCATCTTCAGGCGCTGGGGCAGCTCATCGGCGGGCGCTGGCACGCGGCCGGCCGCACGCTGGAAGACCTCAGCATTGAGTATCCGCATGACCTGCTGGCCTTGCAGGCCGGGCACCAATTGGATTTCTTCACCGGTGACGCGCGCATGCTGCGCGATCGTGTCGCACGGGTGCTGCCGGACTGGTCCATGGACGTGCCCGGCTACCACGCGCTGCTCGGCATGTATGCCTTCGGCCTAGAAGAGACCGGCGACTATCGCCACGCGGAACGCTTCGGCCGTGAGGCGATTTCGCTGCAAGCCGACGATGCCTGGGCTCAGCATGCCGTCGCGCATGTGTTGGAAATGCAGGACCGGCGAGAAGAAGGCATTGCGTGGATGCATGGCAATTCGGCCTGGCAACAGGACAGCATGCTCGCCGTGCACAACTGGTGGCACCTGGCGCTGCATTATCTGGAGCAGGGCGAATCCGACCGGGTACTGGCCCTGTTCGACGGCCCCATCGCAGGCAGTGAGGGTACGCTGGCGTTGGAGCTGATCGATGCCAGCGCGCTACTGTGGCGCTTGCACCTGCTGGACATTGACGTCGGTAATCGCTGGAGCGCTGTGGCCGAGCGCTGGTCCGCGATGGCCTCGGACGGCAATTACGCCTTCAACGATTTTCATGCCGCGATGGCATTCGCCTGTAGCGGCCGCGATGACCTGCTTGAGCGGCTGCGCGAGGCACAGCGGCGCGCCTGCAGTCGGGAGGACGACAACGCCCGCTTCACCCGCCTGGTCGGCGAGCCAGGAGTGGACGCCGTCGTGGCGTTCGTGGCCGGGCAATATGGGCAGTGTGTGGAGCGGCTGCGGCCCGTTCGCAGTCAGGCTCATCTGTTCGGTGGCAGCCACGCCCAGCGTGACCTGCTGGACCAGACGCTGATCCACGCCGCGCGCCGCAGCGGGCAGAACAGCCTGGCGCGTGCCCTCATCCGTGAGCGCGAGCTGCTCGCCCAGCAGCGTCGCATGCAGTAAGCCAAGGGGGCGGCGGCCATGCCGCCCTCCGTTACGGCAGCACCACCAGATGGTTCGGCAGTTCGTTGCGCTCGTGGGTCGCCGGCACGTGTTGCTTGAGCAGTGAACCGCAGGTCTCGATGCAACGAAGGAAGCCTTCGAGCACCTGGCCGTTGCGCACGTCTTCGGAGAAGGCGTCGACGATCGACTGCCAGACACTGTCATCGATACGGCTGGAAATGCCACGGTCCACCAGGATTTCTACGTAGCGCTCGGCTTCGGAGACGAAGATCAGCATCCCGGTACCCGCAGCGGTGTGGTGCAAGTTCAGCTCGATGAACTGCCGCCGCGCCAGGTTGCAGGCTCGCCAGTGCCGCACCCCGCGTGGAATCAGCCGGCTGGTCAGACTCGGGACGCGGAACACCGCCGCCAGTACGATGAAGGTCAGCCATTGCACCAGCAGCATCTGCCAGGCCGCCAGCCATCCGCTGAAGAACAGCAGCGCGCCCGGCAGCAGCAATGCCAGCAGGCTGGCCCAGAGCAGCGGGATGTAGCGATAGTCGTCGGCCTGGGCCGCCAGCACCGTCACCAGTTCGGCATCGGTGTCGCGTTCAATTCGGTCGATCGCCTCGGCGACCTGTTGCAGTTCGCTTTCGGTCAGTAGGGTCATTGCCTGGTCATCATCGATGAGGATTCTCGTTGTGCTGCGCTGATCGGTTCGAGGACTCGGTGGCTGGATGCCAGCCCGCCATGCGATCCTGTCCGTGATTCGTTGGGGTTCGCCGCGCGGCCCGTCATCTCACCAGCCACCGGAAGCACCCCCTCCGCCGAAGCCGCCACCGCCGCCGCCGAAACCACCGCCTCCGAAACCGCCACCGCCACCGCCACGGCCCATACCGCCCAGCAACGCGCCGAGCAGCAGCGCGCGACCTGCGCCACGACCACCGCCGCGTCCGCCACGCCCACCGCCGATCATGAAGATCGCCACCAGCATCAGGAAGAAGCCAAGAATGCCGAGCCCGCCGGGCTCCTGCTGACCCATGGGCATCGCCGGCTGCATGCCGGCCGTTTGCAGTGGATCGCCACCCAGCACGCGAATGATCGCCGCGGTGCCATCGGTGATGCCGCGAGCGAAGTCGCCCTGCTGGAAAGCGGGGGCAATGATGCTGTTGATGATCACCGAGGACTGCGCGTCGGTCAGGCGTCCCTCGAGCCCATAACCCACCTCGATACGAATTTTCCGATCATCCCGGGCGACGATCAGCAGCGCGCCGCTGTCCTCGTCCTTCTGACCGATCCCCCATTCGCGTCCCAGCTGCAGGCCAACCTCCTCGATACTGCGACCTTGCAAATCGGGCAGCGTCACCACCACCACCTGCTCACCGGTGGCCTGCTCGTGGGCGGCAAGCATACTGGTCAGTCTCGCCTTGGTCTGGGTATCGAGCAATTCAGCCTGATCCACCACCCGGCCTGTCAACGCGGGCACTTCGAACGTCTGGGCCAGCAGACTGCCGGCCCAGAACAGCAGTGCTAGGAACAGGGGTAGCGTTCGTGTCATTGAAACTGCACTTTTGGCGCCTGATCGGCGTTCTCGGCCGTCGCCTCGAAGTTCTCGCGGATCGGCATGTCGCTGTACATCAAGGTGTGCCAGATACGCCCAGGGAAGGTGCGAATCTCGGTGTTATATCGCTCGACAGCGGTGATGAAATCCCGACGCGCCACGGAGATACGGTTCTCGGTGCCTTCGAGCTGCGATTGCAGGGCGAGGAAGTTCTGGTTGGATTTGAGGTCCGGGTAACGCTCGGAAACCGCCATCAACCGGCTCAGAGCGCCGGTCAGCTGATTCTGTGCCTGCTGGAATTGCTGCATTTTTTCAGGATTGTCGAGATCCTCGGCACTGATCTGAATGGAGGTTGCCTTGGAGCGCGCCTCCGTAACGGCCGTCAGGGTTTCTTGCTCCTGACGGGCAAAGCCTTTCACCGTCTCGACGAGATTGGGAATGAGATCGGCGCGGCGCTGGTACTGGTTTTCCACCTGTGACCAGGCCGCTTTGACCTGTTCGTCGTATTGAGGAATGTTGTTGATGCCGCAACCGGCCAGCAGCCAGGACATGAACAGGACAACCGTGAGTTGCCAGGTAGTACGTAAACGCTGCGTCTGCATGATTCGCTCGTCCATCCAAAAAGCCAGGGTACAGCAATAAGGATGGCCTGACGGCGAGAGAGTTCAGCCACAACCGGTCCAGCTAAGGATCCCAGCCTGCAGGGCTACAGGCTGCCCGGCTTCCGCTCGTCAGATCACGCCGGACTGTCGCAAGGAAAGAATCTTGTCGAAACTCAGGCCAAGCAGCCCTTGCAGGATGACTTCGCTGTGTTCGCCCAGTACCGGCGGCGCCTTGCGATAGGCCACCGGGGTTTCCGAAAGGCGGATCGGGCTGGCCACCTGCGGCACGCTGCCCGCCAGCGGATGCGGCATGTCCAGGCGCAATCCGCGCGCCTGCACGTGAGGGTCGGCAAATACTTGGGCCAGGTCGTTGATCGGGCCGCAGGGCACACTGGCCTGTTCCAGCAGCGTGACCCATTCGGCCGTGGTGCGGAACACCGTGACCTGGCGGATCAGCGGCACCAGCTCCTTGCGATGGGCCACGCGCGCCTTGTTGCTGGCGAAACGGTCATCGGTCGCCCACTCCGGATGCCCGGCGACTTCGGCGAACTTGCGGAACTGTCCGTCGTTGCCGATGGTGAGAATGATATCGCCGTCGGCGGTGGGGAAATCCTGATAGGGCACGATGTTCGGGTGCGCGTTGCCCATGCGCTTGGGCGCCACGCCGGTGGTGAGGTAGTTCATCGCCTGGTTGGCCAGGCAGGCGACCTGCACGTCCAGCAGCGCCAGCTCGACATGCTGGCCCACACCCGTCTGCTCGCGACTGTTGAGTGCCGCCAGCACGCCGACGGTCGCATAGAGCCCAGTCAGGATATCGGTCAGCGCCACGCCGACCTTGACTGGCCCGGCACCCTCCTCGTCCACGGCACGCCCGGTCAGGCTCATCAGGCCGCCGAGGCCCTGGATCATGAAGTCGTAACCGGCACGATTGGCATAAGGGCCATCACTGCCGAAGCCGGTAATCGAGCAGTAGATCAGCTTCGGATTGATTGCCTTGAGGCTTTCATAATCCAACCCGTAAGCCGCCAGGCCCCCTACCTTGAAGTTCTCCAGCAGCACATCGCAGCTGGCGACCAGATCGCGAATGATCCGCTGGCCTTCGGGTTGGGTGAAGTCCAGCGTCAGCGACTGCTTGTTACGGTTGGCCGACAGGTAATAGGCCGCCTCTGAGGTGTTCTCGCCCTGCTGGTCTTTCAGGTACGGAGGTCCCCAGTGACGGGTGTCGTCGCCCGTACGCGGGCGCTCGACCTTGATCACCTCGGCGCCAAGATCACCCAGGATCTGCCCAGCCCAAGGGCCGGCGAGCACGCGCGACAGGTCGAGGACGCGGATATGAGACAAGGCACCAGACATGGCTATTTCTCGGTAAGGCGGTTGAGATGGACGAAGCGCTAAAGCGGCAAACCCAAACGGTTACCGCCTACGGGCGTTGGGTTTCGTGTAGGAGCGAGCTTGCTCGCGCCTACCAGACCGGTCGACTACGTAGGGTGGATGACGCTTCACCCATCCACCAATCGGAGTTGGGGCTATTGGCGGAGCGGAAGGTGGATGAAAAGAGCGTCCTCCACCCTACGGCCACGGCTCAGTAAAACGCTTGGATACCGGTCTGCGCGCGACCGAGAATCAGCGCGTGCACGTCGTGGGTCCCTTCGTAGGTGTTGACCACCTCGAGATTGACCAGATGCCGCGCCACACCGAACTCGTCGCTGATACCGTTACCGCCCAGCATGTCGCGGGCCAGGCGCGCCACGTCCAGCGCCTTGCCGCAGCTGTTGCGCTTCATGATCGAGGTGATCTCCACCGCCGCGGTGCCTTCATCCTTCATCCGGCCGAGGCGCAGGCAGCCTTGCAGGGCCAGGGTAATCTCGGTCTGCATGTCGGCCAGCTTCTTCTGGATCAGCTGATTGGCAGCCAGCGGGCGGCCAAACTGCTGACGGTCCAATGTGTACTGACGTGCCGTATGCCAGCAGAATTCGGCGGCGCCCAGCGCGCCCCAGCTGATGCCGTAACGGGCTGAATCCAGGCAGGTGAACGGACCACGCAAGCCGCGCACATCAGGGAAAGCGTTCTCTTCCGGGCAGAACACATTGTCCATTACGATCTCACCGGTGATCGACGCACGCAGGCCGACCTTGCCGTGGATCGCCGGGGCAGACAGTCCTTCCCAACCCTTCTCCAGTACAAAGCCGCGAATCGCGCCCTCGTCATCCTTGGCCCAGACCACGAAGACATCGGCGATCGGGCTGTTGGTGATCCACATCTTGGCGCCGGACAGGCGATAGCCGCCGTCGACCTTCTTCGCGCGGGTGACCATCGAGCCCGGGTCGGAACCGTGGTTCGGCTCGGTCAGGCCGAAGCAGCCGATGTATTCGCCGCTGGCCAGTTTGGGAAGGTACTTCTGCTTGGTTGCCTCATTGCCGAACTCATTGATTGGCACCATCACCAGCGAGGATTGCACGCTCATCATCGAGCGATAGCCGGAGTCGATGCGCTCCACCTCACGCGCGATCAGGCCGTAGCAGACGTAGTTCAGGCCGCTGCCGCCATAGGCTTCGGGAATGGTCGCGCCAAGCAGGCCGGTGTCGCCCATCTCACGGAAGATTGCCGCATCGGTGCGCTCATGGCGGAACGCTTCAAGCACCCGCGGCGCCAGCTTGTCGGCGGCGAACTGCTGGGCACTGTCACGCACCATGCGCTCTTCATCGGTGAGCTGCTGATCAAGCAGCAGCGGGTCGATCCAGTTGAAGCTTGCTTTGCCGGCCATGAGTGGTCCTCTTGTCGTAGACGGTGAACCGGGCGCAGTGCCCGATGCAGCATTCGGAATGAGCTGATCCTAGAAGCTGCAGCGCCTGGCGGCAAACGAGTAATTCGCAATGACCTGTGCGATTTAGTCACTCCAAAGGTATGCTGAACGGCCTTAATGCCCATTCATTAGTGAGGTAGCCGCATAATGCGCCGTAAGATTCCCAGTACCGCCGCGCTGGTCGCCTTCGAAGCCGCAGCGCGCCATCAGAGCTTCACCCGTGCCGCCGAAGAGCTGGCGCTGACCCAGAGCGCGATCTGCCGTCAGATCGGTGGGCTGGAAGAATTTCTCGGGCTGGAGCTGTTCCGCCGCTCGCGCCGTGGCGTGAAACTGACCGAGGCCGGCCAGTCCTATGCACGGCGGGTCGCCACGCAACTGGACGCGGTAGAGCGCGACACCCTATCTGTGATGGGACAACAGGGCGCTCAAACCATCGAACTGGCGCTGGTACCGACGTTCGGCACCCAGTGGCTGCTGCCGCGATTGCAGCAGTTCCAGACGCTGCATCCGGAAATCACCGTCAACCTGACCAACCGCACCCGCCCCTTCTTGTTCGCCGACACGGAATTCGACGCGGCGATCTACTTCGGCGACGGCGAATGGTCCGGGACCGTCGCCCATCCGCTGATGCCGGAGCATTCGCTGCCCGTCTGCAGTCCGGTGTTACTGGGCGAAACCGGCCAGCTGAGTGCCCAGGCTCTTGCTGAAATGCCCTTGCTGCAGCAGACAACTCGCCCCTACGCCTGGCGGCAGTGGTTCGACTCGCTGGGGATGAAGATCGCGCGCGACATGACCGGCCCACGCCTGGAACTGTTTTCGATGCTGGCCCAGGCTGCCGAACACCGCATGGGCGTGGCGCTGATCCCAGCGTTTTTGATCCAGCGCGAACTGGCTGAGGGGCGCCTGGTGATCGCGCATCCGCACGCTTATCGCCGCGAGGATCAGGCTTATCACCTGATGATTCCCGAACGGCGGGTGGAGTCGGCGGCCATGAATGCCTTTCGCGACTGGCTGCTGGACGAAGCGCAAGCCTGGATGGCGCAGCAGCAATAGTCGCCACCGACCGACAGAGGCGCTTCACCGATCACTTGAGCTGATGCTCTTCGCCGCCTCGCCGGGCAGGCAAAGCCGGATAATCACGCCGCTTCCGGCTTCTTCTTCCGCGGCTTGAGGTACTTGGTCAGGCCCTGGAACCACATCACCAGCGCGGGGTTGCCCTGGATCTGGATGTCCTTGTTCTGAATGCCCTGCATAAAGGCCAGCTGCTTGTTCTTCGCGTTCATGGTGGCGAAGCCGTAAGCGCTGTCCTTGAAGCCGATTGCGAAGGCCGGTTCGGTTGCGGGGCCGCCGTGGCTGGTAACGCGCTGATTCGTGACCTTGTAGTGGCGAGCCACCTTGCCGTCCAGGGTGTGAAGCTGGAAGGTCAGGTCCTTGTCGCCGAGTTGTTTCTGAAATTCGGTGTTGTTGCGGCTGGCCTTGGCCATCAGGCGACCAAGCATCCAGAGAAGAAAGCGAAATTTCATGAAGTTAGCCGACCGTTGACGAAAAAGCGGCATTGTAACGGCTGGTCTGAATGGCGGAAGCAGCAGAACAGACGGGTCTGGAGGGGACTATGCAGTCAGGCTGACCCGGAGCCTGGTCGGCCCCGGGTGACGCGGCGTCAGTTGATCGCGTCTTTCAGCATCTTTCCCGGCTTGAAAGCCACGGTGTTGCTGGCCTTGATGGTTACGGGCTCTCCGGTCTGTGGGTTCTTGCCCGTACGAGCACCTCGGTGACGCTGAATGAAGGTGCCGAAACCGACCAAAGTCACGCTGTCCTTGCGGTTGAGCGCGTTGGTGATTTCATCCAGTACGGCGTTGAGTACACGGTTGGCCTGATCCTTGGTGAGATCGGCCTTATCGGCGATGGCGGCTGCGAGTTCCGGTTTGCGCATGGGTAGCCTCTAAGACTTTATTGTTTTTGTTCGCTGTTCTCCGAACAGCGTTCCGACGCACTACAACAGCTCTACACTGCGGCAGCGCCACAGGGAGCATGGCACGCTGCTAGCACTCGCGCCAGCCCCCGCCAGCGCTTTACCGGATCATTCTGGAGACTTTAGCGACAGAACTTGAGGCAGTTCCGCCAACACCGGCGGCAGCTGTTTATTCAACGCCAGCCGCTCTCGCACGGCCGTTCCGGTTAGCGCATAGCCCAACAGCCGGCCGTCGGCGGCGCGGCACAATGCTTTCAGATCGTTGCCCTCACCTTCCACGCTCCAGCGGCCCTCGCTGCCCGCGGCGGGTGGCGATACCACCAACGGACAAACCGGGGTTTTCACCGTGATCGGCATGGGCCCGTAGGTGACCGGCGTAGGCTGGCCGGCCAGGGTTTTGGCCAGCGCACGCACACCGCTCATCAATGGCATCACGTAGAGCAGATTGAGCCCTTCGACCTCGGCGCAGTCGCCCAGTGCATAGACGTGCTCGACCGACGTCTGCAACAGGCGATCGACCTCGATCCCACGATTGACCTGCAAGCCGGCTGCCTCGGCCAGCTCGGTGCGAGGACGCAGGCCTACGGCACTGACCACCAGATCGCATTCGATTCGCTGGCCGTCCGACAGCTGCGCCTGCAGGACCTCGCCCTGTCGTTCGAGACGTTTCAGCACCGGCCCCAGATGAAAGCGCGCGCCCAGCGATTCCAACCCACGCTGCACCGCCGCCGCCGGCTCGACTGGTAGCAGCGAAGGCATGATCTGCTCGCAAGGCGCCACCAGTTCGACCTCATAGCCGCCTTGCAACAAGTCGTTGGCGAATTCGCAGCCAATCAGCCCGACGCCGAGGATCAGCACGCGCCGCTTGCCATGGGCCGCCTCGCGGAAACGGCCGTAGTCGAGCAGATCGTTGATCGGGAAGATTGCATCTTGCGCATCGCCGGCAACCGGCACGTTCACTGTCTGCGCACCCCAGGCGATGACCAGATCGCGGTAAGGCACGGGCTCGTTGTCGATCCAGACCCGCCGGTTCGCCGGATCGAGACGCGTGACCCGGGTATGGGTGCGGATTTCGGCATTGAGCTGAATCGCCATCGGGCCGGCGACCGTCATGCCGAGAGCATCGGCATCCTTGTTCATGGCGAAGCCGGTAGAGAGCATCGGCTTGGAGTAGGAGCGGCCGTCATCAGCGGTGATCAGCAACAGCGACGTCTCGCTGTCGAGTTTGCGGAATTCCCGGGCCAGGTTGTAGCCCGCCAGGCCGGTGCCGATGATTACCAGCGGCGCGCCTTTATGGTTCGAGTCGTTCATATCAGCCAATCACGATCATTTCGAAATCCATCTTGCCGACGCCGCAGTCGGGGCAGAGCCAGTCTTCCGGCACATCTTCCCAGGGGGTTCCCGGGGCAATGCCATCGTCCGGCCAGCCCTCGGCTTCGTCATAGATGAATCCGCACACCACGCATTGCCATTTTTTCATTGTTCACCTCGATCAGTCTCGGTTGCGCTGCACGCTATACCAGAACGCGACGGACCGCCAAACGCCTGCACCCGACGATAGACCTGCAGAAGATCCAGGACAAAACAGAACGGGCGGCCTGAGCCGCCCGTTCGGGTTCACCTGCGCCGATCAAAGCCTTGCAAAAACGCGGCCTGACCAAGCGTAGTCGTTCACCGCCTGCTTAGCGGGCGGTCGCAACCCCCACCAGCGGATCGCTGATACCCATTACGTAGAAGCCGATCAGGCCAATGCTACCGGCCAGCACGAGGTAATACAGCGTCGGCAGCATGGTCTTGCGCAGCGTGATGCCTTCGCGCCCGAGCAGACCGACTGTGGCCGAAGCCGCCACCACGTTGTGAATGGCGATCATGTTGCCCGCCGCGGCACCCACCGACTGCAGTGCCACCATCAGCGCACCGGAAATGCCCAGCAAGCTGGCGGTGTTGTACTGGAACTGCGAGAGCATCAGATTGGAGACCGTGTTGGAACCGGCAATAAACGCCCCCAATGCACCGACGGCAGGCGAGAAGAACGGATACACGCTGCCCACGCTGTTGGCCACCAGCTGTGCCATGGCCACGGGCATCGAGACCAGGTCCGAGCCGTTGACGCCCGAGTTGATCAGGATGCGCACCATCGGGATGGTGAAGATCAGCACGAAACCTGCGCCCAGCAGCGTCTTGCTCGACTCGGAAATCGCGGCACCCAGCTCGGCGGCCTTCATCCGATGCAGGAAGAAGGTCACCAGTACCACCATGCAGAGAATCCCGCCCGGCAGGTACAGCGGCTCTAGGGTGCCGGACACACCGGTTTCACCGAGGATGTCCTTCCAACCGAAGCTGACCGACATCAGCGCAGCTTTCAGTTGCGGGAACACCCGCGACATCACCAGGAAGATCGCCAGCAGCAGATAGGGCGCCCAGGCCATCGGGACGGAAATCGGTGTGCGTCCTGCGACATCGTCGATTTTCATCTCGATCTTGCCCATCCACTCCACCGGCCATTCACTGGCCGGGGCGAAATCCCAGCTGGACTTGGGCAGCAGGAAGCCCGCCTTCGCCGCTGGCACCACGATGGCCAGGCCCACCAGCGCACCGATCATCGACGGGAATTCCGGGCCGAGGAACACACCGGCCGCGGCGTACGGGATGACGAACGCCAGACCGGTGAAGATGGCGAACGGCGCCATCGCCAGGCCTTCGCTCCAGGAGCGGTTGCGGCCGAAGAAACGCGTCATGATGCAGATCATGATCAGCGGCATGAGGATGCCGCACAGCGCATGGATGATGGCTACACGGGAGAAGATCAGATGGAAGAACACCTCCCAGCTACTGCCCACCGTCGCCAGCTGACCGCCGAGGGTAGCCTGGTCGAGACCACCGGCGACACCCACCAGGATCGGCGTACCCACCGCACCGAATGAGACCGGTGTGGATTGTACCATCATGCCGAGCACCACCGCCGTCAGCGCCGGGAAGCCCAATGCGACCAGCAGCGGAGCCGCCACCGCAGCCGGCGTACCGAAGCCCGAAGCGCCTTCGATGAAGCAGCCAAACAACCAGGCCACGATCAGCACCTGGACGCGCTTGTCCGGGCTCACGTTGGCGAAGCCGCGGCGAATCGAGGCGATGCCCCCGGAATGTTTGAGCGTGTTCAGGAGGAGGATGGCGCCAAAGATGATCCAGAGGATCGCGGCGGTCAGGATGAGACCTTGCAGCGTGGAAGCCAGGACCCGGTTGAAGGTCATGTCCCAGGCCAGTAGGCCGATCAACGCAGTGAGGACGAAAACCAGCGGCATTGCGTACTTGGCCGGCCAGCGAAAGCCGATCAGCAGTACCCCCGCCAGCACCAGCGGCACGAAGGCCAGTATGGACAGCAGTGTCTGACTCATTGTTGGGTTCCTTGTTTTTTGTTGTGAACCACTTCTTTCCGGGAAAACCCGGTCCCACGCATGACTGGAATGATCCGCTCACTCCAGTCCGAGGAACTGACTAACGGGTCACGTTAGCTGCCCCCACTTGCTCGAAAGCCCCGAGCGCTAGAGGCGCCCGGGGCTCGTCAAATCGCGCCGGTGGTCAGCTCACGCTGACTGCCGGCTGTCCTGCTGATACCGCTCAACCGACCTGCTGCTTGAAGCGCTGACGCCAGGCGTGCAGCAACGGCTCTGTGTAGCCGCTCGGCTGCTCGCGCCCCTTGAACACCAGGTCGCAAGCCGCCTGGAAGGCCGCCGAGCCCGCATAGTCCGCAGCCATCGGGCGGTAAGCCGGATCGCCTGCATTCTGCTGGTCGACCACCTTGGCCATGCGTTCCAACGTCTCGCGAACCTGCGCCTCGTCGACCACACCGTGGCGCAGCCAGTTGGCCAGGTGCTGGCTGGAGATACGCAGCGTGGCGCGGTCCTCCATCAGGCCGACGTTGTGGATGTCCGGCACTTTAGAGCAACCGACGCCCTGTTCGACCCAACGGACCACGTAGCCGAGGATGCCCTGGCAATTGTTGTCCAGCTCCTGCTGGATCTCATCGGCCGACCAGTTGCGCTCCGGCGCGACCGGGATGGTCAGCAGATCGTTGGTCAGCTTGTCGCGCTCGCCCGCCAGGTCGATCTTCTCCAGCTCGGCCTGAACGGCCTGTACGTCGACCTGGTGGTAGTGCAGCGCGTGCAGCGTGGCGCCGGTCGGCGACGGTACCCAGGCGGTGTTGGCACCAGCCTTGGGATGGGCGATTTTCTGCTCCAGCATGGCGGCCATCAGGTCCGGCATGGCCCACATGCCCTTGCCGATCTGGGCCTTGCCACGCAGGCCGCAGTTCAGGCCAACCAGCACATTGTTGCGCTCGTAAGCCTGGATCCAGGCGGTGCTCTTCATGTCGCCCTTACGCAGCACGGCGCCGGCTTCCATGATGGTGTGCATCTCGTCGCCGGTACGGTCGAGGAAGCCGGTGTTGATGAAGGCCACGCGGTTCTTCGCGGCGCCAATGCAGGCCTTGAGGTTGACGCTGGTCCGGCGCTCCTCGTCCATGATGCCGACCTTCAGGGTGTGGCGCGGCAGGCCGATGAGATCCTCGACGCGGCCGAACAGTTCGTCGGTGAAGGCCACCTCAGCCGGGCCATGCATCTTCGGCTTGACGATGTACATCGAGCCGGTGCGCGAGTTGCCCTTGCGCTGCTGGTCATGCAAGGCGATGAGGCTGGTGACCACCCCGTCCATGATGCCTTCGGGAATCTCGTGACCTTCGCCATCGACGATCGCCGGGTTGGTCATCAGATGACCGACGTTGCGGATAAATAGCAGCGAACGGCCATGCAGTTTCAGGTTGGAGCCGTCGGCAGCGGTGTACTCACGGTCGTCGTTCAGGCGACGAGTGATGCGCTTACCGCCCTTCTCCAGGTCTTCGACCAGATCGCCCTTCATCAGACCCAGCCAGTTGCGGTAGACCAGCACCTTGTCGTCGGCGTCGACTGCGGCAGTGGAGTCTTCGCAATCCATGATGGTGGTGACGGCCGCTTCGAGCAGCAGATCCTTCACCCCGGCGGCATCGGTCTGGCCGATGGGGCTGTTCGGATCGATCTGGATTTCGACGTGCAGGCCGTTGTTCTTCAGCAGCACCGCAGTCGGTTCCACGGCCTCGCCCTGATAGCCGACAAATTTTTCAGGTTGCTTAAGGCCGGTGACGCTGCCGTTTTCCAGGGTGACCTTGAGCTGGCCGTCCTGCACGCGGTAGCTGACCGAATCGGCGTGGCTGCCCTCGGCCAGCGGGGCGGCCTGGTCGAGGAAGTTGCGCGCGAAGGCGATGACCTTGGCGCCGCGTACTTCGTTATAGCCCGGACCCTTCTGCGCACCGTTCTCTTCGCTGATGGCATCGGTGCCGTAGAGCGCGTCATACAGTGAGCCCCAGCGGGCGTTGGCGGCATTCAGCGCATAGCGGGCGTTGCCGATCGGCACCACCAGCTGCGGGCCGGCCTGGGTGGCGATTTCGCTGTCGACGTTGCTGGTACTGATCTTCACTTCGCCCGGTTCGGGCTGCAGGTAGCCGATGGACTCGAGGAAGCTGCGGTAGGCCGGCATGTCGCTGATCGGGCCGGGGTTGCTGCGGTGCCAGTTATCCAGTTCCACCTGCAGACGGTCGCGCTCGGCGAGCAGGGCGCGGTTCTTCGGCGCCAGGTCATGCACCAGCTCGTCGAAACCTTTCCAGAAAGCGGCGGCCTCGACACCAGTGCCGGGCAGGACCTCGTCCTCAATAAAGCGTTGCAGGTTGGCCGCCACTTGCAGACGGCCCAGAGTTACACGCTCGGTCATGTTGTTCTCCTATCCGAATCAGTTGGCGACAGCGGCGACGCCAGCCTTGGCGACCTGGGCATCCTGGGTAGCGGTTACGCCGGAAACGCCGACCGAACCGATCACCTGTCCATCGACGATCACCGGCACGCCGCCTTCCAGCGAGCAGACCACCGGGGCGGACAGGAACGCATTGCGGCCGCCGTTGACCATGTCCTCGTAGCCCTTGGTTTCGCGACGGCCCACCGCGGCGCTACGCGCTTTTTCGGTGGCGATGTAGGAGGCGATCGGCGCACAGCCGTCCAGACGCTCCAGCGCCAGCGGATGGCCGCCGTCATCAGCGACCACGATGGTCACGGCCCAGCCGTTGTTCTGCGCTTCGCTGCGCGCGGCGGCCAGGATGGCGGTCACTTCGGTCTGGGTCAGCATGGCTTTGGTTTTCATGTTCTCTCCTGTCGATTCGATGTGCGTCACGGCGCGATTGGGGTTAGGGGTTACTGCATCGCCTCCTCGACGATCTCGATCCAGTGCCGCACCGGCGTCCGGCCAGCACCGTCGAGGTGCGTCTGGCAGCCGATGTTGGCGGTGACGATCACTTCCGGCTTGCCGCTTTCCAGCGCGTTGAGCTTGTTGTCGCGCAGCTGATGAGAAATCTCCGGCTGGGTGATCGAATAGCTGCCTGCAGAACCGCAGCACAGATGCGCATCCGGTACTGCCGTGAGATGGAAGCCGAGCCGGGTGAGCACGTCTTCGACCGCGCCGCCGAGCTTCTGTGCGTGCTGCAACGTGCAAGGGCAATGAAAGGCCATGCGCTTGTCAGTCTCGACCTTCAGCCGCTCTAGTTCGGCACTGCGCATCACTTCGACCAGATCCTTGGCCAGCGCACTCACCCGCGCGGCCTTGGTCGCGTAGGCCGGGTCGTTCCGCAACAGATGACCATAGTCCTTGATGAAGGCACCGCAACCGCTGGCCGTCTGGACGATGGCTTCGGCGCCGCCTTCGATCGCTGGCCACCAGGCGTCGATGTTGCGTCGTGCGCGGTCGAGCCCTGCTTCCTGGGCATTGAGGTGGTAGTCCACCGCGCCGCAGCAGCCGGCTTCACGCGCGGTCGTCACACTGATGCCGAGACGATCTAGAACCCGTGCCGTCGCGGCGTTGGTGTTGGGCGACAGGCTCGGCTGTACGCAACCTTCCAGAATTAAGACGCGGCGAGCGTGCAGCACCTGGGGCCGTGGCTTCGCCGGGGTGACCTTGCGCGGCATGTGCGCCTTGAGCGTCGCCGGCATCAGCGGACGCAGCATGTTGCCGGTGCTGAGCAGACTCTTGAACAGACCTGGACGCGGAATGACCGTGCGCAGGCCCGTGCGCAGCAGACGTTCGCCAGCCGAGCGCGGCACCTGCTGCTCCATGAAGTCACGACCGATATCCAGCAGGTTGTGATACTGCACGCCGGAGGGGCAAGTGGTTTCGCAGTTGCGGCAGGTGAGACAACGGTCCAGGTGGGTCTGGGTGGCCTCGGTGACTTCGCCGCCCTCGAGCATCTGCTTCATCAGGTAGATACGCCCACGCGGGCCATCCAGCTCGTCGCCGAGCAGTTGATAGGTCGGGCAGGTGGCGTTGCAGAAGCCGCAGTGCACGCAGGAGCGCAGGATGCTCTCGGCTTCCTCGGCACGCGGGTGAAGTTTGGCTTGTTCGCTCAGATTGGTTTGCATGAGGTCGTTCTCAACGCGAATGACTCTTTGCGTTGACGCTTCGCGCCAACCCGTTGGGACGCGCTCCAGAAGGCGCAATCCATCGTTGTTCGTCGTTCATTTGGAGTTACCAAACTTCTCTCCTCACGCCTTGTCTTGCGCCTTCTGGCGCAGCGTCGCAGCGGCCAATCGCGCTGAGCACGACCTAGACCTCGGAATACATGCGGCCAGGGTTGAAGATCCCCTGCGGGTCCAACGCGGCCTTGAGCTGGCGGTGGTAGCGCAGCAAGGGTTCGGCCAGCGGCTGGAACGGGCTCGCCGTGGCGCCAGCGGTGAAACAGGTGGCATGACCGCCGACTTCGCTGGCGATGGCGCGGATGGTTTGCGCATCGGCATCGGATTTCAGCCAGCGCTGGGCGCCGGCCCAGTCGATCAGCTGCTCGCCGGGTAGCGCCAGCACCGGGGTATCGGTAGGCAGCGACAGACGCCAGAGCGGACGGGCATCACCGAAGAAATCCAGGCGTTGCTCGCGCAGTTGATTCCAGTAACCGACATCCAGCGCCTCGCCGCCGATACGGTCGCAGGCGGCGTTGACCGAGCCTTCACCGCCTTCCAAGCGCAGGTGAAGGGCCTGACCGTCATGGCTGGCCGCCGTGATCGGCACCGGTTGCTGCCCCCACTCGGCGAGCTTGAGCAACGCGCGGTCGACCGGCATCTCGACCCGCAGGCTGCGGCACAGGCGCGGCTTGGGCAGCACCTTCAACGAGACTTCGGTGAGTACGCCGAGGCAGCCGAAGCTGCCGGCCATCAGCCGCGACAAGTCATAACCGGCGACGTTCTTCATCACCTCGCCACCGAAACGCAGGTGCTTGCCATGGCCGGTGATGACCCGCGAGCCCAGCACGAAGTCGCGTACCGAGCCGGACCATGGGCGCCGCGGGCCGGACAGACCGGTCGCGATCATGCCGCCCACGGTGGCGCCTTCACCCAGGTGCGGCGGCTCGCAGGGCAGCATCTGGTTGGCCTCGTCGAGCGCAGCTTCCAGTTCCGCCAGCGGCGTGCCGGCGCGAACGCTGATGACCAGTTCGGTCGGGTCGTAGGTCACGATGCCGCGATGCGCGCGGGTATCAAGCGGCGTGCCCTGCACCTCGCGGCCGAGAAACGCCTTGCTGCCGCCGCCGTGGATATGAAGCGGGGTGTTGCTGGCCAACGCCTGATTGACCTGGTCGAGCAGCTGCTGGCTGTCGTCGAAGGAAACCGTCATCAGAAACGCTCCAGCTCAGGGAAGGGCAACTGCCCGCCATGTACATGCATGCCGCCAAATTCGGCGCAGCGGTGCAGGGTGGGAATGTTCTTGCCGGGGTTGAGCAAGCCACTTGGATCGAACGCAGCCTTCACCGCATGGAACAGCGTCAGTTCGTCGGCATTGAACTGCGAACACATCTGGTTGATCTTCTCGCGCCCAACGCCGTGCTCACCGGTGATCGAGCCACCGACTTTCACGCACAGTTCGAGAATCTTGCCACCCAGCGCCTCGGCGCGTTCGAGCTCGCCCTCGGTGTTGGCATCGAAGAGGATCAGCGGGTGCATGTTGCCGTCGCCGGCGTGGAACACGTTGGCCACGCGCAGGCCGTATTCGTCCGACAGATCGCTGATGCCCTTGAGCACGCCGGGCAGCTCGCGGCGCGGAATGGTGCCGTCCATGCAGTAGTAGTCGGGCGAAATCCGCCCGACCGCTGGGAAGGCATTCTTGCGTCCGGCCCAGAACTTGACGCGCTCGGATTCGTCCTTGGCCAGCCGCACTTCCGTGGCGCCGGCCAACTTGAGCACCTCGCCCACACGGGCGCAGTCGTCGTGGACGTCAGCCTCGACGCCGTCCAGTTCGCAGAGCAGGATCGCCTCGGCGTCCACCGGGTAACCGGCGTGGATGAAGTCCTCGGCCGCGCGGATCGACAGGTTGTCCATCATCTCCAACCCGCCGGGAATGATTCCGGCGGCAATGATGTCGCCCACGGCGCGCCCGGCTTTCTCCACCGAGTCGAACGCCGCCAGCAGCACCTTGGCTACTTGGGGCTTGGGTAACAGCTTGACCGTGACCTCGGTGACGATGCCGAGCATGCCTTCGGAGCCAGTGAACAGTGCCAGCAGGTCGAAGCCCGGCGAATCCAATGCATCGGAGCCCAGCACCATGCGCTCGCCCTCGACGGTAAGGATCTCGACCTTGAGCAGGTTGTGCACCGTCAGCCCGTATTTCAGGCAGTGCACGCCGCCGGCGTTCTCGGCGACGTTGCCGCCGATGGAACAGGCGATCTGTGAAGAAGGATCGGGCGCGTAGTAAAGATCATAGGGCGCCGCGGCCTGGGAGATTGCCAGGTTGCGCACGCCGGGCTGGACACGAGCGAAGCGACCGGCCGGGTCGACTTCGAGAATCTTGTTGAAGCGCGCCATGACCAGCAGGATGCCTTGTTCCAACGGCAGCGCACCGCCCGACAGCCCGGTCCCGGCGCCACGCGCCACCACCGGCACGGCGCGCTTGTGAGCGATCTTCAGCAGGGTTTCGACCTGTTCGATGCGCTCGGGCAACACCACCAGCATCGGCGTGGTGCGGTAGGCAGACAGACCATCACACTCGTAGGGCTTGAGGTCTTCGCCGCGGTGGAGGATGTCCAGGTCCGGCAGCCGCGCCTGCAACTCGGCGAGCAACGCCGCCTTGTCGACCTTGGGCAGCTCACCGTCGACGCGTTCGTCGTAGAGGATATTCATGGCAATCGGGGCTCTTCTTTCGTTCACCGTCAGCACGGCCAGCTGCGGTGGTTTGACGCATCATTAGCCCGACTACGCCTTTTCGTCCATCTCGAAAACCACTGGTCCTACCAGTTTCTTTCAACAAGCTTTCAACTGATCGAGCCGAATGGCCCTGATATTATGGCCCCACACAATACGAACGTCTGTTGCGCTAGACTTCCACCAAACTGGTCCTACCAGTTACGGAGGCTGAAATATGTTGATCGAAAATACGGAGCGCCGCCAGCTGGCGGACGTGGTGGCCGAGCGTATCGAGCGGCTGATCGTCGACGGCGTACTTAAGGTAGGCCAGACACTCCCGTCGGAGCGCCGCTTATGCGAAAAGCTCGGTATCTCGCGCTCGGCGCTGCGCGAAGGCCTGCGTGTGCTGCGCGGTCGCGGCATCATCGAGACCGCGCAGGGCCGCGGATCGCACGTGGCGAGGCTGTCCGGAGAGCAGGATGCCAGCCCGCTGATGCACCTGTTCAACTCGCAGCCGCGCACCCTCTACGATCTGCTCGAAGTACGCGCCCTGCTGGAAGGCGAATCGGCGCGACTGGCGGCACTGCGCGGCACCGATGCCGATTTCATCCTGCTGCGCCGTCGCTACGAGGAAATGCTCGCAGCCCACACCGCCGAAGAGGCCGACCCGCGTGAGCATGCGCGCCTCGACCACGCCTTCCACCTGGCCGTCAGCGAGGCCTCGCACAACCCGGTGCTGGTGCATACGCTGCAGTCGCTGACCGACCTGATGCTCTCCACCGTCTTCGCCTCGGTGAACAACCTCTACCACCGGCCGATGCAGAAACGGCAGATCGACCGGCAGCATTCGCGGCTGTTTCACGCCATCACCGAGCGCCTGCCGGACCAGGCCCAGCGCGCCGCACGCGATCACATCCACAGCATTCGCGACAACCTCAAGGAGATCGAGCAGGAGGAGCAACGCCTGGTGCGCGCGACCATGCGACTGGAAGGCTGGGCCTGATAAGACGCTTCAGGCTCGGCACTTCAGGGTGGGCGGGGTGCTGGGGTGCTCTGCTGGTTCAGCCTCCAGCGCCTGCCTCGGCTTTCTTGCTAGACTCGCCGCTTCTTTTTTCCGCTGCCGCTATCGCTCGTGTCCGACTTTCAAGCCTGGCTACCCGCCGACCGTCTTCCCGCCCCGCTCGATCCCGCCCTGCACGACTGGCTCTTCGTGGACAAAGGCTCGCTGACACGGCGCCTCACCGCGCTGGCGGAAGGCGCCTTCAGTGTGATGCCGCTCGACGAAGGCTGGCAGCGGCTGCGCGATGACGAGTGTGCCGCGCTGGGTATAGCCGAGGGGAGCCAGGGTTGGGTTCGCGAGGTCTATCTGTGCGGGCATGAAGAGCCTTGGGTATTCGCCCGCAGCGTCGCCGCGCGCAGCGCGCTGGAGCAGCCCGGGCTGGACCTCCTGCACCTGGGCAGCCGCTCGCTGGGCGAACTGCTATTCACCGATCCAGCGTTCAGCCGCGGCCCGCTGCAGGCTCGCCAATACCCCGAAAGCTGGCTGCCGCAGGATGTTCATCAAGCCCGGCTCTGGGCGCGTCGCTCCTGTTTCAGCCAGGGTGACCTGCGCGTATTGGTCGCCGAGGTCTTTCTGCCCGCCCTGTGGCGAGCCGCACGGATTGTGACCTGAGCCCGGCACAGACTGCCCCTTACCCGCCCACCGATCGGAGACCGCCGTGTATCAGAAGCTTCTGCAATCGAGCAATCGCCTCCACCCGCGCGCCTGGGATTTCATTCAGCTGATGCGCCTGGATCGCCCGATCGGCACCTATCTGCTGCTATGGCCAACGCTGTGGGCCCTGTGGATCGCTGGCGAGGGCTCGCCCAGCGTCAAGAACGTGGTGATTTTCGTGCTCGGCGTCGTGCTGATGCGCGCCGCCGGCTGCGTGATCAACGACTTCGCCGATCGCAACTTCGACGGCCATGTCAGCCGCACCAAGGGCCGTCCGCTGGCCACCGGGAAGATCAGCCCCAAGGAAGCCTGGATCCTCTTCGCTATCCTCGTTGCACTGAGCTTCGGCCTGGTGCTGCTGACCAATGCGGCGACCATCTGGCTGTCGTTTGGCGCGCTCGGCGTCGCCGCCCTCTACCCCTTCATGAAGCGCTACACCTACTACCCGCAGGTGGTGCTAGGCGCGGCGTTCTCCTGGGGCATGCCGATGGCCTTTACCGCCGAACGCGGTGAGCTGCCGCCCGAAGCCTGGCTGTTGTTTATCGCCAATGTGGTCTGGACGGTGGGCTACGACACCTACTATGCGATGGCCGACCGCGAGGACGATCTGAAGATCGGCATCAAATCGACCGCCATCCTATTCGGCGAAGCCGACCGGGTGATTATTGCCACCCTTCAGGGCCTCGCCTTGTTCTGCCTGATCCTGGCTGGCGTGCGTTTCGAGCTGGGGCAATGGTTCCACCTCGGGCTAACGATCGCCGCGGCCTGTTTCGCCTGGGAGTTCTGGAAAACTCGCTCGCGCAAGCCGCAGGCCTGCTTCAAGGCCTTTCTGCACAACCACTGTGCCGGGCTGGCGATCCTCGTCGGGATCATCCTCGACTATGCGACGAAGGCGAGCTAGAGCAGCCCTCGCCTGCGGCCACTGAGACGGCGAAACGCTTTTCTGTCACATCCCTGCAATATTTCCGTTATCTAATGCCGAGCGACAAGAAACGGACCGAGAGCGGACATGAACGGCAAATGCATACTGATCGTCGATGACGAAGCACCGATCCGCGAGATGATCGTGGTGGCGCTGGAAATGGCCGGCTACGAATGCCTCGAAGCGGAAAACACCCAGCAGGCCCACGCGCTGATCGTCGACCGTCAACCCGACCTGATCCTGCTCGACTGGATGCTGCCCGGCACCTCCGGCATCGAGCTGGCCCGACGCCTCAAGCGCGACGAAATGACGGCCAATACGCCCATCATCATGCTCACCGCCAAGGATGCCGAGGACAACAAGATCCAGGGTCTGGAGGTGGGTGCCGACGACTACATCACCAAGCCGTTCTCGCCCCGTGAACTGGTCGCGCGCCTGAAAGCGGTGCTGCGCCGCGCCGCGCCCAGCGACAACGAAACGCCGATCGAGATCGGGGGTCTGTTGCTCGACCCCATCAGCCACCGCGTCACCATCGACGGCACGCCAGCCGACATGGGCCCGACCGAGTATCGTCTGCTGCAGTTTTTCATGACCCACCAGGAGCGCGCCTACACCCGCGGGCAGTTGCTCGACCAGGTCTGGGGCGGCAACGTGTATGTTGAGGAGCGCACCGTGGACGTGCATATTCGGCGCCTGCGCAAGGCGCTCGGCGAAACCTACGAAAACCTGGTGCAGACCGTGCGCGGCACCGGTTATCGCTTTTCCACCAAGAGCTGAACGAAACCGCCTGCGACCGGGTGAAACGCTGCAGCATCAGGCAGCCGTTCACTCAGGTCCGAGCCGCCGAGCCTGTGCCGGCGTTTCACAGCGTCATTTCCGGCCGGCCCCAAGCTGCCTCAAGGAGCGTTAGCGGTGAACCAAGACTGGCAAGGCGCGCTGGTGCGCCAGCTGCTTCTGCTGTTAGCCGGCTGCCTGCTGGTCGGCTTGATCACCGGCGAGTACGCCTGGGCGCTGGTTGCAGGCCTGACCGGCTATCTCGGCTGGACCCTGCATCAGATGCGACGCCTGCAGCAGTGGCTCAAACGCAGCCAGCCGGACGAGCCGCCGCCGGACGGCCATGGCCCCTGGGGAGACATCTTCGACAATCTCTATCAGATGCAGCGCCGTGACCTACGCCAGCGCGGGCAGCTGCAGTCAGTGATCGACCGGGTCCAAGGCTCGACCGCGGCGCTGAAGGATGCCGTGATCATGCTCGACAGCGACGGCAACCTTGAATGGTGGAACCCCGCCGCCGAGCGCCTGCTGGGCCTGAAGAAGCCGCAGGATACCGGCCACCCGGTAACCAACCTGGTACGCCATCCAAGCTTCAAGGAATATTTCGACAGCGGCCGCCACGAAGAGCCGCTGGAGCTGTCTTCGCCGGTCAACGATCGACTCTGGCTACAAGTCACCATCACCCGCTACGGCAACAGCGAACACCTGATGGTGGTGCGCGATATCACCCGGCTCCACCAGCTGGAGCAGATGCGCAAAGACTTCGTGGCCAACGTATCCCACGAGCTGCGCACACCGCTGACGGTTATCGCCGGGTATCTGGAGACGATGATCGAGCACACCGACGAGATGCCAGCACGCTGGCCACGCGCGCTGAACCAGATGAATCAACAGGCTGGGCGCATGCAACACCTGCTCAACGACCTGCTATTACTGGCGAAATTGGAAGCCACCAGCCCGCCAACCAACACCCAGTCGGTGGCCGTCGCCACCCTGCTGCAATCGATCAAGGGTGACGCCCAGGCGCTGTCCGCCGAGCGCAACCATGTCATCAGCCTCGAAGCCGATCCCACCCTGCTGCTCAAGGGCAGCGAGGCCGAACTGCGCAGCGCGTTCTCCAACCTGATCTTCAACGCGGTGAAATACACCCCGGATGGTGGTGAAATTCGAATTCGATGGTGGTGCAACGAACATGGCGCACATCTCGCGGTGCAGGATTCGGGAATCGGTATCGAATCCAAGCATCTGCCGCGCCTGACCGAGCGGTTCTATCGGGTCGATTCGAGTCGCGCCAGCAATACCGGTGGTACCGGATTGGGCCTGGCCATCGTCAAGCATGTGTTGCTGCGCCATCAGGGCCGCCTGGACGTCAACAGCACACCGAACAAGGGCAGCATTTTCACCTGCCACTTCCCACTGACCCAAGCCACCGTTCGCTAAGCACCGTCCATCAGCTGCGACCGGCGTTACCGCTGGCGCCTTGAAATAACCGGGAGCCGGCCCCATCCTTGAGGCCGTCTTCGACTACCTGACACATCAATGGACCCTTCCCCCAGTTTCGCAAGCAGCTACGCCGCCTCCTCCTACTTCGCCGATTTCGGCCTGATCCTTTTCGCTCTGTTTCTGGTTCTGCTCAACGGCTTCTTCGTCGCCGCCGAGTTCGCCATGGTCAAGCTGCGCGCCACCAAGGTCGAGGCGATTGCCAAGCAGCACGGCTGGCGCGGGCATATCCTGCGCAAGGTGCACAGCCAGCTGGACGCCTACCTGTCGGCCTGCCAGCTAGGTATCACCCTGGCCTCGCTGGGCCTTGGCTGGGTTGGTGAACCGGCCTTCGCCCATCTGCTCGAGCCGCTACTGGCTGCGGTCGGCATCCAGTCGCAAGCCGTCGTGCATGGCATTGCCTTCTTCACGGCGTTCTTCATCATTTCCTATCTGCACATCGTCGTCGGCGAGCTGGCACCCAAGTCTTGGGCAATCCGCAAACCCGAGCTGCTGTCGCTGTGGACGGCCGTGCCGCTGTACCTGTTCTACTGGGCCATGTACCCGGCGATCTACCTGCTCAATGCCAGTGCCAACGCCATTTTGCGCGTGGCCGGCCAGGGGGAGCCGGGGGGGCACCACGAACATCACTACAGCCGCGACGAGCTGAAGCTGATCCTTCACTCGAACCGCGCGCTGGACCCGGCCAATCAGGACATCAAGGTGCTGGCGTCCGCGGTGGAAATGAGCGAACTGGAAGTGGCCGACTGGGCCAACTCGCGTGAAGACCTGCTGCAGTTGGAGCACGACGCGTCGCTGGCGGAGATCCTCGAAGTGATCCGCCGACACAAATACAGCCGCTACCCGGTGTTCGATAGCACGCAGGGCGATTACATCGGCCTGCTGCATATCAAGGACCTGCTATTGGCGCTGGCCGGCGATGAGCAACTGGCGCAGCGCTTCGAACTTGCAGCTCTCTTGCGTCCGCTGGAACGGGTACCCCGGCCCCTGCCGCTGAACGCACTGCTGGACCAGTTCCGCCAGGGCGGCGCGCATTTCGTGCTGGTGGAAGAAGGCGATCACAAGGTGGTCGGCTTCCTGACCATGGAGGACGTGCTCGAAGTGCTGGTCGGTGACATCCAGGACGAGCACCGCAAGACAGAGCGCGGCATCCTCGCCTATCAGCCCGGCAAACTGCTGGTCCGCGGCGACACGCCGCTGTTCAAGGTCGAAAGGCTGCTGGACGTCGATCTTGACCACATCGAGGCCGATACGCTGGCTGGCCTGATCTACGAAACCCTGAAGCGGGTGCCGGAGGAAAACGAAGTGCTATACATCGAGGGTCTGCAGATCGTTATCAAGAAGATGCGTGGCCCGAAGATCGTGCTGGCCAAGGTATTGAAAAGCTAGCCAGGTGACAGACCGCAGAAGGCACCCTTGAGGTGCCTTTTTATTTTCCGATATCACCCGTCCGGCTAGTGGCTTCTAGTCAATCTCCGCCGACAGCGAAATTCGGCAGGCTATTGACCGGCTGGGAGAAGTCGAAGGGAATCGATTCGATCGCCAGCCCAACGTTGCGCTGCACCACAAAATGCAAGTGCGGGCCGGTGCTGTTGCCGGTATTGCCGGAGCGCGCAATGCGGGCTCCCGTTTCGACACGCTGACCCTCACGCACATCGACCGAGCCCTTCATCAGATGCAGATAAACGCCCATGGTGCCGTCGTCGTGGAGGATCCGCACGTAGTTGCCGGAGGGGTTGTTACCGCGCCCGCTCTGGCTGTTTTCGATCTTGACCACCATACCGCCGCGCGCCGCGATGATCGGCGTGCCCTCGGGCATGGCGATGTCGGCCGCATAACGGCCCTTCGGGGTGAAATGGCTATATTTGCCGTTGGCGCCTTGGGTCAGACGGAACGGGCCGCCGCGCCAGGGCAGCGGATACTTGTAGGGTTTGGGTAGCAGGCGCGGATCGCCGAGGGCGTGGCGCAGCTTGGGGGTGTATTTCAGTGGTTGGGTCGGGTCCAGCGGGGCCAGCGTCGCCAGGCGAATCTGGCTGCGCGGGGGCAGCACCCAGCGGATCGGCTTGTCCGGCGCGCCGACGGCGTTCTTCACACCGGTCAGTTTGAGCTCGATGTCCACCGGCGCAAACAGGTCATTGCGCACCAGCAGGGTCTCGCCGGCGGCATGCTTGCGGGTTTCCAGCTTTACCTGGGTGTCGAGCTTCTCGACCATGCGATCGTTGAAGGTGAATACCCGCGCGCCCGGCGCGGCCTGGTCGCTGTAGGTGACCACGCCGTTGGCGTCGGTGTATTTGTAGATGGTCAGGGCCGAGGCGGACGAGGCCAGCCAGAACAACCCGAAACTAAGAATGATGCGCCCCAACATAACGGCAGACTTCATGTGGTTATGTGTTCAGAGCGATGCAGACTAGCAGCGCAACGGGGCATGCGCGAGCCACCGACTGTCGGGCTGTGAAATCGTTCCCTCGATACGCCTCTTTTCGGATGAACGGCCTATTGCGCCATCCACCTGAATCGTTATGGAGCCGGGTCAGGCACCCGGCACGAAATGCCGCTGCGCGGTGCCGCGGGCAATCAGCCGCGATAAATAGTCGAGTTTTTGTGGGTCGCGGTCAACGAAACGGAAGGTCAGCTGCAGCCACTCACTGTCCGGCTTCGGCTCCAATGCCGCCACGGCATGCAGGTAGCCGTTCAGACGAGCCACTTCGCCGCCCTCCCCCTGCTCTAGATCGAGTACCGCGCTTTCCAGCACCTGCGGCAGGTTCTCGCTGCGCTTGACTACCAGCAGGCCCTCCTTGAGGCTCAACGCCTTTATCACGCAGGGAAGCGTCCCGCTCGGCAGGCGCAGTTGGCCCTGGCCGCGGCCTCCATTGGCCGCCGTCGGTTTGGCGGCGCCCGGCTGAACCGACGGCGCAGCGAATCCGGGTGCCGGCGATGCGACCGGTGCAGCGGACGCGGGCTTGATCACGTCGGCCTTACCACCGGTCAATGCGGCCAGCGAGTCATTGGCCATCCCGGTGTTCGTTGGCCGAGCCGGCGCGCTGGCGGCCAGCGCATCGAGCTTGCCGGCGCGGCCCAGCGCCTTGCGCACCTTGGTGGTCAGCTGTTCGTTGGAGAACGGTTTGCCGATGAAATCGGAAACACCGGACTGGATCGCCTGGACCACGTTCTCCTTGTCGCCACGGCTGGTGACCATGATGAACGGTGTGGTTTTGAGCTTTTCGTGTGCACGACACCAGGTGAGCAGCTCGAGCCCGGACATCTCGGGCATTTCCCAGTCACAGAGAATCAGATCGAAGCTTTCGCGATCGAGCATTTGCTGGGCCTTGCGGCCGTTCACCGCATCTTCGATGCGGATACCGGGGAAATGGCTACGCAACCCCTTCTTCACCAGATCCCGGATAAAGGGCGCGTCATCCACCACCAGCACACTGACCTTGCTCATCTATTGCTCCTGCCTGAATGGCCGTCAGCATAGCGTTAGCGGCCGGATGAACAAAGCACAGCCGACCAACGTGGCACTATGCCCTCGCGTGCCCATCAGCCGCCATTCGCCCGTCGCTCGCGACCGGAAGGGACGTTCGACTGACTCAGGCTTCATGTGTTGGACAAAGCAACCTTGCCAGCAGCTCGACACGACGCACACGGAAAACGCCGCGCCTATTTGCTTTCCTGCTTACCCTTAACGGGAGCGTCAAGCTCGCGCACTGCGCCGAGCAAGCAGCCGAGGCCGCTCGGTTCCTCCGAATTGGCCAGTTGCGTCTGGCCGATCCCCTGCTACGTTTAGTGCTGAACAATAACTAGAAAAACCCTATGCCAGGCCGAATGAGCACAACACCGGACCCCCTCGACCTTCAGTGCGCGCCCGGCACGACGCCAAACCATTTCTTTCGGTACCACCCCGATTGCCGCCACCCCCATTTTCCGCGACCGATGGATCTCGTCGATCGCGCTCTGAACCGTTACCGCAGCGCCAACCGGCGCCAGATCGTTGATGGTCGGCAGCCCTGTCTGCCGGTCCCCGTTACCACCGCACCGTCCAGTGTGGCAGCCCAGCATGGGCCGTCGTGTAAGCGGTCAACCCCTGCAAGGAGATAGGCGATGATGAAGCTTCTGGCAATTGCAACGGCAACATTGAGCGCCGCGGCGGCGATACCCGCGACGGCTGCCGAGATATCCGATGGCAAGGTAAAAATCGGCATTCTCAACGACCAATCCGGCGTCTACGCCGACTTTGGCGGCAAGTGGTCTTACGAAGCGGCGAAGATGGCGGCCGAGGACTTCGGTGGAAAAGTGCAAGGCGTCCCTATCGAGATCGTGACCGCCGACCACCAGAACAAGCCTGACATCGCCTCCAACATTGCCCGTCAGTGGTACGACCGCGAGCAGGTCGACTCCATCATGGAACTGACCACTTCTTCCGTAGCGCTCGCGGTCCAAGGTATTTCCAAGGAAAAGAAGAAGATCGATCTGGTGACCGGTGCAGCGACAGTGGAGCTGACCGGCAAGCAGTGCTCGCCCTACGGCTTCCATTGGGCCTATGACACCCATGCACTGGCGGTCGGCACCGGTGGCGCGCTAGTGTCTCAAGGCGGTAACAGCTGGTACTTCCTCACCGCCGATTACGCCTTCGGTTATTCGCTGGAAGAGCAGACCAGCGAGTTCGTCAAAGCCAAGGGCGGCGAAATCAAGGGCGCTGTGCGCCACCCGCTGGCAACCAACGATTACTCCTCATTCCTGCTACAGGCGCAGTCGTCCGGCGCCCAGGTCATCGGACTGGCCAACGCCGGGCTGGATACCGCCAATGCCATCAAACAGGCCGCTGAATTCGGCATTGTCGCCAGTGGTCAGCGTCTGGCGGCGTTGCTCTTCACCCTCTCGGAAGTTCATGGTCTTGGCCTGGAAGCCGCGCAGGGGCTGACCCTCACCGAAAGCTTCTACTGGGATCGCGACGAGCAGTCCCGCGAATTCGGCAAACGCTTCTTCGAACGCACCGGGCGCATGCCCAACATGGTCCACGCCGCCACCTATTCGGGCGTGATGCAGTACCTCAAGGCGATCGACAAGGTCGGCACAGATGAAACCGAAGCGGTGGCCAAGGCCATGCACGAGATGCCGGTGAACGACCTTTTCGCCCGCAACGGCAAGGTCGGCGCCAACGGCCGTCTGATCAGCGACGTGTACCTGATGGAAGTGAAGAAGCCCGACGAAAGCAAGCAGCCCTGGGACTACTACAAGGTGCTCGCCACGGTTCCGGGCGACGAGGCCTACATCAAGCCAGCCGAGAGCGGCTGCGACCTGGCCAAGCAATAGCATGGCGACCATCAGTGGCAGCATCGCCGGGGACGCCGCGGCGTCCCCGGCCACTGGCGATCAGCCGCGCGTCGTCCTTTCGGCGCGTGGGCTGCGCCGCGATTTCGGCGGTTTCGTGGCGGTGAACAATGTCGACCTGGACGTACACCACGCCCGGGTCCATGCGCTGATCGGACCTAACGGCGCCGGCAAGACGACGGTGTTCAACCTCCTGACTAAATTTCTGCAACCGTCGAGCGGCACCATTCGCCTGCTCGGTCATGACATCACCCGCACCGACCCGGCCAAGGTGGCGCGTATGGGACTGGTGCGCTCTTTTCAGATATCTGCAGTGTTTCCGCACCTGAGCGTGCTGGAGAACGTCCGCGTGGCGCTGCAACGGCCCGGCGGACTGGCGACCCAGTTCTGGTTGCCGCTGCGCTCGCTGAACCGGCTGAACGAGCGGGCCATGGCGCTGATCGAGTCGGTCGGCCTGCAGGATGCGTACAAAAGTCCGGCGGCGGATCTTTCCTACGGCCGCAAGCGGGTGCTGGAAATCGCCACCACCTTGGCGCTGGAGCCGAACGTATTGCTGCTCGACGAACCGATGGCCGGCATGGGTCACGAAGACGTGCACATCGTGTCCGACCTGATCCGCGAGGTCGCCCGTGATCGAGCCGTGCTGATGGTCGAACACAACTTGAAAGTCGTCGCCGATCTCTGCGATCAGGTCACCGTGCTGCAGCGTGGGGAAATTCTCACCTCTGGAGACTACCGCAGCGTAAGTCAGGACCCACGTGTACGCGAAGCCTATATGGGGACGGAAGATGAATGACGCCACCCCGCTGCTGAGCGTTCGCGAGCTGAACGCCTGGTACGGCGAAAGCCACGCCTTGCACGGCATCGATCTGGATGTCCATCAGGGCGAGACGGTTACCTTGCTCGGCCGCAACGGGGTCGGCAAGACCACCGCGTTGCGCTCGATCATGGGCATCATCCGCAAACGGACCGGAACCATCCACTTCGATGGCCATGACATGATGCGTGTACCGCTGCACCGAGCCGCCCACACCGGGATGGGATTCGTGCCGGAGGAACGCGGTATCTTCGCCACCCTGACGGTGGACGAAAACCTCAACCTGCCGCCGATCATCGCCAAGGGTGGCATGTCCACCGCCGAGATCTACGAGCTGTTCCCCAACCTCAAGGAGCGTCGTAACAGCGCTGGAACCAAACTGTCCGGCGGTGAGCAACAGATGCTGGCAATCGCACGCATACTGCGCACCGGGGCAAAGCTGCTGTTGCTCGACGAACCCACCGAGGGGCTGGCGCCGGTGATCGTACAGCGCATCGGGGACGTACTGCTGACGCTCAAGCAACGCGGCATGACCATCCTGCTGGTGGAGCAAAACTTCCGCTTCGCCAGTAAAGTCGCCGACCGCTTCTACCTCGTCGACCACGGGCGGATCGTCGACAGCTTCCATGTCAGCGAGCTGTCGGATCGCATGACCATACTCAACGAAACCCTGGGGGTCTGATGACGGAGATCTTCGGCGTACCTATTCAGGCTTTTCTCGGGCAGCTGCTGATCGGCCTGATCAACGGCTCCTTTTACGCCATGCTCAGCCTGGGCCTGGCGATTATTTTTGGCCTGCTCAAGGTGATCAACTTCGCCCACGGCGCGCAATACATGATGGGCGCCTTCGCCGGCTACCTTCTGTTGGCGGTGCTCGGCATCGGCTACTGGCCGGCGCTGATCCTGGCGCCGCTGATCGTCGGCCTCGCCGGCGCGGCCGTCGAGCGGCTGGCGCTGTCTCGGCTGTACAACCTCGATCACCTCTACGGCCTGCTGTTCACGTTCGGCCTGGCCCTCGCGCTGGAAGGTGCCTTCCGCTATTACTACGGCTCGTCCGGACAACCCTATGCGGTACCGAGCCTGCTGTCGGGTGGCTACAACCTGGGCTTCATGTTTCTACCGAAATACCGTGCCTGGGTCGTGCTGGCGTCACTGTTGATCTGCTTGAGCACCTGGCTGCTGATCGAAAAGACCAAACTCGGTTCGTACCTGCGCGCCGCCACCGAGAATCCCACACTGGTGCGCACCTTCGGCATCAACGTACCCCTGCTGCTGACCTTCACCTACGGGCTGGGCGCCGGCCTGGCGGGGCTGGCGGGAATACTCGCGGCGCCGATCTATCAGGTCAGTCCGCTGATGGGTTCGAACCTGATCATCGTCGTGTTCGCCGTGGTGGTGGTCGGAGGAATGGGCTCCATTCTGGGAGCGATCATCACGGGCTACATGCTCGGCATCCTCGAGGGGCTGACCAAAGTGTTCTACCCCGAGGCATCCAATATCGTGATCTTCGTGGTCATGGCGATTGTGCTGCTCGTGCGCCCTGCGGGCTTGATGGGAAGGGATGGCTGACATGCAGCAAACGACCGCAATTTCCGCAGCAAAGCGAAAGCGCTGGAATGCCGAGACGATCCTGATCCTCATCGGCATCCTCGGCCTGGTCCTCGCTCCTCTGCATTTCTATCCCGTGTTTCTGATGAAGGTGATGTGCTTCGCGCTATTCGCCTGCGCGTTCAACCTGCTGCTGGGCTACACCGGCATCCTCTCGTTCGGGCACGCCGCGTTCTTCGGTGGCGGCGCCTATTTCACCGCGCACGCGGTCAAAGAATGGGGACTGACGCCGGAGTTGGGCATTCTCGTTGGGGTGGTCGGCGCCGCCTTCTTGGGGCTGGTGATCGGCTTCCTGGCGATCCGCAGGCAAGGCATCTACTCGACGATGATCACCCTGGCGCTGTCGCAGATGTTCTTCTTTTTCTGCCTGCAGGCACCCTTCACCCATGGCGAGGACGGCATTCAGGGCATTCCACGTGGTCACCTGTTCGGCCTGATCGATTTGAAAGAGCCGCTGAACATGTACTTCTTCGTGTTGACGGTGTTCCTGCTCGGCATGCTGGCGATCTGGCGAATCATCAACTCGCCTTACGGCATGATCCTCAAATCGATTCGCGAGAACGAAAACCGGGCGATTTCCCTCGGCTACACGGTGTCGCGCTACAAGCTCGGCGCCTTCGTCATGTCGGCGACCCTGGCGGGGCTGGCTGGCGGGCTCAAAGCTCTGGTGTTCCAGTTCGCGACCCTCACGGACGTCAGCTGGCAGATGTCCGGCGAGGTGGTGTTGATGACGCTGCTCGGCGGAATCGGCACCCTGGTAGGCCCTGTGTTCGGCGCGGCGCTGGTGACCACACTGGGCAATTATTTTGCGACCTCGGAGTTGCCCGTCACCCTGGTGACCGGGATCATCTTCATGGTCTGCGTACTGATCTTCCGCCGCGGCATCATCGGCGAGCTTTATGCCTCACGCCTGGGCCGCAAGATCGAGCGCTCGCGCGACGATTGAATCGCTTCAGGCCTGGCGTTCCAGGTACTCGTGCAATTCGACGAACTGCTGGGTCAACTTGTGCCGCGGATCGAAGTGAATCAACGGTGTGCAGACTTGGTGCGACTCGCGCATCCGCACCGAGCTCATCAGGTGCACCGGCAACACCGGCAGCCCCTCGGCCAGCAGCTCGTCGATGATCTGCTGCGGGAGCGCCGCTCTCGGCTGGAACTGATTGACCACGATGCCTTCGACCATCAGTCCCTCGTTGTGGTCCTCCTGCAACTCCTCGATTTCGTCGAGCAGGCTGTACAGTGCCTGGCGGGAAAAGCTGTCGCAGTCGAAAGGAATCAAGCAGCGATCGGCACCAATCAGCGCCGAGACGGTAAAGAAGTTCAGCGCCGGTGGCGTGTCCAGATAGATGCGCTCGTATTCTTCGGAAAGGCTTTCCAGCAGCTTTCGCAGCTTATTGATCTTGTGCTTGGCTTCGAGCTTGGGTTGCAGGTCGGCCAGTTCCGCCGTCGCGGTGATCAGGTGCAGGTTTTCGAATGGCGTCTCGGTGATCGGCGGCCGTGCTTTCTTGCCGGACGCGCCGCCCGCCAGCACTTGTTTGAAATAGTCGGCGATGCCAGTGGGCAACGCCTCTCCCGTCAGGCCTGACAGGTAGTGGCTGGAGTTGGCCTGCGCATCAAGATCGATCAGCAGCGTGCGATAACCCTGCGCCGCGCTCACCGCCGCCAGGTTGCAGGCAATGCTGGACTTCCCGACGCCGCCTTTCTGATTGAATACGACCCTGCGCATGCCAAACCCTCGAAACCCTGAACGGTCGAGTCTATACGGCAAATGTGACAGTCGGGTTACCCGCAGGGACAAACCCGACCAAAGCCGCATTCAGACGGCGACAGGAGCCTTGATGTGCGGATGGGCTTCGTAGCCCACCAGCTCGAAGTCCTCGAAGCGGAAAGCGAACAGATCTTTTACCGCCGGGTTGAGCTTCATCGTCGGCAGTGGCAGCGGTTCGCGGGTCAGCTGCAGATCGGCCTGTTCCAGATGGTTGGCGTATAGATGGCAGTCGCCGCCGCTCCAGATGAAGTCACCCGGCTGCAGATCGCAGACCTGAGCGACCATCAGCGTCAGCAGCGCATAGCTGGCAATATTGAAGGGGACGCCAAGGAATATATCCGCCGAGCGCTGATACAGCTGGCAGCTGAGCTTGCCCTCGGCAACGTAGAACTGGAACAGTGCGTGGCACGGCGGCAGTGCCATCTGATCGACCAGTGCCGGGTTCCAGGCCGACACCATCAGCCGGCGTGAGTCCGGCTTGCTCTTGATCATCTCTACCAGCTTGGCGATTTGGTCCACCGACTCCCCATTGGGGGCCGGCCAGTTGCGCCACTGGTAGCCGTAGACCGGGCCGAGCTCGCCGTTCTCGTCGGCCCACTCGTCCCAGATCCGCACGCCGTTTTCCTGCAGGTACTTGATATTGGTGTCGCCCTGGAGGAACCACAGCAGCTCATGAATGATGGATTTGAGGTGGCACTTCTTGGTGGTCACCAGCGGGAAGCCGTCAGCCAGGTCGAAGCGCATCTGGTAGCCGAACACGCTGTAGGTGCCGGTGCCGGTGCGGTCGCTCTTGAAGGTTCCGTTCTCGCGCACGTGGCGCATCAGGTCGAGATACTGTTTCATCGATGGGCTCGAAGCGGGCGCCGAGGCGCGGTGACAAGGAAGCAGGACATAGTAAAAGGCGGCGTCCGGCTTGTCGCGCACTAGGCGACAAGCCGGATGGCTCCGATCAGGCCGGCGCCTTGGCCGTCTCGTGACGATAGCCCCAGGCGATCATGCCGAGGCCGAGCAGCACCATGGGTACGCAGAGCAACTGCCCCATGGTCAACCAGCCAAACGCCAGGTAGCCGAGTTGGGCATCGGGGACTCGCACGAATTCGACGATGAAGCGGAAGATCCCATAGCAGACGGCGAACAGGCCGGACACCGCCATGGTCGGTCGCGGCTTGCTGGAATAAATCCAGAGGATAACGAACAACGCCACCCCTTCCAGCGCGAACTGATAGAGCTGCGACGGATGCCGCGCCAGCTGCTGCGGGTCGGTCGGAAATACCATCGCCCAAGGCACATCAGTCGCCTTGCCCCAGAGCTCGGCATTAATGAAATTGCCGATACGTCCGGCGCCCAATCCGATCGGAACGAAGGGCGCGATAAAGTCCATCAACTCAAAAAACTTCTTGTCGTTGCGGCGGGCGAATATCCAGGTGCACAGCAGCACGCCGAGCAGCCCGCCATGGAACGACATGCCACCCTTCCACACTTGAAAGATCAGTGTCGGATCGCTGAGGTAGGACGACAAATCGTAGAACAGCACGTAGCCCAGCCGCCCACCGACGATCACGCCCATGGCGACCCAGAACACCAGATCGGAGAGCTTGTCCTTGTCCCAGCTGGGTTCGAAGCGCTGCAGCCGGCGCGACGCCAGCAGCCAGGCGCCACCGATGCCGATCAGATACATCAGGCCATACCAGTGGATTTGTAGTGGGCCTAGCGAAACGGCCACAGGGTCTATCTGCGGGTAAGGCAGCATCCGGGTTTCCTCAGATCAAAAAGTTGATACCAACGCTGAGCAGTAACAGTGCAAACAGGCGCCGAAGCATAAGGGCCGACAGCCGATGTGCCAGCTGGGCACCGATGCGCGCGGAGAACATGCTGGTAAGGGCAATGCCCAGCACCGCCGGCAAATAAACGAAGCCCAGACTCCATTCCGGCAGATGCGCATCCTGCCAGCCGACCATCACAAAACTCAACGCGCCGACAATGGCGATCGGCATACCACAAGCCGCAGACGTCGCAACCGCTTGCTGAATGGGCACGCTGCGCCAACTGAGAAAGGGTACTGTCAGGGAACCGCCGCCAATACCGAAGATCGCCGAAGCCCAGCCAACCACGATGCCCGCCAGCGTGAGGCCTGGCTTGCCGGGCACGCCGCGGCTGGCCTTGGGCTGCAGTGGAAAGGCCATCTGGATCGCCATGGCGATGGCGAACACACCGATGATCTTCTGCAACATAGGCCCCTGGATCGCGGCCGCGGTGAGACTTCCCAATGCCGCGCCGAGCAGGATCCCGACCGTCATCCACAGCACTACAGGCCAGCGCACCGCGCCCCGGCGGTGATGGGCCCTGACCGAATTCAGCGAGGTAAAGATAATGGTGGCCAGCGACGTACCCACGGCCAGATGGGTCAGCACCAGCGGATCGAAGCCTTGCAGGGTGAAGCTGAAGACCAGCACCGGAACGATGATCATCCCACCGCCCACGCCAAATAGCCCGGCCAGCACACCGGCAAATCCGCCGAGAAGCAGATAAAGCACAAACTCCATCAGGCCACCCTGGAAAACAAAGCGGCATGGTAGCGGAAAAGCTGGAAGCTGGAAGAGGTTGCCGAGCCAGGGTGCTTGGCTTCAAGCTTTCGGCTTCGAGCTTCCAGCTGAACATACCTATGTGCCTGATCGTTTTCGCCTGGCGCCCAAACCAGGCGCTGCCACTGATCGTCGCCGCCAATCGCGATGAGTTCCATGCACGTCCCAGCCTGCCGTTAGCTGTCTGGGAAGACGCGCCCCACGTCATTGCCGGACGTGACCTGCAGGCCGGCGGCACCTGGATGGGGATCGGAGCTGCCGGTCGCTTCGCCGCGCTGACCAACATTCGCGCACCGGGCGCACCGCTCGGGGCTCGCTCTCGGGGCGAGCTGCCCGAGCGTTATCTGCGAGGCCAGCTGTCTCCCCAGGCGTATCTGACGGAACTGACAGGTCGCCTGCAGCAGTATTCAGGCTTCAATCTGCTGGTCGGCGATACGCGCGAATTGTGGTATCTCAACTCGGCCACAGGTGCACCGGAACAGCTGCTGCCCGGAATCTACGGTTTGTCCAATGCGGCTCTGGACACGCCATGGCCGAAACTCGTGCGCGCACGCTCAGCACTGCAAGAATGTCTGTGCACACCGGAAGCGGAAAAGCTGCTACAGCTACTGAGCGATCCACAGCCCGCTGCGGACGCCGAACTGCCCAGCACCGGCGTGCCATATGAGTGGGAAAAGCGGCTATCGAGCGTGTTTATCGCCAGCGCCGAGTACGGAACCCGTGCCAGTACCGTCCTGATCCGCCGCGCGGATGGCTCGACGGAGCTCATCGAGCGCTGCTTCGGCCCTGCTGGCCGGTTGGGGGAGAGTCGCATCAACCTGCCGCCGCTCAGCCAGGTGAGCGGTCCGATGCACGTTTGATTCGTCTCTAGAGCGCCGCCGAAGGATTGACCATGCGGTCCAGACCGAGGTTACGCAAGGTCAGTTGCACCGTGGCATGAATCACCTGCGGGCTGTCCATCACCATCACCTTGGCCAGCAGTTCACGCGCCGTCGCCGAGCTGATCTGGCGTAGCATCCACTTCACCTTCGGCAGGTTGGTGGCGTTCATCGACAGGCTGTCGAAGCCCATCGCCAGCAGCAGGATGGCCGCGCCCGGATCACCGGCCATCTCGCCGCAGATACTCACCGGCTTGCCTTCCTCATGAGCCTCGCGAACGATGCGCTGCAGCGCCTCGAGTACGGCTGGGTGCAGGTAATCGTAGAGATCGGCCACGCGTGGGTTGTTGCGATCGACCGCCAGCAAATACTGGGTCAGGTCGTTCGAGCCGACCGAAATGAAATCCACCTGACGCGCCAGCTCCCGGGTCAGGTAGACCGCCGCCGGGACTTCGATCATCACGCCCACCGGGGGCATTTCGACGTCGGTGCCCTCGTCCCGCACCTCGCCCCAGGCGCGATGGATCAAGTGCAGCGCCTCTTCCAGTTCGCGGGTGCCGGAAATCATCGGCAGCAGGATGCGCAGGTTGTCGAGCCCGGCGCTGGCCTTGAGCATGGCGCGGGTTTGCAACAGAAAAATCTCGGGGTGGTCCAGGGTGACGCGGATGCCGCGCCAGCCGAGGAAGGGGTTCTCTTCCTTGATCGGGAAGTACGGCAGACTCTTGTCTCCGCCGATGTCGAGGCTACGCATGGTCACCGGCAGCGGGTGGAAGGCCTGCAGCTGTTCGCGATAGATCGCCATTTGCTCCTTCTCGCTGGGAAAGCGCTCCTTGATCATGAAGGGCACTTCGGTGCGATACAGGCCCACGCCTTCGGCACCGCGCTCCTGCGCCCGTACCACATCGGCCAGCAACCCGGTATTGACCCACAACGGAATGCGCACACCGTCGGTGGTTTCGCAAGGCAGCTCACGCAGGATGTCCAAGCCTTCGGAGAGCTGGCGTTCCTGCTCGGCCAGGACCAGGTATTGCTCGCGCAGCACCTTGGCCGGGTTGGTGATGATCTCGCCGCGCGTGCCGTCGATGATCATCTCGATGCCATCGACCTTCGAGTAAGGCAGATCGACCGCACCCATCACCGTGGGAATACCCATGGCGCGGGCCAGGATCGCCACATGCGAGTTGCTCGAACCGAGCACCGAAACCATGCCCATCAATTTGCCTTCGGGCACTTCGCCGAGCATCGCCGGAGACAACTCTTCGCTGACCAGAATGGTGTTATCCGGATAGGTCAACGTCTGCTGGCGGGCCTGTTGCAGATAGCCGAGCAGGCGGCGGCCGATGTCCTTGACGTCAGAGGCACGCTCACGCAGATAGGCGTCGTCCATCATTTCGAAGCGGCCAACATGGTCGCTGACCACCTGGCGCAAGGCACCCTGCGCCCACTGGCCGGTGCGGATCACCTTGGAGACCTCGCCGCCGAGGGCGGAGTCGTCGAGCATCATCAGGTAGACATCGAACAGTGCGCGTTCTTCCTTGCGCATCTGCGTGGCGAGCTTCTCCGACAATGCGCGCATGTCGGCACGCACGGCTTCGAGCGCCGCTTCGAACAGTTCGAGTTCGGCCGAGATGTTCGTGATGGTCTTGTCCGGCACCACATCCAGGTCGGCAGGTGGCAGCACGACTACCGCAGTACCCACGGCAGCGCCGGGCGCACCGGGGATTCCGATGAAGCGGGTTTCCTGAATGCCTTTGCCCTGCCGGCCGAGGCCGCGTATCGAACCCGTCGCCTCTGCATGGGCGATGACGCCAGCGAGCTGCGCGCTCATGGTCACGAGGAAGGCTTCTTCGCCCTCGTCGAACAGGCGTTGCTCTCGCTGCTGAATGACCAGAACGCCCATCACCCGCCGATGGTGAATGATCGGCGCACCGAGGAAGGACGCGTAGCGCTCTTCACCCGTTTCAGCGAAATATCGGTAACGTGGGTGTTCGGAAGCGTGCTCGAGGTTGAGCGGTTCCTCCCGCGTGCCGACTAGACCGACCAGGCCCTCGTTGGGCGCCATGCTGACTTTGCCGATGGCCTTCTTGTTCAGACCTTCGGTAGCCATCAGGACAAATCGGCCGGATTCCGGATCGAGCAGGTAGACCGAGCAAACATGGCTGGCCATGGCCTCCCGGACTCTCAGCACGATGATGCCCAAGGCCGCCTTGAGGTCCTTGGCGGCGTTTACTTCCTGGACAATCTTGCGCAGCGTGCCGAGCATGCTCAGGGGCTTTCTCCCGTCAGTCCCGCGCCAATAGGCGCGGGGCGAGTTCTTTTAAGGCGCGACGATAAACCTCGCGTTTGAAGGTGACGACCTGACCCAGTGGGTACCAGTAACTGACCCAGCGCCAGCCATCGAACTCGGGCTTGCCGGTGAGATCCATGCGTACTCGGTCCTCGGTGCCGGTCAGGCGCAACAGAAACCACTTCTGCTTCTGCCCGATGCACAGCGGCTGACTATGGGTCCGTACCAGTCGCTGCGGCAGACGATAGCGCAACCAGCCCCGGGTGCAGGCGAGGATCTTCACATCCTGCTGCTCCAGCCCTACCTCCTCGTTGAGTTCACGGTAAAGCGCTTCTTCCGGTGTCTCGCGCGGATTGATGCCGCCCTGCGGGAATTGCCAGGCGTCCTGATTAATCCGTCGAGCCCATAGTACTTGCCCGGCATCATTGGTCAGGATGATGCCGACGTTGGGGCGAAAACCATCGGAGTCGATCACGGCATACAACCTCGCAAACGCATGTCGCGGCATTGTTCCACAAAAAGGCGAAAAGCAGAAAGCACGCTGCACCGCCGTTGATCAACCGGCTCCAGACTGCGGTTTGGTGCCTTGAGGGTGCCATGCACCGGGCAATCCCGCTATGCTTCGCGTCCCTTTTATCGCTCCGAGGAACGCGGCGTGCGCCTGGCTCTATTCGATCTCGACAACACCTTGTTGGCCGGTGACAGCGACCATGCCTGGGGTGAATTCCTCTGCCAACGCGACCTGGTCGACGCCACCGATTACAGGGCGCGTAACGATGCCTTCTATCAGGACTACCTCGCGGGCACGCTGGATGTCGAGGCCTACCAGAATTTCTGCCAGGAACTGCTCGGTCGCAGCGAGATGGCACAGCTGGAGCAATGGCACGGCGAATTCATGCGCGACTTCATTGAGCCCATCGTGCTAGCCAAGGGCGAGGCACTGGTGCGCCAGCACCATGAAGCCGGCGACCGCGTGGTGATCATCACGGCGACCAACCGCTTCATTACCGGACCTATTGCTGCGCGACTGGGCGTGGACACGCTGCTCGCCACGGAGTGCGAGATGCTAGACGGCCGCTACACCGGTCGTCTCACCGATGTGCCCTGCTTTCAGGAGGGCAAGGTCACGCGCATCGAACGTTGGCTGAAGGAGACCGGACAGAGCCTGGAGGGCAGCTATTTCTACAGCGACTCGCGCAATGACCTGCCGCTGCTCGAGCGGGTCAGTCATCCGGTTGCGGTCGATCCAGACCCGATTCTGCGCGAAATCGCCCAACAGCGTGGTTGGGAGGTCATCAGCCTGCGCTGATCGAGGAGGCTCCATGATCGGCTCAGACACAAGGAAACCGGGCATGCAGCCCGTGGTGATGGTGTCGCTGGCCACGGCTCTCAGCCTGCTGGGCGACTCGATGCTCTACATCGCTCTGCCCCTGCACTGGCAGGAAGCAGGGCTGGACTCGTTGTGGCAGGTCGGCGCGCTGCTGGCGATCAATCGCCTGGTTCGTCTGCCCATCAATCCGCTGATCGGGCTGCTCTACCAGCGAATCTCGTTGCGTACCGGCCTACTGCTCGCCGTTCTGCTCGGCGCCATCAGCACCTGCGGCTACGGTTGGGCCCAGGGTTTCGTCGCCTGGCTACTGTTACGCGCACTCTGGGGCGTCGCCTGGTCGTTGTTTCGCATCGGCGGGCTGACCGCCGTGGTGCGCTGCGCCGAACCTTGCGGTCAGGGTCATGCGATCGGGCTATACAACGGCCTGTATCGTCTGGGCAGCCTGTTCGGCATGCTGCTGGGCGGCTTGCTGGTGGCGTTCATCGGGCTGCCGGCCCTGGCCTGGGCCTTTGGCCTGCTGTCATTGCTGGGGCTGCCGCTGCTGCTGTTCGGCTTTAACCTGCCCGCCGCGGTCGATGTGCAGCCACGGACGACCGAGACATCCGGCAGCCGCTTCGGCAGCCGCGGGCGTAGTTGGCCGGTGATGTTCACCGGACTCGTGATCGCCCTGCTCATACAAGGCATCTTCGCCTCGACGCTGAGCGCGCTGATCGGCCATTACCAAGGCGTGGAACTGGAACTGTTCGGCCTGCTGCTCAGCGCCACCGCGGCGGCCGGCGTTCTGCAAGCGCTGCGCTGGGCCTGGGAGCCCTGGCTGGCTCGCCGGATAGGACGCTGGTCGGACAAGCCGCAGCGACGCCTGCCGTTGCTGGTCGGCACCCTTCTGTTGGGAGCAGCCAGCTTCGCGCCGATGGCACTGAGCCTGCCACTGTCCCTATGGTTGCTGGTGGCGCTACTGGCCTTGCTGGCCGCTACGGCGTTGACCACGCTCGGCGATGCGCTCGCCGCCGAGACCGCCAGCCGCCTCGATGCGGTGCGGTTCATGACCCGCTATTCCATCGGCCAGGACCTCGGTGCCGCCTGCGGTCCACTACTGGCGTACATTCTGTTCAGCCTGACCGGCGGCTTTGGCTGGCTCTACGCAAGCGGCAGCCTGCTGTTCGCCTTGCTCGCGGGGTATTGGTGGTATCGCTCGACTACCGGAGAGGCTGCCTGATCGCCCTGCGTCCCCGGATCAGACAGGCTTGGCGCCCATCAGCCCCATGATCGCGACGAGTATCAGCAGAATCAGCCCGGCGTAGACCAGCGCGAAGCGCGGCAGCTTGACCGGTGCCGGTGTATCACCCAGGCCTTGCCAGGCACGCAAACGTCCTCCGAGCAGCAACGCGAGGGGCACCATGATCAGGAACAGGATCGAGCTGGCCAGCAGCCAGAGCTGCCCAAGTGGGAAACCGGCGAGATGCACCAGCCACCAGCCCGTCAGCGGCAGCAGCAACGCCAGGGCCGCCAACAGGGGCAGGGAAAACAGCCGCGTGCGTCGCAGCTTCTGCTGCAGCACCGCTGTATCGGCGCGGCGCCAGGCCTTCCACAGCATGGCGATGTGGGCGATCAGCCCGAGTGTCAGGAGAATCGCCAGCGCGGCGTGGGCGATATTCAACAGCTGATAGTGTTCCATTGTTCTCGCCAGTGCTCTGTTCGGTTAGTGGGTCGGCGCCTGTCTGGCTCCAGCGGCTACAGCCACACGGCGCTAGCCGAGGAACAGCTGGTAGGCCGGATTGTCCGTCTCGTCCCAGTAGCGATAGCCGATCTTGTCCAGCGCGGCCGGTAGCAGATGACGCTCCTCGGCCGGCACCTGCAAGCCGGCGACCACGCGACCGTCGGCCGCGCCATGGTTGCGGTAATGGAACATCGAGATGTTCCAGCGCCCGCCCAGGTTGTTGAGGAAGTTGAACAGCGCCCCCGGCCGCTCCGGGAATTCGAAGCGAAACACCACTTCGTCACTGACGCCGGACGCATGCCCGCCGACCATATGACGGGTATGCAGCTTGGCCAGTTCATTGTCGGTGAGGTCGAGCACCGGAAACCCCTTGGCCAGCAGACCTTCGACCAAGGCTGCACGCGGATCGTTTTCCGGATGGGTCTGCACGCCGACGAAGATATGCGCCTCGCGATTCTGGTGGTAACGGTAGTTGAACTCTGTGATCTGACGCTTGCCCAGCGCCTCGCAGAAGGCCTTGAAACTGCCCGGCTGCTCGGGGATGGTCACGGCAATGATCGCCTCGCGCTTCTCGCCCAGCTCGGCGCGTTCGGCGACATGACGCAGGCGGTCGAAATTGACGTTGGCGCCCGAATCGATGCCCACCAATACCTGATTCGCCACACCGTCACGTTCGACGTAGCGCTTGATCCCGGCCACCGCCAGCGCGCCGGCCGGCTCGGTGATCGAGCGGGTGTCATCGTAGATGTCCTTGATCGCCGCGCAGATCTCGTCGGTGCTGACAGTGATCACCTCATCGACATGGTGTCGGCAGATATCGAAGGTGTGCTGACCGATCTGCGCCACGGCCACGCCGTCGGCGAACAGTCCCACCTGCGGCAGCACCACGCGTTCGCCGGCCGCCATGGCCTGTTGCAGGCAATTGGAATCGTCCGGTTCGACACCGATGACCTTGACCTCCGGGCGCAGGTATTTGATGTACGCGGCCACGCCCGCGATCAGGCCGCCGCCGCCCACCGGCACGAACACCGCATCGAGCCGGCCCTGGTGCTGACGGAGGATTTCCATCGCCACCGTGCCCTGCCCGGCGATCACGTGCGGATCGTCGTACGGGTGGATGTAGACGTAGCCTTTTTCTTCGACCAACTTCAGCGAATAGGCGAGCGCCTCGGGGAAGGCATCGCCCTGCAGCACGACCTTTCCGCCGCGGGCGCGTACGCCCTGCACCTTAAGCTCCGGCGTGGTGCGCGGCATGACGATGGTGGCCTTGATGCCCAGTTCGCGAGCCGCCAGCGCCAGGCCCTGGGCATGGTTGCCGGCCGAGGCGGTCACCACGCCACGCGCCAGCTCCTCGGGCGACAGCTGCGCCAGCTTGTTGTAGGCGCCGCGAATCTTGAACGAGAACACCGGCTGCAGATCCTCGCGCTTGAGCAGAATCTGATTGCCGAGTCGCTCGGAAAGCTGGCGCGCGGGCTGCAAGGGGGTTTCCACCGCGACGTCATAGACGCGCGAGGTGAGGATCTTCTTGACGTACTGTTCGAGCATCGTGGGCTATCTTGGCGGGCTTTGCGGGGCCATCGAGTCTACTCTGCGGAAAACCCGACGACCACCGGCAATCAGGACACAAAATACAGGTACAGCTCACTGCACAAGACCCGTCGTCGCGGCCCCGCTATAATTTCGCACCTCGATTCCTCTCCGCCCGGACCCTTACGCCATGACCCAGGACCAACTCAAGCAGGCCGTCGCCCAGGCCGCCGTCGACCTCATCGTCCCGCAGCTCAATGACCGCAGCATTGTCGGCGTCGGCACCGGCTCCACCGCCAACTACTTCATCGACCAGTTGGCCAAGCACAAGGGCGTCTTCGACGGCGCGGTGGCCAGTTCCGACGCCACGGCCGAACGCCTCAAAGGCCACGGCATTCCGGTGTATGACCTGAACACGGTGTCCGAGCTGGAGTTCTACGTCGATGGGGCCGACGAAACCAACAGCCATCTGGAGCTTATCAAGGGTGGTGGCGCGGCGCTGACCCGGGAGAAGATCGTCGCGGCAGTGGCCAAGACCTTCGTCTGCATCGCCGATGGCAGCAAGCTGGTCGATCGCCTCGGCGCCTTCCCACTGCCGGTGGAAGTCATTCCCATGGCGCGCAGCCATGTCGCTCGCGAGCTGGTCAAGCTGGGCGGCGATCCGGTCTATCGCGAAGGCGTGGTGACCGACAACGGCAACATCATCCTCGACGTGCACAACCTGGTGATCGGCTTCGCCCCGGATCTCGAAGCGCAGATCAACAACATCGTCGGCGTGGTCACCAACGGCCTGTTCGCGGCGCGCCCCGCCGATATTCTGCTACTCGGCACCAAGGATGGCGTACAGACGCTGAAGGCAGAGTAAGCAGGGGCAGCACGGCTAATCGCCCTTGCGGAATACGTAGAACAGATTCGGTTCGCTCACCAGATACAAGGTGCCGTCAGGCCCCATGGCAATGCCCTCGGCCTGCGGCACGTGCTTTTCAAGCCCGTGCTCGCCGGCCCTCAGCGACAGTGTGCTGATGGGTTTGCCGCGAGTATCCAGCTCGACGATCAAGCGCGACTCGTCCGACAGCGCCAGCAGGTGACCGGTCTGCTCGTCGTATTGCAGGCTGGAAAGGTCACGTACGAACAAACCGGCATCGCGCTCGGGATCCTCGCTGACGTGCACGGCCAGTGGCTGGCCATTTTCGGCATAGGGAAAGCCCTGGATCTCGTAGATGCGTACCGGGTCGCGCTCCTTGGCGACGAAAAGCCGATTGCCGGCGACGTCATAAGCCAATCCCTCAAAGCCCTTGTTGCCGTTCTGCCCGATACCGAGCGAAAACTGCTGGCTGGCCGCCGCGTCGATCCGCTCGGTGCGCTCGTCAACCTCCACGCGCAACAGGCGCTGCAGTCGCTCGTCACTGATTACATAGACGCCACGGGAGATATATTCGATCGCCTCCGGATCGCCGAATCCCGTCAGCGGAATGGCTCGCAACAGTTCCCCCTGAAGGCTGAGTTCGAGTAACTGTGGCGTGCCGTTGGTGATGGCGATCAGGCTGTCGCGGTCGGGATCGAAGGTCAGCGCCGACAGGTCGTCAGCGATACCCTCGACCTGCCGGGCCTGGATGACCGCCCGGTAGTCAGGGAGCCACAGTGAAGCCGCTTGGCGCGCATCGGCGTGGTACCACTGGGCAAGGTTGAACCAGGCACGCTCGAACGACTGGTAATGCAGGCCAGCCGCGATGACTACTAGCAGAGCGAGGCTGGCCAGCGCAGCCAGTATCTTGGAAGTACGACGCATGGAGCCACTCAGTAGCCGGAAGGGAAACGCGATTATCCACCGCCTCGCTTACCCGAAACTTAACGGGCGAAGCGAAACGCCATGAGCACACGGCGCGCCGGTGTCACCGCCGGCGGCTGAAGACGTAGAAGCGATTCGGCTCGCCAACGACGTAAATATCGCCGCGTTCGTCCATAGCTACACCCTCGGCTTGGTCAATGCCGTCCACCAGCCCGTTGAGCCCGCCGAACAGACTGATGAAGCTGCGTGGCCGGCCCTGCAGATCGAGCTCGACCAGCAGTCGCGACTCGTCAGACAGCATCAGCGTATGCCCGGTGCGTGGATCGACAGCCACCGATGAGATGTCGCGCACCAACAATGGCTGATCCGGCAGCGACTTCAGGGCTCCGGCGAGTCCACCGTCATCCGGTATCGACAGCTCGAACAGACCCTGTGGATCGCGCTCCTTGGATAGGAGCAGGCGCCGGGTGCGCGGGTTCCATGCCAGCCCCTCGAAGCCCTTGTTGCCGGCGCCCTCGAAGCCCAGGTCATAGCTGGCTATATCCGCGAGATCGACGCTCTCTACGTCCAGGGACAATCGGAACACCGCGACCAGCCGCCGACGCTCATCGACGATGGCCATGCGTCCATCGTCCAGCGCCTCGACCGCTTCGGGATCGGAGAAGCCGATTAACCGAACACGCCGAAGCACCACGCCACCGGGGGAGAACTCGATCAGCTGCGGGTTCCGCCCCGTTACGGTAAACAGAGTGCCTGTCGCAGGGTTCCAGGTCAGCCCCGAGGTCTGGTCGTCGTCCAGCCCCACCAGTGTCGTCTCCAGGACCAGCTCGTAGTCTGGCAACCAGATGCTGGCCGCGCGCTGTTTGGCATTCACCGACTGCTCTTGCCAGTAGAGTTCCAGCTGATTGTCCCAATGCAACAGCGCACCCGCTATCGCGGCGGCGGCGACGCAGAAAGCAAGCAGGGTATAGAGAAACCAGTGCAGACGTGGACGACGAGAAGGCTTGGCTGACATGGAAGGCTGATCCGAAGCGAGGCACGGATTACAGCACGGGGATCAGACGGGCGATACTGGCAAAACGCAGCCGGAGGGGTGTTGCACCCATCCGGCCAGACGGTTCAGAGCACGCGGCTTTCGAAACGCGACAGCCCGACCAGCTCCAGCGTCAGTTGGTCACCCTGACCAAGCGGGCCTACGCCAGCGGGCGTGCCGGTCAACACCACGTCGCCCGGCTGCAGGTTGAAATGACCGGCGATGTGCTGCAGCAGCGGAAGAATGGCATTGAGCATCTGACTGCTGTTACCGTCCTGGCGCACCTCACCGTTGATCGTCAGACGAATGCCGATATCAGTCAGGTCGCTTACCGCATCGCCTGGCACGAAGGGCGCCAACACACAGGCGCCGTCGAAGCTCTTGGCAATTTCCCACGGATGACCCTTTTCCTTCAGCTTGGCCTGTACGTCACGCAAGGTCAGGTCCAGCGCCGGGGCGAAGCCGGAGATCGCATCGCGTACTTCTTCCTCGTTCGGCTTTCGCGACAGCGGCTTGCCGATCAGCACCGCGATCTCCGCCTCGTAATGCACCGCACCACGATCGCTCGGAACGCTGAAGCCGCCTTCCAGCGGCACCGTGCAGCTGCCGGCCTTGATGAACAGAAGCGGCTCGGTCGGCACCGGATTGTTCAATTCCTTGGCATGCTCGGCATAGTTGCGGCCGATGCAGACCACCTTGCCCAGTGGGTAATGAATAGGTGTGCCGTCGGTGTATTGATGCTTGTAGTTCATTGCGGATTCCTCAGGGAGCAGCAAGCTGGAAGCGAATGGCCAAGCGCAGGCTTCAGGCTTCAGGCTTCAGGCTGAAAATTTTGCCCGGGTTCATGATGCCATTCGGGTCGAATGCCGCCTTGATCGCCTTCATGTAGCCGATCTCCGCCTCGGAGCGACTGTAGGTCAGGTAATCGCGCTTGGTCATGCCGACACCGTGTTCAGCGGAGATCGAGCCGTTGTATTTCTCGACTGTCTCGAACACCCATTTGTTGACCGCTGCGCACTTGTCGAAGAACTCTTCCTTGGCCAACGCCTCGGGCTTGAGAATGTTCAGGTGCAGGTTGCCGTCGCCGATGTGGCCGTACCAGAGCACCTCGAAATCAGGATAGTTGCGGGTGACGATGGCATCGATGTCAGCAAGGAAGGCCGGCACCTTTGAAACGGTCACGGAGATGTCGTTCTTGTAGGGCGTCCAGTGCGAGATGGTCTCGGAGATGTACTCGCGCAGCTTCCACAGGTTTTGCAGTTGCTGCTCGCTCTGACTCATCACGCCATCAACCACCCAGCCTTCGTTGACACAGTGCTCGAAGGTCGCCAGCGCCTGTTCGGCACGCTCCTCGGTGGTCGCTTCGAATTCCAGCAGCGCATAGAACGGCGTGCGCGTCTCGAACGGCGCCGGGATGTCGCCACGGCCGAGAATCTTGTCCAGGCATTTGTCGGAGAAGAACTCGAAGGCGGTCAGGTCCAGCTTGTCCTGGAAGGCATGTAGCACCGGCATGATCGATTCGAAGTCAGGCGTGCCCAGCACCATGGCGGTGAGGTTGGTCGGCTGACGCTCCAGGCGCATGGTCGCCTCGACCACGAAACCCAGCGTGCCTTCGGCGCCGATGAACAGCTGACGCAGGTCGTAGCCGGTGGCGTTCTTGATCAGGTCCTTGTTCAGCTCGAGCAGATCGCCCTTGCCGGTGACGACCTTCAGCCCGGCCACCCAATTGCGGGTCATGCCGTAGCGAATCACCTTGATCCCGCCGGCATTGGTGCCGATGTTACCGCCGATCTGGCTCGAGCCGGACGAGGCGAAATCCACCGGGTAGTAGAGGCCCTTGTCTTCGGCGAACTGCTGCAGCTGAGCGGTGATCACACCCGGCTGACAAACGACGGTGCGGTCCATCTCGTCGAAGGCGAGGATCTGGTTCATGTAATCGAAGGAGACCACCACCTCGCCACTAGCGGCGACCGCCGCGGCGGAGAGGCCGGTACGCCCGCCGGAGGGCACCAGGGCGACCTGGCGCTCGTTGGCCCAACGCACGATAGCCTGTACCTGCTCGACCGTTTTCGGAAACACGATAGCCGAGGGTGCCGGAGCGAATTGCTTGGTCCAGTCCTTGCCATAGGTATTCAGCGAATCGGCATCGGTCAGCACCTTGCCGGGCTCGACCAGGGTCTTCAGCTCGTCGATCAGGGCGGGATCGGTCATCTTGGGAACTCTCATTCGATTCATGGTCATCCTGAGTACGCTTCAGCTCAGGACATAGGGTGTTTCGAGGGGCCCGTATGCTAGCATACGCACCCTTTTGAAACGTGCCTCGGCAGACTCCCGACACCGCTGATACCGGGTCGGCCAGCCTTCGCTGGACACTTCGTCCTACCCTTCGGCCTTAAGGTTTAAATGCAGATGAGCCAGACCTCACTCGACAAGAGCAAGATCAAGTTCCTTCTTCTCGAAGGCGTTCACCAGAACGCTGTCGACACCCTCAAGGCCGCCGGCTACTCCAACATCGAGTACCTCAAGACCGCGCTGACCGATGCGGAGCTGAAGGAGAAGATCGCCGACGCCCATTTCATCGGCATCCGGTCGCGCACCCAGCTCACCGAGGAAGTCTTCGATGCCGCCAAGAAGCTGATCGCCGTCGGCTGTTTCTGCATCGGCACCAACCAGGTCGACCTCAACGCCGCCCGCGAGCGCGGTATCGCGGTGTTCAACGCGCCCTATTCCAATACCCGTTCGGTGGCCGAGCTGGTGCTCGCCGAAGCTATTCTGCTGCTGCGCGGCATCCCGGAGAAGAGCGCCTCCTGCCACCGCGGGGGCTGGATCAAGTCCGCCGCCAACTCCTTCGAGATTCGCGGCAAAAAGCTGGGCATTATCGGTTACGGCTCCATCGGCACCCAGCTGTCGGTACTGGCCGAAAGCCTCGGCATGCAGGTCTATTTCTATGACGTGGTGACCAAGCTGCCGCTGGGCAACGCCACGCAGATCGGCTCGCTGTACGAACTGCTGGGCATGTGCGACATCGTCTCCCTGCACGTGCCGGAACTGCCGTCTACCCAGTGGATGATCGGTGAGAAGGAAATCCGCGCGATGAAAAAGGGCGGCATCCTGATCAACGCCGCCCGCGGCACTGTGGTCGAGCTGGATCACCTGGCCGCAGCGATCAAGGACGAACACCTCATCGGCGCCGCGATCGACGTGTTCCCGGTCGAGCCGAAGTCCAACGAAGAAGAGTTCGAAAGCCCACTGCGTGGCCTGGATCGCGTGATCCTGACCCCGCATATCGGCGGCTCAACGGCCGAAGCACAGGCCAACATCGGCCTGGAAGTCGCCGAAAAGCTGGTCAAGTACAGCGACAACGGCACCTCGGTGTCCTCGGTCAACTTCCCGGAGGTGGCCCTGCCGTCGCACCCGGGCAAGCATCGCCTGCTGCACATCCACGAGAACATCCCCGGCGTGATGAGCGAAATCAACAAGGTGTTCGCCGACAACGGCATCAACATCTGCGGCCAGTTCCTGCAGACCAACGAGCGCGTCGGCTACGTGGTGATCGACGTCGATGCGGAATATTCGGATCTGGCCCTGGAAAAGCTCCAGCAAGTCAACGGCACCATCCGCAGCCGCGTCCTGTTCTAAGCGGAACGCCAGCGAAAAAGGGAGGCTTCGGCCTCCCTTTTTATTACCAGTTGTTCTGCTATCAGCTGGCTGGCGCGGATTTGGTGCCGGCACCAGTGCCGCGGGGTTCGGGCCGTTCCGAGGGGGACCGACGCTCGATGGGCTCCACCGGTGGCATTGCGGGCGGCGCATCGAGAGTCGGCGGGCGTGGCTGGCTCGGGGTGTCGTCCTGACGCTCGATGACCTCCTGTCGCGGCTCGCGATTGTCCAGCGGATGCTCGCGGCTTTTTTCCGGCAGGGTCGGGCCGGTGCCGGTTGCCAACACGGCAGATGCCAATACCAGGCCCGCAACCAAGATCGGAAGACGCAGATCCATGGCTCACCTCCTGAAAATAAGGCAGCTTGGGCGCCTCGCGTCAGTGGAACAGATCGCCAGTCATCAGCGCTGCCTGAAAGCGAAAAAGCCCCGACCAGTGGCCGGGGCTTTGATCTAGCTGCACCGCATCAGTTGCCCGTGCCACCAGAGCTGCCAGTGCCGGAACCAGTTCCCGTACCGGTTGCACTGTTTCCAGTACCCGTGGTGTTGCCCACGCTGGTACCGGTGCCAGTGCCGGGCCCTGCTTCGGCTCCGGACTCGGTGGTAGTACCTGCACCGGTCGTCATGCCCGAGCGGTTGGTGTCGTCGGTGGTTTTGCCATCCATCGACTCCTGCATGGTTTCGCTGCTGGTGGCACTGTCGTTGTCAGCTGTGCCCGCTGCGAAGACACCCGTGGACATCAGACCCGCCAGAGTTAAAGCAGCTATTTTTGACATTTGCATTTCGCTCTCCTCATTCCATGGGTTACATCTATTCGAGCATCCGGCTACCGCAGGGGTTGCATCGGAGGCCATGGAATTTCTGCCTCGACCGGTCCAAACGGCCGTGTCAGCTGCCCTCGGCACGCCTACCGTTCGTCGTCAAATTACGGCCACGACCGCTCGTCGCCCCAATATCGCCTTGGAGAACCCTCCACGCTCGCTTCAGCGCAGCAGTTGCCACAACGAAATGCCCACGCCAGCCATGCTTTCTCCAGCAACCAGCCCGGCTGCGGCCACGATCACGAATCGTTCGGCGAGGCTGCCCCAACGCGCGGCGAACAGCCAAGCCAATAGCGAGCCGAACGCCATCATCAGCGAAATCGACGCGGGGATGATGAAGGCCAGCCCCAGCGCCGCGGAACTCGGCAACCAACGCAGCCTTGAGATGGGCAACAGCCCTTCCAGTGCTCCGAGCACGGAACCGATCAGCGCGCCGACCGCCATCGCCCAGCGTATGTCGGTGCCGATCGAGTCCATTCCGGCGGTAAGGGTTTCGGCCACGGCCTTCCAGGTAGCCACCGCAGGCGCGGGCCATTCGGTGGTGATCAACATCGCCTGTGGATCAGGGATCAGCAGCTGGTAGACGGTTACCCCGACCAGACTGCCAACCAGAATCCCCAAGCATTGCGCAACGGCCTGGCGCGACGGCGCCGCGCCGATGGCATGGCCTACCTTGAAGTCGTTGAGCAGATCTGTGCACTGCCCTGCCGCACCGCCAGCAGTGTTGGCACTCATCAGATTGATTGCCACCTGGCCGGGCGCGATCACGCCAAAGCTCAGTTGCGACAACTGACCGATGGCGCCGATCGGAGGAATGCCTGTGCTCCCCACTACCCGCGCCGCCACCATGGCCAGCAGGACGGCCAGCGGAATGGACAATGCCGCCATCAGCAAATGGATATCGAACAGCATGATTTGCATGGCTACCACCAACAGCGCGGCTGATGCCAGGCCAAGCAGTGGCACTTTTTCGGGTCGAGTCAGCTTCACTCGCCGTGTCGAATCTTCCCGGTGCGCTTGCAGCATGCGCAAGCCAAGCGATGTCAAAGTAGCGCACACCATCAGGCTCACACCCGGCCAGAGCAACCATTCGATCAACAACGCGAACTGTGGGCCGCTGGCATTCGCCGGCATCGCCACCAGTCCTTCGGCGATCAACCAGGGCGAGAGCATTCCCCAGGCCAATACGGAGCCGAGCAACAGCGATAACCCGACCCGCAGCCCGATGATCCCCCCGAAGCCCAGCAGCAGCAGTGATGGCTCGAGGCTGAACGTCAACCGCTCCAGCTGGGGTCCCGGTGCCCAGCGCGGCAACGACCACAGCAGGCTGTCGACCAGTTTGCTCAGCGCCGCCAGCAATGCGGCGACACTGAGCACCAGCAGACGTCTCGTCGCTTCGGCGCCGTGGCTATAGATCTGCTGCATGGTCGCCAACGTTGCCATCCCCTCGGGGAACCGCAAACCACCTTCAACGATCAGCGATGGCCGTAGATACCAGGCCACCCAGATGCCGAGGAAGCTCACCGAGAACACCCAGGCCATCAACGGCAACGTGTCCAGTTGCTGACCGGTGATCATCGTGTAAGCGGGTATCGGCGCCACCAGCCCGCTGGAGATGATCGAGGCCGCGGACGAAGCGGCGGTCTGGTTGATATTACTCTCCTGCAGCGACCAGGCCGGTCGCCGCATGGCTCGCGCCAGGCTCTGCCAGAAGGCGAAGCCGATCAGCAACGCGATGATCGACATGTTGAAAGACCAGCCGATCTTGAGTCCCGAATAGACGTTCGATGGTGTCAGCAGGGCGCCGAGCAGCAGGCCCGTAAGCAATGCACGGAGAGTCAGTTCGCGTGGGGTTTCGCTCATGCCGGCTCCATCGAATGGGTGATTGACTCACCTTAGCCCATCCAGTCCCCCCGACCGCCTAAACAACCACTCGTCGGTTTGTCTTCGCGCCAGCGCAGATCGACCCTCAATCGCAGCGTAAACGCTGAACTTCATCATTTTACGTCGGTCGTTTAGTAACTTTTCTACGCGGTATAACGGCACCCAAACCAAGGATTGAACATGGACGAAGCGGATCTCACCCACCAGGAACGTAACCGGCCCACCGTCACCCTGCTTACCGGCAACGAACTGCTGGGGCTTTTTTTCAAACATTTTCTTGGCGAACAGGCTCAGTTGGACGTGGCGCTGGCCGGGCTCGAAAAGACCGCCAGAGAGACCACCGATCTCTATCTGGTCGACGCGGGCAATAGCCAGACCGAGCAACTCTCGGCGCTGCTCGATCGGCTCGATGAGCAGACGCCCGTAGCGCTGGTGAATATCGCACCCGAACAGGCCGAGCACCTGGTGGACAAGCACCCCGGCATTCGCGGTGTGTTCTACAGCCATGCTACCCGCGAACATCTGCTCGATGGCATTCAGGTACTGCTCGATGGTGGCGACTGGTTGCCACGAGTACTGACCGAGCGCCTGCTCGGTCAATGGCGGCGCATGCGCCAGCTGGCCGGTAGCAAACCGTCGCTGACCCTACGCGAGCGCGAGATTCTCAGCCTCGCCGGCAAGGGACTATCCAACGCGGAAATTGCCGAGCAGCTGTGCCTGAGTCCGCACACTATCAAGAGCCATATTCACAACCTGCTGCGCAAGATCGGCGCCTCCAACCGTGCCGAAGCGGCCTTCCTGCTGCGCGGCAGGCTGGACTGGTCCGAGTCGTGCCACGCCTGACGCTCGGCCTGCTCCTGTGCCTGCTGCTCAGCCCGCTACAGGCGCAGGAGGAGGAGCCGCAGGAACAGGCGGAAGCCGAGGCGGAGCTGAGCGGCCTGATTATCGATAACACGATCACCCGCTTCGGCCATGACTTTCACCGTTACCTGAGCTTCCAGCTGCAAGACGCCAGTGAGCTCGAAAACGACCTGGTGATTCGTGAACGCCCCTCGGCGCGCTGGGGCAGCCTGGTCTGGGTGGAGTACGGCCAGCGCACCGTTTATCGCCGATTCCTGCAGCCCAACGTTGCGGAGATCGAGTCGATCGCCGAGCAGGCGGCACAACTCGTGTTGGAAGAGATCAACCGCAGCAAACTGCAGAATCTGCTCCAAGACACGTTCGACATGGATCGCGATGAACTCTGAACTGACAGAAGGATTAATCCGTCCCACTCATCGCGCAACGGCTGCTTTGAACCGTTCGATGGATGTTCACCGCTTCGTGTTCAGTCAAGAATCCGAGCAATCTTTCGAGGTGCCCGCATGGATCGTTTAGCCTTGTTTCGCCGCGGCTTGCTTGCCGCCCTGCTGCTTACTGGCCACGCCTCGCTTCATGCAGCGGACCTGCTGGACAATGGCGATCTCGCCGAGGGCTCGCTCAGCCTGGAAAACCCGGCAGCACTTACGCTTCAGCTGCCCGCCGGCCAGGCCGCCCAAGTACTGCAGCAAGGCAACGACAATCTGGCCGATCTCAGGCAGATCGGCGGACACCAACTGGCCAGCATTGTCCAACAGGGCAGCGATCAGCAGGCCTTCATTCTTCAGCAAGGCGAAAACCAGCTCGCCAGCATCCTCCAGATCGGCCAGGGCAACCTGGCCGAGATCACCCAGATCGGCAGCGACAACCAAGCCGCAATCGCCCAAGTCGGTTCCAACAACAACGCCAGCATCGAACAAGTGGGCAGTGGCCTGAGCAGCAGCGTCATTCAATACGGAAGCGGTCAGCAGATTCAGATCGTCCAACACTAGAACAAAGGGAATTTCCATGCGCAGCCGCCTGCCACTCGTTGCACTCGCCCTCCTGCTGGCTGCTACCAGCGAACTCCATGCTGACAACAGCGCACATATCGATCAGACCGGCACGGATAACTCCGCCATCGTCGATCAGACCGGTTCGCTCAACGAAGCGCTGATCAGGCAGAACGGCACGAGCAATACCGGCACGATCTACCAGCTCGAGGCCGGCGAGTCGAACCAAGCCGCTATCGTGCAGCTCGGCAGCGACAACGATGCGTCCATCTATCAGGGGCCTGAAAGTCACTTCGCCAGTGCCAGCGTGTATCAGCAAGGCACAGGTAACCGCGCCGAGGTCGAGCAAACCTGGTATGCCAACGAGCTGCAGATCAGCAGCATCGGCGACGGTAATTACGTATCCGGCGTCCAACAAGGATTCGCTCAGGCCGAAGCGCGTCAGATCGGTAACGACAATTCGGTGACATTTACCCAAGACGGCATCTACCACGGCACCCAGCTGGCCGTTTACCAGGTCGGTGACGAAAACCGGGCTACCATCGACCAGGGCGACGCTGGCCACCTGACACTCGCCCAAAATGGCAATCGGAACAGTGCGCAGATCAGCCAGAACACGCTGTTCGGCGAGGTCATGTTCAATCAGGCGGGCGACGACAACCTGCTGGTCATCGAACAAAGCGGGCGAGGCCATGATTTCAGGGGTTCAACGACCGGGAATGGCAATAGCGTCGAACTGGTGCAATGGTTCGATGGCAACCAGGCAAGCGTCGTACAGAACGGCGACGGCAACCTGGCCGATGTCCGCCAACTGGCCGAATACAACGAAGCCCGCGTCAGCCAGATCGGGACGGCGAACGAGGCGGTAATCATTCAGAGCGCCGCGGGCATGCACGCCGTGATCCAGCAGTCGGGCAGCGGCAACCAAGCCACCATCGTTCAGCAATAAGCCGCATTGGCTGAACCGCGGGTCGTCCATCCATGCTTACGCTCACCCTGGCGACCTTGATGCTCACAGCCGCCGCGCCGGTCCAGGCGCATCTGGAGCTGAGCCCTGACGACGATCGGCTTCGGTTGCGATTGTGCTTCAGCAGCTCGGAACCCCGCCCACTCACCTACCAGCTCGAAGTGCGTACTAGCGGGCGCGCCGGTACCAGCCGCAGCCGCCAATCAGGCGAGCTTGTCAGCGGACCCGTGGCGCAATGTCCACTGAATAATCGTCTCGGTTTATCAGACGATAGTCGAATCGAGGCGACGCTGACCTGGTCCGTCGATGGCGAAGAACAGCCACCGCTGCACCAGGCCTACCCCTCGACTCAACCGACCGGCCCGGCACCTCCTGAACCGGCCCCGACGCCGATCGAACAACCGCAGGCACCTGACGAATTGTTTGTCGACACCGACTCACACCTGCGATAGCCGCAGCGACTCGTTGCGCGTGAGACGGCGTCCGACCTCGATGCCCTTCAACTCGACGTAGTGGTACGTCAAGGTCGATACCGCCAGCACCATCGCCAACTCCAGCAGCGTCAGCAAATCATCAATTAGCAGGCTACCCGAACTGATATATCGCATGATCTGGTCGCTGTCCGGTTGATGCAGGATGACCGTGTAGTCTGCTCCGGTGAGTTTGGACAACACCACCGCGGCGCTGGTGAAGGCAAAGATTACCGCCGCGTGGGTCAGGTAGATGGAAAAGGACAACTCTCCCAGGCGGGCGAAACCACGCCGCTGCAGCAATTGCGACACCGCGCCGCGCTCATGGGCAAATACCAGCACCACCAGGCAGAACAGCAAACTGGCGATGATGCCCTGATGCGGTGCCTCGTGGGTGAGCGTGCGGTATACAAGCAGCAGGCAGAGCAACTCAAGCACGCTGAAGAATAGCCGGTCGTCCAGACGACTGATCGCCGGCTCCAGACGTCGATAGAGCCGATAGGTCAGGGCGCCGGCGAAGAAGCACGAAGCGCCACGCCAGATGAATGGCTTGATCACATCCAGCTCGACATACAGGGCCGCGAAGGACACCAGCGTGGCCAACGCCAGTATCTGCCCGCAGTAACGTGGAGCGCACAACATCACCAAGCCCAGCAGCATGTACAGGTAGTATTCGATGCTGATGCTCCACGCTGGGGTATTGAACGAGAGGCTATTGAAATTGCTGATCCAGCTTTGCAGCAGCAAGGCATTGGGCAGGATTTCGCTCGGGGCGGTCTTGCCGCTGAACGCCGGGTCGTTGAACGAGAATCCATGGTGCTCGGCCCAGAGCTTGCCGAACTCCAAGCCTATGAAGACGACCAGCATCAGGAGATGCAGCGGATACAGGCGGAATGTCCGGCTGATGACGAAGCGTTTCAGCATCGGTGGGTCGAACTCGCGGGTACCGTACGCATGGAACATGACGAAACCACTGAGCACGAAGAAGAACTCGACGAATAAATCAGCGTGCCGAAAGAAGCTGAGCTCGGAGAAACTCAGCAGAATCTGGGTATGGAACAACACCACCGCAACGGCACAAACACCACGAAAGCTATCCAATGCGACAAAGCGCTTCATTCCTTCACCTTTCTCGACGTCGAGACATACCGCTGCACTATGCTTGTGCAGGCTTCCTAGCCAACGAAATAAACGCCGGAAACTTCCGAGCCAGACTGAGATCAATTGGCCATCAAAAGAGTTCCGGGTTTTCGATAGCGAGCTGCGGATTTTCCGAAAGGCTCAGGCTGGACGCCGGCACGGTTTACCCGTACGGTCCATAACCGGTTCTTACATCATGCGCGCCCATGGCGACCGCAATGATCAAAGCTATCGCCGCTATGCCAATGGCTACGAACCCTCGATAGATGTCTGGCTGCGCTGGATGCCGCGCCTCAAGCCCCTCGCTTGGTTCGGCAGGCCAGTGGTGGGCTGCTCGTGATCAGCTGAGCCTGGATGTCGAACGCGACGAGTCCGCGATCGTTATCAGCCTTAATGCCATCGAGCCCATCGACGGCATCAGCTTGCAACTGCCGACGGAGGCGAAGGTCCGCAACGTCCATCAGATCGGCAGCCTGCTCGAAGGCAATCGAATGATCAAACATCTGCCAGCAGGGACCACCATCCGCCTCGATTGAACGTCTGCTCGCACAGCGAGCGCTTAGCACGGCGATCGTTACGGTTGCCGCTGCCATCCATCGCTTGCCCGGAACCGGAAGCGGCGATATGGCTTCTACCGAGCCAACCCACATCACCGCTATCCGAGGAGATCCCGATGCGCATTGCTCTCAAACCCGTGCACGAACAAGTCATCGTCATTACCGGAGCCTCGAGCGGGATCGGCTTGGCCCCCGCCCGCCTCGCCGTCGAGCAAGGTGCCCGCGTCGTGCTGGTCGCACGCAACGAAATGACCTTGGCGGATATCGAGCGCGACCTCAATGCGAGCGACCGCGTGTTGCACGTGATGGCCGATGTGGGTGATCGCGCGCAGCTCGAACGCGTCGCCAGCGAGACCATTGCCCGTTTTGGCGGTTTCGACACCTGGATCAACAACGCCGGCAGCTCGGTCTGGGGACGCTTCGACGAGGTCAGCGACGCCGATCACCAGCAGGTCATGCAGACCAACTTCTGGGGCACCCACTACGGCTCCTCGATCGCGGTGAAGCATCTGCGCGACAAGGGCGGTGCGCTGATCAACATCGGCAGTGTCGAGTCCGCCAATGCTCTGCCGTTTCATAGCAGTTATAGCGCCAGCAAGCACGCGATCAAGGCCATGACAGACGTGTTGCGGGTCGAGCTGCAGAAATCCGGCACACCGATCTCTGTGACCCTGGTTCGGCCCTCCTCCACAGATACGATGTTCATCGATCACTCGAAGAATTACCTCCCCAGCGCCCCGGTCTTCCCACCGCCGGTCTATGCGCCAGAGGTGGTTGCCCGGGCGATTCTGCATGCAGCCGAGCACCCGCAACGCGACGTCTATATCGGCAATGCCAAATTGTTGTCGAGGCTGGCCCAGAATGCGCCGCGACTGGCCGACTGGGTCAACCGCACCTTCGTTTACGACGCCCTTCAGAGCGACCGCCCGGACCGCCACCGCGACGGCGCGCTGTACGCCGGCGACGTCGGTCGAGCGGGTGACGGCAAGGCCAGCGGAGACTATCCCGGCAGAGTGCTGACGCGCAGCCTCTATACCCGCGCCACGCAACACCCGGTGGCAACCACGGCGGCCGTGGCGGTAGGCGCCGCCGCATTGGTCGCCTTGCTAGGGCGCCGCAGCCGCTGATCAATTGGACGGCGCCGCGCCCGCTGCGCCGTTTTTCTCGGTCGTTCAGCTCAGGTTCAGCCAGGGTTCAGGCGCGGTTCAGGGGGTCGCAAGCAGGATGGATACGTGACTTATCCATGCCTGCAAAGGAGCGACACATGAACAAACTGCATACCCTGGCCATCGCCACCAGCCTGAGCCTGTTCACCCTTGGCGCCCACGCCGCCGATAACTTCGCCGGTCTCACCTGGGGCGAGAGCACGGTCAATGTCGACCGTTCCAGCACTTTGAAACAGAACATGGGCCCGGATCGCTTCGATGACATCATCAAGAACAGCGGCACCTGGGGTGTCCGTGCCGGTCAGATGACCGACGAAGCGCGCTACTATGCCACCTACGAAAACGTCTCCGACGACTACGGCAGCTCGCTCAAGCTACGCCAGCAGAACCTGATCGGCAGCTACGACCTGTTTCTGCCGGTGGGCGATACCCCCGCCTGTTCGGCGGTGCCAGTGCCGGTGTGACCAAGCTTGAGAACGAGTCCAGCGGTTACCGCCGCGACAGCGACATCGGTTACCTGGTCGGCTTGCAAGCCGGCGTGCTGCAGCAGGTCGGTAGTAACGCGTCAATCGAGGCCGGCTACCGCTACCTGCGCAGCAATGCCGGCACCGAGGTGTCCGAGCGTGGCGTTGGCAAGGTCGGGTCGATCGATGTGCACAGCAGCAAGCAGGCCTACCTCGGCGTGAATTATCACTTCTAAGCCGCACGGTTTGCCTCAAGAAGAGCCACGGCCGGGATCGTCCCGGCCGTTTTCATGACGGGAGTAATCAATGAAAGTGCTGGTGGTGGAAGACGAGGCGCTGCTGCGCCACCACCTACTGACTCGCCTGAGCGAAAGCGGCCATATCGTCGATGCGGTGGCCAATGCCGAAGAGGCGCTGTATCAGACCCGCGAATACAACCATGATCTGGCGATAGTTGATCTCGGGCTGCCTGATATCAGCGGGTTAGACCTGATCCGGCAGCTGCGAAGCAATGGCGAGCGCTTCCCCATCCTCATCCTCACCGCGCGCGGCAACTGGCAGGACAAGGTCGAAGGACTCGCCGCCGGCGCCGACGATTACGTGGTCAAACCCTTCCAGTTCGAGGAGCTCGAGGCACGGCTCAACGCGCTGCTGCGTCGCTCGTCCGGCTTTACCCAGGCCAGCATCGAGGCTGGCCCGCTGAGGCTCGACCTCAACCGCAAGCAGGCGCTGGTCAACGACGAGCCGCTGGCACTGACCGCCTTCGAGTACCGCATTCTTGAATACCTGATGCGCCACCAGCAGCAGGTAGTCGCGAAAGAGCGACTGATGGAGCAGCTCTACCCGGACGACAACGAGCGCGATGCCAATGTCATCGAAGTGCTGGTCGGTCGTTTGCGCCGCAAGCTGGAAGCCCACGGCGGACTGAAACCGATCGATACCGTGCGCGGACTGGGTTATCTGTTTACCGAGCGCTGCCGGTGAGTCGGCGCTGGCGCCGCTGGCGGGTGTTGGCGCGTACCTCCCGTCGAGGCAGCCTGTCGCTGCGCCTGCGGCTCATGCTCGGCGCCACCTGCTTGGCCATTCTGTTCATGCTGGCCCTGCTTCCGGTGTTGCAAGCGGCATTTAGCCTCGCCTTCGAACGCGTCATCGAGGAGCGTCTGGCTGCCGATGCCAATACCCTGATTACCGCATCGCACCTGGAGAATGGACGTTTGGTGATGCCCGATCGGCTGCCGGACGAGGAATTCAACCTGCCGAACGCCAAGCTGCTCGGTTACATCTTCGACCCGCAAGGCAAGCGGCTCTGGCAGTCGCGCTCGGCCGAGGACGAAAGCATCGACTACCAGCCGCGCCCGGGCGGCGACCTCACGGAGTTCAAACGGGTACGAGACGCCGATGGCCTCGAGTACTTCGTCTACGACGTCGAGCTGCGATTGACCGATGAGCCGCGCCAGGCGTTCAGCTTCGTCACCATGCAGCCCACCAGCGAATACCGCAGCCTGTTCGAGGAATTCCGCCAACAGCTCTATCTGTGGCTGGGCGGCGGCTTACTGGTGTTGCTGACGCTGCTCTGGCTGGGCCTGACCTGGGGCTTCCGTTCGTTGAGGCGACTGAGCCACGAATTGGATCAGGTCGAGTCCGGCCGGCTGGACAGACTCAGCGAACAGCATCCAAAAGAATTGCTGCGTCTGACCCGGTCACTGAACAGACTGCTCGTCGGCGAGCGCCGCCAGCGTGAGCAGTACCGCAACTCGCTCGGCGATCTGGCGCACAGCCTGAAAACCCCGCTGACCGTGCTGCAGAGCGTGGGCGAGGTGATGAGCGCGCAGCCGGGCAATCGCGAGCAAGCCCGCGTCATGCATGCGCAGATCGAGCGAATGAGCCAACAGATCGGCTATCAGCTGCAACGTGCGAGCCTGGGCCAGAGCGGCCTGGTGCGTCACCGAGTCCCTCTGCATCCGCTGCTGGTACGGCTGTGCAGCACGCTGGACAAGGTCTACCAGGACAAGCGGGTGCAGATCGACCTGCAGCTGCCGCAGGATGCGACCCTACCGCTGGAGCAGGGTGCATTGATGGAACTGCTCGGCAATCTGCTCGAAAACGCCTACCGCCTCTGCCTGTATCAGGTGCGCGTCAGCTTGAAGCAGGACGCTGATCGGCTGTGGCTGAGCATCGAAGACGACGGCCCAGGCGTGCCGGTCGATCAACGCGCACGTATCCTGCGTCGCGGCGAACGTCTGGATGCCCAGCACCCCGGCCAGGGTATCGGCCTGGCGGTGGTCAAGGACATTCTCGACAGCTATGGCGGTGAGCTCCGGCTCGACGATTCCAGCCTGGGCGGCGCTGCGTTCAGGCTTAGTCTGCCTATCGACTGATTTGCCGAAGCGCATGCGGTGGCTGCCCGTCGCCAGTGGCTGCTACAGTAGAACCACCGCCGCGCAACGGATGATCGAAATGTCATTGAGCGACAATAAAAAGCTGGTTCGCAAACACATCGAGCTGTCCTGGAACCGCGGCCACATGGCCCTCGCCGAGCAGTTCCACAGCAAGGACTTTCTCTACAAGAGCTCGTTCGTTGGCCATCCCCTGAGCAGCGCCGAGTTCGCCGCGATGATCATGCAGATCCGCACCGCCATGCCCGATCTCGAAGTGGTGATAGAGGACTGCATCGCCGAGGACGACAAAGTGGTCACCTGGAGCACGCTGATCGGCACCATCGAGAATCCAGCCCTGGGATATCCGCCCAGCGACAAGGTCTTGAGCATCTCGGCCATGGCGTTCTGGACCCTGACACCGAGCGGGCAGATTCGCGACATCTGCACCATGTTCGACATGGAAAGCTTCCGCTCTCAGCTCGGACTGCCGACACGCACCTACGCTGAAAAAGCCCTGCCCTGACTGACACGGTCAACCACAACCCGACGCTTTATCCCCTTCGTGGCAGTCTTCGCCTCGGTTTCGCGATCCGCTTCCGGTTCGCATGCATAGCCGCTATAAACCTCTCTCGCCTAATTAAAAGAAACGTACACAGCGCAATTCAGTTAATTCGGCCACTCGTTTAACTATCGCCTCGATCGATTTATATAATTAGCCGAATCGATATATATAAAGATCAATCGATTTATCACGACTGTCGATGTTCACTATTGATACGCTCGCGTTTGCCCATGTAGTTCTCGCCCGTAGCATAGGCCCGTACCTAGCTCCTACCGAGGACAACTTATGAAAACGTTACTTGCAAGTTTGATTCTGGCGAGCGCCGCCTCCACCGCCTTCGCTGTTCCGCCGAGCCATCCGCAACCCCTGCTGGGTGAAGCTCATGACAGCGACACCGTGCGCCAGCATGTTGAGAGCGATCGCACGTTGGTGGAAAACGGCTCCGAACGCACGCCGCTAAGGCAACAACTGGCAGAAGATGGCTTTGATCTTACCCCACTTGGCGAACAGCTTGCCGAGGACGGTTTCGATCTGACTCCACACGCCGATCGATTGGCGGACGATGGTTTCGACCGTACGCCGCTGGGTCAGCTGCTTGCAGAAGATGGCAGTGACCGAACCCACTTGGGACGGACATGAAACAAACGATTCACTCAAGGCGCCGTTGGCGCCTTTTTTATTGCGGATGCGTTATTAACATTTTGAAACGCATAATTACTTTAGGGTTATAGAATTTAGAGCCATAGGAATATGCAACTAACGTAGCGGCAACGAAACATAGTTATCGGCCTAACAACGAATGTTGCCTTCAGCAAGTTTGTCACATTATGAAAAAAGGATGCCCATCATCCCCCGTATAGTGAGAAGACTCACCACAACCATCCCAACCACAGCAGCGCCATCAGCAACCAGGCGCTGATGGCGAGCGTGCCGGTATTCCACAAGCGGTTCCAGCGTCGCTCCCGCCGCCGCCAACGGGGCCGATCCGGGTTCGCGTTCGGCACCACCAAGGGCGGCCGTTGCAGCAGCCGCTTGAGCCATAGCGATAACCAGAGCGTCAGCTTCGGACCGGCAGCCAGCCGTGACGGGACGTTCCAGCCGAGCCGCAACGCCAGCATCGCCAACGTGAGCGCCAACAGCAGCGGCCACAGCGCAGACCAGACGCCGCTTGGATAAACGCCATGCAACATGGGCGCACGCAAGGCGGGCCAGAACCAGGGCAGCAGCAGCGCCAGGCCGCTCAGCAGTGCCCAGGGCAACAGCTGCGCCAACGGCGGCCGCGACGGCGGCGCATCTGCTGCATCTCGGCGCAGTAGCCACAGGGCGCGCGTCAGCAATAGAGCGGTGGTCAGGCTGCTGAGGCTCAACCAGGGCAGCCAGGCCTCGAACGAACCGCCGTGCCAGGCCTCCTTCAGTGCCGTCTTCACCGCCCCGCCGCTGGTCAAGGGCAGCCCGATGATCGCCAGTGCCGGCACGGCCAGCAGCAGCCAGCCGGTACGGGGCAGCCGTCCGGCATGGATCAGGCCGGCCGCGAGAAACAACGCCCCCTTGGCCAGCCCATGGTGCACGCCGTAGAGAACCAGCACGATAGTCAGCGCCTGCACTTGCTGCGGGTGACGCCAAACCAGCGCCAGCAGCATCAGCAGATAGCCCATCTGGCTGACCGAGGAATAGGCCAGAACCGCCTTGGCTTTACCTGCACAGAGGCCCAGCAGTGCTGGGTAGAGGGCGCCGAAAATAGCGACGGCAAGCAGCCCGTCGGCCCAACCGGACAGCAACGGATCCGCTTCCGGCAAACAGCGCCAGAGGCCGAGAAAGCCCGCCTTGAGCATTGCCCCGGAGAGCACCGCACTGGCCGGTGCCGGCGCCGCCGGGTGCGCCAGTGGCAGCCACACGTGCAGCGGCCAGAACCCGGCTTTCAGCCCGAGGCCGATCAGCAACAGCAGTAGCGTCAGACCATCAATCGGCAGTGTCCGCCAGGCGGCAAAGGCAAAGTCGCCATCGGCGGCATGGCTGCGCAGCATCAGCCCTGCCAACAGTGCCATCTCGCCACAGATCGCCAGTTGCAGGTACAGCCGTCCGGCACGGCGCGGACCCGGGCCGCCCTGATGCACGATCAATCCGTAAGCGGAAAGGCTCATGGCGCTGAAACCGAGATAGAAGCTCAGCGCATCGGTGGCGATGATCAGCAGCAGGTTGCCGGACAGCGCCAGCAGCCAGAACGTCCAGAAACGCATTCGCTTGGGGTCGTCCCGCTGACTGCTGACGGCAAATACCCCGGCGCATCCCCAGAGTAGCGCTGTGAAGCCCAGCCAGGCGCGGCTCAGCTCATCATCCGCCCCCCAGCGTACGCCTTCCCAGAGCATTGGCAGATCCAGCGTCGGCATCGGCCAGACGACCATCGCCAGCGCCGGCCCACAACCGAGCCAGAGCCAGCCGAGGGCCCGCTCGCGCCAGATCAGCAGGCCCAAGCCGACCAGCAATGGAGCCAGCGGGACGAGGAGCCACAGCCAGGAACTCATATGTCGAACTCCCGCCGGACGATCAGCTGCGCCCAGCCCAGCGGGCTTAGCGCGGTGCCGGCAAGCAACCCGACCACCACCGACAGCGCTGCGGTGAACAACGCCGGCAGCAACAACATCCAATGCGTTTCCCAGCGCTCCTCGCGCCAGTTGTCTTCATGCCAGTCGGCCGGGGCGGCAAACCAGCCGCGCCACAGCAGCGGTAGGAAATAGCCGGCATTGAGCAGCGCCGAGCCCATCAGCACCAGCAGCACCCAGTCCTGGCCGACCTCCAGTGCGCCCATCCCCAGCGCCCACTTGCTGACGAAACCGGCAATCGGCGGAATGCCGATCATACCCAGGGCGCCGATGCTGAAGGCGGTCATGGTCAGCGGCATGCGTCGGCCCACGCCATCCATCTCGCGGATGCGGTGAATCCCCAAGGTTTCGGCGAAATTGCCGGCGCAGTAGAAGAGCGTCACCTTCATCAGGCCCTGATGCACCAGATGCACCAGGCCACCGACCGCCGCAATCGGCCCGAGCAGCGCTACGCCAAGGGTCACGTAAGACACCTGGCTGATGGTCGAGTACGCCAGGCGTTTCTTCAGTTCCTGCTGCTGCAATGCCCGCCACGAGCCGTGGAGGATGGTCGCCGCGGCCAGCCAGAGCAGCGGCCCGGCCATGTCCAGTTTTAACAGCGCCTCGGCGCCGAACACGTCATAGACCACCCGGACGATACCGAAAGCGCCGGCCTTGACGACCGCCACTGCATGCAGCAACGCGCTGACCGGCGCGGGCGCCACCATCGCCTGCGGTAGCCAGCCATGTAGCGGAATCAGCGCCGCCTTGACGCCGAGCCCGGCGACCAACAGGACAAAGGCGACGCGCAGCGTTAGACCGTGCTCGCCCACCGCCTGCAGGAGATAGCCGCCGGGCTGGAAATCCTGTCCACCGGCCAGCCCATGCAGCAGCGCCACACCCATCAGCACCAGCGCACCGCCGCCCACCGTGTAGGCCAGATAGACCCGCCCGGCGCGCAGCGCTTCGGGCGTGCCGCGATGCACCACCAGCGGGAAGGTGGCCAGCGTCAGCATCTCGTAGAACAGCAGGAAGCTGACCAGATTTCCCGCGAGCGCCAGCCCCACGGTGGCACTGACGCAGAGGCTGAAGTAGCCGAAGAAGCGCGAGCGCAGCGGTGACTTTTCCAGATAGCCGATGGCGTAGACGGTGGTCGCCATCCACAGCACCGAGGACAGCGCAACGAACAGCAGCGACAGCGCATCGCCTTGCAACACCAGCGGCGCGCCGGGCAGGAACGGCAGACTGAAGCGAAACTCCAGGCCGCGACTGACCCCGTAAATCATCGCTCCCACCAGCACCAGTTTGACGCCGACTCCGCACAGGTTGAGCGCCACTCGGGTCCGCTGTTGGTCTTCGCGCAGGGTGAATATCAGCAGTCCCGGCAGCAATGAGCTGAGCACGATCGTCAACGGCAGCCAGTTGGTCCAGCTCATCGCGCCACCCCACCAAGCCAGAGCAGCAGCGGTTCGCTGATGAGCGCCAGGCTCAGCACCAGCAGGGCCGGCAGCATGGCCAGCCATTGCGCCAGGCGGTCCGGCACGACACTCGGCGGATTCGGCTTGGCGCGATCGAACCCCAGCGCCACCACGCGAAACACGTAAGCGGCCGACATCAGCGTGCCGAGCAGTACGCCAAAGGCCCAGGGCCAGTGCTGCGGTTGCTCGAACAGCGGCTGCAGCAACAGCCATTTGGCGAGAAATCCGCCGCTGGGGGGCAAGCCGATCAGGCTGGCGCCGGACACCGCGAAAGCCGCCATGGCCACCGGCATGTTCTGACTGGCGCCCTTCAGCGCGCGCACCCGACGTGTGCCGAGCACCCGCTGCAACTCACCCGCGGCAAGAAACATCGAGACCTTGGCCAGGCCGTGGGCAAGGATGAACAGCCACAGCGCCGCCGTCATGCGCGGCTCTTGCCACCGCAACAACAGTCCCAGCGCCAGCAACGCATAGCCCAGCTGCGCGACGGTCGAATAAGCCACCAGCATCTTCAGCCGCGGCGCGCGCAACGCCGACCAGCCGCCGGAAATCAGCGCAAGGATGCCGGCGGCCGCGAACAGCCCACCCGCCTGGCGGCCCAGCTCCGGCGGGGCGATCTGGCTCCAGACCAGCCACAGAATGTAGATCGGGCCCTTGACCACCAACGCCGAGAGCAGCGCGCTGACCGCCGTCGGTGCGCCGGAATGTGCCGGCGGCAGCCACAGGTGCAGCGGCCATAGGGCCGCCTTGAGCATCAGGCCGACGCTCATCAGCAGCAGCGCCAGTCGCGTGCTGGCGTCCGCTTCGGCCAGTTCCGCCAGCAACAGCACATCGAGCACGCCGTAGCGGCCGTAGAACAGCGCGACACCGAACAGATAGGCAAGCGATCCGGCCAGCGACAGCATCAGGTAATTGAACGCCGGCCGGTAGGCCTTGCGCCCGGCCAGCGCCCCCAGCGCAACCGCCGTGAGGCTGAGCAATTCGAGCGTGACGTAGAGATTGAACAGATCCGCTGACAGCCACAGCGCCACCAGCGCGACGTGCAACAGGCAGGACAGCGGCCAATAATCCTCACTGCCAGTGGCATGCGGGCTGCGCGCGGCATAGAGCGCCACCAGCAAATGCAACCCTGCGGTAAACACCATCAGCAAGGCGGTCAGCGGAGTCAGCTGGAAGCGGATCGCCAGGGGCGTATCCCAGCCACCGACGTGCAGCAATTGCGGGCCCAGTTGCATCGCCTGGTGCAGTGCGGCAGACGCGGCCAGCAGGCTGGCGAGGCTGATGGCGATCACCCACAGGCCGTTATGCCGCGGCTGCAGCAGAACCAGCAGCAGTCCGCCGAGCAAGGGCAGGATCAGGCTCAGGAGCGCCAGGCTCATAGGCGCCGCTCCCCATCGCCCTGCACCACCCCAGCCAGCCGCAAAGCCAATGCCGTGGCGCTGACCGCCACCACCAGGCCGGTCACCACCAATGCCACCAGCAGCGGATCGCTCGGCTGGCTACGCGTTGCCAGCGCAATCATCACCAGAAACACGCCGCTGCCCATCAGATTGAAGGCGATGATCCGCCTCAGCGCCTGGCGTAGGGTCAGCAGGCCATGCAGCCCGAGCAGCCAGAGCGCGGCGCCGACACCCATCCAGAACAGCGCACTGCTCATGATGGTGATTCCTCGCCGTCACCAATCACCAACAAGCTGAGGCTGGCCGCGATCGACAGGGTCGCCATCGCCTCGACCAGCAGGATCAGGTACTTGGCCGATCCGTCCGGGTAGATGAGCCAGCCCTCCCCCAGCCAGGCAGTGCTGACGGCCACGGCGACAAATACCAGCAGGCCGCCCAGCACCAGCAGCCGTAGCGGCGCGAAGGACCAGCGCAACCTCGGCAGCAGCCCGGACAAGCGCAGCAACACCACCCCGGCCGCGAGCAACGAACCCGCCTGAAAGGCACCGCCCGGCGCGCTGGCGCCACGCCAAAGGATGTAACCCGCCGCCAGCACCAGCAACGGCGCCAGTACCCGCGCCCAGGCGCGCAACAGCGGCCAGGGTTCAGCCAGATCGAGGCTGCGCGGCCCCAGCTGGCGCGCGCCGAGCAGCGCCAGCAGCAGGACTGCCAGTTCCAGCAGCGTGTCCCAGGCGCGCAGGTTAAGCAGCACGGCGGTGACCGGATGGCTGACACCGGTCTGCGGCAACACGCGGTCAATGGCTGCCGGCAGCGCCGATGTGCGATCGGCCATCGGCGCGAGCCCCTGCACGAGCATGATCAGCAAGGGCAGCACCACCATCGACGCGGCGAGGCGCTTCCGGACCGGGGTGATATCCGGCAGCTCCGCCGGCCCCGGTTGGCGTGCCAACGCTGCGAACAGCAACACCCCGGTCAGCCCCGCCCCGATGGCCGTTTCGGCCAGGGCCAGGTCTGCCGCGCCCAGGCGCGCCCAGATCAGCGCCAGCGCCAAGCCGAAGGCAATGAACAGCAGCACGCTGGCGTAGAGGTTGCGTCCATGCAGCGCACCAAAGGCAAGGCCGAGCAACAGTAGGCCGAGCGCGCCGTCGAATAGCCACTCAGTCATCGTCCGGCTCCTCGCCAGCCTGGCGTGCCAGCAGCTGGCAGGCGGTGGCGCTGGAGGCCAGCAGCAGTAGCCAGATCAACAGCATCTGGCCGACTTCCAGCAGGCTGTCGGCGCGAAGCGACAGACCGGCGATCACCAACCCCAGGCCAAGCGTATCGGCCTTGGTCAGGGCGTGCAGGCGGCTGACGGTATCGGGAAAACGCAGCAGACCGATGCTACCGGCCGCGAAGAAAAGCAGGCCGCCAACCAGCAGCAGCCAGCTCCACACTGCCAGCAGCAGATCAATCATGACGGCTCCGTCGCAGCAGCTGCACCAGTGCGGCACTGGCGACCGCCGCCAGCAAGCCCAGCAGCAGCGCCACGTCACGCAGTGCGGGTTGCTCCTGCCACTGCGCCAGGACCAGCAACAATGCCGTGCCGGCCGTGCCGAACAGCTGGATCGCCAGCAGCCGGTCCACCCGCCCCGGCCCCAGCACCACGCGGCCCAGGCCGACGACGATGGTCAGCAGCAACAGCGCCGAGTACAACGCCATCAGCGGTTGTCTCCGTCGCCGACCAGTCGCATCAGACGATCCTCGAGTTCGATCACCGTCGGCTCCCACCGCTGCCGTCGATCCAGTACATGCACGCGCATGCAGTCGGCATCGATCCGCGAAGCCAGGGTGCCCGGCAGCAGCCCGACCAATGCCGACAGCAGCAGCCGTACCCGTGGCGATTCGCTGCGTAGCCGGTAGTCGAGCCAGGCCGGCTGCAATGACCGTCGAGGGTGCAGCGCGCGCACCGCCACGTCCCAGGCGCCCAGCGTCATGCGCCCGAGGAAGAACCAGGCAAAGCCCGGCAGCGCCCGCAAGGCGGGCTGCCAGGGCCGCGAACCAAGCCGAAGTGACAGCGCGACAGCGAGCAGAATGCTCGGCACCCCCAGCGCCCAACCGCCACCCTCGGCGAACAGCGCCCAAAGCGCCGCGTAGAGCAGCGCCCAACCCAGCCCATCGACCCAGCGGCCTATCCCGATCTGTACCATCACTGTTGCTCCTTGCAGCAGGCCGACTCCGAAAGGGTCGCCGCGGCGCTCTGTCGAGATTGGCGCTGGCTGGGATCGCTGCGTTGTCGGCAAGACGGCCGCATGCCGCGCCTCACACGTCCACCCGACATGGCACCAGCAGCGACTGGCCAGGTTCAAGCAGCGACAGCCCCGCGGCGTGCTGCACCGGTACCGACCGCTGATTGTCGCCATGGGAAGTCACCCGCAGCTGTCCACCGCGCAATTGCAGTTCGATCCAGGCCTGGCGGTAGACCAACTGCCAGGTCAGATCACCCAATGCTGGCGGCGCTGCCGGAAAGATGTGCAGCCCATCGAGTTCCAGGCGAACCCCGAGATAGTGGCGCTGCAACACGTCCAACGCGCCACACATCGCTCCCAGATGCACGCCCTCTTGGGTCCCCGAGTTGCCCGGCGCATGCAGATCGGTGTTCAGCGCCTGCTGGAAATAGGTCCACGACGCCGGCCCGTCGACCGCCGCCAGGGCACCGGCACAGACCACATTGGACAGACTCGACTCATGGGTGATACGCGCCAGGTGATAGGCAAGCGTGCGCCGCTGGCTCTTTTCGTCATGGTGATAGCCGAGCCGTTCGCACAACGCCTCCAGTGCCGGCGGCGACAGTAGGTGATAAGCCATCAGCGCATCCGCCTGCTTGGTCAGCTGGTAGCGGTCGCTGCTGTCGTGGCGTGCTTCGAGCATCCAATCCAGACGCGGCCGATCCCCGTGCAGCCACTGCTGCGGCGGCGCTTGCAGCTGCTCGAAGCCGTCGAACTGATTGAGCACATCCTCGTCGATGAACGGCAGGTACATGCGACGGCTGATCTGCGTCCACTGACTGAGCTCATCCGCAGTCAATTGCAGCCGATCGGCCAATTCGGCAGCCCGGGACTCAGGCAACAGCTCCAGTACCTGCAGCGCACGGCATAGGGTCCAGACCGCCATCAGGTTGGTGTAGGCGTTGTTATCCAGGCCGGGCTCGGCGGCGTCGGGGTAGCCGTTGTGGTACTCATCCGGGCCGATCACGCCGCCGATCAGGTAGCGCTGCCGCGCCGGGTCAAAGCGCGCCAGACTGGCCCAGAAACGCGCAACTTCGATGATGATTTCCCCGGCAGCCCCGGCCAGCAGCGCCTCGTCGCCGGTCGCCAGGTACAGTTGCCAGGCGTCGTAGGCCACCGCGGAGCCGATGTGTCGCTGCAGGTAGGTGTGATCGGCCATCCAGCGCCCGGACATCGGATTGAACTGCCGGGGCGGCGTTTCCTCTTCGCCACTGTGGGCGCTGCGCCAGGGAAACAGGGCGCCCCGCAGTCCGGCCCGACGCGCCCGCTCACGGGCCTTATCCAGGCGTCTATGGCGGTAATCCAGCAGGCTGCGCGCCAGTTCTGGGAAGTGTGTGACGAGAAACGGAAAAGCGAACAGCTCATCCCAGAACACCTGACCGTAGTAGCCCTCCGTCCATCCGCGCGGTGGGAAGCCGATGTCATGCCCGACGCTGTGTGGAGACACCGTTTGTAGCAGATGGAAGGCATGAAAGCGCAGCGTCAGCTCGAGCCGCGCGTCATCGGCATCGATGCGCATCCGTTGCCAGAGCCGTGCCCAGGCAGTGCTGTGCGCCCGCTGCAAATGGATGAAGCTGTCGCCCGGCAGTTGCTCGAGTAGCTGCGCGAGCGCCACGCGATCCTCCGCCGGCCGCTCCTGATCGACCCGAACCAGTACCCGTTTCTCGATGATCAACCGGCCGTCAGCGAGACGGCGGCATTCGGCCTCCTGCTGCAGCCTCTGCTCGGCCTGCCGGCCCTGCCAACGCAGATCCATCCCCGGCGTGAGTACCTGGGTGGCCATCACCAGCCGGCGCTGATCATCGGCCAATCCGGCGCCAAGCGCGGCGCGCCCGTCCTCTTCGTGCTGCAGCACGACGTCACGCAGCCGCGGCCCTTCATAAGCCTGATTGCGCCGGATAGCGGCATTCGTGACGCCGCCGTTCAGGACAGTGCGCAAGCGCAGCCGGCCGACTTGCGGCGGGATATTCAGCTCCCAACGCAACACCACGAGCTGCGAGGCGGCCATACTGACGAAGCGGGTTTCATGCAGACGCAACCTGTGACCACCCAGCTCGAATTCCAGCTCGCGTTCGAGCAGCCCGCTGTCCAACGCCAGCGACTGGCGATACTCATGCAATTCGACGCCATCGAGGCGGAACCAATCGCCGCCATCTAGCGCAAAGCTCAGTCCGAAGGGATCGGGCAGATTGACCAGCGCCGCCATCTGCACCTCGCTGCCGTTGACCTCCCGCGGCGCCTGGTCATACCAGCCGGCGCGATAGAAGCCGGCGTAGTGATCGCCCTCGCGGGCAGCAGGCCACGCAGACGCTTCCGGTGCGCTGGCGCGGCAGGACAACAGGCCGTTGCCCTGGGCCAACAGCGCCTCGCGGCGGCGCTCATCGGCCGGATCGTAATGATCGAAGAGCAGCTTGCATGGCACCTGCCGATTACCCATCGACTGCCCTCGCTCGCTCCAGCAGACCGTTCGCCATCTGCTCCACCTGTTTACGTGCCGGGTAACTCGGTTGCGAGCCATAGCCGGTGACCGCCAGGTTGGCCGCCGCCACGCCCCAGGCAGCGGCCTCTCGAGGCAACCGGCCTTCCAGCAGCGCGATGGCGAAGACGCCGGTGAAGGCATCCCCAGCACCGGTTGTGTCCACCGGCTCCACCTCGCCCGGCGGGATATGCAGCAGTTCTTGCTCGTGGGCTAGCACGCAGCCGCCATCGGCCAACTTGATGCAGACGATGGGCGTGCCTGACCGTTGCAGTTCGCGCGCAGCGCTGGCAGCCTCCGTTACCGAGCCGATGGCACGTCCAACCAACCCCTCGGCTTCGGCCAGGTTCGGCGTGATGGCGTGCAGCTTGCCCAACAGGTCGCGCTCGAGACGAACGGGGAAGGACGGATCGAGCACCGTCTGCACACCCTTGCGTGCCGCAGCCTCGATGGCGCGTCGTACGACCCAACCCGGAATTTCATAATCGAGCACCAGGCTGGCCGGCGTTTCGCATCCGTCAATGCAGGCGGCCATGGCGTCGGCAGCCGCGTCATCCCAGCAGTCGTTGGCCTCCGTGGCCAGGACGATCTGCTTCTTCGCGTCCGGCGGCACTATGATCATCGACACGCCGGTGGATCGCCCTTCGGCATGCCCGACCCAGTTCACCTCAACGCCAGCCTCGCGCAGCGGCCCAAGCGCCTGCTCGGCCAATGCGTCGTCACCCACTCGGCCTAGCAGGATGCTGCGGTGGCCGAAGCCCGCCGCGAGGTAGGCGGTATTGCTGGCCTTGCCGCCGGACAGGCGGCACAGATCATGGGCCAGCAGGGTTTCGCGATGGCCAAGCGGCTCATCGACTCGCACCTGGAAATCGGCGTTAATGCTGCCCAGCGACAGCAGCGTGAGGCGGTCCATGACAGGCTCCGGTGAATCAGGCTCGTCCTTCAACGGACCTGAACCGTCGCCCAGGGTTCGCGTTTCGCTGAGCGCGGCAGTCCAGTCAGGTCGCGTCCGTCAGCCGTGACGTGTGGCCCGGCGGGACGGCGCTCGATCGTTCGGCAGGCTGTTGGAATAGAACGATACCGCCCGACAGCGCATCACGACGCAGTGATCAATCCAAACCGAAAAAGGCCGTCACTGCAGATGCGGATGGACATCAAACCGAGAAGAAATAACGGGTGAGATGAAAGAATACCGGCGCGGCAAAGCACACCGAGTCCATCCGATCCAGCATGCCCCCGTGGCCTTTGATCATGGTGCCCCAATCCTTGGCTTGCAGGCTGCGCTTGATCGCCGAGAGCGTCAGGCCGCCCAGAAAACCCATCACCACGATCACGAAGGACATGGCTACCGATTGATAGAAGCTGAACGGCGTGAGCCAGTACATGCCGCCGCCCGCCAGCGTTGCCGCCAAGCCGCCGCCAACCAGCCCTTCAACTGTCTTGGAGGGGCTGACGACAGGCGCAACCTTGGTTTTCCCGAACAGTTTTCCGAACACGTACTGCAATACGTCGCTGATCTGAACGACGAACATGAGGTAGAACAGCAGCAGGGCGTTCTGCCCCTCGAACCCCTCAAGGTCGAGTATGAGCAGCGCGGGCGCATGGCTGATGCAATACACCGTAATCATGACGCCCCATTGGATCTTGGCCGCGCGCTCGAGAAAGCCATCGGTTTCTTGTGACAGCACGGCAATCGACGGCAGGAAAAGGAACGCATAAACCGGAATCAGCAACGTGACCATCGAATACCAGTGGATTCCGATGAAGACGTACTGCAAGGGGATGAGAATAAAGAAGGCTGCGAACAGCGCATTGTGATCGCCTAGCCGGGTAGGAGTCAGGGTGATGAACTCTCGCAGGGCAAACAACGACACGAATGCGAACAGCACCACCGTCGCCGTGTTGCCCATCAGGTATGAGGCGACAAAAATCGCGATCATCGACCACCAGGCGTTGACTCTCAGATTCAGGTTGTCGACGGTCGCAATCGAGCCTTCCGTCTTGACCAAGCGCTTCAGGATCAGCCCCGTGACGGTGGCGACCGCCAAAAGGGAAACGACCCCGGCCATCAACAGGTAGAACTTGTTCTCGATCATCATCGGGCAAGCCTCACCACCGCTTCGCGGGCTCTGTTCAAGAAGTCGCCGATCTCTTCGTTCTCTAGAACCGCAAGCGGATCGCCGATCCGAATGGTGCAGATGATCGGCAGGGGCACGTGCTTACCCTTCGGCATCGAGCGATAAAGGTTGTCCAGATAGATGGGGACCAGGTGCGCCTGCGGAAACGCCCTATGGAGTCGGTAAAGACCGGATTTAAACTCGCCGGGAAGTGCCTGAAAACTGCGTGTCCCTTCCGGAAAGATGATGACCGAGCAACCCTGCTCCATCACCTGACGCACCGGCTCCAGCGGATCTTCACCGTCTTTCGATTGGCGATTGATCAGTACCGAGTTGAGCCCACGCGTTGCGATGTATCTCAGAAACCTGTTTTTGCCCCAGTAATCGGCTGCCGCAAGGGGCTTCGTGTTGAGCCTCGCCTCCTTCGGTAGGGCCGCCATGATCGCCAGCGTGTCGATATGGCTTGTGTGATTGGCGAAATAGATGCGCTGACCGGACAGGTCTGGCGTGCTTTCGAAGCGAGCGCTGGCCCCCAGCAGTAGCCGCAAAATCGAAATCAACAGGGCGGAGATCCACATCACTGGGCCTCCTTCAACTGACCAGCGATTATTCGGGTGCGGGAGATACAAGTCACGACGGAGCCCGCCGCGATAGTGATCAGCGCGACAAACAGGCTATGGTGTGTGGAGAACAAAAGAGACTCTGGAATATTAAGCGCCAGGCCAGCCGTCATGACCGCCATGCGATGCTGCTTGGCCATGGGACCGACGAAGGTTTGCTTAAGCCCTAGCGCTCCGCCAAACACCCGCACATAGGCAGTCAAAGCAGCGGCGAGCGCGGCAAACCAGCCAAGCGAAGGATTGGCCGCTGCATACCCAAACGTAACGATCAGCAGGCTGTCTGCGATGCGATCCGGAAATTCGTTATACAGGCTGCCCAGCGCCGATTGCTTCCCGCCTTCGATGGCCACCATCCCATCGAGCAGGTTACATACCAGCCTGAGTTGGATGAATGTGATCGCCACAAGCGAAGCGAGTACACCGATAGACGCCGCCATACTGGCAGCCGCCGCTGCCGCGAATCCGATACTCGCAACTGAAATTTGATTAGGGGAGACGCCTTGGTTGATCAGATGCGTGGCAAGGTTCATTGCCCAACGCTGAGATCGAGATGTAACGGGTCTTCGGTTGTCTTGCATTCGGTGTTCCCTCACCTGATAGTTATCGATGTTTGAATTTACAGCGACGGCTGTATCTGGCTTCTATTGAAAATAGTGCCCAGCCCAGCCCGGTTAGTCATGCCGTTTCAAAGAAGAAAGGCATACCTATTTGCGCACCCTTATATTTACTACCAACTTCCGTATGGAATGCCGTACTTGTCGATATAGCGCTTGGAGTCGTCTGATAACGGGTAGTATTTTCCGCCTGATTTTCCGAGGTGTGGACCACGTGGCTCTACCTCTGCCTGAGCGCGAGCGACTACAACTGGCACGTTGCACTCATCGCGTGTCCAGACCTGGACGACACCGCCCGGCGCCAGCCCAATATGCAACGCCGCTAGATAGAGCGCTGGTCGCTCCGGTGTTTCCGGACAGCGTCGATGGGTTGATCTATGCATGAGCTGCCGAGCTTCTTCGGGGATATCGATCCATACCCGATAGGTTTGCGGCTCCACCACCGACTGCCACCGTATGTAGACACGTCTCGGCAGGTCCGCACCTACTACTCCGTCAATTCCACCGGACTTGCCTCTTGGCCAACCTCTCGCGAAGTCGGTTTCGTAATTATCAATGCCGGTGCCGACGATACCGCTGCTACCTTTATTGAACATTCTGCCCTGGATATCTTCGACCAGACTCGCCTCGACCCACCCCACCATGTAGAGCGGTGAGAAGAACTCCAGGCTCCACCACGGATCCTTGGGATCCTTATCACCAGATAGCGGATCTGCGATTTGGCAGCCGCTCAGAACCAATGCGCCCAACAGCGCCAAGATTTGTTTGATCAAAATAAAGTCCATTCAGGGACATGAGGTTGGAACTGGCGAACCTCGCCAGCATTCGGCGCGTTGATTGAGGCCGCTGGGCGTTTGCTCCTTGAGCGGGCTGTTCCAATTCGCAGAGACATGAATATAACGCGTCTTCAGCAGTTGCTCCTCAGCAGGCAAAACCTGATAGTTGCCATTATTAAACCGTTCGTAAAGAGAAGTTAGACCGGCTGGAATCGAATAACTTGGATCATTCCCATCGATCTCGTTGAACCTGACCCCTTTCTTCTTACCAACTTCCGTAAGGAATGCCGTACTTGTCGATGTATCGCTTGGTTTTTTCATTGATCTTGTAAGCGTATCGCCCATCAGTCTTCCCTTGCGAAGGACCGAGCGGCTCGATTTCAGCTTGCGCACGGGCGATTTTGACAGCGTTGTGACATTGATCTCTGACCCATGCCTGCACGACCCCTCCCGGCGCCAGCCCTAAGTAGAGTGAAGCCATATAACGCGCGGGCCGTTCAGCAGAACAGCGATGATTTGTCGAGTCCTGCATGATTTTCCGAGCATCATCGGGTATTTCAATCCACCCTCTATATGTCTGCGGCTCCACCACCGATTGCCAGCGGACAAAGATTCGTTTGGGCAAGCCAGCGCCCACTACCGCCCGCTGGCCGCCCGCCAACCCATGTGGCCACCCCCGGGCTACTTCGGTTGCATATCCGGGGTCACCGCTCCCCACAACACCGCCTCCACCATGATCGAAGAGCCTGCCTTCAACGTCTTCGACGATGCTTGCCTCAACCCAACCTACCATGTAGGGGGGCGCAACAAATTCCAAACTCCACCAAGGAGACTTTGAACCGTTCGACTCGTTTACTGGCCCTAATGCCTTACAGCCGATCAACAGCAGTATCGGGATGAGAAAAAAAAATGACTTGTTCAAAATAGAGTCCAGTTAGGAGCATGAGGGTGTCGATTGCGAACACCCCCAGAATTTGGAGCATTGATATAAAGCACCTTAAGACCGCTCGGAGTTCGCTTCCCCCGCGGGTTATTCCAATGGGCGGAAACATGTATATAACGATATTTAAGAATACGTTCTTCCTCATCAGCCAGAGCGTAGTCGCCCCGAATAAACCGGTCAGACATCGCTGACAACTCATCGGGAATGAGATATTGCGGCTCATCGGGAATATCATCAAACCTAACGCCATTCTTTCTTGCCAACTCGTGCATGACTCGGAGATAGACGCGCGATAGCGCATTACTCACCCTGCGCTTGAGTTGCAGACCGACATATACCCGCTTTTGCCGAGGCGCCAACCGATCTTGCGGATCGACCGGCAGTAGTAGCGCCTCCGGGGTGATGATCTCCAGCATGGCCGACGGCCAACCCTCGGCAAGCATCCGCTGCCTGGCCTCGACCGCGTCCTGGTAGATGGACGTTGTCGCCACATCGACGCGCTGACCCACCACCAGCGCCTGCATCGGGCTGACCAGCACTCGCGCTTCGGCATCTTCCAGATAGCCTCCGCCGATGTCTGAGTGCACGCCCGGCAGAACGATCTCAGGGTGGTCCGGACTGACCTCGCTCAGTGGAAAATTCGCGCGTATCTCGTCGCGCGCCACTAACTGAACCACATTCGCGAAGTACTTACGCGGTAAATAGAGATTCAGCCAAGGCGTGATAGAGCTTCGGATATTGCCTATGTTCTTCAAGCCGCCAACAGAAGCGACGGTATCGAACAGACCGATAAAGCCAACGTTGATATCGCGTCCGTAGCGGTCGACGAAGCCTCTACTGAAGGCACCCGCGTTGCTTTGCAATGCCGCACCGAGAGGTCCCTGCTTGCCTTTGACAACCTCGTTGGCGAAGTGCCTGGCCGCAGCAGCACCGCGGCTGAAGCCAAAGGTGTCGAAGATCAACGAACTAATTTCGAGGTCCGGATAGTCCTGATGCGTGGTTTGAATAAGTTCGCTGATCCGGTTAAACGCGTCCTGAACCTGTCCCGCGACGCCTGTACCGCCGCGGCCCGCCGCAGCGCCCAGACTGCTGTCTTGTTTGCCGGCCTCGGTGCCCGCTCCATCTACGTATAGTTTGCGATACCCCTGTTTGTTGGAACCTGCGCCTTCCAGCGTGGACGGTACCCAATACAAGTCCATCAGCTTCCGCACATTAGTCACATCATTTCCGTAACTGCTGTCCGGCTCGGCCATATATGGCTTGCAGGTGGAATTCAGATCTTCGGCCGCTATCGGGTGATGGGCGCCACATGCCAGACCGAGCGCGGCGTTGGTGGCGTTGTTGAGCGTGCCGTCGAAGAACACGCCGATACGCAAGGCCAGCTTGATCTTCTCGGGTGATTTGGCCGGTTGGCTGCTGTGGAGCTCGTACTCGGCCCAGCGCTCGGCATGAATTTCGGTGGGCTGGACCTCCTTCAGCTCGGCGTCGCGCTTGGCCCTCGGGATATTGGGTACGTAACCACTCATTGTTTCCACCATCCTTGGTTGGAAGTTTCCGCCCATTGCAGGGCGTCGGTTGGCGTCACCGGATAGGCACGCGCCATGGCTGCTAGTAGGACTGAGCGCAGGCGTCGTTTCAAGCGCGTCGTTCACAAAGTGCGCATCCGACGTTGCGGTTCCGCGATGTATCCAGCAGCACGCGGAGGCGGGGCGGTCCTGGTTTACCGGCGAACATCTCGCCGAAACGCGTAGCGGAATCGGTACTGGCCCGAGACGCTGGGTGCCGCCGCCCCATTCCTCGGCGTGAACGCCCCTTCCAAGTGCAAAAATTCTCCGTATAGTGCGCCGTCGCCTTCGGATGCGCCGACCTCACAAGGTCTGGCGCGTGCTGAAGACCAGGGCATGATCCTTGCCTGAGCCATAACGCAGCCCATCACCCCGGCGCTGCGTTTGCCGAAAACCCTATCCGGGCAGCCGGTCCGATGCTGGAGATACACGATGTCTACCGAACCCGTCACCCTGATGGTGGCCCGCCGTGTGCGTGATGGCCGCTACCAAGATCTACTCGCCTGGCTGCACGAAGGCGAACAGCTGGCTGCGGATTTTCCCGGCTACCTCGGCTCCGGCGTGCTGGCCCCGCCGCCCGGAGACGACGAATTCCAGATCGTCTTCCGCTTCGCCGACGAACAAACCCTCGACACCTGGGAGCACTCCGCTTCACGCCGGGCCTGGTTGCAGCGTGGTGGCGAATTGTTCGGCCAGCCCCACGAGCAACGCGCTCGCGGCATCGACGCCTGGTTCGGCGGCGTCGACAGCCCAACACCGCCTCGTTGGAAGCAGAGCGTGGCGATCTGGTTGGCGTTCTTTCCCGTGTCGCTGCTGTTCAACCTGTTGTTTGGCGGCGCACTCAGCGAGCTCAGCCTGGTAATGCGCATCCTGGTTTCCACGCTGGCGCTGACGCCGCTGATGACTTATCTATTCATCCCACTCTCCACCCGCCTGCTGACCGCCTGGCTACAGACACCGCCTCGCCCGCGCGTTCGCCACGGCAAACAAGCGGCTCCTGTCCGCTGATCGGAACAGCCCACAAAGATATTGTCGCCATTCGTCTGACGCCATTAAAGTGCCATCTAGGTGAGCCGATAGCCGATTGATGCCCGCGTGCTCAGCCCTCGGTACTTCTCGAGCCGATACGCAGGTGTTTGAAAGCAGGCGAGCACCGCCACGCCCCGCCGGGAAACCAAGGGCGAGGTCGGGCAGTGCCATAGCGAATGGAGCAATGGATGAACAACAAGAACCTGGGCTCTTCTTACAGCCGACGCCTCGGCGTCGCGGCGCTGGTCGCCCTCGGCCTGATGTTTCCATCGACCGGCGTTCGCGCGGCGCAGACCCTGACGCTGCTCAACTGGGAGGAATACCTGAGCGAAGCAGTAATACAGCGCTGGCAGGATGAAACCGGCGTGGGCATCCAGCAGATCTATTTCGACAGCGGGGACAAGCGCGACGAGATCCTTGCCAAACCGGACCATCAGATCGACATTGCCTTGACCGAGCTGATCAGCTCCGATCGATTCGGCCAACGCGGGCTGCTCGAGCCCATCAGCGACACGCCACTACCCAATCTGAGCAACGTCTCGCAGCGCTGGCGTAACAGCTGCGGGCGTTACAGCATGCCCTACCTGTGGGGCACCCTGGGCATCGCCTATCGCGCGGATCGCCTCGCCGAGGCGCCGCAATCCTGGGCTGAACTGTTGCAGCCGACCGAACGCGAGAAGCCGCACATCATCATGATGGAAGATCACGAGGATATTCTCGCCGCACCGTTACTCTTCCAACGGCGCTCAATCAACACCTCGAATAATGACGAACTCAAGGCGGCGTTCGAGCTGCTCCGGGCGCAGGCCAGCGCTGTGTTGACCTACGAATACGCAATCACCTCGCTGGGGCGGCGGCGCTACCTCGACCAGGCCGACATGGCGCTGGCCTACAGCGGCGATCAGCAGGTACTCAACCAGACCGAGGGCATCGAAGGGGAGCCCTGGCGCTATGTAGTGCCCCAAGAAGGCACGTTGCTGTGGGTCGATTGCCTGTCGATTCCGGCAAGCACGCCGAACAAGGACCTGGCCTACCGCTTCCTGAACTTCATCAGCGATCCCGAGATCGCCGCATTGAACGCCACCGAACTGGGCGTCGCGACTCCCAACGCCGCGGCCCGAGCCCTGTTGCCGGACGCGATCCGCCAGGATGTGACCATCTATCCGCCAGAGGACGTACTGGAGCGCAGCCAGACGTTCGAGACGCGCCCACCGCAAGCCACGCAGACGCGGCGGCGCATCATCAGCGCACTGATAAACGCCCATGACGCTCGGTAAGCGCGCGCTGCTGGTGATCTTTCCGGTCATCCTGATCATTCAGCTGCTGGCCGCGACCACTGCCTACCTGACCCAGCGGGCTTCCCTGTTCGGCCTCGAAGAGGCGCGTCTGGCACAACAGTTGTCCATGCTGAAGTCCGCGTACCTGGACTACGAGGCGTTCAACCGCAGCGTGCTCAACTCGATCATGGAGAGCGAGGCGCTATTGTTGTTTCTGCGCGAGACCAATACCGGCTACCGCAACGAGACACTGGGCTTGCGTATTCAACAAAGCATCCGCTCATTGTCCACAAGCCGGCTGTCCTTCGTCTCGTTCGCCATCGTCCAGCCCGACGGTGAGGCGGCGTATTACTTCGAAAGCAGCCTGTCGCCATTCGCCACCATGAGCGCCAGGCAGCAACAGCTCGTTCGCGAGGCCAGGCAGGCTGCCGACACGGGCATTATGAGCTACCTGGACGGCGCCGATGGCGGACCGCTACTGCTGGACACCGACTTTCTGCTGTCGGCGTCCAACAGCCGGCCATTACCAAGCCAGCGCACGGAGGCCTTTGCCGTGCAACTGGCCGTGCGACCGGACCGCTTCGTCGCGCTGAAGCAGCGCCTGGAAAAGGAATACGGCGCGCAAATCGAGATCGCCTCCAAATTGCCGTCGGCCCCGCCGGGTCTGTCAGCCGATATCGAGCTGTCACGTTCGCTGCATGCACGGCTGACGCCGCCGGCCGATTACATTGCCGCACGTCTGCAAACGCTGAGCCTGGCCTTTCTGGTCGGCGGCTCGCTCATCTGCCTGATATCCATCGGGCTCTTGTTGTTGCTGATCCGCCGCTACATCACCGACCCCATCAGCCACCTCGACAGCCAGCTCACCGACCTGCTGCTGTGCAAGCGCGACGCCCTGGACGAGCCCAGCGACGGCGGTGAGATCGGTCGCCTGACACTGAACATGAAGACCCTCCACGAGCGCAACACCGCCGCGCTGCAGCGTATCCAGGAGATTTCCTGGACCGACAGCCTGACCCACATCAGCAACCGTGCCCACTTCGGCGTACTGGCCACCGCCATGTACGATCAGTGCGCACAAAGCGGTCGACAACTGGCACTGCTGTTTCTCGATCTGGACGATTTCAAGCAGGTCAACGACCAGCACGGCCACGATGCAGGCGATGCGCTGCTGCAAATCTTCGCCAAACGCGTGCAGGGCGTGCTCGAACATCACCACCAGGCCCACCCGGACACCGAGGCCGCGTTCGCACGCCTTTCCGGCGACGAATTCGCCGTACTGCTGATGGCCGATGCCGGCAACGATACCTTGCCGGCACTCACCGACGCGTTGCTGGGCCTGTGCCGAGGCGGCTTCCACCTGGACGATCGCATCTATCCGGTGAGCGTCAGTATCGGCACTGCCCGCTATCCCACCGATGCCAACACGATCACCCAATTGCTGACCCGTGCCGACACCGCGATGTATCAGGCCAAGGCCGAGAGCAAGAACGTCGCGGTGGCCTTTTCGGCGGAGCTCGAGCAACGCAACCAGCGCATCCGCCTGGTGGAGGAACAGTTGCGCCTGCTCGATGGCGACGAGCAGTTCCGCCTGGTTTACATGCCTGCGGTGGATCGCCAAGGGGCCGTGGCCAGCTGCGAAGTGTTGCTGCGCTGGCATTCGCCGTTGCTGGGCACGGTATCGCCGGGAGAGTTCATTCCCATCGCCGAGCGCGCCGGGCTGTTTCCGAAGATCGACAGCTGGGTGATCGACAATGCGTTGGCGGGCTACCCAGAACTGGTTCGTCTGTTTGGCGAGGGGGTGATTCTGGCGATCAACGTGTCCTCGGCGCAGCTGACCGATGACCGTTTGTGCAACTACCTGATAGAGCGCGCCGCGCATTACCGCATCTGCCCGAACCGCATCGAGATCGAACTCACCGAGACCTACGCCGCCGAGCTGAGCCGTAACACCATGGAAGTGGTGCACGCGATCCGCATGGCCGGCTTCCGAGTGGCCATCGACGATTTCGGTGTCGGTTACACGTCGATCCAGCAATTGCTCGAATACCCGGCCGATACCATCAAGCTGGACATGGCGATCGTCGAACGTCTGACCCGTACTGAAATGCAGGAGAGCCTGAAGGCGATCATCGCGTTCTGTCAGGCCCAGGGCAAACGGGTCAATGCCGAAGGCGTGGATACGCTGGAAAAGCAGTCCGCATTGTTGCAGGCCGGCTGCGATCTGTTTCAGGGTTACCTGATTTCACCGCCGCGCTCGGTAACCGCATTGCTTGAATGGGTGGCGATCCGCAATCGCTCGGCCGAACTGCAGCTGGAACCGCAGATGGTCGCCCTGCGCTGACAGGCGCAGGGGGGCTAATCGGGTGCGGCATCAGGATGCCGAGCCCCGCTCGAAGCCGCGAACCATGGGCGAAGTTAACGGCTGACTTACGCCTCGTCCTGCTCCTTCTCGCCCAGCCGGCGATACAGGGTGCGCCGACCGATCCCAAGCAATGCAGCGGCACGTCGTTTGTTGCCCTCGACCCGCTCCAGCACGTGACGGATGTAGCGCATTTCCAGCTCGTCCAGCGTAGGCAGCAAGGGCCCGTCGATCATCAGCCCGAGCAGTTCATCCGAGCGGGCTTCGGGCGCGGTCTCCTGGTAGCTGGCGATGCGCGTTGGTAGGTGCTCCAGCTCGATGCTGCGGCCATGACAGAAGGTGACCGCCCGCTCCATGGCGTTCTGCAGCTCTCGCACATTGCCGGGAAAGGGGTAGCACCTCAGCTGTTCCAGGGCTGTGCGCGACAGACCGCGCACCGGCCGACCGTCGCGCGCAGCGAAGCGGGCGACGAAGCCGGCGGCGAGCAACTCGCGGTCCTCCTCGCGATCGCGCAGCGGCGGCACCTGGAGGATGAAGGTTTCCAGGCGAAAAAAAAGGTCTTCGCGAAACGACTCGCGGCCGGCAGCGGTTTCCAGCGGCCGGTTGCTGGCCGCGATGATGCGCACATCGACGCTCAGTTCGCGCTCGCCGCCCACTGGCCGAATGGTGCCCTCCTGCAATACGCGCAGCAGTTTGGCCTGCAGCGGCAACGGCATTTCGCCAATTTCGTCGAGGAATAGCGTGCCACCGTCGGCCTGCTGGAACAGCCCTTTGTGCGCGCGGCTGGCACCGGTGAAGGCACCGGCCGCGTGACCGAAGAATTCGCTTTCCAGCAGCTCGGCCGGCAAGCCTGCACAGTTGATCGCCAGGAAGGGTCGTTGCGCCCGTTCGCTCTCAGCATGCACAGCGCGAGCGACCAATTCCTTACCGGTGCCGCTTTCCCCAATCACCAGCACAGGCCCGGCGGCACGCGCCAACTGCCTGATCTGGTCGAACAGTTCCCGCATCACCCGACTGCGGCCAAGCATGCCGTGGAAGCGGTCATCGCTGAGCAGTTGCTGAAAGCGCCGCACCTCGTCGCGTAGCCGCCGCGTCTCCAGCGCGCGCGACACGGCAAGCCCGAGGTGTTCGAGATCCAGCGGCTTGGTGAGGAATTCATCGGCGCCCTCTTTCAACGCCGCCACCGCCTGCTGGATGCTGCCGAACGCGGTGATCACCACAAACGCCGGCGCGGCCTGCATCGCCTTGACCCGCCGCAATAGCGCCATACCATCAGCGCCCGGCAACCGCAGGTCACTTATCAGCAGTTCCGGCTCCCAACTGTCGAGCAGCGGCACGGCGTCCTCTGCGCTCGCCACGGCACGCACCTGCAGTGAGCGATCCTCCAGTTCTTCGACCAGCAACTGACGCAGGCTGTCGTCGTCCTCCACGACCAACACCCGCTGCGGGGCGATTTCATCCATTTGCATGAGTGTCATCCTCATTGGCGAGCGCCAGGGAAATACGAAACGCCGCGCCACCCAGCGGGCTCTCGACCAGCTCGAGACGGCCACCGCACTCGGCCACTACGCCATGCGCAACGGCCAGTCCGAGCCCACTGCCCTTACCCACCGGTTTGGTGGTGAAGAACGGCTCGAACAGCGCGGCGCGGTGTTGCTCGGCCACACCCGGCCCGTCGTCCTCGACTTGAAAGATCAGGCAATCGGCTTCCTGCCACCAGCGCAGCACCACCCGTCCGCCCGGACTGGCCTGGGCCGCGTTGCGCAGCAGGTTGGTCAACGCCTGCTCGAAACGTGGCGGGTCCACCTCGCAATACAGGGCAGCCGCTGGTGCCTGGAGCTGCAGCTCGACCTTCAACGTGGCCAGCTCGTCGGCCACCGCGGCGGCCGCCGAATGCGCCAGCACATCGGCGGGCATGCGCCGTGGCGGGCGGCCGGCAGCGCGGCCAAAGTCCAACAACTGACGGACGATCTCGCTCAACCGCTGCACCTGACTGCGGATTTGCAGCAGCCCCTTGCGCTGGCCGTCCTCCAGCGTCTCACTGCGCAAGACGCGCTGGGCCTTGCCATCGATGACGCTGAGCGGGCTGCCCAGTTCATGCGCCACGCCTGCAGCCAAGCGGCCTACCGCCGCCAGTTGCTGAGTGCGCCGCAACCGACTCTCGAGTTCCGCCTCGCGCGCCTTCTGCTCGGCCATGCGCTGCTCCGCGTCGGCGATACTGTCGAGCATGCGGTTCAGTGCGCGGCCGAGCACGGCGATTTCCTGCGGGCCACTGCGCGGCGCGCGATGCTGACGATCACCGGAGGCGACCCTCGCCATGCTCTGCGTCAGTTGCTGCAAGTGGCGCCCGATCGCCGACCAGTGGCCGAGCAGAACGATGCAGACCGCGGCCAGCGCCAGCACCGCGGCGGAAATACCCGCGATCATGCGCAAGCGCCGGGTATCGCTCTCGAAATCGTTCCAGCGCCGGGTGACCTGCAACAGGCCGTTGATGCGCCCGCCACTTTGTTCAAGTGGGAGAAAATAGGAATAGACCTCGCGCCCGCGGATGCGCTGATAACCACCGCGACGCTTACCGTCGGCCGTGAGTTCCTGAATGGAGGACTGATCCTGATCCGGTTCGATGGCCCCGGCAAAAGCCACCAGCTCGCCCTGATCGTCATAGAGATAGGCGCCGTAGACGCGGCCGACGCCGAGCACCGACTCCAATACCTGCTGTGAGGTGCGGTCGTGCTGCTTTTCCAGGCTGTCGCTGAGTGGCAGCCGAACCGCCCGCGCCACCAGTTCGACCTCTTCCTGCAAACGCCGCTCGCTGTTGCGCTCGACCGTCCACAGCAGCAGATAGCTGAAGCCGAGCATGATCGCCACCAGGGGCACCACTACCTTCAACAACAGCGCGCCGCGTAACGTCGAAGTTCTTTGCCAAACTGCTACATGTGCCATTCTGGCACGATACAGGTCGTGTCCCACAGCGTCGAGGGCGTCAGGACGGATGGAGAAATGTTTTTGGTATCAATAGCTTGGAACTAACGACCCGGTCTGGCATGGCTGATGCACTGCGCCTTGTGTCTTTTAAATCGCAGGATGAACCGCACATGACCAAGCTAAACGCCCGCCTCGTTTCCAGCCTCGCCGCCCTTCTTATCGCCGCCGGTGCCTCTCAGGTAGTGGCGCAGGAAGCGAATCAGGCGCCGGCCACACAACCCGCACCCGGGGTGCAGGCAGCAGACATCAGCGACAAGAAGCTGGAGAAGTTCGCCGACTCGCTGGGCGAGATCATGGAGATCCGCGAGGATTTCACCGCCAAGCTGGAAAAGACCGGTGACCCAGCCGAGGCCCAGCAGTTGCAGCAAGAAGCCAACGAGAAAATGATGAACACCGTGGTGGAAAACGACCTCAGCATCGAGGAATACAACGCCATCAACCAGGCGGTACAAAACGACCCGCAACTGCGTGACCGGGTCATTGCGATGGTTCAGAACTAAGCGATCGCAGGTTCAACGAGCCCCGCCCGCATCGGCGGGGCTTTTTCGGTCCGGGAAATGGCCCGGCGAACAAACCGTCCGATCAGTTACCGCGCAGCGCCAGCCCCTTGAGGAAGTTGCGCAGCAGCTGGTCGCCGCAGACCCGGTAGTTGCTGTGCCCGACCTTGCGGAACAGCGCGCTGAGCTCCGGCTTGGATACCGGAAAGTCGGCCGCCTTGAGGACTGCGTGCATGTCGTCTTCCTTCAACTCGAAGGCTACGCGCAGCTTCTTCAGCACCATGTTGTTGGTCACCGGCAACTCGATCGGCGGGGTCGGACGGCTTTCGTCCTTGCCGCGCTTGTAGATCACCAGGCCATCGAGAAAGTGCGCCATGACTTCGTCGCTGCAGAGCTTGTAGCCCTCCTCGTCATCTTTCTTCAGGAAGGCGACCATATCGGCTTCGCCAACTTCGTAGCCGGCCAGACGGGTGATCTCGACGAGCTTCGCGTCGCTTACGTTCAGGATGTAACGCAGGCTGCGCAACACATCGTTATTGACCATGGGCAATCCTTCTTCGTGGATGAGAGCGCGCGACGCCGCGGCTCGATCTGTTGATTCGTTGCGAGCGGCCGTCAAACGGTCACCGGCGGGTCGGTCTGATGCCAGCAATGAAAGCAGGCCGGCCTGAATGGGCCGCGAGTATAGAGGATAGGCAGGGCATTTCAGGAAAATGCTGCGATCAATGCCCACGGCTGGGCAATGCGCGCGCGTGCTATTGCGGCAGCTCGACACTGACCTTGATCGCCGCGTACCAGGCGGCCAGATTGGCGATGTCGTCATCGCTCAGGCCGGCGGCGACGAGCGACATCTGTGGATGCTTGCGCTCACCGCTGCGAAAGGCCTTGAGCTGCCGTACCAGATAGAGCTCGCCGTTGCCCGCCAGATTCGGTGCATCGGCGACCTTGCTCAATCCGTCGAGGCCATGGCAGGCCGTGCACATCCCGGCCTTGGCTTGCCCAGCATTGATATCCGCCGCCCTCGCCTCGGTCGTGAACAGCAGCGTCAGCAGCATCAGCCAGGGTACGAGCATCCCGCCGCGACGATTTCTAACCATACGAGTGTCTCCCGTGAACGACGCCGCCGAGCTCGGATGAGCGAACCAGACGGCCAGGCAGAAAAGGTTGACGTCAGTCCGAACCGCCCTCGTAGGAAATCCGATAGATCGCCCCAGCAGTGTCGTCACTGACCAGCAGCGAGCCATCCTTCAGCTGCGCCACATCGACGATGCGGCCGTAGTATTCGCCGGTTTCCTCGTCCAGCCAGCCTTCAGCGAAGGGCTGCGTCTCGCCGGCCGGTGCCGAGCCGTCGGCGGGAAATGGGGTGAACATCACCCGCGCACCAGCCGGCACGGTGCGATTCCAGCTGCCCCGCTGCGCGCTGAACAGGCCACCGCGGTATTTCTCTGGAAACATCTTGCCGGTATAGAAGAGCAACCCCATGTCGGCCGCATGGGCCACGGTTTCCACCACCGGGAAGGTCAGGCCCTCCGGCGGAGTCTCGTCGGCGTACTCAGTGGTGCGTACCTGACCGCCGCCGTACCAGGGCATACCGAACTTCATCCCAGCCTTCGGCGCGTGATTGATTTCACCGGGCGGACTGTCGTCGCCCATGCCATCCACCTGGTTGTCGGTGAACCACAGCTCTTTACTGGTCGGGTGGTAAGTGATCCCCACCGAGTTGCGTATACCGGTGGCATAAACCTCACGTTTGCTACCGTCGCGCTCCATGCGCACGATGCCGCCAATGCCGTGCTGGTTGTACAGCTCGAGCTTGTCTTTCGGCGGCACGTTATGCGGTTGGCCCAGAGAGACGGTGAGTCTGTTGTCCGGCCCCACAGCGCACACCCGCGCGCCATGGTTGTAGCTCTCCTCGTCGGTCGGGATCAGCTCGCCGGTCGGCACCACGATGTCGGCCGCGACATCCGGACCTTCGTAGAAAAATTCCGCCGCCGGAAACACCAGTACGCGGTTGTGCTCGGCGACGAAAAGGAAACCGTCCGGACTGAAACAGGGCCCTGGCTGCGTGAAGGAAATCGCCGGGGCGAAGCGCTTCACTTCATCGGCGGTGCGGTTCTTGGTGCGATCGGTGACCGCCCAGAGATCGGTCTTGCGCGTGCCGACGAACACCACGCCGCTGGACGGTCCCACCGCCATGTGCCGCGCGCCGGGTACCACCGCGTACAGCTCGATCTTGAAGCCTTCCGGTAATTTGATGCGCTTAAGGTTCTGGCGAATGGCATCGGCGATCTCGCCGTCCTGCGGCACGGTCTTCATGTCGAGCGACTGGCCGGTCGTCTTCATCGACCGCATGCGCTCCAACGCTTCGTCGCTGGTGGGCGCAGCCAAGGCAGCTCCAGCCACACACATGGCAAAGGCGATCAAGCTAACGGGAGCATATTTCATGGGCACCAACCTCATTGAGGAATCGTCTCGCTGGACGAGGTTTATTGTTGTGCTCGGCGCCTGCGCAGCTGCGCGCATGAACTACATTGAAACGTGAGCTATATCACAGCGTAGCGTCATCCCAGGCCATTACCAGGCGACTGCATCAGCGCTCCTGCTGCTCCTCGACCCTAAAGCAATTGCGTCGAAGACGACTGCTGCTCAGTAAATGGTCCGTCAAGCTTGCAATGTCCTATTTCAAATTATTTCAGAGCTGCCGCTTCGAGCTTGTTGAATCAATAACCAGAAAAGGAAAATGAGCATGAGAAAAGCCGCACTTGCGATCGGCGTAATGATTGCCTGCGCCAATGCCTGGGCCGTCACGCCAGGTACGCATTGGGGTTATTCGGGCGAAGTAGGTCCGCAGAACTGGGCGAAACTAACTCCTGAATTCCATTCCTGTGCGGGGCAGAACCAATCGCCCGTCAACCTGGACGGATTCATCGAGGCAGAACTTACGCCATTGAAGCTGGACTACACCGCTGGTGCGAGCGAGGTCGTCAATAATGGTCACACCGTACAAGTGGCTTACGAGCCGGGGAGCACCCTCACCCTGGACGGCAAGCAGTATCAGCTCATCCAGTTCCACTTCCACATGCCCAGCGAAAACCAGATCAAGGGACATTCTTATCCGTTAGAAGGGCATCTGGTTCATTCCGATGAGATGGGACACCTTGTCGTGCTCGCAGTGATGTTCAAGGAGGGCAAGCAGAACACCGTGCTGGCCAGCCTCTGGAACACCCCGCCGGCCGAAGGCGCGAAGCAGCTCTTGCCGCAGCGAGTGAATATCGGAGACATGCTGCCAGCCGATCTGGATTACTACCGCTTCAACGGCTCACTCACCACGCCGCCCTGTTCGGAAGGGGTCCGCTGGCTGGTTCTCAAGCAACCTATCGCGGCATCCCATGCACAGATCGAAGCCCTCACGAAGGCCGTCGGACATGCCAACAACCGTCCGCTACAACCCGTTAACGCGCGAACGATCCTGCAATAGATCAACTCGCTCAGCCGGGCGTCGCATCAGCGATGGCCGGCTCGTTCGTGGCATTCCGAATTCATGACAGTGGGAGCCGTCACCGCTACACTGCGCGCCGCGCAAATCGTCGGTTTACGCCCGCTCACCTCACCTCTGCCGGGGCTACCGGCCAGGACTCGCCATGATTCGCATCAACGAACTGCAACTGCCGCTCGATCACCCCGCCGAGGCCCTGCGCCAAGCCATCGTTGCGCGCCTGAAGATTAGCGACAACGAGCTGCTCGACTTCAGTGTATTCAAGCGTAGCTATGACGCGCGCAAGAAGAACAGCGAGATCACCTTCGTCTACATCATCGACGCAAGCGTAGCGAACGAAGACAAAGTGCTCGAACGCCTGGCCGATGACCGAAATATCCGCGTCTCGCCGGACACCGGCTATTACCCTGTCGGCACGGCACCCGAGGGGCTGAACGAACGTCCGCTGGTGATCGGTTTCGGCCCGTGTGGCCTGTTCGCCGCGCTGACGCTGGCGCAGATGGGCTTCCGGCCGATCGTGCTGGAACGCGGGCGTGATGTACGCAGCCGCACCAAGGACACCTGGGCACTATGGCGCAAGAAAGTGCTGAGCCCGGAATCCAACGTGCAGTTCGGCGAAGGCGGCGCCGGGCTGTTCTCCGACGGCAAACTCTACAGCCAGATCAAGGACCCGAAGTTCTACGGCCGCAAGGTGATGCACGAGTTCGTCCGCGCCGGCGCGCCGGAAGAGATCATGTTCGTCAGCAAACCGCACATTGGCACCTTCCGCCTGACCGGCGTCGTCTCGACCATGCGCGAAGAAATCAAGGCGCTGGGCGGTGAGGTGCGATTCGACAGCCGCGTGGTCGATTTCATCATCGAAGACGGCCGCATCCAGGGCGTGCGCATGGCCAGCGGCGAAGAGCTGCGCAGCCGCTATGTCGTCTTGGCGCTCGGCCACAGCTCACGCGACACCTTCCGCATGCTCCACGAGCGCGGCGTCTATATCGAGGCCAAGCCCTTCGCCGTGGGCTTTCGTATCGAGCACCCGCAGTCACTGATCGACCAGGCCCGCCTGGGCAAATATGCCGGGCACCCGGAACTGGGCGCGGCCGACTACAAGCTGGTCTACCACGCCAAGAACGGCCGAGCGGTCTATAGCTTCTGCATGTGCCCGGGCGGCACTGTGGTGGCGGCGACCTCCGAGCCCAACCGCGTGGTCACTAACGGCATGAGCCAGTATTCGCGCAACGAGCGCAACGCCAACGCCGGCATCGTCGTCGGCATCAATCCGGATGAAGATTTCCCCGGCGGTCCGCTGGCTGGCGTCGAGCTGCAGGAACGATTGGAATCGCGCGCATTCGAGCTGGGCGGTAGCGATTACTGCGCGCCGGGGCAGCTGGTGGGCGACTTCATTCGTGGCCGGGCGTCGAGCGCATTCGGTGAGGTCGAGCCGTCCTACAAGCCGGGCGTTCGGCTGGGCGACCTGGCACCTTCGCTTCCCGACTACGTGATCGAGGCCATTCGCGAAGCACTGCCGGCCTTCGGCAAGCAGATCCGCGGTTTCGATCGCGCCGATGCGGTGCTTACCGGCATCGAAACACGAACCTCTTCACCGGTGCGGATCAAGCGCGACAACGAGACCCTGCAAAGCATCAACACCCGCGGCCTGTACCCGGCCGGTGAAGGCGCCGGGTACGCCGGCGGCATCCTCTCCGCCGGTGTCGATGGCATCAAGGTCGCCGAAGCGGTGGCCACCGCGATGCTGGCCGACCTGCAGGGCTGAGCGAGACGGGCGTAACGTCGGCAGCGCCGGCCTCGTTCAGCGCTGCCCTGCCATGAGGCGGGCTACTGTCCCATCCGCTTGCAGAGACTCGAAAGCCGCCTGGGTGCGCAGCACCACGTCCTCACCGCTTTGCAGGCTGTAAGCCATATAAAGGCTCGTGGCGGTGTTGAGAGTAAGGACGCGCTCCAGACAGCCATCAGCGAGCCCCTCCTCAGTGCAGAACATCCTGACGCCTTGTTCCGACATCGGTACCAAATCGACCTGACCGTTGCTCAGGAGCTTGAAGCTGTCTGCGTTCGAGACAGTTACCACCAGTTTGGTAAATCCCTCGTCCTGCAGATAGCGATAGCGGACATCCCCGCGCAACGCCCCGATACGGTACTGCTTGGCATCCTCCAGCTGCGCGATCTGGACGTCTTTCCGTGAGGGCAGCCGGTACAGGTGGTAGTCGATTCGCAGGATTTCTCCGGCCCAATGAAACTGACCTTCGCGCTCGGGGGTGCGAGCGATGAGATAGATCAGCACGTTCGGCTCGCGCAGCGCCATGTCATAGGCCCGTGCCCAGGGGTACAGGCCAATGCGGTAATCATCCAGACCCGCACGCGCAAGGGTTGCCTCCACCACCTGGGTCGCTGGACCGACCACCCGGCCCTGTCGCAGGTAACTGAACGACGTCTCTTCTGTGACTACACGGATTGTCTCTGCCTGAACGCAGGGCACCAGACAGGTCCACAGCAAGGCGATACGAACGACAAACGGGAGCATCATATGAGCCTCGGTATCTTAGTCGGCAACCCGATCGCGGCCCTGCGCCTTGGCCCGATAGAGGGCCTCGTCGGCGCTGTGCAGCAAGAGGTCGAAATGATCCATGGTTTCGGCATCGAGTGCGGCAACGCCAATGCTCAGCGTCACCTGTGACGAAACCGGTGAGTCGCCATGGGGCAGGGCCCGCTCGGCCAACCGTTGTTGCAGGCGTTCAGCCGCGCGCCTGGCACTGTCCCGATCCGAGCCTGGCAGGAGCACCACGAACTCCTCGCCACCCAAGCGCGCAACTAACTCGCCGGCCCGACCAAAGGTGTTCGTCAGGGTCTCGGACACGATCTGCAAGCAGCGATCACCGGAGGCGTGGCCGTGGGCATCGTTGTAGCGCTTGAAATGGTCGACGTCGCACATCAGCACCGCAAGGGGCTGGCCCAACCGAAGCGCACGACGAAATTCGACCTCCTTGATCTCGTCGAAATGTCGACGATTGGCCAGCCCGGTCAGCGGGTCGCTGCGCGACAGCTCTTCGAGCAACACGTTGGCGGCACTCAACTCGATGGTACGTTCTTCGACCAATTCGGCCAGGCGATCTCGATGCGCGGCTAGCGCCAGCTCATCCAGATGTTGTCGTTCGAGGTATGCCGAAAGTTTCGCCTGCAGGCCGTTGACGCCGGATTCCAGCAGGCTCAGCTCATCGTGGCGCTTCAAGGGGCGCTCGAGTCGCAGGGTCTGATCCAGATTCTCAGGCGTCAGGCGAGTCAGGTGACGGGCAATCCGGCGCACATGCAGAGTGACGCTGCGATTGAACATCCACATGATCAACCCGGCCAGCAAAAGCGACTGAATGATCTGGGTGATGACAATGTTGGTGATCTCATCAATCAACCGCTCCCAGAGCAGTCCTTCATTGCCTTCCAGCTTCAGCTCGCCCACCGTCTCAAGGGCCCCCGGATAAGGCTCGTACGTCAGGGAATGCTGCAACGTCGGCGCTCGGTGCCGAACCTGCTGCTGCGCGCGCTCGCGCTGAATGATTTGCGGCTCGCGCCCGGCACGGATGATCTGCAATTCGACGCGACCGACCGGGGCTGCCTTGGCGACGCTGTCGATCTGCGTCCGCAGTGCATCGCTGTCCATCTCCCAGATCGCCTTGGCCAGGTTGCTTTGAAACACCTGGTCGATCAGCACCAGCTCCGCATTCATCGCCGCCAGGCTGGTCTGCCAGGCCGACCAGGTCCGCACCCCGACAGTGACCAGCGTAAACAGCAGGCAAAAACCGAGCGTGGCCAGCACCAGACGACGTCCGAGCGAGCCAGTCCGTCGCTGCAAAAGGGCTGCGGGGTCAGGACTGTCGTGCGCGTTCATTTCAGCCATTTAGCGGCGATCGCGTCATAGCGACCATCAGCGCGTACACGCGCCAAAGCCTGGCGGAACTGCTCGACGCGCTCATCCGAGGTTTTGCGGCTGAACGCCAAACACAGTCCATTGGTGCCACCGAGGTCGTCCAGGCTTAACTGAGGGACGGCAGCTTCGTTTGGATTACCGCTGCCCTGGCGCACCAGATAGTGGGCGTTGAGCTCGTTGGAAATCCATAGATCTACCCGCCCGGCCTTGAGCTTCTGGTAGTTGTGTTCGTATTTATTGCTCGACTGCAGATTGCGCCCCACGGCAAAGCCGTTGCTGATCAGATACTGCTCTCCGACATCCTCCTTGACCGTAGCGATCTGATATTGCTTTGCGTCCTCAAGGCTCTTCAGATTGAAGTGCATGCCAGGTAGCGAGAACAGGTACCAGCGCGTCGGCGCGATGACGCCCACCCACTTGAACAGCGCCTCGCGCTGCGGAGTTCTGGCAATTGAATAGATCAGCACGTTTTCGGTATTGAGCGCGATGTCATAGGCGCGCGCCCAGGGCATCGATTGGATGTGCGCGGTTTCCCCAACCTCTTCCAGAACAGCCTCTACCACCTCGGTACCCATGCCGGTCAGCTTGCCGTCGATGGTCATGTTGTAGGGGGGCAGCTCTTCGGTGACCGCGGTGATTGCATGGGCATAGGTGAGCGCGCTATAGGCCCCGGACACTAGCAGGACAAGGGCGACGCTCAGATCGCGGAGACAGGACGAACGCATGCAGTGTCCTCGGAGGGATCAAGGAACCCGGGCCGGCATCGGGGGCAGGCCACTAGAATCAATCAGATACCCCCTTTGTCGGCGCCAGCCCATCACACTTGAGCAGATGGGCGTGCCCGTCCACAGCTCTCCGACGTATGGCGAGCCCGATGGGGGCGGGAATGTGGGGGAAGAGACGCCGCTCACATGGCGTAGATCGCCGGGCCAGCTTGTTCAATCGTCAGCCGGGCTATATTACGCGTTACGCGGCACGCCCGCGGTTCCCGCTCAGGGCCGCTGTCGCTTGTGCTCGAACGCCTCTACACAGGCAGGCGCGTCATAGAAGCGAGGCGCACCACCGGCCCGGTTGCCGTTTTCACCGGCGGTCCTGCGCCGACACTCGGTCTCGGCGCGACTGTTGCGGGTCGTTCTCATGCAGTCCTGAAACGCCGCTTCGCGCAGCGGCGCCAGCTTCGCCTCCCGGGCCGACTCGCAACGTTGGTCGAGCTCGGCCTGGCGCATGTCGAACGCCTCCCTGTCCTTCTGGAAACCGGCCTGCGCCTGTGTCACTAACACAGCCAGCAGCACCGTAGCCAACAATCCCTGTTTCATCGAATCGCTCCTTTGAATACCGGTGGCGAGCATGGCGCGGCGGTGGCGGCTTAACAAGCAGCCGCGAGATGTGGCCGCGGGCAAAAGTCTTACGGCACACCTTCCGAGCATTCAAACCCGCGCCCGCACCTGCCGCGGGCTGATGCCGAACTGGCGTTTGAATGCCGTGGCGAAGTTGGCCGGACTGTTGTAGCCGGCGCGCCAGGCGGCCTCGTTGACGCTGGCACCTTCGCGCTCCAAAGCCTCCCGCGCCAGCTGCAGCCGGCGGGCACGCTGGTACTCGAACACGGTCATGCCCTTGAACAGGCGAAACTGCCGCTGCAGCGTGGTGGCATTGACGCCTACCTCCCGGGCGATGCGCTCCAGCGTCCAGTCGTCAGCCTCACCGCTGTCGAGGAGCGCAAGGAGGCGTTGCAGACGGCGGTACTCCTGCGGGCGCAGGCCCTGTTCCACCGACGCCGAGCGATCACCCAGGCTGATCAGTGCCTCGCAGGCGATATCCAGTGCGCGGCTTTCCAGGTACAGGCCCTGAAGCAGCGTGTCGTAGCCGGGCGGGTTGAGCATCTGGTCGGCCAACGTCAGCAGCCGCGCCGAGGGCATCCAGACACGCGGCGCCAGGTGGCTATCCATGAAGCGACGGATCGCGCCATCGCTCGAGCCGACACCCTCCCCGCGCCCTTCGAACCAGTCCGGCGTCAGGCTCACCACCAGCTTGCGGATATGACTGCCGCGGCGCGCCTGGCGGCGGAACAGCACCGGTTCGTTCATCGAAACCGCCACGCCCTCGGGTGCCTGCCGCGACGCCGGCTGACCGAGCGTCAGCGGCAGATCGCCATAGCTGACCCGGCTCTGGCCCTGCAGAAAGAGCACGAACGATACCCGCGGACCAACCACGTTTTCGGTGACGAAATCCTGCAGCTCTTCGCAATCGGACCAGTGCAGCGACAGGCCATCACGCAGCTGCGCCCACTTCACTCGGCCGTAGAGCAGGCGGTCGTCATCCTCGTTGGACAGGCGCAGCCCCGGCCTGCTCATGGCCGGCAACTCATCGCCACGAATGATGTGATCAGCTTGATTCATGCGGCGCTGCGCCTCGAACTGACGGGATTGCAAAGCAAATGTTCGGCCCCGCAAAGGTTCGCGAAGCGACTGGGTGGCAGACTACGCGTCGACATCTTTTGATGCAAATAATTATCATTAAGCAGCGCGAACGTTTGCCAACACGTCGCCGCCGCTGCGACAGGAGCCGCCCATGGACAGAATTCTCCGCACCTCAAGCCTCAGGCCATTGCTGCTTGCCGGCCTGCTCGCCCCGTTTCCGTTGAGCGCCCTGGCGCAGAGTGTCGCCGCTCAGGCCGAACCGGTGCAGCTGGAGAGCATCACCGTCGAAGGCAACCGCCTGTACGACATGCCGTCTTCGGAGCAAAGCGGCGGCTACACCGTGCCGGCCGCCACCGTCGGCACCAAGACGCCGGCCGAACTGCGCGACATCCCGCAGTCGATCAGCGTGTACACCAGCGATTACATCCGCGACCGCCAGTTCGTGAACCTGGATGACCTGGCTAAGTACTCCACCGGCCTGCGCACCCTGAGCAACGACAGCGGGCGCTCGTCGATCTATGCACGCGGCTACGAGTACGACGAATTCAACATCGATGGACTGCCCGCGCCGATGGCCAGCATCAACGGCACGCTGCCGTCGCTGTCGCCGTTCGATCGGGTCGAGGTCATGCGCGGGCCGTCCGGGCTGTTCAACAGCACCAGCGAGATGGGCGGCATCGTCAACATGGTGCGCAAGCGCCCGACTCGCGAGGTCCAGGGCAGCCTGACCGGGCGCTACGGCAGCTGGGACACCCATTACCTGGAAGCGGACCTGTCCGGCCCGCTCGACGAGCAGGGGCGCGTGCGCGGCCGTACGGTCATCTCCCGCGCCGACACCAACGGCGAGGTCGACTACAACGCCAACACCAGCGAGAGCTTCTATGGCGCACTGGACATCGACCTGTCCGACGCCACCGTCATGTCTTTCGGGCTGATCCACCAGACCAAGGACATCCTTCCGCACAACGGCTATCCGGCCGCCATCGACGGCAGCCTGGAAGACTTCAGCCGCTCGACCTACCTGGGCGCCGACTGGGGTGATTTCGACAGTCGCGGCACCGACGTCGTCGCCGAGCTGACCCATCGCTTCGACAATGGCGGCTACGGTCGCGTGGCGGTGCGCGGCTCCAGGCGCGCGACCGATTACCTCTATGCCTTCACCGCGCGCAACGTCAACAGCGGCGCCACCAGCCTGGCCTACACCGCCCGCGATCTGGAGCAGGACACCCTCGCCGTCGATGCCAACTACAGCCAGCCGTTCGAGCTGCTCGGGCAGGTCAGCGAGTTCGTCATCGGCAGCGATTTCAAACGCTACGAGACCGAGTACGCGGACGCCCGCGGCAATCTCGGCGCCATCGACGTCGCCAGCTACCAGCCGGGCGACACCAGCAAGCCGAACGTCACCTTCGGCACACCGACCGAAACCGATGAGCGCGAAGCCGGCCTCTACGCCAAGCTGACCTTCCGCCCGATCCAGCGCCTGGCGCTGATCGGTGGCGCGCGGGTCAGCAGCTTCGAAGGCGAGAACAGCAGCGCCACGCAGGATGTGCGCGAGTCCGGCTATATCACGCCCTACGGCGGCCTGGTGTTCGATCTGGATGACCAGCACTCCCTCTACGCCAGCTACTCGCAGGTATTCAAGCCACAGAGCGAGGCCGGTGCCGACGGCCGCATCATCGACCCGCGCGAAGGCGAGCAGTACGAGGTAGGCATCAAGGGCAGCTATTTCGGCGGCGACCTGAACGCGCGCATCACCGCCTTCCAGCTCACCGACGAGAACCGCGCGGCCGGCGCCATCGATGACAGTGGCGCGCCGATCAGCGGCGTCTACGAGGCCACCGGCAAGACCCGCATCCGCGGTGGCGAACTGGAAATCAGCGGCTACCTGACCTCCGACTGGGAAGTGCTGGCCGGCTACACCTACATGAAGACCGAGAACCTGGCCGGTGACGACAACGCGCTCTTCGCGCTGATGCCCCAGCACCAGGCCTCGCTGTGGACCAAGTACACCCTGCCCGGCGGTGCCCTGCGCGGCCTGGGGATCGGTGGTGGCGTGACCGCGATGAGCGACTACTACATCGAACGCGCCGGCAGCCCGCGCCTCAGCGCACCGGGATATGCAGTGGTGGATGCCAAGTTGTCCTACCCGATCACCGACAAGCTGACCGGCACCTTCGACGTGAACAACCTGCTCGACCGCAAATACGTTTCGCGAGTTGGCAGCGTCGGCACCTTCAACTTCTACGGGCCGTCACGCAGCTTCACGGTGGGCGCCCGTTACGAGTTCTGATCCACCTGGCCGCCTGCGCCCGTAGGCGTCGGCGGCTGACTTCCGGAGATCACCATGCCCCATTTTCACGCCCAGGTGGCGACACCCCGCGCGTCCCGCAACATGATGCGGCTGTGCAAACACTTCGCGCACAAGGCCGAAGTCCAGCTGGATGAGCGTCAGGCGCAGGTCGAATTCGCCTTCGGCCAGTGCCGGATGCTCGCCGATGACGAGCGACTGCTGATCGACTGCCAGGCCGAGGCCGGCGAGGCGGAAAAGCGCCTGCGCTTCGTCATCGACGACCACCTCCATCGCTTCTCGGGCGACGAAGCACTGAAGGTGAACTGGCTGGACGGGCCGCTACCGCCAAGCCACAGGCAGGCCGAGCCATGAAAGGCGCCCTGCTCGCCTTGCTCGCCATTCTGGGACTTGCCGCCGTACAGGCACACGCCAGGGAACAAGCCGGCTGGCAGCCAGTTCAGCTACCGCACAGCAGCCAGCGTGACCTGCATTCGCAACGCACTGGCAAGGACTACCGCATCTTCGTCTCGGAGCCGCGACACGCGCCACCGCCGGGTGGCTATCCGGTGCTCTATGTGCTGGATGGCAACGCCCTGTTTCCGGGGTTGGCGATCCAGGCCCAGGCCCTAGAGGATCGGCCCGCCCCTAATCTTCGCGATTCGGTACTGGTGGTCGGCATCGGCTACACCGGCGAGGCCCTGTACGACTTCAAGGCGCGTGCCGAGGATTACACGCCCAAAGCCGACGATCGCCAGCGCCTGCCGGGCCGCGAACCACCGCCATCGGGCGGTGCCGATGACTTTCTGGCCTTTATCGAGCACGAACTCAAACCCGTGATCGCCAAGCGCTACCCGGTAGACGCCCGACGGCAGACCCTGTTCGGCCATTCCTACGGCGGCCTGTTCACCCTCTACACACTGTTCACCAATCCGCAGGCATTTCAGGGCTATGTGGCCGCCAGTCCGTCGATCTGGTGGTACCAGGGCTATGTCGAACGCACACTCGCCGCATTCGAATGGCAGCTCGCGGACCAGCCTGTCGCCGCGCGCCTGCTGGTCACCGCTGGCGGTGCCGAAGAGCCCGCGGCGGATGCCGACATGGACGACCCGCGCCAGCGCCATATGGCCGAGCGGCGCATGGTCGGCAATGCCCGGGATCTGGTCGACCGTCTGCAGCGGCTGTCCGGCCACGGCCTGAACAGCGCATTCCAGCTGTTTCCGGGAGCCAACCACGGCACCAACGCCGCACACAGCTCGGTCGTGGCACTGGTGTTGGCGGCCGCGATCGGACGCCAGCCATCCCGCGATCAGGACGACTGAAGATGACGAAAGCGACGAGAACCGACCGGTCAGCCGGCCAGGGCAAGTGCAGGCAAATGTCCGATGCTAGAGTCGGCGCTGCCTTTTCCATCACTGGAGACACCATGCGTCCTCTTTTCAATGCCCTGCTGCTGGCCCTGCCACTCTCGCTCTCGTCACTGGCCCTTGCCGCCGAGTCACCCGCCGGCCGCTGGCAGACCATCGATGACGAAACCGGCAAGCCCAAGTCCATCGTCGACATTCAAGAGGCCGCCGACGGAACACTGAGCGGTAAAGTGGCGGACATCCTGCAATCGGACCATGGTCAGAATCCGATATGCAGTGCCTGCGACGGCGAGCGCAAAGACCAGCCGATCACCGGCATGACCATTCTCTGGGGTCTCAAGCCCGACGGCGAACGTGTATGGACCGGCGGCACCATCCTCGATCCAGCCAAAGGCAAGACTTACCGCGCCAAGGTGACGCTGCTCGAAGGCGGAGATAAGTTGGAGATGCGCGGGTACGTCGGCATTGAAGCGCTGGGCCGCACCCAGACCTGGGTTCGCCAGTAAGCTTAAACCTCTACCGGGGCGTCCTGGCAGGCCCCCTGGCTGGCGGCTCGGCGCGACCGGCTCGGGGTAGCCGAACATTCGGTTGTTTGTAAGCACCCCGTTCCGTTACTGGCGCGGGGCGCTTGGATGATGGCAGATGGTCGGTGAAGCAGGCGCCGGCGACGATCAATAAACGCCATCCCGCCCGAAGCCCGGTATATACAGTTCGGCCGCCGCCTTGCGCACCGGCGCGATCTGTACCGGCTCGTCTTGTGCTGTGTCGGTCACGGCATCACCGCCGAACACCTGCATGAGCGTTGGCTGCGCCAGGAGCGAAGCGAGCGCCGCCTGGCCTGCTTGAGTGTAGTCGTAAACACGGTCCGACCCGCTGGCCTGTGCCGTCGCCAGGCGCTGTCCGGATTGGTCGATCAGCTCCGCACGTAGCGAGTAGGTCAGGATTTCTCCAAAGGCGGCTTCGCTTTTCCATTCGTGTACAAAGACGGCAAGCAGCAAGGTTTCCGATTTCGATGCCTTTCGTGCGTCTGCCTCAGCCAAGTGCGTCGAGACGCCCTTGCGCTCGAACCCACCGACCAACGCAGCTTGCAGATCTTCGGCCAATGGCAGACCCGAGCGGGTGTTCACGTCGTAGGGGATGTAATAACTGCCGCGCACAAGGCCAACGAAGGTGCCTTTCTTGTTACCTGATAGCACGTACGGTCGTGCGTCCGTCACCTGCACTTCGACCGCCTGGACGGGAGCGGCTGAAAGGGTCGGATAGCTATGTGCGTAATCGGCCTTTCGACCGTAGGCACAACCACTGAGCAAGACAAAAGCAATCGCGAGCGCAACAAGACGAGACATGGGGAAAGGCATCCGTTCGATGATTACAGACGACATGCGCTGACTTGCTTGTCAGCACGGGTCAAAGAGGGGCGCATACTTGCGGATAACACTGTGATACTCAATCGCCACTAGTCGGTGAGTCCAGGCGCGACGTGATTGTGGTCACAGCTGAAACAATGCCCATGGCGTGCCGTATTTTCCGGCTACAGCACCCCTAGGGCCCGCTGCCCAACGCTCAATTCACACGGAAATGTCCCGTCAGCGTCTGCAGTTCATGGCTGAGTTCCCTGAACTGATCGAGCGAGTTTGTCGTTTCTTCCATCGTCGTGAACGACAGGTCTGCGACGTCCCGGATGCTGATGACACTGCGATTGATTTCTTCGGCCACAGCGGTCTGCTCCTCGGCGGCCGTGGCGATCTGCTGGTTCATCTGCTGAATGATGGATACCGCGGCGGCGATCTCGCTCAGAGCGAGTGCCGTCTGGTTCGCGTCGGTGGCGGTCGACTGGACAAGATCGTTGCTGTGCTGCATCTGCCGCACCGACACCTTCGCGCCGTTCTGCAGCGCATCGATCAGATGCTGGATTTCGGCCGTCGATTGCTGGGTGCGTCGGGCGAGCGAGCGGACCTCATCGGCCACCACGGCAAAGCCCCGCCCTTGCTCGCCGGCGCGCGCCGCCTCGATGGCGGCGTTCAACGCGAGCAGGTTGGTCTGTTCGGCAACATTCTTGATGACGTCGAGCACAGCGCCGATGTTTTGGCTTTCTTCGCTCAGCGCATCGATGCCTCGGACCGCTTCCTGGACCGAGTCGACCAATTGAGTCACCCGCTCCAGGCTTTGTTTGACCATCGCATGCCCGTTGCCAACCGTGCGGTCGGCCATTCGAGTTGAACCAGCCGCCTCCTCGGCGTTGCGAGCCACTTCGTGAACGGTAGCGGACATCTCGTTCATCGCGGTGGCAACCTGATCGATCTCGACTCTCTGCCGCAACACGCCGTCCCTCGCTTTGGCGGTAACGCCCGCGACCTTCTCCGCAGAGTCAGCGATTTGCGTCACCGCGCCCTGCAGGCGGCCTACGATCCCACGCAGGCTCTTCGACATCTCCTGCATCGCCTGCATTAGCTGGCCGAACTCATCACGACGGTTAACCACAATCTGCGCGCTCAGGTCTCCCCGAGCGATTTGATTGGCGGCCTGTATCACTTCGCGCAGGGGGCGGACGATGAGGCGGGTTATCAACAGCGAAGCGAGAATGCCGACGATTAGCGCCAATCCGGAAGCAAGCAAAATCAAGCGGCTGCTCGCGACTAGATCGACCTGCATGGCGTCTTGCTGAGCCTGATAGGCCTTATCCGCAGCCTCAAGCGCGCCTTCCGCACGATTGTTCATTTCAGTGTAAAGGCGGGCACCGTCTTCCAATGCTTGGGTGTAATCCCCCAATCTGTCGTTGAACGACCTGATGTTGCCCACCACCTCGGTCAACACCGCACCGTACATGCCACGGTCCAGCGCCTCCATGAGCGAGTTAGCGAGGTCAAGCGCTGCCTGGGCCTGGTGGATGGTTGTAGCAGACGTTTCGTCGCTCTGCTGCAGGCGTTGGCGGGCTTCATTCAGTGCAGAAAGAATCAAGCTGTACAACTGAGCGATCTGCTGGCCCTGGCCGACCATTTCGGCGCCTTGCTGCCCCAGGGATTCCTTTAAATCATAGAGGCCGTCTTCCACCAGCCCACTCTGCAGGATATCGAGACTGTTGGAAGCGCTCACCACTGACCAGTAGGCGGAGTCGAGCGCAATGGCCTTGGCGTCTGAAACCTGCACGAAACGGGTGAATGCATCTTGGTATTCAGCGAGCGCTAGCTCAACGCTGGTGAGGCCCTCTTGCTGGGCCTCACCAAGTTGCGACTTGAGTTCCGCGACGTTGGCCAGGGTAGTGGCGACTTTGTCGTTGAGCGCCTTTACATGCTTAGCGTTGCCGCTTGCGGTGAAATGCTGCTCGATGCTGCGGATGTACAGGACCTCGGTTTTTATCGACGACACGCGCTTGAGTTCGTCGAATCGCATATCTACCGAACGCAAGGCTGTCAGTCCAACGACGGCGACCACGGCGGTTAACAGCAAGACCAGGCCGAAACCGAGGGCGAGCTTCGTGGCCGTTCCCAAATTGGCCAGTCTGGCCGTTGCGAAACCGAGCATCGTCATCTTCCATTCGAGGTGTGGCAAATGAAATGGCCACTGGCCATAGATGTCTGTCTCTCACTCTGTCGACCGCATGGCAATTGTTTTTAGCTGGACTGCCTGAATCGGCTTCAAAGGGGTCGTTTTCTAGAATGGCGGTGTCGTTTGGAGTAATAGGGCCGACACGACTTCACGGAAGGTCTAGCCATATCGAGCACTTCGGCCTCCCGCCGCCCCCGCCCCGCTCGACGCCCAAAAGCCTGCTCTATCTCCTTTTTGAATCGCTGTTTCCAATGCGACGGCACCCCGGGCAGCAGCAGCCTTGCTCGATGCCGCATAGGGCTCTCCTCTCCTCAGGTGAGCCCCAGGTCAACCACGTTCACGCCTGCAAAAAGGCGGGCTATCGCCTGTTAGCTTTCCTTCATTACGAAAGGTAACAGGCCGCACGGCGGCTATCGGCCCACGCCGTATCGGGATACTGGACCGCCTGGCCGAGCGCCGCGTCCGTTCGTATGCGGTTGACGCCTAATTAGTGGAAGCCAATGACGCACCGAATATCGCTGTGACCGGTCCGCCTTCGCGGTGAGTGACCCCTTTGAGCCAGGTGGCAACAATCTGCGGATTGGCTTTGATCCATTGCTTGGCGACCCGCCGACGATTGGTGTTGCTTTCCTGCACCGCGCTCATCAGCTCACTGACCGACGCGATGGTGAACGTCATGTTGCTGAACAGCCTTGCAAGGTTCTGGCAGTCTTTAGAGAAGCCGCCGCGCGCCACCGTATTCACTTGTGCGGCACCGTAGTTGGGGCCGAAATAGGCGTCGCCGCCTGACAGGTAGGACAGACGAAAGCGTTTATTCATAGGGTGCGGCTCCCAGGCCAGGAATACCGCAAACTGGCCCAGGTGCTGGGCGCGCTCAACGTAATTGAGCATTTCGTTTTCATTGGACTCCACCAGGGTGAAACCCTTCAGGCCGAAAACATTGTCCTTGATCATGCCCTGCACCATCTTGTTGCCGCCGTTCCCGCGCTCGAGCCCATAGATTTTCCCGCCGAGCTCTTTTTCGAAACGCTGGATATCGGCGAAATCGTGCAGCCCGGCCTCGTAACCTGGCTGCAGTACGGCCAGGGTATAGCGCACGACAGGCAAATTCGTTTGCAGCTTTTCGATCAGCCCCGCGTCCAGATGCGGCTGGGCCAACGCGGCCTGCGCTGGCATCCAGTTGCCGAGGAACACATCTACCTTTCCCTTTGCCAAGCCAGCGTAGGTTTCTGGAAGCGATAGCCGCGCGACATGCGTGCGGTAGCCTAGCTCGCCGAGCAGAAGCCGCGTGACGGCTGTGGTCATGGTGATGTCGGTCCAGCCGACGTCGGACAACCGGACCTGCTCACAGCGCGCTGTTTCGGCAGCTTGCAGGTTCCCGGCGCAAGTCAGGGAAAGCGTGAGCATCCAGCCCATTAAACGTTTCATAAAGTCCACCTGCCTTCTGTGACGGTCTGATTCTGGGAATTAACCACCCAGCGATGGCTAACAGCCACGACTGAGCAAATACCAGACCACGGCCATGTGCGTAGCGTCTCATTCCTGACTCATGGGGCTCGGACCGCTGAAATAGTGGAAGGAAGCATTGAGATAACCGCGAAGGCTTTAAAGAAATGCGTCGGGCTTGCGACGGCTGCGTTCCGCGTCACTCGGCAGGCAGGTTCATGCTGACGCGGACGATGGGGTTAATCGGCGCAACAGGGGCAAATCAGCAGATTGGAGCGGGGCAATTGCGACATATCCATTGGCGCGAGGCCGGCGACTATGCCGCAATGTTCGTCTGGTCGGTCGGCTCGTTATCGTGCCGCTGGCAGGCCGTTGAAGAGCGTAGGCGAGGTAGCCAAGGATAATACCGATGGCGGCCCGCAAAAACAGGCGAGAAACGCAGCGCAGCGAAATACCAGTCAACGGCTCCGCGCTGCAGCGCGTTAGTCGCGAGCGACTTGCCGAGCCTGTGTTTACGCCCTGTCTTTTATCAAAAGGGCCAATGCAGGTAGTTCTTTCACCGACCTGTCAGGGCCACTGCATTTCACCCTTTAGCACCTTGGCGCTCAGCTCGAGGCTGCTGGCGTCGAGTAATGCCGGGTATTTGGCTTTCATCGCCGCGATCAGGCTTTGGCTGTCCTTGGCTTTCGGCAGCTCGGCTTCTAGGGTCAGCAGATAGTCGCGGGTGAAGCGCAGGTCGTCGAGGTTCAGCTTGGGTTGGCCCAGGTAATGGCCAGGGACCAGCATGGTCGGTTGCAGGGCTTCAAGCTCGTCAAGGGACTTGAGCCAGGACTGGCGCGCTTCGACAGTCTGCGCATCGGCAATCCAGGGATGGATGTTGGCGTAGGTGAGCACCCCGCCGACCACGGTTTTGATACTGGGAATCCACAGGCTGGTGTGCTTGGGGTCGTGGCCGATCAGCTGCAAGCTCTGCCCTTCCAGGGTCAGGCTATCGCCCTGCAGAACTTCCGGCACCAGGGTGCGCTGCGGCGCGCTGTCCTTGAGGATCGGGCCCCAGTACGCCAGTTTGGGCGCGCGGCTTTTTTCGATATGGGCGACGGTCTCCGCCGTCGCCAGCACCTTGGCCTCGGGGTAGGCGCGGGTCAGGGTATCGAGGCCGAAGTAAAAATCGGGATCGCCGTGGCTGATAAAAATGGTGGTCAGGGTTTTGCCGCTGGCCTGGATGCGTTCGACGAGCTCCTGGGCTTCGCGAGTGGAGAACTGCGCGTCGACCAAAATCGCGTCGCGCTCGCCGCTGATCAGCGTAGACGCGACTGGAAAAACGGCACTTTCGCCGGGGTTGTACACCTCGACGCTGAGCGGTTGCGCCAGGACGGCGCTGGCACCGGCGAGCAAAGCAGCACCGGCGAGAAGTTGGCGAACGATACGGGTTGGGAACATGAGAGCCTCCGTTTTTGAGTGACGGAGGGATATTAGTTGCTTTAAATGGCTCAAAAAGCCCCTTAATTCGCGCATATTTGTTGCGCATATCGAGCGAATAATGGATCGACTGACGGCAACCCGGGTATTTGTCGAAGTGGTGGACAGAGGCAGCCAAACAGCGGCTGCCGAGGCGCTGGAAATGTCGCGGGCGATGGTTTCGCGCTATCTCGCCGAACTGGAAAGCTGGGTCGGCGCGCGTCTGTTGCACCGCAGCACGCGCAAACTGAGCCTGACCGGCATTGGCGAGCAGCTATTGCCGCAGTGCAGGGAAATGCTCGCCGTAGCCGAAACCATGCAGGGCATCAGTTCGAGTAGCGATATCGCCCCACGTGGCAACCTGCGTATCGCCTGCAGCCAGTCATTCGCCCAGGCCTGGCTGGTGCACCAGCTCAACGCATTTATGGCTATGTATCCGCAGGTCGATTTCGATCTGCTGATCGACAGTCAAACGGTCAATCTGGTGGAAGCGCGGGTCGATCTGGCGTTGCGCATCACCAACCAGCTCGACCCCAATCTGATCGCCCGCCAGCTCGCCGTATGTCGTTCGGCGGTGTGCGCGACACCGACCTATCTCAAGCGCCATGGCACGCCACAGCGGCCTACGGATCTGGCGCAGCACAATTGCCTGAGCTACGCCTATTTCGGCCGCAGCATCTGGGAGTTCCAACGCGCCGGCGAGCCCTTCGCCGTGGCCGTCAGAGGTAACCTCAGCGCCAACGAGTCCATGGTGCTGCTGGAGGCCACGCTGGCCGATGCGGGTATCAGTTTGCAGCCGCTTTACTCAGTTAGCGCGCTGCTGCGTTCCGGGGCACTGGTGCAGCTACTGCCCGAGTACGAACCGCAGGAACTGGGTATCCATGCGCTCTATGGCACACGCCGGCAAATGCCGCCAGCACTACGCGCCTTGCTGGATTTTCTGATCGAGCGGCTTGCTGAACAGCCGGACTGGGATCGCTGAGCGAGGCCGGGAAAATAATGCCGAGCCGGCTAAGCCTTAGCGGTCGATATAGCCAGTTGCGACCCTCTCATACTTGATCTTGCCAGCCCGAACGCATGCTCTTTCGCCTGGCCGCCGCGACTGACTACTATCGGACGACGTATCAATTCAGGACACTTCACTCATGCATCAGGCCACCGCACATCTACTGCAACGCTACTACGATGCCTTTAACGCCGGCGACATGGATACCTTTCTCTCGCTGCTGACGGACGATGTCATTCACGACATCAACCAGAGTGGACGTGAGGTCGGCAAGGCGGCCTTTGCGAAGTTCATGGAGCGCATGAACCGCAACTACCGGGAGACTATCGTGGACCTCTCCATCACCACGAATGAAGCCGGCGACCGAGCAGCGGTCGAGTTCACGGTCATCGGGGAATACCTGGCGACCGATGAAGGGCTGCCCGAAGCGAAGGGCCAGACTTACCGCCTTCCGGCTGGGGCTTTCTTCGTGATCAGAGACGGCCAAGTGGCGCGGGTCACCAACTACTACAACCTTGAAGACTGGATCGCTCAAGTTTCCGTGTAATGGCCAAGTTGATCTTCCGGCGCTTGTCTGGCGCAGCGCTTCATCGGTTCATCCCTGAACTGGCTCGGTTACGCATGCGCGTGTTCCGCGACTTTCCGTACCTGTATGACGGTGCCGCGGATTACGAGGCGCGCTATCTGCAAACCTACATCGAAGCACCGCACAGTGTGGTGGTGCTGGCATTCGATGGCGACAGGGTCGTAGGTGCGTCTACCGGGTTACCGATGTCCCATGAGACGGATGAAGTCCAGCAGCCCTTCCGCGAGGCGGATTACAACATTGATGAAATATTTTACTGCGGCGAATCCGTGTTACTGCCTGAATACCGCGGGCAGGGGGCGGGAGTGGCGTTTTTTGAACAACGTGAGCTGCATGCGCGCGCCATTGGCGGCATGAGGTATTCCTGCTTCTGTGGGGTGGAGCGGCCCGCTACCCATCCTGCTCGCCCTGCCGATTACCAGCCACTGGATGAGTTCTGGCGTCATCGTGGGTACAAAAAACACCCGGAGCTGACGACGCACTTCAGCTGGAAAGACCTTGGCGATGGGCGGGAGTCACTCAAACCCATGATCTTCTGGATGAAACATTTGCAATGAGCGCGTTTAAGCTGGCGACAGCCCAGTACGATATCGGTTTTTTTTCACACTGGGATGAGTTCGCTGAAAAACTGGAGACCTGGATCGCCAACGCCGCGCAGCAAGGCGCCAAACTGTTGGTGTTTCCCGAATACGGCAGCATGGAACTGGCCTCGCTGTTCGGCGAGGCGGTTTACAGCGACCTGCAGCAGCAGCTCCGTACGATGCAGACCTTGCTGCCGAAGTGGCACGAAATACACCAGACCCTTGCCAGCCGCTATGACGTCCTGATTCTGGCAAGCTCCTTCCCGACTGAATTGCAGGCTGGCCGTGTCGTAAACCGGGCAACCCTGTTTGGCCCGCAAGGAAAGCTAGGGCATCAGGACAAACTGATGATGACTCGCTTCGAGACTGAGCAATGGCGTATCAGTGGTGGCAACCACATTGAGGTAATCGATACCGAACTGGGCCGTATCGGCATCCTGATTTGCTATGACTCTGAGTTTCCTATGATTGCGAGCCAGCAGGTTGCAGCCGGAGCAGATTTGCTGCTGGTTCCCAGCTGCACCGATACCCAGGCGGGTTTCCATCGGGTACGTATCGGCTGCCAGGCCCGCGCGCTGGAACATCAATGCTATGTGGTCCAGGCGCCCACCGTCGGCCATGCCCCCTGGTCCGAAGCGGTTGACGTCAATACTGGCCGCGCCAGTGTCTACACGCCAGTCGATTACGGCTTTCCCGACGACGGCATCCTGGCGGAAGGCACGGACGACGAGCCCCGCTGGGTCTTTGCAACCGTCGACCTGCGCGAGATCGCCCGCATTCGCGCCGAGGGCCAAGTCTTCAACCATCGTGACTGGCCGAAGCAATTTGCATTGAAGGGGCCGGAGCGAGGGAAGCTCTAGTTATCGCGAACTGCAATGATGAGCAGGCCCCTGATCTCTATACGGGGGGAAAGGCGAAACGACTAACGTCCAGCCGGGAATTACAGACAGCAAAAAGGCGCCCTAAGGCGCCTTTTCGTTGTAGCTAAGCCGGAATCAAGCCTTGGCTTTCTTCGCAGCGCGGTTACGCTCGCCTTCGTCGAGGATCTTCTTGCGAAGACGGATCGACTTCGGGGTCACTTCGCACAGCTCGTCGTCCTGGATGAATTCCAGAGCCTGTTCCAGCGTGAAGCGGACCGGCGGAACCAGGGCGATGGTTTCGTCCTTGCCCGAAGCACGCATGTTGTCGAGCTTCTTGCCCTTGGTGGGGTTCACGCCCATGTCGTTGTCACGGCTGTTCAGGCCGACGATCTGGCCGTTGTAGATTTCCTGGCCATGCTCGACGAACAGCTTGCCGCGCGCCTGCAGAGTTTCCAGCGAATAGGTCAGCGCCTTGCCGGTTTCGACCGATACCAGTACGCCGTTCTGACGGCCGGACATGTGGCCGGACTTCATCACGTCGTAGCGGTCGAAGATCGAAGTCAGGATGCCTGCGCCGTTGGTCAGGGTCAGGAACTGGTTACGGAAACCGATCAGACCACGGGCCGGGATGTTGTACTCCAGGCGAACACGGCCCTTGCCATCCGGCACCATGTTGCTCAGGTCGCCCTTACGCAGGCCCATCTCTTCCATCACCTTGCCCTGCGCTTCTTCAGGGATGTCGATGGTGACGTTCTCGAACGGCTCATGCTTGGCGCCGTCGACTTCACGGATGATCACTTCTGGACGGCCCACGGCCATTTCGAAGCCTTCACGACGCATGGTTTCGATCAGCACCGACAGGTGCAACTCGCCGCGACCGGAGACTTTGAACTTGTCAGCCGAGTCGCCTTCTTCGACGCGCAGGGCCACGTTGTACAGCAGCTCCTTGTCCAGGCGCTCCTTGATGTTACGGCTGGTGACGAACTTGCCTTCCTTACCGCAGAACGGCGAATCGTTGACCTGGAAGGTCATGGATACGGTTGGCTCGTCAACGGTCAGCGGCTTCATGGCTTCGACGTGGTTCTGGTCGCACAGGGTATCGGAGATGAACAGTTCATCCATACCGCTGATGCAGACGATGTCGCCAGCGGTGGCTTCGTCGACGTCGACGCGGTGCAGACCGTGGTGGCCCATCAGCTTGAGGATACGGCCGTTACGCTTCTTGCCATGCATGTCGATGGCAGTGACCGGGGTGTTCGGCTTGACGCGGCCACGGGCGATGCGGCCTACGCCGATGATGCCGAGGAAGCTGTTGTAGTCCAGTGCGGAGATCTGCATCTGGAACGGGCCGTCGATATCGACCTGCGGGGCCGGTACGTGGTCGACGATGGCCTGATACAGCGGGGTCATGTCTTCGGCCATGTCGGTGTGGTCCAGACCGGCGATGCCGTTCAGGGCCGAGGCGTAGACGACCTGGAAGTCTAACTGCTCTTCGGTGGCGCCCAGGTTGTCGAACAGGTCGAAGATCTGATCCAGCACCCAGTCCGGACGCGCGCCCGGACGGTCGACCTTGTTGATCACCACGATCGGGCGCAGGCCGGCTTCGAAGGCCTTCTTGGTCACGAAGCGGGTTTGCGGCATCGGGCCGTCCTGGGCGTCGACCAGCAGCAGCACGGAGTCGACCATCGACATCACACGCTCTACTTCACCGCCGAAGTCGGCGTGGCCGGGGGTGTCGACGATGTTGATCCGGTATTCGTTCCAGCGAATGGCGGTGTTCTTGGCCAGGATGGTGATGCCGCGCTCTTTTTCCTGGTCGTTGGAGTCCATCACGCGCTCGTCGTTGAGCTCGCCGCGCTCCAGGGTGCCGGACTGACGCAGAAGCTTGTCGACCAGGGTGGTTTTGCCATGGTCAACGTGAGCGATGATGGCGATGTTACGTAGATTCTCGATCACAGTAGTGGTCTCGTAGTTGGGTCGGGCGGTGGAGCGGATGCGTTCAGCGCCCTACGCGAAAAATCGGTTTGATAAAAGCTGACAATTGACGAGGTGTCGCGGCCGTTACAGGCCGCGGTGCGGGTCGGGAGGGCGGTGACGGATACTGCCGCCATTCAGCCCGGGCATCTTATGCCGGACGATAAACGCGCACATTGATATGCCCCTCGCTCAACAAATGATGAGCATGCAGGCGGCTCATGACACCTTTATCGCAATACAGCAGGTACTGGCGATTCACGTCCAGCTCCTTGAAGCGGTTGTTGATCGCATAGAACGGCAACGTTTGCACTTCGATGCCATCCAGCTGCAGGGGTTCGTCCTCGGCTGCATCGGGATGACGGATGTCCAGCACCACCTGGCCTGCAGAAGCCTCGGCGACTTCTTCGACTTGCAGGTCCTGGCCCAGCTCGTCGATCACCCGGTCGATGGCGACTTGACGGGCGTTGGCCATGGCACGCTCGAGGACTGCCATGTCGAACTGTTTCTCTTCGTGTTCGATACGGTAGCGCTTGGCCTTGGTGGTCGGATTCTTCGAGATCACGCCACAATATTCGGGCATGTTCTTGGCGAACTCGGCCGTGCCGATTTCGAAAGCGGTGTCGATGATGTCCTGCTTGTGGCTCGCGATCAGCGGGCGCAGCACCAGCATGTCGGTGGCCGAATCGATCACTGACAGGTTCGGCAACGTCTGGCTCGACACCTGGGAAATCGCCTCACCGGTCACCAGTGCATCGATGTGCAGACGCTCGGCAATCTCGGTCGAGGCGCGCAGCATCATGCGCTTGAGCACCACGCCCATCTGGCTGTTGTCGACCTTCTCGAGAATCTCGCCAACGACTTCTTCGAAGGGCACGCTGATAAACAGCACGCGATGAGAGCTGCCGTACTTCTTCCATAAATAGTGGGCGACTTCCATCACACCCAGCTCATGGGCACGACCGCCGAGGTTGAAGAAGCAGAAGTGCGTCATCAGTCCGCGGCGCATCATCTGGTAGGCGGCCACGGTGGAATCGAACCCACCGGACATCAACACCAGTGTTTGCTCCAACGCACCCAGCGGATAGCCGCCAATGCCGTCATGCTGGGCATGCACGATGAACAAGCGCTGGTCGCGGATCTCCATCCGCACTTCGATTTCCGGCGCTTTCAGCGAAATGCCGGCGGCGCCGCAGTGCACACGCAGCTCACTGCCGACATGACGCTCGACGTCCATCGAGCTGAACGGATGCTTGCCGGCACGCTTGCAGCGCACGGCGAATATCTTGCCGGCCAGCCGGTCGGCGAAGTGCGCCTTGCATTTGTCGACGATGTCGTCCAGACCGATCAGCGGGTACTCATGCACTTCCAGGCAATGGGCGATGCCCGGCGTGCAGCGGAGGCGCTCGATCATTTCCTTCAGCAACTTCGAATCGCTGAGCGCCGTTTCCACCTCGACGTTGTCCCACACCCCTTCCACCCGCAAGTCGGGATCGAGGTCGCGCAGCACGGTGCGGATATTCTTCGCCAACTGGCGAATGAACCCCTTTCGCACCGGCGGGCTCTTGATGGTGATTTCTGGGAATACTTTGACGATCAGTTTCATGGAAAACAGCGCAAGCGCCGGCAAGGCGTAAAAAGAGGGGGGCGGAGTATATCGGAAATTGATCAAGCTTTAGTCAGTTTTCTCAATGCCACACGAGTTGCACCAAAACAGGACGACGCCACTCCATATCGCACCACTATGGGGCGCAATAATGAGAATACGGCTGGCCAAACGCCCCAAGTTGTCAGGGAGCCGCCGTTTTCAGGCGTCCGGACCCATCACGGAGCACTGGCATGCAATTTGCTCCCTTGTGAGGCAGGTCGCCTTGACGGAGTATCCCCGCTCGGCTTCACCCCTAGATTTCGGAAGCTTTGTCTGCCAACGCTTCCACCACTTGGAGAGCACCATGTCGAAGTCGCTTCAACTGATCAAAGATTACGATGTGAAGTGGATTGATCTGCGCTTCACCGACACCAAAGGCAAGCAGCACCACGTGACCGTTCCGGCGCGTGACGCTCAGGACGAAGACTTCTTCGAGCACGGCAAAATGTTCGACGGCTCGTCCATTCATGGCTGGAAGGGCATCGAAGCCTCCGACATGATCCTGATGCCGGTCGATGAAACCGCCGTACTGGATCCGTTCACCGAAGAGCCGACCCTGATCCTGGTCTGCGATATCGTCGAGCCGAGCACCATGCAGGGCTACGACCGCGACCCTCGCTCGATCGCCAAGCGCGCCGAAGAATTCCTCAAGTCGACCGGTATCGGTGACACCGTATTCGTTGGTCCGGAGCCTGAGTTCTTCATCTTCGACGAAGTGAAGTTCAAGTCCGACATCTCCGGCTCGATGTTCAAGATTTTCTCCGAGCAAGGCTCCTGGAACACCGACGCAGACATCGAAGGCGGCAACAAGGGCCATCGCCCGGCCGTCAAAGGCGGTTACTTCCCAGTTCCGCCGTGCGACCACGACCACGAAATCCGTACCGCCATGTGCAACGCCATGGAAGAGATGGGCCTGGTCGTTGAAGTGCACCACCACGAAGTGGCCACTGCCGGCCAGAACGAAATCGGCGTCAAGTTCAACACGCTGGTTAACAAGGCTGACGAAGTTCAGACCCTGAAGTACTGCGTACACAACGTCGCCGATGCCTACGGCAAGACCGCGACCTTCATGCCGAAGCCGCTGTACGGTGACAACGGTTCGGGTATGCACGTACACATGTCCATCTCCAAGGATGGCAAGAACACCTTCGCAGGCGAAGGCTACGCCGGCCTTTCCGATACCGCCCTGTATTTCATCGGCGGCATCATCAAGCACGGCAAGGCGCTGAACGGCTTCACCAATCCGTCGACCAACTCCTACAAGCGTCTGGTTCCGGGCTTCGAAGCACCGGTGATGCTGGCCTACTCGGCCCGCAACCGCTCCGCCTCGATCCGTACCCCGTACGTATCCAGCCCGAAAGCCCGCCGTATCGAAGCGCGCTTCCCGGACCCGGCTGCCAACCCCTACCTGTGCTTCGCCGCACTGCTGATGGCTGGCCTGGACGGCATCCAGAACAAGATTCACCCTGGCGATGCAGCTGACAAGAACCTGTACGATCTGCCGCCGGAAGAAGGCAAGCTGATCCCGCAGGTGTGCGGCAGCCTGAAGGAAGCTCTGGAAGAGCTGGACAAGGGCCGTGCATTCCTGACCAAGGGCGGCGTGTTCTCCGACGACTTCATTGACGCCTACCTCGAGCTCAAGAGCGAGGAAGAAATCAAAGTCCGCACCTTCGTGCACCCGCTGGAATACGACCTGTACTACAGCGTCTAAGCCAGTCCGCATGATAGAAAAGGCCTCCTTCGGGAGGCCTTTTTTATATCTGCGATATCGCAGGGCAGGACAACATGCGTTTGCGCTGCGACCGGCGGGCATCGATCGCAAATCGCAACGTTGGCACTTGCCTGTCCACCAACACAGTGCAAGGCTTCCCGCATTCACTCCGCGGAGCTTCCCATGCGCATCGCATTGTTCAGCCTGCTCGTACTGCTAACGGCCCCGGCCATGGCGCAGATCTACAAATACACAGACGACAAGGGCAACACGGTCTTCACCAACCAGCCACCGGAAGGCGTGACGGCGGAGACCATCGATCTGCCGCCTGCCAATACCGTGGACATCAAGGTGCCGAACGCACCGCCACCCTTACCCGAAGAGCAGAACGGCACGGACCGACAGCAGGCCTACCGCAGCCTGTCCATCGGCGGCATACCGGACGAACAGGCGCTGCGGGCGAACAACGGCACCTTCGTGGTCAATGCTCAACTCGATCCACCACTGCGCAGGAATCATCGGATCCGCTTTCTGCTCGATGGCGAGCCCCAGGGAGAACCGAGCAGCAATACGTCGCTGCAGCTGACCAACGTCGATCGCGGCACCCATGTCATCGAAGCCGAAGTGCTGAGCGGCGGACAGGTGATTCAGCGTGCCCAGGAGCAGTTCACCGTGCAGCGGGTCAACACCTCCAGCCCCGCGTTGCGACCCAAACCGACAGTTCCGCCGAAACCCAAACCGACACCCACCCCCAAACCGAAACCTGCGTCTTGAACGTCAGTCATCGAATATTCGCGGCCGCCCTGCTGGCCTGCGCCCTGCCTGCTGTCGCCGAGATCTACAGCTATACGGACGAACAGGGCAACCGCGTGTTCACCGATCGCCCCGGCGGGCGGGCGGTCGAGTCGGTGAAACCCGGGCCGACCAACCGCATGCCCGCAGTCGAAACGCACCGTCCGCAAGCACCAGAGCCGGCGCCGACGGTCGACACTGCGAAGCACCACTACAGCCTGCTCGAGATCCTTGCGCCGCAACCAGACGCCACGATTCGCGACAATGCCGGCGGCCTGCTGGTCAAGGTCGCCAGCACGCCTGGGTTGTTGCCGGGCCACCGCTACCGCCTGCTGATGGACGGCTACGCCGCCGGCCTGGCCGATGGCGGCTCGCAGTTCGTTTTGCAGAACATCGATCGCGGCACCCACCAGCTCACTGTGGAAGTGATCGATGAGAACGGCCAGCCCCTGCAGAGCAGCCTACCGCGCACCTTTCATATGATGCGCACCTCGCTGGCCCAGCGACGCATGGTCAATCCCTGCAAGAAGGACGATTACGGCGTCCGCCCCGAATGCCCGCTGAAGGATAAACCCAAGGAAAAGAAAGATATTCCCTTCGTGCCCTTTCTGTGACCATGCTATGCACCTGAATGGTGCATAAGCCGGACCGATCCGATCCGCTTCACTCGTTTTTCACGACGCCCCGCTCTGGAGCGCTAGCGCGCACGCCGCCGCGCCGAAAAAGAGCGCCTTGGTTTGCTTCTTGCATTTCCCGTCTTACCCATCGGATGCAGACAGCCATGATCAACGAAGCCCTACAGCGCCTGCTGATCGAGAACCTGACCACCGCGACGCTGCTGCTTAACTCGCGCTTGCGGCTGGAATATATGAATCCGGCTGCAGAGATGCTGCTCGCCGTGAGCGGCCAGCGTAGCCACGGCCAGTTCATCAGCGAGCTTTTCACCGAATCAGCCGAAGCGCTGGCCGCGCTGCGCCAGGCCGTGGAACAGGCACATCCGTTTACCAAGCGCGAAGCGACGCTGACCTCAACCAATGGCCAGACACTGACCGTCGATTACGCCGTCACGCCGATACTGACCCGCCAGGAAACCATGCTGCTGCTGGAGGTGCTGCCCCGCGATCGCTTGCTGCGCATCACCAAGGAAGAAGCGCAGGTGTCCGCTCACGAAACCACCAAGATGCTAGTACGCGGCCTTGCTCATGAGATCAAGAATCCGCTAGGCGGCATCCGCGGCGCCGCACAGCTGCTATCGCGAGAGCTGCCCGAAGAGCATCTCAAGGACTACACCGGGGTGATCATCGAGGAAGCCGACCGCTTGCGGAACCTGGTCGATCGGATGCTCGGCTCGAATAAGCTGCCCTCCCTGTCAATGACGAACATCCACGAAGTGCTCGAGCATGTGGCCAGCCTGATCGAGGCTGAAAGCCAGGGAAGCCTCATTTTGGTGCGCGACTATGATCCGAGCATCCCCGAAGTGTTGCTCGACCGCGAACAGATGATCCAGGCCGTGCTCAACATCATGCGTAACGCCATGCAAGCACTGGCCGGACAGTGCGAGCTGGGCCTCGGTCGCCTGACCTTGCGCACCCGCACCCTGCGCCAGTTCACCATCGGACACGTCCGGCATCGTCTGGTCGCGCGTCTCGAAATCATCGACAACGGTCCGGGAATCCCGGCCGAACTGCAGAACACCCTCTTTTATCCGATGGTCAGTGGCCGTCCGGACGGAACCGGACTTGGCTTGGCCATCACCCAGAACATCATCAGTCAGCATCAGGGCCTGATCGAATGCGAAAGCCATCCCGGCCACACCGCATTCTCGATCTTCCTGCCGCTGGAACAAGGAGCCTCTTCCCTATGAGCCGAAGCGAAAACGTCTGGATCGTCGATGACGACCGCTCCATCCGCTGGGTACTGGAAAAGGCGCTGCAGCAGGAAGGCATGGCCACGCAGAGCTTCGACAGCGCCGACAGCGTGCTCGCCCGCCTGGCGCGGCAACAACCGGACGTGATCATCTCCGACATCCGCATGCCCGGCACCAGCGGCCTGGACCTGCTCAAGCAGATCCGCGAACTACACCCGCGCCTGCCGGTGATCATCATGACCGCGCATTCAGACCTCGACAGCGCGGTGGCGTCCTACCAGGGTGGCGCCTTTGAATACCTGCCCAAGCCGTTCGACGTCGACGACGCCGTGTCGCTGGTCAAGCGGGCCAACCAGCATGCGCAGGAACAGCAGCATCTGGAGGAGCCGACCAACCAGCACCAGACGCCGGAAATCATCGGCGAGGCGCCGGCGATGCAAGAAGTCTTTCGCGCCATCGGCCGCCTCAGCCATTCCAACATCACCGTGCTGATCAATGGCGAGTCCGGCACCGGCAAGGAACTGGTGGCGCACGCCCTGCACCGCCACAGTCCGCGTGCGGCATCGCCGTTCATCGCGTTGAACATGGCGGCTATCCCCAAGGACCTGATGGAATCCGAGCTGTTCGGCCACGAGAAAGGCGCCTTCACCGGCGCGGCCAACCAGCGCCGCGGGCGTTTCGAGCAGGCCGATGGCGGCACCCTGTTCCTCGACGAGATCGGTGATATGCCGGCCGACACCCAGACCCGTCTGCTACGGGTCCTGGCCGACGGTGAGTTCTATCGCGTCGGTGGTCATACGCCGGTCAAGGTCGATGTCCGGATCATCGCCGCCACCCACCAGGACCTGGAAACCCTGGTGCAGGCCGGCAAGTTTCGCGAAGACCTGTTCCATCGCCTGAACGTCATCCGCATTCACATCCCGCGTCTGTCCGATCGGCGCGAAGATATCCCCGCGCTGGCCCGGCATTTCCTCGCCAGCGCCGCGCAGGAGCTTTCCGTCGAGACCAAGCTGCTCAAGCAGGAAACCGAGGACTACCTGAAAAACCTGCCCTGGCCGGGCAACGTTCGCCAGTTGGAGAACACCTGCCGTTGGATCACGGTGATGGCCTCTGGGCGCGAAGTGCATGTCAGCGACCTGCCGCCCGAGCTGCTCAACCAGCCCGCCGACGCCCTGCCGGCGAACAACTGGGAGCAGGCGCTGCACCAGTGGGCCGACCTGGCGTTGGCGCGCGGCCGATCGAACCTGCTCGATGAAGCGGTACCGGCTTTCGAGCGGATCATGATCGAGACCGCCCTCAAGCACACTGCCGGGCGCCGTCGCGATGCGGCGCTGCTGCTCGGCTGGGGGCGCAATACCTTGACGCGCAAGATCAAGGAGCTGGGCATGGGCGTGGAGGGAGCCGACGACGACGAAGGCGAGGACACCTGACCGCCGGTGCGCCGAGGGTCGCACTCAACGCGGTGCGACTCGCACCTTCAATAGCCAATCGCCGTCCCGCTTCTCGGCGTCCCACTCGGCTGCCAGCGGTCGGGTCGCCACGAAGTGCAGCAGCAACCCCTTCTCGGTCGTTTGCAGGCGCCAACCAATGTTCGTGCCGCCCGGATCAAGCCGTCCACTACCGTCGCGGCCCTGTGCCTGAAACAACATACCGACCGCGCCATCGACATCCTGGCTGTACAGCTCCGGCTCACGATCGAACCAGAGCTGCAAACCATCGGTGGCTGGCTCGACACGCAGTAGCTGCACCGGACCGGGTGCGGTGACCCGACCGATCATGGCACCCACGAGCAACCCGATCAGCATCAGCGAGCCAAAAAAGCGCCGACGCAGGCGAGGTAGCGGATCGCGCCGCGCAGGGGCGCCTGCCGCAGGGTCGCCTGCCGCAGTAGAATGCCGGTCGTTTTCAGAGTCGGTGACGCGCATGTTCCATGTAATCCTTTTTCAGCCGGAGATACCGCCGAATACCGGCAACATTATCAGGCTCTGTGCCAATGCCGGTTGCAGCCTACACCTGATCGAGCCGCTGGGCTTCGAGCTGGACGACAAGCGTCTGCGCCGCGCGGGCCTGGACTATCACGAATATGCGCCGCTCAAACGTCATTCCGACCTCGACAGCTGCCTGGCAAGCCTCAACCAGCCGCGACTGTTCGCGTTCACCACAAAAGGTTCACAACCCTTCCATCAGGTGCAGTTCCAGCGCGGCGATGCCTTTCTCTTCGGCCCGGAAAGCCGCGGCCTGCCAGCGGAGATTCGCGACGCATTACCAAACGAGCAGCGCCTGCGCCTGCCGATGCGGCCGAACAGCCGCAGCCTGAATCTGTCCAACACCGTCGCCGTCGCGGTATACGAGGCCTGGCGACAGCTGGATTTTGCGCTCGAGTGAAGCGCCGTCTGGCTGAAACCCGCCATCCGCACGACAGCCGGCCAGCTCAGGGCACGTCATAGCCAGACACCTCGCCGCCACGTATCGGCGGCAGGCGCGCAAACATACGACGCGAGGCAGGCGGCGCTCGACCCGATGACCCGCCTTCGGGCCGGCCGGGTTTCGGTCTATTCGGCTGGCAGGCCGAGTGTCGGTTGAAATGCGCGGCAGCGTCCCCCATATCAAGCGCATTCGGGCATTCATCGCCCCGCTGCGTGGAGATTTTCCCTTGACCACCATCGTTTCAGTACGCCGCAACGGCAAAGTCGTCATGGGCGGCGACGGCCAGGTTTCCCTCGGCAATACCGTCATGAAAGGCAATGCCAAAAAAGTCCGGCGCCTGTATCACGGCCAGGTACTGGCTGGTTTCGCCGGCGCCACCGCCGATGCCTTCACTCTTTTCGAACGCTTCGAAGGCCAACTGGAAAAACACCAGGGCCATCTCGTGCGTGCCGCCGTCGAGCTGGCCAAGGACTGGCGCACCGACCGTTCGTTGAGCCGCCTGGAAGCCATGCTGGCCGTGGCCAACAAGGACGCTTCGCTGATCATCACCGGCAACGGTGACGTGGTCCAGCCGGAAAACGACTTGATCGCCATGGGCTCCGGCGGAGGTTTCGCCCAGGCCGCCGCCATGGCCCTGATGCAAAAAGGCGGCGATGACATGTCCGCACAGGACATCGCCGAAACCGCGCTGAACATTGCCGGCACCATCTGCGTCTTCACCAACCAGAATCTGACCATCGAGGAACTGGACAGCGCGATCTGACAGGTCGATGAAAAACTACCTGCGTTGGCAATCCTTCGTTAAAAACAGGCTCGGAATGCTCATTTAGACCACTAAACTCCGCTTCCTCGCCTGTTTTTGCCTCGACTTGCCGGCCTCGCCTACGTTTTTCAAACGGCCTGTTTGTATCCTGCCCAGCTTCGGGAGTAACGAAAAAATGTCCATGACGCCCCGCGAGATCGTCCACGAACTCAATCGCCATATCATCGGCCAGGACGACGCCAAGCGTGCCGTTGCCATCGCCCTGCGCAACCGCTGGCGGCGCATGCAGCTGTCCGCCGAGCTGCGCCCGGAAGTCACCCCCAAGAACATCCTGATGATCGGCCCGACTGGCGTCGGCAAGACCGAAATCGCTCGCCGCCTGGCCAAACTGGCCAACGCGCCCTTCATCAAGGTCGAAGCCACCAAATTCACTGAAGTCGGGTACGTCGGACGCGATGTAGAATCGATCATCCGTGATCTCGCCGATGCTGCGCTGAAGATGATGCGCGAGCAGGAAGTCGGCAAGATGCGTCATCGCGCCGAGGATGCCGCCGAGGAGCGCATCCTCGACGCCCTGCTACCGCAGGCGCGCCCCACCGGCTTCAGCGAAGAGCCGGTGCACAGCAACGATTCCAACACGCGCCAGCTGTTCCGCAAGCGTCTGCGCGAAGGCCAGTTGGACGACAAGGAGATTGACATCGAGGTCGCGGATAACCCTGGCGGCGTGGAAATCATGGCACCGCCCGGCATGGAAGAGATGACCAGCCAGCTGCAGAACCTGTTCTCCAACATGGGCAAGGGCAAGAAGAAGAGCCGCAAACTGAAGATCAAGGACGCGCTCAAGCTGGTCCGTGACGAGGAAGCGGCACGGCTGGTCAATGAGGAAGAGCTCAAGGCCCGCGCCCTCGAAGCGGTGGAGCAGAACGGCATCGTCTTCATCGACGAGATCGACAAGGTCGCCAAGCGCGGCAATACCGGCGGCGCCGACGTGTCCCGCGAAGGCGTTCAACGCGACTTGCTGCCGCTGATCGAAGGCAGCACGGTCAACACCAAGCTGGGCATGGTCAAGACCGACCACATCCTGTTCATCGCCAGTGGTGCTTTCCATCTGTCCAAGCCCAGCGACCTGGTGCCCGAACTGCAGGGCCGCCTGCCGATCCGCGTCGAGCTCAAGGCCCTGTCACCGCAGGACTTCGAGCGGATTCTGACCGAGCCGCACGCCTCGCTCACTGAGCAGTACCGCGAGCTGCTGAAGACCGAAGGGCTGGGCATCGAATTCGCAGAGGACGGCATCAAGCGTCTGGCCGAGATCGCCTGGCAGGTCAACGAGAAGACCGAGAACATCGGCGCACGCCGGTTGCACACCTTGCTCGAGCGGCTGCTTGAAGAGGTTTCGTTCAGCGCCGGCGACCTGGCCGGCCAGCAGAACGGCGAGCCGATCCGCATCGACACCGCCTACGTCAACAGCCATCTCGGCGAACTGGCCGAAGACGAAGACCTGTCGCGCTACATTCTCTAAACGCAAGCACGCGGCCGACACTGGGCACCATGAGCGCCCGGCGTCGGCACCCGGAGTACCCGATGCGCATCCCTACCGCGATCAAGCTGCACAAGATGTCGAAAACGCTGGAGCTGGAGTATGGCGCCGAACAGCGCTACGTCCTGCCCGCCGAATTTCTACGGGTGCACTCGCCGTCCGCCGAGGTGCAGGGCCATGGCAATCCGATCCTACAGACGGGCAAGATCAATGTCGCGCTCGAGGGTATCGAGCCGGCCGGGCAGTACGCATTGAAACTGACCTTCAGCGACGGCCACGACAGCGGACTCTATACCTGGGATTACCTGCATTACCTGGCCAGCAACCAGCAACAGCTGTGGGATGAGTATCTCGAGGCGCTGGCCAAAGCCGGCAAGTCGCGCGATCCTGACATTTCCCCCGTCAAGCTGATGCTCTAGCAGCGCCGCCTCGACGAGCGGGCCCCGGGCGAGGCGGCATCGGCTTTCCGCCCAACGGCAGTCCCATGGCGGAGCACGCGGGTGGCGGTACGGTCGAAGATTGCGTATCGACGGATCATCCACCACGAGCTGCCGGGAGCGCGATCGCCATGCACGCCAGCAGTGTCACCCATCACCGCCTGGACCTCGACGGTATCGAGGTGTTCTACCGGGCCGCCGGACCGCAAGGCGCGCCCGTGGTGCTGCTGCCCCACGGCTATCCTTGCTCGTCCTATGAGTTCAGGGCTTACATGCCGCTGCTTGCCGACCGCTGGCGGCTGGTCGCGCCGGACTTCCCGGGCTGCGGCTACAGCGCGACCCCGGAAGGATTCTCCTACGACTTCGACGGTTACGCCGACTTCCTCGCACGCTTTATCCAGCGCCTGGGCATCGAGCGTTTCGCGCTCTACCTGCACGACTTCGGCTCGCAGATCGGCCTGCGCCTGGCGATTGCCGAGCCGCAGCGCATCGCCGCGTTGATCCTGCAGAATGGTGATATTTACGAAGATCAGCTAGGCCCGAAATATGCCGCGCTGCAGCAGTTCTTCGCCAATCCGACGCCGCAGGCCCGCGCAGGGCTGGTGGAGGCCGTCAGCTTGAAAGGGTTCGAGGAAGAATTCCTCAACGAGGTGGATCCCGCGACGGCATTGCGCATCCCCCCCGACCTCTGGCACCTGCACTGGGCGCTGATGACGCCTCGTCGCCACGAAATCGCAACGCAAGTGATCGCGGGGCTCAAGGACAACCTTGCCTGGTTTCCCCGCTACCAGGCCTATCTGCGCGAGCATCAGCCGCCCACCCTGATCGTCTGGGGTCCTCGCGACGGTTATATGCCGCAGGGCTCGGCGAAAGCCTACCTGCGTGACCTGCCGGACGCCGAGCTGCATCTGTTCGACGACGGCGGCCACTGGCTCCTGGAAACCCATCTGGAGCAGGTCGCCCAGCTGTCCAGAGACTTCCTGGGGCGGGTGCATAGCCAGCCGTGACCCTGTTGGCAGTGATGTCGATGCACCTTCCTTGGCGGCTACCGGCTGGCGATACACCCGGGTCAATCACGGCGCCTGCCCCATCCGCCCCCCGCAACGCGCCGGATGGTGTCGACGGAAGCAATCTCCGCGAGATCCTACGGCGCGGATTCTTGCCGACCAGCGCTTTTGTCGCGCTTCGGCTTTTGTCGGCTTTCGGCCTTTTAGGTTTAGAATGCCGGCACATTCTTCCGGTGACAGTGACATGACCGATCCCCGCAAAGAGCGTGACGCAGAGCCCACCACCCACTTCGGCTACAAGAACGTGCCGGAGAGCGAAAAAGCGCAGAAGGTGGCCGAGGTGTTTCATTCTGTGGCCGCCAAATACGACCTGATGAACGACCTGATGTCCGCCGGCGTGCATCGCCTCTGGAAGCGTTTCACCATCGAGCTGTCCGGCGTACGCCACGGCAACCGCGTGCTGGACATCGCCGGCGGTACCGGCGACCTGACGCGTCAGTTCTCGCGCATCGTCGGGCCGACCGGCGAAGTGGTGCTGGCCGACATCAATGCCTCGATGCTCAAGGTCGGCCGTGACCGACTGCTCGACAAGGGCGTGGCGGGCAACGTGAAGTTCGTCCAGGCTGATGCCGAGAAGCTGCCCTTCCCGGATAACCATTTCGACGTGGTGACCATCGCCTTCGGCCTGCGCAACGTGACGCACAAGGAAGACGCCATCGCCTCCATGCTGCGCGTGCTCAAGCCCGGCGGCCGGTTGCTGGTGCTGGAGTTTTCCAAGCCGACCAACCCGATGCTCTCCAAGGCCTACGATGCTTATTCGTTCAGCCTGCTGCCAATGATGGGCAAGCTGATCACCAACGATTCCGAGAGCTACCGTTACCTCGCCGAGTCGATCCGTATGCATCCGGACCAGGAAACCCTGAAGGGCATGATGACCGACGCCGGTTTCGAGCGCGTCACCTACCACAACATGACCGGCGGCATCGTCGCCCTGCATCGCGGCATCAAGCCCTGATGCTGCGCGCAGCCCTCCTGGCCGGCGCCGAGCGCGGAATAAACCGCGTGCTGCGCCTGGATCCGACGGCGTTGCCACGCTTGGCCAAACTCAGCGGGCAGATCATCGAAGTCGACTGTATCGCGCCGGGCTGGCGGCTGTTCATCCTCGCCGATGCCGAAGGGCTGAGACTCGCCGAAGACTGGGGCATCGAGCCGGACTGCCGCTTGCGTGCCTCGGCCGCGAGCCTGATGCGCCTGGCCACCAGCCGCAACAAGACCGCCATCCTGCACGGGCCTGACGTCGAGATCGAAGGTGACAGCGCGCCGTTGATGAATCTCGCCGACGTATTGCAGGACCTGGAGCTGGACTGGGAGTACGAAGTCTCGCGCTGGCTTGGACCGGTCGCTGCTCAGCTGCTCGGCAGCGGTGTCCGTGGCCAGGCCGCCTGGGCACGGCAAAGCGCGCACAGCCTGCGCCAGGACCTGGCGGACTACCTCAGCGAAGAATCACGGGCTCTGGTCGGCATCGCCGAGGCCGAAACACGCTTCGTCGAACTCGATCGTCTCAAGCTCGACCTCGACCGACTCGAAGCCCGAGTCGAACGGCTCAACCAATCTTTGAAACCAGACCAACCCGAATGAAGCTGTTCGCCGCCGCCCGCCGCCTGTTTCGCATCTTGCTGGTGGTGATCCGCTACCGCCTGGATGACATCATCCTCGATCTTCCGATGCCCTGGTGGCTGCGTGCGACCAGCTACCTGCTGCCCTGGCGCTGGCTGCCACGCCGGCGTACCGTGCTGTCCCGTGGCGCGCGCCTGCGCCTGGCCCTGGAAGGCCTCGGCCCGATCTTCATCAAGTTCGGCCAGATCCTCTCGACGCGACGCGACCTGCTGCCGCCAGATATCGCCGAGGAACTGGCGATGCTCCAGGACCGCGTACCGCCCTTCGACTCGGCCGTCGCCACGGCCTTGATCGAGCGCCAGCTGGGTGCACCGGTGGGGCAGATCTTCGCCCGCTTCGACAGCAAGCCGCTGGCGTCCGCCTCGGTGGCCCAGGTCCACGCCGCCAGGCTGCGCAGCGGCGAAGAGGTGGTGGTCAAGGTGGTGCGACCCAACCTGCGCCCGGTGATCAGCCAGGACATCGCCTGGCTGTTCCTGCTGGCCAAGACCGCCCAGCGCGCGTCCACCGAAGCCCGCCGGCTGCACCTGGTGGAAGTAGTCGAGGACTACGCCAAGACCATCTATGACGAGCTCGACCTGCTGCGCGAGGCCGCCAACGCCAGCCAGCTCAAGCGCAACTTCCAAGATTCGCCGCTGCTCTACGTGCCCCAGGTCCATTGGGATTACTGCCGGCCCCAGGTGCTAGTGATGGAACGCATCTACGGCGTGCCGGTGACCGACATGGCGCGGCTGGCCGAACAGCGCACCGACATGAAACAGCTGGCCGAGCGTGGCGTGGAGATCTTCTTCACCCAGGTCTTTCGCGACAGCTTCTTCCATGCCGACATGCACCCCGGCAACATTTTCGTCAGTACCCATCAACCCTGGAATCCGCAGTACATCGCCGTAGATTTCGGCATCGTCGGCAGCCTGACGCCCGAAGACCAGGACTACTTGGCGCGCAACCTGATGGCCTTTTTCAGGCGCGACTACCGCAAGGTCGCGCAACTGCACATCGACTCGGGCTGGGTGCCGGCGGAAACCAAGGTGAACGAGTTCGAGGCGGCGATTCGCACCGTCTGCGAGCCGATCTTCGAGAAGCCACTGAAGGACATTTCCTTCGGCCAGTTGCTGGTGCGCCTGTTCCAGGTCGCGCGGCGCTTCAACATGGAGGTCCAGCCTCAATTGGTGCTGCTGCAGAAGACGCTGCTCAACATCGAGGGGCTCGGCCGAGAACTGTATCCCGAGCTCGATCTCTGGGCCACCGGACAGCCTTACCTGGAGCGCTGGATGCGCGAGCGCATGAGCCCCAAGCAGCTGCTGAAGAACGCTCAGGCACAGATCGAGCAGCTGCCGCACCTGGCCGGCATGACCCGCGAGCTGCTCGAACGCATGTCCAACCCCCACGCGAACAACCCGCCGCCGCCGTGGCACGAGCATCATCGGAACTGGCCGTTGCGCCTCGTCGGTGCCGTGCTGCTGGGTGGCGGTGCCACCCTGGCCGCCACGGCCGACAGTATTACCGCCGTCACCACCTGGCCGGCCTGGGTGATGCTGAGCGCCGGCATCTACATCGTGGTGCGCCGATAGCCAGCAGTCGGTGAGGCTGGCACACTTGGCGCATTGAGCGGAGAATTCGATGAACTGGCTGGACGACATACACTGGAACGAAGACGGCCTGGTACCGGCCATCGCCCAGGACCATCGGACCGGGCGCATCCTGATGATGGCCTGGATGAATCGCGAAGCACTGGCCCTGACCGCAGCGGAACACCGCGCCATCTACTGGTCACGTTCGCGTGGCAAGCTGTGGCGCAAGGGCGAGGAGTCCGGCCATGTGCAGAAGCTGCATGAGTTGCGCCTGGACTGTGACGCCGACGTGATCGTGCTGATGGTCGAGCAGATTGGCGGCATCGCCTGTCATACCGGCCGCGAAAGCTGCTTCTACCGGGTCTTCGAGAACGACGAATGGAAAACCGTCGAGCCGGTCCTCAAGGACCCGGGCGCGATCTATGCGGAGCACACACATGAGTGACACCTTCGCCCGTCTGGCCGAGGTGCTGGAAGCCCGCAAGGGCGCCGCTGCGGACAGCTCCTATGTGGCCAGCCTGTATCACAAGGGCCTGAACAAGATCCTCGAGAAAGTCGGCGAGGAATCGGTGGAAACCATCCTGGCCGCCAAGGACGCCGCCGTCAGTGGCGACGCCAGCGATCTGATCTACGAAACCGCCGACCTGTGGTTTCACAGTCTGGTGATGCTGGCCGCACTTGACCAGCACCCGCAGGCGGTACTGGACGAACTGGACCGACGTTTCGGCCTCTCCGGGCACGCGGAAAAAGCCGCGCGCCCACAATCCTGACATTCAACTGGAGTAACGCAGCATGGGTTTTGGTGGAATCAGCGTCTGGCAACTCCTGATCATTCTGCTCATCGTGGTCATGCTCTTCGGTACCAAGCGCCTCAAGGGCCTGGGCTCTGACCTTGGCGATGCGATCAAGGGCTTCCGCAAGTCCATGGGCACCGATGAGGAAAAGCCCAGTGTCGAGGAGAAGCAGAACCACACCATCGATGCCGAGGCCCGCAAGGTCGAAGATCCGACGAAGAAGAACTGAGGCGCCATGTTCGATATCGGCTTCACCGAACTGCTGCTGATCGGCCTGGTCGCGCTGTTCGTGCTCGGCCCGGAACGCTTGCCGGGTGCCGTACGCACTGCCGGGCTTTGGATCGGCCGGGCCAAGCGCAGCTTTGCCAACATCAAGTCCGAGGTCGAGCGCGAAATTGGCGCCGACGAGATTCGCCGTCAGTTGCATAACGAGCGCATCCTCGACCTCGAGCGGGAAATGAAGCAGAGCATCATGCCCAGCTCACCGACCGCCAGCGGCAGCGCCTCTCCGCAGTCCGCCACGCCTGCACCGGAGGCGGGCACGCTCGATGTGCCGGCGCCCAGCGAAGCCAAACCCGCCGAAACGGCCCCCGTACCCCGCCCGGACAGACCCGCTGAGCCATGAGCAATAACTCCATCGATGATCAGGAAATGCCGCTGGTTGCCCACCTGACGGAACTGCGCAAGCGCCTGCTGCGCTGCGTGGTGGCGATCCTGTTGCTGTTCGGCGGGCTGTTCTATTTCTCCCAGCAGATCTATGCGCTGGTGGCAGCCCCCCTGCGCGCCTATCTGCCGGAAGGAGCCACGATGATCGCCACTGGAGTGGCCTCGCCATTCCTGACGCCGTTCAAGCTGACCATGATGGTGGCGCTGTTCCTGTCGATGCCGGTGATCCTGCATCAGATCTGGAGCTTCATCGCACCGGGATTGTACAAGCATGAAAAGCGGGTGGCGGTGCCGCTGCTGATCTCCAGCATCTTCCTGTTCTACGGCGGCATGGCCTTCGCCTACTTCGTGGTGTTCCCGATCATGTTCGGTTTCTTTGCCAGCGTGACGCCCGAAGGCGTGGCGATGATGACCGACATCGGCCAGTACCTCGATTTCGTCCTGACGCTGTTTTTCGCCTTCGGTGTGGCCTTCGAGATCCCGGTGGCGACCTTCCTGTTGATCTGGGTGGGCATCGTCGACGTCGCCACGCTGCGCAAGAGTCGGCCCTATGTGGTGGTTGGTTGTTTCGTGGTTGGCATGGTCCTTACCCCGCCAGACGTGTTTTCCCAGGCACTGTTGGCCGTGCCGATGTGGCTGCTGTTCGAAGCCGGACTGATCTGCGGCAGCATGGTCAAGAAGCGCGAAGAGGAATTCCGCGGGGATGCTGACGACAGCCAGGTGCATAGCGGTGACCAGCCACCCGCTCCCCGCCCGTGAATCTGTTGCTGCTGGAGGCGGCCGATTTTGTGGCCGCCAACCGCGTGGTCCTGCGTGATCGCCGCCTCAAACACATCCAGGACGTGCACCGTGCCGTGGCGGGCGAAAGCCTGCGCGTCGGCCTGCTAGGCGGTGAGATGGGCCAGGGTCGGCTGCTGCGACTGAGCACCGACGAAGCCGAGCTGGACGTCGAGCTGAACCAACCACCTCCGGCCAAGCTGCCGGTCACCCTGCTGCTGGCGCTGCCCCGGCCGAAGATGCTCCGCCGAGTGCTGCAGACCGTCGCTTGCATGGGCGTGCCACGACTGGTGCTGCTCAACAGTTACCGGGTGGAAAAGAGCTTCTGGCAGACTCCGTTCCTCGAACCGGCGGCGATTCTCGAACAACTGCTGCTCGGTCTGGAACAGGCACGTGACACAGTGCTGCCCGAGGTAAGCATCGAGAAGCGCTTCAAACCCTTCGTCGAAGATCGTCTGCCGCAGCTGGCCGCTGGCACTCGCGGGCTGGTCGGTCATCCAGGCGACTATCCGGACTGTCCGCGCGCCATCTCCGACTCGGTGACGCTGGCGATCGGACCGGAAGGTGGCTGGATTCCTTACGAAGTCGACAAACTCACCGAGGCAGGGCTACAGCCGGTCCAACTGGGCGAGCGAATCCTGCGCGTGGAAACCGCCGTCAGCGCGTTGCTGGCGCGTCTGTTCTGATCGCGGCCCGGCACTTCAGACCGGCTGCCACCATGCGACCGATGAACGTAATGCACCCATCTGGAACATGCAGGTCAGAGCTACTGAACCCCAAGACAGCGGCAACTGCCATGCGACCTTTGACCATTGATCTTCACCGCCTGGAATACGCGCTGGACAGCCGCGACGCCAGCGAGCATTACCTCGATCTGGAGTCCGGCCAAATCCTCGCAGTGTTTCCGGGCGAAACCGTGCCGGGCGCGGACGAGAAATACGACGTACAGGAAGATCGGTTTCTGCATATCGAGCCGCTCGGGCTCGCGCAATCGATCGCCATGCGTGAAGCGTTCCTGTTCACCCAGCACGATCCCAACGCCCATGCCGTGCTGAGCCATGCCTTGCAGGGTCGCAAGCCGTTGCGAACCTTCGATTTCAAGCTGGAAGACTTCCCCGAGGTTCGCCAGGCCTGGCTGGATTACCAGACCGTACAGCTGCGCGAGTATGCGATGACCTGGCTGCATGAGAACGGCCTGGAGCCGTCGAAGCGCTGAGCCACCGCGGCGGGGCGTCTCAGCTTTCCAGCAGAAAAGTCACCGGCCCATCGTTCTGCAGGTGGACCTGCATCTCGGCGCCGAAACGGCCGCCGGCGACCTGCGAATGCTGCCGGCGCGCCTGGGCGAGCAGGTATTCGTAGAGCTCTTCGCCGAGGGAGGGCGGCGCTGCGCTGGAAAAGCTGGGCCGCAGACCGCTGCGCGTATCGGCCGCCAGGGTGAACTGTGAAACCAGCAGCAGGCCGCCACCGATGTCGCTCAAGGAGCGATTCATCTTGCCTTGCTCATCGCTGAATACCCGGTAACGCAGCAGTTTGTGCAACAACTTGTCGGCCCGGGCACGGTCGTCTTCACGCTCAACACCGACCAGCGCCAGCAACCCCTGATCGATGCTGCCGACCACCTCGCCCGCCACCTCGACCCGCGCATGCCGCACGCGCTGGATCAGTCCCTTCATCAGGCCTCCTCGGGGGGAAGGTGGAGCAATCGCTGGGCGATGTCAGTGGCGGCTCGGACCAATGCATCACAGGTGCCTGATTCCGACGCCGAGTGGCCCGCCTCTCGGATGATTTGCAGCTCGCTGTTGGGCCACGCCTCGTGCAGTTCCCACGCGTTTTCCAGCGGGCAAATGACATCATAGCGCCCATGTACGATGATGCCTGGCAGGTGAGCGATCTTGTGCATATCACGCAGCAGTTGGTCGGGCTCGAGAAAGGCGTTGTTGACGAAGTAGTGGCATTCGATGCGCGCCATCGCCAGCGCCCGATGAGTGTCGGAGAAGCGATCGACCACCTGGGTGTTGGGGCGCAGTGTGGCGGTGCGGCCCTCCCAGCAGGACCAGGCCTTGGCCGCGTGCATTTGGGCGATCTGATCGGTGCCCGTCAGGCGCTTGTAATAGGCCTGCATCAGATCCCCACGCTCTTCCGGCGGAATCGGAGCGAGGAAATCCTGCCAGTAATCGGGGAACAGGCGGCTGGCGCCCTCCTGATAGAACCAGGAAAACTCCTTCGGACGACAGAGAAATATCCCGCGCAGAATCAACGCATGTACATGCTCGGGATAGGCCTGAGCGTAGGCCAGGGACAGTGTCGACCCCCAGGAACCGCCAAACAGTACCCATTTATCGACACCGAGGGATTCACGAATGCGCTCCATATCGGCGATAAGGTGAGCGGTGGTGTTGTTTTCCAAGCTGGCGTGGGGGGTGGAGCGACCACAACCACGCTGGTCGAAGGTAATGATGCGGTACAGGTTGGGATCGAAAAAGCGCCGGCTTAGCGCATCACAACCGCCGCCTGGGCCACCATGCACGAACAGCACGGGCAGCCCCTCCGGTGATCCACTCTCGTCGACGTAAAGCACATGCGGTGATTCGACCGCCAGCTCGTGCCGGGCGTAGGGTTTGATCTCCGGGTACAAGGTCTGCATGGCACACTCCATAGTCGTGGCGCGGGCTCAACGGCCCGCCTGACGTTTCCGGCATCATAACGAGGTTCGAGAGGTTCGGCATGCCCCTATGGAAATTAGCCGCAACTGCCGTGGCACTGGTGCTGCTGGCCGGTTGTGGTCGCGATGATCCGCAAGCCGCGCTGAATATCGCCGCGCAGTCACTGCAGGACAGTATCGAGAACAAGGACGCCGGCGAACTGATCGCGCGGATTCATCCTGAGTTCAGCGCCAATCAGCACCTCGATCGAGACTGGGTGCGGCGCACGGCCGGCTTGATGTTCCTACGTCATGAAAATGTGCGGGTAATTGCGCTCAACCGCCATAGCTGGATCGACCCAAACTATTCGAACAAGGGCTACAGCGAGGCACAGGTGGCGCTAACCGGTGCCGAGCGCTGGCTTCCCCAACGCGTCGGTCACTATCAAGTCAGACTCGAGTGGTGGCGGGAGGACGGCGAGTGGCTGTTGGCACGGCTGCACTGGGAATAATGGCAACTCGCTTGCCAGAGCGAGAGCGGCGCCGCTCAGCGGGCCCGACGCCCAGGGGGTCAAGACTTGCCGCGCCAGATCAGCCCACTGACGTCGTAGCCGCGCCTACGGGCTTCATCGAGCAGCCTGTCGCGCATCGCCGAGTCGACTTCCGGCTCCCGTGACAGCAGCCAGAGGTAGTCGCGATCCGGACTCCCCACCAGCGCCACGCGATAGTCATCGTCGAGGTAAAGAATCCAGTAATCGCCCTTGGTTAGCCCCGGGAAGAGATTGCTGAACCAGTTGTCGAAACGAACCCAGAGCTTATCGGTGTGTCCTGGTTGCTGAGGTGCCGCCTCGCCCTGAGCCTGTTGCCATTCGCCATCAGCGGTTTCACAGCGGTTGGTCACCGCCACGCGGCCATCGTCCCGTAGCTCGTAATGGGCCTCGGACCGCACGCAGTTACGCTGGAAGAACATCGGCAGACGCGCCAGTTCATACCAGGTCCCCTGATAGCGCTGGAGGTCGACCTGCCCGGTCGTTTCGGGCGTTTCACGCGCATCCTGACGTACGCAGCCTATGATCGACAAGACACAGCACAGGGTCACGACGAGACGCATAGAGGGTCCTATTTCAGGCCTTGGCCGGAGAACATCATCACCTTGTCGCCGGCGAACTGAATACTGATGAAACTGTTCTTCTGGCCCCAGGTGCAACTGGACATGCCCAGCGCACCAGCGCATTCGCCCGGCTTACCCAACAACTCTTCGACCTCCGAGCGGGGCATGCCGGCTTTCAGCTTGGCGAAGTTCTCTTGAGTGATCGGGCTACAGGCAGCCACCAGCACAACGGCGACGATTAATGATAGATAACGCAACGACATGGCAGATTTCCTTGGGTCGGTCGGTGGCTGGCCCTGCTTGGCCACGCCGGTCAAATTAACGATTCGGAGCGGGTCGTAAGGCGGCGCGTGCATCGCCTAGAAGCGGGATCCAGGCTTGGTCAGGAATACCTGCTCGGCCTCGGTGGTTTCCCGGCCGAGCACTTCATTGCGATGGGGAAAGCGGCCGAATCTGGAAATCACATCGCGATGGCGCACTGCATAGTCGAGGAAATCGGCAAACAGCGCCTGGTCTTCGGTCCCGACGAGGCCGTGGAGCATCTGGAACTGCGCGACGGCCTGATCCTGTACCCGAAGATCCTCCGCATGCTCGAGCACCAAATAAATGAACACGCGCTGAATCGGGGCGAGCAGCACATCGCCGCCATGGGCCATGCCGTCGCGCACCAGCTGCAGGGCGCGCTCATCCCCGGCGAATGCCTGCGGTGTCCCGCGATAGATCATGCGGGGCAGTTGGTCGAGCAACAGCACCAGCGCCAACCAGCCATGGGGCGACTCAGCCCAGTCGGTCAGCTCGCCAGCCAGCGCCCGGTCGACCAACTCACCGAAGCGGGCTCGGGCTTCGGCGTCCTGCTCGGGCTTGTAGCCGAACCACAAGCCATTTTTTTGTTCAGAAATTTCACTGACGGTGACGCCCTCGCCGAACCACCAGTTCAGCAATTCCAGCCAGGGCATCCGCTGCATCGGTTAGCCCTGATGGTAGCCGGTGATGCGTTCGACTTCTTCCTTAGAACCCAGGAAGACCGGCACGCGCTGATGCAACGATTCGGGCTGGACATCGAGGATACGCTGAGTGCCTGTCGTTGCCGCGCCGCCGGCCTGCTCGATGATGAAGGACATCGGGTTGGCTTCGTACATCAATCGCAGCTTGCCGGCCTTGCCTGGCTCGCGTGCATCCTTGGGATACATGAACATGCCACCGCGGGTCAGGATGCGATGCACGTCAGCCACCATCGAAGCGATCCAGCGCATGTTGTAATTCTTGTTCAACGGGCCTTCGGCACCAGCCAGAAGTTCGCTGACGTAGCGCTGCACCGGTGCTTCCCAGTGGCGTTGGTTGGACATGTTGATCGCGAACTCGGCGGTGCTTTCCGGTACACGGATGTTTTCATGGGTGAGCACGAAGCTGCCCAGCTCGCGGTCCAGGGTGAAGCCCATCACGCCGTTGCCCAAGGTGAGCATCAGCATGGTCTGCGGACCATAGATGGCGTACCCCGCCGCGACCTGCTTGGTGCCCGGCTGAAGGAAGGCTTCTTCGCCCAGCGCATCGTTCTGGCTGAAGCATTCACCGGGGCAGCGCAGCACCGAGAAAATGGTGCCGACCGAGACGTTGACATCGATGTTGCTGGAACCGTCCAGTGGATCGAAGACCAGCAGATAAGCACCCTTCGGGTACTTGCCGGGAATCTGGTAGGCGTTGTCCATTTCCTCCGACGCCATGCCGGCCAGGTGGCCACCCCACTCGTTGGCTTCGAGCAAGATTTCGTTGGACAGCACGTCGAGCTTCTTCTGCACTTCGCCCTGAATGTTCTCGGTTTCGGTCGAACCGAGTACGCCGCCCAATGCGCCCTTGGAAACGGCGTGGCTGATTTCCTTGCACGCTCGGGCCACTACCTCGATAAGGAAACGCAGATCGGCAGGAGTATTGTTGCTGCGGGTCTGCTCGATCAGGTAGCGACTCAGGGTTACGCGTGACATGAAAATGACTCCGGAGGATGGAAAAACCCGCGCAGTTTAGCAGGCCAGGGGGAAACTAACCCTCCCTCAGACCCACCCAGGGGCGGCAGAGTTCAGCGCAGCGGCAAAGTGCCTGCAGCGTTCATCAAGCAGCCGCTCTGGCGGGCGCTTTGCTCCCCTGACGAGCCGGGCGCCTGCAGTGCGCGTAGGACTGCTGCAGACGATCGCCCCGCTTCGCTCAGAGCACCTTCCAAATTTCCTCGGCGTATTCGCGGATGGTCCGGTCGGACGAAAACCAGCCCGTGCGCGCCGTATTCAGCACAGCCGAACGCCACCAGCTATCAGCGTCGCGCCAGCGTGTTTCGACGTCCAACTGCGCCTTCCAGTAAGCCTCGAAATCGGCACAGACCATGAAGGTGTCATGCCATTTGAGGCCATCGATCAGCGCTGTGTAACGGGCCGGATCATCGGCTGAGAAGGCACCGTTGCGAATCGCCATCAGTACCTCATTGAGCCGCGGAGAGTCGATGATGATGGCTTCGGCGTTGTATTCGTTGGCTTGCTTGCGTGCCTCGACCTCCTCGGCGGTCATGCCGAAGATGAACATGTGCTCGGCACCGATCTGCTCGCACATCTCGACGTTGGCTCCATCGAGCGTGCCGATGGTCAGCGCGCCATTGAGGGCGAACTTCATGTTGCTGGTGCCCGAGGCCTCGAGTCCCGCAGTGGAAATCTGCTCGGACAGGTCGGCGGCGGGAATGATGCGCTCGGCCAGGCTGACGTTGTAGTTGGGTAGGAACACCACCTTGAGCAGGCCGCGCACTGTCGGGTCATCATTGATGGTCCGAGCAATGTCGTTGGTCAGTTTGATGATCAGCTTGGCCGTGTGGTAACTGGCGGCTGCCTTGCCGGCGAAGATCTTCACACGTGGCACCCAGCTGCCGCCCGGGTCGGAGCGAATTGCCTGATACAGCGCCACGGTATGCAGCAAATTGAGCAGCTGCCGCTTGTATTCGTGGATGCGTTTGACATGAACATCGAACAGCGCATTCGGATCGACACTGATACCCAGCCGCTCCTGAATCATCCGCGCCAGCAGCTGCTTGTTGCCAAGCCGCTGGGCAGCGAACCGCGCCCGGAAGTCCGGTTGGTCGGCGAAGGGCTCCAGTTTCCGCAACATTGTTTCTGGCGCGTCGAGCAGCTCCTCACCGATGTGGTCGACTAGCAACCGGGTCAGCTGCGGATTGGACTGGTAAAGCCAGCGACGGAAGGTGATCCCGTTGGTCTTGTTGCTGATGCGTTTCGGGTACAGCGAATGCAGATCGGTGAATACCGTCTCGCGCATCAGTCCGGTGTGCAGCGCCGAGACGCCGTTGATGCAATGCGAACCGAGGAATGCCAGGTTGCCCATGCGCACCCGCCGACCGTGCCCTTCCTCGATCAGCGATACCGAGCGCAGCAGGTCGAGGTCATGCACGCCCCGCTCCCGCAAGGCATCGAGATGCTGCGCATTGATCAGGTAGATGATCTGCATGTGACGCGGCAGCAGGCGCTCCATCAGCCCCACCGGCCAGGTTTCCAATGCCTCCGGCAGCAGGGTGTGGTTGGTATAGGACAGCGTACCGACGGTCAGCTCCCACGCCTTGCGCCAGGGTATGTCGTGCACGTCGACCAATAGCCGCATCAGCTCCGCCACGGCGATAGCGGGATGCGTGTCGTTGAGCTGGATGGCAGCGAATTCCGGCAGGTTCAGTAGCGTACCGCGTTGGTCCAGGTGACGCCGTATCAGGTCCTGCAACGAGGCAGCGACGAAGAAGTACTCCTGACGCAGGCGCAGCTCCTGACCGGCTTCGGTGCTGTCGGCGGGATACAGCACTCGCGAGATACTTTCGGCACGGGCTTCCTCGGCGACAGCCCCGATATGGTCACCGGCGTTGAAGCGCTCCAGATGGAAATCCGCCTCGGCGCGGGCCCGCCACAATCGCAGCGTATTGACGCTCGCCCCGCGCCAGCCGACTACCGGCGTGTCATAGGCGATGGCGCGCACGCCTTCGGCCCAGTGCCAGAAATGCTTGGGCTGGTCCGGCCCGGTAGCGTCGTGCGGCATGGCCGTGACACTGCCACCAAAGCCGATCAGATAGCTCACTTCGGGGCGTTCGAATTCCCAGGGGTTGCCGAAATTCAGCCAGGTTTCGGTCTGCTCGTGCTGCCAGCCGTCGACGATGGCCTGGCGGAACAGCCCATGATCGTAACGAATCCCATAACCATGCGCCGCGATGCCCAGCGTCGCCATGCTTTCCATGAAGCAGGCCGCCAGCCTCCCCAAACCGCCATTGCCCAACGCAGCATCCGGCTCAGCCAGGCGGATGCGCTCGAAATCCACATCCACGCCAGCCAGCGCCTCGCGAGCCACGTCCAGCAACCCGAGGTTGCTCAGGCTGTCAGTGAGCAGCCGGCCGATCAGAAATTCCAGCGAGAGGTAATACACCCGCTTCTTGCCTTCGCGATATCCCTGGCGCGTACGATCCATCCACTGATCGATCATACGGTCGCGAGTGGCGAGTGCGACTGCCTCGAACCAGTCATGGTTGGAGGCGTGTTCTGGATCCTTGCCGATCGAGTAGGTCAGCTTGCTGATGATCGCGTTGCGAAAGGTAGCTACGTCATCGGCATTGGGAGCAGTCGATTCTTGCGACATGGACAGACCTCGTGAAGCTGGGAATAGGGGATGAGGGTTCTTGGCGGCACCGACTCACCGCTACAAAGGGCAATACAGACAGGTTTGCAGGTTTCAACTGAACCTGCGCGACCGTCTGTCCGGCGTTCGACTCGTCGGAATCGCTGGAAATTCCACCGTGGGCCGTTATCATCGCGCGCCGCCATTACCGATACCGCCGCATTGAAGACCCGACTGATCGCTTCCGCCGACCCCGACCGCCTGGAAACCTGGGCCCGCTACAGCAACGGATTGTGCCGCGATTGCCAGGCCACGTGCTGCACGCTGCCGGTCGAGGTGCGCATCGATGACCTGATCCGCCTGGAATTGGTCGATGCCTTCGAGCGTGACGAGCCGCCGAAAAACGTCGCCAAGCGCCTGAGCAAAGCCGGCATCGTCGAGCACTTCAATCAGAAGCATGGCATTTTCACCCTGACGCGGCTGGCCAACGGTGATTGTCTCTACCTCGATCGCAAGACACGCTTGTGCACGGTCTATGCCAAGCGCCCGGACACCTGCCGCAACCATCCCAGGATCGGCCCGCGCCCCGGCTACTGCGCCTACCAGCAGAAAACCGCCGCTCGCTGAAGCAGGCTACCTACGCACCTCCTCCGACCGTCGAGTGGCGCCTGGAAACCGGGAAAAAAGCGCATGTGGAAACTGGCAATCTCGTGACTCAGCAGTCATGCTTGACGTCTGCCTGTATCTGCAAACGTTTAGGAATCCACCCGGCATGAGCCGCGATAGCCGCTACCTGGAAGCCATTCTGCATCACGACATCCCACTGACCCGGGCGATGGGCCTGCGTGTCGAGCAATGGGAAAATCACGAGCTGCGCCTGAAGGTCCCGCTGCAAGCGAACATCAACCACAAGAGCAGCATGTTCGGCGGCAGCCTGTATTGTGCGTCGGTGCTGGCTGGCTGGGGCTGGTTGCATCTGCGCCTGCGCGAGGCAGGGATCGAGGACGGCCACATCGTCATTCATGAGGGTCAGATCGACTATCCGCTCCCGGTTGTAGACGACGCCACCGCGATCTGCTCCGCACCGGACGACGAGGCCTGGAATCGCTTCGAAACCATCTATCGTCGACGTGGCCGCTCTCGTCTCACGCTGACCAGCCGGATCCTCGCCGCCGACGGCCGCGACGCCGTGCGTTTTACCGGCCAGTTCGTCCTGCACAAGTAGCACCCCCACCGCGATCCGCTCCAAATCGGTGCGCCGACTTTCCGTGCGGCGCACCGCCAGCGTGTCGAGCCAGACGGCACCGTCCACTCCGCAGCCCTTACGTACCGCGTCCCGCATCCTTCGCCTGTTTCAACTCGCCTCGACGGCCGTCGAGAGGCGCATGGCGGAGCGTTTCGATTTGGCTCACGTCGAGAGGCCTCCGCGCTAGCAACGCAGACATCGCGCGACTACCCTTGGCGGGCCAACAATAAAAACAGCGTCAAGGAAGCCGATACCATGGGCCATCTTCATAAATTCATGCTATTGCTCGCTGTTCTGCTCGCCGGAACGGGCGTTGCCTATGCTGAACTGCCAAGCAACTATAAAATCATCCTGCAGACCGATAACTTCCCGCCGTTCAACATGGGGCCGAACCACAAGAGTTTTGCCCGTGGCGACGAAGTCGAGGGCATCAGCACGGACACCGTGCGGGAAATCTTCAAGCGCGCCGGGATTGCCTACAGCCTGACGCTACGTTCGCCCTGGGACCGTATTTACACCCAGACCCTGAGCGACACCGGTCATGGGCTGTTCTCGGTTACCCGCACACCGCAGAACCAGTCGCAATTCAAATGGGTCGGACCGCTCGCCCGCTACGAGAGCGTTCTGCTCGCCGCGCCGGGTGCGGCGATATCGTTGACGGATCTGAGCCAGGCCAAGCACTACGAAATCGGCGCCGAGAAAAGCAGCGGCGTCAGCCAGCTGCTGACGAGCCAGGGTTTTCAGCCAATCGACAGCCTGAGCGAGGAAGAGAACCTGCGCAAATTGCTCAGCGGACGCATCGACCTCTGGGCGACAGCCGATCCGGTCTGGCGCTACCAAGCTAAACAGCACGGCGCGGAAGGCTTACAGCAGGTACTGAGTTTCCAACCGACCGATCTCTATCTGGCGCTGAACAAGGACACCCCGGACGAAGCGGTAAGTCGTCTGCAACAGGCGCTGAATGAGGTCATCAGCGAAGGATATGCCGGCTGCAGCAAGACGCCGGACCTCTGCTACCTGATCCGCGACCGCAAGGCGCCCTAAAGGCGCCTTGGGTCGAAAGTCGTCAAACGTAGCGTGACTTGGGCGTGGCCATCGGCAGCGGGCCATCGCCAATCAGGCGAAACTCACCGCGCGACGCATCGTAGGCACGAATCTCGCTGGTGCCGATGTTGTACACCCAGCCATGAATGAACAACTCACCACTGGCTAGTCGCGCCGCAACCGACGGATGAGTGCGCAGGTGATCGAGCTGAGCCAGTACGTTCTCCTCGATCAGCACCCCCAGGGTATTGTGGTCAGCGCAACCACAGTTGGCCTCCACCACCGTGCGAGCCACCTCGGCATGCCGCAGCCAGGTTCTTACGGTGGGCATTTTGTCCAGACTGGACGGGTTCAGCACCGCTTTCATTGCGCCACAGTCTGAGTGACCGCAGACGATGATGTGATGGACCCCGAGGGCCATCACGGCAAACTCAATGGCGGTCGATACGCCCCCGTTCATGACTCCGTAAGGCGGCACGATATTACCGACGTTGCGTGTAACGAACAGATCGCCTGGCGAGCTTTGAGTGATCAGTTCCGGCAGGACGCGCGAGTCGGCGCAGGTAATGAACATCGCACGCGGCGTCTGTTCGTTGGCCAGCTTGCTGAACAGCTCGCGCTGCTGCGGATAGATATCTTCGCGGAACTGCATGACCCCCGCGATCAGGTTATCGAGCGCCTCCTGCGCCGTTTCGGTCGTCTTGTCTTCGAGACTCATGGCAATCTCTCTTTATGGTTTGGTTGGATACGACGTTGCACGCTCAAGGCCAGACACCGCGAAGGTGTGACAGACCGTAACGAAAGCCGGGAAGCCATCTCCCGGCTCGATGGAACAGATATCGAGGCGCCTCAAAAGATAGACCAGCCGATGCGCTGCGATAGTTTCTCCAGTGCCGCCATTCCGATCAGCGAGTTGCCGGCCTGGTTCAGCTCCGGCGACCAGACGCAGACGGTGAAACGGCCCGGCACCACCGCGACAATTCCTCCACCGACACCGCTTTTACCAGGCAGGCCGACGCGGTAGGCGAAATTGCCAGCCTCGTCGTAAAGCCCGCTGGTAGCCATGATGGCGTTGACCTGTTTGACCTGCCGTGGGCTCAGCACTGGGGCGCCGCCCTCTGGGCAAGCGCCATCGCGGGCGAGGAAGGCGAACGCTCGCGCCAGGTCGACGCAGCTCATGCGCAACGCGCAATGATGAAAATAGCTGCGTAGCACCGCCTCGACATCGTTGTGGAAGTTGCCGAACGCCTGCATCAGGTAGGCCATCGCCGCGTTGCGTGCTCGGTGTTGATATTCCGAATCGGCGACTTTCGTATCGGAGATGATCAAGGGGTTTCCCGACAGATGCCGAACGAAATCACGCATGGATAGCGCCGGCACGGCGAAGCGTGACTGGTTGATATCGCAGATCACCAGCGCGCCGGCGTTGATGAAGGGGTTCCGGGGACGGCCACGCTCGAATTCCAGCTGCACCAGCGAGTTGAACGGCTGGCCGGACGGCTCGTGGCCCAGCCGCTCCCACAGCGACTCGCCACCATGCTGAATCGCCTGAACCAGGCTGAATACCTTGGAAATGCTCTGGATCGAAAACGGTGTCTTGGCATCCCCGGCATGGAAGAGCTCGCCGGACGCGCTGCAAACGGCGATACCCAATTGATTGGCCGGCACGTCCGCCAGTGCGGGAATATAGTCCGCTACCTTGCCCTGACCGAGCAGCGGACGGACTTCATCGAGGATTTCGCTCAACAGGCTTTGCATATAGGCCCTATGGGTGGAGAAAGTCGCGGCACGCCAGTGCATTGCCGCGCCGGCCAATTGCGCCGTAGGCTACAGACGCCAGGCAGACGGTGATCATCACAGTCCATCCCAGCCCCTGCCGTAGGCCTTCCAGTGTCCCGATCAACGCCAGACGGAACCCTCTCATGTCGTCTATCCAGATCCGCCCCGTAACGCCCGATGATCACGACGCCTGGCTGGCGCTCTGGCTGGGCTACCTGAGCTTCTACCAAACCGAGCTGCCCGCTGAGACCAGCGCCAACACCTGGCAACGCTTCCTCGACCCCACCGAACCCACCCACGCCGCACTGGCCTGGCAGGATGGAAAAGCGCTCGGTCTGGTGCAGTGGATCTTTCACCGCTCCAACTGGACGGTCGAAGACAGCTGTTATCTGCAAGATCTGTTCGTAAGCCCGGAACTGCGCGGCACTGGCGTCGGACGTCGATTGATCGAGCACGTCTACGCCGAGGCCCGCGCCGCTGGCAGCTCGAAAGTGCACTGGCTGACTCATGAGAGCAACCACACCGGGATGCAACTTTACGAGCGCATCGCCGAGCGTTCCGGCTTCCTGCAGTACCGTCATGCGCTTTGACCAAGGAAGCCAAACCAGCCTAGCCCTTCCAAACACACCTCCATAGCAAGGCCGGGGTCCAGCGCAGCAGCGCTACATCGACCCCGCGGCGGTTGAGACAACCGCTCGACCACGGTTTTGCGACTGCGCCGTTCAGCGCCACAGTTTCGCCATCATCCGTGCGCGGGGGTATAGTGCCGCCCGCTTTACAGGGCGCGGTATGTGCCCTGGGCATCACCACAAGGAACGAATCGATATGATGTTGAAACGAGCGGCGAGCCTGTTGGCACTTGCTATCTTCCTCAGCGGTTGCTCCACCGCGACCTATTTCAAGCTGCCGGAACACAGCCAGGTGTCCGTCTATGAGCGACCGCAGCAATACTCCCAGGGCCTGGTCAAGACCCGTCCGTTCTTCTGGACCGCCGCTGGCGGCATTCCCTACAAGCTCAGCAATGATCAAGGCGAACTGCTGCAGCAAGGCAAACTGCGTGCGCGCTTTCGCGTTGCGTCGATCTTCTGGCCACCCGGCGGCATCATCTATTGGCCGATGGGCTTCGGTCAGCGCTGCTATGACCTGACTGGCGCCGAACCGCTGACCTGCACCCAAGGCGATCTGATGGAACTGCGCAAGCAAACCCGCCTGAAGCGCTGAGTTGCCCTACACCGCGCTCTGCTTGATCAGAACAGCATCGACGATCCGGTGCATCGCCGGTTGCTCCCGGATCGCTCGATGATCAGCAGACCGCGAACAAAAAAGGGGAGCCTTGCGGCTCCCTAAGGGACATCTGTCAGGCCTCGATCTCTATCAGCAGATCGCCGGGGGTCACCCGGTCGCCCTTGGCCACGTGTACCGCCTTCACCGTGCCGGCGATGGGCGCCTGGATTTCGGTTTCCATCTTCATCGCCTCGCTGATCAGCACCGGTTGTCCGGCCCTGACCACGTCGCCTTCCTTGACCAGCACATCGACCACATTGCCCGGCATGCTGGTGCTCACGTCGCCCGGCGCGCTGGCTTGCTTGCGTTTGCTGCCGCCTTCGCCGACGAAGTTGTTCAGCGGTTCGAACACCACTTCCTCCGGCATGCCGTCGATGGACAGGAAGAAGTGCCGCTTGCCTTCACCTTTGACGCCGACACCGGTGATGTCGACCCGGTAGGTCTCGCCGTGCACGTCGATGACGAACTCGGTCGGTACACCCTCGCCACCGGCGGCACTCACGGCACTACCGTCTGGAATCGGCAGCAACACTTCCGGTTGCAGGGTGCCGGCCTCGCGCTCCTCGAGGAACTTGCGGCCGATGTCGGGGAACATGGCGTAGGTCAGCACGTCCTCTTCGCTGTGGGCCAGCGCACCGATCTCCTGGCGCAGCTTGTCCAGCTCAGGCTTGATCAGGTCGGCCGGACGTACTTCGATGATCTCCTCACCGCCGATGGCCTGGCGCTGCAGCTGGGCGTCGATGGTGCCCGGCGCCTTGCCGTAGCGACCTTGCAGGTAGAGCTTCACCTCGTTGGTAATGGTCTTGTAGCGCTCGCCGGCGAGCACGTTGAAGAACGCCTGGGTGCCGACGATCTGCGAAGTCGGGGTCACCAGCGGCGGGTAGCCCAGGTCCTTGCGCACGCGGGGGATTTCGGCGAGCACTTCGTCCATGCGGTTGAGCGCACCCTGCTCCTTGAGCTGGTTGGCCAGGTTGGAAATCATCCCACCGGGCACCTGGTTGACCTGCACCCGGGTATCGACACCGGTGAAATCGCTTTCGAACTGGTGGTACTTCTTGCGCACCGCATAGAAGTACAGGCCGATCTCCTGGATCAGTTCCAGGTTAAGGCCGGTGTCATAGGGCGTGCCGCGCAGGGCTGCGACCATCGACTCGGTGCCCGGGTGGCTGGTGCCCCAGGCGAAGCTGGAAATCGCCGTGTCGATGTGGTCGGCGCCGTTCTCGATGGCCTTGAGCTGGCACATGCTGGCGACACCGGCGGTGTCATGGGAGTGGATGAACACCGGCAGGTCGACCTCGGCCTTCAGCGCGCGCACCAGATCTCCGGTGGCGAACGGCGTCAGCAGGCCGGCCATGTCCTTGATGGCGATGGAGTCGACGCCCATGTCGCGCATCGCCCGACCCTGCTCGACGAACAACTCGACGGTGTGTACGGGGCTGGTGGTGTAGGCAATGGTGCCCTGGGCGTGCTTGCCAGTCTTCTTTACCGCACGAATCGCGGTTTCCAGGTTCCGTACATCGTTCATCGCATCGAAGATACGGAACACATCGATGCCGTTCTCCGCCGCCTTGGCACAGAAGGCCTCAACCACATCGTCGGCGTAGTGGCGGTAACCGAGCAGGTTCTGCCCGCGCAGCAGCATTTGCAGACGCGTGTTGGGCAGCGCCGCCTTGAGCTGGCGCAGGCGCTCCCACGGGTCCTCCTTGAGGAAGCGCACACAGGCGTCGAACGTCGCGCCGCCCCAGACTTCCAGCGACCAGTAGCCGACGCGGTCGAGCTTGTCGCAGATCGGCAGCATGTCTTCGGTGCGCATGCGGGTGGCGATCAGCGACTGGTGGGCGTCACGCAGGATGGTGTCGGTAACGGTGATTTTCTTCTGAGCAGTCATGGTTCGTTCCTCACAGGCCTGCGTGGGCGGCGATGGCGGCAGCGATGGCCAGGGCCAGTTCGCCCGGCTTGCGTTTGATCGAGTAGTTCAGCAATTCCGGATGGTTATCGACGAAGCTGGTGTTGAACTGCCCGCTGCGGAAATCCGGGTTTTCCAGAATTTTCTGGTAGTAGCTGGCGGTGGTCTTCACGCCCTGTACACGCATGTCATCCAGCGCACGCGAGCCGCGCGCCAGCGCCTCTTCCCAGGTCAGCGCCCAGACGATCAGCTTCAGACACATGGAGTCGTAATACGGCGGAATGGTGTAGCCGGTGTAAATCGCCGTGTCGGTGCGCACGCCTGGCCCGCCGGGAGCGTAGTAGCGAGTGATCTTGCCGAAGCAGGGCAGGAAGTTGTTGCGCGGCTCCTCGGCGTTGATGCGGAACTGCAGGGCGAAGCCGCGATACTGGATGTCTTCCTGCTTGACCGAAAGCGGCAGGCCGGAGGCGATGCGGATCTGCTCACGGACGATGTCGATGCCGGTGATTTCCTCGGTGATGGTGTGCTCCACCTGCACCCGGGTGTTCATCTCCATGAAATACACCTCGCCGTCGGCGAGCAGGAACTCCACGGTGCCGGCGTTCTCATAGCCCACCGCCTTGGCCGCGCGCACCGCCAGGTCGCCGATATAGGCACGCTGTTCGGGCGTGAGCTGTGGGCTCGGTGCGATCTCGATAAGCTTCTGGTTACGTCGCTGGATCGAGCAGTCGCGCTCGAACAGGTGCACGGTATTGCCGAACGAATCAGCCAGCACCTGAGCCTCGATGTGTTTGGGCTCAACGATGCACTTTTCCAGGAACACGTCCGCCGAACCGAACGCTTTGGTCGCCTCGGAGATCACCCGTGGGTAGGCCTGCTCAAGCTCCTCGCGCGAATTGCAGCGACGGATACCGCGACCGCCGCCACCGGAGGTGGCTTTGAGCATGACCGGATAGCCGATGCGTTCGGCCTCGCTCAGTGCCTCACGGACATCCGCCACGTTACCTTCGGTGCCCGGGGTGACCGGCACGCCGGCCTTGATCATGCTTCGGCGCGCCTCGGTCTTGTCGCCCATACGGCGAATCACTTCGGCGCTGGGGCCGACGAAGCGGATGCCGCGCTCGGCGCAGATTTCCGCCAGCTCAGCGTTTTCCGACAGAAAACCATAGCCCGGATGCAAGGCGTCGCAGCCGGTTTCCACAGCCAGGTTGACCAGCTTGCGCGGGTTCAGGTAACCCGCCAGCGGATCTTCGCCAATGAAATAGGCCTCGTCGGCACGTTTGACGTGCAACGCGTGGCGATCGGGTTCGGCAAACACCGCCACCGAGCGCACTCCCATTTCTGCGCAAGCCCGCACGATGCGGACGGCAATTTCCCCGCGGTTGGCGATCAGCAGCTTCTTGATCACGCTTCGTCCCTCGGATCAGTGAGCAGGCGGTCCCGTGTCGGACCGTGTGATTACGCCGCTTCAGGCGATGTGTTTTACCCTACCCTTTGCGCAGCAATTACCGAAAATGAATAATTGTTTGGTCAGGCATAAGCTTTGACTTATACAACTGTGCCGAACGTCCTTCATTCGCAACCGATATCCGCAGACGAGAACCGCTAGAGGCCCCATGAGAAAGTCACTGATGCGCATGACCCTGCGCCAGCTACGCGTGTTCCGAGCGGTGTGCGACAACCACTCCTACAGCCGTGCAGCCGAGCAGATGGCCCTGACCCAGCCAGCCGTCAGCCTGCAGATTCGCCAGCTGGAAGAACTGCTGGGCCAACCGCTCTTCGAGTATTCGGGCAAGAAGCTCTATCTGACCGAGGCCGCCGAAGCGCTCAGGCGCACCAGCGAAGATATATTCGGCAGGTTGGAAAGCCTCGACATGCAGCTGTCGACGTTACAGGGCTCATTGCAGGGCCAGCTGAAACTGGCGGTGGAATCGAGCGCCATGTACTTCGCACCTCACCTGTTCGCCTCGTTTCGTCAATTGCACCCTGAGGTCAGCCTGCAGTTGGTGGTGGTCAACCACGCCGAGGCGATTCATCGATTGAGCGCCAACCGCGACGACCTGCTGCTCATCTCCCAGGTGCCGGCGGATATGGATCTCGAATTCCTGCCCTTCCTGGACAACGCCATCATTGCCGTCGCGCCAGCAGGCCATCCGCTGTGCAGCAAAGCGGCGCTGACATTGCAGGACCTTACCGTTTGGCCATTGCTGATCCGTGAGTCCGGCTCCGGCACCCGCCGAGCCACCGAGCGTTATTGCGACCAGAAACGCGCTCATTTCGCCCAGACCATGGAGCTCGGCTCACTGGAGGCGCAGCGTGAAGCCGTACTAGCCGGGCTCGGCTTGGCGCTGCTGCCAAGACATGCGGTACTCCGTGAACTGAAGGCCGGCGTGCTCTGCGAGCTACCCGTCGAAGAGTTGCCGTTGATGCGCAGCTGGTGCCTGGTGCACCCGCGCGGAAAATATCTGTCACCCGTGGCGCAAACCTTCTTCGCCTTCGCTCGTACCGAACGGCAGCGGATCAACGCACTGGAACGTCAGTTCAGCGCAGGCAACCCATAATGCATTCGAGAGGCCGCTGGCGGCGCCCGGCCCTTTATCGGAAAACGTGAAGCGGATTTGCGTATACGATATTCTCCGCTCATCCCCCGTCATCCAGAGTTCATTGCTGTGCCGCTCAATTCCTTCAACGCACCGAACCTCGGTATCGTCCCCTCGGCTTCCGAAGTGATTGCCAAGCACCTGCGCGAGGCGATTATCAGCGGCCAGTTCGCCGAGGGCGAGCCGGTGCGTCAGGATGATGTGGCGCGCCTGTTCAATGTCAGCAAGATCCCGGTGCGCGAAGCGCTCAAACGTCTGGAAGCCGAAGGGTTGGTGTCGTTCCAGCGCAACAAGGGCGCGGTCGTGACCGTGCTCACCGAGCCGGAACTCGCGCAGATATTCGAAGTGCGAGTGCTGATGGAGACCCAGATCATCCGCCTCGCCGTGCCGAACATGAACGACGCCACCTTTGCCGAAGCCGAGTCGATCTGTGCCGAATTCGTGCATGAAGACAACGCCGCGCGCTGGGCCGAATTGAATTGGGCCTTTCATGCCTGCCTCTACGGGCCGGCGCAGCGCCCGTTCATGATGCAGTTGATCCGCTCCATCCATGACAAGGTCGAGCGCTACCTGCGGGTACAGATGAGCATTCATGAAGGCAAACACGGCGCCGACCTGGAACATCGCGAAATCCTCCGTGCCTGTCGCAGCGGTGATGTAGACCTGTGTGCGGAACTGATCGAACGTCACATCATCGGTGTGTGTCGGGCGTTGTTCGAGCATCTGCCTCATGGCCACCGCTGGACCGGTATCGAAACACCCGTCTGGCCTGTGCCGATTTCGTCACCCACGCAGGCGAAAACGTTCAAGCCGTAAGCAGGCCGCCGATGGATGCTTGTCACTCATTCCCCATACAGGCAGGGCGGCTATGAAGCGCATTCAGGTTCTCGACAGCCACACCGGTGGCGAACCGACTCGGCTGGTCATCGATGGTTTTCCTGAGCTCGGGGCTGGCAGCATGGCCGAGCGTCGTCGAGTGCTTGCCGAACAGCATGATCACTGGCGTGCGGCAACCATGCTCGAACCCCGTGGCAACGACGTGTTGGTCGGCGCACTGCTTTGCGAGCCAGTAGACCCAACGGCCTGCGCCGGCGTGATCTTCTTCAACAACAGCGGCTACCTGGGCATGTGCGGCCACGGCACCATCGGCCTGGTGGTGTCGCTGGCGCATCTAGGACGCATCCAGCCCGGCGTTCACCGCATCGAGACGCCGGTGGGTACGGTGCAGGCGACCCTGCATGAAGACCGATCGGTGAGCGTGCGCAACGTCCCCGCCTATCGCTACCGCAAGGCCGTAAGCGTCGAGGTGCCAGGCCTCGGCACGGTGACCGGCGATATCGCCTGGGGTGGTAACTGGTTCTTCCTCATCGCCGAGCACGACCAACGCATCGCCGGCGACAACATCGAGGCGCTCACGGCCTATACTTGGGCGGTGCGCCAGGCCCTGGAAGCACAGGGCGTACGTGGCGAAGACGGCGGCGAAATCGACCATATCGAGCTGTTTGCCGAGCCCGACGAGGCGAGTAGCCAGCCGGGCGTTTCACCGGCAAGCGACGACCGCTCGAGCGCGGCAGCTTCGCCGCAAGCCGACAGTCGTAACTTCGTCCTGTGCCCCGGCAAGGCCTATGACCGTTCGCCCTGCGGTACGGGCACCAGCGCCAAGCTGGCGTGTCTCGCGGCGGACGGCAAGCTGCAACCCGGCGAAACCTGGCGCCAGGCCAGCGTCATCGGCAGCGAATTCACGGCCAGTTACGAGTCGGACGGCGAGCGTATCGTGCCGACCATCCGCGGCCGCGCGCACCTGAGCGCCGAAGCCACCTTGCTGATCGAGGACGACGACCCCTTCGCCTGGGGCATTCATCCGTGAATGCGGATGTGATCATCATTGGCGCCGGCATCATCGGCGCCGCCTGCGCCCACGAACTGGCCGCCAACGGCCTCGATGTGCTGCTATTGGACGCCCAGCGCAGCGGCGCGACGGCGGCCGGCATGGGCCATCTGGTGGTGCTGGATGACAACCCGGCCGAGTTGGCGCTGAGTGACTTTTCGATCCAGCGTTGGCGGGAGTTGGGCCGGGTGATGGACGAAAGCTGCGGCTATCGCAACAACGGTACCCTCTGGCTCGCCGCCAGCGATGACGAAATGGCGGTAGCCGAACACAAACTCAAGACCTTGTCGGAACAGGGCATGAGCTGCGAATTGTTGGGCGGCGCAGCGCTCCGAGCAGCCGAACCCGAACTGCACAGTGGGCTGCATGGCGCCTTGAAAGTCAGCGGCGACGGCATTCTCTATGCGCCCAACGCGGCGCGCTGGCTGATCGCGCAGGGCGGCAAGCGCATCGTTCAGCGGCGGGCGTGCGTGACGGGCCTACAGGGCCAACAGGTCGAGCTGAGCGACGGCAGCCTCCTGCACGCACAGGCAGTGGTGCTGGCCAACGGGATTGACGCGACCGAACTCTGCCCAGAGCTGCCGATCCAGCCGAAGAAAGGCCACCTGCTGATCACCGACCGCTACCCCGGCAAGGTCAGTCACACGCTGGTCGAACTGGGCTATGTCACCAGCGCCCACAACGCCCAAGGGCCATCAGTGGCCTGCAACATTCAGCCGCGCCCGACCGGGCAATTGTTCATCGGCTCTTCGCGGCAGTTCGGCACCCGCGATCCGGAGATCGACAGCTGGATGCTGGCGCGAATGCTCAAGCGCGCCGTCGACTTCATGCCCGGCCTGGCCCGGTTGAACGCCATTCGCAGCTGGACCGGTTTTCGCGCGGCGAGCCCGGATGGCTTGCCGCTGGTGGGTGAGCATCCGCAGCAGCCGGGCCTGTGGCTGGCTGTCGGCCATGAGGGGCTGGGTGTGACCACGGCACCCGGCACGGCCGAATTGCTGGTCGCACAGTTGCTGGGCAGACAGCCCGCACTGGCCATCGAGCCCTACAGCCCAGCGCGCTTTCATCAGTCATCAGACAGGCCATCGACATCTGCCACTGCCGCCTGGAGGCCTGGGTCATGATTGAAATCACGCTCGACGGTCGCGTGCTGCAGGTCGCACCCGGCACCACGGTGGCCGCGGCGCTGTATCTGGGCGGCGACGGTAGCAGCCGCACCTCGGTATCCGGCGAACGCCGCGCGCCGCTGTGCGGCATGGGCATCTGTCAGGAATGTCGGGTCAGTATCGACGGCCAGCGCCGACTGGCCTGCCAGACGCCCTGTCTCGCTGGCATGAATGTGGAAACCCGTCCATGAAATCGCATTACGACATTCTCATTGTCGGCGCCGGCCCTGCCGGAATGTCCGCCGCCCTGGCCGCCGCGCCCAGCGGCGCGAGTGTCGCGATCCTCGACGACAATCCCGTCCCGGGCGGACAGATCTGGCGTGACGGGCCGCAGGCCCAGTTGCCCGCCATGGCTCGGCAGCAGCGACAGGCGTTGGCGGACGCCGCGAATATCGAGCTGTGCAATGGCGTACGGGTGATCGCGGCACCCGGCGACAAACGATTGCTCCTCGAAGATGCGCAACAGGGACATCTCGTCAGCTACGACAAATTGATCCTCTGCACCGGCGCGCGCGAGCTGCTGCTGCCTTTTCCCGGCTGGACGTTGCCCGGCGTGACCGGCGCCGGTGGGCTGCAGGCGCTGATCAAGGGTGGCATGCCAGTGACCACTCAACGCCTGGTGATCGCCGGCAGCGGTCCGCTCCTGCTGGCCAGCGCGGCCACCGCCAAACGTGCCGGCGCGCACTTGCTGCGCATTGCCGAGCAGGCGCCACTGACGGCACTCGCCGGTTTCGTCGCTCGTTTACCACGCTGGCCAGGTAAGGCCCTGCAGGCAATCACGTTGAGCGATGCGCACTATCGCAGTAGCACGCAGGTGCTGGCGGCACTGGGCACCGAGCGCCTGGAAGCGGTACGCCTGAGCCAAAACGGCAAAGTTTCGGAAATCGCCTGCGACCGTCTGGCCTGTGGCTTCGGCCTGATCCCTAACACCGAGCTCGGTCAGGTACTAGGTTGTGCCCTCGCCGAGCGCTCCCTTCGAGTCGACGCCTATCAGGCTACGAGCCTGGCGGATCATTTCGCAGCCGGCGAATGCACCGGCTTCGGCGGCAGCGAACTGGCGCTGGTCGAGGGCAGCATCGCCGGCTACACCGCTATCGGAGATCTCGGGCGGGCCAAGGCGAGATTCGCCGAGCGACAACGCTGGCAGGCCTTTGCCGAGTTGCTGGGGCAAACCTTCCGGCTGAACGAGCGGCTGAAGACGCTGGCCGCTCCCGACACGCTGGTATGCCGCTGCGAGGACGTGCCCTACTCGGCGATGGCCAGCCACGGCAGTTGGGTCGAGGCCAAGCTGGAGAGTCGGTGCGGCATGGGCGCCTGCCAAGGGCGCATCTGCGGTGCAGCCAGCGACTTCCTGTTCGGCTGGCAGCCGCCAAAACCGCGCCAGCCGATCAGTCCGGCGCGCATCGGTACGCTCATGGCCCTGGCCGAAGGCGAACAGACGGACCCGCACCAGACACAGTCCTGAGCCATGCCTACCATTCGCCGGTTGTCGATCGTATCCTCGGGCTTCCCCTGCTCGTAGCGCGCCCGATGCACTCCCTGCTTTCGACCGACACACCCGCGGATCTGCCCACATTGCTGGCCAGCCTGAAGCTGATCGCACCCTTGCTTGACGCCATGCCCGAGGTGGTGTTTTTCATCAAGGACACCGACGCTCGCTACAGCCTGGCCAACCGCACGCTGGCCGAACGCTGCGGGCATCGCGAGCCGAATGCGCTGCTGGGCCTGACCGCCGAGCAGGTTTTCCCCTCCGGCTTCGGTGCTCAATACACCAACCAGGACCGCCGTGTGCTCAGCCAGGGGCTGCGCCTGCAGGATCAACTGGAGCTGCACCTTTACCCGGGCCGGCAGCCGGGCTGGTGCATGACACACAAACTGGCACTACGCGATCCCGACGGCACGATCATCGGTATGGCCGGGGTGTCCATCGACCTTCAGGCGCCTGAGGCCAACAACCCCGCCTACCTCAAGCTCGCCGCAGTGGACGCCCATATCCGTGCAAACCATTTCCGCCCCATCAGGCTGTCGGAGCTGACCACCATCGCCGGACTATCGGTCGCGCAGCTGGAGCGAATGTGCAAACGGATATTCCGCCTCACCCCTCGGCAGATGATCCACAAGGCCCGGCTGGACGCCGCAACCGAGCTGCTTAGCGGAGCGCTGCCCATCACCGAGATAGCCCTGCGTTGCGGTTATACCGATCACAGCGCTTTCAGCCGCCAGTTCCGTGCGCTGACCGGCCTGTCCCCCAGCGCCTATCGAGACGCACTCCCGACCAACCATCGGGCAACTTGGTAACGCGCTGCTCCCATTTGTAGCAGACGAGCCCAGCGTGCATCGTGTCCGCGCAGAATCCGACGAACGGTCGCTTCGCTCCCATGGCTCGAGGCACCCCAGAGCTTTCGGCTCTAGATCGCGCCTTACGGCAAGACTACTGGCTACTTGGTCAGCCCGCCGGTCGCGCTTGGATCGACCGGCACGGCTATTGCTCTGCGGATAACGTATACGAAATCTCGAAACAGCTGCTTGAATCAACTGGACGATCAACCGCATCGACGAGGACTGTATGAAGAAAACCCTAGTTGTGGCCGTTAGCGCTCTGCTTGCCGCCTCCATCACCTCCATTGCCCAGGCCGACAAGCTCGACGACATCATCGGCTCGGGCAAACTGCGCTGCGCCGTTACCCTCGACTTCCCACCCATGGGCTTTCGCGATGAAGGCAACAAGCCCGCTGGCTTCGACGTCGACTATTGCAACGACCTGGCTAAGGTCCTCGGAGTCGATGCGGAAGTGGTTGAAACACCCTTCCCCGATCGAATCCCGGCGCTGGTCTCGGGCCGCGCGGACGTGATCGTCGCCTCCACCTCGGACACCCTGGAGCGCGCCAAGACGGTCGGCATGAGCATTCCGTACTTCGCCTTCAACATGGTGGTGCTGACCCGCGAAGAGACGGGCATCAACGACTACGACGACCTCAAGGGTCGCCCGGTCGGTAACACCAGCGGCACCTTCGAAGCCATCGCGCTGGAGAAGGATGTGAAGAGTTGGGGCGAAGGCAGCTTCCGCGCCTACCAGTCGCAGAACGACACCATTCTCGCGGTCGCGCAGGGCCATGTGGACGCCACGGTGGTCACCAATACCGTCGCCGCTTCCACCATCAAATCGGGCAAATACAAGGGTCTGAAGATCGCCGGTGACGCCCCCTACGTCATCGACTACGTATCGCTGGCCGCCAAGCGCAGCGAGTATGGCCTGGTCAATTACCTGAATCTGTTCGTCAATCAGCAAGTGCGCTCCGGGCGCTATGCCGAGCTATACGAAAAGTGGGTCGGCGGCAAACCGGTGGATCTGACCGTGCCGGGCGTCTACTACTGATCGGCGGATAACGATGCTTCGTCGCGACGCGCTCATCCAACAGCCTGCGCTCAATTTCCGGGGGCGCAGCCTGGTGTCGGGCAGTGCCCAGGCAGCCTGTCTGCATGCGGAGGTGGGCCTGAGTTTCTGGGGCGGCGTTGATCCGTTGAGTGGCGAAGTGATCGACCGTCACCACCCGCTCAACGGTCAGGTCATCGCCGGCCAGGTGTTGGCGATTCCCAGCGGGCGTGGGTCCTGCACCGGCAGCAGTGTCCTGCTGGAGCTCATCCTCAACGGTCATGCACCGGCCGCGCTGGTCTTCGCCGAAGCAGAAGAAATTCTCACCCTCGGCGTACTGGTGGCGCAGCAACTGTTCGACCGTTCGCTTCCGGTGGTGAGCATCGGTTCGCAAGCCTTCGCGGCGCTGCGCGACGCCCGCTACCTGCGCATCGAAAACGGCCGGGTGGAGGGCTTCGCCGAGCTGCCAAAAGATGAATGGACCGCTTCGACGGCTCCCGAATACCCCTTACCGGCAAGCATTACCTTGAACGCGCAGGACCAGGCCATGCTCGCCGGTGAGCATGGCAAGGCCACTCAGGCGGCCATGCAAATCCTGTTGCGCATGGCCGAACTCCAAGGCGCGCGGGAGCTGGTGGATATCACCCAGGCGCATATCGACGGCTGCATCTATACCGGGCCGGCGAGTCTCAGGTTCGCACGGCAGCTGGCCGACTGGGGCGGGCAGGTGAAGGTCCCGACCACCCTCAATTCGATCTCTGTGGATCAGCGCCACTGGCGACAGATGGGCGTCGCCGCCACGTTCGGCGAGCCGGCCAGCCAGTTGGCCGACGCCTATGTCGAAATGGGCGCCAGCGCCAGTTTCACCTGCGCGCCCTATCTGCTCGACAGCGCGCCAAGCGCCGGTGAGCAGGTCGTCTGGGCGGAATCCAATGCCGTGGTGTATGCCAATAGCGTGCTGGGTGCGCGCACGTTGAAGTACCCCGACTTCCTGGATATCTGCATCGCCCTGACCGGCCGCGCGCCGCTGACGGGCTGCCACCTGGCCGATCAGCGCCACGCCACACTGCGTATCGACCTGCCTGCGCTGCAGGATCTGGATGACGCCTTCTACCCGCTGCTGGGCTATCACCTCGGCCTGCTCTGCGGCAGCGACATCCCTGTGATCTGCGGGCTCGAACAACGCGAACCGACGCTCGACGACCTCAAGGCCTTTGGCGCTGCCTTCGCCACCACCTCGGCGGCGCCGATGTTTCATATCGTTGGCGTTACACCGGAAGCGCCATCGGCCGAGGCTGCCCTGGGCGGCCAAGCGCCAGATCGCATCCTGTCGGTCCAACGTGCCGATCTGCTGGCCAGCTGGCGCGAACTGGACAGCGGTGAATTTGCAGATATCGAGTTGATCAGCCTGGGCAATCCGCATTTCTCGTTGAGCGAATTCGCCCGCCTTGCACAGCTGTGCGAAGGCCGGGTGAAACACACCGATGTGGCCGTACTGGTCACCTGCGGTCGTGAGATCCAGCGACAAGCCAGCGAAGCCGGATACCTGCAGACGCTAGAGCGCTTCGGTGTGCAGATCATTACCGACACCTGCTGGTGCATGCTCGAAGAACCGGTCGTGCCGCTGACGGCGCGCACCCTGATGACCAACTCTGGCAAATACGCCCATTACGCACCCGGTCTGGTTGGCCGGCAGGTGCGCTTCGGCAGCCTGGCCGAATGCGTCGATACCGCCTGCAGCGGCCAAACCAGTGGTCGCCTGCCGCGCTGGCTTACCGCTGCCGACATCGAAGGAGTGCACTGAGCGATGTTCGACTACACCTTCCATTGGCGGCCCGCCTTCCGCGCCCTGCCGGATATGCTCGCCGGCGCGGTGGTCACCTTCGAGACCGCCGCGCTGTCGATGATTTTCGGCGTGCTCATCGCACTGGTGCTGACCGCCATGCGCGAGACCCGCAACCCGCTGCTCAAAGGCGTTGGCAGCGCCTGGGTCTCGGTGGCACGCAACACGCCATCGCTGTTCCAGATCTACGCGCTGTATTTCGGCCTCGGCGCCTTCGGTTGGCACATCAGCTCCTGGGCGGCGCTGCTTGCCGGCATCACCTTCAACAACGCCGGTTACCTGGCGGAAAACTTCCGCGGCGGCCTGAAAGCAGTGCCGGATACGCAGATGCGCGCCGCGCGATCGCTGGGCATGAGTGCGTTCCAGGCGTACCGGCTGATCGTCATTCCTCAATTGCTGCGCATCGTCTTCCACCCGCTCTCCAACCAGATGGTCTGGGCCGTGCTGATGACCTCGCTGGGCGTGATCGTCGGCTTGAACAACGACCTCACCGGCGTGACCCAGGACTACAACGTCAAGACCTTCCGCACCTTCGAATATTTTGCCCTGGCCGCCGTGATCTATTACCTGATCGCCAAGCTGATCGTAGGGGTGGCCCGGCTGATGGCCTGGCGGCTGTTCCGCTACTGAGGATCCGAGCATGTTTGATACCAGCCTGACCTCAACCGATCTGCTGTTCCTGCTCAAGGGCGCCGGTGTGACCTTGATGCTGACCTTCTGGGCGATGCTGCTGGGCACCATTGCCGGCATCGTCTTCGGCGTGATTCGCGCGCTGTTTCCCCGGGCAAGTCTGCCGCTGGCCTGGTTCCTGGACATCTTCCGCAGCGTGCCGCTGCTGATCCAGTTCGTCCTGTTCAACGCCCTGAAAAGCATCGTCGGGCTGGACTGGAGCGCCTTCACCGTCGGCTGCGTGGTGCTGGGAATCTACGCCGCGGCTTTTTTCACCGAAGTGGTGCGCGGCGGCGTGCTGGCGGTGCCGGGCAGCTTGCGTCTGGCCAGTCGCTCGCTGGGCCTGACCTATTGGCAGGACCTGCGCTATATCGTCTTGCCGGTCGCGACCCGCGTCGCCTTTCCAGGCTGGGTCAATCTGGTGCTGTCGGTAATGAAGGACACCGCGCTGGTGATGTGGATCGGCATCATCGAGCTGCTACGCGCCTCGCAGACCATTGTCACGCGCATTCAGGAGCCGCTGCTGGTGCTCTGCATCGCGGGACTCATCTACTACGTCATGAGCCTGGTGGTCGCTCGCCTGGGCGCCCGGCTGGAAAAAAGGTGGCAGCAATGATTGAGATCGAAAAGGTGCACAAGTCCTTCGGCGAGCTCGAAGTGATCAAGGGCGTCGACCTGACCGTCAACAAGGGTGAGGTGGTCTCGATCATTGGTGGCTCGGGCTCGGGCAAGTCGACCCTGCTGATGTGCATCAACGGGCTGGAATCGATCAAGAGCGGTTCGATCCGTGTCGATGGCACCGAAGTGCACGCCAAGGGCACCGACATCAACAAGCTGCGGCAGAAGATCGGCATCGTTTTCCAGCAATGGAACGCCTTCCCGCATCTGACGGTGCTGGAAAACGTGATGCTGGCGCCACGCAAGGTACTCGGCAAAAGCCGCGCCGAAGCCGAAGAACTGGCGGTCAAGCAACTCACCCATGTCGGCTTGGCGGACAAGCTGAAGGTATTCCCCAGCAAGCTGTCCGGCGGCCAACAGCAACGCATGGCCATCGCCCGCGCACTGGCCATGTCGCCTGATTACATGCTGTTCGACGAGGCCACTTCGGCCCTGGATCCACAGCTTGTTGGCGAGGTGCTCGACACTATGCGCCTGCTCGCTGAAGACGGCATGACCATGGTGCTGGTAACCCATGAGATGGGCTTTGCTCGCGAGGTGTCCGATCGGGTCGCGTTCTTCCGTGATGGCCTGGTGCACGAGATCGGCCCGCCCGATCAGGTCATTAGCAACCCGCAGAAGCCGGAAACCGCGGCTTTCCTGAAGTCGGTGATTTAGGGGAGATCGCATGCGTTCGAGCAAGGTCATACACGTCGTCAGTTGCCACGCCGAGGGTGAAGTCGGTGACGTCATCATCGGCGGCGTCGCCCCGCCACCGGGCGACACGCTGTGGGAGCAGTCCCGCTGGATCGCTCGTGACGAAACCCTGCGCAACTTCATGCTCAACGAGCCGCGCGGCGGGGTGTTCCGTCACGTCAATCTGCTGGTCCCGCCAAAGAACCCGCGCGCGCAGATGGGCTGGATCATCATGGAGCCGGCCGACACACCTCCGATGTCCGGCTCCAACTCACTGTGTGTCGCCACGGTACTGCTGGACAGCGGCATCCTGCCGATGACCGAGCCGGAAACACGGCTGACGCTCGAAGCGCCGGGCGGGCTGATCGACGTGGTCGCCCAGTGCCGTAACGGCAAGGTCGAGCGGGTCGAGGTGCGGAACGTGCCTTCCTTCGCCGACAAGCTCGACGCCATGCTCGAAGTCGAAGGCCTCGGCACGCTCAAGGTCGACACAGCCTATGGCGGTGACAGTTTCGTGATCGCCGACGCTCAGGCGCTGGGCTTCAGCATCCGTCCCGACGAGGCGGCCGATCTGGTCGCCACGGGGTTGAAAATCACCCGCGCGGCCAACGAGCAGCTCGGTTTCGTCCACCCGAGCAACCCGGATTGGGCGCATATCTCTTTTTGCCAGCTGGCCGCCCCGGTGGTCCGCGAGCAAGGCGTGGCCACCGGTGCAAACGCCGTGGTCATCCAGCCGGGCAAGATCGACCGCTCGCCGACCGGCACCGGTTGTTCGGCGCGCATGGCGGTGCTGCATGCCAAGGGACAGCTGGCCGTGGGCGAGCCCTTCATCGGGCGCTCGATCCTCGGTTCGGAGTTCTATTGCCGCATCGATTCGCTGACCGAGCTGGCCGGCCAGCCAGCGATCTATCCGTGCATCTCGGGACGTGCCTGGATCACCGGCACGCACCAACACATGCTCGACCCGGACGACCCTTGGCCGGAAGGCTATCGGCTCTCCGACACCTGGCCGGGAGCCAAACAGCAGTAGAACAGACGCCCGTTCTTCGGGCGCGACGGAGCAGGGATGCCTTCTTTACACGAAGCGCAACGTATACGAAATACCATAAGACGGGAGACAAACATGAGCAAACGAGTCCACTGGAGCGGGGTCTTCCCCGCCGTTACCACGCAATTTAACGATGACTTTTCCATCAACCTTGAAGAAACCCACAAGGTCATCTCCAACGTCATCCGTGACGGCGTGTCAGGGCTGGTGGTCTGCGGCTCGGTAGGCGAGAACACCTCGCTGAGCACAGAAGAAAAGATCGCCGTCACCGAGGTCGCCGTGGACGCCTCCAAAGGCCGCGTGCCGGTAATTTGCGGCGTGGCCGAATTCACCAGCGTGCAAGCGGCGAAGGTCGCCAATGCGGTGAAGCGGGTCGGCGTCGACGGCGTGATGCTGATGCCGGCGCTGGTCTACGGCTCCAAGCCGTTCGAGACCGCCGAGCACTACCGCTACGTGGCGAAGAATGCCGATGTGCCGCTGATGGTCTACAACAACCCGCCGATCTACAAAAACGACGTCACGCCGGACATCCTCATCTCGCTGTCCGACTGCGACAACGTGGTCTGCTTCAAGGACTCCTCGGGCGACACCCGCCGCTTCATCGATGTGCGCAACGAAGTCGGCGACCGCTTCGTGCTGTTCGCCGGCCTCGATGACGTGGTGCTGGAAAGCATCGCCGTGGGCGCCGAGGGCTGGGTGTCGGGCATGTCGAACGTGTTCCCCAAGGAAGGCGAAACCATTTTCCGACTGGCCAAAGCCGGCCGTTTCGCCGAGGCCATGCCGATCTACGAATGGCTGATGCCGATCCTCCATCTCGACGCCCGTGCCGACCTGGTGCAATGCATCAAGCTCTGCGAAGCCATCGCCGGCCGCGGCAGTGCCCTGACTCGCCCACCACGCCTGGCCCTACCCGATGCTGACCGTCAGTACGTCGAACAGATCATGGCCAAAGCCATGGCCAATCGTCCGACGCTGCCCGACGTAGGCCTGTGAGCCGTTCCGCCCCTGCCGCAACCTGCCTGTGCCGCGCCTGCGGCCAGGCCCCTGACTCGCCATGAGAGGTTTCGCCATGCAACTGAAAAAAGCCCATCTGTTCGCCGTCTTCGGCCTGGCCCTGGCGTGCGCCGGCACCCAGGCCGCCGAGACTTACACGGTGCCAACTTCGGTGCCGGAAGGCAGTTTCTTCTTCGAGAATTTCCTGGTGCGCTTCGCCAAGAACGCTGACCTGCTGACCGATGGCGAGGTGAAGATCCGCCCGGTCGGCGCCGGGGTGATCGTCCCGGCGCTGCAGGTCTTCGAATCGGTACAGAACGGCGTACTCAAGGCTGGGCACTCCACCTCCACTTACCTGGTCAATCAGGACCCGTTGAACAACGTGTTCGCCAGCTACCCGGGCGGCATGTCCGGCGAAGAGACGCTGTCCTGGCTGTACGAGGGCAATGGCTTGAAATACCTGCAGGAATACCGTGAGAAGGAGATGGGCCTGCACTCGATGGTGGTCGGCGTCGGCAGCACCGAGATCCTTGCCCACTCGAACAAGAAGATTCAAAGCCTGGAAGATTTCAAGGGCGTGAAGTACCGCACTGCCGGCGCCTGGGCCGAAGTGGTCAAGCAGGTCGGCGCCTCGCCAACGGTGGTGCCGCCAGGCGAGATCTACACGCTGCTGCAACGCAAGGGCGTGGACGCCATTGAGTGGGCAACGCCGGGCGCCAACCTCACCGAGGGCTTTCACGAGGTCGCGCCCTACATTCTCACGCCGGGCGTGCACCAGCCGTCGTTCGTCTGGGAATTTTTCATGACCACCAAGAGCTGGGACTCGCTGGACAAGGACACCCAGGCCAAGCTCGAAGCGGCGGCCAAGCTGACCACGATGCAGAGCTACTTTCACTTCCTCGACGCCGACATGAAAGCCATGCAGACCTACAAGGACGCCGGCATCGAGATCCTCCGGCTGGATCCGGCAGCGATTGAGGATCTGGCCAAGCGCGGCAATGACCTGGTCACCTCACAGATCGAGGCACGCGCCGCAGGGAAGACTGACGCCAAGGCGATCCTCAAGGACTACCAGGACTACATGAAGCGCTGGTCGGACAACTCGTCCTACCTGTACCGTCACTGAGCAACGCCGCCGGCCGCCCAGTGGCGGCCGGCCTGGAGGTTCAATGAAGCGCAATTGTTTCGACTGGCCGGGCACCGCCCTGCTCTGGGTCGCGGCGGCCATGGCGCTGTTACTGGTGCTGGCGATGATCTTCGAAGTGTTCTCGCGTTACGTGCTGAACGCGCCGACGCTCTGGGCCTTCGACATCTCCTACATGCTCAATGGCGCCATGTTCATTCTCGGCTGCGCCTATGCGCTGAAGATCGACGCCCACGTGCGCATCGACTTTCTCGCCTCGCGGCTCAAGCCGGCCGTGCAGCGCTGGATCAACGGCCTGTTCTACCTGCTGTTGTTCGCCCCCATTCTTGGCGCCCTGACCTGGACGGCCGGCAAACGCACCTGGCACGCCTTCGTCACCGGCGAGGTCGAACACGTCAGCCCCTGGGCACCGCTGATCTGGCCGTTCTACAGCGCTCTGGCCATCGGCCTGGCTGCACTGACCCTGCAGGTGCTGGTCGACGCCTACCGCTACTTCACCGACCAGAAGCAGCCCAGCGGGGGAATGCCCGAATGATGGATTTCATCCCGCTGTTGATGTTCGCGATGCTGTTCGTCTTCATCTTTCTCGGCATTCCGGTTTCGTTTTCGCTGATCACCGTGTCAGCTCTGTTCGGCATGCTGCTGTTCGGCGAAAACATCTTCCAGCAGATGTTCGGCTCGCTGCTGCAGGCCTCGACCAACTTTTCGCTCTCCGCGATCCCGTTGTTCGTGCTGATGGGTGCAATCCTCGAGCGCAGCGGCCTGGCCCGGCGGCTGTACGAGGCGCTGCAGCTCTGGCTCGGCGGCTTTTCCGGTGGCCTGGCGATGTCGACCATGTTGATGTGCGGCATCTTCGCCGCCAGCTCGGGGATCGTCGGCGCAGTTGAAATCGTCGTCGGCATGATGGCCATCCCGGCCATGAGCAAATACCACTACGACCGCTCGCTGATCGCCGGCACCATCTGCGCAGGCGGCTCGCTTGGCACCATTATCCCGCCATCGGTGATCGTCGTGGTGTACGCCTCGATGGCGCAGCTATCGATCGGCCAGCTGTTCGCCGCGACACTGATTCCTGGTGTGCTGATGCTGGCGTTGTTCCTGCTCTACATCGGCGTGCGCTGCTGGATCACACCTTCGCTGGCCCCCGCCGTGCCGGCGATGCAGGCCACGCCGCTGATGGAAAAGCTGGCGATCACGCTCAAGGCGCTGATTCCGCCGTTCCTGCTGATCTTCGCCGTGCTCGGCTCGATGCTTGCCGGGATCGCCTCGCCCACCGAATCCGCCGCGGTCGGTGCGTTCGGTGCGGCCTTGCTGGCGCTGTGCTTTCGCGAATTGAGCGTGGCCCGGCTGATCGAGGCGTTGGTCTCAACCATCACCATCACAGCCATGATCATGCTGATCGTTACCGGCGGCACCATGTTCACCGCGATCTTCGCCGCCAGCGGCGGTGGCTGGATGCTCGCCGATTTCATGGGCGCGATGGACCTGAGCCCTTATTGGCTGATCCTGGCGCTGATGGCCATCGTGCTGATCGCCGGCATGGTGCTGGACTGGATTTCGATCGTGCTGATTTTCGTACCGATCTTCATGCCGTTGGTGAAGCTGGCAGGGATCGATCCGATCTGGTTCGCGGTGATGTTCATGGTAGTGGTGCAAACGGCCTACCTGACGCCGCCGCTGGCTCCGTCGATCTTCTACCTGCGTTCGATCGCGCCGCCGGATATGAGCTACGGTCACATGTACAAGGGCGTTCTGCCGTTCATCGCCATTCAGCTGCTGCTGTTCCTGATCATCCTCGCCGTACCGGGCATCGCCACCTGGCTGCCGAGGCAACTGTTCTGAACCGCTACCCCTTGGGATTCATTTAGAGGAGAAATGCATGGCCCGCTTAACCCTGGATGAAGTACGCGATCTGGCGCAGCGCATCCTGCGCCAGCACGGGTTCGCCGAAGCCTATGTCGAGGCCATCGCCGAAAGCATGGTCGCGGCGGAACGCGACGAGTGCAAATCCCATGGCATCTATCGCCTGCTGGGCTGCATCGCGACGCTGAAAGCCGGCAAGGTAGTTCCCGATGCGGTACCCGAGGTCGTCGATCACGCGCCGTCCGTGGTGCGTGTGGACGCCAGGGGCGGCTTCGCTCAGGTGCCGTTCCAAGCCGGCCTGCCCCTGCTGCTCGACAAGGCGCGGCAACAGGGCATCGCTTTGCTGGCCATCAACCACTGCGTGCATTTCTCGGCGCTCTGGTCGGAAATGGAGACGCTGACCGCAGCCGGGCTGGTGGCCCTGGCCTGTACACCGAGCCACGCCTGGGTCGCGCCTGCCGGTGGCAGCCGACCGGTATTCGGCACCAATCCGATCGCTTTCGGTTGGCCACGCGCCGGAAAGCTTCCGTTCATCTTCGACTTCGCCACCAGCGCCGTGGCGCGCGGCGAGATCGAGCTGCATCGCCGCGCTGACAATCCGATCCCCGAGGGTTGGGGGATAGACGCCCAAGGCAACCCCACCACCGACGCCGCACAGGCACTCAACGGCGCCATGCTGACCTTCGGTGGCCACAAGGGCTCGGCCCTGGCGGCTATGGTCGAGCTGCTCGCCGGTCCGCTGATCGGCGACATGACCAGCCAGGAATCGCTGACCTACGATGCCGGCACCAAATCGGCGCCCTATGGCGGTGAGCTGATCATCGTCATCGACCCCAAGCGAATCCTCGGCGATGCCGCTGATGAGCACCTGGCGCGTGCCGAGACGATGTTCGAGTCCATTCAAGGCCAGGGCGCCCGACTGCCGTCACAGCGGCGCTATGAGGCCCGCAAGCGGACGCTGCGCGATGGCGTGGACATACCCGACGCGCTGCACGCCGACCTCATGGCGTTACTGGAACAACCCGCATAAGCCGGCGCGGGCCACACCGGCGCTCAGGCCGGTGTGGCGCTCACTAGCGGCACTCTGCCGAGGACGACAGCTGCGGACCGGCAATCATCAGGTCGGGAAACTCCATCAGTTGCGCCTGCAGCTGGCGTTGCTCGTCATAGCTTTCGATGGCGCGGCGAAAATGCATGCGACGCTCGTCTTGCTGCTTGCGGCGGGCACGGGCGTCGAGGTTGACGTAGGTTTCGCGGTGCTGGGCCATGCGGGTCTCCCGAGAAAGGTGCTGGGAGGCTCAGCATCGGCGCCATGGGTGACGCTATAAGGTCAGGCTGATGACACTGCGATGACGACCGGTGCGGCGCCAGCCACTCAATCTTCGTGAGGTTTCACCGATTTGGGCGACAGACGCAGGCTGCGCAGGCTGCGCTTGACGCTCTTCAGGTGGTTCACCAAGCTCGGCCCACGGGCCATGGCGACGCCCATCGCCAGCACGTCGATGACTACCAGATGGGCGATGCGTGAGGTCAGCGGCGTGTAGATTTCGGTGTCTTCCTGGACGTCGATGGCCAGGTTGATGGTGGCGAGTTCGGCCAGCGGTGTCTGGCTCGGACAGAGCGTGATCAGCGTGGCGCCGGACTCGCGCACCACATTGGCGGTGATTAGCAGGTCCTTGGAGCGCCCCGACTGGGAAATGCAGATCGCCACGTCGGTGGGCTTCAAGGTGACAGCCGACATCGCCTGCATGTGCGGATCGGAATAGGCCGCCGCGCTGAGCAGCAGGCGAAAGAACTTGTGCTGGGCATCGGTGGCCACCGCGCCGGACGCGCCGAAACCGTAGAACTCCACCCGCTCCGCTTTGGCCATGGCGGCGACCGCACGCTCCAACGCATCGGAGTCGAGCTTTTCGCGCACTTCCATCAGCGTATGCAAGGTGGTGTCGAAGATTTTCAGCGCGAAGTCAGTGACCGAATCATTCTCACTGATGGCGAACTGGCCGAAGCTGGCGCCGGCAGCGAGGCTCTGCGCCAGTTTCAGCTTCAGATCCTGGAAACCCAAGCAACCAATGGCGCGGCAGAAACGCACAATGGTCGGCTCGCTGACCCCCACCACATGGGCCAGGTCGGCCATCGAGCTGTGCATCACGGCGGCTGGATCGAGGAGCACATGGTCGGCCACCTTCAGCTCCGACTTGCGTAGCGAACTTCTCGATTGAGCGATGTGTTGCAGCAGGTTCACGTTCCGGACTCGCTATGATCAATACCTGGCAAGAGGGGTCGAACGCTGCGGGTGCGCTCGCATCCATTCTTGCCGGCTGGGTGTAGTGGGCTTGTAGTTATACTACAAGCCTTGCAGCATCGCCCACCTTTGAGTCTGTCCACCTTCTAGGAGTGACGCTGTGTCTATTTCCTGCGACATGCTGGTATTTGGCGGTACCGGCGATCTGGCGCTACACAAACTCATCCCTGCGCTCTACCACCTGCACCGTGAAAAGCGATTGCACGACGACGTGCGCATCCTCGCGATCTCCCGTCAGGACATCGACCGCAACACCTATCTGAGCCTGGCCGAGCGTCATTGCCGCGCGGAAATCGCACGCACCGATTTCGAGGCCGACGTCTGGCAAGCGTTCAGCCGACGGCTCGACTACTTCGCCATGGACGCGTCCCAGCGAGGCGAATTCATCGGCCTCGCGCATCACCTCGGTCAAGCCGAGGGACGCGTGCGGGTACATTACCTGGCCACCGCGCCAAGGCTGTTCGAGCCCATTGCCTCCAATCTGGAAAGCGCGGGTCTTGCTGGGGAAGACGCGCGCATCGTGTTGGAAAAGCCAATCGGCCATTCGCTGGATTCCGCGCTGGAAATCAACGAGGCGATCGGCGCGGTGTTTCCCGAATCGCGGATCTACCGGATCGATCATTATCTGGGCAAGGAAACCGTACAGAACCTTATGGCGCTGCGCTTCGCCAACGCGTTGTTCGAGCCGATCTGGCGCAGCGGCCATATCGACCATGTGCAGATTACCGTGGCCGAAACTCTCGGCGTCGAGAACCGCGGCAGCTACTACGACCACGCCGGCGCCATGCGCGACATGCTGCAGAATCATCTGCTACAGCTGCTCTGCCTGGTTGCGATGGAGGCGCCGGTGCGGTTCGATGCCAAGTCGATACGTGGCGAGAAGGTAAAGATTCTCGAAGCCCTCAAGCCGATCACCAGCGACGACGTGCAGGACAAGACCGTGCGCGGGCAATACGGCGCCGGGCGCATCGGCGGCCACGATGTGCAGGCCTATTACTTCGAAAACGATGTCGACAACGACAGCGACACCGAGACCTTCGTCGCGGTGAAGGCCGAGATCGACAACTGGCGCTGGGCCGGCGTGCCCTTCTATCTACGCACCGGCAAACGCATGGCGCGCAAGCGCTCGGAGATCATCATCACCTTCAAGCAGGTGCCGCACATGCTCTTCACCAAGGGCGAGGTGAACCGCCTGGTGATCAGCCTGCAACCCGAAGAAAGCATCAGCCTGCAGGTGATGGCCAAGGCACCAGGCAAGGGCATGCAACTGGAGCCCGTCGAGCTGGACCTCAACCTCGCCAATGCCTTCAGCAAGACCCGCCGCTGGGAGGCTTACGAGCGGCTGCTGCTGGATGTCATCGAAGGCGACTCGACGCTGTTCATGCGCCGCGACGAAGTGGAAGCCGCCTGGAATTGGGTCGATCCGATCCTGCGTGGCTGGCACAGCCACTACCGCAAACCGAGGCCCTATCCGGCCGGCACCGACGGCCCGGACCAGGCGCACCAGTTGATCGAGCACCAAGGCCGGCAGTGGTGGCGTTGAGGCACCTTTCCGGGCGCGCCATCAGCGGCGCCCGGAACAGTTGCAGCACGCGGCACAGAGCGGCTTGCGGCTTATCGAGATAACTAACTCAGCCGCCGCCCATCAACTACCAGAACAACTTGATCGAACCCGCTCAATTCAATTCGCCACAAAAATTTCATTGAACGCGACGAAGTCGTCAATCTTCCCGGAACATATCGCCGATATTCGCGCTGAATATCTCTGGGCGAACACGATAGTGCAGCGGCCGAATCTCGAGCGTTTCGCAGCGCAACTTCCGTTACATCTCTTCCGGCCTGCATCGGTGCCAGACGGCGGCACCAGCGGCGGCATGGATTTTCGCTACAGCCCTTGATTTCGCTGGCTTACACGGAAACTCTCGGCGGCCGCAGGATACCCACTGAAAGCAGGCCAGCGGGGCCCGAAATGCACGTTGATTCTTCAGCTCAACTCACAGAAGATATCTGCCGTGATATTTAGCCGAATTCGGCTCGCACTCCTCGGCCTCGTCAAAAAGTTCAGATTGCTCGATAAGCGGCGAACTTCCGCCATATCAACGACGAATCCAGGCCAATGAAAGGCAGCTCGGGTTGAGATTAAATTTTTGATGTGTTTATTCTAATAAAGGATTCAATCAACAACCCCAAAGGATTTGTTTTGAGTGTTCCTACCGTAACGCTCCGTCGCCCAACCGACGGCGACGGTTCTGCCCTCCATGATCTGGTAGCACGCTGCCAGCCTCTGGATACCAACTCGGTGTACTGCAACCTGCTGCAGTGTTCCGACTTCGCCGACACCTCCATCGCGGCCGAAAACGCAAACGGCCAGTTGGTAGGTTTCATTTCCGGTTATCGCCCTCCCGCTCGCCCCGACACGCTGTTCGTCTGGCAAGTCGCGGTAGACGCTTCGATGCGGGGCCAGGGTCTGGCACTGCGCATGCTGATGGCCCTGGTCACTCGGGTCGCCAGAGAACAGGGCGTCCGTCACCTGGAAACGACCATCTCGCCTGACAACGGCGCCTCGCAGGCGTTGTTCAAGAAGGCTTTCGCTCAACTGGAGACCGACTACAGCACTCGCACGCTGTTCTCTCGGGCCAAGCACTTCGCCGGGCAACACGAAGACGAAGAGCTTTATCGGGCGGGTCCGTTCGACGCCACCGACTCCAGACAACGAATCAAAGGAAACCCTATGCAAACGTTCGAACTGCACGAATCCGGTGTCCGTAGTTATTGCCGCTCCTTCCCCGTGGTCTTCAAGCAGGCCCGCGGCGCAGAACTGATCACCCGTGAAGGCAAGCACTACATCGACTTCCTCGCCGGCGCCGGCACGCTCAACTACGGGCACAACCATCCGGTACTGAAGCAGGCGCTGCTCGATTACATCGCCGCCGATGGCATCACCCACGGCCTGGACATGTATTCCGATGCGAAGGAGCGCTTCCTGTCGACCTTCGATCGGCTGATCCTCAAGCCGCGCAACATGGACTACGTCATGCAGTTCACCGGCCCGACCGGCACCAACGCGGTCGAGGCCGCGCTGAAGCTGGCGCGCAAGGTGACCGGCCGCAACAACGTGATCAGCTTCACCAACGGCTTCCACGGTTGCAGCATCGGCGCCCTCGCGGCGACCGGCAACAAGCATCACCGTGGCGCTGCCGGCGTTCCGCTGACCGACGTCAGCCGCATGCCGTACGCCAATTACTTCGGCGAGAAGGTCAACACCATCGGCATGATGGACAAGCTGCTTACAGACCCTTCCAGCGGCATCGACAAACCCGCCGCGGTGATCGTCGAAGTGGTCCAGGGCGAAGGCGGCCTCAACGCCGCGTCGGCCGAGTGGATCCGCAAGCTGGAAAAACTCTGCCGCAAGCACGAGATGCTGCTGATCATCGACGACATCCAGGCCGGCTGCGGGCGTACCGGTAGCTTCTTCAGCTTCGAAGAGATGGGCATCAAGCCGGACATGATCACGCTGTCCAAGTCCCTTTCGGGCTTCGGTCTGCCGTTCGCCATGGTGCTGCTGCGCAAGGAGCTGGACCAGTGGAAGCCGGGCGAGCACAACGGCACCTTCCGCGGCAACAACCACGCCTTCGTTACCGCTGCTGCGGCCATCGAGCACTTCTGGAGCGATGACCAGTTCGCCAAGAGCGTTCAGGCCAAGGGCAAGCGCATCGCCGACGGCATGCACAAGATCGTGCGCCGCTACGGCCCTGATTCGCTGTTCGTCAAAGGCCGCGGCATGATGATCGGCATCAGCTGCCCGGACGGCGAAACCGCCGCCGCCATCTGCCGCCACGCTTTCGAAAACGGCCTGGTGATCGAAACCAGCGGCGCCCACAGCGAAGTGGTCAAGTGCCTCTGCCCGCTGATCATCAGCGAAGAGCAGATCGACAAGGCCATGAGCATTCTGGACAAGGCGTTTGCCGCCGTGATGTCCGAACAGGACAACAATCAGGCTGCCTCTTAAGGAATCGAAAATATGATCGTACGTACCCTGGCTGACTGCGAGCAGTCCAACCGCAAGATCAAGACCGAGACTTGGGACAGCACCCGCATGTTGCTCAAGGATGACAAGATGGGCTTCTCGTTCCACATCACCACCATCTATGCCAACACCGAAACGCATATCCACTACCAGAACCATCTGGAGTCGGTGTATTGCATCAGCGGTAACGGTGAGGTCGAAACCATCGCCGACGGCAAGATCTACAAGATCGAGCCCGGCACCCTGTACATCCTCGACAAGCACGACGAGCACCTACTGCGCGGCGGCAGCGAGGACATGAAGATGGCCTGCGTTTTCAACCCGCCACTCAATGGCAAGGAAGTACACGACGAGAGCGGTGTCTATCCGCTTGAGGCCGAAACCGTTTGAGCGGGCAGCGGGGCGGGCTGAGCCCGCCCCGCTGCCTCCCGAAGGCATCGAAAGGAGAGCTAACGTGAACCCCGCACAAGCCGACCTGTACCCTTCACGCCAGCAAGACGAGCCCAGCTGGCAGGAGCGTCTGGATCCGGTTGTCTACCGCAACGACCTGGCCAATGCGCCCCTCTCGCCGGAGCAGATCGAGCGCTACGAGCGTGACGGCTATCTGGTCGTCCCCAATCTGTTCAGCGCTGAAGAAGTCGCAGTCTTTCGCGAAGAACTCGAACGCATGCGTCTGGACCCGGCGGTCGCCGAGTCCGGCAAGACCATCAAGGAACCCGACAGCGGCGCGATTCGCTCGGTGTTCGCCATCCACAAGGACAACCCGCTGTTCGCCCGGATCGCCGCAGACGAGCGCACGGCCGGCATCGCCAGTTTCATTCTTGGCGGTGACCTTTATGTCCACCAGTCGCGGATGAACTTCAAGCCGGGCTTCACCGGTAAGGAGTTCTACTGGCATTCGGATTTCGAGACCTGGCACATCGAAGACGGCCTGCCGCGCATGCGCACGCTGAGCTGCTCGATCCTGCTGACCGACAACGAGCCGCACAACGGTCCGCTGATGCTGGTACCGGGATCGCACAAGCACTACATCCGCTGTGTTGGCGCGACGCCGGAGAACCACTACGAGAAGTCGCTGCGCAAGCAGGAGTTCGGTGTACCGGACCACGACAGCCTGACCCGTCTCGCGGACCGTTATGGCATCGACACCGCCACCGGCCCGGCAGGCAGCGTAGTGTTCTTCGACTGCAACACCATGCACGGCTCGAACAGCAACATCACACCCAGTGCGCGCAGCAATCTGTTCTACGTCTACAACCACGTGGATAATGCCGCGCAGGCCCCGTTCTGTGGGCTTTCGCCCCGTCCGGAGTTTGTCGCCGAACGCGAGCGTTTCGAGCCGTTGCACATCCAGAAACAGAAGTATCTCTGACATCCAGGCGGTTAGAAACGTCAGCGAGGCAGCCAAGACAAGGCAGGAATCGCTGAGAAAAGGACCGGGCTCGCGCTCGGGTTTAGAGCTGTAAATGGACATTTCGAAGCGATTCCTAACGCCGTATTGGCGCGGCCGGCTAGGCAACGCAGGTAGTTTTTAACGGCTGGATCTCATCAGGCCCGACTATGGGTCTGATCTTTGTTGGCGGCCAGATGGCGGCCCAGGGATGAAAATTCACCCCCAAGACGGGAAGTTGAATCGATGCATACCGTAGAAAAAATCGGCGGCACATCCATGAGCCGCTTCGACGAGCTGCTGAACAATATCTTCATCGGCGGGCGCGAAGGCGATGCGCTCTATCAGCGCGTCTTCGTCGTCTCGGCCTACAGCGGCATGACCAATCTGCTGCTGGAACACAAGAAAACCGGCGAGCCGGGTGTCTACCAACGCTTCGCCGATGCTCGCAGCGAAGGGGCCTGGCTCGACGCGCTGGAAACCATCCGCGAGCGCATGGTCGGCAAGAACGCCGAACTGTTCGCCAGCGAATTCGAGCTGCGTGCCGCCAACCAGTTCATCAACTCGCGCATCGACGATGCCCGCGAATGCATGAGCAGCCTGCAGCGCCTGTGCGCCTATGGTCATTTCCAGCTCGACGAGCATCTGATGAAGGTCCGCGAGATGCTCGCCTCCCTCGGCGAAGCGCACTCAGCCTTCAATTCTGTATTGGCGCTCAAGCACCGCGGCGTCAACGCCAAGATGGTCGATCTGACCGGCTGGCATCGCGATGCACCGCTGCCGTTCGAAGAGATGGTGCGCCACAGCTTCGCCGAGGTGGACCTGTCTCGCGAACTGGTAGTCGCCACCGGCTATACGCACTGCAGCGAAGGGCTGATGAACACCTTCGATCGCGGCTACAGCGAGATCACCTTTGCGCAGATAGCCGCCGCTACCGGAGCCCGCGAGGCGATCATCCACAAGGAATTCCACCTCTCCAGTGCCGACCCGAACCTGGTCGGTGCCGACAAGGTGGTCACCATCGGCCGTACCAACTACGACGTGGCCGACCAGCTGTCGAACCTCGGCATGGAGGCGATTCACCCGCGTGCGGCCAAGACGCTGCGCCGCGCCGGCATCGAACTGCGCATCAAGAATGCCTTCGAGCCGGACCATGCCGGTACGCTGATCAGCCAGGACTACAAGAGCGAGCGGCCCTGCGTGGAAATCATTGCCGGGCGCAAGGACGTCTTCGGCATCGAGGTGTTCGACCAGGACATGCTCGGCGACGTCGGTTATGACATCGAGATCAGCAAGTTGCTCAAGCAGCTGCGCCTCTACGTGGTCAACAAGGACTCCGACGCCAACAGCATCACCTACTACGCCTCCGGCTCGCGCAAGCTGATCAACCGCGCCGCGCGGCTGATCGAGGAAAAGTACCCGGCTGCTGAGGTTACGGTACACAACGTTGCCATCGTCTCGGCGATCGGTTCCGACCTCAAGGTCAAGGGCATCCTCGCCAAAACCGTCGCGGCCCTGGCCGGTGCCGGCATCAGCATCCAGGCGGTGCACCAGTCGATTCGTCAGGTGGAGATGCAGTGCGTGGTCAACGAGGAAGACTACGACGACGCGGTCGCTGCGCTGCACCGCGCACTGATCGAGCCGGAAAACCACGGCGACGTGATCGCCGCTGCATAGCGCACCGCGACAGCACGCCACGAACCGCCGGACCCGGCTCTGCTAGGTCCGGCGGTTTGCTGTCTGCCAGTCGAGCGCGTCGGACATTGTGCGGCGCCGATACCAAGCGGCGAAGAACACCAGTGCCAACAGCAACTCGGCCAGGTCGCCGCCGTAATACATCAGCTGGGCAGCGGCCTCGATCTGCGCCAGATCGTGTGCCGAGTCACGTGGAAAGCCGTAGGCGTACATCAACTTGCCGAGCACGGCATGAGCGGCGATGGCAACGAACAGCACCCCTAACCGCAGCCACATACCAGGCCGATGGGGCGCGGGATCCGGCCCGGCAATCGACCAGCTGAACAGGTAGCCGGCCAGGACGAAATGCAGCTGCAGCCAGACATGCAGCAGTGGCTGATTGAAGCTCAGCTGATACAGCGGCGTCAGATACAGCACATAGAGCCCGCCGATATTCAATAGCAGCGCCGTAACCGGATGGCTCATGCAGCGCACCAGCGGGCTACCCGCAATATCGGTGAGACGCCGTGCGGTGACCACCGGCACGCTACGCAACAATAGCGTACCGGGCGCACCGAGCATCAACGCGATGGGTGCGAACATGCCCAGCAACAGGTGTTGAGCCATGTGCCCGCGTAGGTCGGCATGGCCCCATTCGACCATGGGTGGCGACAATGCCAGCACCAGCAAACCACAGCCAAACGAAAAACTTACCAGCCGCCAGCAGTGCCAGGCCTTGCGACGTCTGCGCTGCGCACGCACACCGAGCACATAGGCGAACCACAGGCTCAGGGTGAGTAAGACCAGCAGGAAGGTTCCGGCCAGCGTCAGCAGATGGGCCTGGTGAGACATCGCCTATCCGCCCCGCAGTGGCACGGCTCGGCCGGGCCCGAGCTGTCGCGAGATGATGAAGCCAATCACCAGAAGCACGACACCGAAGCCGTTCCAGGCCAGGTCATAGAGCCAGAGCTCATCGACATAACGCACCTGATGCAGGCGCAACAGCTTGTGGTTGACGATGCCGTCGAACAGCTGAAACCCGCCGGCACCGAACAACAGCCCGGCCCATGCGGCCCGCTGCGACACGGATCGCTGACGGCTCAGGCGCATGAACAGATAGGCGCCTGCCGCCAGCATGAGCAACTCGGCGGCGTGAAGCAGCCCATCGGATAGCAGCGCGATGGCAAGCGTGGATCGGTCGAAGAAATGGTGCCAGGCAAGAAGTTGATGAAAGACGATCTCGTCGACCGCCGCCATCAAACCGATCCCGCAGAAGATCGTCGAGATCAGGCTACCTCTGGCATCGACGGGGGTGTCGCTCACGATGGCCTCCGGGAGTTGACGGTTGGTTTGCATGCAACTCGGTACGCTCGATCAAGCCCTTTAGTGAGTGACTGGGCGCGGCTACAGGAGTTCGCCACTCACTTGATCCAACCGGGCGAAACGCAGCTGCCAGTTCAGTAGAATCCACCTACTTTTCTTGTTGATATACCGAGCCACCGCACCATGACCCAGCCCGAACTGCTGTCGCCTGCCGGCACCCTCAAATCCATGCGTTACGCCTTCGCCTACGGTGCCGATGCCGTCTATGCCGGCCAACCGCGCTACAGCCTGCGCGTGCGCAACAACGAGTTCGACCACGCCAATTTGCGCCTGGGCATCGAGGAGGCCCATTCCCAAGGCAAGCAGTTCTACGTGGTGGTCAACATCGCGCCGCACAATGCCAAGCTGAAAACGTTCATCAAGGATCTGGAGCCGGTGATCGCCATGGGCCCGGATGCGCTGATCATGTCCGACCCCGGCCTGATCATGCTGGTCCGCCAGAACTTTCCGGAGATGACCATTCACCTCTCGGTGCAGGCCAACGCGGTGAACTGGGCGAGCGTCGAGTTCTGGCGCCAGCAGGGCCTGACCCGCGCCATCCTCTCGCGCGAGTTGTCGCTGGAAGAGATCGGCGAGATTCGCGAAAAGGTGCCGGGCATGGAGCTGGAGGTCTTCGTCCACGGCGCGCTGTGCATGGCCTATTCCGGACGCTGCCTCCTCTCGGGCTACATCAACAAACGCGATCCCAACCAAGGCTCCTGCACCAACGCCTGCCGCTGGCAGTACAAGGCACACGAGGGCAAGGAAAACGAGCTGGGCAACATCGTCCAGCAGTACCAGCCGATCCCGGTGCAGCAGCTCGGCGCAGGCGGCATCCAGCCGACCTTGGGCGCTGGCGCGCCGACCGATCAGGTGTTCCTGCTCGAAGACAGCAGCCGCCCCGGCGAGTTGATGGAGGCCTTCGAAGACGAGCACGGCACCTACATCATGAACTCCAAGGATCTGCGCGCCGTGCAGCACGTCGAGCGACTGGTGCAGATGGGCGTGCATTCGCTGAAGATCGAAGGTCGCACCAAGTCCCACTACTACGTCGCGCGCACCGCGCAGGTCTACCGCAAGGCCATCGACGACGCGGTCGCAGGACGGCCATTCGACAAGTCGCTGATGGACACCCTGGAGTCCCTGGCCCACCGCGGCTACACCGAGGGCTTTCTGCGCCGTCACGTGCATGATGAATACCAGAACTACGAACGTGGCTTCTCGCTTTCCGATCGCCAGCAGTTCGTTGGCGAGTTGACCGGCGAACGGCGCAACGGGCTCGCCGAGGTCATCGTCAAGAACCGCTTCGCCGTCGGCGACCGCCTGGAGTTGATGACTCCGCAGGGCAATCTGAACCTCCGCCTGGAAGCGCTGGAAAACAAGCGGGGTGAGCGCGCCGAGGTGGCACCTGGAGACGGCCATGTGCTCTATCTACCCGTACCGGAAAGCGTCGACCTGCAGCATGCGCTGCTGATGCGTGAGCTGGACGGCGGCACGACTCGCGGCTAATCGGGAAGACGCGGTTTATGGACCGTTGGCTGCCGCAGGATGGGCGTTCACCCACGCTTTTCGTTGAGTAGCCCAATCGCTGTGAGATCGAAGCGGAACGCCGCCCGGCCGCCCGACCGGACTGAGAGCGGTCTCGCTTCCAGCTTTTTTCAAGCCAGCAGTTTGACGAACTCGCCAGCCGGAACCGGCCGACTGATCAGGTAGCCCTGGACTTCGTCGCACTGATGCGCCTTGAGAAAGTCCATCTGCTCCTGGGTTTCCACACCCTCGGCCACCACCTTCAGTTCCAGGCTATGAACCATGGCGATGATGGCGCGGACGATAGCGGAGTCTTCGCCAAACTGATCGAGTTCCGAGATGAACGACCGGTCGATCTTGACGAAGTCCACCGGGAAGCGCTTCAGGTAGCTGAGTGAGGAGTAGCCAGTACCGAAATCGTCGATCGCCAGTTTCACGCCCAGTGCGCGCAGCTGATGACTGATGCTGACGGCATTGTCGACGTCATCGAGCAACTGGCTTTCGGTCAGCTCCAGTTCCAGCCGGTCCGCCGGCAGGCCGGTCTCCTCCAGCACCTGACGCACCAGACTGACCAGATTCCCCTGGCGCAGCTGTTTGACCGAAAGGTTCACCGAGACCCGGATCGCCGCCAGTCCATCCAGCTGCCATTGCCGGGCTTGCCGGCAGGCCTCACGCAGGACGAACTCGCCCAACGGGATGATCAGGCCGGTCTCTTCAGCCAGCGGGATGAAGGAACCCGGCGCCATCAAGCCCTGCTGTGGATGCCGCCAACGCACCAGCGCCTCGGCAGCGTCAAGGCGATCATCCACCACGTCCAACCGCGGCTGGTAGAAGACTTCCAGCTGCCCCTCGTCGAGCGCGCGACGTAACTGATTTTCCAGCTGCAGGTTTTCCAGACTGGAGGTCTGCAAACGCTCAGTGAAAAACTGCAGCGTGTTGCCGCCCAGGTGTTTGGCATGCTGCATCGCCATGTTCGCCTGTAGCAACAGCGAGGTAGCTTCGCGAGCATTGTCGGGCATCAAGCTGACGCCGACGGACGCACTGACCACCAGCTCCTGGCCATCGACAAGCACCGGCTTGCTGATGCGCGACAGCAATCGGCTGCCGCTGTGCGCCAAAGTCGACAGGCTGCCATAGCCCTCGAGCACGACCACGAACTCATCGCCAGACAGCCGCGCGATGGTGTCCGCATCGGAGAAGGTGTGCGACAAGCGGCGGGACACTTCGCGCAGTAGCTGATCAGCCGCTTCGTGCCCCAGGCTCTGGTTGAGCAGCTTGAAACGGTCGAGGTCGATGTAGAGCACCGCCAGGCCGCGATTGCTGTTGCGCGCACGCTCGCAGGCTGCGTGCAGACGGGCCTTGAGCATGCCGCGATTGGCCAGTCCGGTGAGTTCGTCGAAGTGCGTCAGATAGCGCAGACGCTCCTCTACCTGCCGTCGGACGCCGATGTCCGAAACGAATGCCACCACGTTGCTGATGCGGCCTCGGCTATCACGAACCACCTGCAGCTGGGCCCATTGCGGATAGACCTCGCCGTTCTTGCGGGTCTCGATCAACTCGCCCTGCCAGCATCCGTCCTGCTCCAGCGACTCGCGAATTGACGCGTACTGCTGGCGGCTGTCCTCTGAACTGGCCAAGCGGGCGACGCTGCGCCCGATGAGCTCCTCACGCGTGTAACCGGACAACGCACAGCAGGCATTGTTGACTGCCAGCACGCGGAACTCGGCATCCATGATTGCCATGCCCTCGCTCGCCGCCTCGAATACGGCAGCTGCCAGACGCTGTTGCTCAGCCTGCCGATGGGTTTCGCTGACATCCCGACGGGTGCCGATCATTCGCACCGCACGCCCCTTGGCGTCGCGTTCAATGACCCGACCGCGATCCTCCATCCACAGGCAGCTACCGTCCGGCCGCAGCGCCCGGTACTGAACCCTGTACAGCTCGGTTTCGCCCTTGAAGTGGGCAATGATTTCCTTGCGTACTCGCGGCAGGTCTTCGGGGTGAATCTCCGGCCGTTGCGGGTCAATCCGCCGCGCCGAATCGTTCTGGCCGATGCCGAACACCACTTCCATGCGCGAATGGTGCACCTCGCCCTGTTCGATATTCCAATCCCACAGTCCCAGCTCGCTAGCTTCGAGCGCCAGGGTCAGTCGCGCCTCGCTTTCACGCAGCTCAGCGGTGCGCTCGGCCACGCGTTGCTCGAGCCCGTCATAGGCTTCGCGCAATTGATCTTCGGCGTGTCGGCGCTGTTCTACTTCGCGCGCCAGCTCACCGTTCAGCTGGGTCGCTTCGCCGCGAATGTGTTGAAGGCGCGCGATCAGCAGTTGGTTTTGGCAGCGCTGACGCAGGCTCGCCGTCTGCAGGCGATTGGTCTGCCAGGCGATCATGCTCAGCATTGCCAGCACGATGACGGTCAGCACGCCCCAGCCCTGGCGCAGCGCCTGGCCACTACTCAGTAATACAAACGCGGCGGGCAGCAGGCTGGGGATGGTGAAAACCAGAAATGCACGCAATGAAACGCCACTCGCGACGCTAGCGGCGATGATGACCGAGCCGACCGCACCATACAGTAGGGTCTGTTGAAGGAAATCGTCGTTGGGAATCAGTGCCACGATCGCGTAGCAGAGCGTGACCGCCGTAAAGGCACTGCCGAGCAAGAAATGTTGCCGCCATTGCGGACGCTGTTGATCGTCCGCCTCGGCCTTATCGAACGCGTACGCCTGATGCAATCGCAGCAACGCTAGCAACAGCGTCCAACCCGACCATAGCACCAGCTCCAGCGGCGGCGCCTCGTTCCACAGCAGCCCAGCGAAGGCCAGGCTGGCGAAAATCATCAACAACAGCGAGGCCCGGGAGCCCTGATAAAGCAGTCGCGTACGCTCAGTCCGTTGATCGAGGTCAGCGAGGTCGAGTACGGCCTGATTCTCCTTGGCCAGTGACACCGTTGGGGTTGATTGAGCGGAATCGATCATCATGCCGTCTTGTAATAGGGTGTCTGTAAGGGCGTCAAGGCGCTGCAGTCACCGACCGATGATGGCATGTTGCTAGTCCCTGCAATAGCCCGTTCCGACCAATGAACGAGAACCGCCGCTCACCTCGGGTTGAGAAAACGCAAAAACGAGGCAGACCGAATCCGAACCACCCCGCGCAAACCCACCCGCAGCCAACGCTCAAACGATCGTACCTCCGCGCCCGTCCGTTGCGCGAGCCAGCCGGGTCGGTTTACGGCTAGAATGCGCCGATGCATGACGATCTCTCCCTCCTCCTGAACTCCCTCAACGATGCCCAGCGCCAGGCCGTGGCCGCGCCGCTGGGTCGTCAACTGGTCCTCGCCGGTGCCGGCTCGGGTAAAACCCGCGTACTGGTGCACCGCATCGCCTGGCTACACCAGGTCGAACGGGCATCATTGCACTCGATTCTTTCGGTGACCTTTACCAACAAGGCCGCCGCCGAGATGCGCCAGCGCATCGAGCAGCTGATGAAGGTCAACCCACAAGGCATGTGGGTCGGTACCTTTCACGGGCTTGCACACCGTCTGCTGCGCGCGCATTGGCAGGAAGCGAAGCTGGCGCAGAACTTCCAGATCCTCGACTCCGACGACCAACAGCGCCTGGTCAAGCGAGTGATCCGCGAACTCGGCCTCGATGAACAACGCTGGCCGGCGCGCCAGGCCCAGTGGTGGATCAACGGGCAGAAGGACGAAGGCCTGCGGCCCAAGCACATCCAGCCCAGCGGCGACCTGTTCCTGGCCACCATGCTGAGCATCTACCAAGCTTACGAAGAGGCCTGTGCCCGCGCCGGCGTAATCGACTTCTCCGAGCTGCTGCTGCGCGCACTGGACCTGTGGCGGGACAATCCGGGGCTGCTCGACCACTATCAGCGGCGCTTCCGCCATATCCTGGTGGACGAGTTCCAGGACACCAATGCCGTGCAATACGCCTGGCTGCGCCTGCTGGCCAAGGGCGGCGAGAGCCTGATGGTGGTGGGCGACGATGACCAATCGATCTATGGCTGGCGCGGCGCGCGGGTGGAAAATCTGCACCAGTTCAGCGAAGACTTCCCGGATGCCGAAACCATCCGCCTGGAGCAGAACTACCGCTCCACCGCTTGTATCCTCAAGGCGGCCAACGCGCTGATCGCCAACAACCAGGGCCGCCTCGGCAAGGAACTCTGGACCGAGGGCTGCGAAGGCGAGCCGATCAGCCTCTACGCCGCCTTCAACGAGCACGACGAAGCGCGCTACGTGGTGGAAAGCATCGAGAGTGCGATCCGCAAGGAAGGTCTGGCACGTAGCGAGATCGCCATTCTCTACCGCTCCAATGCGCAGTCGCGGGTGCTCGAAGAAGCCCTGCTGCGCGAGCGAATCCCCTACCGGATCTATGGCGGCCAGCGCTTCTTCGAGCGTGCCGAGATCAAGAACGCCATGGCCTACCTGCGGCTGATCCAGACGCGCGACAACGACGCAGCGCTGGAGCGAGTGATCAACGTGCCGGCGCGTGGCATCGGTGAGAAGACCGTCGAAGCCCTGCGCCAGTTGGCCCGCCAGCAAAGCACCTCGATGTGGGCCGCGCTGCACCAGGCGGTCGGTACCAAAGTAGTCTCGGGCCGTGCGGCCAGCGCGCTGAACGGCTTCGTCGAACTGATCGACACCCTTGCCCTGAAGGTGGAGGGCATGCAGCTGCACAACATGGCGCAGCTGGTCATCGAACAATCCGGACTGCTCGCCTATCACCGTGACGAGAAAGGCGAAAAAGCCCAGGCACGGGTGGAGAACCTCGAGGAACTGGTTTCCGCCGCGCGTGCCTTCGACAACTACAGCGAAGACGAAGAGGACGAGCAGACGCCACTGGCCGCCTTCCTCGATCACGCCTCGCTGGAAGCCGGCGAGCAGCAGGCCGGCGATCACGAAGACAGCGTGCAGTTGATGACGCTGCATAGCGCCAAGGGACTGGAGTTCCCGCTGGTGTTCCTGGTTGGCATGGAAGAAGGGCTGTTTCCGCACAAGATGAGCCTGGAAGAACCCGGCCGTCTGGAAGAAGAACGCCGGCTGGCCTATGTCGGCATCACCCGCGCCATGCAGCAACTGATCATCACCTATGCCGAAACCCGGCGCTTGTACGGCAGCGAGACCTATAACAAGATCTCGCGTTTCGTCCGCGAGCTGCCACCTGCACTGGTCAGCGAAGTGCGCCTGAGCAATACCGTCAGCCGCAGCTTCAACACCCGCGGCATGAGCGGTGGTTCGTTATTCGACGGCGCCAACGTGCCGGAAACCCCGTTCAACCTCGGTCAGCGTGTCCGCCATTCGCTGTTCGGCGAAGGCACCATCCTCAATTTCGAAGGTTCCGGCGCTCAGGCACGCGTCCAGGTGAATTTCGAAGACGAAGGAAGCAAGTGGTTGATGCTCAGTTATGCCAAACTGGAAGCGCTATGACGTATACGTCAACCTGTACCCATACTAATAAAATCGCCAAAGGAAATACCCATTCATGAAACGCCGTCACTTGTTTGGTGTTGCCGCAGCCTTGCTTGCTTCGCTCAGCCTTGCCGGCTGTAAAGACGAAAAGAAGGTCGAGCCCACCCCCGAGCCGAAGGCCACTGCCGCCAGCGAAGCGCCGCAGAACTTCAATTGGAAGATGGTCACCGCCTGGCCGAAGAACTATCCGGGCCTGGGCACCGCCGCCCAGCGCCTGGCTGACCGGGTCAACGCGATGAGCGATGGCCGGCTGACCATCAAGGTCTATGCCGCCGGCGAGCTGGTTCCGGCCTTGGAAGTGTTCGACGCCGTCTCCCGCGGCACTGCCGAAATGGGTCATGGCGCGGCCTACTACTGGAAGGGCAAGGTGCCAACGGCGCAGTTCTTCACCTCGGTACCCTTCGGCCTGTCGACCAGCGAAATGAATGCCTGGCTGACCCGAGGCGGCGGCCAGGCGTTCTGGGATGAAGCCTATGCCCCCTACGGCGTCAAACCCATGGTGGTGGGCAATACCGGCATGCAAATGGGCGGCTGGTTCAACAAGGAAATCAACTCGCTCGACGACCTCAAGGGCCTGAAGATCCGCACGCCCGGCCTGGGCGGTGAAGTACTGAGCCGACTCGGCGCGACCACCGTCAACATGCCGGGCGGTGAGGTCTTTACCGCACTGCAGACGGGTGCGATCGATGCCACCGACTGGGTCAGTCCGTATAACGATCTCGCCTTTGGCCTGCACAAGGCTGCCAAGTACTACTACTACCCCGGCTGGCAGGAGCCACAGGCCGTGCTGGAGCTGCTGGTCAACCAGAAGGCCCTCGACAGCCTGCCGGACGACCTGCGCGCGATCCTCACCGAAGCCGCTCTTGCCGCCAGCCGCGACATGATCGACGACTACGTCTACAACAACGCCCTGGCGCTCGAACAGCTCAAGCAACAAGGCGCGCAGCTCAAGCGCTTCCCCGATGAGGTACTGACTGCCATGCGCGAGCAGGCAGACGTGGTTCTCGGCGAGCTGGCCGCGCAAAGCGAGCTGAACGGCCGTATCTGGGCGTCGATGAAGGCATTCCAGGACCAGGTCAAACCGATGCACGAGATCTCCGAGAAAGAACTGTACAACTGGCGCTGAGCCAGACGACTGCTGCGCTTGTCGAGGTCGGCAAGCGCAGCGAAGCAAAAGCCCGAAACACTCTGCAACTGGCGCGCCCGAACCGAGGCGTGCACCATCTGCTCCGTACCTTCGTCCAACCAGGAATACCAAATGCAACGTGTGCTCAGCATTTTCATGGCGCTGTGTATCGGCCTGACCCTCAGCCTCGACGTCCACGCCAAGCGTTTCGGCGGCGGCAAGAGCTTCGGCTCGGCGCCTAGCCATCAAACCCGACAGGCGCCTCAGCAGACCCAGGCCGCGCCGACTCAGGCAGGCAAGACACCCGCTGCTGCCAGCGGTGCGTCGCGCTGGCTCGGCCCATTGGCCGGTCTCGCCGCTGGTGGCCTGCTGGCCTCCATGTTCATGGGAGACGGCTTCGAAGGCATCCAGTTCATGGATATCCTGATTTTCGGCGGCATCGCCTTCCTACTGTTCCGCTTCCTCGCCGCCCGCCGTCGCCAGCAGCAACCGGCCATGGCCGGTCACGCACCGATGCAGCGCGAGATGCCTGCGCAACCGTCGATCTTCGGCAGCAGCGCCGCGCCGGCCGCAGCGCCGGTGATCAACGCTCCCGCCTGGTTCAACGAGCAGAGCTTCGTGGCGGCGGCTCGCGAGCATTTCATGTCGCTGCAGCAGCACTGGGACGCCAACGAAATGGACAAGATCGCCGAATTCGTCACGCCCCAGCTGCATGAGTTCCTCCAGCGCGAGCGTGCCGAGCTTGGCGACGCCTACCAGTCCACCTACATCGACGATCTGCAAATCCAGCTCGACGGCGTGGACGACCAGGCCGACAAGACCATCGCCACCCTGACCTTCGTCGGCGTATCGAAGAATTCGCGCTTCGACCAGGGCGAGCCCTTCAGCGAAAGCTGGCGCATGGAACGTGCACAAGGCGAGAACCAGCCATGGCTGGTCGCCGGTATCCGCCAGAACGCCTGACCCGCGCAGCGGTCACTCACAAACCCGGGCTAGCCCGGGTTTGTCGTTTCTGCGACTCGCGGTTTACTGCTTGATTCGGTATGACGACCGAAGCCCGGCGGCAGCGAGCGGCTAAAGGGCTCGCTGGATTCATCCCCAGCGTTTAACAAACGGGACGCTCCATCCAGCAACATGGCGCATGGGTTAGACAGGATCGTTGCACAGTTAAACTTACCGAATTCGCTCATCTGCTTTGAAACAGGCCGATGCAACTTCCCGGCGGGCTGAGCTGAACCCTGCGAAGAATTAAGCGTCTATTCAGATCGCGAAGTAGAAAAAGAATGGAGTCCTGCGTGCCAGGCAACCTCGCAACAGGGTTCAGCGCCGTCGGCACGACTCGCGCACCCACTGCCCTTTCCTCACCGAATCGCAATCCGGGTCCTCAGCTATGAGCAGTGTTCGTCTGCCTTCGGTCGACCGTTTGCTGCGCGCACCCGCTTGCGAGCCGTTACACCAGCGCTACGGCCGCGAAGCGCTGCTCGGCACCCTGCGCGACCTGCTCGACGAGCTGCGTGAACCGGCTCGCCAGGGCCTGCTCGCCGCGCTGGAGCTGTCCGATGCAGTGCTCGCCGGACGTGCCGGTGAGCGCCTGGCCAACCAGCATCGCAGCCGCGTACGCCGTGTGTTCAACCTGACCGGCACCGTACTGCACACCAACCTTGGCCGCGCCCTGTTACCGGACGAAGCCATCGAGGCGATTACCCTGGCGGCGCGCTATCCACTGAATCTGGAGTTCGATTTGGCCAGCGGAAAGCGCGGCGACCGCGACGACCTGATCGAAGGGCTGATCCGCGAGCTCACCGGCGCCGAAGCCGTCACGGTGGTGAACAACAATGCCGCTGCCGTGCTGCTAGCGCTGAACAGCCTTGGCGCGCGCAAGGAAGGGATCATTTCCCGCGGAGAGCTGATCGAGATCGGTGGCGCCTTTCGCATCCCTGACATCATGGCCCGCGCCGGCGTGAAGCTGCACGAAGTGGGCACCACAAACCGCACCCACGCCAAGGATTACGAGGCCGCGATCAACCCGCGCAGCGGCCTGCTGATGCGCGTGCACACCAGCAACTACAACGTGCAAGGCTTCACAAGCAGCGTCGCCACGGCCGAACTGGCCGCCATCGCGCGCGCCCATGGCCTGCCTCTGCTCGAAGACCTGGGCAGCGGCAGCCTGGTCGACCTGTCGCGCTGGGGATTGCCGAAAGAGCCCACCGTGCAAGAAGCCTTGCGCGACGGCGCTGACATCGTCACCTTCAGCGGCGACAAGCTGCTCGGTGGTCCACAGGCGGGGCTGATTGTCGGCAGCCGCGAGCTGATCGGCAAGATCAAGAAGAATCCACTCAAGCGCGCCCTGCGTGTCGACAAGCTGACCCTGGCGGCGCTCGAAGCGGTGCTCAACCTCTACCGCGACCCCGATCGCCTTGGTGAGCGCCTGACCAGCCTGCGCCTGCTGAGCCGCCCACAGGCAGACATCCGCACACAGGCCGAACGGCTCGCGCCGGCGTTGACCACTGCGCTTGGCGAACACTGGCAGGTCGCCGTGAGCGATGCGCTGGGCATGATCGGCAGCGGCGCACAGCCGGTAGCACGCCTGCCGAGCGCTGCGCTGTGCATCCGCCCGCAGCAGCCCAGGCGCCTACGCGGCCGTAGCCTGCGCCAGCTGGAAGAGGCGTTGCGCTGCCTGCCAATCCCGATTCTGGGCCGAGTTGCCGACGACGCACTCTGGCTCGACCTGCGCCAGCTGGACGACGAGCCGGCCCTGCTTGAGCAGCTGCCCCACCTGCAACGGGAACTGGCGTCATGATCATCGGCACAGCCGGTCATATCGACCATGGCAAGACCGCCTTGCTCAAGGCGCTCACCGGCCAGCAGGGCGACCGTCGTCGCGAAGAGCGTCAGCGCGGCATCACCATCGACCTTGGCTACTTGTACGCGTCCCTCGGCGAGGCGGACCTCACCGGATTCATCGACGTGCCCGGCCACGAGCGCTTCGTGCACAACATGTTGGCCGGAGCCTGCGGCATCGATTGCGTGCTGCTGGTAGTGGCGGCCGACGACGGCGTGATGCCACAGACCCGCGAGCATCTGGCCATCGTAGAGCTGCTGGGCATTCGCTGCGCCCTGGTCGCGCTGACCAAGATCGATCGGGTCGAAGCACCGCGCATCGCCGAAGTGAGCGCTCAGATCGAATCGCTGCTGCAACCCGGGCCGCTGGCTGGAGCGCCAGTCTTCCCAGTCTCCAGCATCACCGGCGAGGGCATCGACGCGCTTCGTTCGGCACTGGTAGAACAGGCCGCCGCAGTACGCGCGCGCCGCGAAGACGGCCATTTCCGTCTGGCCATCGACCGTGCCTTCAGCGTCACCGGCACCGGCGTGGTGGTCACCGGTACGGCTTTCGCCGGACACGTCAGCGTCGGTGACGAGCTGTCTCTTAGTCCGGCCGGGCGCACGGTTCGGGTGCGCGGGTTGCATGCCCAGAATCAGGTCTGCGAGCAGGCGCGAGCGGGCCAGCGCGTAGCCCTGAACCTCGCCGGCGACCGTCTAGCCGTAGAGCAGATCAGCCGCGGCGACTGGCTGGTGACGCCAGAACTGCAGGCCGCGACCCGACGCCTCGACATCGAATTCAGCCTGTTGCCCAGCGAAACCCGCGACCTGCGTCATTGGACGCCGGTACACATTCACCTCGGCGCGCAGGATGTTACCGGCCGCATCGCGCTGCTGGAAGGCGAATGCCTAGCGCCCGGCGGTCACGTTCATGCGCAATTACTGCTCGATGCGCCGGCGCATGCCGTGCACGGCGATCGCGTGGTACTGCGCGACCAGTCCGCCCAGCGAACCCTGGGCGGCGGACGGGTGCTCGATCCCTTCGCCCCGCCACGCAACCGACATCGTCATGCACGCCTGGCCGTGCTGCGCGCGCTGAGCGGCGACACACTCGAAGATATCCTCCCGGCCTTACTGCCGAGCGCCCTCAATGGCCTGGAGCCGGCCCTGCTGGAGCGTCAGTTCAATCGGCCACGGCATACCTGGCGCCTACCCGACGAAGCGCTGGAAATCTCCACTAGGCCGGGCCCGCGGCTATTCGAGCGCGGCACCTGGGACTACCTCAGGCAAAGCCTGGCAGCCTCCCTGCAGCGCTTCCATGAAAGCCAACCGGACGAACTCGGCCCGGATCGCGACCGTCTTCGCCGTTACGCCTTGCCCCAGCTGGAGCGAGCTATTTATCTCGCCGTGCTGGACCAGGCACTGGCAGCCGGCATGATCGAAGCCAGCGGTCCCTGGCTGCACCTGCCCGGGCACCGAATACACCTGAATGAAGAAGAAGAAGTCCTCAAGGCCCGACTATGGCCATTGCTCGAAGCGGCCCGCTTCAACCCGCCTTGGGTGCGCGACCTGGCCAGCGCACTGGACGTCGAAGAGGAGCGGGTTCGTCATCTGCTGCGCAAACTGTCGCGCATCGGCGAGCTGCAACAGGTCGTCAAGGACCTCTTCTATCCCGACGCGACCATTCGCCAGCTGGCCAACCAGGTATTGGAGATGGAACGCCAATCCGGAGTAATCCGCGCCGCCGCCTTCCGCGACCAGGTCCAGCTAGGCCGCAAACGCAGCATCCAGCTGCTCGAACACTTCGACCGCATCGGCCTCACCCGCCGCTTCGGCAACGAACGCAAGGTGCGACGCGACAGCGCCTTGGCCTCGGACGCCGAGCTCAGGTAGGCTGCCAACTCACTCCAACCCTGCCCACCCGGGCACGCGTTGGAAGGCAATCGCACCCGGTGGTGCGGCCGGGCTTCAAATCCTGTATGTGGGATGTCTGTGTTTGGTTAATGCTGGACTATGTCAGCCGTTATCCAGCGACTGGAAAGGGTAGATAGCCAATGGTGGTCTTCCTTGACCATTATTTTCGACACTTTTTCGACAATCCATCCTAGATAGCAACAGGGTCCTTCGCACCGACGCTTTCCATTAATGCCTCGTATTGGTCAGGGTCCTTTAACTTTATGCGCTCTAAGATTGCAATCGCGGCCTTTTGCATCTCTGGCACCTCCGTAGGCGTTGCACCTCGTTCAAAGACGCCCGCCAGGTGCGAATATTCGTTATTTATTCGATTCGTTAGAATGATGGGGAGGTTATTCGCGCCAAAAAACTTTTCCAACTTTTCGTCTGTGGTGCCGAAGTTCGGATACTTGTAGTAAAGATATATTTCGAAAAATTTACGCGCATTGTTCCCGAAATTATAAAAAGAAGTATAGTTAGTATCATCTACATGTTTGATAGAAGCGCAAAGTTGAATCTGGCTAAACAGATAGTTGAACTCTGTAACATACTCCTTAAGGTATCCCGGCATAAGCCTTATCTCACTGCTCTCGCCCTGCCTATTAATCAAAAAATATTGACTAACCTTCTTATTATTAGCACCGGGAAGCCGCTTTAAGTACTTAAGAAAGTCTAAATTATGAGTTGAAATGAATAGCTGACTATACCTTTCCCGAATCTTTAGCTCCTGCCCATCCAGGTACTGTTCAGGCGTTACCACTTCAGCATTTATCAAACTATATATAAAGAATATATGATTAGAGTCTAAGCTGCATATTGGATCGTCAATCCATATTATCGGTTCACTGCCCCTGGTCTCATAGTCATCTAGCTTAGCAATAAAGTAACAAAAAGCGATCAAGCTACATTCACCCTCACTTAGATGATATGCACGCTCTCCGTTTCTCCTAACCTCGAATCGATGGCTGGCCAATTCATCGCCGACAGTCTCAACGGCTTCGAGTGAGAGCGAATCATGCCCAAAAAAATCATTCAGATATTCATTAACTTTTTTAGCGCCCTTACTTTCGTCTTTCAACTGTGTTTTGAGTAGCTTGATTCTGTCATCAACCACGCCTTTGTTTTCTACAGCCTGGTTTTTTATAGAAAGAGCAGTAGCCAGATTACTTTGCATTTGCTCTATCGTCACACACTCATCCACATACTTGATATCATTCGAAAACGTGTAAACTTCATGCAATCTTAAGACGGTACGCGCACTGCGTTGCTCTTCCTCTAGAGAGGCGGCAAAGTCGTTTGACTTCGTACGTAGAGATTCATACTGACCATGTATTGAGGCGAGGGTGTCATCCGAGTATTTATCGATAAAACTAATCGGCGTATAGATATCAGCCTTTCGATTATTCAGTAAATCAACAATGACCGCTAAAGCTTTATCGTATTCCAACACCGATGCTTCAAAGTCAGTTTCTAACTGATCTAGCTCGCCGTGGAAGTTGGCGTAGAAATCTGAGCGCCTTATTTTAAGCAAGGCAGGCACCCTCGCCCTTTCTTCGTCTATAAGCGTCAGTAGCTCACCGATACTTCCACGTAGCTTTTCCGACTCCTGATTGAAGTGTTTATCAAGCTTGTCCCAAAGATCATGCGGAAGGGTTCCCCCACAAAAACTGCAGTTATCTTTTTTACCACGGTGGAGATCTCGACCAGTTCTGACCCATAAATCCAAGGCCGCGTCACTCATTAGCTCTTGCAATGGGGATGATGCTTTTATCTCTCTTTCTAGTGTTTCCTTCGCGGCACTTGCAATCGAGGCATACTTGAGATTAAAGATGGCCGACTGCGGGATAGCTTCTTTAACAACCTCCCTTAATAGCTTGTGGTGAGACTCAACTTGGTCCTGAGAAATTGGGCTATAACTCTCAGAGTTAACAATATTAATATCGGCTCTGATTTTATTGATATTGTAATTAGCATCACCGAATAATTTATTATGCCTGATGCCAGTATCAGCTTTATTTGACTTATCTTTCAGTTTCGACTCTAGCTCTTTTTCCTTATTATTTAAATCTTCTTCAGCCTTAGAGTGAGCCAGTTTGGATTTAAACAGGACCCCATTCAAAGAGTTAGCCTCTTCTTCGCTCCCCAGCTCTAGCTCAAGCTCTCTGATCTCATTTTCAATTTTCGCATTGTCCTCACCCAAAATAGCGAATGAGTTTATGTCTTCCGAGTCGTCAACTATGAACCGTAGGTTTTCCCGAATAAAATCTTCATTAAAGACCCTAATGGTCCTACCATGAGAACTCAAATTAGCACTAGAAGCATTTGGAGAATTTTTGAAGTTTACTGCAAACGCCGGCTTTAAATATTTATCTGAGATCGAGCCAACTTCAAGAGAGCGAATTATGCGAGATAACGTGGTTTTCCCAGAGTAGTTTCGGCCATATATAATATTTAGCCTCTTGAAAGTGGAAACATTGTTACCTTCATCCCTGACGGACGCGGACCACGAAAAATCCTTGAATATTGCCATACCCTTAATGGATTCGATTTTTTCGATACAACCATCCATAGCTTTCCTCCTCAGTAATATGCTAACTACGTTTTATCTCGCATAGTTTCGATTACTTAGCTCCACATTCATCTTACAGTTCCTGCGCTCAATACTTCCTGCCTTATAAGGACAGAAGTCGCTTAGCCGCGATTGTTTGCCTACAACTACAATTTCCTTTTTACTGGCAGGGACTTTTACGGCTTGCTCGGGGATGACCCGCGTAGCTGGGATGATGTTGGTCGCACCCTGGGGGGTGTAATTGCTGTCGTTGAATACGGTTTGTTTGCTAGGTTGGGTCTCGATGAGGTCAGTTTGAGGTTGGCCTGACTTCGGCTGAGGCGTTGCACCTCTAGCTGCCACCTCTTCGACCACTTTGTCCCAATTCCTAGCAGGGGCAGGCTCTGCTCTGCTGATTTCAGCGACAGGGACTGGCTTAGGCTGAATTCGCTTCTCGGCAATGCGCTGTGCGGTTGCCTGTAGGAACGCTGAGCCTGCCATCTGGAGAACCGCTAGCGTAATAACGGTGCCGATCAGACCGGGGATCAGTTTCGCTAGCCTGCGGCTTTTGCGTGGGTGCCTTGTGATGTAGTCCGGGGCGTCGTTCCAATCAGCCTTCATACCTAACTTCTCCCTGTCGTTCGGGCGTACCAGCGCCTAGTCACTTCCGTTGTGATCGCTATCCCGCGTCCTGACTGGTCAAGTTTCGGTTGGCCTCGTCGTAGTCGGGACTGGTCTGCCCTTTATCGGGCATCACCTCGCCAGTCATCAGCCACCATCGATAGCTCGGGTAGAGCAGGCCAAGCTGCTCGATCTCTTCGGCGCTCATTCGCGCTTTCCCACGCTTGATGCTCTGCCACCTGACGTATTCCTTGCTGTTCACCTCAGCAAGGTCTTTCAAGCTCGTCGCTTCCAGCAATTTAAGGGCTCTATCAAGCATCCGGGCAGTCATTGTCAGAATAAATCGTATGGACTATTGCCATAATCCGATGAGTTATGGATACTGTCCATATGGATTTATTCCATAAGCATAGCTCCAACGAAGACCAACATAGTGCAACAAAGGCCAAGGACATGGAAGGAAACCTACCGCCGATAGACCTACACAACGCGCCGCCGGTTATGCCGTGGCGTCAGTTCGCGGACTGGATACGCATGAACGATGAACACGACGTGGTGTGGGGCTGGATTCGCAACGGCTACATCCCGTCTCACAAGGTCGGCAAGTACGTGATGGTCAACGTGGCGCTGCTGGTTAATCAGCTCATGGAAAAGGAGTGGACAGAATGAACCGCATGACTCCGGAAACCACCCGCGACTACCTGCGCTTGCTTGTTTCACTCCGTCTCAGCGACTACCGCGACAAGCTCGTTCACGGTATCCGTTACGGTCGCTGCTATGGCTTCACCGCTGCCCTGTTTGCGTCTGGCCAGATTACGTTGGATGAATGGATCGTGCTGGACCGTCTTGCGGCGTCTGCTGGTGAGCACGCTGGCGAGCCTTTCCCTGACGGAACCAATGCTGGTCCGGTCATGCCTGCGATGGTCAAGCTTGAGCGCAGCCAGCGCCTGGTAAAGCCTCAGGCGCAGGAGCTTGCCAATGAGCCAGCACAGCTACCTGCGCCTGCCGCACCCCGACAACTGCGCCTGCTCTGTCTGCTGGTCCCGTCGCGAGGTGGCGAAACCCGCTCGCTCCCGGTCCACACCCTGCGCCCAATGCCGCCCCGCCTCTGTGCAGCCGATTCGCACAATAAGGATGGGCAAGATCGCTGGTGTCTGGACAGTCCTCGCCTCGGAATGGGCGGTGATACCGGCCTTTACCTGCGAGAAACACACGCCACCACCCCGACCGCCGAAGTATTGGAGCGTTGTGCTCGACACGGGCAAGCCCACGCCTTACGTCCCGATCTACGAACCGTTCGAGCTGGAGGGCTAGAAGGCAAAAGGCATCACGCTCGCATCGAGGCAAGCGCACTCGATGGATTTGGTCGGGCGCTGACTATCGGTGGCCAGTTGTACGGGTACGTCACCTTTGGCGAAGGCTCCCCTGTGTTCAGTCCGTTAGATGGTGGCCAACCGACCCGGCATCGAACCATCAGCGATCTGCGTCGCTATGCCGTCGAGCGTTATCAGGCTCAACGCGGGGCCGAACAGGTCCAGGGCCGCGCTCCCGGCTTGTCCGAACACGCTTCACCGTTCGGACAAACGGAAGCACGGGCGGAGCGCACCCTTGACCCGGCACGAATCGAAACAGCCTCCGCTCGGGAGTGTGGGGAGTGCTTTTCTCCCCGCGCTCCTGAGCCCTCGGCGGCAAGAGTGGGATGACAAGGGCAAAGCCCTTGGTGTTAACCAACTATCAATTTTATTCATGGGAGCAAAGTTACAAACCCAACTAAGTCCAACATAGACCAACAACCAACGCACTTGATGATATTTGTTGATGTTTGAATTAACAGTTGGTCAATAGCGTATAACTAGTATCACAGACCCACTGCAAGCCGCGTAAACCCTGGCGAGAGAGAAACTTTAACAGTTCCTCGGCCTGGGCTCTCTCGGCCCGCAAAAAGGCAAACCCACGCACTTAGCGTAACTAACTGAGGTAACACAACATGGCACGTTCAACTATGGAAGTTGCATTTCTCGGCACTCAGAAGCTCGCATTCAGCCAGAACGGCACAGAAGTAAAGATCGTTAAGGTCTTCTACGGCGATGAGCCGGACGGCGAGACCGAAAACGGCCTGTCCATCGTCAGCATGGACGTTCCCCTGGAAGTGGCCGACGAGGTGTTTGCCTCCGGCGCCAACTTCGAACCGTTGGAAACCGTGCGTATCCATTTCGAGGTCGCCCGAGCCGGCAAGCAGAAGGGCAACAATCTCTGCCTCCATCTGGAGTCCGCGAAGACCAACGCCACCCAGGCCAGCAAGCCCACTCAGCAGCCTACCCAACAACCCGGCAAACCTGCGACCGGCACTCAGCCGGAACCAGCCAAAGCCAACTAAAGGGAGGGGCGGACCATGCTGATGGGTGACCGCGTTATCTGCGACTGCTGCGGCAACGACATGGGCAAGCTCATGAGCCTGCCTGCACCGCAAAGCGATCTGCTGCCCGATCTGCGGTTGCCGCCCCATTTCGCCGTCTGCCCCGACTGCGAACCCCTCGAACAAGCCGCCGACCTCATCGAGGCCGGTGCATGAATTTCCTCGCCTGTGACGGTGACTGGCTGCAAGGCGCTGACGGTACGCCTGTCTGCTCCGGGTCGCTGGTTGCCCTCACGGTCGAGGAAATGCAGAGCCTCTACGGCGCTGCACTGTCCTGGGAACAGGTCTCCGAACTCCAGGCTGAGGCCATCGTGCTCTTTGCCACCGTGTTCGGTTTTCTGGTCCTCAAAAAAGTCCTGAAACAGTGAGGTATCACCCATGCAACACATCAAAACCCTGCGTCGCTCCCTGGGCGCTGCTGCTGCAACCGGCCTGCTGGCTGTTCAACAGGCTTACGCCGCTGTTCCACCGGAAGCCACTGGTGCACTGGATTCGGCGGGCGAAGACGTTGGCACCATCGGCTGGGCCGTTTTCGGCTTGATCATCGCCGCGATGGCGTTCAAGTACATGCGCCGCGCCCTGTAAGCCGGGGTTGCGCGCCGCACGTGCCGAAGCAAACAAACCCCGCTCCGGCGGGGTTTTCACTTCCGAGGGAACGCCACCATGAGTTACCAGCTGTACGTCCTGATCCTGACCACCCTGGCGTTCTATCTCGTGTTTTTTGGGCGGGTTTGAGATGAACGTGTTTTTTTTCTGTATCCGCACCGCTCTTTTATTCGCCTTATTTTCGCCGTCTGTATTTGCGGCTGACTACCTGTGGCATTACCGATCAAACACCGCGTATCCGGGGCATCCTACGCCTCAAGCGGCATGCCACGACGCTGCCACTCGCGCAAACACAAGATATATAGGTGAAGTTAGAGGGCCAATCTTTACCGCTGCTGATGGTCGTTTACATCAAGAGTGTTATTACATTTATAACTCAAGTCATGGAGGCACTCGGGGCGACGATGTAATACGTTACGGCGACAATTGTCCGGTAGGCACTGAATACAATTCGGATACTGGCGCATGTGATGCCTCGCCAAGCCAGTGCGAATCCACCAACGGCCAAACCATCCTCCACCAGCACCTGATCAAGGCTGCTGTCGGTCAGCCCTCGACCGAACCTCCAGGCAGCGTCTGCGCCAATAGCTGCCAATACACCTGGGGCTTCACCGCACCGACCAATGTCTACGCCTACACCAGCGGTAATCCTCCGGGCGTGTTTGGCTCCTATGAATACAAGAGCGCCGGCTTTGAATGCACGGGTGGCGAACCAACTCGCACCGCGCCTGCTGGAGCCTCGGACGTAACCAACCCCGACGACACGCCAACCCCCGATCCCGATAACAACTGCCCGGACGGCTACACCTACAACGGCACCTTCTGCTCTCCTGATCAGCCGACCGATCCAGAAGACCCGACTGACCCTGAAGATCCAACCGACCCGGAAGATCCCGGCGACCCGACCGATCCCGATGATCCAGGCAACGGCGAAGGGGATGGTGACGGCTCTGGCGATGGCGATGGCGATGGCGATGGCGATGGTAGCGGTGATGGGTCTGGCGATGGCGACGGCGAGGGAGACGGCGAGGGTGAAGGCGAATGTGATCCGGCCACCGATCCCAACAAGTGCGTTCAGTCAGGGGTGACCGGCGAAGCCTGCGATACGCAGATCAGCTGCAATGGCGATGCGGTCCAGTGCGCCATTCTCAAGCAACAAAAAGCCCTGCGCTGCAATGCTGAAGAGCAAGCCGACTTCGAGAAGAAAAAGACCGATATCGAGGGGCTGTTCAAGGGCGAAGAATTCGAGCTGAAAGAAGCTGAGGTTGAAGCGCCAGGCTTCATTAATGGTGCTGCGCGCTTCCTGCCCTCCGGTTGCCCCTCACCCGAGAGCATGAACCTTCGTTCCAGCGGTGGCCGCACCCTGCAACTCGATTACGAACCTCTATGCCAAGCGGCTACGGACATGTCCTGGCTGATCGTGGCATTTACCGCAATGTGGTGCGCCGTCTATGTGGGTCGCGCCTTTGGGGGTGCCTGATGCATTTTTACTACCTGGCCGTACTGGCCGTGATGATCGTCAAACCCTTGGTGATGATGGTTTTGCGGGTGCTTGGCATAGGCATGGTTAGCTATCTGGGCATCAACTTCGTGATCGGTGAAGCAAAGGATTACATGCTCGCCAACATGGGCAGCGCTGCCCAGTCGATCCAGATGATCCTGGGCCTGGCGAAGATCGATGTGGCGATGAACATGTACATCGCCGCCATCACCACGCGCCTGGTGCTGACCGGCATCGACAAGCTTGCCGATCGCCGCACCAAGCTCGGCAACGTCACCACTTTCACGGCCTGATCCCATGCTCATCATCCGCACGGGTAAGCCGGGGCACGGCAAGACCCTTAACACCATCCGCGAAGTCGATCAGAGCGCCCACGCCCAGGGCCGCGTCGTCTATTACCACAATATCAACGGCCTCAAACCCGACCAGCTCAAAGCCAGCTGGTTCGTGTTTGAAGATCCCGAGAAGTGGTTCGAACTGCCGGCCGACGCCATCATCGTCGTGGATGAGGCGCAAGGCTGGTTTGGCTCACGCGACCCACGGGCACGGCCACCGGAGCACATCACCCGCTTCGAGACCATGCGTCACCAGGGTCACGAAGTGCATCTGGTCACCCAGGACCCGCGCTACCTCGATGTTCACCTGCGGCGGCTGTGCAACTCGCATATCCACTACTGGCGCGTCTTCAAATCCTCCCAACTGCTGCGCTTCGAGTCGGAAGTGGTGGTGGAAAAGGTCGAGGTGAAATCCAGCTTCAAGGATGCCGACAAGAAGTCGCTACGGCTCGATAAGAAATACTTCGGCGCCTACACCAGCACCAACGCCAAGCACCATTTCCAGACCAAGGTGCCGACCAAGTTCCTGGCGGCCTTGGCTGTCATCGTCGTTGCGGGATTTCTTGCATATCGCGTTTACGCCCGCTACGAGCAAGGAACGGCGGAGCCCCAAGCGGCGGACCCAATCGGCGCGCAGGTTGAATCCGAAAGCATGGTCGATCAGGCGAAAAGCGTCGTCGGCTCCTTTATCAACCCCATCGGCAGCCAGGGCGCAGAACAGCCGCAAACGCTCGAGCAGTATCTCGGCTCGCGCGTGCCGCGCATAAAGGATGTGCCGGGCTCCGCGCCGATCTATGACCAGCTGAACACCCCGCAATCCTTCCCCAAGCCGGTGTGCATCGCCACCACCGACCGAGAGCTGATCAGCCGCAACCGACGGCGGATGAGCATCGGTGACACCGACGATGGGTTGACCGGGTGCCGCTGCAATAGCCAGCAAGGCACGTTGTTGGAAGTGTCGTTCGAGTTCTGCATGACGGTCGTGCAGAACGGCTATTTCGATGACACCAAGCCCGACCGAGGCTCAATGCAGGACCAGAACCGCAATAACCAGCTACCGGCGTCACAGCCGGCGGCACAACCGCGCCAGGGCCAAAACGAACCCCAGGGCACCCGCTTGACCCGCGTGCCGTATGAGAAGGGTGAATTCCTGTGGTGAAGACCGTCAGCGCGTCCTTGGCACGCACGGCGAGGCACGAGCCGGCGTGCTGCGCGCGCTGACGTCCCTGTAACACGTCATATAGATCGAGTTGAAACCGTCCGTTAATGGACATTGTTGGAGATTCAAGAATGAGCGTTAAAGACCAAGTAAGAATGGACCATATAACCGGCAACCCGACGAAACACGGGCGGTTGTTTGTTGATCCGAGTACAGCGGCAATCACCGATCTCTCGAAGGTCCGGTTGCTACGTTGCGGCGTCGATACGGTCCGCCAGCTATACCGAGGGCTGATCCGCCCTGAGGTCATGGCGCTATTTGAAAAGCCGGGCGCGATGGTCGAGTTCGCCGGTGAGATCTGGCACTCGGGACGGGTTGGCCGAGATTCTGGCTACCAGTACAAGCTCCAGAACGCCGACCTTGGGTTCATTCTGCTCATCAAAAACTTCAACGCCAAGCTGGATCAAATCGGCCCACACCTGAAAATCGAAGTGTCGCCGCATGCCATCGACGCGCTGTCGCCGGTGCGTCTGCAAGAGCGGATGGACTACTACGCTGCAGCCGTGATGACACACCGCGAACGCAATCAGTGTGCGGTCCATCTAGCGCTGGATCTTCAGGGCTGGAAGCCTCCGGTTGATTTGGTGGCACGTCTGCACTGTCGCGCGCGGACGCACCGGGACATCTCGGGCATCAACGAAATCAACTGGGCGACCAAGTCCAGCGTCTACGGTCGTGGCGAAACATCCATGTTCGGCTCCGCTGGTGGCGTCCAGCTCTGCATCTACAACAAGACCGAACAGGCCCGAGCCACCGACAAGCTGGACTATTGGGAAAGCGTATGGCGTCGGCGCGATTCCTTCGATGCCAAAGACCCGGACAACTACGACCCGATCCAGGATGTATGGCGCGTCGAGCTGCGTTATCACCATTCGGTCATCCAGCAGTTCGCCAGTGGCTCCATTGACGTGAAGACTGGCCAAGCCATCAACACGGACTCCTTCGACGCCTTCTCAGCCCATCTGGAAGGTCTGTGGCGCTATGGTCTGAGCCAATTCAAGCTGCTCGCCCGCCCCGGCTACTTTGAGCCCATCTGGACCTTGCTGCGAGAAGACGCCCGCGTCGATCTGCCAGTGGACTCCCTGGTCGATGAGACGGAGTACAAGCGCTACTACAAAACCTCTCGAGGCTTCTCAGGCAAAAACGTGGAACTGTTCCTGGGAAACTTCGTAAGCCTGCTGGCAAGGGAGCGAGTGGGCGCAAAAAAGGCGTTTGAGCGGTTGCGCGAGTGGGAATGCTGGCCAGTTATCCGCGATCACTACGCATCCAAGGACATGACGGAGCGGGATCTATACATCCACATCAAGAACCTTTTGCAGGAACGCCACGTGCGATGGGGGCGTGCCGTCTGATGTTTGTTTGCCAAATACACAAACAAGACAAACGGGCTGACGCTGCTGCCCCCGGCCAACGCGGTGATGGCCATGGCGATTGACCAGTTAGCTGATGGTCGCTGGAAGGTCGATGTTGAACCGATCAAGGGCAAACGCTTTCGCAAGACCTTCAAGACCAAAGGCGAAGCGCAACGGTTCGAGGCTACATGTCGGTCCAAGATCATTGAAAGCGCGCAATGGTCACCGAAGCCTAGGGACCGTCGTCGCCTAGCCGAATTGGTGGATTGCTGGGGTCGCCTGCATGGTCGGTCGCTCTCTGATTACGAGGGACGCCGCGTCATCATGGATCGAATGGTTGAACGCCTAAAAAATCCGGTTGCTATCACTCTGACGGCTGCCGACTTCGCCGAATATCGTGCCAGGCGCCTTGCATCAGGGATCAGCCCGAAGACTCTAAACAACGAACTCTCCTACCTGCGGGCTATGTTCAACGAGCTGCGTCGTCTCGGTGAAATCGATTATCAGAACCCGCTCTCCCTACTCCGCGCGATCCGAGTGCAAGAGCGAGAACTGTCCTACCTCGACACCGCTCAGATCGATCAGCTTTTTGCGGTAATGCGGAACATGAGGCATCCACACGTCGAGCTGATCGCAATGATATGCCTTGTTACAGGCTGTCGATGGGGTGAGGCTCAGGGGCTGACGGTGAGCCGGGTTGCTGACGGGGCACTCCAGTTCGTGAACACCAAGTCGAAGCGGCGGCGTGTCGTGCCCATCGATCCGAAGCTAGCAGATCGCATTCGTGCCCATCTTCGCGAACATGGAGCGTTCAGCAATTGCCGTGACCGATTCGATGAGGCTGTCGCCCGCGCTGGGCTCAATCTGCCAGCAGGCCAGAAGTCTCATGTCCTACGGCACACCTTCGCGTCACACTTCATCGCGAACGGTGGCAACATCCTGACCTTGCAGAAGATCCTGGGTCATTCGTCATTGGCCATGACTATGCGGTACGCTCACCTCGCGCCTGATCATCTGCAAGACGTACTGGCATTCGGCCCCGCTCGGGAATTTCGACACTTCTTCGACACTCCCCGGTCAGAGCATCAGCCAAGCTAGAAAAAGTCCTTGTAGATCAATGAGGAAGGCAATCGCACCCGGTGGTGCGGCCGGGCTTCAAACCCGGTTGGGGGCGGCAGCCGTCCCCGGGTGGGTTCGACTCCCACTGCCTTCCGCCATTTCGTCCTGGCTCCCAAGCGCTTCCCTCGCCTTGTATCCGGAACCTGCATACGCCAGCGCTTGATCACGGCGCCAGCCCTTTCCTGCGCCCTGCCAGCAAATATTCAATCGGACTGATAGACAAAAGCCATCGGCCGATCGAGCGCAAGCGTGAAAAAGCTGGTCTAGGATTCCATGCACGTGACATTCAGGAGATCGAGTATGTTGGCCGCATTACTTCCGACCTTGAAGGAGCTGGAACTTCCGTTGCGCCTGAAGCTTTGGGATGGCAACGAGATCGACATAGGCCCGGCCCCTTCCGTAACGCTGGAGATCAAGGACCCCAGCCTCGTGCCGCAACTCGCACATCCCAGCCTCGACTTGCTCGGCGGTGCCTATGTGGAGGGTCAGATCGACCTGCACGGGCCGCTGGACGAAATCATTCGCATCGGCGATGAAATCACCAGCGCCCTGGGTGAAGAGCACTCCGCGCTGCCGACTCGCGAGGCGCATGACAAGGCCACCGACGCCGAGGCCATTTCCTATCACTACGACCTGTCCAACGAGTTCTATCAACTCTGGCTCGACCGCGACATGGTCTATTCCTGTGCCTACTTCGAGACCGGCACGGAAGATCTCGATCAGGCGCAGCAGGCCAAGCTGCGGCACTTGTGCCGCAAGTTACGGCTGAAACCGGGTGATCGCCTGCTCGATGTCGGCTGCGGCTGGGGTGGGTTGGCGCGCTTCGCAGCGCGTGAATTCGGTGCCCAGGTATTCGGCATCACGCTCAGCCGCGAGCAGCTCAAGCTCGGCCGCGAGCGCGTCGCCGCCGAGGGGCTCGAGGGGCAGGTGACGCTCGAGCTGATGGATTACCGCGATCTGCCCCGGGATGGCCAGTTCGACAAGGTGGTGAGTGTGGGCATGTTCGAGCACGTGGGGCACGCCAATATGCCGCTGTACTGCAAGCAGCTGTCGGATGTGGTGCGCCCGGGCGGGCTGGTACTCAACCACGGCATCACTTCGCGGCATCTCGACGGCCGGCCAGTGGCTCACGGCGCGGGCGAGTTCATTGACCGCTACGTGTTCCCCCATGGCGAGCTACCTCACCTGGTTAAGATCGGCGCCTGCATCAGCGAATCGGGGCTGGAAATCGTCGACGTGGAGAGTCTGCGCCTGCACTACGCGCGAACGTTGCAGTTCTGGAGCGAACGCTTGGAGAAGAATCTGGCCGAAGCCCAGCGGATGGTGCCAGAGCGGGCGCTGCGCATCTGGCGGGTCTATCTCGCGGGCTGTGCCTATGGCTTCCGCCGCAACTGGATCAACCTGCACCAGATTCTGGCGAGCAAGCCCTTGCCGGATGGTTCCCATGAACTGCCTTGGTCGCGGGCGGACCTGTATCGCTAGGCGAGCGAGCCGTAGAGGGCGAATGAGCCCCAAGCCCATTCGGCGCGGGGTCGCGCCTCCCACGGAGATCCGAGTGGTGCCTGGAGGTGCTGTGGGAGCCCCGACCTCGGGGCGAAGCGGTTTCTCCACTGCATACAACCACTGCGGGTTAAAACCGTTGAGCTGGGCGGCGGGGCTCATTCGGCGCGGGGTCGCGCCT